>NZ_CP064788.1:0-1446954 GCF_017094525.1 Halapricum desulfuricans | reverse complement strand
CATCTCCACACGCACGTCGTCCCGCGCTGGAACGGTGACGCCAACTTCATGGCCGTCATCGCGGAGACGACCGTCATCGTCGAGGCCATCGAGGACACCTACGATCGGCTCCACGACGCGTTCGCCGCCCAGGAGGGCGCGACGACGCACGGCGACGACACCGCGGTCGAGATCGAGACGACGTCGAAGCCGATTTGACCGTTCGCATCGAAGCCGACACCGATGTCGAGGTCCCGTCGGGCAACGCTACGCCGGGTCGGGCTGCTCGTGCTCGCGAGCAACGTGGCCCTCGTGCTCGCGAAGGGGACTGTCTGGTGGTACACGGGCAGTCTGGCCGTCCAGTCGGAGGCCGTCAACAGCCTCGCCGATTCGGTCTACAGCGTCGTCACGGTCGGCGGGCTCTACCTGACGACCCAGCCGCCCGATTTCGAACACCCGCATGGCCACGAGCGAATCGAGCCGTTCGTCTCGCTGTTCGTCGCGCTGGGGGTGTTCGCGGCCGGGATCGGCGTCCTCTATCAGGCCGGTCGGACCGTGCTCAGCGGGAACGTCTCCGTCACGCGCAACCTCGCGGCGGTCGCCGTTCTCGCCGGGACCGTCGTCGTCAAGTACGGTCTCTATCGATACGTCGACGCCATCGGCCGGGAGCACGGCTCGCCGGCGTTGCGGGCCACGGCGGCCGACAACCGCGCGGACGTGCTCACTGCCAGCGCCGCGCTCGCTGGCGTCGTCGGGGCCACGCTCGGCTTCCCGCTGCTGGACCCGATCGCCGCGTTCGTCGTCGCGTTCGGGATCCTTTACACCGGCGTCGAGATCGTCCAGGACAACGTCGATTACCTGGTCGGTCGAGCACCACCGGAAGACCTCCGAAAGCGGATCGTCAGGCGCGCCCTCTCACACCCAGACGTGGAAGGAGCGCACGACGTGATCGCCCACTACGTCGGCCCCGAGATCGACGTGAGCCTCCACATCGAGGTCGAGGGCGACCGAACGCTCCGGGAAGCTCACGACATCGAGACGGCGGTCATCCAGTCGATCCAGGCGTTGCCGGAGGTCGACGACGTGTTCGTCCACGTCGATCCGAGGGAACTCGGCGAGTGGAAGGCAGACGACGAGGTCGATCGACTGGTCCAGCCCGGCGACGAATCGAACCGGTAGACCGAAACTCGTCATTGTCGAACAAAGGACGTGTCGGCAGTATACGAGTCTGTCGGTGGAAATATACGTTCTGAATGTGTCTGCGTAGGTATGGACCAGCCGGTCCGGGTGCTCGCAGTCGAGCCCGAGAGTCTGACCCCGAGCGCAGCGTCGCTCTCGGACGTCGACGACCGGCTGGACGTTGTCGTCACATCGACTCCGGAACGCGCGCTCGACACACTCAGCGAAGGCGGTTTCGACTGCGTTCTCAGTGCATACGAACTCCCGGACGGAAACGGCCTCGATGTTCTCTCGACACTCAAGGAAACTCACCCGGACCTGCCGGTCGTGTTCTGGCCCGCACACGGCTCCGAGCGTCTCGCGAGCGACGCGCTTGCAGCAGGTGCGGCGGACTACCTCCCGCGAGAGGAGTCGGATCGGCTTTCGGACGTTGCCGAGCGGATCCAGCGAGCCTGTGCTGACTATCGCGACCGCCAACAGCAGGCCTCGGCCATCCAGCGATACGAGATGCTCCTGGCGGACATCTCCGACACTGTGTTGATGACTGACGAAAACGGGGCTTTCTCTTACGTTTGCCCGAACGTCAGCCACGTCTTCGGGTACTCTGCGGGCGAGGTGACCGATCTCGGTACTGTCGATGCACTGTTCGAGGAGCCGCTGTTCGAGCCGGGTGAACTCGACGAACGCGGCGAAATCGAAAACATTGAGACGGAAATCACGACGGCAGAGGGCGACCGACGAACGGTACTGGTGACGGTCAAACAGGTCGACATCCCGGTTGGGACGAGACTGTATACGGTGCGAGACATCACCGAGCGCGAGCGCCGCAAACGCGAACGACGCCAGTACGAACGGATGGTCAACACGATGCAGGAATCGGCCTGCATCTACGACGAGGACGCGCGTTTCGAGGCCGTCAATGAGTACCTGGCCGATTTTTACGATACGACTCCGGACGACCTCGTCGGCGAGAAGAGCAACCTCGTGCCGAGAATCAACGCCCAGTACGACGACGACGCGTTCGGGGAGTTGTTCACCGGCGAGCGGGAGGAACTCACGGGCGAAGTCGCCGGCGAGTTTCCGGAAGGCGGGTATCAGGTCCTCGATTACCGGCTGACACCGCTGATAGTCGACGGCGACGTCGAGGGCGTCGTCGGCGTCACGCGCGAGGTGACCGAGCAGCGCGAATACGAGCAGCAACTCGAGGAGACGAACGCACTGCTTTCGACGCTGTTCGAGGCCCTGCCGGTCGGCGTACTCGCCGAAGACGAATCCCGACAGGTACTCGCGGCGAACGAACGACTGTTCGAACTGTTCGACATTAAGGAGACGCCGAGCGACATCGTCGGTGCCGACTGCGAGCGACTGGCAGAAGACGCGGGAGGCATATTTGCGGACACGGAGGCCTTCATTGCCGAAATTGAGCACCGAATCGAGACGCGCAATCCCGTCGACGACGTGGAGTTCGTGCTCGAAGACGACCGGACATTCGCCCTGAGTTATCGACCGCTCGAACTCCCGGACGGAAGCGGTCACCTGTGGATGTATCGGGACGTCACCGAGCAGAAAGAGCGCGAGCGAACCCTCAAGCGCGAGCGTGACCGCTTCGAGGAATTCGCGAATGTCGTCAGCCACGACCTCCGGAACCCGCTTCACGTTGCCCGCGGGCGGCTCGAACTGGCCAGCGAGGACTGCGACAGCGAACACCACGAAACGATCGTCGACGCCCTCGATCGGATGGACACGCTGATCGACGATCTGCTGACGCTAGCACGTGAGGACGATCAAGTGAACGAGCGCGAACACATCGATCTGGCCTCGCTCGTCGAAAGCTGCTGGCGGAACGTCGACAGCGTCGCCACCCTGCAGGTCGCGATCGATCGAACTGTCAGTGCCGATCGGAACCGCCTCCGGCAACTGTTCGAAAACCTGTTCAGGAACGCCGTCGAGCACGGATCGGCCGGCAGCGACATCGGCGCTTCCCCGGAGCTGGTGCGCGGATCGAGTGCCGGCACACAGGCCGATCAGGGCTCCCCGACCCGTGGCGTCACGATCCGGATCGGCGAACTGGAAGGCGGGTTCTACGTCGGGGACGACGGTCCCGGTATCCCGCCGGACGTGCGCGAGCGGGTCTTCGAGGCAGGGTATTCGACGACCGAGACGGGGACGGGATTCGGGCTGAGCATCGTTGAGCAGGTCGCGACGGCCCACGGGTGGGACGTCAACGTGACCGAAAGCGACGCCGGCGGCGCGCGGTTCGAGTTTACCGGCGTCGAGTGGGTATGACCAATATTCGCCGGGGGCGACAGTCGCACCTTCCGCCGAACGAATAGCCTGGTATGGCGCTCTCGCGACGCACGTATCTGGCACTCGTCGGCGGCACTGCCGCGGTCGCCGGCTGTTCGACCGGCGGTGCACAGACGCCGAGCTACGACGCCCCGACCGTTCCCGTGCCCGAGGAAGTGCGTTCGTACCTCTCGGATACCGGACATTTCGAGGGTGAGGCACTCGATCTCACGGACCGTGAGGCAGTGGACGTCGCCGTCGGGGCTGAAGGCAATAGCGGAAACAACGCTTACAGCCCACCGGCGATCCAGATTTCGCCCGGGACGACGGTCGTCTGGGAGTGGATTCGCGGCAGCCACAACGTCATCGACACCGACGGCACCTTCGAGTCGGATCTCGGGACCAACCTGACGTTCGAGCACACGTTCGAAGACCCCGGCACGTACACGTACTACTGTTCGCCACACAGACGATACGGCATGAAAGGGGCAGTCGTCGTCGAATCGGCGTGATCGCGCCCCGTCGGTCCCCGGCGCTCGAATCGACATATAAATACACCCGCCGACAGAAGCCCCCGGCGTGGTCGATATCGAACCAGCGGCGACTGCCGACCGCGAGACGATCCACGCCGTGTTGGCGGCGGCGTTCGGAGACGAAACCGAGGCCGAACTCGTCGACGTGTTGCGCGAGGAGGGAACGCTCCGTGAGGACTGTTCGGTACTCGCCAGGGTGGACGGCGAACCCACCGGGTTCGCGGCTGTCTCGGACGCCGATCTCCCGGACGCGCCCGGCGTGGACGTCGCCGTCATCGGGCCAGTTGGCGTCGTTCCCGATCGTCAGGGCGAGGGGATCGGCTCGGAACTCGTGCGCACGGCCATGCGCTGCTGTGTCCGCGCCGGCTGTGCCGCCGTCGTTCTGGAGGGTGACCCCGCCTTCTACGAGCGGTTCGGCTTCGAACCTGCGTCGACCTACGGGCTGGAGAGCGACCTCGATCCGCCGCCGGGGGCCTTTCAGGTCTGGCCGTGTCGGCCGGGGGCGCTCGAGGGCGTCAGCGGCGAGATCCGTCACCCGATTCCCTTCCACGCGCTGTGACCGCGCGTCGAGAGCGGTGCGCTCATTTTCCCTGCCGCACAACGTCTCGATGGCCGATGACGACTCCAGCGCGGGACGACCCCGCGTTCCGAGCCGGCTTCGACACCCGGCGATGACGATCCCTGTGAGTGCCGAGGCCACACCTTTGGTGCCAAGCATAGGCGGAAAGCAACACGCACGTCTACTTACTAAGCCTTTCGGCAACAGATATTCAATAAATCAAACCGACTCACCCGCAGCACCTCCCCTCCTTACCCTAATAAAAATCGAGTCACCAGGTAACCGTAGAAAGGTGACTCGCCAATACAAGCTACAGTACTGACCACAGCAACCTTTCAAGGACAATTCGTCCACGCAGCCAAGGTTGACGGCGAATTCAGACGCTACCTCCTGAGATACTGCGTCATCTGCAACGACCCATACCTAGCACGACTCGACAACCTAAAACAGGGAAACGGAAAGACCTGTAGCAGATCCTGCGCCGGAACACTCGGAGCCAAGAAACGCAACGCCGAACACGGCCTCGAAGGAGCCAACAACCCAAACTGGAAAGGAGGAATCTCCCAGAACCACTACCGGTACAAGAAACGAGCCAAACAGCGACACCCCGAAAAAGTAGCTGCCAGGAAAAAAGTCCACCACGCACTTCGATCCGGACGTCTAGAAAGACAACCCTGCGAAGAATGCGGTTCTACGGAGAACGTTCACGCCCACCATGAAGACTACAGCAGACCGTTAGATGTCACCTGGCTCTGCGCAGACTGCCACCGACAACTACACAAGCATCAATAGAATTCTGGCGTCTCAGATTCACAGATTTCCATCCACGGCCGGGATCCCTTCGCTGTCCCCGATTTTCCGGCAGTCAGCGCTGTACTCCGTAGGAGTAGTGTTATGCAGCCAATTCAATAAAACACCGGGGAAGCGTCCATGTTAATCGACCCTTCGTCCTACCTCTAATATCGTGGTTTTTGTATTGATTAGTCTACTAAATGGCAGCGATCGACCTCTCGAAATTGTGGATCAAGGGTATCAAAAGCTCCCGTATTTGGGTTATTTGATGGATTTTAAGTCAATATCCTTCTAAAACGATGGTATGTCAGAACGCACTCGCCGTGAATACTTGAAGGACTTTGGAATCGCAGCAGGAGTAGTCGGAGCCGCAGGATGCCTTGGAGGCGGAGAAGACGAAGAAACGCCGACCAACACCACCACCGACACACCCGGAACAACCTCCAGCGATCCCACAACAGAAGAAAATACTACCGAAGGCGAGGAAACGACAGAAGAAGAGACCGGTAATTCTCATGATGAAAGTGTACCAGAGGTAATGGATTTTGTTCCTACGGCGGATGAGATAAACAGTTCTGAATACGATGGTGAGACCCCAGTAACGGCAATAGGTGTAGGTTTTCCCAGCCAGATCGCGGGAAATATTTCTAATCAAATTCAGCAGGGCTATGAAGAACGAGGCACATTTATTCCATACGATTTTGCTGACGTAGACATGTCTCAGGTCGAACAAGAAGTTGTAGCAGATATTAAGGGAGTAGATTGGATTCCGATTTGGAAGTTTAATGAAGATATCTCCCAGAGTCTGAACAGTGAGATGGAAAAAAGAGGAGAGTATGAAGGTTTTGATATCCTATATTTAGAGGATGCAGAGCAACCTTTCTCAGATGATACCATAGATAGGTTAGTTCTGACAGACGGAGAATACGCAATGAGTGTAACGATGCCTGGTGATGAGGAAAGATTTTACAATACTTTGAAGACCTTAGTAGATGCTTCAGAAGGAGAAGCGAATAGGTTTGTGGATGAAACCAGTCTAGGTCAGGCTCTGACTGAGATAGATTACAAAGATGCAACAGAAATAGGTTCAGAAGGTTGGGAAGACGTTGTCGCTGGAGGAGCGAGATACGTGTTTGGGGAAGATGAACTCCAGATGGAGAGAATAGAACTCAGTGAGGATGGAGATGTAAGCGTTACAGCTACCGAGAATTACGATCCGGGTAAATATGCGGGTCAACTCTGACAGAGGTTCGTATTTGGAAGGTTTAACATGAGTCTGTCTTGGTCTGGGTCACATGGATGAATGGGAAATTGTGGGCATTTCCCCACTTCTCTCCGGCTTCTCCGTCATTTTGAGGTTTCATCTTGTTCATCTGGATGTATCCTCGGTCTCCCGGACATAACTTAATTTCGTAGTTATCGTTGAAATCCTGTTGTGTCTGGTCTAGAGGGGAGCTATGTAACTGATAGTCGGACCAAGGGAAATTAAGTTCGTCCAAGAAAGCATAACAATAAATCCGGTCGGAGAAATCTTCAGCATCTGTATTTGATAACCAAGCGCTCGTTCTAGAGTCAGATACGTCGTCTTTGAAGAATATTAGGTATCTATTTCCTGCTCCCACGAAACGTTCCCCTGCTATTGCTTCAGCAGATCCTGCTATAATGAATCCTCCTGCAGCTGCTCCTGCGGTGAGATAAGGGTTTCCTGTAGATTGATAAGCTAATGCTGCACCCATCGCGGCTGCATTAGCTCCGTTTCCGAAAATGTCTCTTGAGCATTCTTCTTGGGTTGCTTCATAGAAACCTTTCTGTCTAGCGCCTCGCATACGTTGTTCGATCCATGTTTGACCTCCTTTCTTGAGAACAATTGGTCCTTCTGTCTCGTCTATGACGAATTCTACCCGGGAGAGTGTTCCCTCCTGATCTGCACCTTCTGCTTCATCGGTGGCCACGCAAGGTGGTTTTTCAGTTAAGAAGGTATTCTTGAGTTTGGGGTAGCCTTCTTGGCGACGGGCTGGCTCATTTAACTCATTACCAAGATCTATGTCAGGATCATTTTGTGCTGGTACGGTAGGTAGCTTCGGTACTTCCCAACCGGCGTAATCAGCGGAATTGAATCGCCGAGTTAACAACGAGAAAGTGTCTGGATCTGGATGTGTTCAAGATCCCCGATCCAGACGGTTACCTTTCGGCATCGGACGTGAAAGACGTAGCGGAAGAAGTCATTACTCCACTCCCGTTGCCGGGTGTCGAGGGGAGCCCCCTCGACCCCGGCGACATCTGGCTCGTCGTCATCTTGGCTTGCGTCAACCAGACCTCAATCTGGGAAACCTGCAACGACACCAACGGAACGCCGTGTGACGACACTGTCTTCACATGGCTCCATACGCTCGACCGAGCGTGGCTCGAGTTCGTCGCTAACCGTCTGCTCGGACGCCTCGCCATGACGATTCTCGACCCTGACCGGTCGAGAATCGTCTCCATCGACTTCATCGATAACCCCTATCATGGCGAGCACTACGCCGACGACGGCGAACTCTGCTCGATGGCTCCCAAGGACGGGACAACTACCTGCCACCGCTATTGCACGGCCTACGTCGTCTCCAACGAGAAGCCGGTGACGCTGGCGATGACGTATGTCCGCAGTGACGAAGATGAGGCTGACGCGGTCGAGCGCGTGCTCGCCCGCGTCGAGAACTACCCCTTCGAGATCGACCTGCTGCTTGCCGACAGCGGCTTCTACAACGAGCGCGTCATCCGCCGTGCTCGCGATATCGCCGCAACGGTCGTCCACGTTCCGAAGAAGGGCGAGCGCATGAAAGACAAACTCGACGTCCACAAGTCGTACATGACGACCTATCGCATGTACAAAGACAGCGAGCGGGAACTGCGCTTCCCGCTCGCGGTCGCTGTCTCCTACCAGAACGGTGATCGTGGCAAGCACGGTGAGGTTGTCCGTGGCTACGTCGCGTGCGGCGTTACTGATCGCTCGGCCAAGCAAATCGAACGCCTCTACAGGAAACGCTCTGGCATTGAAACAACCTACCGCTTACTCCGGCAAGCACGCGGGATCACGACGACGCGTGATCCTGTCGTGCGGTTTGCCATCATGTTGGTCGCAGCATTGCTGGAGAACCTGTGGCTCGTGCTCAGGTGGGCGGTCGTCGCCCGCCCGCGCCGGGGCGGGCGCGACCTGCCCGAGGAGTTCACATTCAAGACGTTCCGTGACTGGATTCGGCACGAGCTGGAAGAAGAGTTACGACGCCGGTGGAAAGTCAAAGCGAACGGGGTTGGTGTGCGGGCGTCACAGGCAACGGCCGCGGGCTGACCGGGGTCAGCCCACGGCCTGTTCACTGGGCGGTGAGCGACAGCTGTCGGCAGACACCGGCGAGATTTGGTTGCTATCGTCTGTTCGGAGCGGTGAATCGGAATCATCTCGATCTACACCGCGGGAGCAGCCGAAACTGATAGTCAAATCATACAGAAAGTGACTTTTTCGGGCCGTTCAGACAGGCCCCTCTCGACTCATTTGGGAAGTAACGATATTTGGGTTGTTTGATGGATTTTAAGTCAATATCCTTCTAAAACGATGGTATGTCAGAACGCACCCGTCGTGAATACCTGAAGGACTTTGGAATCGCAGCAGGAGTAGTCGGAGCCGCAGGATGCCTCGGAGGCGGAGAAGACGAAGAAACGCCGACCAACACCGCCACCGACACACCCGAAACAACATCCAGCGATCCCACAACAGAAGAAAATACTACCGAAGGCGAGGAAACGACAGAAGAAGAGACCACGACGGAAACATCACAGGACCTGGAAGGATACGGTCTGGACATGCTGACATGGATTCCAGAAACAAGGAATCAAGATATTGCAAATTTCATATATGCAAGGCCGAGTGATATAGCTGAAGATATAGGTGCTCAGGCAGTCTCTGAATACGATGATCAAGGAGTGTTTAGTCCTCAATACTGGACTGATATAGGTATGGAACAAGTATCTGAGGGATTAGCGGCTTGGCCAGCGACAATCTGGGTCGTGGATGAAGATGTAACAAAAGAGTTGGAGGAATCATTTGGCTCTGCTGAAGAGTATAATGGCTTCGATATCTATCAAGGAACAGAAGAACTCAGTGATGGTGAAGAAGGTGATTTTGTAATAGCCTATGATGGAGAAATAGTAGTAGAAGGCCTTGGAGCAAGTCTTCCAGAAAATTATAGTGAAGAAACAATTATTCCGATTGTAGAGACAATACAATCAGAAAATCCTACTTCCCTCGTTGATGGCACCCCAATATTAGATGGGCTCTCCAAGAGGGATATTTCCGATGGTTTTGATATATATCTAGAAGAGAATGTAAGAGGTTCATCGCCTATAAGTGAATCAGAGGGAAGATATCCGGGAGCTAATTTTGACTATCAATCAGAGGGTGTAGAAGTAGACAACTTTGTTATAGAAAGTAATGGTCAGATCACTGAGACAGAAGAAGATGTAAGAGGAATCGGGATGCCGGATGACACCTATGACTTGGGACACTTGGGAGTGAAACTCTTCTAACACTCCCCCATTTCGGTTATCTGAATAAATGGGTATTTCTGAGCCCATCCCCAGATGCTCTCCCCGGCCTCTCCATCGTTCTGGGGCTTTTCTTTATTGACCTGAATATATCCTCGAGTCCCGGGACAGAGTTTTACATCCACCTTGCCTCCAAACTCATTATCATAGGTCTGTTTAAGAGGAGAAGCCAGAAATTGGACTCCGTCGTCCCCACTTAAGCTAAATCCTGTCAACTGGTCGGTTACAGCGTAACAATAGATTGAATTTCCGAAACCGGTGCTATCGTCAAGTATATCGTCGCTGATTTCTGATGCTTCTCCATCATTTACATAGATAATGTATTTGTCTTTGTTGCCCACGAATCTTTCTCCAGCTATGGCTGACGTTGCTGCACCAGTGAAAAATCCTACTCCTCCACTGGCTACCGTTACAGCTAGGTTGCCACTACTCACTGCAGCACCCATAACTGCTGCGTGTCCACCTGCTTGTAGTCCATTTTCCCAAACATCTCTACTGCACTGTTCTCTTGTTGCATCGTAGAATCCGGCATCTCTGACGCCCATTATACGTCGGTTTTTCTCTATCCAAAGCTGCCCGCTTGTGTTCAGTGTGATCCCCTCACTGGTCTCGTCTATGACGAATTCTACGCGGGAGAGTTTTCCTTCCTGATCTCCTCCCTGTGGGTCGTCTGTCGCCACACACGGTGGTTGGGAGGTGAGGAATGTGTCTTCTAGAGCGTCGTATTTACCTTCGTTTATCCGGTCCTGTACGGTGGTCTTTCCTGTCTCATCCGGGTCTCTGCATCCATCGTTTGATGCTCTATGGTAGACGTAGTCCGCTGCTGCGGAGAAAGTTGCTTCGTCCGAGATGTTCAGTGTTGTGCTGGTAGTCATCTCTCCGAGTACGGAGAAGCCGTCCTCGATCTGTCCCATCATGGGCCCGGCGACGACTCCCATCACGGTTCCACCTACCAGTGTCACGAGTACGAGCTGGAGTGCTGATGAGATCGCTACGCACGAATTATAGTAGTTCGTCGACTGGCTTGATGTCCTCCAGCTTCTCAATCTCTTCCTGGATTTCCAAGATCTCGTCCCGGATCTCGTCAACTCGGTCAGCAAAACGCTGCTTCTTATCCCGCTTCTCCCGCTCTAATTCTCGTATCCTTTCACGGAACTCTTCGGTATCACCGCCCGCAAAGCCCTGAGATCTACGAAGCTGTTCACGATTCTCCTCGATCGCATCATCCAAATCCTCAACGACGTCGTCCCTCCGCTTCCGTATCTTCCTTGCCAGCTTCTTCATCCGAGGCTCTTCCAACTCCTCAACGACATCACCCCAAGAATACCGCTCACCATCCTCTGATGGCTCCAATTCATCGTACAGATCGTCATCAACCACTCAACTACTGCACCCCTTTCCCTCTAGGGAAACCCGTTTCGAAGGAACGGGAGAACCCTTGAGTAAATTGAGAAGAATCAGATGTAAAAAGTATATGGCCCGGAGAACTCACCGGGGGAAGTTGGCTTCCTGCAGGAACCGAATGTCGTCACCAAGGAAGACACGCTGCTTTCCATCATCAGCAACTCGTTTCTCCACCAAATCATAGTTCTCAAGCTTGGAGACCTGATCAGAGATATGACCCTTACTCTTATCCAGAGACCCGGCCAAATCCTTCACCCGCATCCCTTCACTGTCAGCCATTTTCAACTCTTCCAACATCTCTCGATTCGTCTCATTCAGTTTGCCGATCACCGAACTCCTCAGTACTAAGTATTCCACATCAATCCACCCCTAAAACAGATCCTCTAAGAACTATACCTCACCCGACATTTAAAAGGGTTCACCGAAAGCCGAACACAGTTCCTACATCGAGATTAGGAACGGCACCGAACCCAGCACCACCACCGAAAAGAAAACCTCGACCAACAACAGCAGCCAGAACCGGGAATCCTCATACATCTCCAAGGCACCCCCTGCTGCAAATAACGCAACCGACGGAACAAACGCCAGCAAGGTCAACGCCACCGCCAAAGAACTCTCCAACTGAAACAACATCAACGCCTGCTCCGCCGACTCCGGACTCGACAACACCTGAATCGCCTCACTGTAATTCAACGATCCCGTATAATTCCCAGCCGAAGCCACGGCTTCCGACACATTACTTACTATACAACATCACCCGAAGGTCAGGATCTTGATTACGGGTTGCAGCATTTGCAAGACCTCCTCGAAGAGCCCGGAATCCTCAGGTGGCTCCTCCGGAGCCCGAACAACGTTCACCACTTGACTACCTTCCAAATCTGCAATCTTCACCGTGCTACACGTTGAAGCATCCTCTTTCTCGCCGTCGCCGTCACAATCAGTAGCCACATTCTCCGTCCGGAACTCCTCCATATCCAAGCCAAGAGTACCACCCATATCCACTGAGACATCGCCAGTGAAGTTCGACACCGGCTCCGCCACTTCAACATCTATCGTTCTACCACCGGTCGGGATAGAAACGTTCTCCCTGGAGAACTCACTACAGTAACCAGAAATACAGGCTTCTCCATTCAGATCTGCCTCTAACGGCTTCCAATCGTTCTCAAACCGGACATCAACCTCTACTGGCTCCCCCTCAGTCACGTTTTCAGGGGCATCAGTAGTCATCGAGATTTCGTCAAACGGCACATCCAGGACGTAATTATTGAACGGCCCGTAGCACTGCTGCACACCGTAGTAAGTCCCGTAATGAACCGCCTCCTCCATGTAGAAAGCAACAGCAAACCTGGCCTCGACATCACCGTAATCAACGTTCCTATTGTCTGTGCTGTCCTTGTCGACCCAACTGGAATATCGGACGATCGGATTATTCTGAAGATCGTAGTCATCGATCACCTGTCCGTTCTTCTCAACCCGGGGAACCGCAAAACAGGAATCAGTACCATACTTTCCGTATGCAGCTTCGGTACTTCCCAACCGGCGTAATCAGCGGAATTGAATCGCCGAGTTAACAACGAGAAAGTGTCTGGATCTGGATGTGTTCAAGATCCCCGATCCAGACGGTTACCTTTCGGCATCGGACGTGAAAGACGTAGCGGAAGAAGTCATTACTCCACTCCCGTTGCCGGGTGTCGAGGGGAGCCCCCTCGACCCCGGCGACATCTGGCTCGTCGTCATCTTGGCTTGCGTCAACCAGACCTCAATCTGGGAAACCTGCAACGACACCAACGGAACGCCGTGTGACGACACTGTCTTCACATGGCTCCATACGCTCGACCGAGCGTGGCTCGAGTTCGTCGCTAACCGTCTGCTCGGACGCCTCGCCATGACGATTCTCGACCCTGACCGGTCGAGAATCGTCTCCATCGACTTCATCGATAACCCCTATCATGGCGAGCACTACGCCGACGACGGCGAACTCTGCTCGATGGCTCCCAAGGACGGGACAACTACCTGCCACCGCTATTGCACGGCCTACGTCGTCTCCAACAAGAAGCCGGTGACGCTGGCGATGACGTATGTCCGCAGTGACGAAGATGAGGCTGACGCGGTCGAGCGCGTGCTCGCCCGCGTCGAGAACTACCCCTTCGAGATCGACCTGCTGCTTGCCGACAGCGGATTCTACAACGAACGCGTCATCCGCCGTGCTCGTGATATCGCCGCAACGGTCGTTCACGTGCCCAAGAAGGGCGAACGTATGAAGGACAAACTCGACGTCCACAAGTCGTACATGACGACCTATCGTATGTACAAAGACAGCGAGCGGGAACTGCGCTTCCCGCTCGTGGTCGCTGTCTCCTACCAAAACGGTGATCGCGGCAAGCACGGTGAGGTTGTCCGTGGCTACGTCGCGTGCGGCGTTACTGATCGCTCGGCCAAGCAGGTCGAACGCCTCTACAGGAAGCGGTCAGGCATTGAAACAACCTATCGCTTGCTGCGGCAAGCACGCGGGATCACGACGACACGTGATCCAATCGTGCGGTTTGCGATTATGCTCGTCGCGGCACTGCTGGAGAACCTGTGGCTCGTGCTGAGGTGGGCGGTCGTCGCCCGCCCGCGGCGGGGCGGGCGCGACCTGCCCGAGGAGTTCACGTTCAAGACGTTCTGTGACTGGATTCGGCACGAACTGGAAGAGGAGTTACACCGCCGGTGGAAGATCAAAGCGAACGGGGTTGGTGTGCGGGCGTCACAGGCAACGGCAGCGGGCTGACTGGGGTCAGCCCACAGCCTATTCGTTGGGCGGTGAGCAACAGCTGTCGGCAGAGACCGTCGAAGTCCGGGTGAGATCGTCTGTTTGGAGTGGTGAATTAGACTTGTCTTGATCTACGCAGCGGTAGCAGCCGAGACTGACCGCCAAATCATACAGAAAGTGATTGTTTCGCGGCGTTCAGGCAGCATCCTCTCGACTCGTTCGGGAAGTAACGACCTTTGCCATTACTGCTGTTTAATGCTGTTTACTGCTTAATATTTTCGATTTTCGTAGCTGTTACGCAACCCTCCTATGCAGCGTTCCACGATCGGTTCGAACCGGAGTCGTTGCACTCCTTCGAGAGTTCCTCAATGACCTCATCGAGAGTCTTGAGATCAGACGAGCCGACTCGAACGCGATCGGACCGCTATGGAAAGATCCGAAAATTGTTGCCGATTATGGTTACTCCCTCGCAAGATATTGGCTATAATCGTTACTCTTATGGCAATATTCTCCGATATTCGGGTATGATGAATCGGCGTGCGTTCCTTGGGAGTCTCGGTGTTGCCAGCACGACCGCCCTTTCAGGTTGTACGGTGTTCGGGCAAAACAGCGGCGCTACTGGGCCGGTCCAGCTGGCCTACGACGCGGCACCACCTCACTTCCAGGCAGTCGTTATGGATCGGGAAGGCTGGTTCGAGGCGATGGATGCCGACTTCGAGACCGACGAAGCCAGCTGCAATAGTATCGTCCAGCTGCTTACGACTGGCAAAGCTGATATCGGGATGATCGGTGTGGTTCCGGCACTCGTCGTCGCGGATTCGGACGCCGAGGCGCACGTCGTCTCGGCGAGTTCGAAAAACGGCTTCGTCGTGCTGATCGCGGAGTCGGTCGCCGACCGGTTCGCGGCCGACAGCGGTGGGTTCGACGCGGTAGACGGGCGACGGTTCACACTCGGCACGTATCCGAAAGGGAGTGTCTCGGACATCACTGCTCGATACTGGATCAGCAACGAACGTGAAGCGTCGCTCGAGGACGTCGAACTCGTCCATCTCGGCGGACCGGGCGCTGCCCGGCAGGCCTTACTCGCCGGTGAGGTCGACGGGGCCGTTATCCCGGAGCCGACGCCGACGCTGATCGAGGAGCGTACGGACGCCCCCTACCAGCGCGTCGCACGCGTCGAGCAGTTCATTCCCGGCGAACCGGCCGGCGTGACTGTCGTCCGGGACGCGTTCGCGGAGAAGCGTCCCGATGCCGTTGCGGCGTTCATCGATCGGCACGCATCGGCAACCCAGTTCATCCACGACAATCCCGACCAGGCCGCGACGTATATGAGCGACGTCTACGGTGGCGAAAATGCCCTCGACGCCTCGACAGCGCGGGCCGCGCTCGACTCACCGGCGACGCAGTACACCACCGACCCACACGATATTACGTCCGGGGCCGAGGTGCTGGCCGAGTATGCCCACCGACTCGGGAAAACTGATTCGCGTCTTACGGCCGATGAGTTGTTCGATATGTCTCATTACGACCAAGCCGTCGGGGATCAGTGATGGCTGGCAGATCGCTGTTACCGATCACGGTCGACGATCCGCGCCGCAGTTGGAGTGAGTCGCTCCTTAAAGCGCTGGTCTACCGGCTGTTTATGATCGTCCTGACTGTCGTCGTCGCCTACGCCGTCACGGCCGACTCGACGGCCTCGCTACAGATCGGGGTCGTCACCAATATCCTCAAGACGGGGACGTACTACGCCTACGAGCGAATCTGGGACCGCTTCCGATTCGAGGGGGGCAGCGATGGCTAGTCGGCCGTCCGATCGCAATGACGTATTGTCGGCCACGCGCGAATCCGCCACTGTCGCGTTCGGGGCGGTCGACCGATCGTCGCTCATTTCGGGTCGAGTAGGGCGCGGTCTCGTCGGCGCGGTCGTCTTCGTGGCCGGCTGGTGGTCGCTCGCGGGTACGGTCCCGTCGTACCTGCTTCCGACACCTGCGGCTGTCCTTGGGGCGTTCGTCACGGAGCTGACGACGCCGGCGACGTTCGCGTTCGCCGGCGTTACACTCCAGTTGACGGAACTTTCGGCCGTCCTTTTGCAGAGCCTGCTGCATTACGTCCCCGGCTTGCTTCTCGGTGTTGGGCTGGGGACGCCGCTGGGCATCGCATTGGGGTATTCGACGCGGCTGGACGAGTATTTCACGCCTGCTGTGGGGCTGCTGCGACCGATCCCACCGCTGGCGTGGATGGGCTTTGTCATCGCCTGGGTCGGCATCGGCCACGCCGGCGCGGCGGTCATCGTCGCCATCGGTTCGTTCTGGATCACACTGCTTGGCGCCCACGACGGAGTCCGGGAACTCCCGACGGAGTGGATCGAGGTCGGGGAGAGTCTCGGCGTCCAGGATCACACTACGATGCTTCGGAAGGTCGTGGTTCCTGGCGTTGCGCCGTCGGTTTTCACCGCCGTCCGAACCAGCCTCGGCCGAAGCTGGATGATCATCGTCGCCGCCGAACTGTTCGGCGCGCCGGGGCTCGGCTATCGAATCATCCACACGGCCCAGAGTCTCGCGATGGACGTCAGTATGGCCTATATGCTCGCGCTCGGGCTTGCGTATCTGGCCACGGACGCGCTCTTTCAGGTCACTCGCGAGGTGGTTGCCCCGTGACTGACGAGGACACGTTTCTCGCCCTCGAAAACGTCTCGAAGCGTTACGAGACCGGCGAGGGGACTATCGCCGCACTCAAGGGGATCGACCTCTCAGTCCACGAGGGCGGGTTCGTGAGTCTCGTCGGCCCCTCCGGCTGTGGGAAGACGACGCTTCTCCGGCTGGTCGCGGGTCTGGAATCGCCGTCCTCCGGGCGCGTCCGCGTCGACGGCGACGTGGTCACCGGGCCGGACCCCGACCGGGGACTCGTCTTCCAGTCGACGACGCTGTATCCCTGGCGGACGGTGGCCGAGAACGTTCGCTTCGGACTGGAGGTCGATGACACGAGCGCGACTGTGGCTGACCGGCGAGTCGAGCGGCTCCTTTCGATGGTCGGGCTTGCCGACCGGGCCGACGCCTATCCCTCCGAACTCAGCGGCGGTATGCGAACCCGTGTCGGGATCTCTCGGGCGCTCGCTCCCGATCCCGAGGTCCTGCTGCTTGACGAGCCGTTCTCGGATCTCGACGTGGCGACCCGGGAGTCACTGCAGGAGGATCTGCTCGGGATTTGGAACGACCTGGACAAGACAGTCGTCCTCGTGACACACACCGTCGGCGAGGCGGTTCGACTCTCGGATGCGGTCGTCGTCTTCGACGGGCGCGGGACGATTGGGACTGTCGTCGATGTTGATCTCGATCGGCCGCGGGACTTCGAGACCGACCGGTTCGACCCCTACGTGAGCGCCATCCGAAACACGATTCGGGACAGCCGGGGAACCGACCAGTCGACTGCTCGACGCTCCGAAAAACACACCACCAAGCCAAGACACTGACTGAACAACGCACAGATAATCCAGACACTCACCAGACACCACCCAAATAACCTATGACACTGAACGCACTCGCACTCGCGGCGGATCGATTCGGCGATCGCTCGCTCAGTTACCCCTACTACCGCCTCCAGGAGGCCGGCCACACCGTCGATATCGCCGCTCCCGGCGGACAGCCGATCACCGGGCTCAACGGGATCGACTTCGAAGCCGACCTGCCGATCGCGGAGGCCGACGCGGCGGCCTACGACCTGCTCGTGCTTCCGGGCGGGTACTCCTCGGAGGCGATCCGGATGCAAGCCCCCGAGGCCATCGATATCGTTCGCTCGTTCGACGAGCGGGACAAACCGATCGCGTCGGTCTGTCACGGCGCACAGTTGCTCGTCAGTGCCGGCGTCGTCGAGGGGCGGCGACTGGCCTGCCATCCCTCGATCAAAGACGACGTCGAGGCCGCCGGTGGGACGTTCGTGAACGATGCGGGCGTCGTCGACGGCAACCTGATTACGGCCCGGGATTACTCCGACGTGGCCGACTGGCTCGCCGCCGTCCTCAGGGAAGTCACGACGCCGGCGACGACCGACGGCAGCGGCGTGACGGCTTCGACCGCCGGACTCGATTCGACCCGATCGTCGGACGGGTCAACCCAGCCGATCGGCACCATCCACTCGCCGTACACCGAGGAGACAGGGATGCCGATCCAGGGTGCCTTCTCCGAGGCGATGGGTGTCGTCGAGGTCGACCCCGAGTACGAACCTGGGCTGCTCGATCTGGCGGAGTTCTCCCATATCGTCGTGCTCTATCAGTTCCACGCCGCCGAGGACTACGACCTGCAGCCCCAGCCGTTTATGGAAGACGAGGTCCACGGCGTCTTCGCGACGCGGGCCCCGCGACGACCGAACCCGCTCGGGATGTCCGTCCTCGAGTTGGAGAACGTCTCGGATGGCTCGCTGTTCGTCTCCGGGGTCGACGTACTCGACGGGACGCCGCTGCTCGATATCAAACCGTTTGTCCCCGAGTTCAACGGGGTCGAAGACGCCCGGATCGGGTGGCTTGAGGGCGCAATCGACAACGAACACCGCCGGACGTCGGACGATCGGTTCGTCGAGTAGGCGTCGTCGGAGACACGGGTTTTTGGTTCCGGCCGGCATTCGGTTCTACTATGGGAGATGCCGAGTCAGTTCGAGGAGCAGGATTCGTCGAGCGGACGCGGGTCCGTGAGGCACTCGAAACCCTCAGAGCGGCAATGAACGTCTCGACGGGCACGCGGACACTCGCGCTCGCGGCGGCGGACGGACGTGTCCTTGCCGAGACAGTGACATCGCCACGGAACGTCCCGGACTTCCCGCGGGCGGCGATGGACGGCTACGCGGTCAGAGCCGAGGATACCTTCGGCGCGGCCGACCGATCGCCCGCCACCCTCGCCGTCGGTGACAGTGCTGGCCCGCAACGGGCGACCTGGGTTCACACGGGCAGTCCCGTCGCGGAGCCGGCCGACGCCGTCGTCAAGACCGAGAACGCACGGGAAGTGGGCGACTCCATAGAGGTCACCAGCGCCGCCGCGGTCGGCCAGAACGTCAGCGAGGTCGGCGAGGACATCGAGGCCGACCAGCACCTGTTCGACTCAGGGCATCGGCTCCGACCGTCGGATCTGGCGCTGCTGCGGTCGGTCGGCATCGAGTCGGTCACGGTTCGGGAACGGCCCTCAGTCGCCGTGATCCCGACCGGCGAGGAGCTGGTCGAGAGCGACCCAGACCCTGGAGAGGCGATCGAGACCAACGGGCTGATGGTCTCCTCGCTGGCCGAGCGCTGGGGCGGCGACACCCGGTATCGCGACGTCGTGACCGACGACCGGGACGCGCTCGTGGACGCGATCGAGGCCGATCTCGACGCGGACGTGATCGTGACGACCGGCGGCTCTTCGATCGGCAAGCGGGACCTGCTGCCGGCCGTCGTCGAGGACCGTGGCGAATTGCTCGTCCACGGCGTCGCACTCAAGCCAGGTCATCCGGTCGCGCTCGGCCAGGTCGAGGACACGCCGGTGCTTATGTTGCCGGGGTATCCCGTCGCCTGTATCGTCAACGCCTGGCAGTTCGTCCGACCGGTCCTCAACTGGACAGCCGACACGGAACCCGACGAGCCAGCCCGGGTCGAGGCCGAACTCGACCGGAAGATCCGGAGCGAACCCGGGATCCGGAGTTGCGTTCGAGTGACCGTCAGCGAGACTGACGAGGGCGCTATCGCCGAACCGGTCCACGAAAGCGGCGCGAGCATTCTCTCGAGTGTTTCGCTTGCCGACGGCTGGGTGCAGGTGCCCGAGTCGATCGAGGGGTACGACGCGGGCGATCGCGTCACAGTCGAGTTCTGGGAGGCCCAGCCGTGACCGAGCGCAAGCAGTTCCGCGACCTTGCGACGCCGTCTGAACTCCGTTTGGCAATAGAGGCGCTGGATATTGGGGCTGGGACGGAATCGGTCGAGCTACTGGACGCCGACGGTCGCGTCGCGGCCGAGCGGGTCGACGCCGCTATCGACGTACCGGGGTTCGATCGCTCGACGATGGACGGATACGCCGTCCAGGCTACCGACACGTTCGACGCCTCCGAGGGTGATCCGCTGGTGGCCGACCTCGCCGGCGCCGTCGACGCCGGGGAGCGCCCCGAGACGGACGTCTCCGCGGGAACCGTTGTCAGCGTCGCGACGGGTGCGCCGCTGTCCCAGGGTGCTGACGCAGTGGTCCCGGTCGAGCGCACGACCCGACGTGCGACCGACGATAGCACCGTCGTCGAGATCCGAACGGCCGTCGCGCCGGGGGACAACGTCATGCACAGCGGCGACGACGTGGCCGCCGGCGACCGGGCCGTCGGTCCGGGGACGGTGCTGACGACGCGGGATGTGGGCCTGCTTGCTGCGCTCGGCGTCGAGACGGTCCCGGTCGTCGAGCCGCCGTCGGTCGGAATCGTCTCGACCGGGAACGAACTCGTGCGACCGGGCGAGCCCCTCGAAGCCGAGCGCGGCCAGATCTACGACCTCAACACGTACGCGCTGGCGGCGGCAGTACGAGCGGCCGGTGGCCGACCGGAGGTCGTTCCACACATCGCCGACGATTACGAGAAGATGCACGAGACGCTACAGTCGGTCGGCGAGCGGTGTGAACTCGTCCTCTCTTCGGGCTCGACGAGCGCGAGTGACACCGACGTACTCTATCGGGTCGTCGACGACCACGGATCGCTCGATCTCCACGGCGTGGCGGTCAAGCCCGGACGCCCGACGATCGTCGGGGAAATCGCCGACACTCCCTACGTCGGGCTCCCCGGCAACCCCGTCTCGGCGCTGAGTATCTTCCGGACCTTCGTCGCGCCCGCGATCCGGGAGGCTGCCGGCCGACCCCCGGAATCCGCGCCAACGCTTGCAGGGGAGATGGTCGCCTCCAAGCGCTACACCGAAGGTCGGACCTACCTGCTCCCGGTCGCCGTCATTGAAGACGAGGCGGGCGACGTTCTCGTCTATCCGGTCGACAAGGGCAGCGGGGCGATCACAAGTCTCACCGAGGCCGACGGCGTCGTCGAGATGGCGCCCGAGACCGAACTGCTCGACCGGGGCGAGTCCGTCACTGTCGAGCTGTTCTCCGCGGAGACGCGCCCGCCGTCGATACTCGCTATTGGCGAGCCTGACCCGCTGCTCTCGCGGTTGCTTGATCGGCTCGACGGGCCGCGCTATCTCCCGCACGGAAGTGCCGAGGGGCGTCGCCGTCTGCGCGATGGGGTCCCGGATTTCGCCCTGCTTGACGAGGACGACGCCGATGCCGCTGATGGCGATACCCTCGCCACGTACACCCGTGAATGGGGGCTGATCGTCCCGGCGGGCAATCCCAACGACGTGTCGGAACTCACCGACCTCTTCGAGGTGGAAGGGTTCTACAACCTCCCGCAGTCGTCGGCCTTGCGGTCGACTCTCGACGACGCCCTCAGCGAGATAGCCGCCGAATCCGGTGTGTCAGGACGCGATCTCGCCGATCAGATCCACGGCTACGACCGGACGGTGTCCGGCATTCGGAGTCCGGCCCGTCGTGTGGCCGATGGGTCGGCGACAGTCGGGCTCGGGCTTCGATTCGCCGAAACAGTGCTTGATGTTGATTTCGTGCCGATCGGAACACAACGGCTCAGCGTTGTCGCGGCCCCCGACCGTCTCGGCAAGTCCGGTATGCGGACGCTCCAATCAGTGCTTGAACGCGAACTCGACTCGGTCGCTGATTCGACGCCGGGATACGCTACCGACGGCGTATTATAGGGCACTTTGCAACACGACCCATATCTTGGCTCACGCTCTCATGGCGTAGCAGCGTTTCCATCGTGACACTACCACCCTCAACAGCCCCGTACCCCCCGGGGGATCGATGACAGACTGCTCATACTACCGGCTGTAAGTTCGTAAAGATATTCGCCACCCCGGGGTGGCGAATTCCTTCAGTTTGTTACAGCCAGCAGTATCACTCACTGGTCAGATCGACAGTGAACGGCTCGAACTCGCCGACAGACGTGGCAAACGCGCCAAGCAGGTCGGCGGCCGCGTCCAGATCCTCGGTGTCGACGACTTCGACGGGCGTGTGCATGTACCGGTTGGGGAGCCCGAGATTCACAGACGGGACACCGCCGCGCTGGGTGTAGAACGCGTCGGCGTCGGTTCCCGTGCTGATACCGGCCGCCTCGAGCTGGATCGACACCGCGTTGGCGTCGGCCACGGATCGAAGCGCCTCGACGAGTTGCGGGTGGTTCGCGCTCCCGCGAGCGACGACCGGGCCGCCGCCGAGCTCGATCGCGCTGGACTGTTTCTCGGGCACACCCAACGTATCGGTCGCGTGCGTGACGTCCACGGCCACGGCGACATCCGGATCGATATCGAACCCGACCATCTTCGCGCCCTTGAGCCCGACCTCTTCCTGCACGGTGCTGACGGCATAGACCGTCGCGTCCGCGTCGCAGTCGCTGGCCCGGCGCAGCGCCTCCGCGGCCGTCCAGATCCCGACGCGGTTGTCCATCCCCCGGCCGGCCAGTCGGGCCCCGGCGAGCGATCGTACCCCCGAGGCGAACGTGATCGGATCGCCGATCGAGACTCGCTCGCGGGCCGCGTCGCCGTCCGCGACGCCGATGTCGACGTACTGCTCGGCCACGTCGTCGACGCTCTCGTCCTCGCGCTCGCGGAGGTGGATTGCCGTCTGGCCGATGACGCCGTTGACCGGACCGCCGTCAGTGTGGACGGTGACGTGCTGGCCTCGCGTGACCGTCCGGTCGGAGACGCCGATCCGGGCCAACCTGAGATAGCCATCGTCGGTGACGTCCCGAACCATGAACCCGATCTCGTCGCCGTGACCCGCGATCATTACCTTGGTCGCGTCGCCCTCGTGGACAGCGACGGCGTTCCCGTAGTCGTCGACGCGCACGTCGTCGGCGAACTCCGAGACGTACTCGACCCAGACACGCTGGCTCGCCGTCTCGAACCCCGACGGTGATGCCGTCTCGAGCAGGCTGTCGAGAAACTCCCGCTGGTAGTCCTCCATACGATCACTCGGACCGAGGCGACCAAGAGTGTCACGCCTGCCCCCCGATACAGATTACTGTAACGATTTACCGCTCCGGCTGCCCTGCATCGGGCGACCGATCCGGAACAGACGTACAATAACCCATATGACAATCCGTTTCCGGTTGGATAACTGTTAACAGGCCAGTATTCGATTGATAGATGATTATGGATCAGGCACCCGTGATCGTGCAGGCGGTGCGAACGCCGCAGGGAACGGAAGACGGCGTCTACGCGGACGTCAGGAGCGAGGACCTGTCGGTCCCGTTGATCGACAAGTTGCTCGCGGCGACGGGGCTGGGCAGTGAGGACGTAGACGACCTGCTGTGGGGCTGTGCCCAGCAGCGCGGCGAACAGGGCAACAACGTCGCGCGAGTGATCGCGTTGCTCTCGGAACTCGGCGAGTCGGTGCCGGCGACGACGATCAACCGGTGGTGTGCGTCTTCCGCGGAAGCGATTATGCGCGGGGCGGACGCCATCGCCGCCGGCCAGCGCGACTGCGTGATCGCTGGCGGCGTCGAGTCGATGTCCCGGGTGAAGATGGGCGAGAACACCCACAACGTCCACCCGCGACTCGCAGAGCTGTACAACGTCGGCGAGCTCCAGATGGGGATGACCGCCGAGACGGTCGCCGAGAGGTACGACATCAGCAGGGAGGCTCAGGACGAGTACGCGCTCAGGAGCCACGAACGGGCCGCCGAAGCGACCGATTCCGGCCGATTCGACGACGAAATCGTCCCGATCGAGACGGCGGAGGGGCTCGTCGAGGAAGACGAGGGGATCCGCCGGGAGACTGATCTGGAGACGCTCGCCGGATTGCCGACGGTGTTCAAGTCCGACGGGACGGTCACGCCGGGCAACGCCTCACAGGTCAGCGACGGCGCTGCCGGCGTGCTGATGACCTCAAGGTCTGTCGCCGAGGACCGCGGGTTGCCGATTCTGGCGGAAGTGGGTGCCCACGAGGTGGTCGGCGTCGATCCGACGGAGATGGGGGTCGGTCCCGTGCCGGCGGTACGGCAACTCGGCGAGCGGACCGGTCACGATCCCGCTGATTACGACCTCGTGGAGTTGAACGAGGCGTTCGCCTCCCAGACGCTGTACTGCCAGCGCGAACTCGGGTTCGACGACGACGTGCTCAACGTCAACGGCGGGGCGATCGCGCTCGGCCATCCGCTCGGAGCATCGGGTGCGCGCCTGCCCGTGACGTTGCTGCACGAGATGCGCAGGCGCGATGCCGAACTGGGGCTGGCGACCGAGTGTGTCGGCTTCGGGCAAGGGGCCGCGATCGAGTTCACACGACGGTAGCTATCCGACCGTCGATCGGGTTCGAAGCCCTTAAGCGCACCAGCGCAGAAGATTCGCCAACTCGCTGGTGGCGGGCTCCAGCGGGCACCTGCCGTCGTCGGTCGCGCGACCGGCGAGTCGCAGGCTGGAATGTGGTCGGGCAACCGACTGAACCACTCGACGCCCGCGGTGAAACCATGGCAAAGAGCTTCTACTCACACATCCGGGACGCCTGGAAGGACCCGGACGACGGCAAAGTCGCGGAACTACAGTGGCAGCGCATGCAGGAATGGCGCCAGCAGGGCGCGATCGAGCGGGTCGAGCGCCCGACGCGGCTGGACAAGGCGCGTTCGCTCGGCTACAAGGCCAAGCAGGGTGTCGTCGTCGCACGTGTCAGCGTCCGCAAGGGCAGCGCTCGCAAAGTTCGCCACAAGGCCGGACGACGCTCGAAGCGGCAGGGCGTCACCCGGATCACGCGCCGGAAGAACCTCCAGCGCGTCGCCGAGGAGCGCGCGACTCGCAAGTACCGCAACCTGCGTGTACTCAACTCCTACTGGGTCGGCGAAGACGGCAGCCAGAAGTGGTTCGAGGTCATTCTGGTCGACCCGAACCACCCGGCGATCGAGACCGACGACGACCTCAACTGGATCTGCGACGACGCACACGACAACCGCGCGCTGCGCGGGCTAACCAGCGCCGGCCAGTCCAATCGCGGCCTCCAGCAGAAGGGCAAAGGCACCGAGCACACGCGTCCTTCGAACAACAGCGGCAAAGGACGCGGCAAATAACGGCGTCGTCGCTTCTCCGATCCGACGGTCGAACGGCGTCGCGTGAGCCGGCCCGCGATCACTGGATGTACGACGGGTCTTCCGCGTCGCAGTTCTGTTCGTGCTGTTCGGCGTCCGAACGGCTGTCGAACAGCATCCCGCATTTCTCGCATTGATACCACGTCTCGCCGTCCTTCTCAGTCGTGGTTACCATGTTTGTATGTGTGGCGTGATACCGTATAGAGGTTTCTCCGGGAACCTCGTGACGGCGTGGCGTACCCGTTCAGGAGCGTAACCTATATCAATCGCACTCCGGCTACAATGAGGTACCCAACGCGTGTCCGGGTTGGGGTAGTGGTTATCCTCCAGCCTTGTGGAGGCTGGGACGCGGGTTCGATTCTCGCACCCGGACCTTCTTGCGGCGAGCAAACCGCGAGCCGTAGAAATCGTCAGAGAATCAGAGGGAAACGAGCGGTTCGTCGGCGATTTGCCGACGGAGTTCCCCGAGCGTGTCAGCGTCGAGTCCGCCGAGAGAGGCCTCGATGACGGCACCGACCTCCTGTCGAGAGACTTTCACGCCCTCCGGTCTGAGCACGTCCTCGGGCCGGGATTCGACTTCTCTGAGCGTGCCCACCGCGAGCAGGTAGGGAATCGCCCACGCAGCGGTGCGGTTGCCCGCCCGCTCGGGGACGTGTTCGAGCCACGTCTGGGCGTCATCGAGATACCCGCGGGCGTCGTCGATCGTTCGCCTGACGACTGCGACTACGCCGTCGGCGTTGTCCGGGTTGTCGAGCGCGTCCTGATCGACGCCCTGTGCGTTCAGTTCGTCGGCGGGCAGGTAGACGTTGTCCTCCTTGTGAAAGTCCGCGCCGACGTCTTTGGCGATGTTGACGAGCTGGAGCGCGAGCCCGAACGACTCGGCGTTGTCTTCCAGTGGTTCGCGGGTTTCGGCGGGCGTCTCCTCGTCCGTGACGAGGTTCGTCACGAGTTCGCCGACAGTCCCGGCGGCGTAGTGACAGTACTCGTGTAGTTCCTCGCGCGCCTGCAGGCGCAGCCCGCCCTCCGAGGCGTACCGCCTGACGAACGTCACCATCCCGCCGACTAACTCCCGCGCCGGTGGCCGGATCGCTTCCCGGATCCGCTCGGGCCGGGACTCGAACACTCGCAGGACACGGTCCGTCTGTGCGACCAGTTCCCAGTCAGCACCCCCATCCTCCGGAATCCACTCCGCGACGTCTCGCTCGAACGCTTCAACGGACGTGCTCTCCGCCGGGTCGAGTATCGAATCGTACGTCTCCAGCAGTGACGCCTTCGTTTCGGGAGGGATGTGTCCGGCGTCTTCGATCGTATCCGGGATCCGACACAGGAGATACCCGACACAGATAGACGAAGACATCGGCTCCTCGAGGATGTCGATCGTGATAGCGAAGGTTCGGGAGACCTCCTGGACGATCTCGTGGCTCCAGGCGAGATCGCTCTCTATCGTCGCTGGGTCGACGGCTTCCGAAGTGTCTGCCATTCGTTGTATCGTCTGTTAGGGTTGGAGGTTGAAAACTCCGTCACATCTTCGACGGCGTGCGGTCGACCCGGAACAGACATACAGCAGCAAGGATGACAGTGACCGTTGTAGCGGTGCGACCGCACGAGGTCGTGCGGTTGATCCGAAAGGGACGTACAACGGCCACTATGAAAGGCTTTTACTCGACGGCCGGATACGGTCAGGTATGGATTACGACGACATGCTCGACCGTGCGATTTCGGAGACGCCGGACATCGAGGGCGGAAACGAGCGCTTCGACGTACCGGATCCCGACATCCGACAGGAGGGGAACGTCACCGTCTACGAGAACTTCCAGACGACCGTGGATCGGCTCGGACGCGAGGACGGCCACGTGGTCAAGTTCCTCCAGAACGAACTGGGGACCAGTGGTCACATCGACGAGAGCGGGCGCGCGCGTCTGACGGGGAGCTTCAGCGAACGCCGGATCTCGGAGGCGATCGACGCCTACGTCTCGGAGTTCGTCCTCTGTTCGGAGTGTGGCCTGCCAGACACGAAGCTCATCCGAGAAAAAGGGGCGGTGCTGTTGCAATGTGAGGCCTGCGGGGCCCGGTCGTCCACGAGCGGGTGAACGACTCGGGTTCGGTCGTAGACGGGAGCGTGCTGGAACTACTGCAATTCCTTGAGCGTCTGGAGGTCCTGATCAGTCCGCATGAACTCCGAGAGACGACGTGAAGCGTGACAGTTCGGGCAGTGATAGGTTTCGCTCGGCTCCGGCAGGTCACGGGGCGTCGACTGCCAGTCTTTGGAACATTCGGGACATAATAGCCGTACGTACGCTTCCTCCATGTGTACGTATCACACGGGGTAGGTAGAAAAAGGTTGCCGCTAGCTCGTTTGCGCGTTATTACTCGGCCTGCTGGGAAGCCAGCCAGGACTCGTATCTCTCCTGAGTCGTCACGTTGACCTCCGACATCATCAGCGAGTGACCCGCCCCGCAGTACTCGGCACAGTAGACCTGATAGGTGCCGGTCTCCTGTGGGGTCGTGACGAGGTAGTTCGACTGCGCGGGGAACGCGTCTGATTTCAGCCCGAGTTCGGGCACGTGGAAGGCATGCAACCAGTCTTTCGAGGTGATGTTCAACTTCACCGTCTGGTTGACCGGAATGACGAGTTGATCGCTGCTCGAGACGTTCTGTTCGGGATACTCGTAACTCCAGGCGTACCGCTCGGCGAAGACCTGTACTTCCATGTCCGCCTCGCCTTGCCCGGAGACGTCGTCCTGCGCGAGGACGCCGTAGGCCCCGATACCGACGAACAGCAGGACGATCGCCGTCGCGACCGTCCAGGTGATCTCGAGCCGTCGGTTCTCTTTCGTCGGTTTTGCCTCCTCGACGTTGCTCGACCGAAACCGCCAGACGGTATAGAAGAGGATCGCCTCGACGAGGATCGTGATCGGGATCGCGACCGCGAGCAACTCGAAGTTCAGCCCCCAGATCGCCTCTTCCGTCGAGGAACTGGCCGTCGACTGAGCGAGCGCGGGCTGACTGCCGACGGCGACCAGCGCGCCCGATAGCACCGCGACGACCCCTGCACGGTTGCGCGTCATTGCCACTGTGTTGGGAACTTGGGTATAAATAACCTGCTTCCCCTGCGGTTTTATCCTTGACTTTTCACCCCTACTATTCTGGTACCTTATATACAAAACCCTACATAGGACGAGGGGTAACGCGAGAATTAAATATCCAGAGCCGGACCTGATAGGTGAGACAGATCCCGTGCGGGAGACAGACACACGGACGTTCACGGCGTTGCTCACCGGGGCGGTGATCGGCGTCTACGCGCTGATCGTCGCCGGCGCGACGGCGGCTATCGCAGACGCGGCCAGTGCCTGTTCGAGCTGGCCGACCTGTTCGCAGCCGCCGTCGCTGACCGAGCCAGCACTGATGATCGCCTGGGGGCATCGCGTGACTGCGCTGCTGGTCGGCCTGCTCGTGATCGCGACGGCCGTCGTCGGCTGGCGCGTCGCACGGCGACGCCGGGTGAAATACGCGCTGGCGGTTGCCCTCGCGCTGTTTCCGGTCCAGATCGGCGTCGGTGCGGCCGTCGCGACGACCGGCGCAGCCGGCGAGATCCCCTCGGTTCACCTCGGCGTCGCGGCGTCGATCTTCGGCGCGCTCGTCGCCGCGCTGGCCTGGCATCTGGAGGCCGGTGCCGACGACCAGCCGGTGACGACCGACCCTGGACCCGTGTCCGAGCCGGTCGGAGACGTGACGGTTACCCGTCCAAGCGGCCTCGTCGAGACAGTTCGTGCGTACGTCAGCCTGACCAAGCCGCGACTGATGTGGCTGCTCAGTCTCGTCGCCGCCGCCGGGATGGCGCTCGCTGCCGACGGCTCGATCCCGATCGAGACGATCCTCGCGACGATCGGCGGCGGGGTGCTTGCGATCGGCTCCAGTGGCACTTTCAATCACATCCTCGAACGCGACGTCGACCGCCGGATGAACCGGACGGCGGACCGACCGCTGACGACCGAACAGGTCCCGGTAACGAACGCGCTGGCGTTCGGGTTCGCGCTCGGCGCGCTCTCGCTTGCGGCCTTCCTGACGGTCAACGTCCTCGTTGCCGTGCTGGGGCTGGTCGCGATCGTCTTCTACAGCGTGATATACACGCTCGTTTTGAAACCCAACACCGTCCAGAACACCGTCATCGGCGGGTTCGCCGGTGCGCTCCCGGCGCTGATCGGGTCGGCGGCCGTCACGGGGACGATCGGACCTGCCGGGCTGGCGCTGGCGACGCTGATCTTCCTGTGGACGCCCGCACACTTCTACAACCTCGCGCTGGCGTATAAGGACGACTACGCCCGGGGCGGTTTCCCGATGATGCCCGTCGTTCGCGGGGAAGCGACCACGCGCAAGCACATCCTCTGGTATCTGGCGGCGACGCTGCTGGCTGCGACGGTCGTGACCGCGATCGCCGATCTGGGCGCGCTCGTCGGCGCGACGACGGTGGTGCTGGGAGCCGTCTTCCTGTGGATGGTCGTCCGGTTGCACCGCGAGCGAACTGAATCGGCCGCGTTTCGAGCGTTTCACGCCTCGAACGCCTACCTCGGGGCGTTCCTCGTGGCCGTCGTGATCGACGCCCTGGCGATCTAAGATGCACAACGCGACCACCTTGACGGCCCGCCTGCGACCGGCCCCCGAGACCGCGCGCTGGGCGTTTCTCGTCGTCAACGCCGAGTTGCTCGTGCTGTGGCTGTGGTTCGTGACGGCGCGACCGACGTTCGCTTCGCTGCTCGGGGCGCGGTACGTGCTCTATCCGTTCGTCTGGATCAACGTCGGGCTGTGGGCGCTCTGGCGGACGACGCCCGCGCCGGCCCCGCCGCGCCGACGGTATCTCGCCGGCGCGCTCGCGGCCGGATACCTCCTGCTATTGGCGTACGTCGGCGGGTTGTTCGGCACAGCCACCCATCACGTCGTCACTCCACAGGTGGCGCTCGGGACCCCGCCCGGATTCAGCCCGGCCCTACTGTACGACGGAGCGATGTTGAAGCTGACCGTCCTCCCCTACAAGCTGGTCGGCTACCTCGCGCTGGCCTATCTGGTCTATGCGACGGTCATCGATGCCGCCGGATCGGCCATCGCGGGCGTGCTCGGACTGTTCTCGTGTATCTCCTGTACGTGGCCGATCGTCGCCGCCTTCGTCACGGGGACGATCGGTGGCGGTGCGGCGATCGCCGGCGCGGTCTACGCCGGCGGATACGACCTCTCGGTCGCCGTGTTCGTCGTCACTGTCGGGCTATTGTACTGGCGGCCGACAGTGTGACCGCGGTTGCTGTTCGTGGGTGTGTGGCTCTGCCGGAACCGAACTGGCTTTCCCGCGCGTGCTCTGAGAGAGACACATGACTGACGTACTCCTCGCGCGCGACCTCGCCCGCACGTACGGCGACACGGTCGCGCTCGCGGGCGTCTCGCTCTCGGTCGGCGAGGGCGAGGTACTGGGGCTGGTCGGCCCGAACGGTGCGGGCAAGACGACGCTCGTGCGCGCGCTGACGGGTACGACCGACGCAGAGGGCACGGTCGAGCTGTTCGGCGAGTCGCCGCGGTCGGTCGACCGATCGCGCATCGGCCTGCTCCCCCAGTCGTTCGACCCGCCTGCTCGGCTCACCGCGCGGGAACTGCTAGAGTACTACGCCGGCCTCTACGACCACGCCCGGGACGCGACGGCTGTCCTCTCGGACGTCGGCCTCGAGGACGCGACCGACACCGCCTACGAGCACCTCTCCGGCGGCCAGCAGCGCCGGGTCTGCGTCGGAACGGCGCTGGTCAACGACCCTGAACTGCTCGTGCTCGACGAGCCGACGACCGGGATCGACCCGTCGGGTCGCCGCGCTGTCTGGCGACTGCTGGAGGGGCTCGCGGACGGCGGGACGACGATCGTGCTGACGACCCACTACATGGCCGAGGTCGAGCGGCTGGCCGACCGGGTTGGGCTGCTCGCGGACGGCGAACTGCTCGCGCTGGATTCCCCGCGGGCGCTGATCGGGGAATACGGCGGGCGGACCCGGCTCGTGATCGACGTCGATGGCGAGCCATCAGAGCCGCTCTCGATCGGGTTCGAGACAACCAGGCGGGACGGGCAACTCGTCGTGATGGACATCGCGCCGACGGAGATTGGGACGGTCGTCGATCGGTTGAGTTCAGCCGGGATCACACCCGGATCGCTCACCTGGCGCGAACCCGATATGGAGGACGTCTATCTGGGTCTGACCGGCACGGCGGTCGGCCACGGGGGCGATCCGCTCGATCCGGCAGAGCTGGACGCGGCAGGTCCGATCGCGGCCGACGGAGGCCAGCCATGAGCCGGTTCGGACGGGTCCACGCCGCCTCGCGGGCGGCGGCACTGTCGTTTCTCCGGCGGCGGACGGCCGTGTTCTTCACGTTCCTGTTTCCACTGTTGATCGTCCTCATCTTCGGCGCGCTAGTCGAGACCCAGCCGACCGGCGGTGGGCTATTCACCGAACCGCCCGGCTACTACGTGCCCGGCTATCTCGCCGTCGTCGTGCTATTCACGCCGCTCTCGCGGGTCGGCAGCGAAGTGGCTCGCCACCGCGAGGGCAACCGCTTCGAGAAACTCGCGACCACGCCGCTGCGGCGCTGGGAGTGGCTGCTCGCACAGACGGTCGTCAACGTCGCGGTCATCGGACTGGCCGCGTTACTGTTGCTCGGTCTGTTGCTCGCCGTGACGGGTGCCGAGATCGTCCTGTCGCCGCTTTTGGTTCCGTTCGTCGTCGCCGCTGTGGCGCTGTTCTGCGGGATCGGAGCGATACTCGGCGCGCTCGCCGACTCACAGGACGGCGTCATCGCCGCCAGCAACGCGATCGCGCTCCCGCTTCTGTTCCTCTCGGAGACGTTCGTTCCGCCGTCGCTGCTGCCGGCGTGGTTCCGACCGCTGCTGGAACTGTCGCCGCTGACGTACTTCTCCCGGGGCGTGCGAGCGGCCACGTTCGAAACCCCGGCGCTGGCCGACGGCGTCGTGCTCGCCTCTTACGGCCGGGAGGACCCGCTCGTGAACCTCGCGATCCTGACCGGACTGGCCGTGCTCGCGCTGGCGGTCGGGGCACTGGCACTGCCACAAACGGATTGATACTGGTGGCTAGACGTTCGTGAGGATATCTGGCACGCCGGCGTGCCAGATCAGTTCGAAAGGGGATCGCCATCAGTATGATCTGCAAGGAGCGAATATCGTCGACGGTCGGCGTGACCACCGGTTCCCGTCCCGAGTCTGTGAGGTAGTTTTTCGTCTACCTTCATATCGGGTAATAGAACCTAATAAAACGCCGAAATACGGGAGGTGTGTGTTAACTATTCTCGGGATACTACTATAACCCTCCAGTTGGTAGGGATGGATGACCATGAAAAAGCAGGAACTCATTCACCTTCACGGCCTGCTCGCACAGGTACAGGAACACTACGAGGAGCACACCGGAAACACCGTCGAACACGACGAATACCTCGACCAGGGCGTTCGACCGACATCGATTCACAAGTCGAAAACCGACCACAAGGCGGCCGTCTTCGCTCTCGCTGACGGGCTGACGTCCGAACTGGAATCGGAAGTCAAAGAACCTCTTTCTGCCAGCGCGGACTGATTTCCTCGTCGCGGCCCCGCGGCTCGACCCGAGACGAGTCGCAACGCCCGGGTCACTCGTCGGTCGGTGACTCCAGCACCTCGCTGATCCGCCGTGGCTCTCCTGACAGCGACGGGTTTTCCTCGACGATCCTGAGCACCTCGTGGTCGGTCACGTCCGGATAGGGCTTCTCGATGGCGTCCTCAATGAGGGACTTCTCCAGGCGGAACTCGTGGCCTTCGTAGATCACGTCCACGCCCTGTTCGTCGAACGAAAGTACTGTCATTACTTTCGGGTTGGGTCCCGACCCTCAAAACGAGCGCGATCCGATCGCACGTCAGACGCGCGGCAGACGCGCGGCAGACGCGTGCTATGGCTTTAATACGGACGATCGACGTATGATACGTGTGCTGTTTCGATCGGACCCGCTCGAGGAACTGGCGATTCCCGACGGAACGACCGTCGAGGAACACGACCTCGTCACCGACGGCGACGTACTGGTCGGCGGCCAGTCGACCGTGGAGTTCGGCGTCCGCGGACGGAACGTGATCGCGGGCGAGCGCGTCCGTTTCGGGGGCCACATCGAGGCCGAGGGCGACTGTCGGCTGGACATGTGGTGTGATGTCGCGGACAACGTGCTCGTCGGCGAGGACGCCTATCTCGGCGAGCGCGTCCACGTCGGCGGCCAGTTGAAGGTCGCAGGCGATATCGACATCGGCGACGACGTCGACATCGAGGAGGGGTTCGAGGCCAACGGCTGGATCGTCATCCGCAATCCCATGCCGACGATCGTCTTCCTGTTCGTCTATCTCGGCCAGCTGTTGCGGATCGGCGAGCAGGAGGCCGCCGAGGACGCCCTCTCGGAGTTGCTCGATGGCGACCACGACGAGGAGCCGGTCGTCATCCCGCGGGGTGCGACCGTCGGCGACGACGCCTGGCGCGTCTCGACGCCCGCGCGGGTCGGTGACGACTGCCGGATCCACGGCAACGTCCGGGCCGAGTCGGTGACTGTCGGCCGGGACAACGTCCTCTTCGGGAGCCTCCGGGGCAAAGACGACGTCGTCGTCGGTCGCGGATCGGAGATCAAGGGGAACGTCACGACACGCAACGGCGATCTGGCGGTCGGGCCGGGCGTCAAGATCTGGGGCGACGTCGCGGCCGAGAACGTCCGCCTGCACGAGAACGCGACCGTCGACGGAACGATCCGCGCCGGCGGGGAGATCAAGTTGCATACCGCGGACGTGCTCAACGACCCCGACGAGGACGCCGAGGCGATGGCCGAGATGGCCGCCGAGATGGAAGCTGCATCGACTCCAGTCGCCGAGGACGACGGACCCGTCGAAGACGCGTCCGCTGTAGACGAACCCGACGAAGAGAAACCGGGAGACGACGACCCGGCAGAAGCACCCGATGACAGCGCGGCAACGGAACTATCCGAGCCGGCTGCTGACGGCGATCATCCGGATCCTGCGACCTGACGGAAACCACTCTCGCTCGTCGGGAGCTACAGGTCCTTGCCCCCGTTAGCGTCGATGACCTCACCGGTGATGAACGACGATCGGTCGCTCGCCAGAAACGCGACGATTTCCGCGATTTCCTCGGGCGTACCCAGCCGGCCGAGCGGCGTGTCCTCCCGGATCTGATCTTTGATATGCTCGGGGAGGTCCTCGACCATTCTGGTCGCGATGAAGCCGGGCGCGACACAGTTCGCGGTCGATCCCTTGGGAGCGAGTTCGAGCGCGAGCGTCCGCGTGAACCCGAACATTCCTGCCTTGGCCGTCGCGTAGTTCGCCTGTCCGAAATTCCCGCCTTTGCCGATGATACTGGAGATGTTGATCAACCGACCCTCCTCGGACGCGGCCAGGTCGTCGTAGAACGTCTGGGTGGCGTGGAACGCGCCGTCGAGATGCACGTCCAGAACCGTATCCCACTCCTCGTGGGTCATCTCGGTGAACTTGACGTCCTGATTGATCCCGGCGTTGTTCACCAGCACGTCTACCGATCCGAACTCCCTGTGGACCTTCTCACCCATCCGTTGGACAGCCTCGATGTCGGTCACGTCGGCCTGAGCGATCAACGCCGAGCCACCGGCCGCTTCGACGGCGGCCGCCGTCCGCTCGGCCCCCTCTCTGGAACTTCTGTAATTCACTGCGACGTTGTGTCCTTCCTCGCCGAACCGCTCGGCGATAGCCCGCCCGATTCCGCTCGAGGATCCCGTCACGACACAGGTTTTTGCCGTCATGTGTAGAGTTACTCCCCAGCACGGCAAAACAATGGCGACCTTGGCAAATATTCCCAACCCCTCTCGTGTAAGTCTATTCCGTACCGACAGGCTGGTCAGAGCGGCACACGACGATCCGTATCAATCGTCGAATCGATCCTGCACGATCTCGCGGTCCGTCTCCGACCCCGGCGCGTCCGTCACGAACTCCTCGATCGGCGGCGTTTCGCCCTCGAGAGAGGGATCGAACAGTCGCAGGGCGGTGTTGATCGTCGACCAGTCGTCGTCTTCGGCCGCGTCCCGAAGACTGCTCGTCGGCGGGGCGAGTAACTTGTTGACGATCGCGTCCGCCATCGATTCGACGACTTCGCGCTCTCCCTCGTCGAGATCGAGTTTCGCGAACGCCTTCTGTAGCTCGGCGGCTTTGTGACGCTCCGCTCCTTCGTACATGGCGGAGATGACCTCGTCCGCTCGCTTGCGCTTGTACTGGGTGAGCAGTTCTTCGAACGCCTTCTCGATCAACTGTTCGACCTCGAGCGCGGCGTCGCGGCGCTGAGCGCGCGTCTCCTCGGTGACCGACTTCAGCGCGTCCAGATCGTACCGCGTCACGCCGGATAACTGGCCGACCCGTTCGGGAACGTCTCGCGGGCGAGCGAGATCGAGCACGATGGTCTCGCCCGCATCGGCCAGCAATGCCGAATCGACGACTGGTTCGGTCGTCCCCGTCGCCGAAATGACGATATCCGCGGTCGTCACCGCCTGCTCGAGGTCGCTCATATCGAGCGAGTCACCGTCGACTGAGACACTATCGAGGACGCGTTCGGCGTGTTCGACCGTCCGATTCACCACGAACAGTTGATCGACGTCGGTTCTGGCGTCGAGGGCCTTCGCCGAGAGCGTCGCCATCTCGCCGGCACCGATCACTGTAGCGGTCGCTCCATCGATGTCGTGCTCGGCGGCGGCCAGTTCGACGGCGGCGCTACCGACCGAGACGACGCCGTCGTTGATCGCCGTCTCCGAACGCGCGCGCTCGCCGACGTGGATCGCCTTGGTGATCGCGGACTCAAGTACCGGTCCGATACCTCCGGCGGTTCGGGCGTCCTCGAAGGCGTCTCTGACCTGTCCGATGATCTGGTCCTCGCCGATGACGAGCGACTCCAGCCCGGCCGCCACGCGCATCAGGTGCCGGAGGCTCGCCTCGTGGTCGAGCCACTCGATCACCGAGTCGGGGATCTCGGCGGCATACTCCTCCAGAACGGCCCGACCGGCGTCGGCGCTGTCAGTCACCACGTAGGCCTCGACACGGTTGCACGTCTGTAGTGCGAACGCCTCCGCGACGGCCTCCTCTTCGAGCAGACAGTCGACCACGGCGTGCTGGTCTGTCGCCGCTGCCGACTCGATCTCGCGGACGTCCGCCTGACGGTGGGAAACGCTCATCCCGGTGATGACGCCTGTTGCCCGTGTCACGTAATCTCACCTGTGGTCGCTACGGTCACGTTGTCGTCTCTCATCGAACGTTAGGTCCGACAGTATCTAAAACCTGTTCAAAGTCCATGTGTACATTCACCATGCCAGTTTGACGCATGATAGATCGATCCTGACGTCACGCAGCGTGTGGACCTTCGACGCCGACGACCGTGTAGCCGGCCGCCGAGACAGCATCGAGGATCGCCTCCTGGTCGGCGTCGGCTTCGTAGTAGAAGACGATCCGAAACGTCCCCTCGCGGAGGAGTTGCTGGCACTCCCAGACGAACTCCTCGTCTTCGAGCGTCAGTCCCTGGTGCTGGTTGAGGCCGAACTCCGGGTCGTCGGTGCCCGAGTAGACGAACGTCTCCTCGTCCGGCGCGGCATGCTCGGCGATGATGTCACCGATTTCGATTGTCGCCTGGTTCAGTTCCGCCTCCTTGTCGCGACCGAAATCGGTGTGGACGATCAGACCGTTGAGCTCGATCTCGCCCGGTTCGAGCAGGTTCTCGGCCTGTTCGTACAGTTCCTCGTCGATGATCTCTTCGGCCATTATCAGTGCTCTGTCGCCCGGCCTAATACGCCTCACGATATTTCGGTGGCCCGCCCGACCAGCCCGTGTCGTCCAGACGGACGACCGGACCGTCATGTCCGTCCCGGGACGCGATATTCCCGTTGCCGAGATCAGAACACAACACTCATACTGACTGCTCGACATGACTCACGTGTGCGATCGTTGCTTCGTGGACCGGCGATGCGGCTGTACGAGACGCTTCTGGAGTGGGAAGTATCGGGAACGCCGGACCACGTCGCCGTCATTCAGGACGGCAATCGACGGTACGCCCGCGAGCAGGGCGACGACGCCACTGACGGTCACAGAGAGGGTGCCGAGACGACGGAAGCTGTCCTCGAATGGTGCGAGGAACTGGGGATCGAGGAGTTGACGCTGTATGCCTTCTCGACGGAGAACTTCGAGCGGCCAGCCGACGAACGCGAGGCGCTGTTCGATCTCCTCGAGCGGAAGCTCCGGGAGTTCGCGGACGCGGATCGCGTCCACGAGGCAGGTGTCCGGATCCGTGCGATCGGCGAGATCGACCGCTTGCCGGAGCGAGTACAGGACGCGATCGCCTACGCCGACCGGCGAACGCGGTCGTACGACCAGTTCCAGCTCAACGTCGCGCTGGCGTACGGTGGCCGTGCCGAACTGCTGAACGCGGCCCGGGGCATCGCCCGGGACGTGCGCGACGGCGACCTCGATCCCGGTGCCGTTGACGTCGGGACGGTCGATCGCCGCCTGTACGACGGGCCGACCCGCGACGTCGATCTCATCATCCGAACTGGCGGGGACGAGCGGACTTCGAACTTTCTGCCGTGGCACGCCAACGGCAACGAGGCCGCCGTGTACTTCTGTGCCCCCTACTGGCCGGAGTTCCGGAAGGTCGACCTCTTGCGGGCGATCCGAACCTACGAGTCCCGAGAGGTGTCCTGGCGCAAGACCAGGGTCCAGCGTGCGCTCGCGCTGATCAGAGCGATCGAGAACGAACGCGGTGAGGGCGGACAACTTCTCGAACGCCTTCGCGAGCGACTCCCCAGCGAGCAGGCCGACGCGCTATCCGAGCAGGCCGACGTCGAACGGTTCGCGGACTGATCGGGACCGAGTCCGTTCTCGCAGTCGGTGGTAGACATCTCCGTAGAGGGGTGAATTTGATATAGCGAAATACAATTTATACGTTGCGTAAGCCGGCCGTTGTCCTGTGAGCCGAGCCGATAGTATAACATCGACCCCACTCGACCGTCGAATTGTGACGTTCAGTATCTGCGTTCGCGAGCGCTACCGCGATCAGGACGGTACCGAGCAGACCCGGTTCGGCGTCGCGGTCACGACTCGACTCCCCGGCGTCGGGACGCTCTGTCCGTTCGCCAGCGAGAACGGAGCGGTCGCGACCCAGAGTCTCGTCAACGTCGAACTCGGCCGCAAGGGCGTCGAATACCTGGACGACGGACTGGCTGTCGAAGACGCGCTGGAATCGCTGCTCAACGCCGACGACGGGAGCGAGCAGCGTCAGTTGCACGGCGTCGGGACGGACGGGGAGTTCGCGTTCTCCGGGGACGAGTGCAAGCCCTGGTACGGACACCGTGTCGGAGACAACTACACCGTTGCGGGTAACCTCCTGACCGGCGAATCGGTCATCGAAGCGACCGCGACGGCCTACGAGGTCACGTCTCCGGACGATCCGTCCACCGATCCGGATCGTCCACTCGCCGCGCGACTGATCGACGCGCTCGAGGCCGGCCACGTCGAGGGCGGCGACAAGCGCGAGGAACTCCCGGTCCAGAGCGCGGCCTTGCTCGTTCGCTCGACCGAACAGCGAGCGATCGACCCGTACTACGACGACTTGCGGGTCGACGCGACCGAGACGCCGATCGCCGACCTCCGCGAGACCTACGAGCAGGCCAGGCGTGGCTTCGAAATGGCGCTGGAACGATACGAGGACGACTACGAGTCCGACGAACTCGACGCCGAATAGCTCAGACAGCTGCGAGGAGTTCCTCGTGTGCCTCACCATTTGAAGCGACGAGTCCGTCACTGCCGATCGTCCACTGGTCGCCGTGAAGGTCAGTTACGACACCGCCAGCCGATCGGACGAGTTCGACGCCCGCGAGCGTGTCCCACGGTGTCGTCGGTTCGGTCGTGACCGCCGCTTCGAGTTCGCCGCTGGCAACGAACGCCAGCGTCGACTGTAGCGTCCCATACCGGCGACCGTCACCGAATCGCAGGTTGATCGCGCGCGCGAGGTCGCCGAACCGGTCGCTTCGCTCGTTGGACCACGCTGCGACCAGCGCGACGGCAAAGGTTTCTGGATCGGTCCGTTCGCTGACCGCGAGTCGCTGGCCGTTTCGCGTTGCATTCTCCAGTCCTGCGGTGTAGATGTCCTGCACTGCGGGCAGGTACGTCGCTGCTGCGACTGTCTCGCTGTCTACGACCGCCGCGACGCTGTTCGCCCACAGGACGTTCCCTCTCGCAAAGTTGGCGGTTCCGTCAATGGGATCGACCACCCAGCACGGTCCCGTCTCGGGGACCGCTTCGACCATCGGCCCGGTATGCTGGCTGGGCAGCCCGCCCGCGTCCCCTGCCGGTTCGAGTTCTTCTTCGCAGACAAACGGCTCATCCGGGAACTCTTGGGCAACTGTATGGACGATCTGTCGCTGTGTCTCTCGGTCGGAGTCGGTCACGAGATCGTTCTTGCCCGCTTTCGTCTCGATCGTGAGCGGCCCCCTGAACGCGTCCCGTGCGACTGCTCCACCAGCGCGTGCAGCTCGCTCGACTATCGCGGCCCGCTGTCGGGCATCGTTCATACGTGTCGGTGTGGAGACCACTGTGATAGTAGCTCCGTTCGCGGCCCGGACTGAGTCAGCGCACTCTATATACCCATATGTGATTTATGAGTTGCACAGCAACGACGACGCGTTGCAAACGAGATGACGATTTCCGGGTCGTGGCGAAGATTAACGAATAGCGCGGACGTGCTGACCGCATGGCTCTCGAGGCACTCGTCGAACAGTATCGGTCCTTGCTCGTCAGCGTTGGATTGTTCGTCGTCGCGTATCTGGCCGTCTACGCAGCGGGCCGCGTACTCTTCATGCCCCCGGTCGTACGGATCGTTCACCGGCGAAACGAGAACAACCCGACGCTGGAGAACGCAGTCGACCTCTATACACGCGTGTTTTTCGTGGTTCTCGCGTTCCCGGTTGCGGTCACCGCCGCGGGCCTGGGGCGGTACCTCTCGGGCTCGGCTATCGTCGTCGCGGTACCCTGGCGATCGGTGTCGCCGGCCAGGACGTCATCAGCAACCTCGTCAGCGGCGTGTTCCTCATCCTTGATCGCAATTTCAACGTCGGGGACTTCGTGCGCTGGAACGACCGGGGCGGGACCGTGATCGGGATCGGGCTCCGGACGACCAGAGTGCGGACACCGAACAACGAGATCGTGACGATCCCGAACAACGACCTCTCGACAAAGCGGGTTACAGCGGTAGCGAGGCGAAAGCCCATCGGCTTTACAGTAGTTGCTGAATCGCGGACGATAGCGTTTCGCCAGTAGATCGAACACGACTCAAAATTCCGTACACTCGGTGCACGCGGTTCAGAGCCAGTAAGAGACGCAACCGAGTCCGTCCAATTTCCCACTTCAGCAACTACTGTTTAGCCGTGGGATGAAGCCGACATGATATGCCATAAACCACGTGACGTCGCCTTGTTGTAATCCCAACTATTAACTTAATCTATCACATAATATGCTGTGTGAGCGACCGGCCACAACGAACGAATACCTACACTGCTGAAGCAACCAGCGACAGGTATCGGCAGTGTTTGTTCGACTGGCTGGCCGCCCAACCACCCCTCTGGAATCAAATCAACTACCGACGCCGACAAGCGTACTTCAGCGACGATGGTGACGTTTGGGACGCCGACTACACTGACCTCTACGATGAGTATGCCCCACTCATTGGCAAAGCAACCTGCCAGCAGATCACTCGCAAAAACAGCGAGGCGTGGCGCAGTCACTTCCGGTTGCTTGACCAGTACCACAACGACTCCAATCCGGCAGTGACCGAGAAACCGTCACCGCCGGGCTACTGGGGCAATCACAAAGAGGGCTACGAGTTGCACGGTCTCGTCCGCAACGACCTCTACACGTTCGACTGGGACGACGACCGGAGTACACTCGAATTCGGCGTCGGTGACGTACTCGAAGACCGCTACGATTTCGACCACAACGAACGCATCTCCCTCGAAGTCCGAGGCAATCCACAGTGGAACGGTGACGACAGCCGATTAGAACTCAGCTACGACGAACACGTTGACCAGCTTCGTGTCCAGCATCCTGTCCGCATACAACCAGACACACTCAGCGAACAGCGAGAGGATGCCTTCACTCACACACTCGACACCGAGAACACGACGCAGGCAGCCGCCATCGACGTCGGTGCAAACAACACGTTGGCAGTCGTCACTGAAACTGGTGAGACGGCGGTGTATCACGCTCGTCCGGAGTTTGAGCGGTTCCAGAGCTATTCCGAGCGAATCGCGACACTCCAATCGGAACTGCCAGACGACAAATACACGAGCCACCGTATCCAACGCCTGTACGAGGAGCGGTCACGAACGCGGGATCACAGTCGCGATGCGGCAGTAAAACACGCAACAGAATGGCTGTTCGAACGGAACGTTGACATGGTGTACGTTGGTGACTTGACTGATGTGCTGGACACTCATTGGAGTGCTGGCGTGAACGAGAAGACACACAATTTCTGGTCACACCGGCAACTCGTAGATCGGATCACCCTCACACTCGGTGATGTTGGGATTGCTGTTGCGGAAGTGACCGAAGCCGATTCAAGTAGCAAGTGTCCCGAGTGTGAGAGTAGCGATGTGACTCGGGCGAGTGATTCGTTCCGGTGCCACGACTGCGATCTTGAAGCACACAGTGACGTGGCAGGGGCGTGGAACATCTTGCAGTCTGAAGTGGGGCCGATGGCCCGGCCCGCTGCCCTGTCTGCTGAACGCGACAGGGACGCACCTCGTGAGGGGGCGTACTGGCAGTGGAACGAACACGACTGGATACCCGCCGATTTTGGGGAACAGTCGCGTTCACTTGACCAACCCAGCCTCAGCGAACCCGCAAGTTCACAGCCGGGGTAATCGATCTGGTTGGATTACCCACGGAGGAATCCCACGACTTCAGTCGTGTGGAGGAGGTCAAGCATCCGTACGACGGCGTTCGATACCGGGTCGAAGAGCCGATAAGCGTCGCCTACGAAGCGAACCACGACGAGATACGGTCCGTCCTTCAGGCGGTCGCCGACGAGGACGACCGAATTCTCTCGAAGCCCGCCCCGGCGCTCCACGTGGCGCAGCTCGACGACTCGTCCGTCCGGTTGACGATCCGCTACTGGGTAGTCGAGCCTGCGGAGACCGACATCCTCGCCGCACGGACGGACTACGCCGAACGCGTGGTCGCCCGACTCGCCGAGGCCGGTGTGGCAGTCGCTCCCGCGTCCCCGCAGGAACTCTCGGGATCGCTCGCGATCGAACGGCGATCGGCGGACCGTTCTTGACGGCCGGCGAGTGCGATCGCTCCTTGCCAGCGACCGGTCGTATCGTCTGGCCCAAACACAGCCGACAACGAGAAACCGGGTTTCCGGAACCTTTCCCCAGGGGTTCACCCGGAGAGATCACCCTCGAAGCGACTTTCCGGTTTCCGGCCGTACGTAGATAGTGAGCACCACACCCCTGCGAAGAAGAACTGGTTTAGACTCGAATATGGGGCCATATTGGGCACGTCCGAGTCGAAATGGAGAAATAGCCCGTCGACCGCCGGCAAATAGGGATCGAGAGACACAAATAACTACGTTTATTCGCTTTTGTAGGCCCTCACTTCGAGGGTATAACGCGCATCGTCGTCTCTCGGGTCATCATCAATCGCCGTGACGTGTTCAACCTCAACCGATATCCCGTCGCGTTCAATATGCTCACCGACAAACGCCGAGGATATATCGTCCATCCAAACTCTATCGCCGCTGGCGTCGTCAGTCATCAGTCTCACCATCCCGCAACCGTCGAGGCTCCGGCGCTTCCTCAACGAGTTCTTGGATTGCTTTTCCATTCCTTTCGAGAGCTTCCCCAAGCCCCTTCAAATCCCTAAGTGAAGCGTTGCCTCGCCCACCTGCTGCAATCCATCGAAGACCGTCAACCTCATCATCTGCCTCAAGTGCTGCTTTCCGCGCCATTCTGGCTGCATCGGCCAAATCGCTGTACTCGTTCATCTTGTCGATGTTGTCAGTGTGTGGTGCCATATACACTCCTAGATCTCCTATTTGTCATAGCCAGTCGACTTTTGCGCGCTCGCGCCGCTGGGCCTCGGGCGTGTGCGTCCCGCGATAGTGGTCGAGGAACGTCTCAAGGTCCGACCAGCCGCCCCAGTCAAGCACAACCATCGCGTCGACGTCGGCGCTGCGGAGTTGTGTGGCCCAGGTCCGCCGAAGGTCGTGCATCCCGACGTACTGCCAGCCAGCGTCGCCGGTCTGCTCGCGAAGCGTTGCGGTCGTCTGGTCCATCCAGCGCCGAAGGGTCCGCGTTGAGACGTCGATCAGCGCCTCGTCGCCGGGCGCGTCGCCGAACTCGCTCGCGGCGCGGATCTGACTCGCGAGGTCGGTCGGGATCGGCGTCTCGCGATACTCGCCGGTCTTCGCGGACTCCCAAATCCGCAGCATCGTCCCGGCGTCGGTGTCGGCGACGTCGTCGGGCGCGACGCGCACGATCTCGTCAGTCCGCAGCCCACACCGGACGCCGATCGCCATCGCGAGCTGGGGCTTCCCCTCCTCGGCAGTTTCGAGCAACCGCTGAGTTTCGTCTTCGGACAGCCATACTTTCTTACCGTCTTGTTCGGGGTAGTCGTCGAGATTCACACTTCCGGGTAACGTGCTAACCGGCCATAAAGGTCCCAAATACGGGAGTGATCGGGCCGATTCGAGGGGGGTCCCCGGCGTGACCGAGCCGGATCTGTCCGCGTCTCCCCACAGAACCGGACAGGGGTCAGGAAACGATGACGTCGATGTCGGTAAGTTCGTGGATCGGAGACTTGTCGAAATCGTTGCTGTTGTGAGTGACGAACGTCGCGCCGGCCTCGTGGGCGGTCGCGAGGTTGAGCATGTCGATGGGGTCGAGCGTCACACCCTGGGTTTGCAGCCGTTCACCGAGATAGGCCGCTTCGAGGGCGACGTCATCAGAAAAATCAAGGATTCGGTCGATATCCCTGTTCAGCGTCCGCTGCGATTGGAGCATCTGGGTCCGACTGGCCTGTGACTTGTAGAATTCCCAGGCAACGAGTGCCGGGATCGTCCACTCTTGATTGCTGTACTGCTTGAGATGTGAGACGACGGTCGGGTCTGGATCTTGACCGCCGATCTTGACGAGGACGTCGTTGTCGAGAACGATCATTCGACTCGCTTCTCCAGCGATTCGTTCAGTTCCTTATGGGCTTCGTTCATCTTCTCTTCGAGATCGCCGTCGTCGAATTCGCTGAGGAAACCTGCCATCTCTTCAACGTCCTTCTCTTGGCGGCTGAGGCGGTCCAGCAGGTCGTTGAATGATTCGTCTTCACGTTTCAGGTCTCGAAGTCGGTCTTTGACGTCGTCGGATACTCGGATCGTACTCATGTGTATACGTTGTGTACGGTATGGAATAGATGTTTCGCCGACTCACTCGAACAGGTCGACGTCGTCGATCGGCTGCCAGTCGCTCGCGTCGAGACTCACGCCGACCCCTCCCGTTCGTTACATCCGACGTCTAGCGACGGCGAGAGGTCCTTATCCTCGAATCTGACGCTCGCGGATTTTACTGTCTGAGAATAGTCTATTTGGTTGCTACTACTATCTGATCGAGTCTCAGTGGCCTTATCCTCAGAGAGGGGGGATACATTGATGTAGCAGGGGACTCACGGCGTGCACATGTCGGAGCAAAGAGACGAGTCGCGTGTTACGGTCAAGACGTACGTACCAGCGTATCAGAAAGACGAGTGGCGAGACCACGCCGACGAACTCGACATGAGCCAGAGCGAGTTCGTCCGGACGATGGTTCAGGCCGGGCGGCGCGGGTTTCTGGAGGGGGAAACAGACGACGAACAGTCCCCGGACAGTTCAGCGACGACAGACACGACCGACGGTGGCGACCTGGAAGAGCGCGTCGAATCCGTACTGACGACGGGCGAATACTACAGCTGGGACGAGCTTCTGGCGGCGATCACTGACAGTATCGAAGACCGGCTCGAGGCGACGCTGGCCGATCTCCAGGATCGAAACGTCGTCCGCTACAGCGGTCGTAACGGTGGATACACGCTCGTCGACTCATGAGCAGACCCGACGACCCGCAGGACGATCCGATCGCGTACTTCCTGCAAGACATCTCGTATCAGGGGAAGAGCGAACGCACGCGCGCCGCCTACGAGCGCGTGCTCCGTGATTTCGAGGGGTTTCTGGCAGACGGCGATGACTCGGTACAGACACTCGGAGAGGTATCACATCGGGACTGCATGGCTTACGTCCACAGCCTGCGTGGAACCGTCGCCGAGAGCACCGTTGCGACCTACGCCTCGTATCTCCATCGGTTCTACGGGTACATGACGCAGGTCGGGGCCTTCGAATCGAACCCCATGGCGCTCGTCGTCGAAGAGATCGACGAGTCGATCGACACGGACCCACAGCGACGGGAGATTTCGGTCCCGGAGATGCGCTCGTTCGTCGATCGCCTCGCCCACCCGCTTGATCGGGCGATCATTGTTACGCTACTAAAAACCGGAATCCGGGCCGGCGAACTCTGTAATCTCGATCAGCGTGATCTCAATCTCGTCGACGACCCTCGAGACGGTGTAACCGTCCGCCCGCAGTTAGAGGGGCGGTCAAACTCGCTGTACGTGTCGGCAACGCCGTCGCGTGGAACACAGACCAACGGCGAGCACCGTCGCGCCTCGAACAAGCGCCAGCGTGACACTGTCGTTCCGGTCGACCCCGAACTGGGTGAGGTCCTGATTCGGTGGCTCGCCGTCCGACCTGACCCGGTCTCCGAGGCGAAACCGCTCTTTACCGGTACGAGCGACAACTGGGGCCGGCGGGTCACGACCGACATGGTCCATCACCTCGTCGAAGCCCATGCCCGTGACGTCGGCTGGTATCACGACGGCGCTGGCGCGGCGAACAACGTGACGCCCCACTACTTCCGGCACTTCTTCACGACGCACCTGCGCGATCGGACTGGCGATCGGGGCATCGTCAAGTACCTCCGTGGCGACGTCGCTCAGGACATCATCGACACGTACACCCACGACTGGGGGTCGCGGGTCCGTGAGGTGTACGAGCGGCACATCTATCAGCTGCTCTGACATTAATTATCGGACTAATTAGGATTACCGTAGCCGGCCGGTAGAATTCTCACTCCGGCCGAGTGGAGGGACTGCCTGTCGGTTTACCGCACTACTTCGAGGCACGTGGTCGTAATTCTACTAGTTCGTGTCGCGCAGGTTGTTCGTCCCGGAACTAATAAACTATATTTCGATATAGGAAATTACCGGCGTCGACGAGCATCTGCTGTCTACTCTTTCAGAGCGGTACGCCTTTGACCTCCTCCACACGGCTGAAGCCGTGGGATTCCTCCGTGGGTAATCCAGCCAGTTGATTACCCCGGCTGTGAACTTGCGGGTTTGCTGATGCACCTTCGGCCCTCGAACAAGGGTGTGGCGTGTTGAGTATCCGCTCGGTGTTGCCCTCCCGTGGCAGGAGTGGCACTCACGGGCGTCCAGCACCGTGAGCAGCGGGCCGGGCCATCGGCCCCACTCCCCGTTGCAGCCACAAGTGGGGAGTACTGTAGTGACATGCCAACCGCTGCTGGTTGGACTGCGTAGGTGTGTGAGTATAGGAGTTGAGACGCACTCGTGGCCGTCTTGAGCGTGAGCGCGTTCCCCGCAGCAGCATGTCGCATGTCTATTGCGTTTATAGCCTCTCCAATAAAATAACCGTTAGGATTACGGGCTGGCTAGATTGCATGGTTTGCGGCATATCATGTCGGCTTCATCCCACGGCTAAAGCCGGTGGGCTTTCGCCTCGCTTCCGCTGTAATATCGCCTCTTCCAGACTGTGTCGCCGGGTTCGAAATCGCTGCGTCCTCGAGAAGTTCGTCTCACCCGGTGCGGCCGGTCTCGTCGCGCTGCGGTCTAGTCGTGTTCGGATGCGTGCCCGTCGTCGCCGTGCGCGTGACCCGCGGTCTTGCTCACGTATGCCTCGTTATCGTGGGCGTGCGCGTGGCCGCGTTCGTCAAGGAACGCGGCGAGGTCCTCGATCCCCTCGCCGTGCTCGGCGTCGGTGCGGAAGACGTCCATGCCGGGGACGATGTCCCTGACGTCCGACTCCATCAGATCCAGGTCCGAGCCGACCGCGTCGGCGATGTCGGTCTTGTTGATGACAGTCGCGTCACAGGCCTGGAAGAGTAGCGGGTGTTTGCGCACCACGTCGTCGCCCTCGGTCGTCGAGACGACCAGAACACGGGCCTGCGCGCCCAGCGGGAAGTCCGCCGGACAGACCATGTTCCCGACGTTCTCGATATAGAGCGTATCGAGCGCGTCGAGATCCAGTTCCGAGAGGCCGCGCTCGACGAACTCCGGATCCAGATGACACTCCTTTCCGGTGTTGACGTTGGCGACCTCGGCTCCGCGTTCGCGGAACCGCGTCGCGTCGTCCTCGCCGGCGACGTCGCCGACGATGACGCCGATTCGCTCGTCTTCGGGCGCGCGCTCGATCAGTCGCTCGATCAGGCGGGTCTTGCCCGCGCCGGTCGCGCCCAGAAACTCCGCGACGAATATTCCGTGCTCGTGGACGACCCGCTCGTGGAGGTCGTCGGCCTGTTGGGCGAACTGTTCGAGGATGTCGGCCTCGGCGTCGTCGCCGTCGTGATCGTGATCGCCGTGTCCGAACCGGTGGGCTCGCGCCGGGCCGGTCGGGAGGTTTCGGCCGGCGTCGAGCAGTCGATCGACGATGCGTCCGATACCGTGCTGTAGTGGGTCGTCGTGAACGTAATTGTATGTCATGCGGTCTCACCCGATTCGCGCTCGTCGGCCGATTCCTCGGTGTCCGACACCTCGTCGCTGACAGTCAGGCTCATCAGGCGACAGCTGTCGCCGCCGGCGAGGTCGATCCGCTCGCCACAGGACGGACAGGTCAGGTCCGGCGCGTACACCAGCGCGTTCTCCGCGACCGCTGGTTCGCCGCGCCAGCCACACGCACACTCGGCGTAGGGTGCGGCCGTCTCGATTTCGACCGTCGCCTGGGCTGCGATCGTATCGGTCTTGGCTGCGTCCATGCAGGTTTCTAGTTGACGGGGGTTGACGTGGCTGGCCTCGCCGACCTCGATTTCCAGACGCGTGACGTAGCTGGCCCCTTCCTCCTCGGCGTGTTCGCGAGCGGTGTCGAGGATCTGTGCGGCGATCGAGAACTCGTGCATGTCAGCAGATCCTCGGCAGTTGTTCGCCCTCGGGTTCGGTCAGATAGCGGTTCCCGAATCCAGTATCGAGGATGACCCTGCCGACGTGATCGTCGACCGCCTCGCCGACGATCGCGGCGTCCGCACCCTGCGGGTGGTTCCGGATCGCTTCGAGGACCGCGTCGGCGTCCTCGCTCGCGACGCCCAGCACGACCTTGCCCTCGTTGGCGACGTTCAGTGGTTCGATGCCGAGCACCTCTCCGGCCGAGGCGACCGCCCCCGAGACGGGGATCGAACGCTCGTCGATCTCGAGCCCGACGCCGCCCTTGCTCGCCATTTCGTTGAGCGAGGTCGCGAGCCCGCCGCGGGTTGGGTCTTTCATCGCGGTAATCTTGCCGGCGTCCATCGCGGCCGCCACGAGGTCGTTGACCGGCGCGACGTCGCTCTGCAGGTCGCCCTCGAAGTCGAACCCCTCGCGTTCCGAGAGCAGCGAGATGCCGTGATCGCCGACCGTTCCGGTGACGATCAATTTGTCGCCCGGCGAGAGCCCGGCGTCCGGGACGTGTCCGCCCTGCTGGACGATCCCGACGCCCGTCGTGTTGATCGCGAGCGTGTCGATCTCGCCGCTGCCCATCACCTTCGTGTCGCCGGTCGTGATCGGCGCGCCCGCCTCCTCGCTGGTCTCGCGCATCGACTCCATGACGCGCTCGACGGTGTCGACGGGCGTTCCCGACTCGACGATCAGCGAGCAGGTCAGCGCGGTCGGTTCGGTCGCGCCCATCATCGCCAGGTCGTTGACCGTCCCGGCGACTGCGAGCCGGCCGATGTCGCCGCCCCGGAAGAAAAGCGGCGTGACGACGTGGCTGTCCGTGGTCACGACCACCGAGCCGCCGCCGTTGGCCAGTCGGTGGACCGAGCCGTCGTCGAGCGCCGCCAGCGGGACGTCAGTCTCGGCGTCGTCGCTCTCGAAGCGCGAGACGGCCAGTTCCTCGATTAGTTCCCGCATCTGCCCGCTGCCCGCGCCGTGGGCCTCCGTGATGACCTCCTGTTCGTCACTCATGATTCAGATATCCGGCTGGCCGCCGTATTCGAGCCAGATCTTGCACGGTCCTTCGCTCGAGACCATACAGGCTCCGACGGGGTCCTGTGGCGTACACTCTTCGCCGAACAGGGCACAGTCGTCGGGATCGGCCTTGCCGGCCATGATCTCCCCGCAGAGACACTCCTCGGTCAGCGGGTTGGAGCTGGTGGTATCGACGTCGATGTCGAACCGTCCACGGGCGTCGTACTGGCTGTACTCCTCGCGTAAGACGAGGTTCGCTTCGGGGATCTGTGCGATCCCGCGCCACTCGCCGGTCGTCGTCTCGAAGACGTCCCACATCGTCTCCTTGGCGGGGACGTTCCCTTCCTCGGAGACACACCGCTGGTAGGCGTTGGCCAGTCCGGGTTCGTCGTCGCGGATGAACTCGAGCAGTTTCGCCAGTCCGAACAGGATGTCGATCGGCTCGAACCCGCCGACGACGGTCGGCACCTCGTAGTCCTCGACGAACTCCTCGAAGAGGCCGTAGCCGGTGATTGTCGCGGCGTGGCCCGCCGCGAGGAAGCCGTCAACGTCCGTGTCCGGCAGTTCGGCGACGACCTCCATCGCCGGCGGGACGTACTTGTGTGCGGAGAGAATCGAGAAGTTCTCCGGCGGAGCGGCGGTCAGGACCGCTGCAGTTGGGGCCGCGGTCGTCTCGAAGCCGGTCGCGAAAAAGACGACCTCCTCGTCTTCTTCTTCGGCGATCTCGGCGGCCTCACTGGCCGAGTAGACGACGCGCACGTCCGCTCCGTCGGCCTTGGCGTCGTCGAGACTCTTCTCGGTGCCCGGCACGCGGAGCATGTCCCCGTAGGTCGCGACGATTTTGCCCTCCTCGGCGAGCGCGACCGCCTCGTCGACCTCGGGCATGTCGGTCACACAGACGGGACAGCCTGGGCCCATCCGAATCGTCAGCCCGTCGGGCAGGAGACTCCGCAGGCCGTACTTCGCGATGGCCTGCTCGTGGCTCCCGCAGACGTGCATGATCGTCACGCGCTCGCCGATGTCGTCCATCAGCGCCTCGAGACGATCCGTCAACTGTTCGGCCTTCTCGGGGTCGCGGAATTGCAGGTCCGGTTCGCCGCTCTCGACGGCCATCTAATCACCCCCGATGCCGAGCTGCTCGTCGGGTTCGCCGCCGATCTCTTCGAGCGCTTCGTCCTCGTCGCCCTCGAGGAACGACTCGTAGATCTCGATGGTCTCCTCCACCTCTTCGTCGGGGATCTTCCGGATCGCGAACCCCGCGTGGTTGAGGATGTAATCGCCGACCTCGACGTCCTCGTCGACGATGTCTATCCGCACTGTCTTCTCGACGTCCCAGAACTCCGCGGTGGCTTCTGCGCCGTCGATCTCCGTGATCTGACCCGGTATGCCTAGACACATTGGTATCGCCTCGTGTTGGTCGTCCCACGTCCGCGATGCCACCCATCCCGGTCGTGGGGGTTCCTGCCAGGAGGTAGGGGTCGGCCAGGCTTTTATACTCCCCCGATTATCACGGGCTGGAAATCGTCACGGTCGTCTCTGTGATAGTGACCGCTGTACGTCCCTTCCGCATCGATCGCACGACTGCGTCCTCGCGAATGAACTGATACCGGTGGCGATACGTTCATAAGATATCTGATGCAACCGCGTGCCAGATCAGTTCGAAATGGTATCGCCACCAGTATCATACTGCCGGCTGTAAGTTCGTAAAGATATTCGCCACCCCGGGGTGGCGAATTCCTTCAGTTTGTTACAGCCGGCAGTATCAGCAGGCACTTACCGACGCCAACCGGAACGGGAGGTATGCGAATCGCAGAGCGCCAGGCCGTCGAGGGCGGGGGCGAGCGGATCACCGTCGTCCCCGAGAGTCTCGACGATCTGTGGCACCTCTCGTATATCATCGACCCGGGCGATCAGGTCGCCGGAGACACTACCCGGCGAATCCAGCGCAACGACGAGGAACTCCGGGACACCGGCGGCGAGCGCGAACACCTCTGGGTCAAACTGGATGTCGAAGACGTTGAGTTCGCCAAGTTCGCTAACCGACTGCGCGTCTCCGGGGTCATCGCCGACTGTTCACGGGAGGACCAGCTCGGCCTTCACCACACGATCAACGTCGAGGAACACACCGAACTCGACGTCGAGAAGGTCTGGAACACCGATCAGCTCGACCGCCTCGAGGCGGCCGCGGAGGCCGCGGACAACCCCGACGTCGCAGTCGCCACCGTCGAGGAGGGGCAAGCGTACGTCCACACGATCGCCCAGTATGGAACCGAAGAGCGCGCAACCATTGCCGGTCCGACCGGAAAAGGCGAGTACGCCCGCTCGCGCTCGGAACTGTTCGAGGAGCTGACTGCCGTACTGAGTCGCCTCGATGTCGACGCGATCGTCCTCGCGGGCCCAGGGTTCACCAAGCAGGACGCGCTGGACCACATCGAGGAAAACGCGCCCGAACTGGCCGAGTCGATCACGACCGTCGATACCAGCGCAGTTGGGGATCGCGGCGTCCACGAGGTCCTCAAGCGCGGCGCGGTCGAAGACATTCAGCAGGAGACCCGGATCGCGGCGGAGGCCGAGCTCATCGACGAACTGACCGAGCGGATCGCGACCGACGAGCCGGTCGCCTACGGCCCGGACGAGGTCGCTGAAGCAGCCGACTACGGCGCGATCGAACACCTGCTCGTGCTCGACGAACACCTCCGGGCCGAACGATCCGGCGAGAGCCAGTGGGATCTCGACGCCGATCGGATCATCGAGACGACCGAACAGAAAGGCGGGGACGTGACGATCTTTTCCAGCGAGTTCGATCCGGGCCAGCAACTCTCGAACCTCGGCGGGATCGCCGCGCTGCTCAGATATCGGATCTCCTGACATCACCGGGGGGCGTTTGCCTCGCTACCGGCAATCGGTGTGACCGAAACGATTTTGTCGTCATACGTCGATATCGGAACAATTGGATCGATCTCCGGACAGATGTCATTCGAAGAACAGCCGGAATTCGCCCGGCAGGTCGCCGACCTGAACAACTACGGGCAGGCACTCAACAGTTGTGAAACGGTCGAAGAGGTCGTCTCGCTGACCATCGAGGCAGTCTCGTTGCTGTTTGACTTCGAGTCGACGACGTTCGTCGAAGTCCGGGAGGGCGAACCCGCGATCAAAGAGAGCACACATCCGGGCTACAGTGCTGGGGATGAACCGGGCGCAATCGCGCGAGCGGCCGTCGAGTCCGGCGAGACGACGATCGAAACCGGCCAGGTGGCCAGTGTCCGCGACGGTTCGGAAGTCGGAGCGGCGCTGGCCGTGCCGGCTGCGATCGTCGAGGACGTGGTGGTCGTGCTCGTCGTCAGGACGACCAGTGACGAAAACGTCGGCGACCGCTACGCCACGCCGCTGGAGATGCTCGCGTCACATGCCGCGACCGCGATCAGCAACATCCGGTCGCGCCAGCAACTCGAACGGGCGCGCACCGACCTCGCCAAGCGCAAGGAAATGATCGAGCTTTATGACCGGTTGTTGCGTCACGACCTCGGCAACGACCTGCAAGTCATCACTGGATTCGCTGATATACTCGCCGAGGAACTCGACGGGGAACACGAGCAATATGCGGAGAAAATCGACCGTGCAGCCCGGAGTTCCAACGACCTCATCCAGCGTGTCGGGGACCTCGTTTCCACGCTCGAAGCCGAAGCGGAACCCCAGCCTCGCGACCTCGATGCCGTGCTTGAAAGCGTCGTCGAAACTGTCCGGTCACAATACGAATCGCTGACCGTCGAGTTCGACCCGACAGCGTTCGAATATCGGATCTACGGCGGCGACCTGCTGGATTCGGTCTTCCAGAACGTGCTGTCGAACGCGGCTGTCCACAACGAGAGCGCGGTCACGGTTTCGATGTCCGTCGAAGCGACGCCGTCGAACGTGACCGTGGTGGTCGCAGACGACGGCAGTGGCATCCCCGAAGAAGTTCGTGACGACCTGTTCAAGATGGGCGAGAAGGGGCCCGACAGCAGTGGGACGGGACTCGGGCTGGGATTCGTCCGCGCGCTGACTGAATCGTACGGCGGGTCGGTCGACGTGGCCGACAGCGAAAGCGGCGGTGCGGAGTTCAGACTCTCGTTACAGCGCGTCTAGTCGAGGCTGACTGTCGTTCCCTCGGCGGCGAACTGAACCTCGCCGTCGTAGTACTCGCCGATCGTCTCGAGCATCGCTTCGTGGTTGCCGTCCGTGTGCGGGTAGAGATGCGTCAGGTAGACGCGTCCGAATTCGGCCCCGGCGTCTCGCAGTGCGCGCCCCAGTTTCGTCGGCGTTGCGTGAGTGTCCGTCTCGACGCTGTCGGGAAACGAGCAGTCGTGGACGAGCACGTCGGCTCCGTCGGCGAACGCGAGCAGGTCGCGCGAGGCCGCGCTGTCGCCGCTGAAGACGAACGTGGCGTCGCTTTCGGGATGGGTGAGCCGGTACGCGAAACACTGCATCGAGTGGCGGGTCTCGAGCGTGCGACCGTCGAACCCGGCAAGCGAGAACGGCTCGCCCGTCAAGTCCCGGACCGCAAGCTCGATTCGCCCGTCGAGATACTCGTAGACATCGAGCAGTCCGTCCACGAGTGCCGACGTGCCGGGCGGACCGGCGACGGCGAGCGAGTCCTCCCCGGCGAGCCATCGAGCCTTCAGCAGGGCCAGCAGGTCGGAGACGTGATCGAGGTGGTGGTGGGTCAACAGCACCGTATCGACGTCCTCGTACCCCGCTTCGGTCCGCTGGAGCGCGTGCAGGACGCCGCTACCACAGTCGACCAATAGCCGATCGGACCCCGCCTCCAGTAGCAGTCCCGTCTGGAACCGATTGTCGGCCGGCATCGCGCTCCCCGTCCCGAGAAATGTCACGTCCATAGCCAGTCTGTCGTGCCGGCAGCGAAAAGACGTGACGATCGTCCTGCTCAGCGACGGCGTGACGGCCGCCGCCCTGCACTGCATTTCTTGTGATGTGTTACCGAACGGTTCCTCAAAGCTTAACAGGTAACCAGCCGATGGTATAGACGGTGATACACCGATGAGCGAACATTCAGAGCCCGACCTGCCCCCGCTTCCGTACGACTACGACGCGCTGGAGCCGCACATCTCCGAGCAGGTGCTGACCTGGCACCACGACACCCATCATCAGGGATACGTCAACGGCCTCGAAAGCGCCGAGAAGACGCTCGCGGAGAACCGCGAAGCCGGCGAGTTCGGCACGTCGGCGGGTGCGATCCGCAACGTCACCCACAACGGTAGCGGTCACTACCTGCACACGCTGTTCTGGGAGAACATGGATCCCAACGGCGGTGGCGAGCCCGACGGTGCGTTGCGCGAGCGCATCGAGGAGGACTTCGGCTCCTACGAGGGCTGGAAAGGCGAGTTCGAAGCCGCTGCGGGCGCGGCCGGTGGCTGGGCGCTGCTGGTGTACGACCCCGTCGCCAAGCAACTGCGTAACCTCGTCGTCGACAAGCACGACCAGGGCGCGCTGTGGGGTTCCCACCCGATCCTGGCGCTTGACGTCTGGGAACACTCTTACTACTACGATTACGGCCCGGACCGCGGCAGCTTCATCGACGCCTTCTTCGAGGTCGTCGACTGGGACAACGTCGCCGAACAGTACGAGAAAGTCGTCAGCCGAATCGAGTAAGTCGGTGCAACTTCCTTCGTTTTTCGCACGTCCGAGTGGCGACATTGACTTACCGTTCGGGAGCATTACCGGATGAACACCGATCGATCGGTTGCGTCGGCGACGCGGTTCGATGGGTTTAAGAATTCCCCTCGGGTATGACCGAGTGCACCGCGGGCTCGTAGATCAGCGGTAGATCACTCCCTTGGCATGGGAGAGGCCCCGGGTTCAAATCCCGGCGAGTCCATTCGACCCACTCCGTTCGTCTCATTCCCTCGCCGACTTCCCGCTCGCTTCGTTCGCAGGATTTGAACCCCTGGAAGTCGCAGCCCCGGAACGGCCGAGCGCAGTGAGGCCGTACACCCGGAACGTCTTCCGCTGGTTCCTGCGAGTGTAAGCGGACTGGTCTCAATGCGAGCGGAGATCACTAATCGTAGTTGCTCTACGTCTGTTCCGGGTTGACCACGCAATCGCGCGGTCACACCGGCAAACCGGTACAACGGTCACTATCAAGTCAGCCCGGCCACAAGACGAGTACCGTGAACGAACTCGTCGACACGTATCTCGACGCCTACGAACAGACGCAGGGAGTGCTCCCGGAACGCCTCGAAGAGATCGGTGCTGCCTACCGCGAACAGGGTCATCTCACCCGCGACCAGCTGCACGAACTGGCCTACGAGAACTCGACCAGAAGCGCCTATCACGTCGAGTCGAACCCACCCGAACGGTGCCGCGAAGTCACGGCGAACGTCCTCGCCGTCGACGGCGACTTCTCGAAGATCCAGCTGTTGACCGGGCTCAGCGGCTTTAAAGCTCCAACGGCCTCAGCGGTGCTGACGGCCCTCGATCCCGACCGCCACGCCGTCGTCGACACGCGCGTCTGGGCGAGTCTCGACCGCCTCGGCTACCTTGACGGCCGCAGAGAATCGTTCGACGCTGCCGACTACGTGACGATGCTCGAACCGATCCGGGAGATCGCCACAGAGACTGACCATGCCGTCGCCGAGGTCGGCTACGCTCTGTTCGCCTACGACGACGACGTTCGCGAGGGGACGCTCCATTGATGATGGTTGCTGTACGTCTGTTCCGGGTTGACCGCACGCAGTCGATGCGGTCACACTGATAGATCGTTACAGCAACCACTATGGGACTTCCTCGTCAGGCCGACCGGCGTCCCGTCAGGCCAACCGGAGCCCGAGTTCGCGCGCGCGTACGCTGTCACATTCCCGGAACTCCTCTGACCGCACTCGCCGGCCGATCTCCTCGTATCGCGAGTCCGTCCGTACCCGGTAACGTGGCCGGTACTGGTCCATCAGGTTAACGTACGTCTCCCGCCTGATCTCATCTGCGAGAAACGTCAGCATGCCCTTCGTGTTCTCGCCTGACGCGCGCCAGGTTCTCGCCACGAATGGATTCCCGCGGCTGGGCCTTGCCGACAACGAAGGTGGTAATATTGCCGGAAGTGGAATCTTGAATACCGCCATACGGCAACGGGGCCGAAATATATCGTTACAAATCCGGGTGTGAAATCTCGATTACCCGATTCGTAAACCGGCAATAGCGGCTCTGTAACAGTTTATTTCGGCGCGAAGCGACGAAAGTGGGGTCGGAGGGTGTTCGATTCCGGACGTTTCGCCGTTCTGAAATACTGGATACGGATCATGCTGAATCCTCCAAATCGGTCGGGTGCAGGTGGTTACGAATGTCGATCTCGGCTGTTTCGGACCGTCGCCGCTCGAGCTCGTCGTCGTAATCAGGATCGTCGTAGTACCGCCGGATCACCGACGGCGTCGCAGCGGCCCGCTCGGCGACCGTCTCGGCCGAAAAGCCGAGGTTCCGCTGCCACGTGATCGATCCCCGGCGGATCGGATGGGGAGATCGCGTCGACGGGCACTGGCTGGCCTGGTCGCGCGGGACGAACGCACAGTTCGGCCGGCGCTTCCCGTGCGGACACTCCCGGGCCATACAGGGCTGGGTCGCCTCGTACATCCACGACCGGATCGTTCCGATCGTCGGGCGACCGGTCTGGGACGTGAACAGCGGCTCGCGCCCGTGCTCGTCGCGGACGTCGATCCGCTCGCGAGCAACGTACAGATCCAGCACGGCCTGCGGTTCCTCGGACAGCGTGACGTTCCGCTCGTGTGTACGGCCACGTTTCAGACGAGTGTCGGTTTCAGGCCGGTTCCGGAACAGCAAGTCGCCGTTTTCGGCGTCGTAGTCGCCGAGATCCAGAGCCCGCAGGCCGGACATTCGACAGCCGACGTGCCACAGGACTTCGAGGATCGCGTGTCGGCGGGTTCCCCGGTATTCAGCGCTCTCTCGGTAGAACGCCAACAGCGTGCGCGCGTCCTCAGGCGCGAGTTGCTGGTCCGACGTCTCTTCCTCGTCGTCGAGTCGAAGCGTCTCGATTGCCGTATGCAGGCCATGCTCGACGAGACCCTGAGACGCGAGGTACTTCAGCCAGGTCCGGGCACTCTTCTGTCGGCTCGCGACTGTCGCTTTCGCGTAGTCCTGCTCGAGCAACCAGTCAGTGTATGCCCCGACGTCCCAACGCGAAAGGTCATCAAGCGTCTCAAGCTCGCGCTCGGCGGTGTACTCGACGAACAGTTCCAGATTCCGGCGATAGGTTCGCTCGGTACCTCCGTTCCAGTCTGGCCGTTTCCGGCGGATGAACAGATCGACGGCCTCGGCGATCTCGAGATCCGGGACGTCTTGCTTGACGGTCATACGTCGATCCTCCATCCACAGCGCTCGCACTGCTGATACTGCTCGGTGCGCTCGTACGTTTCCGACAGTCGGTACTCATCACTATCCCACTCGTCGTACTCCCACGCCGCGATCATGACTTCGCCGGTGGCGACTTCCTCGTAGTAAATCGAGCCTCCACAGACGGGACATGTCGTATCCTGGGGTTCACGCTCGATGACGCGACTCCCGCGTTCGTCGAGCTCGCGGGCGCGCTGGTGATCGGCCGGCGGGACAGGTGGCGTCGGTTTCTTATCGCTCATATGCCGGCACCCCCAGCGCTTCGAGAGCGTCCTCGAGCATCTCCCGATCGGCACCGTTCGCGGCGTGTACAACCTGTCGGACGAGACGATTGTGGTTGTCCGCGTGCGGCCAGGGGACGCCACGGACCTCAATCCAAAGATCGTACATCGCCTGCTCGCCGAGTTCGAGCTCAACGCGCTCGCCCTCGGCACTGAACGCGAGCACCCATCGATCACCGTGGCCAGGCTTCGGACCGTAACTGACAGCTGGCCGGTCATCGTCGACGAAATACGAGTTAGTCGTCATGCCGATCCCCTCCGGTCGAGATCCTGATCGTACGGCCCGACCTCGTCGAGCAGTCGCACCTCGTGGCGTTCGATCAAGTGACCGCTCTTGCGGTCTCGGAGTTCGTGGAACACCCCATCAACACCGTCCATCCGCGCGCACTGCTGACACCAGAAGTGGTGATTCGTCGGTTCCCAACTCCGGTGACCGCGCGGGCAGACAAAGCGCCAGCGGTCGCTCCGGCTCTCGATTTCGACAGTTACCTTCGACATAGCCGAACGGGACTGACGGGCGGGGGTATAAAAACGGAAACCCACACGCGGACGGTGAAAGTGAAAGTGACCGGTTCGCGGCCCCGTCCCCGTCAAATCGGCGACTCGGCGGGTGAAAGTAAAACCGTCTCGCGGGCGATACGTGCGGTCGCGGCCACCTGTGTTAAGGCGGCGGGCGGACGTCGTGATCATGTGTCATCACGCGACACCGGCCGGCGGTCAGGCGCTGGCCGACGGACTCCTTCTTCGGACCGGCTCGCCGAGGGTGTCGCTGCTATCAGGACTGTTGGATCCACCTCACTTAAAATCAACGTACGTTGTTTTACAGATGCACGAATGTATACTGAATTGCCACGGATCGGTGCATCTATTGAACCGGCACGAAATCAAGTGGTATGCGCCGTCCGAGGGTTTCATGGATGACTCAAGCAGATGACCGTCTACTTGAAACCCTCGAAGATAGCGATCTAACGCTTTCTCCGCGGATATTAGCAGAGAACACAGATTACTCCCGCCACTATGTGGCTCGTCGACTTTCGGATCTGGTAGAAGCGGACTTAGTTGAGAAAGTCGACGACGGCCTGTACCGGATCGCCGACAAGGGACGCGCGTATCTCGCGGGCGATCTCGATGCTGACGAGCTCGAAGAGTAATCGAGCGATAGATATTTTATCACAGACAAATAAATCCCGATGGGCCTGGAATGGCCCTATCCCGCACGCTGTCGAAAGACAGTTTGTTGATCACTTGTGGTGTGCACGCCAGCGCATCACCTTTTCACGCGGCTGATTTCACGACTGAGAATAGTGGCTTCCAGATTCTCACGGATAGTGACTGAGAGAGTCGGGCACGAACAAGTCACTTTCAGATCTGGAAACGGTTCTTTCTCGTTCCGAAAACACCCTGGAAACGTCAGACGGTCCATAGATTTTATACCCCCTGGAGGTAATTGATCGGTTACGCACGCAGCAAGCGTGCGGGAAATACAATGAAACTGAAAGAACTCTTCACCGACGACGACGCGGTGAGTCCGGTGATCGGCGTGATCCTCATGGTTGCGATCACGGTGATCCTCGCGGCGGTCATCGCGTCGTTCGTGCTCGGACTGGGAGATACGACTACAACGACACCGACGGCGACGCTCGACTTCGAAGACAATGGAACTGCCGTCACAATCTACCACGAGAGTGGGGATACGCTTGAAAACGATTCTCTGAGCATCAAATCGGGCGACCTCACAAATAAAACACTTTCGGACAATGCACCGTTCACGTCAGGTGCTATGATCGGTGTTGTAAACCACACTGCTGCTGACCTCGACTCGGGCGACGAGATTCGCGTCGTCTGGGAGTCTGACGGTGGAGACTCCTCAAGCACAGTCGGCACCTACGAGATCCCGTAACGAACGCCCTTCTCACCCACCCCGCGTGCGGGTGAGTTCATTCGCGCTCGACGGTGAGCTCAACGTCGAACTCGGTCACGCGCGTCGAGAACTCCTCGGCGATCTCCCGGCGCTGCTGCAACGTCAGGTCCTCACGCTCAAGGACGGTCTCGGCTGCGCGCACGATCTCGACGACGTCTTCACACGCCTGGGCTGCGGCGTCGCTCTTGTTACAGTCGTAGAAATCGGCAGCCTTCTCGATCGCGTCTTCTCGATACCGGGCTTTGTCGAACCGTATCCGCAAACTGTCGGCCATACTCGTGAACACGAGACGCACATCCTAGGATTTTCCGGTCACTGAAACACCCACGATTTATAAACCTCGCTACGACCACCGCCACGATCATGCCGACCACCCCACCCGACCAGCGCTCGCGAGCGCGAATATGAACACGGGTTCCCTCGCGCTCGTGTTCATATCGAGGATCGCCGAGATCTCGACGCGCAACCCCGTGTGGTCGTGCCGAAAACCGGGTCGCAGTGAGTTCTCCCCACCTGTCTTTTACCGGATGCTGAAAGACGGACGCCCGTATGTCAACACAACCTAGACATACGGGAGTTGGACAGTGCGAACGATGCGGCACGCTGGCCTCGCTGCACAGCGTGTTCGGCGAATCGGTCTGCAAGACGTGCGCGCGCCGTGTGTGGGAGGGATCGAAGTGACGGATCTCGCGCTCGACGGCGAAGATCTCCTCGTGCTCCCGGTCTTCATGCTCGGATCGCTCGGCCAGCTGGGATTCCTCTCGGTCTCGCTCGCCGGGATCTCGCTCTCGACCGTGCTGTACTCATTCAGCGCGGACGGCTACACCTCCCAGATCTCGATCGGGCTGATGCTGTCCGTGCTCGCGATCGGTTACGTCCTGTGGACGAACGATCTCGGCTGGCGCGGCTGGTCGGCCATGCAGATCTGGCTCGTGATCGTCGTCGTGTGGCTCGTCGTCTCGCCTCCGTTCGTTCCCCTCATGAAGACGTTACTGATGGGATCGACGTGGGGCGGATTCGTCGCGTTCGTGCTTCAAACAGTCGGATTCTCGACTCTGAGTTACCTCGGGTGATTCATCCATGAGAAAACAACTACTCGGTACGATTGCGGTCGTCGCCCTGCTCGGTCTGACTCTGCTCGGAGCGAGCGGCGGCGCGGTGGCAGAGACCTACGAACCAGTCAACAGTACAGACATGCCGATCAACGAGACGGTCACGCCAGACAGCGAGACCGAGAGCCTGCAAGTCATCGCTGAAAACGTCACGAATGAAACGGCGTCCGTGACGGTCTACGAGATCGACAACGGAACCGAGACCCAAGTCGGGACTGGAACCCTCAATACAACCAGTACAACGACCGACGTGTACGAATACAGCCAGATCAACACGTCGCTTGAGTACCGCGTGCTGGTCGAAGGTGACGGTGCGGACATGATCGACGTAGCGAAGGTGCAGGTCGTCTCGGCTGGCGGTGGCGGCTCGGGCGATCTCCTCGGTAGCGTCTCGATGCCTGCTCTGCCGGGCGACTCAACAACTATCCTCGGTCTCGCGCTCGCTCTAATCGGCGGGGGTGGACTGGCCTACGGGAGATACTATGGCAACTAACCAGAACCCGACTCTCTCCCGCCGGACCCTGCTCAAGACCGGCGCGGGCGCGGTCGCTGGCGGGACGCTGGCGACCGGTCTCGGTACGGATCGGTCGCTCGTCGGAGAGTCTGAGGCACTCCTGCCCGCGCTCGCTGTCGTTGGCGGCGCGGCGGCGACCGGGTGGGCGCTCCGCGAGTATGAGGTGATCGGCTCCGACGACCCGCCGGAAGGACTGACGCCCGAGACGCTGAAACAGCAGGTCTACTCCACGGCCAAAAAGCGCAAGTCGGTCAATCAGTCCACCTTTGTGGACAACCAGAACATCCTCAACTACATGCCGGAAGCGGCCTTTAGCGAGGCGAAAACCGCCGCGTTAGAGGCGCTGAACGACCAGAAAACCAAAGATCAGGTACAGGCCGCTGGCGAACAAGCCGCAAACAAACATTTCGTCACGGTTGAAAAGAACCTCCTCAAGTCGTGGAATGAGTCTGTAAATGAATTCGCCAATGCGAGATCAACTTTGGTATCACATCCCGATGTTGGCTATAAAGATCTATTTACCGATGCTTACCACGCCTTCTCAAGTGCATATCTAGACGATGTTAGGGACTATTACATTATTGAAACTGGTTCTCCTCAATCTGTAACTTTGCCTGATGGGTCTTCTATAGATGTGCAACGTATGAGATTTGAATTTAAAGCGCATAGTTCTGACTATCCCGCTAAAGCCGAACGTTTCTATTCTCCTGTTGGCGATGAGTTCAATAAACTTCAGGCCGAATATAATCAACCGGGTCGCGGTTCTGATCCGTATGTGCCTGTCGCTGGTATTGGTGGAGATTCTTTCCATTATCTTGAGCATGCTAAATGGAATGGTCTTTGGACAAAACTCAAAGATGCAGAAAGTCAAATCTTATCTGACCTCTCGCTTTGGGTTGATAACGTCTACGATAAGGTCCAGGCCGGCGAGATTGACACGTCGCAACTGATCAGCGGCGTCGATCTCGCTAACATGACCGACGATTCGGTGCCGCAAGCGGTCACTGACCTCGCGTCTCTCAACATCCCCGCTGACCTCGACAACCAAGCGACGATCGAGCTTGACGACGGGACGATCATGGCCGGGTTCCTCGGATTTACCGATTCAACGGCGACGAGCGGCCTCGCGCCCGGCGACTCGCTCGATCCCTCCGCTGTCTCCGGCGATGTGTACATGGCCCACGACCTCGCAGAGTGGTCGACGCCGTGGACGGACTGGGACAGTAACAAAGGGATCGACGGCGGCCTACTCCATCTGACCGCTGATCCGACAGTCGTGGACGGCCAGCCGGTAGACGATCCCTCTGTCTTGATCTACACCGTCAAAACGACCGCCGGCGAGACGGCGGCGTTCCGGGCGTCCGACGTAAACAAGACTACCAACGACAGCGGCACAACGGTTTGGGAGATCGACCTATCGAGCAAGCTCGAAGTCAAGATTACCGAAGTCGAGTCGATCACGATCACGCTCGATACTGAGTCGCGCTACGCGACTCAACGCATCCAGCAACCGTTTACGGTCACTGAGACGCAAAACGGCGAGCCCGTCGAACCCGGTCAGTCCCGGACGCCACAGAAAGACGACAACTACATCACTCAAGAGGAGTGGGATCAACTGTTCGAACAGCAGAAAGAACTGATCGACAAATACGAGGAAGCGAAAGCCGGCGGCGGTGGCTTTTCGTGGCCATCCGGCCCGAGTCTGCCAGAGAACATCTGGCTGTACGCGGGCGGGTTCGTCGCTGGTCTCGGTATCCTTAACGCGATCACGTCCTAATCATGAAACACGCTTTTTCGGCGCTACTGACGGTTCTGATTGTAGTATCGCTCTCGACCGGCGGCGCGGTCGCACAAGATCTCGACAACGCGACCGATCCGATCACCGGCGAGACGGAAACCCCCACCCCGGATGCGGGGGAGACCCACGAACGGATCGACAACTCGACCGTGCTGGTCTCGGCTAGCTACGATCGGGACGCTGGCATGGCGACAGTCGTGATCGAATCCGAGGAAACGCAAAAGATCACGCTCACAGATGCCGGCGCGTTCGTTCAGGGTGGCGAGGTTCCACAGAGATCGGTCGTCGTGACTCCGGGCGAGCGTACCGAGATCTCGATTCCGGTCACGAACGCGGATGGATTCGTCGGCGTGTCGATCGCCACTCAAAAGACCCTGTACGCGGTCCCGCTGACCAGTCAAGTTCAGTGGTTCGACTCTGAGAGTACCTGGCAGACCGTCCAAGTCGCGGCGTTCGGCGGGGCGTCCGGCGTCCTGGTCGTCGCGGCCCTGCTCGCGTATCGACTCAGGAACGGTGGCACAGAACGAACGGAGCGGATAGCATGAGTGACGAATCTCGAGGAAAGTCTCGCGCCGAGCTGGCCGTCGAGTTGCTGAAAGCGTATCGTAACTGGATCGGTCTCGCGGCGCTCCTGGTCGTCGGGACGATCGTCGCGGCCCTGACCCTCCTGGGGATCTCCCTCCCGGAGATCTCCCTGGGACGCGAGCAGAAGGTGTTTCTGCTCTCGGCGGTCCTGCTCGGACTCGCGGGCTACTTCCCGCTGGTCAAGATCTACCAGTGGCTCTACGACCCACCGAAACGGTATCTCGTCCAGCCGGCGGTCAGCGATGACGAGGGTGGGATCTACGAACTCTCCCCGACCGCCTTCGAGAATCTGACTGTCAAAGGCGGGCAACTCTACCAGTGGCCCGGAACGAAATACCCGACCTACGGCGTCGAGTGGTACGATCCGGAGACGAACTTCGCAAAGGCGTCCTGGCGGGGCTCGGCTAGCGACGAGGAACTTCTGAAGGAACAGGCGAAGATCGACGAGATCCGCGATCACCTCGAAGAGAAGGCCAAAGAGCGGGACGTGCTCGTCACCCGCGCCGAGACGATCGTCCGCGAGGCGGTCATGGCGAACGCGCGCCTGCTCGTCCAGGAGTACAACCGCGCGAGCCTCCTAGACGTGACCGCACTCAGTGATCGGATCGACGACGTCCTCGAGCAGGTCGATCTCACCGCCGAGTTGAACGAACAGGATCGACGGAAGACCGATCCGGAAACCGATCCGGCCGATCCCGATCTCGACCCCGGCCAGCCGACTCGGACCCCGGCGGCCACTGACGGAGGCACCGATGAGCAATAGCAACGAACAGGAAGCGTATGCGGCGGCGAACCTCCGAGAACGACTCAAGAAAGTCGATCTCTCGGATACCTCGGAAGCCTACCCGCACGCGGGACTCGTCCATGACGAACGGCGGCTCCAAGTCCTGAATCTGCTGGCGCTCGCGACTGACGGCGACATTCAAGACTCGGAGGCGTATCAAGATCTCGTCCAGCCGTCCGGCACGGAGACAGTCAACCAGGCGGTCGACGAGGGCAACGTTTCGCAGATGCAGTTCACGGTCGGCCTAGTCGATCACAGTAAGGACGGCGACGAGGCGAAGATGCGCGTCGCACGAACGCTCGCGCTCGAAGGGTCCATCGCGCTCGTGAACGGGCCGCCGGGCGCGGGCAAGACCGCGCTCGCGCTCGACGCCGCGCGGATCTGGAAAGCACTCACGAACGGGATCGTCGTCTCGAATATCCACGAGTGGGACGGCACCGACGTCGCCGTCACGACCAGCGATGAGCTCTTGGACGCCATGCAGGATCACCGCGGCCAGGTCTTAGGGTTGATCGACGAGGGTTCGCAGACGCTGACCACGAAAGGCCAGGACACCGAGGGAACCAACAAGTTCGCGAAGGATCTGAAAATGGTCCGGAAAAAGCAGGACGGCGACCGCTACGCCAAACAGGGCTCGGTCATGATCGTCGGCCACGAGCGGTCGGACACGGGCGCGCCGATCCGGCGACTCGCCACGCTGGTCGCAGAGAAACCGTCTCGTCGCGATCCCGGCCGCATGGTGATCTACGAAAGCGAAGGCGGTCGCGATCGACTCGACAAAGCAGCCGAGTACCAGGGCGTCACGGACACGCCCGAAGACTACGACGAACACGAGGCGTCACAGTTCGAAGTGACCCTCGAGGACAGCGAAGACGACGACAGCGACGATCAGGACACGACGCGAGACATGGCAATCGCGACGGCGATCCGGGCGGTGAAACCCTGGACGGACGATGCTGGCGTCTCCTACCGTGAAGCGGGCGATATCGCGGGCTACTCTGCTGGCTGGGTGTCCGATCGCGTCTCTGAATGGCGCGAGGGTCAACACCGCGATCTGGTAAACGACCCAACCGCGTAACCGCGCGGCCGCAGTACGGCGCGGCCGCGTTCACGTTCACCCGCACCCGGAACGCAGGATATACCTATACAATACGAGGCGGTGAGAGAGATCTTTCTGAATAGGGTTCTGCCGAGAGTGGGATCCGGGGGAGATCTCGAGAGAAAGGTGGGGGTCAAAATTTTTCGCGCTGGCTCCGCCAGAGGTGGGCGGTGTATTTTGGTGAGGTGGCCTTAGCCACACGACTAAGGGGAAACCGGAAACTTGCTTTCCGGGTTTCCCCTTGGTCGCGCGGCTGGGGGCGAGCGTCAGCGAGATCCCCAGCCGCGCGAAACGCGGGGTTCACCCACTATACAACGTCTAAAACACGAAATAAAGTAAAAATGAGAGAGATGCCTCTATCCGGGGCGCGGCGCTACCCGGTGTCCCACTCATCGGCCGGCGGACACCCGGCGGCCTTCCACGCTTCGAAGTCGAAGATCTCCCGCGCCTGCTGGTTGTGACGTGCTTCGCGCTGCTGGCTCTCGACGGACTTCTGGAACGCCTGCTCGAGGTCACGAACTCGTCGACGCGTTCCGTCGGCCAGCGTCACGACGACGTGGACGCCGGCCATGATCGACTCGACGTGCTCCTGGTAGGTCGTCTTGATCTCCCGCAGGATATTCCGCGCCTCCTCCCGATCGGCCGGCTGGTAGCCGACCTTCAGGAGTTTCCGGCAGTCATCGCGATCGACGGAACTAATCGCGTACTCGCGTCGCAGGCGACTCCACGCGTCACGGGCGCGTTCTTCGGCGACGTCAGCCAGCTCCATCGCGGCGCTCCCGATCTCCTGCTCGAAGCGATCGCCCGCCGCGCGCACTCGCTTCAACAGTTCCTGCTGGATCTTCTTCGACTCAAGTTCTAACTCGCCGTAGGTGTGCCGGATCAACCCCTCCATTCGGTTCGTCACCTCGCGGATCGTTCGGTAGGTGTTGCCCGTCTTCTCGGCGGCCTCCTGGGGAGAGACCTTCCCGCCGTCGGTCAGCAGCAGTTCGGTGACGTCCCGGTCGGCCTCGGTCATGTCTCCCCAGAGTTGCATCACGCGGTGTTCCTGCTCGTCTTCGATCTCCGGCAGGGGACACTTCACGAGCTTCCGAGACTTGTGGGTGTTGACGACATCCCAGTACGGATCGAACTCGACGAACGCGTCACTCGCGGCGGTCGTCGCGAGCCCGGCCCATTCGAGGGAGTTCAGGATCGTCTCCTCGAGCTCGCGCCGGGCATCCTCGAGATCGTCCCATCGCACGGTCTGGTCGGTCCGGCTGGTCTGATAGGAGACTTCGAACTTCGGGTGATACGGCGCCTCGTCCGGCGCGTACTGCTGGGGTTCCTCGGGGTAGTAGTGCTTCAGTTCCTTCCCGAGAGAGTGACCGCGAACCAGTTCGCCGGCCTTCTCGTCTTCGACTGTCGCGGTGACGTAGTAGCCGGGGATTTTCGTGTGGTTTTCGACGTGCTTGCGATACCCCGAGCGATCGCCCTGAATCAGCGTGTGCGCTCGCGCGATTGGCCCGTCCGGTGCGTATAGCGGCCCGCTCTCGGATCGCTTCAGGCGCACGTAGTACGCCAGGTCGTCGATGTGGCTGTCTGGGTGTGGGTGATCGAAGTACCGGCTGTGAATCCCGTAGGCGTCCATCACGCGCTTCACGAGCGTCAGATACGTCTCGTGGGGAATGTTCGACGCCTGCACTTGGACGTCGATGTATGGCGCGCCGTAGTCCGGCACCGAGACCGGCTCGCCGTCCGAGCGGAGATCGGGCCAGCGGGGGCGGACGGTGATCGTCCCGCCCTTCACGCGCTTGTCGCGATCGGCGCGGACGCCCTCGTAGGTCGGCGAGTCCTTCGAGACGAAATAGAACTGGAACTCGCGCACCTGCTCGAGCTCGAAGTCGGGGTTGTCCCAGGGATCGAGCCCGCTCTTCGAGTAGTCGAAACAAGTGGCCCAGGTCTCGCCCTGGAACTGGATCTCTTCGGCGGGTTTGCCCTCGGTCTCCCAGCGATCGCCCCACTCTTTGATGAGACTGTCCATCGCGTAGTAGGGCGCGAGCCCGTGATCGGTGACGTGTTCTTTCGGATGTACGCCGAAGGTGAACCGGACGTCGCCCTCGTGGGGCGCGGGTTTGACGTGCCGGCTCACGTGGGTACACCCCCAATACATTTACAGTTTCGGAGAACTGAGCACCGGATGGCGGGCTGCCGATACCAACTCTCCCCCACTCTGTTGGTGTCACCCCCCAGTGTCTGCCCGCCGAAGTTCATCGTCCGACGGGAATCCCCACCGTGCGTGGGTGTTCCCCCGTTCACTGTTTCCCACCCCCCGTTTCGACGGTTTCAACGGCGCGTTTGACGCGCTGCTGGCTCACCGCGAGCGGCTGCATCTTCGACCAGTCCCACTCGACGCGCTCGCTCGCTTGCGCGTCGTACAGACGGCTGGCCCGGACGAACTCGGTCACCGCCACTCACCCCCGAAGCACTCTGGGTTCTGGCAGAGCTTGTAGTGCGGCCGGTAGGCGGCCGTCGGAACTTCCGTGTAGTCGTGTTCAGACTTGCGCGTCGGACACGCTGGCCGCGGCTCGTCAGCGTCGGGATCTCGACGGTGCAGCGTCTTCGCGTACTGCGAGCGGTTCCGAACGACCGTCTCGGGGAGTTCTTTCCCCTGAGGGACGGCCTGGCTCACGCCGACCACCCCGCTGGATGGTTCCGAGAGACACCTCTAAGAAACGATAAGATAGAGTGATAATCGCAGTGGGGTCGGAGGGATTTGAACCCCCGATCGACTGATATCTCCGGTAGACGCCTCGGAACTCCAGAGGGTCATCAGCGCGACCGATGATCAGTCGGTCGCTCAGTATATCAGTCTGGAGTTTCGTCCCGGGCGTCAGTGCCTCTGGAGTCAGTCGCCATGCCGGGCTTGGCCACGACCCCGCATCCACCCGTAAGCACAATTCCCCTAAAGGGATTTCGATTCCCCTCGTCTTCGGGTGGCGATCATTCGTCGTCGGTCGCCGCCCAGTCGCAGTCCTGGCATTTGTATCCGGTGACAAACGAGGTGACAGAGAGCATGTACCCGACCGAGATGACGTCACCGCCACACTCCGGACAGGCGCGATCGGCGTCTTCGATCGCTTCGGCGTCCATAACGCTCTCCCCTTCAATCAGTTCGGCCAGTCGCTTCGGGGTGACCATCCGCCCCTGGACGACGCGGTTTTCGCTCATACACCTGCCAGGGCAAGCAAACTCCTAAGACTGTCGCTCGACGGCGACAACGCGACTATAGCCATGGGGCACGATGCTGCTCGTCGGAGTCACTGTCGCCGACTTCGTCGCGCTCGTCGTCACGAGGCCCGCTGCCGTCGGTGATCGCCGGTTCGGAGGCGCGCTTGTCGGTACTGTCGGGGTCGAACGCGAGCAGTGCCGTCAGCGCCAGCACGACGAGCGCGATCGGGGCGTCGCCGGGGACGAGCCCGAATATCGACAGCGGGAGCATCCCGAGCGCGACCGCACTCCCGAACCGGAACCGATCGAGATCGACCATTCCGCGCAGGACCGGGCCCGCGAGCGCGACCAGCAACGCGAAGGTCGCGCCGACCAGCCCGGCGGCGACACCGCGAACGACGAGTCCGGGATCGGTCGAGAACGCGAGCGTCGCGCTGGCGGGTTCGAGACTCGCGAGCAACCCGAGCGCGACGATCATCGCGGGGCGGGGAAGCAGCTCCCCGAGACGGGAACTCGCGGTCTTTGCGGCGACCGCGAGGATCACGACGGCCGCGAACCGCTGAAAGGTCTGGAGATCGAGCAGGCTCTGGATGGTCGGCGCGAGCGCGGCCTCGATCCCGGCGACGACGACGAGCACGGCCCCGACGGCAAAGACTTTCGGAGCCTGCTCGTGCGGGCCGCCGTCCATGTCAGCGAGGATGACCGCGACGGTCGCACTGCCGCCGAAGACGAGCAGTCCGACCTCGAAGATACCGCCGACGCCGTCGATCGCACCCGCAAGCACGAGCGCGGGGAACACACCGTCGACTAGCGGGAGCCACATGACCGTCGCCAGCAGTCGGGTCGCACCCCCGACCTGTCGCTCGATGGCGAGCGCGATCGGATGTTGGGAACTGCTCATCAGGCTAGGCGGCCGTCTCCCGTGGCCCGTGGGGATTCACGCACACGTCGACGATACCGTGGTCGAGCACGAAATCCGTGTGCGAACTCCGTCCAGTTTGTCGAGCCATTAGTTCCCACCATTTTGCAAAATGTCTCCGAACACGGGTCCGCAAGCTGCATCTCGACGCTGCTGCCCGTTCGGCCGGTGGGACTGACGGAGTCCATACATGAATAATAGTTTCAGTCCAGTAAAAGCGTTGTGTGAGAATTGGCCGCAAGCCACAGACAAACGTGCGGAATATTGGCTTTCTTTCCAATTATTCCCTCGTTATTGGGTCGCACGCTGTGTATCTGTAAACCATAATTATTTATACTCAGATATCTCGGATCGTCTGAACCGGTGTGACGCGATATTCGTCGGCCAGTTCTTCGATCGTAGCCAGTTCGTCCGGCGCGAACGGTGTCTCGATCGTTTCGGATGCGGATGCGACATCCGGCGCCCGAACGACCTGCAACTGCAGTCGTTTGGGGTCGCTCTCAACGCTGGCTTCGACCAGCACGTCAGCCATCGACTCGACATCTCGAGCGCGGGTTTCGATCATCGATCGAGAGACACAGAACAGCGTCGTGAGCGACTCGTCGTCGAACAACGTTTCGAACTGATCGAGCAACGATTCCGCATAGGACGGCGAGAGCAACGGCAGGTTCAGTGCCGTCGAGAATAGCAACACGCCGGGCCCGTCTTCGACTGCCGGCGAGGCGGTCTTCAGGAGCCGATCCCAGTTGTCGGGCCGGACCAGATCTGCCGTCAGCTGACCGTCCGCTCGCTGCTCAAGACCGTCAGCTTCCGGATCCAACGCCACGTGAGTGAGGCTCCGCTCGTGGGCGCCGGGATCGAGTCCGTAGAGATCGTTCAAAATACCGTTGACGAACGCTGGGTCGGGGAACTGCAACGGCGCAACTATCACGCTACCACCGGCCTCGATCCAGGAGGCGACGAATCCGAGTGCCAGGATCGGCTTGCCCGTGCCGCCGGGCCCCGTGATAACTATCGAAGAGCCTACTGGCACGCCGTCGGGCAGCCCGTCGTTCCACCAGTGTTGCCGTGTCGTGAATATATTCTGTGACATCTGTTCTCCTGCCGCGCACGCGACTCGTCGATGAGACGGCCCCGCAGCGCGAACCGGTTGAGAGTCTAGCAGATCACACCTTCAAAATGTCGGTTGCACCGTCGTTTCAGCGTGGCCGTTGTACGTCTGTCTCGGGTCGACCGCACGAAGCCGTGCGGTCGCACCGGTAAATCGGTACAACGATCACTATCAGTGAATACAACCGCTCGTCACTGGAAGCCGCGCGTCACGCCCTCGTCGATGAGGTCTTCGAGTTCGGCATCGAGCAGCTCTTCCGCTTCCTCGAAGGTGTCGGTGAGGTCAGTCATCGAGTCGGGACGGCCGTGCGTGTCGAACTCCATCGGGCCGTAGGCCGGGCTGTCGAGTGTTTCCATGAGGTCTTCGAACAGCGCTTCGGGCGTCGTCGGGGCGTCGGCGTGGGTTTCGAGTACCGTCTCCAGATCCTTCGCCTTCTGTTCGGCCTCGCGTTCGTCTTCGATCGGTTGCTGGACGCCGAACAGCCCGCTGCCCTCCTCGGGGAACAGCGGATCGATCTCGTCGTCGATCCGCCGGGCGACCTGCGTGCCGACCCCCTCGACCTCGTAGGGGTTTTTCGCGTAGGTCTTCAGCTGGTAGACGCCCGTGGAGGGGTGGGCGAGATACAGGTCCTCGCCGATGCCGGATCGGCGGTCGCCGCCGACCGCTCGCCACTGGTCGGGATTGTTGTCGTTCTCGACGACGTCTTCGAGGATGTCCTGCCAGTCACGAACGCGCATACTCGAGGGTTGTGTCTGACGGAGAATGAACATGTCGATCGGAACCGGCGCGTTCTTTGCCACTGCGGGCGAACCACTACCGATGGCAGAGGTCACAGGTCGGCGCTGGGCCGTCGTCGTCTTCGGCCCGGTCGCGCTCCTCCTCGGGGGCGTCGTGCTCGCGTACGCCGGACTGTTCGTCGTCCCCGGCGCACCCTGTGGCGGGACCGGGACGGTCGAAGCGCCGACCGCCGAGTTTACCGTCTCCACGAACGGCTCGGCCGTCACGGCGACGTACGTCGGCAAGGACACGGTCGGCGGTCCGGGGACCGACCGGATCGTCGTCTCGGTTCGCAGCGCAACCAGCCCGGACGCGGCCAGTCGCGAGTGGATCAGCGACGACGAGACGCTGTCTCGCGGCGATTCGGTTACGGTTCCGCCCGGTGATATCGGGTTCGAACTCTCCGGGCCGGATCGGGTCACAGTCGAGTGGTACGGGTCCGATCCCGGCCAGCCTGAGCTCTGTCCGACCGGAAACCGGTACGTGGAGTTGACCGCCCTCCGCCTGGAGAACGTTTCGACGTCCCCGTAGGAGTGCCGCCCCGGACTAGGCACCGACAGCGTTTTTCCCGGTGCGGTCCAGACTGGACCCGTGAACGTTCGCGGTGTCGTCGTCGAAGTCGACGATCCCGAGACCGTCAGCACGCAGTACGGCGAGCGCGAGCTCTGTGAAGTCACTGTCCGGTCGGACCGCGGCCGCAGCGAACCGACGACGGTGACGCTGTGGGGCGACTGGGTCGAGAACGCCGAGCAACTCGAACCGGGGATGGAGCTGGCCGTCTACGACGCCGAGAAGCGAACCTACCAGGGGGAGACCCAGTACACTACCGGGAGCGACACGACGGTGGTCGTCGAACCCGAGTTCGTCGTGGACGTGACCGACGTCCGCGCGTGGGTGCAGTGCCCGCGGATGTACTACCTCAACAAGATCGACGGGCTCCCGCTGGCCTACCCGGTCGTCAAGGGGACGATCGTCCACGAGGTGTTCGGTGACCTGCTTCGCGGGCGCGATATCGATACCGCAGTCGAGGAGCAGGTCGAGGCCGCCGGGTTAGAACTAGGCCTGCTCGGCCGGGACAGCGACAGTGTCGCCGAGGACGTGCGCGATCACGCCCGCGCCATCGAGGGCTGGCTCGCCCAGGGGACGCTCACGGAGCGAGACGAGTGGCGCTCGGAGATGACCCTGATCAGCGAGCGATACGGCATCAAGGGCCGCGCCGACGCCGTCCGCCGGGGAATGCCGGTCGAACTCAAGACGGGCAAGAACACTCGACGGGAGCCGCGCTTTCACGACAAGATCCAGGCCGCGGCCTACGCGCTGATCCTCGGCGAGCGAGCGGCCGAAGAGACTTCAGCCGCGAGCATGATGGGCGACGGCGGGGCCACGGTGGATACCGACACGCCCTCCGCGCTCGCGGCCGCGCCCGACACCGGAACGCTACTGTACACGAAAAACGCCGCCGTCGACCGGGCCGAGGAAGGCGGTGACCTCTCGCCGGCCAAGGAGTTCTCCATCGGGTCCGGGCTCCTGGAGTTCGTCCTCCGTGCGCGGAACGCGATCGCAGCGACGGAGTACGGGACCGACGTCCCGACGGGCTACGAGGGCGACGCCAAGTGCGAGTACTGTTTCGAGCAGGACACCTGCATGGCCGTTTCCGGGCGGCTCGATCAGGAGTCGAAGGCCGGGCAGGTCGGCAGTCCGATCCCCGAACGGGAGCGGGCGTATTTCGATCGGTTCTACCGGGCGATCGAGGCCGAACGCCGGGCGGTCCACCGCGAGTACGCCAAACTCTGGCGGCAGGGCCCGACCGAACGGGCCGACGACGACCGCGCGCTCGTGGACCTCCAGCCGCTCGGACGCCGCGAGATCGACGGCGGCCGCTGGGAGTTGCGCGCCGCGGGCACGGGCGCGACCTCGAAAATACGGGAAGGCGACGTGGTGCTGGCCAGCGACGGCCACCCGATCCGGGGCGAGGCCGAACTCGCGCGAGTCGAGCGGCTCGGCGGACCGTCGCCGGACGCCGACAGTTCGAGCGACGGGTCGGCGAGCGGTCAGGAGATCGTCGTCACGGCGGACGAACCGGTCGAACTCCGCCGGCTCGACATCTACCCCTCGGAGCTGTCGACCGACCGGCTGTTGACCGCGCTGCACGACGCCGTGCTCAAACAGCCCCAGTCGGCCAAAGACGTGCTCTTCGGCCGACGCGATCCGGAATTCGACTGTCCGTCTGAGACGTTCGTCGACAACAATCCGGCCCAGGACGAGGCCGTTCGGCGGGCGGTCAGCGCGGAGGACTTCGCGCTGGTCCACGGCCCACCCGGCACGGGCAAGACCTACACGCTCGCGAAGATCGTCCGGGAACTCGTCGATCGCGGCGAGCACGTGCTCCTGTCGGCGTTCACCAACCGGGCCGTCGACAACGCGATCGAGGCGCTGGTCGAACAGGGATTCACTGACGTCGTCCGCGTCGGGACCGAGAGCGGTGTCCGCGAGGACATGCAGCGGTTCAGGCTCGAGCAGGCCGGCGACCCGGACGAACTGGCGACCAGGCTCGAAGACGCGCCGGTCGTGGCGGCGACAACGGCCTCGTGTGGTTCGCGTGTCGTTCGCGAGCAGCGCTTCGACGCGGCCGTCGTCGACGAGGCCGGCCAGCTCACCGAACCGGGGACGCTCGCGGCGACGAACCTCGCCGACCGGTTCGTCCTGATCGGCGATCACCGGCAGCTACCCCCGGTCGTGCGATCCGAAGACAGCGGAACGGACGGCAAGACGGGAGCGGAGAGTGGCGGACACCCACAGGCAGACCTCGGACGGTCGCTTTTCGAGCGGCTCATCGAGGCCCACCCGGAGGCCGGCGTCCTGCTCGATCGGCAGTACCGGATGGCCCAGCGCATTCAGGCGTTCCCCTCGCAGGCGTTCTACGACGGACAGCTGCGTCCTGCCACCGGCGAGGTCGCGAGCCGGCACGTCGGCGACCTCGATGGCGTCGACCCGTCCGCACTCCCGGAGCGGCTCCGGGGTCGAGTCGCGTTCGTTGATCCGGGTGGTCACGCTCACGGGAACACCAATCCCGAGGAGGCCGATGCGGTCGCACAGGTCGTCGAGGAGTTCGCCTCGGCCGGCGTCTCCCGGGACGACATCGGCGTCATCGCGCCGTATCGCGCGCAGGTCGCCGAGATCGGTCAGCGACTGGACGACCACGTGGCAGTCGATACCGTCGACCGGTTTCAGGGATCGAGCAAGGAGGTGATCGTCGTCTCGTTCGTCGCCACGGGCGACCTCGACGGACCGATCTTCGAGGATTACCGGCGGATCAACGTCGCGCTCTCGCGCGCGAAGCGGTCGCTGGTTCTGGTTGGGGACGCCGACGCGCTCTCGACGGACGAGACCTACGCCGAGATGGTCGAGTGGGCGCGGTAGGAGGACAGCAGGCGGCGAGGCCCAGACAGCCAGCTACGGGTCCGCGAGCACGGTTTCGCCGGCCCGGACTGAGTCGCCGCGCTCGACCACCAGATCCTCGCGGGTCACTGACGGCGGGAACAGCACGTCCACGCGACTCCCGAAAGAGATGTGTCCGATACGCTCGCCGCGCTCGACCGTGTCACCGGCCTCGACGTACGGATGGATCCGGCGGGCGAACGCACCGGCGATCAGCGTGACGCGGTAGTCGGGGAAGTCGACGTGAAGCCGCTCGTTGCGATCCGATTCCTTGGAGAACGCCGGTCGATGAGCGCCGGGCACGTGCGTCGTCTCCTGCACCGCGTCGGCGGTCGGAGCGCGGTTGACGTGGACGTGATAGACGTTCATGAACACGCCGACGCGCAGGCGACCGTCTTCCTCGCGGACGACTGAAACTGTCCCGTCCGCCGGCGAGACGTATCCCGCCGCGGGCGTCTCGCGGTCGGGATCGCGGTGAAAGTACAGGACTGCGAGTCCCGCGATGGCGGATCCGGCTCCAACCGATGGCAAGACCCACATGAACGGACCGGCCATGAGCAACAGCGGCAACGCGTACCACCACGTCCCCGGCGCGAACCAGCGCGACATACCCGTCCATGGGTGGTGACAGCCGCTTAAGCGATTCGACCTCGCCCCGTGGACTGTGGAGCCAATGCGAAACGGCGCCACTGGTACCGCTCTGGAAAATGTTCAATCGTTTATCGGAATGCGGGAGAGAACGGTAACTTTTTGCCAGTCGTCGATTTCCGGTAGGATATGGTGGACGAAGTAAACCCATTCGAGAGTTTACAGGAGCAGATCGACGACGCGGCCGAATACCTCGACGCCGACGAGGGGATGATCGATCGGCTCAAACAGCCCGAACGCGTGCTCGAGACGACGCTGTCGGTCGAGATGGACGACGGGTCGATCGAGACGTTCCGCGCCTATCGCTCGGAGTTCAACGGCGACCGCGGCCCATACAAGGGCGGGATCCGGTATCACCCGGGCGTCAACCGCGCGGAAGTGAAGGCGCTCTCGGGCTGGATGGTGTACAAGTGCGCGGCAGTCGACATCCCCTACGGCGGCGGCAAGGGCGGTATCGAGATCGACCCCTCCGAGTACAGCGAGTCCGAACTCGAACGGATCACCCGGACGTTCGCGACGGAACTGCGACCGCTGATCGGCGAGGACAAGGACATCCCCGCTCCCGACGTCAACACCGGCCAGCGGGAGATGGACTGGATCAAGGACACCTACGAGACCCTGGAGGACACGACCGAACCCGGCGTCGTCACCGGGAAGTCGCTGGACAACGGCGGCAGCAAGGGTCGCGTCGAGGCGACGGGCCGGTCGGTCAGTATCACCGCCCGGGAAGCGTTCGAGTACCTCGATCGGGACATCTCCGAGGCGACCGTCGCGGTGCAGGGCTACGGCAACGCCGGTTCGATCGGTGCGCGACTGATCGAGGACCAGGGCGCGGACGTCGTCGCAGTCAGCGACTCCAGCGGTGCGGTCTACGATCCCGACGGGCTCGACGCTCGCGCGGTCAAAGAGCACAAGTCCGAGACGGGCAGCGTCGTCGGCTACGAGGGTGCGAGCCGGCAGCTGACCAACGAGGAACTGCTGACGCTGGACGTCGACATCCTCGTGCCCGCGGCACTGGAGAACGCCATCGACGCCGACCTCGCCGAGGACGTGTCGGCCGACGTGATCATCGAGGCGGCCAACGGCCCGCTCACGCCCGACGCCGACGACGTGCTCGCCGACCGTGACGTCTACGTCGTCCCCGACATCCTGGCAAACGCCGGCGGAGTAACGGTCTCGTACTTCGAGTGGGTGCAGAACCGCCAGCGCTTCGGCTGGACCGAACAGCGGGTCAACGAGGAGCTCGAACGGCTCGTTACGGACGCTTTCGACGCCATGACGACCGCCTACGAGGAGCGCGGCACGCCGAACTTCCGGACTGCGATGTACACCGTCTCGATCCAGCGCGTGCTCGACGCCGCCGAGAAGTCCGGCCTTTTCCCGTGATCTGTCCGGGAGCCGGTCGAGGCTGACACTATAACTTTTCGCACGTGTGTTGACACCCCGGAGTACAAGCCCCAGAAGGACATTCCCGCTCTGTCCGCTGCGAGATACACAACCTATTGTCGGCGCAGAGACTATCTATTGTGCTGTTTCGGACACGCTATGTTCGCCCCTGTCGTGCTCTATATTCTAAAATAATATAAGAATAATCTCCTGCGTCAGCAAGTTAGTTTGAGAAAGGCATTTCGTGTGTTTGGAGAACTATATCGCCGTAAGTTTTTTAGTCGGAATCGTCCATAGTACTACGTGAGGAGGTGTGTTGAGAATGGCTACGAGCGACAGGTACGTCGAACCGGCCGAACAGCAGTCAGAGACACGCGCGACGGGCCCCGACTTGAGTCGGTACGACGTCGTCCTCGTGGCCATTCCGCTGGCGTTTTTCAGTGCGGTGTTGTTCGGACATCTGTCGCCGATTTCAGTGCAGGTGGCTATCGGTCTCGGGGCCGTGTTCAGCGCGATCGCGGTCGTTGACGCGCTGTTCGTGAATCCGCCGCGGCCCGGTCAGCGCGCCCCGTGACCGTTCGCGCTGCCCGAACCATTTGGGTGTTCGACTTATTCTTGTGGCCCACATATGAGCGGGTACCGTTGCAACACGAACCCCTCGACACGTCCCCGTTCCCGGTGTCGGTTTCTGTCAGGCAAAGAACTAACTGTCTCTCACTCCCAGTAGGAAGTAACACCCTTCGATCTCGATGTTAGACGACAATATCACCACGAGCAAGGAAATCCACAGGCAGACCGGCAAGACGTTCTACTATGCCACGCGGTTGCTCCCCGAGCGCATTCGCAAACCCACCTATGTCCTCTATGGGTTCTTTCGGATCGCTGATGAGGTCGTCGATCAGGCAGACGGTCTCCCGCCAGAAGCGCAGTACGAACGGCTCGAATCGTTCCGTGCGAAGGCACTGGGCGAAGAGCCTGCCGACGACGACGTCCTGTCGGCGTTTCAGTCGCTGCACGAACGGACCTCGATCCGGGACGCGGACGTGAACACCTTCATCGACGCGATGGAGCAGGACATCGAGCGGGACCGCTACGAGACCTACGAGGACCTCGAGGCGTACATGCGCGGATCGGCCGTCGCCGTCGGAAACATGATGCTGGACGTGATGGATCCCGAACAGAAGGAGACGGCACGACCACACGCGGCGTCGCTGGCAGAGGCGTTCCAGCTGTCGAACTTCCTGCGTGACGTCGGCGAAGACATCTCCGAATACGGTCGAATCTATCTCCCGCTGGAGACGCTCGAACAGTTCGGGGCCAGCGAGGAGGACATTGTCCAGCGCCGGGCCACTGAATCGCTCAAGGCCGCGATGCGTGCCGAGATGGCCCGAACGGAGCGCCTCTACCGCGACGGCGTCGCCGGGATCCGCTATCTCCCTGACGACTGTCAGTTCGCGGTGTTGCTCGCTGCCGTCCTCTATGCCGACCACCACCGGAAGATCCGTCAGGTCGATTTCGACACGATCGGTCGGGACGCGAACTTGAGTCGGGCCCGCAAGCTCTATCTGATAGCCAAGACCTGGTGGCACTGGCGGAAACACCGGGACCCGGAGACGACGTTCTACGCCGTCAGCGCGATACCGGAAGACGCTTCGATGCGAGGGCCCCATCCCGAATCGGTGGCCGAGAACGTGATGCCGGCGACCCACGACTGATACGGTCGGTTGTAACGATTTACCGGTACGATCACATAACGGGTGCGATCGATCCGGAACAGACTTACAACCGACCGTATGATCGGCATACGCAATGTCCGGCGACGTTTGCGCATACTGGTGACGATACTATTTCGAACTGATCTGGCACCCCGTCGTGCCAGCTATCGTTACGAACGTCTAGCCACCAGTAGCACGGACGCTGCTTGGCTGCTACCGTATGAGTTGATAGACAGCGACGAGGACACCAGCGAGAACGACGAATGAACCCAGCAAGACGACGGTGTTGTCAAGCACGAGCGCGGCGACGGCGGCGATCGCCAGCGCGACGCCACCGAGTCCGAGGACAGCCATCTCGGGACGGAGGGGGAAATCTGACGCGCCCGGATCGGTCGTCCCCGAGTGGGCGGACACTGCCTGCGGCTGTGGTTTCGAAAGCGACTCGTCGACGGTGACGTCCCGCCGTTCGTTTTCGGGTTCGGTGAGGACGACGTCTACGTACCGAGTCGTCGCACCGTAGGCAGTAACGACCTTGAGTTTTCCACGGGCTGGTCCGGATCCCGACACGTCGACGGTGACACGCCGCGACGAGTCACTTGCGACGTGGTGGTTGTTCGCCGCCAGCGTCGCGATATCGGAGAGCGCGTCGTCCAGATGCAGGTGAACGTGGACCGACTCCCCGTGGTTCTGCAGGACCACGTCGAACGATCCACTCACCTCGACCTCGTTCGGGACCTCAAGTCCGTGTAACTGACCCCGGTTGACGTGGACCGGCAACGTATCTGTCACGTCCTCTACTGTGCAGCGACGGTAGAAAAAACTTCGTCGTTTTTATTCGGTGGTGCTGGCAACCTTCGTCGTAGTCCTATCGTTCTTCGGAGTCGAGCACGCGGATCTGGTCGCCCCGCACCGTCACGGGGATCGGGACCGTCGCCTCGTACAGTTCGACGGTCACCTGGTCTTTGCCCTCGTCGATGCGCTGGACCTGTGCTTTCTCGCCTTTGAACGGGCCGGCGATGAGTTCGACGATGTCGCCTTCGGCGATCCCCTCGACGTCGGGTTTGGGCGAGAGGAAGTGCTCGACTTCCGCGATAGAGGACTCGCCCTGAACGACCCCGTTGGCGTGGGGGATCTCGTCGAGGATCCGATCGAAGACCGAGATGTCGTCGGCTTCGACCATCACGTAGCTCGTCAGCGAGTCGGGCGCGAGCGCGGCGTGGATTTCCTCCTCCTCGCGGCTGATGATCATGTCCGCGACGGTGCGTTCCTGGCTTGCCGTGGTCTTGACAGCGTAGATTCCCATCACGGACCACCCGGGACGAACGACATGAACGCGAAGATCAAGAAACCGAGAAAGCCGACCAGGAGGATCCCGGCCCCGGCGATCTTGGCCACCTGCGAGAACTCGTTCCAGGAGGGCGTACTCGCCAGCTTGAGTACGCGAATGTATGACGATAGCTCTGTCGGGACGTGCATGTTCCACGGTTGCCCGTCAGCACTTTTCTATCTATCCATTCGCCGCGTCGGACGCACGGCGCGTCTCGAGCCGACCCCGTCCCGATCGAAACCGACGACGAGACGGGAACGCGAGCGACGACCGCACGCGTGCGCCAGCGGGAACGAGAGACCGGCGACGGCGTCGAGACGTGGGCCGTCTACGGCCACAGCGTGTGGGACGGGCCCGACGCCGCGCGGGCGCTGTTCGAGGCGGTCGCCGCCGACGGAGTGATCTCCGACGAACCGTTCTTCGTCCTCGAGGCGGATCTCACTGGATCGGCGTAGCGCCGCTGGCCCGTTCGGGGCGCAACATATTTCGCTGTTGTGCGCGTACCCTACAATACAATGGTCGAATTCGCGCTGCTCGACGCCTCGGTCGGGGAGACGCCCGTGCGACGCAACTTCCGGCGGGAACTGCAGGGCGAGGTGACGGTTTTCGAGGTCAGCGAGGGGGAACTACCGCCCGAGCCCGGCCCCTTCCCTTTCGACAGCGCGATCATCAGCGGCTCGCAGTGTTCGGCCTACGACGACCGCGCGTGGATCGCCGACGTCGAAGACTGGGCGCGAACGGCCCACGAGGCCGGGATCCCGATGCTCGGGGTCTGCTGGGGCCACCAGCTGCTCGCGGAAGCGCTGGGCGGTCGCGTCAAGGCAATGGGCGAGCGCGAACTCGGCTACCGGACGGTCCGGCGCGCCGGCGCGTCTCAGCTGTTCAACGGCGTCTCACGGACGTTCACCGCCTTCGAGACCCATACCGACGCCGTCGTCGAACTCCCCGGCGACGCACGCGTGATCGCGCGCAACGACGCGGCGCTACAGGGGTTCCAGCTCGGGCGCACCTACGGCGTCCAGTTCCATCCCGAATACGACCTCGATTCCGCCCGGTGGGTCATCGAAGGGAAGGATATCTCCGACGAGCAAAAGCACGCGGCACTCGAGACTGTCACGGAGGACAACCACGCCGCGGCCGCACAGGCGCGGCTCGTCTTCGAGAACTTCCGGCGCGTCGTCGCCGGCGAGCGGGTCTGCCGGATCGATCCGGCTACTCCGGGCCAGTGATGTCCGTGACCGTTCCGACGCCTTTCGAACGCCCCTCTCGGAAGACGAACCGCTGTCCTTCCTCGACGCAGTACGGTCGGAACTTGAACCGAACCCGCGCGCGGCCGGTGTCGCCGGGTAGCAGCTGCCCGCCCTCGGGGTAGAACGCGGCCGCCTCGCTGACGGTCTCGAGGTGGACGACCGGCTCGTAGCCGTCGCCGATCCGCGTCGGGTGATTCAGGACCATCACTTCGGCCTCGAACTCCCGAACCGGCGTCGGATCGGCCTCGCGGGGCAACAGGACCATCCCGCGCTCGACGTCGGCCTCGCGGACGCCCTTGAGCGCGATCCCGACGATACGGCCGGCCTCGGCCTCGTCGACGCGGTGGTAATGCATCTCGATCGAGCGGACCTCGACTTCCCGAAAAGTGCCGTCGGCCATCGGTCCCAGCAGGAGCTCGTCGCCGGCTTCGACACGACCTGAACGGATCGTCCCCGAGGCGACCGCGCCGACGCCGCTGACCTTGTAGGTTCGGTCGATGTACATCTCGAAGTCGCCGTCAGCGGCGGTCTCGGTCTTCGGGAGGCGCTCGAACACCTCGTCGAGCGTCTCCAGCCCGGTGCCGTCGACGGCCGAGGTCCGCAGGACCGGAACGACCGTCTCGGAGATCTCTTCGACCGCTGCATCGACCCCGTGGCGGGCGACCGGCAGCGGCGTCTTCTCGGCGTCCCGGAGCAGTCGCTCGACCTCGCGTTCGACCTCGGCGACGCGGTCGTCGTCGACGAGATCGACCTTAGTAATCGCGACCATCGTCGGGAGTTCGGTCGCCAGCAGGATGCCGAGATGCTCACGGGTCGTCCGCGTGGGGCCGTCGTCGGCCGCGACCGTCAGCAGGCCGTAGTCGAGCTTCTGGCCGACGATCCCGCGGATGGTCGTTCGCAGCCACGGCTCGTGGCCGACGGTGTCGACGAACGAGACGAGTCGATCGGCCTCCTCGACCACGCGCGCTCGATCCGACTTGCGGTCGGGGTTGTCCATCCGGACCGGCCCGTCCTCGTCGAAGCCGTAGACGCCATAGGAGAGGTCCGCCGAGAGGCCCCGCTCGATCTCGTGGGGACGAACGTCGAGATACGACCGGGTACTGCCCTGCCCGTCGTCGGCCTGGCCGGTCACAAGCGATCCGACCAATGTGGACTTGCCGTGGTCGACGTGGCCCGCGGTCCCGACGACGATGTGCTCGTCGTCGGCCAGTCGCGTCCCCTCCCGGATCGTGGCGACGCCGACGATGCCGCCGCGCTCGACGCTCCATGTCTGGACGTCCGCGATGTGTGCGCCGGCCTCGTCGGCCAGAAGCGAGAGGACGTCCATCGACTCGGAGAACGTCTCGGGTTCGATACCGGCGAGGCCGCCGTCGTCAGTGACGCCGACGACGTAGGTCGCCTCGCCGTCACCGCTCAGCACGCGGTGGCGCAGCTGCGCCGCCAGGCTCTCGAATCGCCCCTCCGTCGCGTGGAGGTCCTCGCTGAGTCGCTCCTTGAACTCGACGCTGCCCCCTTCCTGCTCGCCGCGTTCGAGCGCGCGTTCGAGGGGGGCCCGGTCCGGGCTCATGGGCGTGGGTAATCGCGGCGCTATTATAAGCCTTCCCCGCATACGCCACAGTACAGGTCTGTATCGCTATATCTCGGGGCCAGATGCGTGGAACGATTTATACGGTCGGTTGTAACGATTTACCGGTACGATCGCATAACGGATGCGATCGATCTGGAACAGACTTACAACCGACCGTATTACAGTACATCCCGTCCGCACCGACCGCAGAACAGTACGGTATCACAGCAGAGCGGTGGCGAAAGCCGACCACCATCAGGCCGGATCGAGACCGATCGCCTCGAAGAACCCGTCGGCGTATGCCGCCTCAGTGACTCGATCGGCCGCCGCGAGCGCGGCGTCGTCGGCGTTCGCGACTGCGACGGCCTCGCCAGCGACCTCGAACGTCGAGACGTCGTTCTCCGAGTCGCCGATCGCCAGAAACGCCGCCGGGTCGAGCCCGAGTTCCCCGGCGACAACCTCGAGCCCCTTCCCCTTGCTCACGTCCGGGGACTTCACGTGATAGGCGTAGCCGGTGTCGACGACCTCCAGTCCGTGGTCGGCGGCGATCGATTCCAGTGGTTCGAGCGGTTGCTCGCGGGCGACTGCGATCTCGGTCTCACGCCACCGGTTGACGAAGTCGACCTCGCTCCACCCGAGGCTGTATCCGGCCTCGACGTAGGCATCGGTGACGGCCAGTGCGGCTTCGCGGTCCCCTTGGAACTGGAGCGTGTCGGTGTCGGCGACAGCGACGACCCCGCCGTTCTCGGCGACCACCCGCCCCTCGATTCCGACGAAGTGACAGAGTGCGATCGGGTACGGCATCGACTTGCCCGTCGCAATCACGACCGGGGCGGGCCACTCCCGCAGTGCCGGCAGGGTCCGGTGATCGATCGCTCCCTGACCGTCGGTCAGCGTTCCGTCGACGTCGATTGTGAGCGGCGGCGCGTCAGTCATATCTGTCCGTGAGAGCGTTCGATATATCCGACTTGTGTTGGTCGGTTCCCTGTCGTTCCTTGTCGCGTGTCACTCGTCTTTGAGCCGCTCGTAGGCGGCCGCGACGCGCTTGAACCGCTCTTCGTCGCCGCCGTCGGTGTCTGGATGCACTGCTTTCACTCTCTCCCGGTAGGCCCGTTTGATCGTCTCCTGGTCGGCCTCAGGATCGACACCGAGTCTGCGGGCGGCCTCCGCGACGCTCGGACTGTCGGTTTGCCCGGGCGGTCGCTTTTGCGTACCACCGCTGCGCTGGTCGGCGCGCCGGTGTCTCCGACTCCCGGAACCGGGTGGTCGCCAGTCCCCGCGAGGACCGGCCCCGAACCCGCCGCGATCTCGTTGCCCCTCTGCCCGCCCGCGGCGGGCGTCGCGATCGCCCCGGCATCTCGCGTTTCGCTCGGCTTGCCGCTGGACGCGCGCGTAGAGACGGCCCGCGAGCCGGCCCGTGCCGTGGATCCACAGGAGGTAGGCCACGGCACCGAACACTGCCGCGACCGCGAGCACGATCGGGTTGTAGACGACGCCGAGGAGCGCGAGCAAAAGCGCCATCCCGCCGAACGCCGCGGCGAGCCCGACCAGCAGGCGTGATTCGTACACGGACTGCCTTCGGACAGGCGACGCCTAAACGTCCCGGCAGCGGCAGAGCGTGTCGGGACTTCTGGGTCGCACCGGAGACGTGGCAGCCGTGCTACCACCAGTGTCAAGCGTTCGTGCGTGCTATCGTCAGACATGAGCGTCTCGGGACTCTGTGACGTCTGTGGACAGCCGGACGTTGACCACGTCTGTGACCGGTGTGGGCGGCTGGTCTGTGACCGTCACTATGACGCCGAACTGGGAGTCTGCACCGAGTGTGGTTCGGAGATCGGAGGGGATCGGGACGACGCGGATACGTATCGATTCTAGGCGAGCGTGCCCGTATCAGCGCGGCGTGCAAACGAAGACAGTTCGATCGTCATCCGGGCCGTAACCGTCGACCGGTTCGATGTCGAGTCCGTGTTCGGCCAGCGCCAGCGCGATATCCAGATCGTTGAACGGCGTTATTGGCCGCATGTCGACGCAGACGTGGCCGTCGGGGTTCATCTGCACGATCCGGGCGTATCGACTGTCGTCCGCTTCGCCAACGTCGATCGCGACGACGACGTCGAACTCCGAATCGACCGGGATTCCCGGAACGCCGGCGGCGTGATAGTCGACATCGATTTTCTCCTTGGCACGGGAGAGCATCCCCTCGTTCGGGTCCATGGCGGTCACGTCGTAGCCGTCCGCGGCGAACCGGCGGGTGTGTTCGCCGGTTCCACACCCGATCTCCAGCAACCGCAGATCTTCAGGGTCTCGGCCATCGAGCAGATCGCGGACGAACGCGCAGTCCCGGTCGTAGTCCCACTCCGACTGGATCGCGTCGTAGAGTTCCGGATTGTCGGTGTATAGCTGTTCTATACGCCGACAGGAGACGCGGTGGCCGATAATACCGTCGTTCGATCGTCCTGAACCACGTCACTGACCCATACTCCCAAGGGCTCTGGTGCGTAATAGCCTGTATGTCATTCCCAGGCTCAGGAAAGGATCTCGAGTGTCGGTGCACGCGCTGCAGGTACAACAACAGCGGTTCGTGTGGCTATCAGGGACGGATCCTCATCAACCAGAACGGCGAGTGCGAGATGATGGAGACCGGGTTCGAAGGACCGCCCGGCCCGCACGGACAGTCGGAGTGAGACTCGTTCGAATCCCACTGCTGCATTTGGGGCTCACGGCTCGCTTCGCTCGCCGTTCGCTTCCTCGAGGCCTCCCTTCGGTCGGCCTCGCTATGCGAGGGAGGGGATTCGAACCGAACCCAGACGTGCTCGCTTCGCTGCGCGCGACTGGTAGGCTTCGAATCCACCAGACGATTCGGTGCGGCGCGATGTTGTGCCGCACACTCATGCGAGGGAGGGGATTCGAACCCCTGGACCCCTGTGGGAGCGGGTCTTAAGCCCGCCGCCTTTGGCCAGGCTCAGCCACCCTCGCGCGTCCGCAACTCGGAGTGGGAGCCGAAAAGCGGTTTCGGATCGGAGACGGAATCGCAGGTGTGGCCCTACATCTCGTAGGCGTAGATCCGTTCCGGATCCGGAAAAAAAGCTGACGGGTCGTCATGCTCAATCGTCCCCAAGTGCGTTCCGTCGATCTTCTGTACGTGCGTGTACATCTGGTCGCGATCCATAGCAGTTCTAACTAGCGGTGCCGCGAACTGGAGCTGGTACGTTCCCGCGATGAACAGCGCGATGTTCGCGTCGTGGTCGAGACACTCAGTGACCACGAACGCGAATCCCATTGATTCGGCCTGGTAAACTCCGGTTTCCTCGAACGTTGCCTGTTCGTATGCGTCCAGAAAATCGTCCGCAAAATTGCTCGGAACTACATACGAGAGCCCCCACTCGTCGGTATCCCCGGACGACGGCGGCTTCGGGGTTGTATCCCCCGCAGCGATGGTTACTGTTTCGTACCCGGTATCCGCTCGGTCAGCTGCCATTCGCCGCATGTCTTCGACCGTCTGTTCCCAGCCGCTCTGTGCTTCGTCGCTCGCCTGCGCCAGATGCTCACTCGTGTCGGGACCCGCTCCGTCCGGACCTGTTCGAACCATATCTGTATCTCTCGCTGCGGACAAATAAATGGTATCCGGATACGTGTGCGTGTCGACACCGACTGGTACTGCCAACTATACGCTTTCGAACGGATTCGACACGACGGTGTGCCGAATATCGTCTCGAACTGATATCCGAGAGTAGAAAGCGTACTGTCGTGTCTCACACCGAGACGCCGAGTGCGTATTCCAATATCAGTGACACTCCGAGTACGACCAGGCTGGTCACGAATACCTTTATGTTCCGGCTGATCCGGTCAGGGTGCGGGACAGGATTGTCATCGAGTGGTGGTAACTGTTGAATCCGCTCTTCGAACGCGAGTGGATCGTCGGAATCGACAGTGATCCGTTTCTTCCGTTTCCGGGGCGATTTGGGCTGTATTCCGAAGCTTCCGATCCCGAAGAGGACGAAGCCGACGACGAAAAGGATATATTTCAGCGTCAGCAGCCCGCTTCCGAAGAGCACGGCTCCTACCGCGCTCACGCCAACGATCATCACCGAGACGGTGCCGACCCAAAACGCGAACTCGATAGAACGGTATATTTCACTCGTCACTTGTACGGCGGGAGAGGACCGTATCGACATCTTCGTACTCGTTCGTGTGGCGATGGCAGTAACTGTACCGATCCGACTCCGAAACGACGTGATTTTCCGGTTTTTCGCGGTCGCAGACACTGCTGAACTCCTCGTACAGGTACTCTCTGGCCTTACTCGGATACCCGTCTTCGACGTATTCGACCGCTACGTCGATATGCTCCGCGATATCTGCAGGGACATCGATGTCTCCGAACAGGTCCGAAGCCGTCTCGTTGATATCGTCGAACCGGGAGAACCGGCCGAGTCCTCGCTTCGCAATGTCTGCCGTACTGAGATCCATTCGGGACCGCTCTCGGATGATTTCACGGAACTGTTCGATCCGGTCCCAAACGTCCTCATCAAGGTCGGTATGCGATTCGGGGCGTATTTTCGCGGGACAGCGCGTCGCGAACGGACAGCCAGCGGGCGCGTCACGTGGGCTCGGTGGCGTCCCCGGAAGCGTTATCCGCCGCGTCGCGTCCGTCGGGTCCGGCCTGGGAATGGCCGATATGAGCGACTTCGTGTACGGATTCGAAGGATTCTGAAACAGGTCCTCGGTTTCGCCCAGTTCCATAATCTTTCCGAGATACATCACCGCGACTCGATCACAAATATGACGGACAACAGACAGGTCGTGCGCGATAAACAGGTATGTGAGGTCGAACTCTTCCTGCAAGTCTTCGAGCAAACTAATAATCTTGGCCTGTACACTCACGTCCAGTGCCGAGACGGGTTCGTCCAGAACCAGAAACTCCGGTTCGAGAGCCAGTGCTCGCGCGATCCCGACTCGCTGGCGCTGACCGCCGGAAAACTGGTGTGGATATCGGAAGTAGTGTTCGTCGCTCAAGCCAACCGCGTCCAGCAGATCGAGCACACGCTCGCGGCGGTCTTGCTTGCCCTTCCAATCGTGAGCGTCGAGCGGCTCACGAATAATCTCGCCGACAGTCATCCGGTCGTTGAGACTCGATTCGGGGTCCTGAAACACCATCTGGGCGTTTCGCCGCCACTCTTTCAGGTCCGATCCGGACAGTGTCGTAATGTCCGTCCCGTCGAACAAGATCGAGCCTTCGGTGGGCGTTTCGAGTCGCAATAACGTCCGGCCGAGCGTGCTCTTGCCACAGCCTGATTCGCCGACCAACCCGAGCGTTTCGCCACGCTCGATCGTGAAGTCGACACCGTCGACAGCTTTCACTGGCGGCCCTGCGAAGATCCCGTCACCGCCGTAGTGCTTTCTTAGACCGCTCACTTCGATCAGGGTATCGTCCCGAACGGTTGATTTTGACTCTCCGATCGTTTCGCTCATGTATCGTCCTCCGTTCCGTCGCCTTTCGCCAGATGTGTCTCGATTCGACTCGATTCCGGTTCGCCCTCCGGGTACAACAGGCACGCCGCTGTATGGTCGATTTCGTCGCTCACGGACACGTGCTGTGGCGGGACTTTATCACAGGCACCGAACGCTTTCGGGCAGCGGGGTGCGAACCGACAGTAATCCGCCGGTTCGTTCGGGGTCGGCACACTGCCCTCGATCGTCTGGAGCCCCTCTTTCCGAGAGTGTTCGCCCGGAATCGAGTCGATGAGTGCTCTGGTATAGGGGTGTCTCGGGTTCTCGAACAGCTCTTCGACCGGTGCCTGTTCGACTATCTGTCCAGCGTACATGACATTGACGCGGTCGGCGACATCCGCTATGACACCCATGTCGTGGGTGATAAATAGGATTGACAGGTTTCGCTCTTCCTGAAGTTCTTTGAGGAGATCGAGGATCTGGGCCTGGATCGTCACGTCCAGTGCGGTCGTCGGTTCGTCACAGATCAGGAAATCGGGATCGCAAGCCAGCATCATCGCAATGACTGCTCGCTGGCGCATTCCTCCGGAGAACTGGTGTGGATACTCGTCGAGTCGGCGCTTTGCGTCCGGTATACCGACTGATTCGAGCAAGTTCGTCGCTTCTTCGATCGCCTCTTTCCCCGTGATGTCGCGGTTGATCCGCAGTGACTCGCGGATCTGATTTCCGATTGTGTAGACCGGATTCAACGACTGCTGTGGGTCCTGGAAGACCATCCCGATACCGCTGCCACGGATCGATTGATACTGCGCCTCCGAGAGATCGGTGAGCTCCTGTCCATCAAACGTGATCGAGGATTCCGGTTCGATTCGTCCGGGAGCGTCGATCAAACCCATGATCGAGCGTGCAGTGACGCTCTTTCCGGAACCTGACTCGCCGACGATGCCGACTGTCTCGCCCAGCCTGACGTCGAAACTAATCGAATCGACGGCTCGTATCGTCTCTCTGTCGGTGTAAAACACGGTCTGAAGGTTGTCCACCGACAGGATCGGTTCTTCGTCACTCATTGTGATAGATTTGTCCGATGACATCATCCGCCACCTCCTGCTGCGGCCTCTTCGCCCTCTGTGCTCCCAGCCTCGGGATCGATCGCGTCTCGGATTCCGTCACCGAGTGCGTTCAGGCCCGTTACCAGTAGCACGATCATCAGTCCCGGTATCATGGAAATATGCCACGACGGACTCGACACGTAATCCTGACCCATCGAAATCGCGCGTCCCCAGGCCGGTGTTGGGGGTGAGATCCCCAGTCCGTTGCCGAGGAACGAAAGCGCTGCGAGACCGATGATGATGCCACCAGCCGACATCGATGCGTAGACGAGCAGATACCCGACGATGTAGGGAAACATATGCTTGCGCATTATTTTTCGCGGCTGTTGCCCGTAGCTCTTCGCCGCGAGTATCCACTCCTCTTGTGCGACCTGCAACGCCGGACCACGGACTGCACGCCACAGGAACGGCCACGTGGTGAACGCGAAGATGAGCGCCAGCAAGAACCCGCCATTGAGGACGTTTCCGAGCCAGTGATTTGCGAAGACGGCGCTGATCAAGATCAACAGTAGCAACCTGGGAATCGAGACGACGCCGTCAGCAGTCGTCAGAACGGCCAGATCGACCGATCCACCGTAGTACGCCGATATCATCGACAGTAGTGCCGCGACGAGTGCCGCGCCGCCGATCGCGATGCCCGCGACCATCAATGTGATCCGGGCACCCCCCATCATAAAGGTAAACAGGTCACGACCGTTCGTGAGCGTCCCGAACGGATGGAATCGTCCATAATCGTCATATGACATCGGCCCGACGTTGAACTCGGCGGACCCTTTCGACTTGGAGTTGAAGTTTGCCTGACCGGGATAGATGTCATCGACCGTTCCGGTTTCCCCGTTGAAATACTGTATCTTGTCGCTGTAGGGACTCATGATGTTCTGCTCGACTGTCGTCGGTCCGAGCGCAGATCCGAACACTGCCATCGTCAGAAATAGCACCAGAACCAGCAGTCCGAATTTTCCCCACTGGTGGTTCCTGAGGTTGTCGACGATATCGTCAGTCGGCGTCCAGTCCGCCTCGCGGTAGTGGGCGCGATAGACGACCCAGCCCTGAAACACCCAGTAGGACGTGAGCAGGGCATACGCGACAATGAGCAACGCCCGAAGTGCCCACGCGTATGCTGGTTCAAGTCCGAGGAACGTACCCTTCCATGGTCCGTTCGGCCCCGCTTTGTATCCCTGATTCGGGATCACTTCGCGACTGAACAGGTGGGGGAGCCCGTCGACGAATCCGCCGGCATCGCGAAGCACTCCGACGGCAGCGTTCTGCGCGCCGGCGACCGACTGTGCGAGTCCCGTCGAAATCAGCCCCAGGAGAACCTCAAGGAGACCTGTGACTGCAATGACTGCTGCGTCCAGTGTCCCGACCGCGATTCCCGCGTAGGTCGGGAATTCGACAGCGATGAGCACGAGCATCGGGACAGCCCACCGGAGGAACGGTTTCGGGTCGCTCGCGATGCGCGTGTACAACGACAGTTCGTCACGTTGTGTGAGTTCTTTCCGGATTGATCCGGTGTCGGTCATATCAGACATGGTTATTCGGTATCCTCGAGGCTAATTCGGGGATCGATGTAGGTGTACAGCAGGTCTTGCGTGATATTGAACGCTATCTGAATGATAATGAAGATGAATATCAGCGCCATCACCAGCGGGATGTCCGGGCCGAGAACCGCCCTGAAGAACAGGTTACCGAGTCCGTTGATCCCGAACACCTGTTCGACGAGGACGGAACCGCCGATCAGCAGATAGAACTCGCCCATGATAACCGGCAGCAGCGGGATGACCGCGTTGCGTCCGACGTGCTTGAGGACGATCCGTCGTGACGACACCCCTTTAGCTTTGGCGGTTTCGACGTACTTGGAATTGATACTCTCTAGGACAGCCGTTCGACCGATTCGAACCTCGTTGCCCATCGACGACGACCCTAGGACCAGTGCACCCGGTAGGATCCACTTGAACGCGATCGCCATCGGAACGATGTTCGGGACTGGGATCCCGACTGCTTCGAGTATCGGGATCCCCTCGAAGACAGGATGGACGGTAAAGAGGTTCCGAACGGCGTCCGGTGTTCCGCCGACCGGGGTTTCGACGAGGAAAGTCCGATACCAGTCGAGGGCCCCACCGGCCGAAATCAGCCCGGCGAGAATTACTGCGAGCCAGAAGTTCGGCATGGCACGCCAGATGATACCGAACCCGGACGACGCGTAGTCGCGATAGGTATTCGCCCGCAGGCCAGCGTACAGACCGAGCGGGATCCCGACGATCAGTGCGATCATCACTGACCAGAACCCGAGCCAGATGGTCGGGGCCATCCGGCCGAGGATGAGTTCAGTGACTGGCACCTGTCGCTTGATCGTCCACGAGTCGCCGAACTGGAACGTGACCAGGTCGCGGATAACCCTGTAATACTGGTCCCAAAGCGGTACCCGCTCACCGTTCGGGTAGATGATATTGAGCTGGATCCGGAGTTGACGGATATCCGTCGGAGTCGCATCCCGGCCGAGGATCGTTCCCACCGGGTCGATCGGCCCCAAGTAGAGAATCAGAAACGACAGGGTCAACCCGAACAGCATTACGGGAATCGCCAACAGCAGGCGTTTGACGAGGTAAAGCGAACGATTCATCTGCCGATCACCTGCCCTGGATCGGGCGGAGCGTCAAGCGAATTCCGAGAGAGATCGAAATCTGCCGCCCGACGGGACCGCGACATCGAACTCGGTCCACCTGGGAAGACGGTATCCCCTCGTGATCCGGCACGCACCAGATCCGGGCAACGGTCAGTCTTATAAATCGGAGACATGGTACGCGAGCACACCCGAGAAATGCGGAGGGGGAGATTTAACTATATTGATCCGGGCGCCGTTACTCTTGCCAGTGGTTCCGGTATCCTTCGGCGCCACCGGGGAAGACCTGCGGGGGCGTCAGGTGGAAAGCCGATTCCCCGCGGCCTTTGAAAACGTTGCTGACGAAGTCATCGCGGGTGATGACGTACGCCATCGCCTGACGGACGGCTTTGGGGACTTCTTCCATGTTGAACGCGATGTAGAAGGTGTCGATCGTCGGCGTTCGGGCCATGTTGACGGTCTTGTCGTTGCCGATGGGGCCGTAGGTGCCGAGCTGGGTCACACCGTCTTCCTCTTCGATCGAGACCAGGCTCTGGTCGTACTGGGAAGTCGGGATCCCCGACACGTCGGCGTTGCCGTTGACGAAACGGTTGTAGATGGAGTTGGGGTCGGAGAGGATCGTGTAGCTGAGGTTGCCGACCGCCGGCTCGCCGTCGTGATAGTCTGCGAACGCCGACGCGCGGAACTCGCCGCCGACCCCGGACTGCCACTCTTCGAAGACGAACGGGCCACAGCCGACGGGGTTGCTCGAGAATTCCGACCACTCCATCTCGCCCTCGTAGCCGTCGATGTCCCCGACGATTCCTTCCGGAACCACCGAGAACGCCGAATACGCCAGCACTTCCAGCGTGAAGCCGAACGCGTTTCGCAGCGTTACCGTGAACGTGTAATCGCCGGTGGCTTCGACGGCGGTCGAACCGGGCACGACGTTGCCATCGTCGTCTTCCTCGCGGTCGATGTTCAGAACGCTGATCGGGAAGTACGTGTTCGTGGAGTTGGGCGATTCGACGAGTCGCCGGATGGAGTAGACGACGTCGTCAGCGGTGACTTCACCGTAGTCGCCGTGGAACTGGATACCTTCCTTGAGGGTAAACTCGTACTCGGTGAGGTCCTCGCTGACGGTGTAGTCCTCGACGATGAGGGGTTCGACCTCGGTGGTCCCGTTGACGTAGTTCATCGGCGCGTCGAACAGGTCCATGACCTTGTTGCCACTGGAGGTGTTGCCCGACGCGATCGGATCCAGCGAGTTGAGCGTCACTGACGTGCCGTTCAGCGTATCGCTGCCCTCGATGCCCCGAACCGAGTTGCTGGCTTTCGCCCGGGAGCCGCCCATGCCGCCCGGTGGGTTGTAGTCGACCCGGTCGTACCAGTAGCTGTCCTCGACGCTGTGGTAGATCGGCAGCATCGCGGCGGATTCCCAGATGAGTTCCTCCATCTTTCTGGTCGCGTCCGCGCGGGTCGATTGAGCCTCATCGGTGTTTTCGGGGTTGTTCTGGATGCGATCGAACTGTTCGGTCATGCTGTCGCGGACGTCAGTGTCGGTGTAGGCGTCCTCCGACCAGAACAGTCGAGCACCGTTAGGTGAGATCCCTTCGGCGTCGTAAATGGTGTTTTCGGGATCGACCAACTGCAGGAAATTGCGCGCACCCGGGTAGTCGGCGACCCAGCCGAGCGTAAACGCCTGCATGTCGCCGTTCTCGGTTTTGTCGAGCAGTTGCCCGAAGTCGGCCTCGCTGGTGTTCATGTCGATATAGGCCTGTTCCAGGCGGCCACGGACCGTCTCCGCGATCTCTCCCCACGCAGGGCTGACATACTGGAGCCAATCCAGTTCGAACCGGTTGTCGGGACCGTATCCCGCCTCTTCCATCACGGCCTTGGCCTCGCCTATGCGGATCTCGTTGGCCCCGTACGGGTACGACACATCGGAGCCCGGGGTTTCAGTACCGTTGCCGTTGCCGTTGCCGTTGCCGTTACCGTTGCCACCGCCACTGCAACCGGCGAGTCCCACAGTCAGGGCGGATGCACCGGTCGCCTGCAGGAATCGTCGTCGCTTCATCTGGTCGTCTTCGGACATCCTGTGTGACCAATTAGCAGGCCGAGGTTTAAAAGTACCGCTATTTCGTATGACGGTGTAGAGAAAAATTCGGGATAATCGATGTGTGATTCTTTTTATTGCACAAACCGAGTGTGACCCAAATTGTTGATAAAGAGGCGACGGTTCCGGCGTTTGCTGATCACAGAAATATTTGATTTCCGTCCGATACCGGGAACTCCCTTCCTTTCTCCGCCGGCATCAAGTGGCACGGTCGATAGTATTAGCAACAGGCTATACTATGGGAGTCACATGGGCGTGTCTTGGAAGCCATACGAGGGCGAACCCCGAAGTACCGTCGTCGGGGATGTGCGCGTCTCCGAGCCGATCGAAGCGGACTACTTCGATCTCGAACGGGAACTGCTGGTATATCTTCCACCGAGCTACGAGGACAGCGACGACACGTATCCGATCGTGTACATGCACGACGGACAGAACCTCTTCGACAGGGAGACCAGCTACGACGGCGAGTGGCGCGTCGACGAGACGATGGAACGGCTGGCGGCCGAGGGGATCGAAGCGATCGTCGTCGGAATCCCGAACGCAGGGGAACAGCGACCGATCGAGTACGCGCCGTTCTACGACCACACTGAAGCACCGGACGACGTCAACCTGCCCGACGACGTGGAACCGCTTGGAGACGCCCACGCGGACTGGCTACTCGAAACCGTCCGACCGGCCGTCGAATCGACGGTTCGTGTCTCGGAGGTACGCGGTGTATTCGGTTCCTCGATGGGCGGACTGATCAGCCTCTATTCGTTCTTTCGGGATCCGGAGGCGTTCGCGTTCGTCGGCGCGATGAGTCCGGCCGTCGGCGGGCCCTGGCACGAAATTTTCGAGTTCATCGAAGACGCCGGGTACGTCGACGGTCGCGTCTACGTCGACGTCGGCGGCGACGAGTTCCCGGACGACTCCGGCCGGTCAGCCGCGTTCGAGAGCGGTGCCGAACGGCTGGTCGAAACCCTGGAAACGATGGGGTACGACGAGCGACTCCGGTACGTCTACGACGAGGGCGCGACTCACCACGAGTCGGCGTGGGCCGATCGGTTTCCCGACGCGATCCGGTTTCTGCTCGAGTAGTGAATCGTGATCGCGACAGCGTAGATGACCCGCTGGTGACTCTGGTAGCCCGAGACCGCCGGTTGAGAATCGTAATCGCCTGTTCAGGTCGTCTATGTACAGGACTCACACAGGGCGTGCCGTCGATAGACGGTCGGGCTGTCCAGTTCCTGCCCGCAGTGCTGACATTGGTGGTACGCTTTGACTTGCATACAGTTGACCTCAGTGGAGTCGCAGGTAAAGGGGTTACAGAACGGGCGGGTTCTGCCTCTTTTTAGGCCTGCCAAAAACACTGATGGGAGAGGAACGCTTTTGCCGGGGCCGAACAAAGCATATATCCGAACCATGGAATCCGAAGATCTCCAAGAGATGCTCGAACAGAACGGTGAGCTGATGGTCGCGGTCAGCGAGTTCGATCAGCCCCTCGAATTGCACCTGCACGACGCCGAGATCGGCGACGAGACAGTTCGACTCCGCCTGACTGACGGCGTCCTCGAGTTCGACGTCGACGAGGTCACCGGGGCCTGGCAGCATACTCACTCGCTCGCGGACCTCGGCCTCGAATAACTGCGGATCGCTGTTTTCCTAGACGAACCGATCGTCGGCGTACTCGCGGCTGTCGTCGTCGGCCACCGGCGGCTGGATCGGCATTCCTTCGGCGCTGTCGAACGGCGTCGAGACCTTGCCGATCGGTTCGTAGCTGATCGATCGTCAGGCAATGACAGTTACACTGTGACGACAATGACGACGCCCGGATCGTCACAGACTGCCGCAAATGTTTCCGCCATATCGAACTCTTGTTTTGCTTTTCAGAAATACATTTCCGGATTGAGAAACTATATGGGGATCGCGTTCGTATCGGTGATTGCAATGAGCACTCAGAGGGAGATCCGCCAGCAGGCAGGCACCGTCGAGGAGAACCGGCTTCGTCTCGAGCAGGGGAAAGCCGAGCAGATCGTCGAGGCGCTGAACACCGACCTCGCTTCGACGTACGTCCTGTATCACCAGCTCAAGAAGCACCACTGGAACGTCGAGGGCGCGGAGTTCCACGACGTACACGAGTACCTCGGCGAGGCCGCCGGACGTGCCGAAGAGGCTGCCGACGAACTCGCCGAACGACTGCAGGCTATCGGTGGCACGCCGATCGCGAGCGGGAAGAGCCTCGAAGAACACGCGCCGGTCGAACCCGAGGGCGAGGACGTCTACGACATCCGGACGTCCCTGGAGAACGACCTGGAGATCTACGGCGAGATCATCGAGAGTCTCCGCGATCACGTCGACCTCGCGACCAACCTCGGTGACCACGCGACCGCCGAGGTCCTCCGGCAGATCCTCGTCGAAGTGGAAGAAGACGCCCACCACCTCGACCACTACCTCGAAGACGACACGCTGGTCGTCAGCGAGTGATCAGCACGTCGGTCGGCAACGCGCCGAGCGGACGAGCGGCATGAGTCGTGAGACGGCAAGCGATTAACGCGGGCGAGCGAGCGTCCGGCACGAGGGACGCTCTCGGTCGGGCCTGTGCGACCGAGCACGGCGAACGCCCCAAAAGATCGGGAGACGCAATGTCGGGACCCAGTCCGTTGTTTTAAGACTCTCTTCCACCAGTGTGTAGTATATGTCTCGCACGGCCACATTCGAGGTCTTCCGCGACAACGCTGGCGAGTGGCGATGGCGCCTCGTCGCCAGCAACGGGAACATCATCGCCGACAGCGGCGAAGGGTATCAATCGAAACAAGGCGTGCAGCGCGGCATCGACAGTGTGAAACGAAGTGCAGCCGATGCGGATGTTCAGTTTGTGACGGACGAGTGATAGTAGCCCACGCATCGTCCTGACGCGACACGTACCGCTTCTCTCGTCGATACCGCCGAGTCTCCGGAGCTGAGAGCCTCAGAGCCGCGCCTCTTCGAACAGTCGCCAGAAGCAGCATTCTGGCGATTCAAGGGCTATATAACCAGATTTCGGGGGGTACGGTGATATCTTGTAATTTTTACGTCGAGGCGTTCTGCTGACGCACAACTCAATGTCATCCCGATTGCGTCACCCACTCATTGCGGTCACCGCGACGGTGTTGCTGACAGTACCCTGGATCGGGACCTTTCTCTCCCACGGTGGCTATGGTACGGTCCATCCGGGCGAGAACATCGCTGCAGGACTGGCTGTCATCGTCGGTGGGGGGGCCATTCTCGGAGCCGCGTTCCTGCTCGCGTGGGCCGCCGAGACAGCCGAGAAAGACGTCCCGAGAGCCTTCGCTATCGCAGTTCTGGCGGTTCTCGCCGTCGCCCCGGAGTACGCCGTTGACGCGCTGTACGCCTGGCAGGCCGGCGGCGGGTCGAGCGAGGCGGCTAACCTCGCCGTCGCAAACATGACGGGCGCGAACCGTATTCTCATCGGCCTCGGGTGGTCGGGCATCGCCCTGTTCAGTATCTACCGCGCGGTACGATCGTCCGATCCGGCGGTCGAACGTCGGCCGGGCACGCTCGCAGACGTGGTCACACTCGATCGCGGTATCTCCCTGGAAATTGTCTTCTTGTTGGCTGCGACAGTAGTCGCGTTCCTGGTTCCGCTCAGCGGCGGGATCGGACCAGTCGATTCGCTCGTGCTCGTCGGGATTTATGTCCTCTATCTCCTCATTATCGTCCGAGGCGACATTGACGAGGCCGAGCAGCACGTCGGCGTCCCCGCGTACTTCCAGCAGTACCCGAAGGTCCCACGGGTGCTCGTGGTCCTCTTCGGGTTCGCGTTCTCGGGTGCGATTATCTTCACCGCGGTCCACCCATTCGCGGAAGGACTCGAACACGTCGGCCTCCAGTACGGCGTTCCCAAGTTCTTCATGATTCAGTGGCTCGCACCCCTTGCTTCGGAAAGTCCAGAGTTGATCGTCGTCGCGTATCTCGTGAACAAGGCGCGGACGACCGCAGGGTTCAACGCGCTCATCTCCTCGAAGATCAACCAGTGGACGCTCCTTATCGGCACGCTCGCAGTCGTCTATTCGCTCTCCGCGGGACAGGTCGGGACGCTCCCGTTCGACTCGAAGCAGACCGTGGAGATCTGGATCACCGCCGCCCAGAGCTTTTTCGCTATCGCTATCCTGACCAACTTCGAGGTCAGCACCCGTGAGGCGATAGCGCTGCTCGGGCTGTTCGTGACGCAGGTGGTCGCCGAGTTCGCTGTCGTCCAGACGTTCGCTGAACCGGCCGCAACCGAGGTGAGTATGGCCATCCTTTATGTCTATACCGCCGTGTACGTCGTCCTCGGTGTCGGTCTCCTTTTCCGCCGACGCGAGAGTGTCCGGGGGCTACTCAGACGAACCGTATCGACTACGCGCGCCGCGATAAGGACGTCACAGCCGGAACGCGCGGATTGACGCGGATCAGCTGCGAGGACGGTGGGATTTCGCCTCGCTACCGCCGTAACGCGCCGTTCGGCGTCGATCACCCCAGCAATTGTGGCTCCGGACGCTCGCCCAGCGTGAGCGCGACCGTCTCGCGACGGCCGTCGCGGACGACTTCGATCTCGATCGTGTCGCCCGGGCTCGTCCGGAGCGCGAGAAACGTCGAGAGCGTCTGTTCGGTCGGGATCGGCTGGCCACCCATACGTTTGATGACGTCGCCTTCTTCGAGGACACCGTCTGCTGGCCCGCCCTCGATCGCACTGGCGACATAGACGCCCTCCGCCGCCTCGAGGTTTGCTCTCTCGGCGATTGCTGGCGTAACCGGTCTGAGTGTGATGCCCATATACGAGTGGTTGTACTCGCCGGTCTCGATCAGCGCGGGGACGACTCGCGCGGCGAGCGCCCCCGAGATGGCGAACCCGATGTTGTCACCACCGCCGGAGTTGATCACGCCGACGACCGATCCCCGGAGATCCACCAGTGGGCCGCCACTGTTCCCGGGATTGACCGGGGCGTCGGTCTGGATCGCGTCCGGGATCGAGAACCCGCTACCGCCCGCGGCGGGGAGCGAGCGGTTCAGGCCGCTGACGATTCCCGAGGAGACCGACCCGGAAAATCCGAAGGGGTTGCCGATCGCCATGACCTCCTCGCCGATCGGTGGGTCCTGTGTCCTGAGCGGGAGCGCAGCCGCCGAGTCCGGCACCGCTTCGGGAACCAGCACCGCGAGGTCGCTGTAGATGTCTTCGGCGTGGACATCGGCCTCTCGCCAGTCGCCCGTTCGAAACCGGACGAACACGTCCGTCGCGTCTCTGACGACGTGTTCGTTGGTCACCAGCCTGCCGTCGGTATCGTAGACCCAGCCGGTACCACTGGCGACGCCCGTGCCTGTCCGGACGCGGATCTGTGCGACCGAGTCCCTGACTGCCCGGTAGACGTCGGTGAACCGGGACGGGTCGCCGCGATCGTCAGGAGTCTCCAGCGGTTCGAGATCTGTGACGTCACCCGGGAGATCGTCCGCCTCGCTTGCAGGGGCGGTCGCACACCCGGCGAGTGTGATCCCTGCGCCCGCTGCCAGCGAGCCGAGAAATCCCCGTCTCGTGGTTTCGTCTGCCATACCCTGTGTTCAGGACGTGTCGTGGATAAAGGCTCGGGGGCAAGCGCAAGCATTTTTTCGTCCCGAAGTTGACCTCTGAGTGCGGGCGTGTGGCCTAGCGGACAGGGCGAGAGGTTCCTAACCTCTCGATCGCGGGTTCGAATCCCGCCACGCCCGTTCTGCGAGGAGCGAACGCGACGAGCGAACGGGCCCCGGAGTTCGAACCCTACGAGACGAGCGAAGCGAGTCTCGGTCCGGTTCGAATCCCGCCACGCCCGTGCAGCGAAGGTAGTGAGCGAGCCGGCATGGCGCGGATTCGAATCAGAGTGGTCGCGCGCAACGAAGCGAGCACGTCCGACCGTGGTTCGAATCCCGCCACGCCCGTTCTGCGAGGAGCGAACGGGCCCGGAATCAGCTAATCTGAACACGACCCGTTCTCCACCACAAATAGTAAAGTGGATAGGTTGATTCCACTATCGCATGAGCACGCTCCCAGATGGCGGACAGATCCACCTTCCTTCTCTTTCCCACCGGTTCTCTTCTAAGGAGGTTACGATGGATCTGACAATGTGTGGTCTTCTCGTTGATCGGGCCCAAGAGATCGCACAGCTGTATCAAGCCCATGAAAACTGGAACGAGGTAAAGGAGGTCTGGTTCGGCGAACGTCGTTCGGATCGCAGTACTCGGGGGAGTTCACAGAAGATCTTTCGAGTGCTTACTTCACGGTTCAAAAATGCGCCTTCGAGCCTCCCGAATCCGAGTGTTCTCCCGGCAGTGTTAGCTTCGTGTGGCACAACGCGGGACAAAGCCCAAGTCCTCTATCTGTATCTCGTCGCTGACGATCCACTCGTTCGCTACGTTGTCCATCAGTACGCGCAACGTCTCTCAACGAATCAGCAGAACCCGCTTGACTTCTCGAATGAAACACTCGCATCGATTCTCGATCAATTCGAGTACGCTGATGGTACCCCACTGGATTACGCCGACTCTACCCTCGAACGCTGGTATGAAGGGTTTAGATCCGTAATGCGAGATATCGGCGTTCTCGAGGAGCAACAGACGGTCGCTCAGCAACCACCCTCTCTCGGTGCAATTCCTCTTCTTGTCTCGATGGGGTATGCCTACGAAGAAGGCGATGACGACTGGTTTGAGTCGCCGATCGGACTGCTCTATCTGTTCCAGCCGAGCGATCGCTGGGACGAACTATACGACAGAGCGGCACGGACGGATGCATGGGAGTTTGTCGAGTTGCCTGGCGGTCTCCAACTTCGGCCAACCAGTGAGACGTACGGATGGGTTACCGGAGGTGAGTCAACGTGATGGATACCGCGAACTGGTTCGAGGACCTCCCGGAGGACTTCGAGGAGTCTGTCCGAATTGACCGCGAAGAGCAAACCCCGGGCGACCATCAACATCGGCGACAGGCAATCAAATCGTATCACGTAACTGCGGACTCCCGACGCTTCTTGGAGGACTTCATCGACCGGTTGCTCGGTGAGTCCGAGGATATGCGAACCGGCTCGAATTACTGGCTCTATGGATACTACGGGAGTGGGAAGAGCCACCTCCTTACTGTCCTTGACGGGCTGCTTGATACGAACTGGCTTGAAACCCGATACGAGGATATCTGGAATGATCTCACCACTGAAGGGGTGCCGGGGGATGCTCTTGCTGATCTTCGTGACCAATGGGAGCGAGTTCACTCCGCGTATCACGTTATCCCTGTCTCGATGAACCTCCTGAAATATCAGGGCCAGAAACAACGCAGTTTCAGTGAGATCGTTCTTCGACACGCTCACCAGAACCCGATACTGACAGGAGTATCAGACGACGTCTCGACGGGATTGTCTTCGCAGCTCGATGTCGCATATTTCGAGGACTGGTATCGAACGACCGAAGACTGGTCGAATCGACAGGAGCGGGCAGCCAGGGTTGTCAATGGAGTAACATCTGACGCTCCGCTGTATGATTGGGACGAAGACGATCTCTGGAACGATATCCAACAGTACAGTGCGCTGTCCGACGTCGTATTGCCTGCCTTATTTGAAGAAGTCACTGGGACTCGGGATGGCTACACTGATCTCCAGCCGTCGGATATTGATCCAGCAGAAGTCGTCAGCAGACTCGAAGCGCTTCGGCAGGAGCGCGAAGAAGCGCTCGGCGAACCCGTGAAGCTGGTATTATTACTTGACGAAGTGAGTCTCTTCATCGGGACGGATTTCGAGCGACTGACCGAACTTCAGACGCTTGCAGAGAACGTCGACGAAATCGGGGACGGCGATATCCAGTTAGTCGCAACCGCACAGGCAAAAATCGAAGACGTTCAGCCACAGTTTGCGGCACATGGCGCTGATTTCAGCATCGTCAAGGATCGATTCCCTCACCGATACCAACTCCCAAGCAAACACGTCGGTGAGATCGCCAAACGCCGACTCTTCCAGAAGTCAGAGCAGGGGTCCGACGCGGTTCGTCGAATCCTCGACGACGCCGATGTAAAACCGACCGAGTCGCTGGTCTACAATGAGATCAAACGGAATACCAAGCCCCCTCTTGACGAGATCGATGACGAAGAACTCGTCAAGTACTATCCGTTCCTTCCCTATCACGCGCCGCTCTTCCTGGAAATCCTGTTCAATCTGCGTCGTGAGGCAAATGATCCTGCAAAATCGATTTTCTCTGGGACGGCACGGGCCATCCTCGCGCTGATGCATGGATTGCTCGAGCGATGGGTGGATGAGTCCGAAGCGGATCACCTCATCTCGATCGTAGACTTCTTCGAGCTGATCAAGCCCGAGCTTCGGGAGATCCTTCCACAGGATATGCGCGTCTTGGAGGGAACAGACGAAACGACGGGTATCGTCGATGCAGTCAACGATAGTGATAGCGACGTGCGCGAGTTCGACCTCCGCGTTGCAAAGGCAGTGTTGCTGTTAAAACACGTGCCGGATATCGTTCCGCAAAACGAAGGGAACCTTGCCGTCGCGGTCATGTCTGATCTCAACGGGCAGTCCTGGATCAGCACGACTAACCGTGTCGAGGAATCCCTCGATCGACTCGAGAAATTCATACGACCGGCTCAGGAAGAGAGCGGTCCCCGCTATCGATTCGCAACGCAAGAAGAACGCACCATCTACGAGGAGACAGAGCAAAACGAAGCGAACCCAGATTGGGACGACATTCTTTCGACCCTCGATGAACACCTCTGGGAGCGGATCACCCAAGACCTCTCTCTCCCGGAGTCTGTGCCATATGGTGAGTCCGGTGATGAATACCCGGTCTCGTATCATTTCCGCGTTGACGATATCGGTCTCGAAACGAGTCTCGAGACGGACGGTGGACTTGATGTCGATGTGACGATCCAGGGACTTCGTCCGAATGCTACTGAAGAGAGAATGGACGAGGAGACACTCTACTGGGACATCGACACAGACGGAATCGAGGACTTGCGCAACAGTTTGATCGAGTGGTGGGCCCTCCGCGATGCGATCGCTAGTCACGATGCCCCGCCAGCAGTCAACCAGGATCTCGAACAGCGTGCGAACGCTGTCCGGAGCAAACTGGAGAGTGCAATGGGACGCGGCTCGTTCACGGTCAAGGACCGATCTGATATCGAATCTCTGTCGAGCGCAGTTCAGACGGCCGTCGATATCTCGTACCCCGACGATTTCCACCCGATGATGCTCCAGGTCAACGAGGAGCGACTCCAAGAATTACGCGAGCTCGATAGTACGGAGCCGCTCCCGACGTGGGCGCAAAAAATTCAAGTGCCTACATCGAATGACGAAACGAGCGAAGGCCAGCAGACGATCCAGCGAAACGTGATGGCTCTCGTTGGGCGACAGCTGAAGGATCGGGAGAGTGGACTCAAGATGACCACTGTTCTCGACGGTGTCGTCGAAGAGAAACCGTTCTACGATGACGCCCGGCCTGCTCTCTGTGCGATCATCTGGGGGTTCTGCCGAAACGGACGGCTACTTCCGATCGACGAAAACGGGAACACCCTCGAAGATGAGGCCGTACTCGATCTCGACAATGTAGCGACGACGATGCTCAAACTCCTCCCACGCAAACCGCTCGGGAAACTTCTGGAGGATGGCGGTTTCAAGGAGACGACCGAAACCGTCGCTGACGGACTGATTCACCTTCAGGAAGCCAATCAGCGAATTAACGCGAAGCTCAGTGGCCTCCGCGAAGACGTAACTCTAGTTGCCGATACCGACGTGCAAACGGCGGTCGTCACAGAGTTGCTGGAAGCGTTCGCTACGAATTTAGACGATCGCATCGCGGCAACGGAAGATCGCCTAACGACAGTGAAGTCCCAAGGAGATGGGATCGAGGACGTGATCGAGCAGACGAACGCCACGGATGAGTGGCTTGCCGAGGTAACCGACGTATGGAATCGCCGACTGTCTACCCTTCACCGTCTCGATGCGCTGCTGGTGATCGGAGAGCGGGAATTTGACTGGATCGACGAGCAGGCACAACAAGCGCTCGAAGAACGCAGGAGTGCAATTGTGACCTATGATGGTGACTGGTGGACGACGGATGGTTGGAGTACGTTCTCCGAGCAATTCGTTCCAGATCCGCTTCCCGAACTCGAACGGGCGTGGGCGTCGTTCACGGACGAGAAGCAACTGACCGATCTGATCGAGCGGATCGACGACCATCTGTGGATTGTACCGGCGACCGATCTCCCGGCTGGCGTCCATAGAGCCTTCGAAGAAACGTATATCACACCGATGCGCCAGTGCAAGCAGTGGTACCAGTCGATCGATTCCGCGATCACGACGCTCGGTGGTGATGGCGGCGCAGAAGGGTTCATCGACGCTGCTGATACGATCTCGGATCTGGAATCGCTCGAAATGGCCGTCGAACCGGATCCCCAGGAGTTAGCGACCCGACTCGACACCCTTTCTTCGATAGTCGAGACTCGTGGGCCGTCAGATGTCGATCGGATCGGGATCGTTCCCGACGACCGTCAGAAACTGAACCAACGTCTCCAACGTCTCGTAGAAGACGGTGAACTCGATATCAGTGACGTCGATGAGGGGGTGATCATTCGATGAGCGAAACGACGAGTGCGTCACCGTATCGCTCGTTCAAGGAGAAGCTGTGTACCTTCGCCCGTGGTCAGCGTGGGATTCGGAACCCGTTCGTCATTGCCGCTGTCGATCCCGCAGTCGAACACCGGACAGCAAAGCGTCTGGAAGCCTGGGCAACCACTCCGGCCGAAGCACCAGCGATTCCCGACGGCGTGACCGTCCAACCGATCTGGCTCGACGAATTGCTCCCCAAGACTGACGTGTACAAACTTCTCGTCGATCTCGGTGAACCGCTTTCCGAGTTCGAGGATGAGGTCTCCGCCGGAGAACGCATCGAGGAGACGATGCAAGACCGCCTTGCCGCGGAACTCGTCCAACAAATACTCGAAGAGGCGGTCGCCGAAGAGAAGGTGAAGACACAGAGTCACGTACTGCTCCTGCTTAACCTCGGAAGCCTGTACCCCTTCAGTCGTGCGTCAGAACTCCTCGACGAACTCGACCGGCGAAACGTCAAGTCCACCATCGGTATTCCCTTCCCGGGTGACGTTGTCGGCGGGAAATTGAGCTTCTTCGGCGGCCCGTCACGACACTACTACCCAGCCCATCAGATCAATAGTCCGATCCGGGAGGTGCATCTCCAACGATGACAATCAGTGATCTCTTTCATAGCGATCCGACGCGACCACTCGAAGAGGTACAGAAGGTCAACGCCCGTGAACGAGCCGAGACTGACGTCAGAGAGTTCTATGAAACCGACAGTGCGAAACGGGTTCTTGAGGAGCTCGGCGACGTCGTCGAAACCCATCCGAGCGAAGCCGAACGCTTCCTCTACATGCATGCAACGTTTGGATCGGGGAAGACACACCTTCTGAAACTCGTCGGCTTCCTCGCCGACGACGACTCGGAATTCGCATATCTCGGGGATCAACTCGCCGACCAGTGGCCGGGCTTCGACGAACTCCAACGCGCCATCAGGGACTCTCACGTCGATCGTTTGAAGCCGGTTTTCCTCAATTTGCTCGACCGGGATGCCTCGAAAGAGCCGCCGTTGCCGTTCATGATCTTCGAGGCTATCGGTCGTGAATTGGGATATCGAACCGACCCGAACTGGTTGCTTGAATGGGCGTGGACGCTCGATATGGAGTACGACGGTGTCTGGGACGCGCTCCAAGAGTTCGAGCATCAGGGGAAGACGTTCGAAGACGTGCACAACGAGCGTGCGTCCCTCCGCAGTTGGCTGTACGAGGCGTTGCCGGCAATGGCCGAAACGACCGGGACGGAACTGGACACCCGAGAGGGAGTGAAGGCCTCTATCGAGGCCGCAGAAGACGATGTCGAACCGGAGTCATTCGACGCCGACGAACTCGTTTCCCGTGTCGAGACGGCGACTAATGCACTCAACGACGGCAGTACACGAACGGAACTGTTGCTCGGCCTCGACGAGGTCGCGCTGTTCGTCGGTGACAGCAGTCACAGATACCGGGAGTTCGAAGAAACGATGGAGGCGCTGCAACGTGGACCGAATCCGGTCGTCGTCACGACGGGGCAGTACTCGCTTCCGGATACGCGCCAGCAACTCATCGGTGAGCCACCGGCGGATCACTGGACCCATCAGCAAGTTCGCCTCGAAGGCGCGGACACGGAAATCATCGTTCGAAAGCGTTGGCTCCAGAAATCGACGCCTGACGGCGAGGACACTGTCACGTCGCTCTTGCAGTCGATGCCGGATCTCTCACTTGAGACGTACGCTTCGGTCGCCAGTGCCGATCCTGATCCCGTCGAGTCATACCCGTTCCGGGAATACGATCTCACACTGCTCCGATCGGTGATGCAGACGCTCATCACCCAGGGTCGGACCACCGATAGAGACTACATTCAGGGCCGGGCACTGCTCGTGCTGGTCCGGTCGCTGTTCACCAAGTTCAGCTGGTCGTCGAAGGAAGCCGGTCGGATCGTCCCGTGGGACGTCCTGTTCGATCTCCTAGTCGAAGAGACGACCTACGTGCCGTTGTGGGTTCAGGAGATGATCGACAATACGCTGATTCCGACGTTTGACGGTGGCGAAGACGTCTGGGAGGTACGTCTCTCGAAAGCGCTCTATCTGCTGAACCAGGCTGGTGGCGTCCCATCGACTCCGGAAAACCTCGCCCGGTTAATGATCGACGACGTATCGACGTCTCTCGATGACGTCGTCGAAGAAACGCAATCCGGTCTGGAGACGCTCGTGAAGAAGCAGAAGGTCCTCACCGAAACGACTGATCAGGGAGACGAGGTCTACACGATCGTCTCCGAAGAGCAAGAGAGCATTCTCAGCCGCGCTCAGGACAAAGCTGGCGAGATCTCGCCCCATCAGCTGTCAGCATGGCTGGAAACGCGATTACGGGAGAACGACGACTTCTTCCACAGCGACGGGACCCGTCACGAGGTCGATATCGGGGACCAGCGTCTCGTTCCGCTCCGATACGCGTACTCCATTCTCGAGCCCGTCGGCCGGACGTCTATGCACGAATACGACTCCCTGAATGTTCGCGTCCTCGCTGAGGATTCCGAGACGGTGACCGAGCAAGTCGAGATCTGGCAAGACGCGAACGACCACCACGACGCCGGTGAGCACATTCTGATTACGATCGACGTGCCGGAGACGCTGGTCGATCGGATACGGAATTTCATCGGGATGGAGAAAGTGCTCGACACGGAGACCGAATCTCACGAGGAACTCGAGCGCGAACATCGGGCCGATCGGCGTGAAATCGAGTCGTCCATCGCTACGATCCTCGATGACGCAACCGTCTATACCGTCCACGGCCAGCGTGGTGCACGTTCCAGCGTTCTGGAACAAGTCGTCGAAGATCAGATCGAGTCGGTCTTCGGTGCGTCCCGAAAGACGTTGACACAGCCGCTCGTGGAGGTAGACGACGCGAAGGCGATGGCCCAGTTCTTCCGCGGCAGTGGCGAGTGGCCCCTTTCGGATGCAGATGCCGCACTGCTCGGCGTTGACACGAATAACAGAGAGATAGCTGACACGGGCTGGTGTCACGATTTCATCGAGAAATACGAATCGCAGAAGGCAGTAGACGTCGAGACGGTACTCCAGCAAACGCGGACGGCGAACGGCGATTACCGCGGAACGCCCCGCAAGTCGATTGCAGCCCTACTCATCACACTCGCTACGTCGAACAAACCAGTCGCCCTCAAACGGGACACCGAATACGTGACTGATCCGGCTGCGATCGGCCGACAGGTTCGCACGAAAGGAGGGCTGACGTCGTTACAGGTTCGGTTCGACGTCGAGATATTCGACCAACAGACGGTGAAGGATATCGTCACTGCCGTTCTCGACGAGGAGCCAGCCGGGGATGGGCCAGACGAATGGTTGGCAGAACTCGGTGCGTGGGTCTCCCAGAACAGTGCGACGGTGAAGCGAACTCTGAAGGGCGTCTCCCGGGAGTTCGACGTGACACTCGATGCGTTCGAAGAGACGATCGATCCCGCCCTTGCTGGTGAGGATCTCTCTACAGCTGATCTCGATACTGACGGTGATCTCGAGAAGACGCTTGAAGAGGCTGAAACGTTCGCAAATGCCCGGAAACTCTTCGGCATCGTGGACGAGGGGGCAACGCTGTGGGAGCAGTTTGCCGACGAACTGGGGACGATGGAGGCACTGTACCCGAGCGCCTCGATCACCGCCCGTATGGAAACAACGGCCGAGAGTGGCACTGTCCCCAGCGTTGCGACCGTTGAGTCTCGAATCCAAGACGCCGAAACCCACCGCGTGGACGAACTCTCGACGCAATACCGTCGCATTACTGGCGAGGCAATCTCCGCTTCTGCCCCGAGTGAGGTCTGTGATGCTCTCACGGACTGGCTTCGGTCGAACGAAGCGTCGGTTCGGAGCATTCTCGACGTGGCGACGGGGGAGTTCGATGAACTCGTCTTCGATGATCTCGAAGCGGTGTTCGAGATGGCGTGGGAAGAAGAACAGGTGACGGAAGCGACATTGATTGACACGACGGTCGATCAACAGGCAGCGGCCTACGAGCGCGCCCGAGAACTGTTCGCCGCTACTGACGGTGACAGTCTCTGGTCGCAGTTGCAGGAAGCTGGAAGGCAGCTTCGAGACGAGCATCCGGACTCACCGACAACGGAAACCGTCGAGACCGCACTGTCGTCTTCTCGACCGCCAACGAAACAGCGGGTGCGACAACTCATCGAGCAGGCTGAAGATCCGAAACCGCCGGATGCAGATGACGATGCCTGGGCGGAACTCCAGTCTGTTGCCGAAGAACTACGACACGAATTACCGAACACAGATGTGACCGACGAAGTCACCGATGTCGTCGATTCCGACGAGCGGCCGAGCGAAGAGCGCGTGAACGAACTCCTGTCGGAGTCGAAAACTGTACTGGATCGGATTCGAGATGTGCAAGAGCGTCTCGATACGTTGGAGTCGGGGAGCGTTGTCCTGATCGAGGAAGAATAGCACAGTAATCCTGTTTCCCCTGCGCGAGATCATCCTCAGATCCTTCCACCCCAGGAATGATAGAAATCACTTCGTTCTATAATGCCACCAGTAAGATATCCGACTGGCTGTCTCAAATCACGAAAGCTATTTATAATTCCTTTGCGTGAAATGAGACTATATGATGTCGAAGAGTCAGCTTCAACTTCTCTCATATCTCTTAGGGACAGCCGACTCGGAACTGTCGGTTACGTCGCTTGCTGACTCGCTCGATTGGAGCCCCGGGCATACGTCGCGCGTTATTTCCGAGCTGAAAGCATGGGGGTGCGTCCGAACTGAAACGCAGGGACGACGAAAGGTCGTCGTCCCGACTGATATTGAACCGGTCGAAGAACTCGAAGCGCTCCTCACAGAGTATAGTCACGTGGACTTTCCCCAGCTGATCGCTGGCTCCGGACTCCAAATCCTCTACTATCTCGACCACAGTCGGACAGCGACTGAGATCGCCGAACACAGTACGGTTAGTCGGGCGACGGTGTATCGCCGGTTGGATGATCTCCAGCAGGTTGGTATCGTCGGCAAATCCACATCCCAGTACCAACTCAACGACCCATTTCGGACACTGTCGTCGATAGCCCGCGGGTTGTATCACCACCGACATCGTCGTGAAGCCCAGCGCCATACCGGGAAGATCAGCATTCACTGGGAAACACACGACGAGTACCTCTTCACGTGCGATGGTGACATCGAGGCCGATGGATTCCATCTGACTGGCCCAGCGCGCTTCGAAGCGTTCGACGTCCCGCTTCTCACCCGAGAACAACGGCAGTACATCCGTTCGGATCGGCTTGCCGACGTCACGCCAGCAGATCTGATCTGTCACACCTTGCTGGTCGATGATGGACCTCGATACCGAACCTACTGTCTGCTGTTGATGGAAAAACAGGCTGTCGAGCCCTCGGCGTTGCAGGACCGCGCTGCTCACTATCAGCCCGAAGCGGCACTCGACGTGCGTGCTGTCGTCGATGAACTCCTCGAGTATCTGGAGACGGACGGCGAGGTGACCACTGATCAGCTCCCCGAATGGGAAGAGTTCAAGCGGACAGCCGCAGAGTATGACATCACCCTATGAGTGAGCGTTCCAGATTCGGTCGGCACTACATCGAGACCGAACTCCAGACGATCGCGGAGCAACTCGAAACGAGCGTCAAGGCGTATCTCGTCGGTGGCGGGGCGATGTCGCTTCGGGACCTCAAAGAGACGACCAAAGACGTCAAACTACAAATGCACGGAGTGTGACCGGCAACGACGCTTCTCAAGCAAGGTGAGGAGGATTCGCTCCGAGCAACGTAGCGACAGCTGATGGGGTCACACTACACGATGTCTGAACACGTGACTTCCACAGAACTAAGAAACTAATACAGGATGCGCTCTTGAAGAGACCCCGGTGACCTACCAGTCAAACGCCCATGTAGTTGTATGGCCTGCTTTTCAGTCATATTTGTGATGGTATCAGTTACGATTCGACAAATTCGCTTGTTACTGGCTGACGGGGATAGATCTTTAGCAACCTCACGGAAGGGGTTTGGAACGATATCCGTGTCTTCCCCATCTGTAGGATCGACTGCATTAAAGAGGATATCAAAAAGGTTTCTAATAACCTCTCGCTGCCCCCGTTGTTGTGCTCTCAGAGCCGTATCTTCAATAACATAATATACAGTCATATGTTTTAATAGAGAGACTTCATTCATGAGTTCATCATCTATTTGGAGGTATGGCTCACTGGGATCATGATCTTGAAGATATACCCCACCTTTTTCTTTCCCAATGTACCTCTGGATGAGTGTGGAGGAGACATAATCGAGGGTACGTCTTTCCTCTCTCGTTCCTTTGAATGGTGAGAGGAGAGTACGACCGCCTTGATTACGTAGCCAATCAAGAATATCTTCCCCTTCTGGCACTGGAATTCCTAATTCATCCTCTACATCTGTTAGGAAATTCTGTCGTTCTGGAGTACCTTCAGAAAGGAGCTGTTCTAATGGTAGGATTCCGGACCGATAGAAGTCCTCCATATCATGTACTGCGTAGGCTAAGTCATCAGCCCAGTCCATGATGGCTGCTTCAGCGCTTTGCCGTTTATCCACGGGTTCCAAGGCACGTGCCTCTTCAAATTCGGGACGTTCGCTTTCATAGACACCCCATTTTTCATGTTCGTTTTGCCCCCATCGGTTCTCACCCATGCCTTCGTCGCCACGCATCCAGGGATATTTTAATATCGCATTCAGGGAGGCCAGAGTGAGATTTAGTCCTCGATCGCAGTCGTTATGCGGCGCGATATTGGTGACAATGCGAAAGGACTGGGCGTTCCCCTCAAAACCTTCCTCAACCCCCCTGTCCCGTACCTGTCGATCAAGTTCTTTCTCTGCAATGTGGCCGAATGGAGGGTGACCTATATCGTGTGCCAGTGCAGCCGTTTCTGTGACATCTTCGTCAACCTCGAGACCATGTCGGATCTCGGACGCTGATTTATCGGGGAGATATTCTGCTATCCGTCGTCCGATTTGGGCGACTTTCAACGAATGACTCAGTCTATCATGGTACGTATAGGACTCTTCAGCTCGAGCCACTTGCGTTATACCAGACAGTCGTCGAAATGCTTGCGTATACAAAATTCGGTCACGGTCACGTTGAAAGGGCTCCCTCTGGTCTCGTTTCGGAGACTTCTCCACCCTCTTTGTTCGAGGCGGATTCTGGGACATGTGATGCGAGAATTACGCAGGCGCTGAAGAAGGAGCAGACTCAGCTTCGTATCGGCGATCAATAGTTATCGTAACAAGATCTTGGTTCCGCATTTCACGAATGACCTTTTGCATTTCGTCCCAGTCGTACCCCAGTTCCTGAGCCAATTGTTCATGGCTCATTGGCCCTTTCGACGACAATATCTGGAGAACCTTACGTTGGACTTGCGGATCAAGATTAGAGCTTTCCATGTCTCCTATCTCGTCCTAGATTCCCCCCTCACAAATAACTTCATCCTCATTCGTCCGCTCGATATTTAATGCTACAGAGGAGGGTTCTACAACAAAGGTCTACTGAGTGAGTGACCACCCTCTCTATCTCGCACGTCGATTTTAATCGATCTACAATCCATCATATTAGACATACAAACTCTTGGGTTGATCCCGATCTGCTGGTGGGTGAGATCCAGTATAACTAGCGCGATCGCCAGGCCGATATCTTCGCCAACCTATAAGGGTCTCGTCTGATTCGGATAGGGCATACGGACCTCCTATGGCAAGCGATTCTCTCTCCCAACGGAAGGCGCAACTGGACAAAGCAGAGCGCGAACACCTCGAGGATGTCGTCGCGGACATGCGCGAGCGCGTCGAGCAGAACGTCGAGTTCCAGCTCACCCAGAAGGGGCTCGACGAGGAACCGGACGAGCCTGAAGCACTGGACGAGGACATCCAGGAACTCGTCGAGGCCATTCAACTCGAAGCGGTCGATGGCCACACCTGGGACGAAGCGTTCGCGGAGTACGTCACGGGCGTCGGCTACACGATCGTCAATCGACTCGCTGCGCTCCGGACGATGGAAGTCCGGGACTTCATCGACGAGGAGGCCACCGTCTTCAAAGAGAACGGCCTGACGCCTGCTGCCGAGACGCTCGTCCACGAGGAATTTCTGCTGGAGGACGAGGCGATTCTGACGGCTTACCAGAACAAGTGCGAGGAACTGGGAAAGGACATCGAGATCTTGTTCGATACCGACACGCCGTACAGTCTCGTCGATCCGGACGTCGATACTTACGAAGACCTGGCTGGAATGCTGGATGAGGTTCCCGATGAAGTCTGGCGGGCTGACGACGTGCTCGGGTGGGTCTATGAATACTACAACCGGCCCGTCGTTGAGGCCCTTGATGCCAAGAACACGCTCGAGCCGGGAGACGTCGGCCCGGCGAACCAGTTCTATACGCCCCACTGGGTCGTCCGGATGCTCACCGACAACTCCCTGGGGAAGCTCTATCTTGAAGCCACGGGCAAGGAAGACACCGTTCCGGAACCCGAGGCGCTCTCTATCGACGAGCGCAAGGAACGAGCCACGACGCCCGAGGCCGCCCCGGACGTCCCCAGCATCGCCACGTACCTCATCCCCGACGACGAGGACCAGGCGGCCCCCGAGTTCGACGATCCGTCCGAGCTCCGGATCATCGACCCGGCGTGTGGCAGCGGGCACTTCCTACTGTACGCGTTCGACATCCTCGAGCGTATCTGGTGGACCGAACGCCCCGACGTTCCCCGGGAGGACGTCCCGGCGAAGATCCTCGAGAACAACCTCTACGGGGTGGACATCGACCTCCGGGCAGCCCAACTCGCGGCGTTCAACCTCTATCTGAAGGCCCGCGGTCGTGCCGAAGCGGAGGGCGCAGACGACTTCCAGATGCCCAACGTCGGGATCGTCACTGCGGACAACCGCGTCGCAGAGATCGAGGAGGCGAAGGCGGTGCTCGACGACATCACTGGCGAGGGAACCGACCTTCGGGACGCCCTCGATGAGATCATCGAGACGTTCCAGACGACCGAGGCCCTGGGGAGTCTCCTCGACGTGCAGGGAACCCTCGAGGAGGCGTTCGATTCGAGTAAAACGCAATCTGAACTCACCGACTATCACGAGGCTGCCCATCAGTCGTTGCATTCCTTTTTGAAGGCCCTGCAACGGGCCGTCGAAGAGCAGACGTCGGACTCATTTGGCGAGCAGAACCTCCGGAGTTTCCTGCACCTGCTGGTGGTTTTGACGCAAGACTATGATGTGGCGTTGATGAATCCGCCGTACGGGTCGCGGGGGAGGATGCCAGAAGAAGTACGGGAATACGTTAAGTCTAATTATAAGTATAGTCCCCAATATTATATTAACTTCTTTGAAGTTGGTGATTATCTTACAAAGGATGCAGGGCGTGTTGGTATGCTGGTCCCACGTTCGTTCCTCTTTAGTCAAACATTTGAACCATTCCGAGCCGATTTTATCGGAAAGAGAGGATCATTTGACTTCCTTTCTGAATTCGGATATGGAATCCTAGATAATGCGACTGTTGCCACCGTAGGAACAGTAGTCCGTAAAAGCTCAAAACAACAAGAAATTGGCACATTTATTCGCTTGCACGATGTAGAAAAATCGAATAAAGAGACAAAATATCTTCAATCAGCCTTCGGGGTGTCTGACGACGATATACAACGATATTTTGAGGTTGAAATGTCCGAATTTCATTCTGTCCCAGGTTCTTCTATATGCTATTCACTCCCACCAGAAATTCGAAAGTTACACGATACAAATCTAAAAATTGATCCAACAGTTCCTGGGATAGAAGGGGAAGGCATTGGAGATGTAAAGGTCGGTTTACAAACAGGAAATAATGATCGGTTTATCCGCAAGCAGTGGGAGATTGCTGATAAGCAATTTAAGCCGTTCACCAACGCAGGTGGAGATGTTTGGATACGTCCACAAGTGGATGAGGTAATTAATTGGAGTGAAAATGGTGCACAAGTCGCCCGTTCTTCAAGTGCTGTCCTCCGTAATATGGATTATCAGACGAGGGAGGGACTTACTTGGGCATATATCAAAAGGACTGGACGTCGATTTGGCTACTATCCAAGTGGAGGTTATTTCGGGCATGCAAGCAATATGCTATTCCCTGAAGAAGGGGTCTCTGCATGGGTCCTACTTGGGGCATTAAATTCAGATTTATTCCACAGCCTGGCACTCTCCTTGACACCGGGACGGAAGTGGGAGTCTGGTTATATCGGTATGCTTCCCTGGTTTAGGGAGCTTGAAGATAGTGAATCTATCAGGAAAAAATCACGGGAGCAGCATACACTTTTTATCGAACAACGCGTCCATGACTTCAGGAGTCCATTTTATATTGGGCCGGAATTACTCCCAAATTCCGCCGCTTCTGGCTTTTTCCACTCTAACCATGATCATATAGAATCAATCACCGAAACTCCTGAAGAGCTATTTAATACTGGAGATGCCGAAAGTTCTCTTCTAGAACTCGCACGAAAAGCGCAGAAATCCGATCTCACTCAGCGAAAAGAAATCGAAAAGCTTGCAGAAGAGATAGATCGAGAGGTTCAGTCGATCACATCGGATTAGAGGAAGTGTCTGCTTGGGTATGGTGTGAAGCCTACCGAAGCAGACAGCGAGATAGAGGAAGAGCACCTGCTTAATTTTGTCGTCAACAGTCTTGATGAGGAACTGGCAATAGATCTCGGCGAGAACGTCGAAGTCACCACGGAGAAACTATACGAGGTCCTCGCCGGCGCCAGCGCCGGCGGGACCTCGATCAATCACGTCTGTGAATCGACCGCTGACTCACCGCACGCTAACACCGTTCGGGGACATCTCACAGACCAGTTCGACCTTGATATTGTTGAGGCGGTTGGAGACACGCTCTTGCAACGAGATGCGCTTGAGACACTGCCGGATCGACCGGTGGAGGTCGTCGCCGACCTCCACCTCGATCCCTACTACGGTGACGAAGACGAGACAGAAGCGCTGTACTTCTCGGAGGCGAAACGGGGAACAACGACGTTTCACGCGTATGCGACGCTCTACGCGCGGGTACGTAACAAGCGGTACACGCTGGCGGTGCGCCAGCTTGTCGCTGGCGACACCACCAGCGATGTCCTCACTGAGTTTCTCGAACTCCTCGACGGCCTTGACCTCGGCGTCAAGGCCGTCTACCTCGATCGCGGTTTCTACAACAGCACCTGTCTCGGACTGCTGTACGCGCACAACTACGCCTACGTGATGCCGATCGTCGAGTGGGGCGAGACGATTCAACATGAGCTCAGCACAGGCTGGAGCCGCGAGATCGAACACAATCTCGCCGGCGAAGTGACCTTCCCCGTGTTCATCGACTGCGTCTACCAACAGGGACGATACGACGAACACGGGGTGGCGCGTCACGGCTACGCCGCTGACGCGCCGTTTATCGACACGCCACGGGATGCGCGAGAACACTACAGCAAGCGCTTCGGCATCGAGTCCAGCTACCGCTTAGCCAGACAGAGCCTCGCGTTCACCAGTTCTCAGGACGCTGGACTACGGCTGGTGATGTTTGTCGTGAGTCTGCTGCTCCAGAACAGCTGGCGGTATCTCCACTGGAAGTACGTGGCGGCGCCCCGCCGCGGGGGGCGCCGCCTCTGGAACTGGCCGTTCACGGAGTTCTGTGAGATGGTGCTGCGGGCCGCTTGGACAGCGCTCGGTGTGCGCAGGGCTGTTCCAGCGAACCAGTCACTCGACGACCGGTTCTTCCGGTAGCTGTCCACTGGTCTGGACAGCGATCGTGAGTGGCGACACTGTCGCGTCGGCGGCGGTCCGCCGCCGACAGCGACTCCTCATCACCGAGACTCACCGTTCGTCCTACTTCGAGACAGTCCAAGCACAGACCAAACAGATTCAGCGCTTACTGAACGGGATTATGCGGCTGTCGATGTGATCGACTGAGGTTTCAGAAACGCTGGGTATTGGGGAAGAGACACGTAAAGCGATTAAGCAGGAAATATGGCTCAGGACTGTTGAACAACCAGATGACCGCAAAGTATCAAACCCCAATGACGTGTCCGACCGTCCTGATAACTTCCCAGGAATGGTGAAAGACCTCCTCCTCCATCTTACACTCCGGACCGCCAACGAAGCCGACGACGGCATCGTCCCGATCTCCGACGTCGAAGGTGAAGCCAACCTCCTCACCCATCTCGAAGCCGAGTTCGAACGCATCTGGGGCGAGTACGCTGACGCCCGCCTCGCCGAGGTCGATCAAGTCCTCGGCAATCAGACCGCGGACGAAGAAGCGTATCCGAACCTCCGGCAGTGGCTCGAAGACGACCTCTTCGAGTACCACGTCTCGAAGTTCGACCGCACGCCGATCCTCTGGCGGTTCACCACCGAGCGACTCGTCTCCGATCCTGAGGGGGAGGGCTTCGCCTGCCTGGTGGACTACCACCAACTCGATGCGAACGTCTTCGACCGCCTCCAGAACCGTTATCTGGAACCGCGGAAGGCCCTGCTCCGAGAACGCCGGAGTGCGGCCAACCGCCGCCGGAGCGACGACTCGCTGTCGGCGTCCGAGCAGTCCGAAGCCGCTGCGGAGTACGCTCGCTGTGAGAGTGGGCTGGAGCAGATCGCCGTCTTCGAAGATCGACTGGCCGAACTCGCCCAACCCGACCCCCGCGAGTGGCCCGCGGAGAATCAGGAGCGTGCCGCGGAGGCCGCCGAGCTAGTGGCCAACTTCAGAGCGCAGACGGCCGAGCGACTCGAGACACTGGATCAACTCGCTGCTCTTGAGGACGTAGACATGGAGGATCTGTTCAGTCCGTCGTTCTACGAGACGGTTGAGGAGAACCGCGAGGAGTGGATCGACGCCCTCGAGGATCTCGAAAGCGCCTTCGAGGCCTACGCGAATGATGGCTCCGAGCCAGTCGAGGCCCACCTGTACGACCTCTTCGAGTACTACGAGGATCTGGTCGGCTCGAGTCACTACGCCAGCAACGGCATCCTGTTCATGACCTACTACTTCGACAACTTCGAGGAGCCGGATCAAACGAGCCTCGGCGAAAACGGTGTGTCCCGTCGCCAACAACTGATCTCCGAGCTGGCGAGTGGCGTCGATGACTATCAGGATCTTGCAGACGATATCAAAGAGGTATCCGAGGCGATGGCGAGTGATATTCCATCTGACTGGGCTGACCGCGCCTTGTCGGAAATCACGACCGCGGGCTACCAGCCCAACCACAAACACGGCGTCGAGATCAATGTCACGCCGCTGGCCGACGCCGAGATTGTTCCGGAAACTGTCGATGATCAGGTCTTGTAACCATGCCCGCGACAAAGACTCTTCACCAGGCGGCCCGCGACGCCATCGAGAATGCCATCGAAGAGGCACCCGACGACGACCCGATCGTCCTCTGGTGGGACGACGGCGGCGACCTCCGGGAAATCGTCGAACCTGTCAGCCGCGACCTCGGCTATGATTTCCAGGCTGCCGAACGGTCCCCGCTCGAACTCCGTGGTGAGGCCCCACGCGAGACGACAGTCTGGTACGTCCCCCAGGCCCGGACCGACGACGTCGATTGGTTCCGCGACGTCGAGAACACCGGCGGTGTCGTCGAGGCACACATCGGCAAACTCGCGGCCCGCTGTTTCGAGAACGACCGCCTCCAGGCCGCCTCGATCCGGACAGCCTACGGCGACACCGAGGGAGGCGAACGTGAACAGGTCGCCGACATCCTCTTCGAGGCTCTCAACGGCGAGGGCGGTTTGCCAACCCTCCGGAGCCTCCAGACGCAGATCGTTCTCGGCGGCCACGACGATCCCGTTGCGTTCGTCCTGGAATACGGTGTCGGGAACCTCCTCGACGAAACCGACGAGAGCGACAAACTCGCCGAGATCCGCGATCTCCTCGTGGACGAAGGGGTTGCAGCCGTCGAGGGCGTCACCGACGAGCACACGCTCGTCGAACGGACGCGTCGCTGGGCAGTCGCGGAGTGGCTCGTCGACGAAGGTCTCGAGAAGTCACGTCTCGATCCAGCATACCAGCCTGAATCGAGTTCCGACCTCGGCATCTCCAGGCCCAATCTCCAGTCCGTGCTGAGTAAGGCCGAACGCCCCCGGGAGCTGGCGCAGATCTATCTCGATCCGGACGCTCGCTTCTGGCACGATGTCCTGCGCACGCACGACGACCCGTGGGAACTCGCCGACTGCCCGGTCGATGCGTCCCTGGAACACGAACTCTGGGACGACTGGACGCAGTCCTTCAGGGCTGGCGACTACGAGACCTGCGCGAGTCGCGCCACCCGACGCCACCAGCGCCTCGAACAGACCTACGGTGACGTCGCCTGGACCCACGTCTGGAAACAGGCCCTCGAGGTGGCCAACCTGGCGAACGAACTCGATACCTGGGAACAGCGGGGCGACACCGACGACGTCGTTGCCCTCTACGGTGACGTCGAGAACGGAACCTGGCAGATTGACAACGCGGTGTTCAACCTCGTCGTTTCGGGGGAGCCGGAGACCGGCCTGCCGGAGGAACACCCCGCGACGGCGACGCTTGCTGACATGCGCACGTCGCTCGTGGAGTCGCGGTATCTCGAGTATCTCAGCGACCTGGGCGATCTCGTCGTCGATCAGATCGAAGACGGCTCACCGTTCGTCGATCAGAACCACGCCCACCAGTTCTTCGCTGAAGAGAAGGAACACCTCCAGAGTGGGCAGAGCGTCGTGCTGTTCATCGTCGATGCGCTACGGTTCGATCTCGCCCACGAACTGGCCGACTCCATTCGCCGCGACCTCCCGAGTCTCGAAGTTGACGAGAATACCTGGGTCGGGGCGTTCCCCTCCGACACCGACTTCGGAAAGGCAGCACTCACCCCGGGCAGCAAGTTCAGTTTCAACGTCGAGCTTGACGACGGCGAGCTGGTCCCCCGACGCAACGGACACACAATCACCAATTACCGACGGGAGCAACTGCTGAAAGACGACGGGTGGAGCTACATCATGCAAAGCGAGAGCGAAGAGACGGGATGGGGCGAGACCCGCGTCGCATACTACTGGAACGACCTCGACAAGACCGGTGAGGGGGAACTCACCGACTTCGAAGGCCTGTTCCAAAACCGCATCGAGAAGATCTCCCGGATCATCTGCGAGAAGCTCGATCAGGGGGAGTGGGACCGAGCGTACATCCTGGCTGACCACGGGTTCGTCTCGCTCCCGCGAAGCGTCGATATCGACGACATCTATCCACCTTCGGAGGCTGAGCAGGTGACGCGGCGATGGGTGGCAGGGGAAGATATCGACGAAGACGCGCCCGGTGTGCTTCTCGACGAGAACGCTCACCTCGGCTATCTCGATGGGGAGACGAAGATCAGTGCGCTCGCTGACCCGATCCAGCGGTTCCGAAATCAGGGGCTCCCGGACGCTCGCTTCTACCACGGCGGTGTTCTCCCCCAGGAGTTCGTCCTGAATTTCGTCACGATCACGCAAGAATGAGTCTCAGACACGATCTCGAACCGGGTGACTCGATCCGACTGAACGACGACGCTGCCGAAGTGATCAAGACGTACTCTGTTGGCGACCTGGAGTATCTGCGAGTGTATGTCGAGGACGACGGCGTGAAAACGGTCTGTATCGACGATGTCGAGATCGAACTGCAACGTGACCAACTCAGCAAACTCGAACCTGACACGACCGATCAACTCCATCCCGATCACGACGCTGTGTCTGCCGAGTGGTTCGATCTTCGCTCGCAAGCGCTCCGTCTCCAGATTGCCCACGAACAGGGTCAGCTACTGAGTATTTCGAACTCGCTGGTTCGATTAGAGCCCTATCAGCTTGACGCGGTCAACTGGGTGATGCAGAAGCTGCGCCAGCGCGTGCTCATCGCAGACGACGTTGGCCTCGGAAAGACGATCGAAGCGGGTCTCATCCTCAAGGAACTCGCTGCCAGAAACCGCGCAGACCGGGTGCTGTTCATCGTCCCCGCGCATCTTCAGAAGAAGTGGATCCGAGATATGGACCGCTTTTTCGACATTGACCTCACGCTGGCTGACCGGAAGTGGGTCGAAGGCGAGCGTCGCCGTCTCGGTGAGGAGACCAACATCTGGGGACAAGATAACCAGCGGTTGATCGGCAGTATGGCGTTCCTCCGCCAGGACGAATTTCAGAACGCACTCGATGACGCTTTCTGGGACGTCGTAGTCGTTGATGAGGCTCACAAGGCCGCAAAGCGTGGCGATTCACCGGCCAAACGAGCCAAGATGGTCGAGCGGGTCGCGGGGAATTCCGATTCGCTCCTGCTGTTGAGCGCGACGCCACACGACGGGAAAGGCGAAGCGTTCCGCTCGCTTGTCGAGTATATCGACCCGTTCCTTGTCGCCGAAAACCAGGAACTCTCCAAGGACGTCGTCGATCGCGTGATGATTCGTCGTGGAAAGCAAATGATCTACGACGAGAACGGCGACCGGATCTTCCCCGACCGAGAGGTGAATACTGTTCCGGTTGAGATGACACACGAGGAACGGCAGTTCTACCGGGCTGTTACCGACTACGTCAAGAACGTCTACAATCGATCGGAACAACTGAACGAGCCGGCCGTCGGGTTCGCAATGGCGCTCATGCAGAAGCGCCTGGTCAGCAGCATTGGTGCGATCGAAGCGACACTGAAGCGTCGATTGCGTGATCTCGTCGAAGAACAATCGACGAGCACTGACTTGTCCGAAGCAGCTTCGGCGTATCTCGACGGAGAGGATCTCGATGAAGACGACAAGCAGCAAGCTGAAACGGAGATCGCCGGGCTGACCGTTACTGAAAGCGATGCGCAACTCGAGGAAGAAATCGAAACCCTTCGTGACCTTGTCTCTCTTGCCGACGGTATCTCGGTTGACTCGAAAGCCCAAAAAGTACGCCGCTACATACAGCAGCTTCTCGAAGAACAGCCCGACGAGAAGCTCTTGCTGTTCACTGAATACCGGGACACGCTCGATTACCTGCTCGAGTTGGTCGAAGACGAACCGTGGGCTGACGAAATCCTCGTGATTCACGGGGACGTCGATAAGGACGATCGGGCCCGCATCGAGGAAGAGTTCAACCACGGGCAGTCACGGCTGCTCTTTGCGACGGATGCAGCAAGCGAAGGGATCGACCTCCAGCATAGTTGCCATATCATGGTGAACTATGAACTCCCGTGGAACCCGAACCGGCTCGAACAGCGCATCGGCCGGATTCACCGATACGGGCAGGACAAGGAAGTCACGGTCTGGAACTTCTCTTTTGAGGACACCCGCGAGGGAGAGATCTTCGAAATGCTCCAGGAGAGAGTCGAAAATATCCGGGACAAACTCGGAAGTACAGCTGACGTCCTGGGTATGCTCGACGACATCAACGTCGATTCTCTCATCATGGAGTCTATCCAGAACGAGGAGCCGCCAAGCGCGACCAAAGAAGAGTTAGCGGATCTCATCGACGACCGTCAGCAGACTCTCGAGGAGTGGTACGAGCGCAGTTTGATCGACACGACAACCTTTGATCAGGAGAGCCGGGAGAAGATTCAGGAGGTCATGGACGAGTCGGAAGACGTCTATGGTACAGAAGCTGATATCCGGGAATTCGTCGAACAGAGTGTCAAAGCGCTCGGTGGCCGCATCGAGAAAGTCGGTAGCAACCTCTTCGAGGCTGAACTCCCGGACCAACTCGATTACAAAACCGACGGGGAATACGGGCCGTTTACCTTCAGCCGGGACTTTGCGATCGATCACGACGATATCGATTATCTCTCTCCCGACGACGAAGTCGTGCAGCGACTAATGCGGCAAGTGTTGGATAGCGAGCACGGAGATGTCGGGCTCAAACTCCTCCCGTTCGTCGAGACGCCTGGCATTGCGTACAATTACCGAATTCGATTTGAGGACGGCACAGGCGATGTCGTTCGCGAGGAGATGGTTCCGGTGTTTGTAGACAACAGTCATCAGGATCCCCACCAGCGGCTGGGGAAACGCGTTGTTCAGGGCAACAGTGTCAAAGGCACACCCAATTCTGGGACGGTGCATTCGCTCGTTCAGAACCAGGATCAGCTCCGGGCAGTGGCCGATCAATACATCAGCCAGCGAGTCGCGTCACTTCGGGACGAATTACACGAACAGCGGCGGGCAGAAACGCAACAGGAACTGGATGACCTCGAGGAATATGCCGAATCAGAACGCCAGCGGATCGAACAATTCCTCGAGGAGTACGAACGGAAAGCCGAAGCGGGATCCGATATGGAGATCGCTATCCGCGGTCAAGAAGAGCGACTGAACAAACTGGAACGTCGAATTGATGAGCGGCGTAAAGAGTTAGAGCGGAAAGCCCGGGTGATATCACACGCACCTGAAGTTGCGAACATTTGCCTTACGTTTCCAGTATAAGGGGCTTTTCGGAGATTGTTCGAGTGCGATAGCTCTGTTAATTCCAGTTGTTTTCCTGATATTCGGACGGATCGGACCGGAGGCGCTCTCAATTGTCGCACTCATTGTTCCCCTATCTGAATTATGCTATTAATAAGGTAAGAAGATACCATCTCGGCTACCACCACTGGGGCTACGAGACTGACGTCGGAACGTGCGTCTGTCACGACTGCGATAACGTCTTGCATAGCGATAACGACAGTAACGGTTCACCGGCGTGACTGCCTGACGGCAAACGGCCCATCCAGAGCAGGCATTCACCGATCAGCCATCCATTTCCCAGACGCGGACCTCGTCGATCCGGTCCTGAGGGTTGAGATCCCGGACGCTGGAGCCGGTGACGGTCACGAGCTTCCAGGCGGTCGCGACGCCCGCACGGAGCGCCTTCTCGTCGCTCCAGCCCTGTTCGTACGCCCACAGGATCGCCGCGAACAGCGCGTCACCGGCACCGACGGTGTCGACGACCTCGACGTCGACCGCCGAGGAGTACAGCGTCTGCTCGGGCGTGACCATGACCGCTCCCTCGCTACCCATCGAGGCGATGACGCGCTCGAACCCCATCTCGTGGAGCTGTTTCGCCGCCTGTTCGCAGTCGGTAATCGTCTCGACGGTGATGCCAGTCGCCGCTTCCAGTTCCTCGCGGTTGGGCCGGCAGTACTCGTAGGTCTCTTCGAGGTCAGTGAGTACATCGCCATGGATGTCGACGGCGGTCTCCCAGTCGCCGGCGGCGGCGATACGGTCGACCGCCGCGGCGTCCATGCCCGGTGGCAGGCTCCCGCCGATGTTGAGGATCTCCGGATCGTGTTCGCGAACAGTCTCGACCAGCAGATCGACGATGTGTTCGGTGACCTCTGGGCCTGTCTGTAGCAGTCGGTACTCGGACCGTGGCAGGTCGTCCTCATCGTCCATGCGAGACGTCTGAACACCCTCGCGTGCAGGCGCGAGAATCGTCGTACTGATCCGGGTCGGCTGGGATTCGATCTGACAGAAGTCAGTCGGGATGTCAAACTCCGAGAGCGACTGTTCGATGAAATAGCCCGTGAACCCGCCGGTGATCCCCGTTGCCGTTGTCTCGCCTCCCAGCGCGCGGACGAACTGCGAGACGTTGATTCCGTTGCCTCCCGCGTCGAACTTCGCGCCGACGGACGTCTGGACGGTGTCGGGCTCCAGGGGCTCGTCCATCTCGATCGTTTGATCGACCGCCGGGTTCGGCGTCAGTGTGAGTATCATACCTGTACTGTCTGCACCAGGGAACTTATACTGTCGGCTGGACGCTCGGGTTGCTATCTCCTGACGACCTCGATCTCGTGGCCGTCGGGGTCTTTGGTGAACGCGTAGTTGTAGTCACAGGATGCCGGATCGCGGTAGTCCTCGGCGTGGCGGTCCATCAGCATCGCCCAGTATTCCTCGAGATCGGACTCGTCGGCGCGGACGGCCACGTGCCCCCACGCGTCGCCGAACTCGTAGGAGCGACCGTCGTGGTTGTAGGTCAGTTCCATCGACATCGCCTCCTCCGGTGCGTCGTCGGGCTTGAGGAAGTACAGCGAGAAGTCGTCGTGTTCGCTACGGCGGAACATCTCGTACCCCAGCTTGCGGACGTACCAGCCGATGGACTGGTCGACGTCCTCGACGCGGATCATCGTGTGATCGATGGACCATTTCGCGCCGTAATCGCGCTCGACGATCTCGATCTCGTGGCCGGTCGGGCTCTTGACGAACGCGTACTGGCCGCCACAGGAATCGGGATCGCGGTAGTCCTCGACGCCCTCGTCCATCAACTGCTCGTAGGCGTCGTAGACGTCCTCGACGCGCACCGCGATGTGGCCCCAGGCGTCCCCGAAGTCGTAGGTGCGATCGTCGTGGTTGTATGTCAACTCCAGCACCGCGCCGTCCTCGTGCATGTCCTCGGGACCGAGAAAGGCGAGGGTGAACGACGAATGTTCGCTCTTTCGTTTCACTTCCCAGTCCAGATGCTCGGTGTACCAGTCGATCGATTCCTCGAGGTCTTCGACCCGGACCATCGTGTGGTCGAGAATACCGTCCATGTCTGCGTCGTGGGCTGGAACGTCGAAAAACGTTCTGATCAGTGCCGACAGTTCACTCGGTTAAGCCGCCGTGAGCTAGACGCCGGCGAGCCCGACCGCTTGCGCGAGCGAGAACCCGCTCGCAACCGCGGCTATGAGGTAGCCGGCGATCGCGCCGCCGTTGAGCAGGGGGAGCCCGGCGTGTGCACGCCCGCGAAGCACCATCCGGAGCAAGACGGCGAGACCGAGGACCGTCCCGATCATCGCGCCGATGGCCGTCACCGGGACCGAGAGTCCGCCGGCAGCGACGGTCGGGACAGATTCGGGCGCGAACGCGGCCGCACTCGCGACCAGCACGGTCGGGATTACGGCGTCGCCGAGTCCGATGAACAGCGCCTCCCTGTCGAGAGGAGTCCTCTCGTTGTCCGACGTCTCGTCACTGTTTTCCCCATCGTGACTGTCGTCAGCTCCCTGCTCACCGCCCGGCGTGTCGCTCCCCGACCCGTCCGTTTCAGCGACGCTGTCGGGCGCGTCGGCGTCCAGAAACGAGTACGACAGCGACAGCGGGACCACGAGGACGACCGGAACTCGAAGGTCCATCACGCCCTCCGCGAGCGTGAGCATGTGTTCGGTCCCGTAGACGCTGATCGCGTCGTAGACCGCCAGCGCGGCGAGCAACACGAGTGCCGGGAGGATACCGAAGGAAATCCCGAACAGCCCCGCCGCGCCGGCACCCATCACGATCCCGGCGGCGTCAATGACGTACCACTCGGGGTAGATGAGCAACCCGAGGACGATCGCGCCGGCGGCCACCCAGGCGATCGCGCTCGCGCCGGCAACGGGCGCGACCGACGCGGGCACGATCGACGCAAGGACCACGAATCCGATATAGCCACCGACCAGCACGACCAGTCCGCGAATCACGACCTCCAGATCGTACCTGAACGCCAGCAGCATGAGTCCGGTCATCGCCAGCAACGCGGCGATATAGACGAGGCTATTGGTCGCGTTCTGGGGGTTTTCGGTCGCCTGTAAGCCGGCCTGTTCGAACGGTTCGACGAGCGCGAGCGCGCCCAGCTGTACCAGCAGGAAGATACCGGCGATCCCGAGCGCGGCGACGATCGCTCGCGTCCGTTGGTCCATACACGGCCGTCCGACAGCGAGCCGAATAACACCTGCGAGTCGCGGTCGACGCCCGATCCGGTCACGAATCGCGATAGTAGAGGACGGCCCCCAGAAGCGACGCCGGCCGTACGCCGTCGTCAGGCGAGACCGCCAGGAACGGTCGCTCGACGGGGCCGAAGACGTCGACGACCCGGCCGACCGTATCGAGGTTCTCGTCTAGCAGTCTCGCCCCGATTTCCGGGTGGTCGTCGTCGGGACAGCGCACGATTGCGACGTTTTGAGCGATATCCGTGACGGTTCCGGCGCGCTGCATTATTCGCGCAGGACCTGCATGTAGGCCGCGACAGCGCCCAGCAGGTCGCTTTTCGTTGCGTCGTCGGCGTTCGTGACCACGACCCGCCCGCGCGGTTCGTACTCGCGTGGATAGGTCTTCTCGCGCTCGATCCGGGCGTCGTAGCCCACCTGCTGGACAGCCTTGGCGATTTCCTCGACTGTCGGGTTCGGGACGGCCAGATCCTCCGGGACCCGTCGCCCCTCGCTGCGGGTCAACTCCGCGTCGAGGGTCGCGGGCCAGATGACGTTCTCGACCATGTGTCCGGGTGAGCGGGCCGGACGTAAACGCCTTACTGGTCGGACGAGCGCTGTCGGTCCACCGGCCGAGTCACCCTCGTCTAACGCGTCATTCATTACGACGCGGCCGAAAGGCCGGGTATGGATCCCGCGGTACTGCGCGAGGACATGGTCGACAGCCTCGAACACGAGAGCAAGGGCTGTCTCGGTGATGAGCAGGTGTCGCTGGCGATGCGGTCGGTCGAACGCGAGGCGTTCGTCGAGGAGGAGGCCGCCTACGCGGATCGAACGTTCGAACGCCACGGAACGCGCGTGCTCGCGCCGAGCACTGCCGCGCGTCTGCTGGACGTGCTCGCTCCGAGACCCGACGAGCGCGCGCTGGTCGTCGGCGCGGGCGTCGGCTACACCGTCGCCGTGATCGCCGAGGTCGTCGGCGCGACCGACACCCACGCGATCGACATCAACCGACAGCTGGTCTACGAGGCGCGATCGAACCTCTCGACGGCGGGCTACAGCGAGGTGCTCGTCGATCGCCGCGACGGGGCCGAGGGACTGGCCGCCTACGCCCCCTACGACTGTATCCTGCTGGAGGCGGGCGTCGTCGAGCCGCCGCGGGCGTTGCTCGAACAGTTGACGTCCGACGGTCGGCTCGTCGCGCCGCTAGGGGCCGGCACGCAGACGCTGTCGGTCGTCTCCAGGGACGGCGAGATCGAGCGACACGGGACCGTCGCCTTCCAGCCCATGCTGGTCGACGGCGAGTCGCCCCACGAGGTCGAGCGCAACCGGACCCACCGCGAGGATCGGGAGTTCGCTCGCAAACACGCCGAGTCCCGGCCCGGCTGGGAGCAGGACTGGATCGACTGGGACGACGCGCGGCGGTGAGTCGGTCACCGACCGTTAGCGTCAAATCCGATCAGATCGTGGCATACGCTGATGACCTCACGCGCGGTCGTGTTCGACCTCGATGGGACGCTCGCGGTCCCGAACCGTGACCGCCGGACGCTGCTCGCCGAAGCGATCGAGACGACCGACGCGCCACCGGTCTCTCGCTCGGAGTATCTCGACGCCCACGGACAGGTCGTGGCCGGCGAGACGCGCACACCGATTTTCGAACGGTTGCTGACCGACGGCGACCCGTCGCCGGACGCAGTCGCCCGCGCCTATCGCGAGGCTGTCAACGACGCGCTCGAACCCGTCGACGGCGTCGAGACCCTTCTCGAAGACCTCACCGACGGACCGGGGTATCGCGTTGGCGTCCTCACCGACGGTCCGTCGCTGGCCCAGCGGAGCAAGCTCGACCGGCTCGGCTGGACGGAGCGTTTCGACGCGACGCTCGTCACCGGCGAACTCGAGACGCGAAAACCCGATCCGGCCGCGTTCGAGGCGATCACGGACCGTCTCGGCGTCGACCCGGAGCGGGCGATCTACGTCGGTGACGACCCCGAGCGCGACGTCGCTGGAGCCGCAGCCGCCGGTCTCGATGCCGTGCAGGTTCTCCACGACGAGGGTTCCGAGCCCCACCCCGACGCGAACGCGGTCGTCGAACGCGACGCGCTCGAGACCGGCCTGAAAACCGTCCTGGCCTCGTGCTGTCAGCCGTAGCCGCGTCCCCGCACCGTCGTGCTAGTCGTCGTCAGCCCGGGCGTGTTCCCAGGTGAACGCCGACTCCTCGAACAGGCGTTCCTCGGTGGCGAACACGTCGGAGAAGACGAACCGGGCGCCGCGACCCGACGTCCCGTCGACCCAGACCGACCAGCCGTGCGCCTCGGCGATCGTCCTGACGATCGACAGGCCGATGCCGGTGCCGTCCTCGCTGTTGGTGTGACCGTACTCGAAGATTGCGTCCATTTCCTCGTCGGGGATGCCCGGTCCGTCGTCCTCGACGTAGAAGCCGTCTTCGGTCAGCCCGACCGTCACGGTCACCTCGGGGCCGACGTGATCGATCGAGTTCCGAAAGAGGTTCTCCAGCGCCCGCAGCAACCGGCTCCGATCGCCCTCGATGGCGATGCTGTCCTCGACGCGAAGCGTCGCGTCCTTGTTGTCGATATTGCTCCAGGCCTCGCTGGCGGCGTCTTCGAGCTCGAACCGCTCGGTCTCCTCGACGGACTCGCCCTTGCGGGTCAGGGTGAGCACGTCGTCGATGATCGAGTCGATTCGGTCGTGGGCCCCGTCGATTTTCTCGACGTGTTCGAGCAGTTCCCCCTGGGAGTCGTCGAGTTTGGTCCGCAGGAGTTCGACGTGGCCACGCGCGACCGCCAGCGGGTTCCGGAGGTCATGGCTCAACGTCGAGGCGAACTGATCGAGTCGCCGGTTCTGGCGCTCCATCTCCTGACGCGAGCTTTCGGCCTCGTGTCTCGCCTGCCGGGCGTCCCGGAACTGCACCTCGAGCGCGTCGCGCATGTTGTCGAACGCCGTGAACAGCCTGCCGATCTCGTCCTCGCGAGCCGTCTCCAGATCGACATCGAGCGACCCGGATTCGATCTCCTGAATGTGTTCTCTGAGTCGCACGAGCGGGACGACCGTGCTCCGGCCGAGAACGAAGCCGACGGCCGCAAGCGAGACGAGCGCCGTCACCGCCAGCAGCAAGACGTTTCGCCCGGCGGTCGCACTGACGCTGTAGAGGTCGGCTTTCGGAGCGGTCGAGACCGCGATCCAGTCGGTGCCCTCGACTGGCACGTACGTGCGTACCTCCCCGCCGGCCTCGACAGTTCGGCTTGTTCCCGCTTGGACGGCTGCGGTGAACGCGTCGGTCCGCTCGAACTCCCGCGCAGCGTCGGTCGTGGCGACCCGATTCCCCTCGGCAGTCACCAGCGTCGTCCGGATGTCGCTGTCGTCGAACGTCGGTACGAACCGACTGACGACGACGACGGCACTGTGCTCGGTTACCCGCCCGACCAGCGCGATCGCCCGATCACCGCCGACGGTGTAGGACTGTCTCGAAAACGTGACCGCGTCCGGATCGTCGCCCAGTCGAGCGAGGGGGTCGATCCAGTTCGACCCGACGTCGTCCAGCCCTCGCCCCCCGTATTCGTCGTTCGTACTCGCGACGACGGTGTTTCGGTCCGTATCGACGTAGTGGACGTCGATTATCGCGCTCTCGCTGCCGGCTTTCGCCGCCGAGAGAGACGCGTCGAGCGCCGTCTCGTTCGGAGCCAGCTGTGGATCCGCGACCAGTGCTGTCTGTGCCCGCGTGCCGGCCACCCACTGACTGACGCTCTGTGCGCGCAACTGGCCGGTCGTTTCGAGTTCGTCCGTCGCCTCTTCCTGTATCGTCCCCTGGATCTCGACGTACGTGGCGAATCCGATGACACTGATGAGAACGGCGACGAGCAACAGCGCGACGAGGAACTTCGCCCCGAGATGACGACGGACGAACTCGGGTACCACTCGACGATAGACCGTCCGGTAGAGCCGGGGCGAATCCGAGCCACGACCCGACGTGCCCGAACTCCCCCCCGATGTCGACCCGTTCGAACCGGAATCTCGGCCGGATGTCATGAGTGCTCCGACGGGTGTGCCCTGTTTCCCCGTGGCACCTACTATCTGCTTGAAGCTCCCACATAAAGTATGTGGAATGCGTCCCGAAGCGGGCTGTCCCTCCGCGGCGGGTTCGTCGACGGTGTGATCGAGCCAGCTCCAGTGCCATCCTGTGTTTCCGTCAAAGCCACGTTCGAAAACGTGCAAACGGTTTCTGATCTCCTCAGACGATAATGATTTTCCGGGAAGGAAACCTTCATTTCTGTGCCACGATTGGTGGCGAACGATATGGACGTCGAGGACATCACACGGGTCGCGGTGCTCGGTGCGGGCAACATGGGCCACGGGATCGCCGAGGTCGCGGCGCTGGCGGGATATGACGTCACGTTGCGCGACATCGAGGAAGACATCGTTCGGGAAGGCTACGAGGACATCGAGTGGTCGGTACACAAACTGGACGACAAGGATCGGCTTGAGGAGGACCCCGAGACAGTGCTGAAGCGGATCATGCCCCTGGTCGATATGGAGACCGCTGTCGAGGACGCGGACGTCGTCATCGAGGCCGTCCCGGAGGTCATGGACATCAAGACCGAGGTCTACGAGGCCCTCGAAGCGCACGCGCCTGACGGAGCGATCTTCGCGACGAACACCTCGGCGCTCTCGATCACGGACCTCTCGGAAGTCACCGAGCGGCCGACGCAGTTCTGCGGGATGCACTTTTTCAACCCGCCCGTACGGATGCAACTGGTCGAGGTCATCTCTGGGGCACACACCGGCGAGGAGACGATCGAGACGATCGAAGCCCTTGCCGAGTCCTTCGAGAAGACGCCGGTCAGGGTCCGGAAGGACAGCCCCGGGTTCGTCGTCAACCGCGTGCTCACGCCCCTGCTGAACGAGGCGTGCTGGGCCGTTCACGAGGGCGATGCCGACATCGCAACTGTCGACAGCACGAGCAAGTACGGCGTCGGCCTGCCGATGGGGACGTTCGAACTGGCCGACCGGGTCGGCAACGACGTCGCCTATCACGTGCTCGAGTACCTCCACGCCGAACTGGGCGAGGCCTACGAACCGTGCCCGTTGCTCTCGCAGAAGGTCGAGGCCGAGCAGTTCGGCGAGAAGACCGGCGAAGGGTGGTACGACCACGACGAGAGCGTCGAGATCCCGACCGAGGCCGGCGACGACGTCATCGAACGCCGACTGCTCGCGGTGCTGGCAAACGAGGCCGCGAAACTGGTCGGCGACGACGTCGCGTCGATCGATGCGATCGACGAGGCGATGATGCTCGGGACCGGGTTCCCCGAGGGCCCGGGCAAACTGGCCGACGAGGCGGGCATCGAGACGCTCGTCGGGACGCTCGAAGATCGACACGAAGAAACCGGCCACCCCCGATACGAGGTCAGCGACGCGCTCGAAGCGGTCGCAGCGGACGGTGGATTCTACGCCGAGGAAGAGGACGCAACCGGCGGCCGCACCTACGAGCAGATCAGCGTCGAGGTCGACGACCGCGTCGGCCACATCGAGATCGACCGACCACACCGGATGAACTCGATCACCGTCCAGATGCTCGAGGAGATCGAGCACGCGGTCGAGACGCTACAGGGGGACGACGACGTTCGCGCGTTGCTGGTTTCCGGCGCGGGCGATCGAGCGTTTTCCGCGGGCTTCGACGCCGCCTCGGCCGCACCGGGGAGCGGGCTGGAAGCGACCGAGATCTCCCGGTACGGCCAGCAGGTCACCGGCGCGTTCGAGGAGTGTCCAAAGCCGGTCGTCGCGGCGATCGACGGCTACTGTCTCGGCGGGGGGATGGAGCTGGCCACGGGCGCGGATCTGCGGGTCGCCAGCGAGCGCTCGCAGTTCGGCCAGCCCGAGCACGAACTCGGTCTCCTGCCGGGCTGGGGCGGCACCCAGCGACTCAGTGCGATCGTCGGCGAGGGCCGAGCCAAGGAGATCATCTTCACCGCGCGAAACGACTACGACGCGGCGACGATGGCCGACTACGGCTTCGTCAACGAGGTCGTCGCGAACGACGCCATCGAGGACCGGGCCTGGGAACTGGCCCGCGAACTCGCCGCCGGCCCGCCGATCGCCCAGAAGTTCACCAAGCGCGCGATGCACGCGGGCCGTGACGACACCGACGCCGGCCTGGAAGTCGAGGCGTCGGCGTTCGGTCACCTCTTTACGACCGACGACCTCTGGGAGGGGCTGGCCGCCTTCCAGCAGGACCGCGATCCCGAGTTCGAGGGTAAGTAGTTCGGCAATCGGGGACGTGCTGCCGTTCCTTCGGCGGTCCAACGACCGGCCGCCGTTCGACGGTCCAAAGAGTTACCATCGCTCCGACCGCCGGATTGAGTATGACGCGCCGGACGCCGCTCTATCAGCGCCACGCCGACCGGGACGCCGAGTTCACCGACTTCGGCGGCTGGGAGATGCCCGTCTCGTTCGACTCGATCCGAACCGAACACGGGGCCGTTCGCCAGTCGGCCGGGAAGTTCGACGTCTCGCACATGGGCCAGATCGAGGTCACCGGCCCCGACGCGGGGCGTCTCCTGCAACGGCTCACGACCAACGACGTGACCGCGCTCGATCCCGGGGAGGCGCAGTACGCCGCGATCACCGACGAGGAGGGGATCATGCTCGAGGACACGGTCGTCTATCGCCTGCCGGACGGCGAGACGTACCTGTTCGTGCCCAACGCCGGCAACGACGGGGCGATGGCCGAACGGTGTCAATGGATTCGCGCCGAGTTCGATCTCGACGCCGAAATAGACAACGCGACGACCGACTGGGCGATGATCGCTCTGCAGGGCCCGGACGCGCCCGAGCGCTTCGCGGAGGCGACCGACGTGCGCTACGCGCTCGATCGGTTCGAGATCGAGCGTACCGACGTCGCCGGCGTGGACTGTCTGGTCGCGGCCACGGGCTACACCGGCGAGGACGGCGTCGAACTGCTGGTTCCGGCAGACGACGCTTCGACCGTCTGGGACGCCTTCGACGTCCAGCCCTGCGGGCTCGGCGCGCGCGACACGCTCCGTCTGGAGATGGGTTTCCTGCTCTCCGGACAGGACTTCGACCCCGAGGAAGAGCCGCGGACGCCCTACGAGGCGGGGATCGGGTTCGTCGTCAAACTCGACACGGAGTTCGTCGGCCGCGACGCGCTGGAAGGGGTCGCCACGGAGGGGCCGGCGTCGAAACTCCGGGGCGTGCAACTGATCGACCGGGGCGTCCCGCGCCACGGCCAGACCGTGACGACAGCCGACGGCGAGGCGATCGGACACGTCACCAGCGGGACGATGAGTCCGACGCTGGGCGAACCGATCGGGCTGGCGTACGTCGACATCGAGTACGCCGACCCGGAGACCGTCGTTCGCGTGCTCGTCAGGGGCGAACCGAAGAAAGCACGTATCAGGACCACGCCATTCCTCGATAGATGAGCTACGACATCCCCGAGTTGCTGTATCTCGACTCCCACGAGTGGATCGATACGACCGACGGCACCGCGCGAATCGGCATTTCGGACGTCGCACAGGACGAACTCGGCGACGTCGTCTTCGTCGAATTGCCGTCGACAGGCGACGAACTCAGCGCCGGCGATGACTTCGCCGTCGTCGAGAGTATCAAGGCCGTTTCAGACGTGTACGCGCCGGTCTCCGGCGAGGTGACGGCGGTCAACGAGACACTGCTCGACCGGCCCGAACTGCTCAACGACGACCCGTACGGCGACGGCTGGCTCGTCGAGATCGAACTCGCCGACCCCGAGGAACTCGAGGCGTTGCTCTCCGCCGAGGAATACGAAGCGTCGATCGAGACGTAGCGATCTCGGAGAGATACGTGCGCGAGTCACGGGCCGATCGGATCGATCCCGTCGCGCCGGCCCTCGAGCAGGTCGAACCGCTCGTCGCGGCGTCGCTCGAGCCAGTGTAACAGTCGCTCGGCCCAGCGGAGTTTCCGTCGCTTCGTCGGCCCGACCGTCGGGTCGTCCAGATCCCACCCGGGGAAGACGAGCTCGCTCGCCCCGAAGTGATCGGCCAGAAACGCCGCGCGGTCGCCGTCGGTAAACCCGCCGAAGTTCCTGACGGGCGATCGCGGGGCCGCCTGCGTCGTCGGGAGCACCGCCGACAGCCGACAGCGGGGGACATGCTCCTGGATGGCGATCACGTTGTCGCCGTGTGCGTGGATCGCGACCAGCGTCCCGTAGGTCGTCGACCGGACGGCGGTCTCGGGCGCACCGTCGAGATCGGTGACTAGACAGTCGACGCCGATTTCGTTGGCGAGCAGTCGTCGCCCGGCGCTCGAGGCGGCGACGACGGCGTCCGCTCGCCGCGCTACGTCCAGTTCGTCCTCCAGGGACGGACCCGCCCCTGCGATCGCCACGCGATCGCCGGCGAAATCGAGCGATCCGTCGAAGACGTTCCCCTCCAGCGCGCGCAACGTCCCGGCGTAGACGTCACGGGCACGCTCGTCGGCCCCGCGATCGTAGCCCATGTCCTCGAGGATCCGCTCGTAGACCGGTTCCCAGGTTTCGAAGTCCATGTCAGTCGAGTCGATCCGCGATCGTCGCGAGCGCTTCCCCGAGCACGTTCGCCTCGTCGACGTCGGTCGCGAGCGCGCGGAGCGCGGCCGGCGAGCCGATCAGGAGGTCGCTATCGCTGTCTCCGGGCGCGTAGACGCCGCCGTGGGCCGGGGCGTGCGTGTCCAGCCAGTCGCGCTGGGTCGGCGCGAGCCCGCCGAGTTCGAACACCCGGACGACCGATCGGGCGGCCGCCGTTTCGTCGGCACCGACGCGCTCGCAGTGTCGCCGTGCCTCGCCCTCGGTCGTCACGTCGAGTTCCTCGACATCGATCGCACCGTCGTCGATCCGCTCGCGCGTGAAGGCACTGCCGACGAGGGCGGCGTCGCGGGTCTCGGCGACGTCGTGGGTACGAATCACGTGTGCGCCGCGCTCGACCGCCATCGACGTCGCCGCCAGACTCACCGGCAACGCTTCCTCCGTCGACCGGTCCGCGATCGTCCGCAAGAAGTTCTTCCGGTTGATCGAGACGAGGATCGGCCGTCCGAGTCCCCGGAACTCCCGGAGGCGACGGAACGTCTCCCGGTCGTCTTCGATCGTCTGGGCCTTGCTCCACCCGCCGAAGGCCGGATCGACGATCGTCTTGTCAGTCAGCCCGTTTTGTTTCAGCGCTTCGTAGACCTGATCGACGTACTCGGCCTGCCGAGCCCACTCCGGCGAGCGCCGCTGTGCCCAGGGCGTTTCCTCGACGGCACCCGGCCGCTCCAGGTCCGGCGGACTGGCCATCTTCGCGACGGCGACGTCGTACTCCTCACAGACCTCCGCCATCTTCGGGTCGGCGAACCCGCAGATGTCGTTGACCATGTCGAACCCGCGATTGAGCGCCTCCTCGGCGACCTCGTGGTAACGGGTCTCTATCGAAAAGACGGCATCGCCGCTCACCGACTCGATCGTATCGATCGCGACGTCGAGCCGGTCGAGTTCCTCCTCGGCGGAAAGAACTTCGAAGCGTTTGTTCGCAGACTCGAGCCCGACATCGACGATGTCGGCCCCCTGATCGATGAGTTCGCGATCGACGTATTCGGCTGCCTCGCCGGGATCGTCGTAAACGCTGGGGTCGTACGGCGACTCGCGGCTGACGTTGAGTACGCCCATGATTCTCGGTGGCTGATCGTCACCGATCCGCACGCCGGCAGCGTCGACGGTTTGCATGGCTGTTCAGACGCACCGAACAAAGAAAAACGGCGGGGAGGCGGCTATTCATACTGCCGGCTGTAACAAACTGAAGGAATTCGCCACCCCGGGGTGGCGAATATCTTTACGAACTTACAGCCGGCAGTATCAGTCGTGTTGACGTTGTCGATCCAGCCGGGCCCCTCGACGGTCGTCTCGTTGAGGTCGGTTACCGTGTATTCGTAGGTAAGCGTAACGTCACTGCCTTCCGGTCCAGTCCCGGAAGTGAGCGCGCCGAGCTGGCTCTGCTGGGTCTATGAGGAGGCCTGCAGGCCAGTCGATTCCTCGAAGTCGTAGTATCCCTCCACCTGCTGGCTAGTGACGGACGTGTTTCCGTCCACCACCTGCTGGTCAACTGCCCCGCGCACGGTGGCGCGGGGCTTGTCAGTGAACTCAGCCTCTACCGACCGTGGTTAGTCGGACGGGACGAAGCCCCGATTCGGCGTCACCGTTCCTGACTTTAGGGCGAGTTGACTGTCGCCCGTCCGCCGCGACGACTGTAGGCCGCGACGGACGTACCGCCACCCAACATTCTTCGCACCCACGTAATCTGCATTCTGAGTTGCACCGCACGACTCACACTCGAACTCCGCCTGCCTGACGCGATTCCCGTCGCTCGTGTGACCACACTCAGGACACCGCCGACTCGTGTTCTTCGGGTCTACAAACTCGACGCTAATCCCTTCCGCGTCAGCCTTGTACTCCACGAGGTCAACGACCTGCCGGTGCGCCCACTGGTGGAACTCTTTGACAGGCGGCGCACGCTCCCTGATGTGTTTCAGGTTCTCGAACGCGATGAACTCGCAGTCGTGAGTACGTGCTTCTTCGAGAATCTGGTTCGCAACTTGATGGAGTTGGTCACGAAGATACCGTGACTCGCGCCCGCTCATCTGCTGAATCGTCCGATGGGCGGATTGTGTCCCAGTCTGCTGGAGATTGCCGCGAATCCGCTCGAACTCTCGATGCTGGTGTCGAAGTTCTCTGCCGGAGGCGAAGTACGCTGTACTGGTGGTGGCGATGTTGACGATGCCGAGGTCAACGCCGAGAACTGTCCTGTCCTCGTCGTCACCCTGTTGTTCAACCTGTTTCTCGGGTTTGTCCTTTCGAAACCCGAGGTGGAGGTAGTACTCACCATCACGCTTTGACAGCGTAGACTCTGTTACTTCCCACTCGTCATCGGTGAGGTATTCGTGTTGATACCCGTCGTCTCCGTCGGGGAGATTCAGATCACACCGAATCCGGCCATCGACAGTGGAGAGCGACACAGACCCGTCATCGAACAGCGTCATCGTCCGGGTGTCGTATTTCACCGTGTTACTGGTGAACTCTGGTTGAGACGTTTTGTAGTGTTCATCAAGGTCTTCGATTGCTTCGACACCATCAAGTGCGGCTGCGGCCTGATGGGTGGCGAGAATTGCGTGCTGACTCCCGAGACGGGTCTCCTCTCTGACCTCATTGTAAGCGAGGTCTTGGAGGTGGGTTTTCCGCGTCTCACCTGCATCCCATCCGATGCGACTACTGATGTTACAGGCATCTTTCCACTCGTTGATGGTGGCGTCGAGCAGGTCCTGTTGGTCGTCGGTGAGGATGGGACGGGTGATTGCGGTGCGTCTCAGGTAGCCGTCTGCCACGAGCTTCAATAGATAGTAGAGGTAGTTAGTAGTCCGTGGTTTGTGGCAGCGAGTGTCGGCTTCAACCCCGCCCACGGTGGGGCGGGGAATCCGCCTCGCTACCTAGTTTGAACGAGCCGCTGACCGGCGGTCACCGAATCGGCGTCCTCGAGCAGGGCGGCGTGACTGTCAGCCAGTTCGCCGGGGTCGATATCGCTCTCGGGCGGTTCGTCTGTCTGTGTGTCTGTCGGTTCGTCAGTTGGTGTGTCTGTCAGTTCGTCGCCAGTCGTCGTCTCGGTCGGCGCCGTGTCGCCGCCGGTGGTACAGCCGGCGAGTGCGACAAGCGAGACCGCCAGGACGACGAGTACGATCTGTCTCGTCTTCGGGGACAGCAATCGATCTATCGACTCGCCGTTCCGCCCCAACGTGCTTACGTGACCGCTTTCGTCCCCGGCCGTTTTGCCCCTCTCGGCACGTTCAAGTGATCGCTTGCCCGTAGGTGGGATATGTACCTCGCCGAGCACGCGTGGCCGGATCTGGCGTCGTATTTCGAGTCCAAATCGCTCGCTATCGTCCCGCTGGGGTCGACAGAACAGCACGGGCCACACCTGCCGGAGGGGACCGATCACCTGATCGCAGAAGGGTTCGCGCGCGAGGCCGCAGCGCGAACCGGTTATCTCTGTACCCCGACGATCAACGTCGGCGTCAGCGCCCACCACCGCCAGTTCCCCGGGACGATGTGGGTCGATCCGCCGGCGTTCAGAGACTACGTCGAGAGTTTCTCGCGCAATCTCGCCTATCACGGGATCGACCGGATCGTCTACGTGAACGCCCACGGTGGCAACGTCGAACACCTCCGGGAAGTCGGACGACGCCTCCACGAAGACGGGGTCGCATTCGCCGTCGAGTGGATGTGGAACGAGAGCATCCCCGAACTCGTCGACGAGGTCTTCGAGCAAAACGGGCCCCACGGCGGCCCCAAGGAGACCGCCTTGATCCAGCATCTGGCCGGCGATCTCGTCCACGACGAGCGCCTCGAAGACGCCAGAGACGGCGGACTTCGGGACATCGAGACCGCCGAAACCACCAAGTTCGGCTCCCGGACGTTCTACGACGCGATCGACAACTCCGACAACGGCGTGTTCGGCGATCAGACCGACGCGACCCCACAGAAGGGCGAACGGCTGTTCGAAGCGGCCAGCGACCAGCTCGTCGAACTCTGCTCGTGGCTGGCCGGACAGGACATCGACGACCTGCTACCCGCGTCGCACGTGTAGGTCCACCTCGCGCGTGCAGAGCATCCGAATCAGGACCGATCGCTCTCCGTGGACTACTCCTCGCGCGATTTCAGCCACCGGTCGAGACACTCCCGGATCGCCGCGTCGCGGTTCCCGCGGTGGTCGGTGAACGCGACGTCGTCCAGTGCCTGCAGCGTCTCCTCGTCGAACTCGATGGTAATCGTATCCATATCGGGAAACGTCTCGTCCATGACTACGACGTGTGTCGTTCGATACCAAATAGGTTCGTCAGACGCACGTCATAGCGTCCTTCCACTGATTCACTCGTCGATCAGTTCTTCGAACTCCGGCAAGATGTCGTCGTTCGCGCTCCCGCTGATCTCGTCGCTGTCCGGGTCATCGCCCGCGTCGTTGTCGCTTTCCGCAGCGGCGTCACCACCCGTCTCGTCAGCGTCGCTCTCTTCGACGACTGACGGTTCTTCGTCGTCGTCTTCCTCCTCGGATTCTTCTTCGATTTCCTCGATTTCGAGGACTTCGAGCGGGATGTTCTCCAGTCGCTGGCCGATCTCCTTGCGGGCGATCCGGGCCGCGTGTTCGTCGCGCTCGACGTTGAACACCGTCATCTCCAGTTCGAGGGCGACGAGACTTTCGTCGGCGGCGATGAACGCGGGTTCGAGTTCCTCCCCGCAGTGGGGGCAGCTCCGGCTGCCCATGTTGATCTCGACGTAGTTGAGGTCGGGGTTCAGCATCTCACCGGTCTTGGAGATGGCGATTCGAACCGCCTCGTCGGCAGTTTCGACGTCGTAGACCGGAACGGCGGCTTCGACGACAACTCGACAGTTCATATACTGGTATTGCTGGGCCAGCGATATGAAGGTTAGCCACAGTGATCGTCGTTCCGTGGCCGATCGAAACGGGAAAGCCGACGCGGCCCCGAACCCGACCGAATGAAAACCGGACGGATCGACGTGTCCGAACTCCCCGGCGGACTCGACCTGCAGGCGACCCTTGAGAGCGGCCAGTCGTACCTCTGGCGACGCGCCGACGGCCGGATGTACGACAGCGACGAGCAGAGCGGCGGCGACGCCTGGTACGAGACGGTCGTCCGCCTCGACGGCGACCGCGTCCGGCTCGACACCGGCGACCCTACGGTCGTTCGCGTTCGACAGCGCGATGGCGCCCTCGAGTGGGAGTCGACGACGGACGCCGACTGGGTCGTCCGATCGCTGCTTCGCCTCGAGGACGACCTGCCGGCGATACGCGCGGCAACACCGGACGACTCGCTGCTCGAGCGGGCCTACGACCGATACTGGGGGATGCGACTGGTTCGAGACCCCCCGTTCGGAACGTTGATCTCCTTCATCTGTTCGGCACAGATGCGCGTCTCCCGGATCCACGACATGCAGCTCGCGCTGGCCGAGGCGTTCGGTGACACGGTCACTGCCGACGGCCGCACGTATCAGGTGTTCCCGACGCCGGATCGGCTCGCGGCCGCCACCGAATCGGAACTTCGCGACCTCGGTCTGGGCTATCGCGCCCCGTACGTCCAGCGGACGGCGGAGATGGTCGCCGCCGGGGACGCTCACCCGGACGAGGCACGCGGCCGTTCGTACGAGGACGCCCGCGAACACCTGACGCAGTTCGTCGGCGTCGGCGAGAAAGTCGCCGACTGCGTCCTGCTGTTCTCGCTGGACTTTCTCGAGGCCGTGCCGCTGGATACCTGGATCCGGACGACTATCGAGGAGTACTATCCCGACTGCGAGCGCGACAGCTACGCCGAGACGTCCCGGGCGATCCGAAAGCGGCTGGGCGGTGAATACGCCGGCTACGCCCAGACGTACGTCTTCCATCACCTCCGAAACGAGTCGTGACGTCCTTTCGTATGCCGCCGGCTCTACGTCGATGATGACTATGACGGAGTACCGGAGTCCGCTACGAGGGACTCCCGGGCAAAATCAGGCCGAGGACGCTTCCCGCGTCCACCCGGGATCGGATCCGGTCCGTTCGATCAGTTCGGCCCGACAGGCCGGACAGTAATCTGGAACGGTAGATTCGCCCCGCGGGACGTACACTGCGCCGCCACACTCCACGCACGCGTCCGCAACGATCGTCACACAGTCCGCACAGACGTTGAAGTCGTCGACCGTGAGGTCACGCAACGGTTCGAGTTGTTTGTCCAGAGTGTACTCGTCGATGACCGTCTGACAGCGCTGGCACAGTTGCATGGCGATCCGTTTCGACACATGAGACCGTGTCACATATACCTACCGACCGTGGTGAGATTCCCGGACACGAGACAAAGACCGCTACAGGTGCTTGCTCACGTACGGACCGTCCTGTTCGTACCCGAGTTTCTCTCGATAGTACTCGCGGGCACCGATCCCGCTGATGACGCTCAGCTTCTCGAAGCCGGCCTCGCGGGCGCGTCGTTCGGCCTCTCCCAGCAATTTCCGGCCGTAGCCCCGGTGTTGCCAGTCGGGCACGTCGCCGGTCGCGTCACGGTCGCCGACGCCGACAGTGTTCCCGTAAACGTGCAGTTCTCGCACGATCGCCGCATCGTCCAGTTCCGCCCGTGTCGGTTCGTTCGGGAACCGGAGCCGACAGAAACCCACCAGCAGATCGCGGTCCCGGTCCTCGTAGCTAATGAACTGCTCCGTGCCGCCCCCGGCCTCGTACCTGAGAGTGTCGAGCGTGACGTCTTCGGGGTCTTCGTCGTTCATCCCGACTTCACGACAGCGGATGCAATCGCAGGACGTTCCCTTCTCGTCCATCCGCTGGCGGGCGAGCTGGCGGAGATTGGACTTCCGGACGCCCGCCTCGATAAAGTCTGCGGGGATGTCCCGCTGGACGCGCTGCAGGCGGGTGTATTTCGGAATGAGATCTTTGATCTCTGCCACGAGATCGGCGGCTTCGTCGCTCGTGAGCGGCTGGTAGTCGTCGCGATGCCACATGTCGTAGGTCGCGGTCCCCTCGACGATGAGCGTGGGATAGATCTTGAGGTAATCCGGCCGCCAGTCGCTGTGCTCGAAGATGCGCCGGAAGTCCTCGACGGCCATCTCCTTGCTCATCCCGGGCTGGCCCGGCATCATGTGATAGCCGACCTTGAAGCCCGCGTCACGGAGTCGCCGGGTCGCGTCGATGCTGGCCTGGATGCCGTGGCCGCGGTGCATCTCGCGGTTGATCCGTTCGAAGGTCGTCTGGACGCCGACCTCGACTTTGGTCCCGCCGAGTCGCAACATCCGGTTGATCTGCTCGGGTCCACACCAGTCGGGCTTCGTCTCGAATGTCGTCCCGATGTTGCGGACGCTGCCGGTCTCGTTTTCCTCGATCACGTCTTCGAGGTAGTTGAACTCGTATTCCTCGGGATCCTGCGCGAAACTTACGCCTTCGGCGGGCTCCGGCTCCGCCTCGGGGTCGAAGTCGTTCATCGCCTCCAGTGCACGCCTGACGAACCACTCCTGATAGTCGTGGCTGCGCGCGGTCATCGTCCCGCCCATGACGATCAACTCGACCTTGTCGACGGTATGGCCGATCTCGCGCAACTGGTTGAGCCGTAGCGTCACCTGCCCGTATGGGTCGTAGTCGTTCTGCTTGCCCCGTGCGGCGGCGGGTTCGTTGCCGGTGTAGCTCTGGGCGCTGGAGAACTCCGAGTCCGGTCCGCCCGGACAGTACAGACACTTCCCGTGGGGACAGCGCTCGGGCGAGGTCATGATCGCGACCGGCGCGACCCCGGAGGCGGTCCGGACGGGTTTGCGCTGCAGGACCGATTCCAGTTCTTCGCGCCGTCCGTCCGGCGCGCGATCGAGTAACTCGGAGTTTTTCGGAACCTTCGGGGAGCCGTGCGTCGAACAGACCTCGCGTTTCGCCTGCTCGACGCCGTCCCGTTCGAGGTCACCCTCGAGGATCCGGTTGACCAGGTCCGCGCAGGCCCGCTCGAACGCGTCGTCCGGCTCCTTGCTGTCAGTGCTCATAGCCGCAGTATCGCCTGTAACTCGTGGAGTCGCCTGAATAAGGGTGTCGCTCCGGGCACTGCTCGGGGCCGCCGACTGGCTCATCGTGACGACTGCCGATCGGCAGATCAGTCCTTGATCCAGCCGCAGTCCCCCTTGCTCGGCTCCGGTCCTGTCTCCGGATACGGACCGGCACAGCCGGTGTAGTTGCCTGGCGTCTCACCGATGCCGAACTTCCCCCTCGGGACCTTCATGTGACTGGGCACGACGACCGCGACGACCGTATCGCTCTCGAAGTCGATCGGCGTGACCGAACCGACAGTCATCCGGCCGTCGGCAAGTTCGAGTTCGACTTCTCGGTTGTCCCGAATGTATCGGATCGGCTCCGACGTCGCGGGATCGCTGACGTCCGCCCTGAGTTCGAACCGGGCGTACTCGCCGTCGACCTGCAGGTTCCAAGTGCTCAGCGTCGCATACCAGTAGCCGGGCCACGGGACCAGTGGCAGCCCCGGTCGCGGCAGGACGAGATTATCGTGTTTCGCCACCAACGGGCCGTGTTCGATATCGTCGTCGAGGTCAGTGAACCCGGCCCCGGACGCGCGAACGGCCGGTACGTCCGTTCGGGTTACCGTCGTCGCTTCCAGATACGTTGGCGAGGCGTCGATCGTGAACGCTACGTCGTCGTACAGCGGCGACCCCTCGAAGTCCGCGTCCCCCGACAGCTCCACGTCGCCAGCGATCGCCTTCTGTGCGAATCTGACTACCTCCGCGATCTCGCCGTCGACGCTGTCCAGCGGCCCCATCACGCTGTCCTTGGCCTGGTTTTTGGTATCCGTCGCGGCGTCGTCGAACTCGTTCGTCCACTCGATGACGTTGTCCAGATAGATCTTGACGGCTTCAGTCCGAACCTTCGCCTTGGGGTCGGCGTACCGTTCGTCCGGATCGTCGCCGTAGATCAACTCCGGTTTGCGGTCGGTGATGTTCTCCCGCATCCCAACGAGGATCGGGTCGTCGTTGACGAAGGCGGTCGGACCGGCTTCGGTCGGGGGAACCTCGTCTTTGACCGTCTCCCGGATCGCGTCCGCCTCGTCCTGGAGCCACGACTGGAGCGTCTCGTTCTCGTCTTCGTCGAGTATGACAGGCTCGAAAGTGGCAGATTCGTGTGTGATCGCCCGCATGTCGTCTCTGGAAACGATAGTTTCCGTGTCGATCTCGTCGTCCAGTTGCGCTTCCAGATCGGTCTGCATGGAAAGGTCGACGCCGAACACCCTCTCGAGAGCACGTCGCGGGACGCGCTCGAAGTTCGGCACGCCCTCCGGACCGACATCGCCACCCCTCTCGTATGCGTGTTCGATGCCGTTGTCGTCGACCTGCGTGTGTCGAGTGTGTCTCGCATCGATGTCGACGTCCGACTCGAAGGTCACCTCGCGCGTGGCTGTCGTGGTCGTCCTGTCGACGGTGGCATTTTGCCCCCGCCCTTCGACACGCCGCCACTTCCGGACGTGTCTGAGTTCGTTTTCGATCGTGACGGTGACGTCGCGCAGGTCTGTCCACGTGTCTCCCTCGATGTTCCTGCTCGGCCCTGCCTCGATCGTGACGTCTACCGCGCCCGGGTCGACGACCTCGTATCGTCGTTCGTCCGTCAGTTCGTTCCAGCCGTCGCCGGACGGTTTCGGTGCCCGGGGGCGAAGCCGGTCTCTGGCCACGTTTTCGGTGGGATCGACCTCGACATCGTAGACGTGATCGATCACCTCGGCGAACGTCGTATCGGGATCGAGACTCATATCCCCCATATTCTGGCGCTCGATGCTGTCTGACTGCTCGATATTCTCGTTGGCCTCGTCCCACGCGGCGTCGGCTTCAGCGTCTTCGTCGCTCTCGGGTGGCCACTCGACGCCGACGTCATCGAGATTCCGTAATCTGTCCACTGTCTCTCCGTAGCGGATCTCGTAGTACGCGGCGTCGGCGAAGAGATCGACCGGGATCTCGACGCCAGTCGAGACCTTGCCGGTCTGCTTTTTGATGAATCGCTCCGTTATGTCCCGGATGCTCGGCGGGTCCCCGAGTTCACCTTCGGAGCCACCCATCATGTATCGCGTCGCGCGACAGAGCGTGTCCTCGTTTATTTGCATGCCCTGACCCGGCGACGATCGGTTCGTGGCGTTTTCGAGTCTGGACCGGTTCAACCCCCACGTGTTCGCAAGCGTACTCGTGTTCGCTTTCTGCTTCGAGATGGCGTCGTAGACCTTGTAGCCGGTCGCCAGCGCGAAGCACGTCTTTCGCTCGCGACGGATCCGATCGGCGGCCGGATCGGTCGTCCCGAACGTCGACTCCTGTACGTCGAACGCCGCGAGGTTAGCCAGGATTTCGGTCGACCGACTGTCGTGGATCGGCTCGAAGGCACGATCCCACCGTTTCGGCCCGAACCGATCGAAGTACGTCTTCGCCCAGGAAACGGGGTACTGCCGGACCGCGAACTTCGCTCCGTAGCCGTACCCGAGGTCGTGTTCGGCGTCGAACTGCTCGAAGAAACCGGCGTTGAGCCGTCGCTCGTATTCCTGGCTCTTCTCGTACATCTCGAAGACGGTCGTGGGAACAGTCAGGTCGAACGTCCGTCGGACTGTCTCGCGCGTCTTCCCGTCTTCGACAGTGAGGCTGACGTCCTCGATCGTCACGCTGACGACGCCGGTTTCGAGGTTGCCGTCGTAATAGCCGACTGTCATCTTCACCCGATCGAGTCCTGTCTCGATGCTGTCGGCGTCCCCTTCGATCGGCGGGAGCGAGGCGGTCGCGATCACGCCGTCACCGAGGTTCTGTTCGGTCCGCGAGAGTTTCGCCCTCGCAGCCAGGTAGATCCGCAGTCTGACGTAGTTCCGGAACGTCTCGTCGGAGTTCCCCCCGTCGATGGCGTCACCCAGCGCCGTTCCCGACGCGTCGGTCACCGGTGCGGCCGCGGCGTCTCTGAGCCCCGTCGTCGCCGCATCACGGAGGATCGAATGCGTAGTCGTCTCGATCCGATCGAACGCCCTCGCAGCGTCGACGTCGGCGCTGGGTTCCCCTCTGGTCTGTAACGACACGACAGCTGTGGAACTCGCCACGAGCAGTACGACGCCGATCAGCGCGAACGGAACTCGGCCGCGATCGCTCTCCGCTAGCGTGACTGATGAACGCTGTCTCCCCCTCATTGTTCCCACACCCGTATTGTGATAACCACGTCTTCGATCGACGACGCGGCGACGAACGATGCCATCTCGTCGTCGGCGTAGTGGTCTTCCAGATCCGACCCGATAATCCGTTTCAGGCCGTCGGCCCCGCCGGAGAAGTCCGCTACTCCGTCCGACCCACGGGCGAGATACGCGTTGGCTCTCGTCGCGTTGGCACCGTTCCGACTCAAAACAGTCCCTTCGTCGTCGGGATCGAGGTAATAATACACGTCGTCACCATCGATCAGGCCGGCACTGTCGTCGAACTCGTTCAGTATCGCCTTCAAACGGAGGTACCTATAAAGGGCCAGATCTCGTCTGAACCACTGACCTTCGAGCGCGACCTGCATCTCGCTCGCCGGGACATACCGCTCGACGATCGCTTCGGCGAGAACGCGCGCTGCCTGTTCGTGCCCGTTCGCGTAGCTCTCCATGTATTCGCCTTCGACCGCCACCGCGACTGGCTCCACCCCGCTCGGAACGCGAAGCGTCGCGAGTTGCACGTCTGCGTCCCCCGGCGGCGGGGATCCGTACGTTTCTGTGGCCGTGATCGACGCCCCCTCATACGGCCGCCATCGGGCAGTGACGTATGCGCTGTATCCCGTCCCCGTCAACGTCTCCATCAAGGCCCCTTCGACGGCATCGGAGTAGATCTCCCCTTCCTTCGTCAGCTGTCGGCCCTCGATCGTCACGTTGAGCATCGCACTGCTCGCGATCAACTCGGCGACCGATCCGTGTCGCTGTCGTCGGAAGACGCCCTCGTCGTACGTTTCGTCGCGGAAATCGACGTCGTCGAGGTGGCCGACGATCGGCTCCAGCGAGTAACTCACATTCGCCGTCGAGACGGACACCGTTTCGGCGACGTGATCGGACGCTCCCGGATTCGTCTCGGGCCGGTCATCCGCGAGGAAAGACGCGGCGACGAAGACGCTCGCGGAGACGAGCAACAGCGCAAGCGTCGCGTCGACGACTGTCGAGACGCCCCGCACCTTCATAGTACCTGCTCCATTCCCCCTGCTTCTGCTTCGGAACGATCCATACCGTGTCTCCCCCCGTGACCGTATTTAAATATCAGCGTGAGGGACGACGCCCATCTGGTCATAGTGACCGTTGTACGTCCCTTCCGGATCGGCCGCACGACCTCGTGCGGTCGCACCGGTAAATCGGTACAACGGTCACTATCAGCAGTTTCAAGGCGGAGCCTCCGGCCTCAAGGAGCGACGGGCTTCCGACGTGTGTCGGAAGCACAAGCGAGTAGGCCGGAGAGGAAGCCGACACCACAGACAACCAACCCACGCTACTACAGCAGTCTGACTCCCAACCATTAAGTACCTACAGATATACATCTGAAATATGGAGGTCCGACGCACCGCACCAGTCAAACTCGTCGTTCCTGACGAGTACCACGACGACCTCCACGAAACCGCCAACCAATTCCGCTACTGCGCAAACCAAGCCAGTGACTACTGTTGGGACAACACCAATTACGAAAACTGCGTCACATCAAACAGCAAGGCAAGAGATGCGCTCTACGACCGACTCAAAGACGAAACAGACCTTAACGCGAACCTCGTCCAAGAAGCCATCCGGCGTGCCGTCCACGCTGTTGACAGCGGAGTAGACCGCTGGAAAAAGGGTAAACGGACGAACAAGCCAGAGTTCACGTCGTGGAGTATCGTGTTTGACAAACGCAGTGCGACGTTCTACCGGAACAAAATTTCACTCGCCACAGTCAACGGACGAGTCGAGTTCGAGTTTGAACTACCAGCAGACAGTCCAACACCCTACGAGGAATACGTCCTGTCCGAAGAGTACGAGTTTCGGGCAAGTACGCTCCAATACGACCAAGCCAGTGACGAGTTCTACTTCCACATCACAACGCGGAAAGTGGACGACGATGGCGAGGCTGTTGAAATCGAGGTTTCGGACGATACCGGGCACCAAACAGTCCTCGGTATCGACCTCGGCGTGAACAGTCTTGCCGTTTCGTCAACTGGGACGTTCTGGAGTGGTGACGAGTACGACCACTGGATTCACGAGTTCGAGAAACGCCGGGCAGAGATGCAACAGCGCGGGACACAAGCCGCGCATAATGCGTTACTTCGGCTTGGGAAGCGTGAGCGAGCATGGCGGAAACAGTACATCCACACTGTCGCCAACGAAATCGTTGACGAAGCTGTTTCCCACGACTGTGATGTAATCGTGTTTGAGGACTTAACCGACATTCGAGAACGGTTGCCGTATGCTGAGTGGCATCACGTCTGGGCGTTTCGTCGGCTTGTCGAGTACGTTGAGTACAAGGCTCCAGAACAGGGTGTCGCGGTTGAACAGGTGGAGCCGGACCACACGAGTCAACGCTGTTCGCGCACTGATTGTGGCTTTACACACGAGGATAATCGTGATGGTGAACAGTTCAAGTGCCTGAAATGCGGCTACGAGGTCAATGCGGATTATAATGGCGCGAAGAATATTGGGTTGCGGTATATGCGCAAGCGGACACATAGCCTGCGTTCCTCGCCCACGTCGGGGAGCGCAGACGCACCAGTAGACGTGCGTATAACTGGTGGGACGCTGAACAGCAACGGCTATCAAGCAGTTTGATAGGCGATTGCTGGGAGTCCACATCAAAGCCCCTCCCTCAAGGACCGAGGCGTTTACGCCGAGGGAGTAGGGAGGGGTAGTTTACTGGTTGGTGAAAATACGCCGTACGGATCGATACGAATGTTTCGTGCTTCCGTTACCCGGGACCGGAGATCCCCACGAGCGGACAGCCAACAGTTAGGGATTAGCGTAGAAATCCATAGATTTCGCCCGGGAACGATGATCCGGTCTCCCGATCGGAGTGACAGTTCCTCTGATCGGCTACGCTAATCCCTAAGTGTTATCGGCCGCCCCCGGCGTGTTCCGGCGGACCGCGTCGGCGGTCACTTTCCTCGTCGTCCTGTTCGTCGCTCTCCTCGTCGTTGTCACTCCACGGTCCGACGTCCTCGGGCGGCCCCTGCGTCTTGTTCTCGGGCGGGCCTTGGGTCACGTTTTCCGGCGGGCCTTGGGTCTTGTTCTCAGACGGGCCGGCGTGTTCTGGCGGCCCCTGCGTCTTGTTCTCGGGCGGGCCGGCGTGTTCTGGCGGCCCCTGTCCGGGGTTGAAGGTCGTCACGAACGAGGCGACCGTCTGGCCCATCGGGCTGGAGACGTTCTCGTCCGTGACCGTGTGCACGAACGAACTGACGTACAGACCGAACGGATTACTGTCGTCGACGGTGACGTTACTGTAGTCCACCGTCCCGTTGTCGACAGTGATGCCGAGGTCGATATCGAACGGGCGATCGGTCTCGTTCTCGTCACTTTCGGTCTCGTTTTCGACGATCGATTCGGCGACCAGTTCAGTCGTCGTCGACGCCGAAGTGTTGTTTACGGCGGCGGTGACAGCCACCGTGACGTTCTCCTCGGTTGCCGAGAGTTCGACAAGGCCCTCATCGTCGGTCGTGTAATTTCCGGCCGCCGTGTACGTCCCGTTGCCGTCGTCGACAGTAACGTCGGCTCCAGCGACGCTGCTGTTGTTCTGTGTCACTGCGACAGTGACGTCGTCTCCGTCTTGAGTGACTGACACGTCTAGATCCGCGGCTGCCGCGGGCCCGACGACCGAGAGAGCCAAGACGGCAGCCACGGCGACTGTCAGAAGCTGTTTCGCGTGCATCTCATCTCGTAACCCGGACCGTATACCCATAAAGCCGGAATCCCGTTTACTCCGTTCGCCACATCTATCAATGCTGTTTTGACTCGCTCAAAAACGTTTTTACTGTTTAAAATCTTCTTAGGGAGTTTATTTTGCAATTTATATATGTGGATTGGATCGGGGCGGCACTTGTCTCCCGCAGGGGATGGAACGTCTTATACATGCCAAAATAATTAGTTAGTTGATATACCCAGCAGTATAAGCCGGGGGATTCTCTGCCCCGGCAGGTGCCGTGGTTTCCGGGCGATTACCGCTATACATACAACAGATCTTTCAATGCGCACAGTGTATTACAGGTAATGGTCACGAAGAGCGCGCTCGCCCAGCAGCTGGGCGTCGTCGCCGGGTTCGACGACCCGCGAGCGCCCCTGGAGCAGTATCGCACGCCGCCGGAAGTCGCAGCGAGCCTGATCCACACGGCGGATCTGCAGGGCGACATCGAGGACCGGACGGTAATCGACCTCGGCTGTGGCACGGGCATGCTCGCGCTGGCGGCTGCGCTGCGCGGGCCGCGTCGAGTCGTCGGGCTGGACCTCGATCCGGCCCCGCTGGCGACCGCCCGGGACAACGAACGTCGCGTCGGGACGACCAGCGCAGTCGAGTGGATCCGTGCCGACGCCACACGCCCGCCGCTGTCGATCGACGACGCGACCATCGTGATGAACCCGCCCTTCGGCGCACAGGCGGGCAACGAGCACGCCGACCGCGCGTTCCTGGAGACGACCGCCGGGATCGCCGCCGTCTCCTATTCGATCCACAACGCGGGCAGTCGCGAGTTCGTCGAGTCCTTCGCGGCCGATAACGGCGGGACGGTCACCCACGCGTTCGCGGTCGAACTCGACCTCCCCCGGCAGTTCGACTTCCACGCGGCGGACAGTGAGACGATCGACGCCGAGGCGTTCCGAATCGAGTGGTCGTCGTCCGAGAGCCGCTCCAGACGGGACTAGTCCCGTCGCGTCGGCGGCACCTTCTTGTTCGCGACACGGACGCGCGTGCCGTCGTAACTGGCGTAGAGGTCGTTCCCGTCGCGCTCGAACCGGATGTCCCCGACGGTTGTGTTCGCACCCGACTCGGGCAGGCCTCCGATGCCGAGCGTTTCGTTGTCGGTGTTCACCACGACCTCGAAGTCCGTCCCGGCCGACCGCAGCGTGATCGATCGGTTCGCGATCGTCGCCTCGGCGGTCGCCGGGCCGGAGGCGAACGCCAGCCTGGCCGGCCCGCCCGGCGGGTGCAACCGCACGCGGTAGGTCCCGTCGCCGCCGACGACCGACCAGCTCGTGCGCGTGACGCCGACCGTCTCGCGCCAGCCGACGCCGCCGACCGTGACCCTCGCGTACCCGCGGGACGCGAGGCCCGATTTCGAGGTCGCGAGCTGCCAGACGTTTCGTCGCTCGCTGTAAACGATCACACCGCTCGATTTGACCGACGTCGCCTGTTCGAGTCCGGGGATATCGACGACGGAGTACAGCTGGTTGGTGACGTTCTCGGCATAGCCGACCTGATAGTCCTCGACCTCCACGGGATCGTTCGGCAGTTCGGTCGGTTCGACCGTCTGGAGGTGCGTCACGACGCCGACGAGCGAGAGCGTGAGGACGATCGTCACGAGCAGGGCGGCGGCGGTCTGCCCGCGAGACGGGGCCTCACCGACGAGTCGTGCCGGGAGCCGCGACGGCCACGGGAGAGCGGGTCGAGACGGCCGGGTCGCTGTGACGACGACGGCCGCCGCCAGCAAGAAGACGAAGGCGACTCCAACGCCGCGAAAGAGCGCGTACCGGCCGTTGCCCAGCGGCAGGTACGCAAGCCACAGTTGCTGGACGACCCCGAACAGCACGGCAGCGAACCAGATCCGGGCCGCCCGCGGGCGCTCGTTTCGGCGTCGCCACAGCGCGACCCCGAGCAACATGCCGACCAGAAAGCCGAGGAGATGGCCGGTCACGGCGATGTCGGCGAACCAGACGTCGACGTGACGGACACTCGGCGAGTAGGTCGCTACCGGGCTCGTGAAGGCGTCGTAGAGCGCCCGCACCACGTCGGTCAACAGCAGACCGACGACCGTCGTCAGCGGTCGCACGACGAGCGCGAACCCGGCCAGCGCGTAGACGACGCCCGAGAACCCGATGACCGGACCCGGCACGAGCGCCGAGGTGACGATCCCGACAAGTGCGATCGCGCCCACGAACAGCAGGGGCCGGACGTATGGACTCGCTCGAGACGCGTAATCGACCTGAGCGCCACGTTTCGTGGGGAAGTGGCTATATCCGTACTCGGCTATCGAGCCGAACACGGCAAGTGCGACGAGGTTGCCGAGCAGATGCGAGAAACTCCCGTGGCTGAACGACGCCGTGAGCACGCCGAGTGGGTACTCGTAGGACCAGGCCACGAACGCGTAGGTGACCGGCTGGCGCGGATCGAAGATGTCGCCGCTGTAGGCTCCCTGGACGAACAGGAAGACGACGAGCAGGAACAGCGTCGTCAGGACAGTTCCCCACGGGACGCCCAGCAGCAGTCGGGAGCGAAGCCGGTTCGTCCGCGCCCGAACCGGGCCGGCCAGTCGGTAGCAGACCAGCGCCGAGAGGACGGCGACCGCGACCAGCAGGAGTTGCGTCGGCCACGGCGGCGCGTCCAGCACGGCGTCGATCCCGCCCTGCAGGACTGGCGCCTCACCCAGCCATCCGAACATACTCGGAAAGTGGGTGTCCGATCCGTTTATATTCCCTGTGTCGACACGACGGGCGAGGAGACGACCGCCACTCTTATGATAGTTGCTGCACGTCCGTTCCGGGTCGACCGCACGACGACGTGCAGTCACACCGGTAAATCGTTACAGCAACACTCTCAGAATAGCCCGACGCCGACCGCGTAGGGCCACTCGACGCCGCCGAGCGCCAGAAACGCCAGCGCGCCGCCCAGCAGCGCGGTGTTCTTCAGAAAGCTCGTCATCTCGCTCTGCTGTTGCTCCTCGGGGACCGCCCAGAAGTCGTGCATCGTCGGCGTCGCCACGAGCAGGAAGACGGCGACTGCACCGGCGGCGACCACGGGGAACGCGCCGAGCGCGATCCCGATTCCGCCGGCGATCAACTGGACGCCGGTCGCCGGAACGAGCACTTCCGCCGCCGGGATCCCTTTGGCCCGGCTGTAGGCGATCATCCCGTCCGGATCGAGCAGGTGGTTGACTCCGGTGAACGCCAGTACGAGGCCGAAAAGGACACGCGCCAGCAGGAACGCCTCGCCGGCACCGGCCGCTTCGAAGACCATCAGGCCCTCCCCCCGGCTGGCGGTTGTTCCGTGTTCGATACGACTCGCAGTCGGTTCGACAGCGTGACTTTCACGACAATACCTGGTTTGTATCCGAACCCATATATCGCTTCGCGGACATAGACGTAACCAGATAGCGTCGATGTCATCGGAACTCACTACCACGGACGAACAGGCTGGCCCGTGTCCGGTCGTCAGAACGATCGAACAGATCGGTTCGGAGTGGCGACTGGTCGTCCTCCACGAACTGCAGAACGGCGAGCGTCGGTTCAACGAACTCAAGCGGGCGACAGACGCGAGCGCGCGGACGCTCTCGCGGGTGCTCGATGACCTTCAAGAACAGGGATTCGTCACGCGACGGCTCGAAGAGGACGCGCCCATCGCTTCCTATTATCGGCTGACGAAGAAGGGCGAGTCGCTGTGTCCGGTGTTCGACGCCATCGAGTCGTGGGGTGAGGAGTGGCTCGCCAATCCCGACGCGTGACCGGGGCGGAGGTTTTTCAACGCTCGGGACCGTGAACCCGTCTGATGGGAGTACGGCCACCTGCGAACGACGATCTGGACGAACCGGAGTCGGTCGAGTTCGGGATCGTTGCACTCGATGGAATGCTCTCGGACGCCGGCCTTTCGTTCCCGACCGACCGGGAGACTGTCGCCTCGGAACTGGGCCACCGATCGGTTCCGTACGACGCCGCGGGCCGCACAGTCGAACTCGCGGACGTCCTCGAAGCGGTCGATCGCGACCGTTTCGAGACCAAACAGGAACTGCTCGACGAACTGTATCCAGTCTTCGAAGATCACCGAAATTCGCCGAAGGGACTGCTCAGTCAGCTGCGCTCGCTCGTTCCGTTCTGACCTGCATTGCCATCTCCGGCGTCGTCTCCCTCGATCGCGGTGTGGCGACCCTCGCTGGCCACCCGTTCGATGAAATGGAGCTGCTCGCGGTGGAGCGTCACGATCATGTCCGACAGCACGCCGAATATCAGCAGTTGCACGCCGAAGATGATCGCGAGCGTCGCAAGGATAGCGATGACCTCGTGTGATATGTTGCGAGTGAACCACTCGACGGCGACGTAAGCACCGAGAACGATCCCGGCGAGTACCGACAGACTGCCGATACTCCCGAAGTAGAACAGCGGATTGTTCGTCTTCGCCATCCGATAGAGTGTCAGCAGGATCACAGCGCCGTCACGGAAGGGATTGAGGTTCGTGTCGGCCGCGTCCGGCCGGGACTGGTAGGTTATGGGGACGACCTCCGTCGGGACGCCGTGTTTGACACACTCGACGGCCATCTCGGTCTCGATACCGAACCCGTCAGCCGTCAGCGCGAACCGCCTGACAGATTCGGTGGTAAACGCCCGATATCCGCTGAGAATGTCGGCGAAGTCCCGGCCGTGGACGAACCGGAACGCCGAGTTGATCAGTCGGTTGCCGACTCTGTTGAGACGGGACATCGCGCCCGGTTCCATGTCCGCGAATCGATTCCCGATGACGTGTTCGGCATCGCCGTCCAGGAGGGGATCGAGAATCGCCGGCGCGTCTTCCGGCCGATAGGTCGCGTCCCCGTCGACGAGCAGCACGTACGGCTGCTTGATCAGTGCGATCGCCTCTCTGACCGCCTGTCCCTTGCCCGAACCGGTCTGCTGGCGAACCTCGGCACCGTGTTCGCGAGCGATTTCGCGAGTCCTGTCGGACGAGCCGCCGTCCATCACGAGGACGTGTTCGAACCCCTGTTCGCGGAACCCGTCGACGACGTCACCGATGGCTGCCGCTTCGTTGTACGTCGGCACCAGCACGCAGACGTCGCTCCACTCGCCCATCACTCTACTGTCCGTGCAGGCGTGCAAAAAGGTGTGTGGTCTCGGCTGGCGGATCGAACACCCCTGACGAGCCTCGCTTGATCAGTCCGCTCGCGGGAAGTTGTCGATCGTCTCGCTCTCGAAGCCGTCCCGGTCGAACTCGTAGTCGGCGTCGAGGAACTCAACGAGCTGGTCCGTGTCTTTCATCGCGTTCTGCAGACACGTCGAGGCCCCCGGCGAGGGCGTGATGTTGAAGATGATCCCGTGGCCGTTGATCTTGGCCTCGCCCATGTCAAGCGACTTCGCGCTGGTGTCGACGATCTGTGGACGGATCCCACCGTAACCTTTCGCGCGCTCGATGTCGTCGGCCTCGACGGTCGGGACGACCTTCTGGACGTGCGGCAGGAACGCCTCCTTGCCGACCTTCGGCACGTCATAGAAGAGGTTCTTGAGCACGAACGGGAACAGCACCCGATCGGCGAGGATGTTCGTGTAGCTCAGAAACGCCGCCGGGCTGAACCCGAACACGTCGAGGAAGTCCGGGACCGTCGAGAGCCGGCCCCGCTCCAGCCCGGGGACAAACTTCGCCGTCGGACCGAACCGGGTGATCCCCTGATCGTGGACGTCGGCGTCGCCGTGGACCGCGGCGAACGGCAGACGCTTCATCTGGAGGGTATACACCTTGCCGTTCAGCAGACCCTCCTCGGCGAGGAAGAAGCTTCCGGCGACCGGGAGCAGGGCCATGTCTTCGCCGTAGCCCATCTCCTTGGCGATCTGCAGACTGTGCGATCCGGCCGCGACGACCGTGGCCTCGGAACTGTAGGTCCCGTCGTCGGTCTCGACGGTGAACCCGTCCATCGTCGGGTCGATGTCGGTCACTTTCGTCCCGGTGTAGACGTCGACGCCGTCTTCCTCCTGGGCCTGTTCGACGAACGACTTCGATATCGCGCCGTAATCGACGGTGTAGCCGTCGGGCGTGTGCAACGCGAGCAGGTCGGTCCCCGGCTCGCGCCCCTCGACGACCTTCGGCTCGATTTCGGCGATGCGCTCGCGGCCGATCGCCTCGAGTTTCGGGTACAGGTCGCCGAACCCCTCTTCGTCGTATCGGTACTGGAGCTTCTCGACCTCGTCGTCGCCGACCGCGAGCACCATCTTCGAGCGCTTGCTATGCATCTCCCCGTCGGGGTCGTGGTTCTCGAGATAGCCCGCGACCATCTCGGCCCCGCGCTTGACCGACTCGGCTTTCTCTAAGGTGTAGTTCGTCTCGATGTCCCCGAAGTGCAGCGTCTGGGAGTTGTTCGTGACGTGGGAGTTGATCGCTGCGATCTCGTCCTCCTTCTCTATGAGCGCGACGCGCTCGACATCTGTGAACTTCGCGATCGTATACAGCAGCGACGCGCCGCTGATGCCCCCGCCGACGACGATAATATCGTATTCCTGATCCATGGTATCATCCGAGTTGCCCCGGTAATCGTTCTTCGTTCCCACAGGCGGGCCGAGCACACTAAATCGCTACTATCTTTCGGGTACGTTGGGATTACCGTGATAATCAGATAGTGCTCGCGAGTCGACGCGTCACTGTTCGTCGCGGAGTAGACGCTGTCGTCGCCGTTCGAACTCCTCGTCGGAGAGCTCGCCGCGGGCGTACCGTTCGCGGAGAGCAGCGAGCGCGTCGTCCGGTCCGGAGCGGAGCCTGGCTCCTGTCGAGCGGTCCGGTCGGGCGTATCCGGCGACCAGCGCGACGATCGCGCCGACGACCACGATCCACAGCAGCGGCCCGAGTCCGAACCAGCCGACGCCACCGCCGCCCATCGCTCCGGAACCATGCTGGGCGGTGGCCGGGAGCGTCAGCGCCGTCAGTACCGCGACGGTGCCGACGGCGACGCCGACCCACCGACTGACCCGCGAGCGGGGAGGGACATCAGTCAATGGCATCCCCCCGGACCGCCGCGGTAGCGCCGTTCGCCATCTGTCCCCGCACCGCGGTACGTGGTATCGTTCGCGTGGCGATCACTCGTGTAGTACGTGCTGTTCCCGGTGTCGTACGTGTCGTTCTCGGTCGGTGGGCCCGGATAGTACGTGCCGTTCGCGTCGGCTCCGTGATACTGTCCCTGTACGTGTGGCCCGTGGCGATGCACGTGCGGGCCGTACTGGCTCTCGTTCGCGTATTCGCCATCAGCCGGTCCGTAGCCCGGACCGTAGTGGCCGCCGTGTGGTCCGTGACCGCGCGCCTGCGCATGGGGGCCGAGGTCGTCCGGAGCGTCGCCGCCCCAGGTCGTTTGCATCCAGTCCGTCCAGTCGCTCTGGTTCGTCCCGTGTGCACTGACAGCCGGAACGAGCAGTGCAACGCCGATCAGTGCGATCACCAGGAGTAGCCAGCGATCGGTTCGATCTGTCATCGTGTGATCTCCTCACCCCTTCCTACGGGAGTTCCCTGGTTATGCCCGTGGGTCTAAACGAACGTCTCAAATCGTCTGAGAACGTTTATACGACGATAAGAGCGTTTTTGAGGCGCAGGATCGTTCGTGGCGGCAGTTTTCGCGCGATCGTGACCGTTGTACCGATTTCCCGGTGCGACCGCACGGCTTCATGCGGTCGATCCGGAAGGGACTTCCAACGGTCATTATGAGTCCTCGTGCCGATCCGCGAGGTCGTCGCCCGGATAGACCCGATAGGTTCGGCCCTGCTTCTCCCGGTAGAGCAGGCCGCGCTTTTCGAGTTCGGAGACGGTCTGGCTCACCTTGCTCTTCGAGAAGTTCGATCGGTCCCGGAGCGCGATCTGGGTGATCCCCGGCGACTCGACGACCGGCTCGAGGATCCGGCGCTCGTCGTCGGGCAGCAGCTCCAGCACCCGGCTGGTCGGTGTGCCGTCGCCGTCCGTCGGTCCATCGTCGGGGCCGTCCTGTTCCGACCGGGCCCCGATCGTCTGCTGTGCCGTCCCGTCTGACTCGCCCTCCGAGTCGGGCGCGCGTGTCGCGTCTCCTGTCTCGCTTGTGGCGTTTTCGACCGCCGTCGACTCCCCGATGCCGGCAGACGGTCGTCCGGTCACGTCCGTCCGCGTTCCGGCGACGGAAGCGTCGCTCGCTTGGCCGGCCGCACTGCGCACGATCGCGTAGAACCCGACCAACAGCGCAACCGCGAGAACCGTCCCGACAGCGTAGACGATCGGATCGGTGCCGCCCATCGAGCTCGATCCGTCCATCATCGAGCCCATCATCCCGTGGCTCGTCTGCCGTTGCTGGATCGCCTGCCAGGTGAGCACGCCACCGCCGACAAGCACGGTCGCGACTGCGACCGCGACGATCCTGTCCGACGTCTGCTGATCCATAATGGGTGCTACACGACTGGCACTTCTAACGCTGTCGGCCTGGCGAGGCCCGATCGGGCGAAACAATGGCCGGCGTGGTCGATCAGGTCCGTCGAGTCCGTCGATCCGCTCCGGGAAAACGTCGGGTGTCGACGGTACGACTACTGCTTGCTCTCGCCCGTCTCGATCGGGGCGCGGATGGTGTTGCCCCACTCGGTCCAGGAGCCGTCGTAGTTCTCGACGTCGTCGAAGCCCAGCAGCTCGTGCAGGACGTACCACTCGATCGAGGAGCGTTCGCCGACTCTGCAGTAGGTGATGACCGACTGATCCTCCCCGATCCCGACTTCCTCGTACAGGGCCCGCAGCTCGTCGGGACTCTTGAACGTCCCGTCGTCGTTCAGGACCGAGGTCGTCGGAACGTTCCTCGCGCCGGGGATGTGACCGCCGCGCTGGGCGGTCTCCTGCAGTCCTTCGGGGGCGATGACTTCACCGGTGAACTCCTCCGGCGAGCGAACGTCGACCAGCGGCACGCCGGAGTCGATCGCCTGCTCGACGTCGGACTTGTACGCCCGGATGTTCTCGAACGGCCCCCGCGCGTTGTACTCCTGGGGTGTGAACTCCGGAACCCCCGTCGTCAGCGGGTAGTCGTTCTCGACCCAGTAGGTCTTCCCGCCGTCGAGGACGCGAACGTCCTCGTGGCCGAAGTACTTGTACTCCCAGTAGCCGAACAGCGCGAACCAGTTCGGGACCCGCCCGCCGCCGTAGAGGACGACTGTCGAGTCCTCGGTGATCCCCGCCTCGCCGTTCAGCGTCTCGAAAGACCCCTTGTCCAAGATGTCCCGCGCCACCGGATCGCTGAGGTCCTCTTCCCAGTGGAAGAAGGTCGCGCCCGGGATATGCCCGTCTTCGTACGGCGTGTACTCCGAGTCCGCAGTGACCGTCGGGTTGTTGATCTCGACGAGCCGATACTCCGGATCGTCCGCCTGGAACTCCTCGAGGTGATCTTCGACCCAGTCCGCCGTCACGAGCGCGTCGACGCCGTGTTCTGTCATACGCTCTCCCGTATGGCCGCCTCCCGGATAAACACATCAATAGTGTGTAACTTTGCCGTCGTTCGTGACGGGACGTTCGGCGCGATGGCAGTCACTCGGACCGAACGGCGCGATTTTCCCGGAAACCGCCCGCTGCTGGCCGTCGCCAGTCCGGGTGAAAATCGCCGCGACGTCCCGGACGTGGCCGTCGCTCGCCGGCAGTCCCGGACTGCGGCCGACAACGAGTGAGAATGTCCGCAACTGTAGGTTTTATAACTAATGCACGAGTACGTTTTGAGATGGGGGACACATACCGATGATCCTGAATCCCCGCCTGTCGAACGTCTTCAATTCCGCGGACAGCCAGTGGTAGGTGACCCATGACCGTCTTACTGGAACTGTCGCTCCCGCAATCGGAACTCTCCTTCGGAGCGGCGTTGAACGCTGCTTCCGAGGTCCGGGTCCGATTCGAGCAGATCGTTCCGGTCGGCTCGGGGACGTTCCGCTACGTATGGGTGAACGTCCCCGAGCAAGCGACGTTCGAGGAGGCGCTGCAGCGACACGCCGTCGCCGAATCGTTCCAGTTTCTTGAGCGAGAAAGCGGCGAGCTCCTGTACCGGATCGACTGGAAAGCCGAGTCTGACCCGTTTTTACGGTGTCTCGAAGCAGTCGGTGCTGCGGTCTTGCAGGCGAAGGGCGTCGGAAACCGGTGGCATTTCCATCTCAGATTCGACACGCGCGATGACGTCAGCCGCTTCCAGCGACGTTGCTCGGAGCACGATATCTCGACATCGATCGAGCGGATACTCAGCGACTCGGCCGGGGGACACGCGAGTGAGCTGCTCAGCCCCTGCCAGCGCCGGACGATCGCGCTCGCGCTGGAGCGCGGATACTTCGACGTGCCAAGACGGACGACGATGTCAGAGCTGGCGGACGAACTCGGCATCTCAGATCAGGCGGTCTCGGCACGGCTTCGGCGGGCGACCAAACGGCTCGGCCATCGGGCCCTCTCCGAGGAGCTCGAATCCGATACGTCGCGAGACGCTGGCCCGTAAACTCGTCGTCGACTGCGCCTCATAGTGTGTTTGATACTCCAACGGGAGAGTCCAATAGGTGTGCCCGCCTAGAAGGGAGCGCTTTCCGCGCTGGAAAGCACGGGAAGGGTTCGTGCTCCCGCCCCGTCTTGCTTTCCCCTGTCCCTTCCCACGTCTTCCGTGCCCGACCGAGCGGTCCGAGGGCGCCCCGGCGAGTCCGAAACGGTATCGCGACCAGCTCACGACTCGACGGTCACGTCGATCGTATCGGCGTCGACGCCACCGTCGCCGTCGCTGACCCGCAGCGTGACGTCGTAGGTCCCTTCGCTCCTGTACCGGTGGTCGAGCTGGACGCCGGTCGCGTCGTACTCGCCGTCGCCGTCAAGGTCCCACTCGTAGGTCAGGTTGTCCGCGCCCGGATCACTGCTGGCCGAGGCGTCGAACGCGCCGGTCAGTAGGCCGGTTCAAAAGGGGCGGTATCAGTCAGTAGCGGTTCAAAAGGGGTGGTATCATAGCGGCCGTTGTACCGATTTCCCGGTGCGACCGCACGGCTTCGTACGGTCGATCCGGAAGGGACGTACAACGGTCACTATCAGTGGATTTCGAACCGGTCGTGGTCGGCGAGCGAGACGCGGGGTGGTGGGATGAGTGAAGCGACTTCTTCGCCGGGGGACCTGTCGACCTCTGTTTCCAGAGAGACGATCGAACCGGAGGACGCCGGGGTTGAGACAGACGCGGATGCCGAAGCGCTCTCGCTAGATACGATCTTCGACGCGCTGAAAAACGCCCGTCGCCGTCGTGCCTTGCGATATCTGGACGCGGCAGACAAACAGCTCGAGATCGGCGACCTGGCCGAGCGGATCGCCGCGGACGAAAACGACAAGACGACCGACGAGATCTCGTACGCGGAACGAAAGCGGGTCTACGTCGCGCTCTATCAATGTCATCTACCGAAACTCGATGACATGGACATCGTCTCGTATGACAAGTCACGCGGGATGGTCACGCTCAGGGAGCGTGCTGCCCAGTTGCAACCGTATCTCGCGCGACAGCCGACGACCCGCCGCTGGCCCCGGTACTACGCCGCCGTGGTGGGTGTCGGCGCGCTCGCGCTCGCCGGAAGCTGGCTGCTCACGCCTTCGACACTGGTCGTACAGTTCGTCCTGCTCGGAGTGTTGCTGGCTGTCGTCGCCTGCACGACAGCGCACGCCTGGAGCGTCGCTCGGTAGTGACGCCGCGTCCGCCGGCCACTTCTGCTTCGGAACACCCGATTGTTTCCGCTGGGGACCCGACCGCTATCCCGAGGTCAGGCGTCGTCAGTTTCACTTTCACTCCGGTCTACTCACGTTTATTAGCGTTCCGCCCCTTCGTTGTTCGCGTACGCTATACACCCGTGGGGCGCGCACTCGACCGAGAAAGATACGTCCAGCGACAGGTATCTCACGGGAAGCCAAATAGCGAGGCGACGGGTTCATTAGGAACCCACAAGTAACGCACTTCCGTCACAGATGATTCGTACACGGACCCATTTCACGACTCGTATCGACCGACGACGGGGAGATACCGCTGGGAGGGCCGACGCGTGAGCCAGCAGGACCTCTCTGCGGACGAGATTTCGCTGCCGATCAAGCGCACCACCGGCACCAGCCTCGAGGAGCGACTCACCTCGAACGCCTATCACAACATCCTGCCGGCGCGGTATCTCCGTCAGGACGCCGACGGGGAACTCGTCGAATCCCAGGAGGATCTCTTCGAACGTGTCGCGAAAAACGTCGCGCTGGCGGAGGCGGTCTTCGAGGCCCGCCAGGAAGACGTCGAGATTACGGTCACGCCAGAGCAACTGAAGCCCGACCATCCGCGGCGTGACGAACTCGCCGAAGAGGTCTTCGGCAAGGGGACAACCGTCGACGACGACGCCGAGACGACGCTGACTCGCTACAACGTCAACAAGTTCGCCTACGAGACGATCGTGCCCGAGCTGCCCGCCGATGTCCGCGAGCACGTCGAGGAGACTGCCGCCGAGTACCAGGAGATGATGGAGCAGCTTTCGTTCATGCCGAACTCACCGACGCTGATGAACGCCGGCGACGAACTCCAGCAGCTTTCGGCCTGTTTCGTCGATTCGCCCGAAGACGACATCGACGACATCCACCAGACCGCCAAGGAGGCCGCACAGGTGTTCCAGTGTCTCACCGAGGACACGCAGGTCTATGTAGAGGACAAGGGCGTCGTCTCCGTAGCTGATGTCGAGCCCGGCGACCGGATCGTCCAGCGTGATGGGGACGACCATGACGTCCGGAACGTCGAAGAAACCCACGCATACAATAACTCGCCGGTCAGTCGAATCGAGACGGCGGCCGGAATCGAACTGACAGGGACTCCGAACCACGAGCTACTCGTTGACGGCTCGTGGACGCGGATCGATCAGATCGAGGCCGGAGACACCCTCTCGCTGCGGCTCGGCTGGATCGACAGCGAGGACGCGATACCGGAACTCACGACCGTCGCTGGCGGGGCACAGTGGTCCGAAAACCGAACGGTCTCGAACGACGATATCCTCGAACTCCACGCGGACGGACTCAGCGATTACGAGATCGCGGACCGACTCGACAGCTCGCCCTCGACGATCCAGCGCCGTCGCTCGCTCGAACTCGGGCTTGATCCCAACGGGAGCGGTGGCCGATCCGGCGGGAGCGTGAGCTTCGACGAGACCGAGTTCGAGACGCTCTATGACGACGGCCACTCCGACGGTGAGATCGCTCGGGAACTAGGTGTATCGACCCGCAGTGTCGCCCGGTTCCGCGAGACCCGATCGCTCGAGGCGAACGGAGACGCTGTCAAGACCGTCACGCAGCCGACCGAGTTCACGCCCGAACTCGCGGAACTCGTCGGCATGTGGGTCGGCGACGGCTCGAAACATGAAGACGGAATTCGATTCCACCTCAGACGGGAGGAAACGCTTGAGCACGCTGACCGACTCTCCCGGGACATCTTCGATGTCGGGCTGGACTGGCGGTGGGACGACGGTTGCTACGAGGCTGTCTTGCACAGCCACGAGATCAAGCGCTGGTGGCTCGCCAATTTCGGAGACGCCAAGCCGGACGCGACCGCCGCTTCGGTTCCGAGCGAAGTCTGGGAGGCCGACCGGGAGACGATCGGCGCGTTCCTTCGAGGGCTGTTCTCGACCGACGGAGGGCTACAGAAAGACGTTTACCCGCGACTGTGGAGTGCCTCGGAGGATCTGGTTGAGGACGTCCAGCAGTTGTTGCTCGGTCTCGGCGTGCCAGCGATCCAGTGGGAGTACGACACCGACGAGCGCGACTACTACAACGTCGGTCCAACCGGCGAGCGAGGTCTCGAACGGTTCATCGAGTCGATCGGGTTCGTCGACGACCGCCAGGAGACGATGGCGGAGACACTCTCCGCGATCGACTCCGAAGGACCGAGCGTCGGCACACGCGAGGGATCGACCTGGCATGTGCAGGTCGAGGCTGTCGAAGATGCCGGAACGGACACCGTTTACGACGTTACCGTCGCCGATGACCACGAATACGTTGCGAGTTCAGTCGTCTCACACAACAGCGGCGGTGGCATGGGTTATGCCTTCTGGAAGCTCCGACCCTACGGCGATGCAGTCGGCTCGACCGGCGGGATCGCGTCCGGGCCGATCACGTTCATGCGGACCTACGACCAGATGTGCGAGACGATCGCACAGGGTGGTGCGCGACGGGGCGCCCAGATGGGCGTTATGCGGGTCTCCCATCCAGACGTCATCCAGTTCATCCACGCCAAGAACAAGGATGTCTCGCTGGCCGAGACGCTTCGCCTGAACGACCCTGACGATTTCACGCACAACTCCTTCGAAGAGGCGCTCGAAGAAGCCCGCGAGTTGATCGACGAGGACGGTCGCGTCCCCGAACACCTCCGAAACGCCGTCGAGGGCCACCTTTCGAATTTCAACATCTCCGTCGGGATCACCGACGACTTCATGGAGGCGCTGGAGGAGGGCGAGGAATTCACCTTCACCAACCCGCGGACGGGCGAGCCGCACGTCACGACCGAAGAGACCAAAGAGCTGTACGACATGTTCGGCCTCGGCGAGTACGTCGAGGTCGGCGAAGTGCTGTCGGTGCCCGCCGAGGAGGTCTGGGACCATATCATCCAAGGTGCTCACGAGAACGGTGAACCCGGCGTCGTCTATCTCGAACGCGCAAACGAGGAACATTCATTCGATGTGGAAAAAAATCCAGACCATCGAATGCTTGCAACAAATCCCTGTGGCGAGCAACCGTTGGAGGAGTACGAGGCCTGCAACCTCGGACACATCAACCTCTCGACGCTGGTCGACGAGGAGGCCCCTGACTGGCGCGTCTGGTCGGAGGCGCACGCCGACAAGTACGACTCGACCGACGAAGCGATCGACGCCTTCCTCGAGGAGGCGATCGACTGGGAGGAGTTCGATTACCGCATCGAGACCGGGACTCGCTTCCTTGAGGGCGTCGTCACGATGTCCGATTTCCCCGTCCCGGAGATCGAACAGACGGTCCGAGAGATGCGCAAGATCGGGATGGGCATCATGGGGCTTGCCCAGCTGTACGTCCAGCTCGGGATGAAATACGGCGAGGACGTCTCCGACAGGGTCGCGCGGCGGCTAATGACCCACATCAACCACGAGTCGAAGTGGGTCTCACACGAACTGGCCGAGGAGCGCGGAACCTTCGAGGAGTGGGACGACTCGAAGTACGCCGACCCGACCGAGTACGCCGACTGGTTCGAACACCACACCGGCCTAGACGCCGACGAGTGGGCCGACGGCTTCCCGATCCGCAACCACAACACCACGACGATCGCGCCCACGGGAACGACTAGCATGGTGGGCAACACTACGGGCGGCTGTGAGCCCATCTACAACGTCGCCTACTATAAGAACGTCTCCGACGACGTCCAGGGCGACGAGATGCTCGTCGAGTTCGACGACTACTTCCTCCGGGTGCTGGAGAAGAACGACATCGACGTCGAGGCTGTCAAGAAAGAAGCCCAGGAGCAGATGGCCGAAAACGAGTTCGACGGCATCGACGGCCTCTCGACGGTCCCGGACGCCATCGGCGAGTTGTTCGTCACGACCGGCGACCTGGATCCCAAACAGCACGCGTCGATCCAGTGCGCTCTACAGGACGGGGTGGACTCGGCGATCAGCAAAACTGTCAACGCCCCGAACGATTCGACCGTCGAGGACGCCAAGGAATCCTTCGAGTACATCTACGAGCACGGCGGCAAGGGTGTCACTTACTACCGGGACGGAACCCGGTCGAAGCAGGTGCTGACGACCCGCGCCCAGAACACCGAGTTCGCCGACATGGACCGCGAGGAGATCGTCGCCCAGATCGAGGAGGTCTTCGACGGGATCGAGGGTTTCCTCGAGAGCGAGGAAGTCCAGGCCGCGCTGGAGGAGTCCATCGAGGACTTGCTCGGCGTGGCCGACGGCGAGACGACCGAGTACGCCCAGAAACGTCCGCGGCCGGATGTCCTCCACGGCGTCACCCAGCGGATCGATACCGGCTACGGGAAGCTGTACGTCAACATCAACGAAGACGAGGACGGCCGACCGTTCGAGCTGTTCGCCAATATCGGCAACTCAGGCGGATTCACCGCGTCGTTCACCGAGGCGCTGGCCAAGACCATCTCGACGGCGCTGCGCAGCGGCGTCGACCCCGAGGAGATCGCCGACGAACTGCAGGGCATCCGCTCGCCGAAAGTCGCCTGGGACAAGGGCGAACAGATCCAGTCAATCCCCGACGCCATCGGCACCGCGATGCGTCGGTATCTGGACAACGATATCGAGCGGGCCTACCCTCAGCAGCAGAACCTGACCGAACTCGAAGACGAGGTCGAGGACCCCCAAGCGGACGCCGGGTCCCGGTCGACTGACGGCGGTGCGGCCGCCGCGGACGAGGCGACCACTGACGACCAGCAGAAACTCATCGAGAACGGCGAGAGCCCCGAGTGTCCGGAGTGTGGCTCGATGTCGCTGTACTACTCTGAAGGCTGCAAGACCTGCGAGAACTGCGGCTGGAGCGAGTGTTAGGTCCGACTTCGTAGCGATCTGTCGCGCCGGTCGGTTTTCCGGCTACGCTCCCCAGACGAGCACGAGGGCGAGAATTACGGCGATAAACACCGTCACAACTCCGGCAAACCCCGTCAGCTTCACTCGCTTCCCGTACGTGTCGAGGCCGTCGCTGGTGTAGAGAATCGTGACGAGCCGTGATGGATGTCTGAACGGACTCGGGGGCCGTGGCTGTGGAATCCGCTCGCGGAGTCGACGGTACTCGCTGAACGACCAGGCAGTATAGAGTGCGAGTCCGGCGATCAGCCCGAGCGCAGCGACGAAAGCACCGACAGCCGTAACTCCGATCGGGTCCGTGATCTCGGCCTGTACCGACGACGGTTCGGCCCGGTATGTGAGATACACTGTCCCGACGAGCGATAGCGCGAGAACGACCGGCGAGCCGAGCATGAGGTACTTACTGAGACTGTTTATCGTGCCGAGATCGAATCCCAGCAGTGTTTCGTCACGTGTCGACCCGTATTCGTCCCCCAGTCGCAACTCCGTGTCCTGACCGGGGTTGCGCGCACCGATAGCGTGAAGCGTCGTCAAGAGGGCGAGCAGACCACCGAATCCGACGTATACGAAGGGCATGCGCACCGTCCGGCGTTCGAGAAACGCCTGACTCGGCGCGTCTGGATCGACGTAAGCGGTCGCTGTCGCGTTCGGTTCGTACGGTTCGATGACCGCCGCCGCATCGCTCCGGAGGACGTACATGGGGCTAATTCGTCCAGGGAACACCTGTCGGCTCGTGTACTCAGTGCCCTGGAACCGGTACGTGTGCTCGACAGTGATCGGCACCCCTCGGACGGACCATCTCATCGGTTGAGGCGTTTGGAGTGTGGGGTCTTGAATCGAATGGCGTCCGCTTTAGCCTTCTGACGCGATCCACGCGCCGACGTAGCCGCCGACCGCGCTCAAGCCGACAAAGTACAGGAGATACAGCACCGCAGTGCCGGCCAGGAGTCCGGCGATAGCCGTTACCAGCTCACCGGAGAGGCCAGCAAACGCTCCAACGATTCCGAAGAGCACGACCACGAGCACCGGGACGACGGCGAAGACGCCGGCGAGAGCACCCGTCCGGAATCCGCTCCGGTGTTCGACCGGATCGAGGTAGCTCGCGACCCCGCCGCCGAGCAGTGGCGAAACGATCAGAAACCCGGTGACGACACTGACGACCGCGCCGACGAGACCGAGCATCCATCGCTGCGTCGGTTCGCCTGCCGCTCGGGCCTGGCGATGGAAAACGACGAGCGCGACCCCTGCGACCACGGTCAGCACGCCGGCAGCGACGAGCCCGATACCGAGCCATTCTCCCACGGCCACCAGCGCGTCGACGAGTTCTGCGTCGGTGAACACGTCCGTCTGTATATCGGCATCGTTCACGAACTCTACCGCGCTCGCTCTGTCTATCTCGGAGTAAATCACCGCACCGGTACCGCCGGTGAAAAGCCCGACGAGACCGAGTATCGCGCCGACGATCCAGTCGACTACGGGACTGAACGCGACGCGCGTTTCCGCGTCTGTTCTCGACGTGGAGTGTGTGGCAGTCTCCATGTTATCACGAACGAGGGGGCCAACAGTAAAACAGCCCACAGTGTTTCGGGACGTGAAACGAGATCGCAGTGACTGCTGTAACGATTTACCGGTACGATCGCATAACGGAGGCGATCGATCCGGAACAGACTTACAACCGACCGTATCAATAGCCATAGTCATACGGCAACAGCGCGAAAGCCCGCAGCTTCACCGATTGGTAGCTGACCGATCCGAGCGCTCACGTCCGATCCGGTGGAACTGTTCGAGCACGTTCTTGTCCCCGAGGAGTCGCGTCGCACGCTCATGGAGCTGTTTGGAGCGATCGACGAGGTCAGCGTATCCGTCGTGGTTCTGTCGTCGTTCGTCGCTGGTCTGTGCCTCGATCACCGCCCGTTTCGACTCGACGCTGAAGTACTCTCCGAGGGTATCAAAGGCAAGGACCCGGCGTTGCTGGTCGACCACGGTCTGCAGATCCTCCCGTTCGACCGGCTTGCAGAGATACTCGTCGAACGGGAGTTCGAGCACGTCGAAATCGGGATCAACAGCCGTCACCATAATCACGCGACCGTAATACTCCCGATCGTCGAGTTCGGCGAGCACCTCGTCGCCGGACATATCAGGCATGTGCCGGTCGAGCAGCACGATATCTACCTCCGAGCCGTCGATGACCGACAGCGCGTCCTGGCCGCTGTAGGCAGTTTCGACTGCACAGAACCCCCGGAGACGGAGGGCGTATGCGTCGGCGACTTCCCGCTCGTCGTCGACGACGAGCACTTGGAGATTCTCGTGTGGGCCGGGTTCCACCATCTACAGAATACGACCATATGTGGGCCGTATCGGTATAGGCCTTCGGAACAAGTCGGGTCGATAACGTCTGCATACCTAGAAGGGAGGGCGAAGCGGCTTCTCTGCATACCTAGCCACACGTTCTACTGTACTCCCACTCCTGGTACTTACCGTGTCCACCGCTGATCCCTCCAAGCCGAAACGACCGATGGATAGCGACGTTTCCAATAACCTGACGACGCCCGAACTGCTGGATCTGTTCGGTGACGAGTACACTCGAACGGTCCTCCGGCTCGTCGCCGAACAGCCTCGAAGCGGCCGTGAGGTCGCCGAGGCAGCAGACATCTCCCGTGCAACCGCGTATCGACGACTTAACGACCTTCGCGATGCGGGGCTCGTCCGCAGCGAAATGCAGATTCAGACTGACGGCCACCATCGGGAACAGTTCGAGGCCGTCGACGTGTCGTTCGCTATCGCGCTTGACGAGAACGGTCTCGAAGCGAGACGGCGGGAGACTGATAGTTCTCGCAGATAACGAGCTGCTTGGTACGCGTCGGCCCTCTGCCGCCCGAGAATTGCCGGTGAGACGTGAAGTCGTCCTCTCGGTCCCCGATCTGGATAACTGATCACTCGCCTCGGTCGCCAACGCCATCAAAGAACGCCGATAGTAGTTTTCGCTGTCCTGCCCGAAGGTGATACAGCAGTGTCGACCCGGTGATATCGAGCAAGTCCGCGACCTCTTCGGCGGTGCTCCCCCGCGGCGTTTCGAAGTAGTCAGCAAAGTACGCCGTACGGAGCGCGGTTTTCTGGCGTTCGGTGAGCCGCTCGGCCAGCCCGTCGCGGAACTCGCGGGCGGTCGTGGCTCCCCGTTCGCGTTCGCGTTTCGATCGAACGTCGAGGTCGTACTCGCGAGTGAGCGACGTGACGATCCTGCGGGTATCGCTATCGGGCGGGAACTCGACGACGATCTGACTGTCGTCCGGTTCGTACGTCGCCCGGCGGATCGTGCCACCCAGCGATGACACTTCGATCAACGGCGTCGCGCGATGGAGTTCAATCTCGACCGTGCCGCTGTCACCGAGCACTCTCGCGTGACCGACGTCGGGGTTGTTCGAAGCAGCGGCTGCGATGTCGTCGGGATCGCCGTCCGTCGGTGTCACGTAACAGAGCAGGGCGTCGCTCTCGTGTGGAACGGTTCCCGTGAGCGCCATCGTCGCATCCACCTCTCGGGCGACCGCCACCAGCAGCGCGTCGGCGCCGGGTTCGAACGTCACTTCCGTGACCGTGTCCGAGAGGAGCAGGTCCCGGTTGCGCCCGGCCGTGACGGCGAACCCCGCGACTGTCCCGAGCGTCTCGAAGCTCGTGCGTTCGCGTTCGGAGAACGCGTCGACTCGATCGGCATAGACGCCGACGACGCCGTGCACGGCCGCGCCGTACGTGAGTGGAACCGACAGCATCGACTGGACGCCGTCGCTGAACGCCGCCAGCCGGACCGCTTCGGGAATACCATCCTCGTCGGCGATCGACCTGACGACCTGGATCTGTTGTTGTTCGACGGCACGCTCCTCGGGCGTCGTGGCTGGACGTTCGATGGTCTCCCGCACAGCGGGAAACGTGTCACCGGTCTCCCCCGCGACTGCCCGGACGTCAAGGCCGGCCGTTCCGTCGGTTCGCTCACCGATCCAGACGAACGACCAGAGGTCCCGTTCACCCAGCTCACGGGCGAGCGTTCGTTCGATCTCCTCTCGGGACGGTGACGAGACGAGCTCGGCCACGACCTCGGAGCGTGTCTCGTCGATTGCGGCTGTCCGTCGGCGCTCCGACCGGAGCGTCTCTACCGTCTGCCTGGCGCGATACCGTCTGGAGACGTCACGCAAGTAAACCGTCACGTTACCGTCGACGGGAGTGACAGTCACGGACAGCCATCGTTCGAGTTCCGGATAGTACTCTTCGAAGGTTACCTCGTCGGTCGGCTCTTCGAGGGCTGCCAGTAGCGAGTCTTCGACCGACCGGAGGTCTGACTCGGCGACTGGGCTGCCGCTCGGATCTCCGCCGAGTAACTCCTGGGCCGTCTCGTTACTGTCGCTGATGACCCCCTCGCTTGACACCGTGAGAGCGCCGATCGGAGCTGCGTGAAGTCGATCGTCCATGTGTGCTATCGCTCCGTGCCGGACAGGCGGATCTCGAACCTGGCACCGCCGTTCCGAGATTCGGTGAGCGCGAGCTGCCAGCCGTGAGCGTCGACGATGCGTCGAACGATCGCGAGCCCGAGCCCTGTCCCACGGTCGGCCGTCGTATAGCCCGCCTCGAAGACGGCGTCGCGGTCGTCCGGTGGGATACCCGCTCCGCTGTCGGAGACGTAGAAGCCGTCCCCGAGCGAGCCGACACGGATCTCCAGCGGCGGATCGTTCCCGTCCGAGCCGTGCTGGATCGCGTTTCGAAACAGGTTCTCGAACACGCGTCGAGCCCGGTCACGGTCGGCTCGCGCGGTCGGAAGCGAGTCGGCGATCGCGATCGACGCCTGTCGGGTTTCGACCGAGCGCCACGCGTCTTCGGCCACTGACGCTATCGAGATCTCCTCGGACGCATCGATCACGTCGTCTCCGCGTGCAAGCGTCAGGACGTCCCGGACGATGTGTTCCATCCGGTCGTGAGCATCTGCGACCGCATCGAAGTGTTCCTGCTCGCCGGTCTCTTCAGCGGCTCGCAGGTGTGCCTTGGCCACGTCGATCGGGTTCCGAAGGTCGTGACTGACGATACTCGCGACGTGATCGAGCGAGACCGCCTCGGTGTCGCGTGCTGGAAGACGCACGAAGACGAGACATCCGCTGCCGTCGCCCTCCTGAACCTCCCGGACGACGTACGCGGGGTCGTCCGCACTGTCGAGGCTGACCCGGATCGGTCCCCCCTGCCGAAGTCGTTCGTAGGGTTCGTCGAACGCGGGCTGTCCGAACCGCTCGAATACGCTCTGGAGAGTCTCCGGTGGCGGTCCGAGCGCGTCGCTGAAAGCGTCGTTGACCGCCGTGATCACTGCGGTCCCGTCCTCGACAGTATAGGTGACTATCGGATCCGGGTACGCGTCGATCGGAATCGCTGCCGTGTCGAGGGCCATCTGTGGTGTCGTCCGTTTCGGTCGGATACGTCTGCGTTCGATTCCGTCCTGGTTGTGCTGTCCGTCGGGGTGTGTTTCTGATCGGCTCTCGTCTCCGACATCGGCACAGACCCTGATATAACGTTCGGCCGTGTCGCCGGACGAGAGACACCGAATGGAATATTATATCGTTGCGGCCGGACGGGACGAGTAAGGCAACGTGACGTTGCCTGTCGCTACCATGTCAATTGAGCAGTTCACCACGGAGGACGCACAGACTGCGAGCGGATCGCCGTTCGCACTGGAGAACAGCTACACGCTCGATATCACCGTCGACGGGTCGGTCTTCGCGAAGGCCGGATCGATGGTCGCCTACACGGGAGATCTCTCGTTCACCGGAAAATCGACGCCGAACAGCGGCGTCGGTGGCTTCCTCAAGGACGCCGTGACCAGCGAAGGGACACCGGTCATGACGGTCGAGGGTACTGGACAGCTCTATCTCGCGGATAGCGAGAAGAAGGTCCAGATCATCGAACTCGACGCGAGCGACGCGATCACGGTCAACGGCGAGGACATCCTCGCGTTCGAGTCGAGGATCGACTACGACATCTCGACGCTCGATAGTCTCGCCGGGGCGTTCGCTGGCGGGTTCACGAACGTCTACCTCGAAGGCCCCGGTCATGTTGCGCTGACCACCCACGGCGACCCGATCGTTTTCGAGCCGCCTGTCACGACCGACCCGAGCGCAACCGTCGCCTGGAGCCGGACGACCCCCGATGTCGAGGTCAACAAGAACCTCTCGGACATGATCGGCCAGGAGTCCGGAGAGCGGTTCCAGATGCAGTTCGGCGGTACCGACGGGTACGTCCTCGTCCAGCCGTACGAGGAACTGTGACCGACGCTGTGTTCACTCATACTGCCGGCTGTAACAAACTGAAGGAATTCGCCACCCCGGAGTGGCGAATATCTTTACGAACTTACAGCCGGCAGTATCAAGCTCCGTCCGTGCGACGATTCCGGACTCACCGTCGACAGTGACGATAACGACGACCTCCTCGTCGTCCGGCGCGATCCTGAAGTTGATGTAACGGGAATCCGGTAGCCTCGGGGACACTTCGCTCCCGGATAGGTAGGCCCGGATCGTCACTTCGTCGGCGTTGATTCCAGCGTTGAAGTAGCCCGAACGAAGATGTCTTCCGGCTGGTGTTCGAACATCACCGGACCATGTCTGAGGTATTATTTCTTGTTGGTTTTTGGCGGTCAAATCCCTTTTGCTCGCCATCGCCGCAATGGTCGGTCTCGTCGTCCTCTGGCAGAGCGCCTGGGGACTCTGTCTGCACACTGTCCTGCGTGCACTCGGGACGCCGATTTCCCGGGCACGAGCGATTCTCGTGTTCGTCGCCGCGACGTTTGCGAACCAGGTCACGCCGTTCGGCCAGGCCGGTGGCGAACCGATCAGTGCGCTCCTGGTTTCCGAGGCTGCCGACACAGAGTACGAGGACGGATTGGCTGCCATCGCCAGCGTCGACACGCTCCATTTCTTCCCGTCGATCGGGATGGCGATCACCGGGTTTGCGTTATTCGTCGTGCGCGGGTTCGACTTGCGCTACCGGGCGGTCTGGGCGGCGTCGAGACAGCGTTCATTCTCCGGGTTGTCTCTACGACTGGGATTGCGACGACTACCGCGACGGCTGCCGTCGTCATCTACCGGGGGGTGACGTACTGGCTTCGGATGTTAGTTGGCGGTGGTGTCGCCGCTGTGCTCGTCGACAACAGATACCGCGAGAGATAGCGGACACGCTTCGAAGAGTGCACCACAACGTCTCGACTTACAGGCTGTCGAGGCGAAAGCCTACGACTTGCGTCGTGAGACAAAGCCGTCGCTTCCGAAACCACCACTGTGACTTTTATCGCCGCGCCCGAATGAGGGGTATGATCGAACCGGATCTCACCGGACAGACAGCACTCGTCACCGGGAGCGCCAAAGGCGTCGGCCGCGGACTCCTGCTGGCGCTGGCCGACCGCGGCGCGGACGCGGCCGTCCATTACCGGACGAGCGACGACGCCGCGAACGAGGTCGCCGACCGGGCCGCGAAAGCCGGCGTCCAGACGACGGTCGTCCAGGGGGATGTCACCGAGCCCGAGGACGTGGCCGGGATGTTCGAGCGCGTCGAGGCCGACCTCGGGACGGTCGATATCCTCGTCAACAACGTCGGCGCGTTCGCGCCCTGCCACTGGGAAGACATCGACTTCGCCACCTGGAACACGGTGCTGGAGACGAACATCAACGGGACCTACCTCTGCTCGAAGGCCGCGCTGGGGCCGATGCGCGAGCAGGGCTACGGCCGGATCGTCAACGTCGGCTACGCCTCCAGCGAGAAGGGGCTGGTCAACACCAAGAACTTCCCGTACTTCGCGGCGAAAAGCGGCGTCCTGATGTTCACCCGGATGCTCGCCGCCGACACCCAGCACGACGGGATCACTGTCAACGCCGTCTCGCCGTACGTCGTCGAGAACTCCGACGAGTTCCCCGCCGAGGCCCCTCGCGGTCGCTGGGCCACCACCGACGACGTCGCGCAGGTGATGCTGTTCTTCCTGGATCCCGACAGCGGGTACATCTCCGGGCAGAACGTCGAGGTCGACGGCGGGTGGCTACCCGAGACAGTGTGATCAGGGACTCGTTGGTGTCGCCCCGTGCTCGTCGATGCGATCTCATTGACTCGCTGGTGGCTGTCAGAGGATTGTGGGAGACAGGACCAGGCGCTACTCGTCTCGAAGATTCCGAACGGCCACGTGGGATTCGAGGCTTGCCACCTCAAAGTCGGAATCGGCGACGACCAACTCCGCACCGGTTGAGCGGGCAGTCGCGGCAATCATCATGTCCCTGGCAGCGAGCTGAACCCCGTCTTCCATCAACTCTCGTTGCAACTGCGCGGCCTCGATCGCGACTGTCTCTGAAAAGTCGAGCGCCTGGACTCGGCCAAAATCCTGCCGACGCTGGTAGACGTCGGTCGGCCCGGGACCGAGGACCTCACCCGCGAGAACCTCGTAGACACAGATGCTCGAGGTGAAAAGCGTCTCTTGGTCGTCCACGAACGCAACTACGTCCTCAACGCCGGCCAGATAGTCGATGATGGCGGATGTCTCCAGAAAGCTCATCGGTCCCGTTCGAAGCTCCGACGTGACTGTTGCAGCACTTCACGGGCAGCGTCTGCCTGTTCTTCGTCCCAGACGCCGGGATTCATCGTATCACTCTCCCGAGCGAGTCGTGCCAGCAGTTCGTCGTACGTTTCGTTTTCCTGTTTGAGTCGGCTGAGCAGTTCTTTCGTGGTATCGGAAACTCGAATCGTGCTCTCCATATGTATACTTCGATTATACCGAGTGGTAAGCGTTTTGCCGGTCATCCGGACGGGTCGGTGTCATCGAGCGGGACCATCAAGCCCGCAGAACCGCAGTCTCGCTCAAATCCGTGCGCTTCGATTGCTGTCGCTCACGGACCATGTTCGCGACAGCAAATGGGGTCGCCCGGATTTGAACCGGGGGTACGGGCACCCAAGGCCCGAAGGTTACCAAGCTACCCCACGACCCCGCACTCGTCTGTAGTATGGTGGGGTGGTAAAACGTTTCGTTGCCAGGCGGCCCCGTCAGAACCGTCGCAGTCGTGGGGGAGCGATACAATAATACCCCTCCGGCCCCCATGACACATGCATGGAACAGAACGTCGGTTCTCTCGACAAGAACGTTCGTATCGTCGTCGGCGCAGTCGCCGGAATCGTGTCCCTCGCAGTGCTGGGCGGACAGCTCGACCTACCGGCGGTTGTATCGCCGGTACTGGGTATCGTGGCGATCATGATGCTCGGCACGGCCGCAACCGGCACCTGCGGACTGTACTCGGTGCTCGGCATCGATACCTGCTCGGCGTGATCGGCACGGCGTTATCGCAGTTATCCTACGCTCCGACCAGCGACGGGTCAGACACACTGACCACCGCGGTGTCCGATACGCCGTGACAATGGCCGGGTTCGATCCAGAAACGCCAGTCGAATCTGGAGATCGACGCCACGGATCACGGCCGGGACAACCTCGCGCCGCGGCTCCCGGAGCTCTCGGCCACACACGACTCGCCCGATCCCGACTCTTTCGAGTGGTCAGTTTCGTCGGATCCACCGGACGGCGACGGCGAGATCGATCCCCGGACCGACACCGTGAGTGTCTTCGCCGCCCCGAAACCGATCGAGCGCTCGGACAGCAACCTCTGATTCCGGCGAGGGTCCCGGCGGCCAGCTGCGGCCCGAAAGCACATGTCCGTCCCCGACCTCTGATCGGGTATGGTCACACCGATCGAAGTCGCCCTGGTGCTCGTCCTTCTGGCCCTGCTCGTCGGTGCCTACAGGATCGTCAAGGCGGTCAAGCCGTTCGTCTGGAACGCCGTCCTCGGACTGATCGTGTTCGTCCTCGCGGATCTGCTCTTCGGGTTATCAGTTGCGATCTCCCCGCTGACGCTTCTCGTCGTGGCGATCGCCGGCGTGCCGGGCGCACTGCTCGTGATCCTGCTGTCGTATCTGGAAGTGGCCTTCGTCGCCGGACTGTTCGTGCTCTAGAGACCCCAGATCGCCGCGATTCCGACCGTCGTGACGACCGCGAGCAGGGCCTGCAGCGGCCCGCCGACGCGCACGTAGTCGGTGAACCGGTAGCCGCCCGGCCCGTAGACGAAGAGGTTCGTCTGATAGCCGACGGGCGTCATGAAGGCCGTCGAGGCCGCGAAAGTCACTGACAGCACGAACGCGAACGGGTTGACGGTGAGTTGCGTCGCTACTTCGACCGCGACGGGGATCATCAACACGACCGACGCGTTGTTCGAGATGACGTTCGTCAAAAGCGCAGTCACGACGTACATGAGTCCGAGGACGAATATCGGCGGGAGCGACGGGGCGACGACGACGATGCCGTCGGCGATCAGTGCCGCGCCGCCAGTCACCTCGAGCGCGACTCCGAGCGGGATCACGCCGGCCAGCAGAACGATGACATCCCACTGCACGGCGTCGTAGATCTCGGTCGGCTTCAGACAACCGGTCAGGACCATTCCGAGCGAACCCGTCAGTGCCGCCGTCGCGATGTCGATCGGCGTGAGCGCGGCTAATCCGACGACTCCGGCGACGATACCGACGGCGACCGGAATCCTCGATTTCCGGTAGTCCGGGCGTGTGACTTCCTGTGCGACGATGAAGTCGCGGTTGTTGTTCAGCCGGTCGACGCTGTCGGAAGTCGCCTGGACCAGCAGCGTGTCACCGACCCGCAGTTGCGCTCTGTCCATGCGCTTGCGGATCAGCGACTCGCCGCGACGCAACGCCAGCACCGTCGCGTCGTAGCGCTGGCGGAAGTTCGAACTCGCGAGGGTTTCTCCCACCAGCGACGATCCCGGCGCGATCACGACCTCGACGAGGTTTTGGTTTCGTTCTGCGGTCTCGAGTTCCGTATCTGTGACTTCGACTTCCGGTAGTAGATCGAGGCCGTCAACGTCCATCAACTCGACGAGCGTCTCCCGGTCGGTTCGCACGGCGAAGATGTCGCCCGGCTGGATCGTCTTCGGACCGAGCGGCTCGAGGAACACGTCGTCCTCGCGGATCAACTGGACGAGATCGACGTCGAAATCGGAATCCGTCAGCGCCGTCTGGACCGCCTCGCCGACGATCGGCGAGTCCTCGCGGACGACGACCTCGGTCAGGTAGTCGGCCATCTCGAACTCCTCGGTCAGGTCCTCGGCGGGCTTGATCCGCGCCGGCGTGAGCAACCGCCCGACGGTCATGAGATAGATTGTTCCCACGATCATGACAACGATCCCGAGGCCGGTGAACTCGAACATCGAGAACTCCTCCAGAGTGGCGATACCGAGTTCGCGACCGAGGCGACCGGTGATCTCGCTGGCGAGGATGTTCGTGGAGGTCCCGATCAGCGTCAGCGTCCCGCCGAACATCGAGGCAAAGGACAGCGGCATCAACAGCTTCGAGGGCGACGACTTGCCCCTGTGTGCGAGATCGGTGACCATCGGCAGCAGGATCGCGACGGCGGCCGTGTTGTTGATGAACCCCGAGATCGGGCTGACGAGGCCGATCGTCGCCCCGAGTTGTCTGGTCTCGTCGTCGCGAGTGTAGGCGGCGACCTTCGATCCGAGGATCTGGATGGCGCCGGTTCGTCGAACGCCCGCGCTGAGAATGAACATCGCCAGCACCGTGATCGTCGCCGTGCTCGCGAACCCGGACAACCCCTGTGAGACGGCCGTCACGTCACTTCCCGGTTCGGTCAGGACGTATACCGGCCCTTGTAGCACGCCCCACATAGCCAGTTGTTCCGTGACTGGCTGTACCAGCAGGAGTGCGACCAGAATTCCGAGCGCAGTGATGTCGACCGGCACGACTTCCGTCGCGAACAACACTAGCGCTGCGAGGATGATCGCGAAAACGATCGCCGCGCCTGCCGAGAGCCCGAACAGTACCACGCCAGCACAGAGCACGGCATCGTTCAATTACCTTTCGAGACTATCACTTCGCTTCGCGTCGAGCACGACCTGGCGAGCTCGAAACCGTCCGGACTCATACGGATTATACCGTCTGCTCCGCCAGGAGATCGCCGTCCGGGGTCCGGATCTCGATCGCGAGTTCGTCGCCTGCCTGTCTCAGTTCCCCGTGTGCGGCTCGGTTGCCCCGGGGATCGGCGTGACTTCCCGGGTTGACGACCGGACAGTGAGGCGTTCGCTCGATCCCGGGTCGGTGAGTGTGTCCGACGATCACGACGTCCGCGTCTTCCTGTCTGGCCAGCAGTGACAGCGACGTGTCGTCGCGGTCGTGGCCGTGCGCGAGGACGATCGTCCGGCCCGCGTACTCGACCGTGATCGTCTCCGGGAGACGCGCCGCGAGATCGGGGTCGTCGCTGTTGCCCGCGACCGCGGACAGTGGTGCACCGCCTCGCTCGCGGCCTGCCTCCTCGGCGATCGCTTCGTAGACGCGTTCGGTCGTGAAATCGCCGGTGTGACAGACCTGTTCGGCCTCTCGGACAGCGGTCAGCGTTCGACCTTCGAGTCTGTGCGCTCGGTCCCCGTGGGTGTCTCCGAGTGTGACGAGCATACGAATCGATGGTCGTCGGTCGTCACAACCGTTGTGGATCGGCCACCGATCGGAACGTCGTACTGGTGGCGATACGTTCGTACACATACCCTCGTGCCGAATCAGTTCGAAATGGGGTAGCCACCAGTATCAATACGCTACTGGCAAGACTGCCAGAACACCTGGCCGATTCTCGCCAGCGAAAACTGCGGGACTATGACTTAAGAGGATGGGATAGAAACAGGTCGATAATTCAATCGTCACCATGAGTCTGATGCTCGACATCCGGAAACTCGCGTTGTTCAACAAGATGGCCAAGGAAGGGGGGAACACCGTCGCCGACCACCTCAGCCAGATGACGGGGATGGAGACCGAGATGGAGATCACCAAGATCAACTTCATCGACATCCCCGACATCAAGACCCACGTCGGCGACGAGAAGCTGATCGGCATCTCGATCGAACTCCAGGAACCGCCGCACGGACACATCCTCTTTCTGCTCGATTACGCCAACGCGAAGAACCTCGCCCAGGGAATGCTCGGGGACATGGGCGGAGCTGACCCCGAACAGAGCGGGTTCACCGATATGGAACGGTCGGCTATCGAGGAGATCGGCAACATCATGACCTCCGGGTTCATCGACGGGTGGGCGAACGTCCTCGAGACGACCATCGACATGTCCACGCCGACGTTCACCTACGGGCCAGGCAGCGGCATGGTCGACGAGCTCGTCGGCGGCCGCGACTCCGAAATGGCGCTGATGTTCGACTCGCACATCCACGCGCTTGACTCCGACATCGACGTCACCGTCTACACGTTCCCGCAACTGGAAGAGTTGGTCGACCTGATGCAGGAAATCGAAGTCTAGGACTGTTATCTCCCGATATCGCGCCTCGGCCCTGCAAACTCTCCCGGCGTTTCTTCCGGTTCCATCGCGTATTTATCGGCCCGAAACAACACGATAGATCATGGAGTTGCTCGACGACGGGATCGTCCCGGAGCACGCGCGCGAGGTCAAACACGAGGCACGGGAGTTCGCCGCGGAACACATCGCCCCGAACGCCGAAGAGTATTACCGGCGCGGGGAGTACCCCTGGGAGGTCCTCGAGGCGGGAATAGAGGCCGGACTCGTCGCCCAGGACGTTCCCGAGGAGTACGGGGGACGCGGCTTCGACTTAGAGCAGGTCCTGGCGATCGCCGAGGAGTTCTATCGCGCCGACGCGGGGATCGCGCTGACGCTCCAGCTGGCGAGTTTCGGCGCGGAGATCCTGGCCGATCACGGCACCGAGGCCCAGAAGGAGGAATATCTCAGGCCAGTCGCGGAAGACGAGCAACTCACCGGACTGGCAGTATCGGAGCCCGAGACCGGAAGCGACCTCGCGGGGATGACGACCACCGCCGAGCAGGACGGCGACGAGTGGGTGCTGAACGGCGAGAAGTACTGGATCGGCAACGGCGTCGAGGCCGACTGGGTGACCGTCTACGCAAAGACCGGCGACGACCCGGACAATCGCTACGGCAACTACTCGCTGTTCGTCGTCCCGACCGACGCCGACGGCTACGATGCCGAGCACATCCCCGAGAAGATGGGGTTTCGGGCGAGCAAGCAGGCCCACATCGAGTTCGACGACTGCCGGATCCCCGAGGAGAACCTGATCGGGCCGGAGGGTGCGGGCTTTTTCATCCTGGCGGAGTTTTTCAACCACGGTCGGGTGATCGTCGGCGGTCACGGCCTGGGGCTGGCGGCGGCCGCCATCGAGGAGGCCAACGACTTCGTCCACGATCGGGCGGCGTTCGGCCGGGACGTCGCCGACTTTCAGGCGGTCCAGCACACGCTCGCGGAGATGCGTCTGGAGTTCGAGGCCGCCCGCGCGCTGACCTGGCGGGCCGCGAACAAGGTCGCAGCGAGCGACGACGCCGGCTTCTGGGCCGCGCTCGCCAAGACGAAATCGACGGAGGTCGCAGCCGAGTGTGCCGAGCAGGGGATGAAACTCCACGGCGGCCGCTCCGTGTTGACTGACCGCCGGATCGCTCGCGTCTACCGGGACGTCCGGATCCCGGTCATCTACGAGGGGGCCAACGACATCCAGCGCGACCTGATCTATCGTCAGCAACCCCGCTAACGGGATTCTTACAGCGATCCTTCGGTCCGATGGCCGGACGGATCGGGATACGACCGGACGCGGATATACGCGCATCGGCGTTGCGCTCGCCGGGAGTCGGTCGAACGAGGAAAGCTATACCCGAGCCGGGGCCGACGATCCGGTATGCGACTGGAGGACTACTGGGGCGTCGGACCGAAGACCAGTGAGTTGCTCGCCTCCGAACTGGGCGTCGAGACGGCCGTCGAGGCCATCGAGAGCGGAGACATCCGGACGCTGACTGAGGCCGGACTGAGCCGCGGCCGGGCGACGCGAATCTTGCGGCGCGTCGAGGGCGGAGCCGCGATGGACGTCCTCGCCACGCGGGACGCGCGTGAGGTCTACAAGGATCTGCTCTCGGTAATCGGCCGCTATGCCGTCACCGATCACGCCGCCGACCGGATCCGATTGCTCACGCCACTGCGCGACCGTGGCGACGTGACGGATCGCCTCGAAGACGTGATCGAGGCCAGAGACACGTGGGCGCGCCTCGACGACGCCGAGCGCGAAACGGTGATGGACGCCTTCGAGGCCTACGAACGTCTCGACGGCGATCTGTCTGCCGTCCGGGCCGCGCTCGCGCTCCGGGACGCCGGCCTCGACACGGGCGTGTTCGAGTCGCTGGGCGAACTGGACGCCGATGCACTCGCCGAAGCGGCCGACGCACTGGCCGCACTGGACGGCGACGGGTCGGTCGCGGCCGGGGCCGACGAGACGCTGCAGCAACTCGATACGCAGCTCGGGACCGTCGAGGACCTGGCGGCCGACAGCGAGTCGGTCGTCGAGCGCGTCCGCAGCGAGATCCGGACGAGCGAAGAGTTCGAGGAGGGCGTCCTCGATCACGTGGTCCGGGAGACGGGTACCGATCTCGAACGCGCTCGGGCCGCGATGCCGGCCGACGCGACCGACGCGCGGGACTTCGTCGCGGCAACGCTGCGATCGCTCGCCGACGATCTCCGCTCGGCCGTCGACGAGCGGGCCGAGGCCGTCGCCGCTGACGCCCGCGAGACGATCGACGACGCACGTCCGGAGATCGACACTGCGGTCGAAGCCGTCGACGACATCGCGCTGTCGCTGTCGCTGGCTCGCTTCGCGATCGACTTCGATCTCACGCGCCCGACGTTCGTCGACGACAGCGACGTCCTCGCCGTCGAGAACGCCCGGAACCTCTTTCTCGAAGCCAACGACGAGACCGTCCAGCCGGTCGACTACGCCGTCGGGGAGCACGGCCTGCAGTACCCGACGGCGAACGCGCCTCCCAGCGGCGACCGCGTCACCGTTCTCACGGGCGCCAACAGCGGCGGGAAGACGACGCTGCTGGAGACGCTCGCGCAGGTGCAGTTGCTCGCCCAGATGGGACTACCCGTCCCGACACAGGCGGCGGAAGTCGGGCTCGTGGACGCGATCGTGTTCCACCGGCGTCACGCCAGTTTCAACGCCGGCGTGCTCGAATCGACGCTGAAAAACGTCGTTCCGCCGCTTTCTGCCGAGGGTCACACGCTGATGCTCGTCGACGAGTTCGAGGCGATCACCGAACCCGGCAGCGCGGCCGATCTGCTCCACGGGCTGGTGACGCTGACGGTCGAACGCGAGGCGCTGGGCGTGTTCGTCACCCACCTCGCGGACGATCTGGCGCCGCTCCCGGAGTCGGCCCGAATCGACGGGATTTTCGCCGAAGGACTGACGCCGGAACTCGAACTCGAAGTCGATTACCAGCCCAGGTTCGAGACGGTCGGGCGCTCGACGCCGGAGTTCATCGTCTCGCGGCTCGTGGCCGACGCCGACGACCGCGAGGAGCGAGCCGGGTTCGACACCCTCGCACGGGCGATCGGCAAGGAAGCCGTCCAGCGGACCCTCTCTGACGCCCGGTGGTCGCGGTAGGGCGTGCATTGACAGTGCTGGAGCCCCTATCGATAGTGATGCTCGACAAATGTCCCTCGATGGGCGGGAAGTGTCGCTCGGCCGGCTACGCGTGGCTGGCGCTCAACGGCGTCCTGTACGCGCTTGCGCCGCGACTGGCGCTCAAGATGTCCTCGAAGATGCTGACGATGGGGTTCGAGAACGCCGACGAACTCGAACCGCGCGAGTGGTACACGGACGCCACGCGCGCGACCGGCGTCGGGATGATCGCGACCGGCCTCGCCGGACTCGCGTTCGAACGCGGCGGTGACGACGCCGAGGACCACGACGGTGTCGACGTCGTCAGCACGGAACCGGACGACTGATCGAAAACGGCTGCGATAGCCGACGATCACCGATAATACCGCCGGTGTGTCGTCGGTGGTTGTGACCTGTACGCCTGTGGTAAACGAGTGTGTGACGTTCTCTGGACACTGCCCGGATCGTCGCTGAGCGTGCCCCAAACGCCTCTTTGACCATATACCAAGTATATGAACGTGGGCCGAATACTGTGATACGCGGAGGTACCACAATGCCGCTCCTGAAATGGTCCCACTGCCCCCGACAGTTCGACTCGCTCACCGATATGCGGGAGCACGTCTGTCGTCATCGTCAGGAGAACGAACGGAAATGATATTAGACGAACCCTTTCTGGGTGGATTCAAGCAGTTCGACTGACTTCCCACGTAGCGTGAGGGGAATCCCCGAGCGTTTCGTGCCTGGAAACACTGCACACTGGTTGATTATCTACCATTTCATAGGAACTCATGCCCGCCCCGACCGGAGGCGGGTGTAACCGACCCCTCCCTACTTCTTTCAACCTGACGGGTTCGCTCGTTGAGGCCGGGGACTCCGCCTTGAAAGACGCTGACGACGGTCCGCGCCTCGCCGTTAGGGCGGAATGTTTCACCGGCAGAAACGCACGGACACGACCTTTCCGCCCGTGGACCAAGTCCTAGGTACGATGAGTTCGAACACCAAGCGGCGCTGTGGTGTCGGTATCCGCGGCGTCGCGATGGCGATCGACTCGATCATCTGGATGGCCCTGTTCATGATCACCGTCTCAGCCGTCGGCCTCATGACCGGTGACTTGCAGACCACGAGCGAGGGGGTCGAGACGAACTTGGAAGGCGGGGCAGCACTCGCGGGATTGACTCTCTGGCTTGCTGTCTCGATTTTGTATCACACCGTTCTGGAGTGGCGGTGGGGAAAGACGCTCGGGAAGTACCTCGTCAGCATAAAAGTGACTGGGGTGGACGGAAAATCGCCGTCGCTTCTGGGTTCACTCCTCCGGAATCTCCTCCGATTGATCGACTGGTTACCGTTCTTTTACTTGGTCGGGATCGTCACGATCGCTGTCTCGAAATCGGACAGACGTCTCGGTGACCGAGTGGGGAACACGATCGTGGTGCGACCCTGAGCGGCGGCTGGAGTCACCGTCAGGGAAATTCCTTTCGAGCGACGACGCCCGAAGTGCCGTCAACGGTGACAGTCACGACCACGGTGTCACCCTCCGTGTCGACGTAAACGTACATGTACATGTCAGCTCGTGGCGTCGTCGTTGAGGCTTCGTAGTCCGCCTTGACGGCCTCGAACGTCACTTCCTCGACGTCGAGGTCCTCGGTGATCCCGATCTTAACGCGGTCCTGATCGGCCTCGTAGGTGAACTCGAACGCATCGTCGGGGACTGCTTTCGCGACCGCTTTGGGCGGATCGACCGGCTCGCTCGCATCGGGGATCGCTGTCGTCGTCCGGTCGGGCTGGGCGAACTCGAAATCGAGAACGTCCTCGCTGTAGGTTCCGCTAGCGGTCACCCGCTCGTCTTCGATCGACACCGAGTGATCTCCGCTTTCGGATCCAAACTGTGATTCGAGCCGGCTGGCCGTTGCGTCGTCGAGCGGGCGCTGGACAGCGAGATCGGCTGTGACCTCGCCCTCGTTGGGGTCAAAAGTCACCGACGCGAGGACGTCGTCGTCTGCTCTGAGAAGGTCGTCCACGGGACGCTCTGCTGGATCACCGAAATACACGTCTTCCAGGTCGATCGGCCCCATCCAACCGCCTGCGACGTGGCCGTCGCCTGCTGTCTCCAGCAGCCACTCGAAGGTCTCCGTCTCCTCGATTTCTCTGTCCCGTTCACCCTGCGTGGTCTCGACGACGCGCTGAATCTCTTCGCGGGTGTCGGCGACGAGGACGGCAGTCTCGCTGATCGCCGTGACGCCGTCCAGTGTCTCGTCGTCGGTGGGTTCATACAGCGTGAACTCCCCGACAGACCCCGATTCCTCGAACGGAATTTCTCCGATCGGACCGTCAGATCCCGACCGGAGTGTCTCCGCCGCCTCGTCGAGGTCGATTGTACCTCGTCCGACAGCCACGGTGTCAGCCATGAACAGTTCCTCGATACCGCGGTCCGGCTGTTCCGGATCGACGAGATGGCCGAGTCCGGACACAGCAATGCCAAGTGCTGCCCCGGCGATCAGTTTCCCCCCGACTTCGAGGGGCCAGGTGAGCAACGGATCATCGACACTATCCAGACCCGACACTTCGCTCAAGACTTCCCTGGGACTACCGGTCGCGTTCGTGGGAAGGATCAATGGCAACAGTTCGTTGCCACCTTCTGCCTCGGTCGCGATACTGAAGTCCAGATAGCCAACGTGAACGCCACCATCCGTCGCCGGGATCCACTCCGCGTAGGCCGGCATCTCATCGCTGGACCCGAGACAGCCGCCGAGCGAGACTGCCGTCGCTGCCGCGCCGAGTTCCAGAAACCGTCGTCGATGGAGGTTTGTCATGGGTATAGCGAGGACCGATCAGGTGATCGGCCGTCTTGACTGGGGCGTTGGGCGACAAGCGACATAAACCATGTCCTCAGACGCCGCATCGCGACCACAGCTACGATCCCTCCGCCGTCGGATCGGGGCGGATCGAGTCCTGGAAGCCCGGTAAATCTATACGTACGGCGCTTCCACGTGGATCGCGTTTGTCGAACGACAAGTCACCGCCCAGTCGTGTCACGGTCCAGGAGACCAGCCAAAGGCCGATTCCGCTCCCGTGTCTGACCGGTGTCTCTTCACCTTCGAGGAGGACGGCCTGCTCTTCGGGCGGGATCCCCGGGCCGTCGTCGGCGACCTCGATTCGCCCGCCGCCGCCCGTCGAGCGGACGCGAATCGTCACCGACGGCGTCGTCCGGTCGGTGTGCGTCACGGCGTTCTCGACTAATTCGTCGAGGAGCAGTTCGATCGCGTCGCGGTCGGACCAGATCTCGACGTCATCGGGGACATCAAGCGTAACATCGGCATCTGTGACCCCTTCGGCGACTGTCCGTGCGATCGCGACAAGGTCACACCGCTCTCGTTCAAGGTAGACCTCGGTCAGAACGCGCCCGGATCGTTCGACAGTATCCGCGAGATCGGCCAGATCGGTCGCGAGCGTCCCGATGCGGTCGAAGTACTGACCCGCCTCCTCCGCCGGGAGATCCTCGTCACGAATCGGTTCCGCGAACCCGCGAATCGCATCGAGATCGTTCCGGAGATTGTGCCTTATCACCCTGTTAAGGACCTGAAGACGCTGTTCACGGATCTCGCGGTCCGTGACGTCCTGAAACCGGTAGGCCCGGCCGAGCACGTCGCCGTCTGTGTCGGCGACTCGAGTTCGTTCGATGACAAAGTCTCGCCGTCCAGCGGTTGTCTGGAGCGTGATCGGCTGCTCGTCGGAAGGATTCGCAGGGACAGCTGCCACGTCGGCGAGCGACTGGTTCCGGAGTCGAGTCGTCTCGATGCCGAACGTTTCTGTGGCGACCCGGTTCACGTCCAGTAGGCGGCCGGATCGATCGACGACGATCACTGGGGCGGACATCGCGTCGAGGGCTGTCTCCCGTGCGAGATGTCCCGTCGCAGCTCCCCGCTCGAAGGCGTCGGTACCGAACGCGATCCAGGCGAAGACGCCGACGACAATTGTGAGCTGAAGGAATACGACACGATAGATCGATTCGCCACCGAGCTGACCGCCGTAGCCGATCGCAAGCGGCAGAAACGTGATGCCGACACCCGCGAGGACGAACACCGCCGCGGAGCCAAGCGGCAGGTCGTCGTAGGTCACCGCCGAGCGCACGAGCAACACCACGCCGAGCAGGCCCAACGAGAACACTGCCACCTGCAGGACGAACGTCGTGAGATACGACACTTGACCGAGTGCCTCCAGCCGAACTCGGCCCGTCTGCTGACCCCAGGTGAGCGCCGTACTCGTAACCGTCAGCCCGCCGAGGAGGACAATCCCGACCCAACGCCGCGGCGTGATCGCTGGCCCGCGACCGGTGTATTCGAAGACGAAGGCGATCCATAGCAGCGACGCGAACGCGTACCCGCCGATGAGGAGCAACTCGCTGACCGCATCGAGTTCGATCGGCACCAGACCGGACCGGCTGAACGCGATCGTCGTACCCAGGCCGGCGAGCAGAACAGCCAGCAGCGCGTAGGGGATAACTCCCGGATGGTCGTGTCGGCGTGCGGTTCGTCCCGCGGTCAGGACGCCGGTCCCGAGAACGACCACGCCGACCGCGGCCCAAGCGAGTCGGATCACCGCTCGGCACCTCCATCTACTCCCGTTCGCCTCGCTTCGCGTGTGTCATTCGTGGGGAGGGCAACGACGACCGCCCGTCGCCCGTCGTCGGTCCGCTCGACGGAGAGATGTCCGCCGAGCTGGTCGATCTCCAGGCGCGTGACGGCCAGCGGCAGTTGGGCGTCGTGATCCTGTTCCCCGGGATCAGTCGCGTCAGGCCAGTCGGCGACGATCCGGATCGCCGGGCTGTCACGATCCACCGAGACATCAACTCGCGTCTCGGCGTGGTCGTACGCGTCTTCGAGCACTGGTTCGAGCAGCGATGTCAGCAGCGCCGGACTGACTGTCGTGGCGATGGGGTCTCCGGAAACGTCGAGTTCGATCCGGGGACCTGATCCCGCGGCAATCGAATCACGGAGTTCTCGAAGGACGGGGCAGATATCGAGTTCTTGGCCCGGAGAGACGCCGTTTTCGGCGATTATCTGTTCGATCGACCGCGTCTGGGCGACTAGATTCGTCAGTCGGGTCGTCCGCTCCCAGATCTGATCCGCGGCGGCCGCAGAGTCGACGGACTCCGAGTCGCCGGCTCTCGTCGCCTCCTCGGCTACCGCGGCCATCCGCTCGTCGATTACCTCGACGACGAACCGGCTGAGCAGTGTCAGCTGTTCCTCCTGCCGCCGTCGATTGGTCACGTCCGTACACCGCAGCAAATAGCCGAATGATCGGTCGCGCCCATCGGTGACAGGATCGGCAGTAACGGAAATCGTTGTTCCATCTGATAGTTTGACTCGGTGGGATTCCCCGTCTCTGGTCAGCGCTCCAGGATCGAATGAGGTGGGGATTATCGACTTGATCGGCTGCCCCACGGCCGACGCTCGCGAGACGTCGAAAAGTCGTTCCGCAGCCGGATTGAGATCGCGTAGCCGTCCACGCCGGTCGACGATGAGGATCCCGTCGGCCAGTTCGTCGACGACGCGATCCCGGCCCAGAACCCGTGCAGCCGGCGCTGTCTCGAAGACCGGATAGCGAATGACAGCGATCAGGAAAACCCCACTCGCGACCGACGAGAACGCCGGAAGGAGAATCGGGCGTTCGACTATCTGTGCGACGAAACTCCCGGACAGCAACACGATAGCACCGGCGGACAGCAACAGCGGCTCCCGGTACGGAACTGTTTGCTGACCAATTGACATCCATATGAGGAGGAACACACCGATCGTCACGAGGAATCCGACCAGGAGATACGTCACCGTCAGTAGCTGAAAAGCGAGCGTCGAGGGATCTCCGAGCGCGGCCGTTGCGATCCCGACGGCGCCGAACGAGATTCCTGCCACAAGCCCGACAGTCACCTGAATCACGCGTTGCGATCGACCGGTGTATCGAAAGGCGAACAGCACCCACAACCCACTGGCGATCACCGCTACAGTCGTGCCGACCACGACCCAGGCCGTCGCCTCGATCTCCCAGCCGGTGACCGTGAGCGCCGCGTTCGGCGGCGTGAGATCGGCGACCAGTAGATGCAAAAGGGACCCCACTGCTGTGACTGCGCCGACGCCCAGCAGGGCCCTGGCGCTGGCTCGCTCGCGATGCCGAAGAAGGACTGCGACAAGTGTGACGGCTACCAGCGTCGCGAAGAACGCAGTTCCGAGGCGGAGCGCAGTGAGGGGCACCATGTATCGTTGTCGATCAGGGCGTTGCGTCGGGCCGAAAGTGACGGCGTCGAACGGCCGGCGGGTGGAGCGACACCCGCTGCCGCGTTCGATCAGCGGCCTGTGCGTTCCTGTAGACGCCCGTGACACTTGGATATCGGGGTGGGAACGTATCCGATAAGCGATGACACGGATCACAGACAATCGATCCTCGAAAGGCTGTCTGGTCAACCACAGTTGATCGATTTACCAACGGCGTGTACCGTCTCCGCCGGAACGTCGCCGAAGACTGTATATCGATATCCTTCACAGGACCATACCAGCGAAGTGCCGCTTTCGAATGTCTGGATCACTCCCTCGTGGTCGTTGATCTCGACGCGATTTCCCTCGGGGAGAGAGGCACTGTCACCGATCGGTTCGGACTTTGTCACGCGCAGCGTTGCTGACCCGTTCGTATACTGGAGTGACGTTCGGACCGTTCCGTTGTCATCGAAATATCGAGCGGAATCGAATATCAGTGGTTCGGGCACGTCCGGGTCGGGAATCGTCATCTCGCTCGCAGCGACTAGTTCACCTCTGGTCTCGAAGGACCGGCTGACGACCGTCCGTTCGACGACCGTCGCGTTCGCCGGCGGCTCGAACCTGAACGTGTCGGCCGGGATCTCGGGATTGAATGTGACGTTCCGGTAGGCCGTCGTGACGGTCCGTCGTTCTCCATCGACGACGATCGTCGAATCCCACTGGAGCGGATAGTACCACTCTTTGTCGATCCACAACGTGATGTTGGCCGTGTTGACGTCCGGTTGTGGGACGACCTCCACAACGTACGCCTCGCGATCGGCAATCGTCTCGGTCCCGAGATACGTCAGCGAGGCGTTCTCGAAACGCTCCACTGGCCCGGAAAACGGTTGTTGACCGCCTGCACCGGCGGACGGCAGGATAAGTGGCTCCAACACATCTTTCTGTTCGGAATCGTCCGACCCGGCGTTCAATCTCCCGAAGATCGACGCCATCGATCTCGAAATGCTGGCATTTGACTGTCGATCCCGATCGCTTCGTCGAGTCACCTGAACGGTGTTCGCAGCTCGGTCGTATCGCCAGGTCACGGAGTCGTTTGCCACGACCAGAGACTCAGTCTCGCCGACTTGGGTCGTCGATCGTCTCCGTTGGGTCCCGACTTCGAACGCGATCTGCTGTTCTGATACCCGTGACCCGTCCAGCGAGGACACGACCGTCGCATTCACCGCTTCAAGATCGGCAAGCGTCTCCTCGACTGCCCCTGCCGTTGGAAATTCCGTCTGCTGACTGTCCAACGCTGCACAACCCGAAAGAGCCACGAGAACCACGGCAAAGAGCAGGAGGAGTGCTCGAAACGGGACGTCGGAAGCCGAGGACATGCGAAACAGTACGAACAGATCCCGAAAAAACCTATTGGAGGCATCCGGTTCAAAAGGGGCAGCATATGATCTTGCTAATTCCGGGAGCCCCAACCGTCCAGGACTGTCCGTCGGGTTCACCGTGCTGGCCGGTGGAACGTCTTCCATCCAACAAACCGTGGCACACGGCTGCAATAGCGCTCGTGGTCCTCGCCGAGCTCGGCTTTGAGCCACGGTTCCGCCGCGAACGGAAACAAGAGGAACCACACGATGTGCAAGCCAGCCAAAACAGCGGCGAGTAGAGCATTGGTGAGTCCCACAAGCCCGACGAGACCGATCATCACGCCCAAGTATTGCGGATTACTGTCGTGTCCCTCCGTGCAGCTTTGGACGTGAGCCTCAGAAAACTCCGTGACCGACGTCATCTGTCTTTGCTGGCACCTATGTCAGGCACCCACTTCACCGTGCAAAGATGAGTTGGAACACGCTATCAGCGGGGTAGTATCCCCAGTCCCCGTGCGGGAATCGAACCCGCATCGTCACCGTACCAGCCGAGATGATCGGTCACGTCTCGACGGTGCAGCGGCCGACGTCCATGACGCCGAAGCCGTCGGCCAGTGTCTCTCGAACGGCACCCTCGCCGTCTACGGGCACGGCAACCGTCACGTCAGCAACGGTGGTGACCTGGATGTCGGTCGAACGCGGCTGCACGTCGGTCACATTACGGACCGTCACCGCGTCGACGCCCTCGATGTCGCCGAGGACGCTCTCGACGCTGCTCCGGAGGTCGCTGCCCGCGTCGCGGGGGACCCACAGCGTCACTGTCACCGTCACGTCGGTGTGTCTGGCTCGCACTGCCATAGGTCGGCGGCCGGAATCGAACCGGCACTGTCACGACCACGTGCGCCGGATGCTGCGGCTGGTCGGTGGAATCGCCGCTGGAGGGTCACGCCAGCGAGGGTCGGACGGACTCTTCCGAACCAGTCGCGAGGGACGGACTGCCGTCCACACGGGATGACATCGACGACGGAAAACGGACGCGTCCACGCGGTCGCGGCCAGTCGTCCGCCGTCGCTTCGCGGGCGGGTTACGCGGCGAGGCTGGCTGCGAACCGGGTGGACCAGTGATCCCCGACATCCGCCGCCTCGCCGCCGATCGACGGGGCTGGAATCGACCCCGCAATCGCGGCCGTGCCGCTGCTGGCTGCAGCGGCCGGCGACGGATAGTGGACGTCAGTCATCTGGATCACCTGATCGCTGTACTCCGTCCTGTGAGCGGGAATATATTAATTCTTTTCCACGAATGGAACGCGTTCGCATGGTACTCTCTGTCACTCCTGGAGACTGTGTGGCTCGTTCTCGGGGTCATCGGGCAGGTCTCGCACGCCCTGTCTGATCGCCTCGTCGCTGGAGCGGGTGGGTTGCCAGCCCAGCGCGGCCAGATGACATGTGCACTCTCAGCACCGGCGGACAGACTGCGATAGTCTCCGGTAGCGGAAGGTTGAATACCGGAACGAGACCACTGGGAGACAGCAATGGCGACGTCAGTCCCGCTGCAGTTGGTCGATAGCTTTCTGCTGAAGTACAACGTCGGGGACGCGCTACTACTGGTTTTCGGTCTGGCGGTCGTCGCCGCGCTGGTCGTCCGCTCGCGGAAAGTGCTGGCGCTGCAATCGGGTCTGTTCGGCATCATCTTCGTCGTAACCCCATCGTCGGAACTCGTCGCCGCCGAACAGAGCCTGCTGAGCGAACCGCTCGCGTACAAGTTCTTCGGTCTCGTGCTCGTGTTCGCCGCACCGTTGCTGTACGCGACCGCTCGAAAATAGTCACAGGCCGAATACGTCCTGAAGCTGGCGTTCGAGTTCGTCAGTGTACGCTGTGTAGATGTCCGCGAGTTCCGAATCGTCGAGTTCCGTCTCGGGGGCGACGCGCTCGATCGCGTCGTCGGGGAGTTCGATGCGGAACTGTCCGTCGCCCTCGTAGAAGGGTTCGCTCTCGGCCAGCGTGTACTGGTCGATCGCATGGACCAGTCCGGAGTCGTAGCGTTCGGACATCACGTCGAACGCGCTCTTGTAGGCGTGCTGGAGTTCGGTGAAGTAGTGTTCGTACTTGTCCTCGAAGCGCTCGGGATCGAAGTCGGTCATCGACCGATAGTTGGCGTCCGCGCACAAAAGACGGAGGATACCTACAATTTCGGCCGCTGTGAGCAGTGGACGCCTGCGCTACAACTCCGACCGTTGCGCGCGCTCTCGAAGCCGTTCGGCACGTGCACGAATCGCTTCGCGTTCGTCCTCGCCCTTGTTTTCCAGGTGGTTGTAGACCAGCCCCATCCGGTGGTTGTCCGAGAGGTGTTCGGCGTTGCGATCCAGGAAATCCCAGTACAGGGCGTTGAACGGACAGGCTCGCTCGCCGGTGGTCTTGGTCTTGTAGTAGGGACAGTCGCCGCAGTAGTCGCTCATCTTGTCGACGTAGTTGGCCGAGGAGACGTAGGGTTTCGTCGAGAGAACGTCCGTCCCGAACGTGCCCATGCCGACGACGTTCGGGGTCGTCACCCAGTGGGAGGCGTCGATGTAGGCCGCGTGGAACCAGCGGTTCAGCTCCTGGGGTTCGACGCCCAGCAGCGTCGCGAAGTTCGACAGGATCATCAGTCGCTCGATGTGATGGGCGTACCCCCGCGTCCGAACGCCGTCGATCACGTCGGCCAGACAGGCCATGTCGGTCTCGCCGGTCCAGAACAGCGGCGGCAGCGACTCGGACTGCTCCAGCTGGTTCGCATCAGCCAGTTCGGGCATCTCCCGACGGTAGATCTGACGCATGAACTCCCGCCAGCCGAGCACCTGCCGGACGAACCCCTCGACGCTGTTCAGCGGGACGTCTCGCTCGTGGTAGGCCTCGATCACCCGTTCGATGACCGCCTCCGGGCGAAGAAGCCCGAGATTGAGCGCCGGAGACAGAAGCGCATGATTGAGTGCCCACTCCCCGGCGGCCAGTGCGTCCTGATAGGGGCCGAACTCGGCCAGCCGGTCAGTCACGAACCGCTCCAGCGCGGTCTCCGCCTGATCGCTCGTCACTGGCCACCGGAACGGCCCGGGATCGGCCCACTCGCCGCCGTACGGCGGCTCCTCGTAACTCCCCACGAACGTCTCAGCGACGCGGGACTGTACCTCGCGGGTGATCGCGTCCGGCTCGAAGACGGGCGGATCGGGCGGGCTGTAGTCGTCGGGTGGTGTCTCGCGGTTCTGTTCGTCGTAGTTCCACTCGCCGCCGACCGGTTCGGAGTCGTCCATGAGGTAGCCGGTCTCGCGGCGCATGAACCGGTAGAAGTCCTCGTGTCGGTATCTGGGCTGCTCGCCGGCCCAGTCGTCGAACCGGTCGGGCGAACAGAGAAACAGATCGTTTGTGACGAATTCGATCTGTCCCCCGTGGCGCTCGACGAGTTCCCGTAACCGGTCGCCTGTACCGTGGTTCGGCGGGCGCATCACGACGAGTTCGTCCCCGGGATCGGCGTCGAGATGGGCCTCGATCCCGTCGGCGAACCGTTCGACCTGTCGGTATTCGACAGTACGTCCCGACTCGCGGAGCCGGTCCCGGAAGTGTCGCATCGCGCTGAACACGAGCGTGAGCTTGTGCGGGTGATACGGTCGCCTCCGGGCGAGGTCCGCCGCCTCGATCAGCAGGACGCGCTCGCCGGGGCGGTCAGCCAGCGGCCCGACGTCGGCGTTGAGCTGATCGCCCAGAACGAGAACAGTCATACCTGCGATATAGGGTGCGGGTCGGCAAAAACGCCCGCATCAAGGGGAGCGACAGCGCGAGTGTCGAGACGGCTGGGGACGGCCCTCCCCGCGGGCGGCAGGCGTTCACAGGTGGAACCGCTCGCCGTCGACGGCCATATCGTCCTCGAAGGCGCGGTCGGCGGGGATGTAATGTGAGAGATGGACGAGCCGCGTCCGCTCGGCATCGAGCCGGTCGCCGAGCTGGCGGGCCCCTTCGACAGTCATGTGTTTGTCGCCGAAGGTCCGGGGGACGCCCGCGTCGTCGTGGTGACGACCGCCCAGCGGGTGGTACTCGCAGTTCTCGGCGGGGACGATCCCGTCAGCCAGCAGCAGGTCGGCCCCCGAGAGGGCCGCAAGCGAGCGGTCGGGAACGTCGTAGCTGGTGTCGCCCGAGAGCGCGAGCCGGCCGCCCGTCTCGGGGTCCTCGACGAGGAGTCCGTAACACAGAAACGGCGGGTGATCGACAGGGACGAGCGTCACCGCCAGTCCCGCCGCCCTGACGGGCTCGAAGGGGGCGGTCGGCTCCACCGAGACCGCATCGAGGTAGTCGTACCGCTCGCGGACCGTCCGGGCGACGCTCTCGCCGGTCGCCGGATCGGTCTCGTCGGCCGCGTACACCGGCAGATCGTCGGCGAGCCGGTAGACGTTTCCCAGTCCGTCGAGGTGATCGAAGTGGATGTGCGTAACAACGGCGGCGTCCGGCGGTTCGAGGTCCTCCCGCAGAAACTGCGACCGGAAATCGGGGCTGAAATCGACGAGTAGCGACTGCCCTGACGCGGACCGGACGTGTACCGAAAAGCGCGTTCGCTCGACACCCATCGAACGGGCACGCTGGCAGGTGTCACAGTCACACCCGACGGTCGGCGTTCCCGTCGTGTCGCCGGTTCCCAGCAGGGTGACTTCCATCGGCGAACGAAACGGACGCGACGGCTTTGAGGGTGGCGATCACGTCACCGGCCTACAGCTCTTTCAGCGTCGGGATCAGGCTCGTCCGGGTCTCCTCGGAGACGGACTTGATCGTCCCGAGCTGTTCGGGAGTGAACGGGACCTGCACTTCGTCGATCGAGACCGCGACCGAGTCCGACCGCTCGCCGCGCAGGAAAAGTCGATCGTCGCGCATCTCGGTCATCAACACCGTGTCCGAGGCGTCCTCGACGCGCGCGATGTCGTCCTCGAAGGCGGACGTGCTGACGGTGAACAGGTACGTGTGGTCGTCGTCGCGTTCGACGGTGTCGACGAAGGCCTTGAGGCTGTCGTCGCCGTAGGTCGGCGAGAACAGAAACAGGTTCAGCGCGCTGGCGAACACCAGTACGTCGTCGCCGACGCGGTCGATCGCCGTCGAGAGCGCCTCGTCCCAGACCTCGGGTTCGAGGAGGTTCGCCTCGATCGGATCGTCGACGACCATCCCCTCGACGCTCGGCTCCAGCGTCGGGTCGAAATCGACAAATGACAGTCGATCAGGGTAGGCGTCAACGTCGAAGTCATACAGTTCGGTCATCGTCTCGTCGACGAACTCGCGCCCGGAATTGGTCAGCAGGAAAACGACGCTCCCGCCCGACTCCAGCCACGATTTCACGGCCGCGAACCCGATCAACGGTTTGCCCGACCCCCCGGGTCCGGAGACGACCGTCGTCTCTCCGACCGGCAGTCCATCGGGCAGTACCTCCCGTAGCCACTCTCGCTTCAGATCGAACGTCTCGATAGCCATTGCAGGGACAGTAGCGTATCTCGTCGCTTGAACCTGTCGTGCAGTCGCACAGTCTTGTATATGACGTGAGAACAGGTCGCTATTCCGTCGGGATCGGCGCTCCGGACAGACCGGACGATCTAGTGTTCGGCCGGCGGGACGTGGTGGTCGTCGCCGAGTTGGTCGAAGAGGATCTCGCGCATCAGCTCCATCCCTGTCGCGATCCGGTCGTCGGACAGCGCATAGTGGCTGTGGACGCCGTCGTCGCGGAGTTCGGCCATCGTGAGTCGTCTAGGGGCGAGCGAGGGATACGTATTGCTTTTCGGATCGGTACTGTCGGCTGTAACATGCGGATAGCATTCCGATACCTGCCGTGGCGAAAGCCTCCGCGAACGTGCCGCCGACAGCCTGATTCGGATATCCGGATAGACAGATACAAAGTCGACACCGATCAAGTACAGACAATGGCGCAGTCCTTTCAGGAGGTTGCCGTCGCCGAGCCGGACCCGGAACAGGCGCTGGCGATCGTGTTCGGACTCAACAGTTCCGAGCGGGAGGCCTACGAGCGCCTCTGTGAGAGCGACGGACCGCTGAGCGTGCAGGAACTGTCGTCCGAACTGGACTGTGCACTGACGACCGCTTACCGGATCGTCGATAGCCTGGAGACGCACGACCTGGTCGAGACCTCGACGATCAGGGACAGTACCTGTCAGCGCTCGGTCTACGACGCCGTCGATCCGGCGGTGGTCGCCCAGCGCATGGAAGCTCGCGTCGATCAGGTCTATACCGACTGTCGGGACGCCATCGAGGCTTTCGCGGCCGATCCGGTCGCCGACTGCGGACTGTTCGGAGCGGACGGCGAAAGTCCGGTCGATCGGCCAGAATCGTGACGGGGAAACGCTTTTGCGTCTTCTCGGGAGACGTTCGTGTATGGCTCCCGAGCGGGAACGACTCGAGGCCACAGACCGTGGACGGATCCCGCTCAGCGACGTCCTCGAGGTGTTCGAGCAGCGGGAAGACCGCGCCCGTCCGCTGACTGCGGACGACATCATGGAGGCCGTCGACTGTTCCCGCCGGACCGCACACAACAAGCTCAACGAACTCGTCGAACAAGGCGTGCTGCGAACGCGAAAAGTCGGCTCCCGAAGTCGCGTCTGGTGGGTTCCGATCGAAGAGCAGCCCGACGACGGACCCGAGGGACCACGGATCGAAGAACTGGTGACGCAGGTCGATCTCCCGGGGACGGGCACGACGCTCGAGACACGCCAGCAGGCACTCGTCGCCGCGTACCAGTATCTCCGCGAACACCCGGAGGCGAAGAAGTCCGACTTTCTCACCGACGTCTATCCCGAGCATCCGGCAGAGTTCGAGACGGCGGAGGGGTGGTGGAACGCGCTGCAGCCGGCGCTGGCGGAACTGCCCGGCGTCGATCCACCTGAGGAACGTGGCCACATCTGGCATTTCCTCGGTGGGTAACGCTTTTGTGACCATCGTGCTTTCCCTACCGACAACTCGACCCTAAGGGGCGAGACTCCGATATGTCGGACGATGATACGCCTGTCCGCGACGACGTGTACCTGTCGGGTTCAGAGGGGCGAACGTACCACGGCAGCTCCTACATGCCGACGGCGTACGACAACCTGGACGTCGCGCGCGACGACGCGACGCAACCCGATCGTGGTGACGACGAGGGGTTCCGGCTGCTCGATCTGCCGCGCGTGCCCCGACTGTCCCACGTCCTCGGTCCGAGTGCGATCCTACTGGGGGCGTCGCTGGGGAGCGGGGAAACCCTGTTCTGGCCGCTGCTCGTCGCGACCCACGGCTGGGACCTCTACTGGCTGTTTCTCCTCGGAGTCGCCACACAGTTCTTTCTCAACACCGAGATCCAGCGCTGGACCGTCGCGACGGGCGAGTCGATCTTCCGCGGGTTCGAGCGCCTCGGCAGGGTGTGGCCTCTCATTTTGCTCGTGTTCGGGTTCGCGAGCCTCGGCTGGCCCGGCTGGGCGGCCGGGGCCGCCCGCATCGGCACGATCGGTCTGGGGGTCGAAGAGACGACGGTCGGCCTCGGCGGGATCGGCCTGGCGAGCTGGCGCGTCCTCGGGATCGCACTGCTCGTGCTCGTCTGGCTCACCTACCAGGTGACGCCCGTGATGTACAACGTCGTCGAGCGGGTCCAGGCAGTGCTGGTCTCGCTCGCGCTGCTGATCGCTCTCTTGCTGTTTGTCGTCCTGGGATCGATCTCCGAACTCGCGGCGATTCCCACCGCGGTCGACAGCGTCGGGCAGCTCCCGGCTGGGAGCGACATCGCCCTGCTGCTCGGTGGCATCGCCTTCGCGGGCGCGGGTGGGTATCTCAACCTGTCACAGAGCCTCTGGGTCCGCGAGAAGGGATACGGCATGGGTCGCTACCAGGGTCGAATCAAAAATCCCATCGTCGGCGACGACCCGGAGCCGGTTCGACGCGGCGGATTCACGTTTCCGCCGACGCCGACGAATATGCGCCGGTGGCGGGGGTGGTGGCGGCTCGTCCAGCTCGAGCACCTGCTCACGTTCGTTCTCGGCCTGGTTGCCGTCGCGACGATGCTCATGGCGGTCGCTGCGGAATACGCGACTGGCACGGCCGAAAGCGGGATCGCCATGTGGACGGACGTCGTCGTCCCGCAGGTGGGTGTCCTTCCGGAGATACTCCTGTACGTGGCGCTATTCACCGCGCTGTTGACGACCGAGTACGGCATCGTCGAATCGTTCGTTCGCAACAGTGCCGACATCGTCTACGAGTTGCACGGCCGTTCGGCCGGCTGGAGTCTGCCGCGGCTATTCTGGACGCTGTTGACCGTCTTCACTGGTGGTGGGATCGCCGTCCTGGCGCTCCCGGTGCCGTTCGCGTTCGACCGCCCCTTCGAGTTGCTCGTAGTGGGTGCAGCGGCCTCGGGACTGATGATGTTGCCCTACACGGCGCTGCTCGCGATCATGAACACGGAACGACTGCCGGAGCACACCCAGCCCAGCTGGACGCGGCTCGGCATGCTGTGGTGGGCGACGGCGTTTTTCGGCTACTTCAGCGTCCTGTTACTCGGCACGTGGGCGTCCGCTGCCGGATTGCCGCAGTTCGAAACTGACGCGGGCGTCCTCGCGAGCGAGCCTGGCGGGCTGGCGCTGTTTGCCGCCGCAGCTCTCGTGGTCGGATTCGTCGTGGTGCGGTCCGCACGGGCGAAACTCGCGTCGAAAGACACCGTTCCCGGTTCCGAACAGGCGCAAGGACCACTCCACTGATGACACACTCTTCGGGAGCACTTCGACCGGGATCGGCCGTACACGTGCACGTCCATCTCGCTGTCGCCGGCTCGTTCCCGCTTCGCGCCTGTGACCTGCTGTTCGTCGACGACCGCTTGCACGTCGTCGAACACGCGTACCTGACGCCGCTGTTCGGACTGGCACGCGGCAGGCTTTCCACGGCCGGCGACCGGGCCCGCGAACGGTATCGCGAAGACGGGCCGGCTGGGCTGTTCGAACTGGCCAAGCGGGCCCATACCGTCGACTACGAGTCGATCGAGCGGGTACGGACGTACGACAGTCGACTGGCACGACCGAAGCTCGCGGTCGACGTGCGGGACGGCCCGCCCTACGCGTATCGGGTTCACGCACCCGTCGATGTCGAGGCACTCTCGGCCGCACTCGAGTCCCTCGGCGATCGCCGCGGGTTCGCCGTCGAGTCGCGGTCAGGGGTCGGATACAGTCCGACGAACAGTCTCAGGCGCTTTCTCGCCGATCGGTGAATCCTCCCTAGAGCGCGTCGGCGACTTTTTCGATGGGATGTGGTGGTTCGCCCTCGTACTCTTCGAGCTGGGATCGACACGACGCACCGGGCGCGACGGGCTGGTCTGCCGGCGAATCGTCGAGCTGGTCGAACAGTATCGAGCCGATCGCCTTGCTCATCGAGACGTGTTCGGCCTCGTACCCGAACGAGCCGGCCATGCCACAGCACGCCGAGTCGACGGCGTCGACCTCGTAGCCGGCCCGTCGCAGGACGGTCGCCGCGTGGTGGTCTTTCTTCGTCGCCTTCTGCTGGCAGTGACCGTGATAGGACAGCGACTCCTCGGGCGGGTCGAAGTCGACGTTGCGATCGAGTTCGTGGACGTCGATGTACTCCGTGACGCCGTAGGTGTTGGCCGCGATCCGCGCCGCCGCGTCGGACGGCACCAGATCCAGGTAGTCCGACTGATACATCACGGCATCGGACGGCTCGACGGTGACGATATCCCAGCCGTCGTCGACGTACGGTTCCAGCGCCCGGATGTTCTCCTCGGCGGTTGCGCGGGCGTGGTCGAGCATGCTCTTCGAGAAGGCGGGCCGACCACTGTCGGACACTTCCTCGGGAACTTCGACGTGGATATTGGCGGCTTCGAGGACGCGGACGGCCGCCTTTCCGACGTAGGGGTGGCTGTAGTTCGTGTACGGGTCGGCTATCAGCAACGCCTTCCGCGCCGCGCTGGCCCTGGGTACGCGTGTCCCGCCCCGGTCGTCAATCCAGTCTCGGAACGTCGTCCGGTGGAACGACGGGAGATCACGCTCCTGGGCGATCCCGAGCGCCTTCTCCATCACCAGTCCGCTGCCAGGAACCTGCATCGCCCAGTTGGACAGCGGCGCGAAGGCGCTCCCGAGCCAGAGCACGGTCTCGACGTTCGCGAACAGCTTGTCGCGCAGGCTCGTCCCCTCGCGCTGGTGGTACTCGTGGACGACTTCGGCCTTGAGCTTGGCCATGTCGACGCCGCTGGGGCAGTCGTTCTTGCATCCCTTGCAGCCGATACAGAGACCCATCACCTCGTGGATGAATTCGTCGTCGAAGGGATCCTCGGGCAGGTTCCCGTTCATCGCCGATCGGAGCATGTTCGCCCGCCCGCGCGTGCTTGTGATCTCCTCGTCGGCCGCGCGATAGGTCGGACACATCACGCCGCCGGTGGTGTCCTGGTGACCGGTACAGCCGCCACAGCCGTGACAGAGTTCGACCATCCCCTGGAAGCCGTTGTCGTTGTCCCAGTTCAGGACGGGCTCGAAGTCGGCATCAAAGGTGGAGGAGGCGTCGTACCGGAGGTTCTCGCCGGGATCGAAGTCCCCGCAGACGTTCCCAGGATTGAGCAACCAGTCGGGATCGAACGCCGACTTGAGGTCCCGGAACGTCTCCCAGAGGTCCTCGCCGTAGAGTTTCCGGTTCCACTTCGTTCGGGCCCGGCCGTCGCCGTGCTCGCCGGAGACCGAGCCGCCGTGTTCGATGACCAGATCGGTGATCTGATCGGCCATCTCCCGCATCGTTTCGACGCCGTCCTCGGCTTTGAGGTTCAACAGCGGCCGGATGTGCAACACGCCGGGGCCGGCGTGGGCGTAGTACGCGGCGAACGTGTCGTACTCGTCGAAGATCTCGCGCATGCCGGTGACGTACTCCGGCAAGTTCTCGGGCGGGACCGCCGTGTCCTCGACGAACGGCCAGTGTTTCTCGTCGGTCGTGCGCGAGAGCAGAATCGGCAGCCCGGCCTTTCGCATCTTCCAGAACTTCGCCTGACGCTCGTCGTCGTAGGCCTCCAGCGCGTCGCTGGCGTAGACGTCGTCCGGGCCGTCGGCGTCGGGGGACGCGTCGGCCGCCCCGTCGTGGCCGGGAAGCCGATCGGCGAGCAGGTCGGCGACTTTCTCTCTGGCTTGCTCGGCCGTCTCGGCGTAGAACTCGACCAGCAGCGTCGAATCGGTTCCCTCGGGCAGCGTCGCGACGAGGTCCGAGAACTCGGAGGTGTCCCGCGCCAGATCCAGGAAGACGTCGTCCATCACCTCGACGGCGGACGGATCGTGTTCGAGGATCGGGGCGACGTCACGCATCGCGGGGATCACACCGTCGTAGGTCAGCAGTACGACCGCCGTCTCGTTCGGAATCGGTTCCAGCGAGACCGTCGCCTCGGTGACGATCGCGAGCGTCCCCTCGCTACCGGCTAGTAGTCGTGCGAGGTTTACCTCGCCTCGCTCGCGAGCGTTGTCTATCAGCATGTCGAGGTTGTATCCCGAGACGTTGCGCTTCAGGTCGGGGTAGCGTTGCTCGATTTCCTCGGCGTCCTCGGTGACAATCCGATCGACCTCGGCGTACAGCCGGGCCTCGATCGGAGAGCCGTCTTCTTCGGCCTGTCGCGCGCGGTCGGCAAGCGAATCGACGTCGACCCACCCCAGCGTCGTCCTGGTGCCGTCGGCGAGCACGACCTCGCACTCCTCGATGTAGGCGTCGGTCTTGCCGTACTTCAGCGAGTGTGCTCCGGTGGTGTTGTTCCCGATCGCACCGCCGAGAACACTCTTTTCGCCCCACGCAGGATCGGGCGCGAACTTGAGGTCGTGCGGTTCGAGCGCCTGATCGAGGTGGGCGATCGTGATGCCCGGCTGGGCGCGCGCCGTCGCCGCGTCGGGATCGATCTCGAGCAGCTCGTCCATGTACTGTTTGAAGTCCAGAACGACTGCTTCGTTGACCGCCTGGCCGGCGAGACTCGTCCCGCCGCCTCGGGGGAGCACAGGAATGTCTCGCTGTGCACAGTACTCCATGACGGCGACGACGTCCGCCGTCGAGGTCGGCGAGACGACGCCGATCGGCAGTTGCTCGTAGGCGCTGGCGTCCGTCGCGAACAGCTGTCGGCTATAGGTGTCGAACCGGACGTCGCCGTCGACGCGAGCTCGGAGGTCCGAGACGAACCCCTCTCGATGCGTTGCTGTACTCTGGTAATCGTAATCGGCGCGGGGATCGACTGCCGGATCCGTGACGCCGTCGGAATGTATTTTCTGTGACATTGTGTTGGATGTGGTTGTCTGTTCGAGTTAGAACGCCCCGGGAGCCACGACGTACACTAGCACCATCCCGACCGCGCCGGCGAACAGCGCGAAGATGATCGTGGGGACGATCGTCTTGCGCAGGATGTCGCCTTCGCGGCCGGTGATCCCGACCACGCCGCTGATCGCGGCGATGTTCTGGACGGAGATCATGTTCCCGATGCCGCCGCCGACGTTCTGGAGCGCGACGACGATCGACCGGGAGACGCCGACTTGCTCGGCCGCGTCGTACTGGAGCGCGGCGAACAGGATGTCCGAGACGGTGTTCGATCCGGTGACGAAGCCGCCGAGCGCACCGATCCAGGGAGCGACCGCCGGCAGTGCCGCTCCAGCACCGAACGCGACGGCTTGCGAGAGCGCGTCCATCATCCCCGCATCGAAACGGGCACTGGCGGGGTCGGCACCCGACTGGATCAGGATCTGGGTCAGCGAGACGACGACGACAAGCGTCACCGCGGCCGGGCCGATCTGACGGACCGATTCGCGCCAGGCCTCGGCCGTGTCCGAGCTGTCCATCTGGTAGAGAAAGCCCGTCAGAATCGCGACCGGGATGAACGGCATCGTCCCGGGCAGGTAGAGATACTGCAGGTTCCACGAGAGATCGCTGTACCCGAGCACGGCCGGGATACCGATCGTGAACTCCTGTAGGGTAGCAACGAGATCGAGCGTCGGCCAGCGCGTGACCAGCAACACGGCACCGACGAGCAGGTACGGCGCCCAGGCCAGCAGCACGGGCATTTCCTTCTTTGGCTCGTCTCCGGAGATGCTATCGAGCGTCAGACCACCGAGCCACAGGTCTGACCAGGATTCCCGTTCCGGGAACATCCAGGGCTCCTCGGGGACGAGGATCCCCCGATCGGCCATCGCGAGTCCGAGTCCGAAGACGACGAACCCGGCGACGATCGACGGGAGTTCGGTGCCGACGAACCACGCGATCGACCACTGGGTCAGCCCGGCGACGACGCCGAGCACCAGTGCGAACGGCGCAACTGGCGCGGTGGCGCGTGCCGCCCCGCCGATAGAGCGCTCGTGCTCGTTACCGAACCAGTACGCGAGCAGGAAGATCCCCAGCACGCCCCAGAACGCGAAGGCCAGCCCGGTGACCACACCGGAGTAGCCCGAGACCAGCGCCTGGAACTGAGCCTGCGTGATCGGTTCAGCCGCTTCCGCGAGTTTCCCTTCGGTAATGACGGCGTTGACGCCGCCGAGGATCGGCGTCCCAGCGGCACCGAACTGGGGGTTCGGCGCGTTGAAAAATAGCGCGAACACGGCCGCGCCCAGCGGCGGGAACCCCAGCCCGATCAACAGCGGCGCGGCCAGCGCCCCGGGCGTGCCGAAACCGGCCACGCCCTCGATGATCGTCTCGAACCCCAGCCCGATCAACAGCAACTGGATCCGCCGGTCGGTCGCGATCCCGCTGAAGTGCCACCGGATCGTCGAGATCGCGCCGCTGATGTCCAGGTAGTTCATCAGCAAGATCGCGCCGAACACGATCAGGATGATGTCGATGGCCTCGAGCCCGCCGTAGATGGCGGATGCGACCCACCACCCGGGATCCATCTGCCAGTACGCCAGCCCGAGGACTGTCGCGATGAGCCAGCCGACGCCCATCGACCGCGCGGCCGACCAGCGAAATACCAGCAGCAGCGCGAACGCCGCCGCGATCGGAGTCGCTGCCAGCGCTGCCAGCGTGAGCGTCCCCACCATCAGTGATCCACCACTCTCTGGCCTGGATCGCCCGAGTCCTGTGTCCGGTATGTGCTTTTATTTGACGCGTTCGGCAGAGCGTGTGTGACACCGTCCGAACGCGTGTTATGCCCGTTCAAGCCTGGCATGGATCGAAGGTCCAACTGGAACCACTTGTATCTACCGCATGATTCTATATGAATGATAGGATGGCTCGACGCCGCCTTTTCCCAGAAATGATATGGGTAAAGTATATATTATGATACGGTTTCAAGAGTCCAGATACGAATATCGGGGAGAAAACAGCGAAATTGGGAGCAGCGAAAGGGTATATAAAAAGAGGGACCGGGTCGCTATCGGAAACATACGACTGTATGGAAGACACACACGAAAATAGATTGGGTACACACGAGTGTAATATTGCAATAGCCCGACTGGCGCACAATACAATGTTGCGACGGCACGACGAGAGATACCGTCACAGCGGTCGCGACGGGATGACGCGAAAACCAGTGATGGTGATTACTGTACGTCCCTTCCGGATCGACCGCACGCAGTCGTGCAGTCGCACTGGCAAATCGGTACAGGAATCACTATGAGGCAGGTCGACGGTCAGACCGCCAGCTCCGCGCAGTCCTCGGCACTGTCGGCCTGACAGCGGGTCCGGCAAGGCTGGTCAACCTGCCGCGCGAGCGCCTCGACGTCTTTCTCTTCGAGCAGACAGCCGATCTGATAGGCCTGCTCGTCGGCCAGATCGACGCCGCTAATCCGATCGAAGAACCGCGTGACGACACACCGCCGCCAGAGGATCTCCCTTGCGAGTCGCTCGCCGTCGTCGGTCAGCGTCGCACCGCGGTAGGGTTCGTACTCGACGAGGCCGGCCTCGTCGAACGCGTCGATCATCTCCGAGACGCTGGCTCCGCTGACGCCGAGGTGCTCGGCGAGCTCGCCGTTGCCGATCGGCGGCTCGTCCAGCAGCGTCCGGTACAGCAGGCCGCAGAGATACCGCCCTTCGCCGGGACTGACCGGCAGTTCCGTGTCGATCGCCGGCGGATACTCGCTCATCGTTGCCCCCGTCCGCTCATTCGACCCGCCAGTAGACGACCGTACGGCCGGTCTTGCGCCGCCGTAACTCGCCCGCTTCGACGAGTTCGTTGAGCTTCTGTCGAGCCGATTCGGTGCTTACGCCGAGCACGTCCGAGACGTCCGTCGTCGTGACGACCGGTCCAGAGACGGCCTCGAAGACGCTCAGTACGGTCTCTCCGTCGACCGTCTCGACGAACTGTCCGTCCTCGTCGCGGACGCGCTCGCGCCGCCGCTCGTGGCGCTTCCCACCGGGCCCGTCGCCGCGCCCGCCGCGTCGGTTCGACTGTCCAGCGCCCGCTTTGCCGCCGTTTCCGTGTCTGGGTGCCATCACCCGACCGTTTGTCGTCCGTGAGCATAATCCTTTTGCTAGTACCAAATTGGTATTCGGAATTCGATTACAACTCGATCGTCGAGCCGACGCCGACGCGTTCGTAGTCCTCGCCGAACGCGTCTTCGAGCTTCCGGCGCGCGTCGTGGCCGGTACAGTGCGTGGGCGCGATCCGATCGACGCGGTCGGTCACCCAGGCGACGATCTCGTCGAGTTCGTCGGGATCGGGCGACCGGAGGTGCGTCCCGCCGAGGACGGTCCGGACGGGGCGATCGAAGACGTCCTCGGCGTGGGCAACCGTGTTCCGCAGGCCGGCGTGACAGCACCCAAGGACCAGCCCGAGCCCGTCTTCGCCCTCGACGGCGAGCGACTGGTCGTCGTGGACGGGATCGGGGCGGGCGTTGCCGTCCGAATCTCGCAGTTCGCCGGTCGAACTGTCGGGATAGCGACGCGGGATCTCCCCGAGCGCGTAGATCCCGTCAGCGACTTCGACCGGATCGCGGTGGGTGTTGATCGTCGCGTAGGAGGCGATCCACTCCCGGGTGTACGGCAGGCCGATGGACTCCTCGCCGTGATATTTCGGCTCGAACGCGTCGGGGTGGACGTAGATCTCCTCGACGTCGTCGACGAACGCCGGCAGCCCCTTGGTGTGGTCGTAGTGGCCGTGGCTCAACACGATCGTCTCGTAGGGGCCCAGCCCCAGTTTGTCGGCGTTGTCTGCGGCGATTCCCGTCTGTCCGGTGTCGAAGAGCAGCCCGTCGACGTCGGCGGCGAAGCCCCACTCGGCCCGCAACCCCTTTGGTCGGGAGTCGACGACCTCGTTGTCCGAGAGGATCGTCACGCGCGTCATCGGGCGTCACCTCCGGCGTGTTCATGACCCTTGTCGCCACCAGAACTGTGGCCGTGTTCGTGATCGTCGTCCTCTCGACAGGCGTCACTGCCGGGCCGCTCCCGCGTGAGATCGTCGTTCCGGAAGCGCTCGAGAGCGTCTTCGACGGTCCCCTCGGCCCCGCAGTAGATCGGGATACCCATCTCGTGGAACTGCTCGCTCGCGCGCTCCCCGAGGTGGACACAGACGAGCGCGTCGGCACCGAGATCGACCACGATCTCCGGCGGTGATCCGCTCCCGCCGCGGTGGTCGCTGTCGTTTTCGTAGACGGCGACCTCGTCAGCGTCGGTATCGTAGACCGTATACGTCGGCGCGCGACCGAAGTGATGGGACACGTCGGCGTCGAGACCCCCTTCGCCGAGGGTCGGCATACAGACTTGCATTGTCTCTTTTGACGTTGTCGACGGCAAAAAATGCCGCTTCCGGTTTCGTCACCCGTACAAGACTCCCCCGGAGTCCGGTCCCGAGGCGGGTGACCGGTTGCTCGGATGGGCTCGGTCACGCGAGGGGACGATTGATGCTTACAGGCCGCAAAGGGACAGTATGGATCGACTGACGAAAGCGGCTCTTGTCGGTGCCGGGGTCGGGCTTCTCGGCTGGATCGGGTGGGGAATCTATTCGACGCGGACAGCGAAGCCCGTACCCTACGAGCGCCTCCGGCGGATCGACGGGGCCGAACTCAGACGCTATCCGGAGACGGTCCTCGTCGAGACGACCGCGGACGACCAGTGGACGGCGTTTCGGCGGCTGTTCCGATATATCTCGGGAGCCAACAGCGGCGCCGAGTCGCTCTCGATGACGACCCCCGTCGAGACACGGGCGGGGACATCGATCTCGATGACGACGCCGGTACGGTCAGAGACGACCGAACGCGAGAGCGTCCGCATGGGCTTCTACCTCCCGCCGGAGTACGGCCCCGACACGGCCCCGGAACCGACCGAGTCGGGCGTCGAACTCGTCATCGAGCCCGAGAAGACGGTCGCAGCCCGTCGGTTTTCGTGGTACACCCCCCAGTGGCGAGTCGATCGTCACGCGCGGCGGTTGCTCGACGCGCTCGAGCGCGGAGGGATCGAACCGCGCGGCGACCCGTCGCTACTCCGGTACAACGACCCGTGGACGCCGCCGTTCCTGCGACGGAACGAGGTTGCGGTCGAAGTCGCCGTCGAGTGATCGAAGCCGGAGTCCCCGTCGAGTGACGTCATCGCACGGGCGTTGAGCACGCACAGTTCGAAACGTTACGGTGACGAAACCGGCTTTCCCGGCCGGAATACAACCTTGATGTACGCTCCCGCCGTATCGTGTCGTACCCTTGATCGACAGCTATACGCGCGTCTCCACCGCTATCTCGCGCGACGTCTCCGGGAGGAGTAGCTGACGCATGCTCACTGCGCTCGCGCCCGAGCTGCTCGTCGTCCTGACGCTCGTCATCGTCGTCGCCGGCGCGGTGAACGGCCTGGCCGGCTTCGGGTTCGCGCTGGTCGGCACGATGGTACTGGCGACAGCCATGGACCCGGCGGTCGCGGTCGTGTTCATGATCGCGCCGATTTTGGGCGTGAACCTCTCGTTGCTCCGGGACCTCTCGCTGGACGATCTGCGGACGTGCGGTCGGCGGTTCGCGCCGCTGGTCCTCGCGGCGCTGGTCGGGACGCTCCTCGGACTGGTCGCTCTCGAACGACTCCCGCAGGGGCCGCTGAAGGTCGGCCTCGGGACCATCTCGCTGGCCTTCGTCGCCAGCGCACAGCGAGTCGTCCGACTGCCGGGGCTCGACCGCGCCAGAGAGGGGTGTTTCGTCGAATCGACGGCCGGCATGATCGGGGTGGGTGCCGTCTCGGGGCTGCTGTTCGGCGGGACGAACGTCGGCGTCCAGCTGGTCGCGTACCTCCGGAGCTGTAACCTCTCTCACGGGGTCTTCGTCGGCGTCGTGGCGATGGTCTTTCTGGGACTCAACGCGATCCGGATCGGAGCCGCCGGCGCGCTCGGCCTGTACCCCAGCGTCGCGTTCTTTCTCGTCTCGGTCGTCGCCGTGCTTCCGGCCGTGGTCGGCGTCGCCGCCGGCAAACGACTCCGGACCAGTGTCGACGAGCGCGGCCGGCGGGCAGTCGTACTCGGCCTGCTTGCGGTGATCGGCGTCCGGTTGATCGTGGGCGGACTCGGAATCGCGTGAGTATCGGGCGTCCCGTAGTTATATTTCCGTGTGGCTTCGAACCTATTGATAGATGTACCGGGTGCTGATGCCGATCGATGGAAGCGAGTCACGTGGCGCAGCCCAGGCCGAAACAGTGATCGCCCTTCCGGACGCGACGGAAAGCATCACAGTAATACTGCTGTACGTGTTCGACGACGAAGACGAAATGGAGACGACAACCCCCGAGGAGATCGCCGGCGGGAACGTAGCGGCGAATCGGCTGCGGGACGCCGGCGTCGCGGTCGAACAGACCTCTCGCGTTGGTGATCCAGCGATCAAGATCCTTGCTGCGGCCGACGAGGTCGGGGCCGACCATATCGTTCTCGGTGGCCGCAAGCGATCCCCGGTCGGTGCAGTGCTGTTCGGTAGCGTCAGCCAGAACGTCATCGTCGACGCCGATCGGCCCGTCACGATCACTGGCGGGATGACGTGATACTGGTGGCCAGACGCTCGTAACGACGTTCGACACGCCGTCGTGCCGAATCAGTTCGAGATTGTACAGCCACCAGTAGAGTATCGACAACCGCGCCCCGCGGAGCGGCGATCCCACAGTGACTATTGTCGGTCTGTTCCGGATCAGCCGCCCGACTTCGGGCGGTCGTACCGGTAAATCGCTACAATAAGCACTATCAGTCGGCTCGAAGCGCGCTCCGGCTTCGGACGTCCGCTTCGAGCCGGTCCGCGTACTCGAGGCGGAGCCGACGGGCCGACGCTTCGGTGATGCGCCCTCGCTGGTCGAACCGGGTCGTGATCGGCTCGTATGCGTCGGGATCGATCCCCATCCGATCGAGATACGTACGAACGGTGTCCGATTCGAGACCGAGACGGATCGACCCGTTGACGTGTTCGACCACTGTATCGAACTCGGGGAGGACGGTCTCGGTCTCGGTTCGATAGCCTCGATTTCCACCGATTCGGACCTCGGTGTCGACGGCGCGTTCGACGACGCCGACGAGGTCGTCAGCCAACCGGAGCACCTGGCTCGGGAGCGCCGTGTCGGGTGAGCGCCACTCGACGGTTCCGAACCGATCACGGAGTTGTACCGGCGTCCAGATCGCGCTCTCGGGATCGAAGTGCCTGTAGACGGCCGACCGGTCCACGCCCGCTTCGCTAGCGGCCGTGAGGAACTCCTCGTAGCGGCGTTCGAGCCGTCGCGCCCACTCCCGTTGATCGGCGAGATACCGCCACAGCTTGCCCTGGTGTGGAACGGTGTCGTACGCCATATCCCGGTACAGTTTCGACCGGGCACCGGCGGCCAGGCGGCGACCCCGGAAGTACGGCGAGGAGTTGACCGCCGCGAACGCGGGATCGAGCGCGACGAGCACGTTGAACTGATCGACCGTGTGCCCGGGCTGCTGTTCGAAGTGGACGTGCGTTCCGGCACAGTGACGGACGTACTGGAAGTCCTCGCCGACGATCTCGTTTTGAATCCGGGTCCGCTCGCTCGGAATCTCGGCGATCTCGTCCGCACGCACGGGCGTCGCCAGCGGCACCAGCCGCTTCCCGAGATCCTCTGCGCGGTCGAGCACAGCCTCCAGGCGGTCGAGCAGTTCTCCGCGAAGCTCGTCGCTCGAGGAACACGGCGTCGTTTTGATCTCAAGCAACGGTTCGACGAACTCCCGTTCGACGCCGGGTGACGCCGAGACGAGGTCGCCCGGTCCGGTCAGCGTGCCGTCGGTATCGACGACCCAGTACTCGACCTCGACGCTCCGACGCATCCCTCCCGCCTCGATCACCGGCACCACCTCGGATGTCTCGTCGCCGTCCCGGCTCGGGAGGGTGAAACGGTCCAGTTCCGTGGTACCATTACGCACACGTTCTCGAAGGGCTACAATGAATATACTGTATCTCGCAAAACTTGCGCCAGATTCCGACACAAAAGGCTATAGATCGTGCCAAATATACCACGATAGGCAGATTATTTATGTTTCGACGCGTATTCGTCCACCGTGAGTGAATTACGCATCGCGCTGTTGAACGCGGCACGTTCGGCCGCCGAGACCAGGCGGAACTTCGAGCGCGAGTTAGATGCCGAACTCGTCGAGTTCAACTGCCCCGACGGGGAGTTGCCGTCGTCGTTCGCGTTCGACGCGTGCGTCGTGACGGGGTCGGAGGCCTCTGTCTACTGGGACGAGCCGTGGATCGGGCGGCTCAAAGAGTGGGTCGGCGACGCCGTCTCGGCGGGGGTCCCGTTTCTGGGCGTCTGTTACGGTCACCAGTTACTGGCTGACGTCCTCGGCGGGCAAGTCGAGAGAATGGGCGAGTACGAGATCGGATACCGGACGATCCGCCACGACGGCGAGAACCCGTTGCTCGACGGTGTCGACGAAGAATTCACGGCGTTCACGACCCATTCCGATCGCGTGCGCCGAGCGCCACCCGGTGCGAGGGTCTTCGCTCACAACGACTACGGGATCCATGGCTTCCGGAAGGGGCGCGTCCTGACCGTGCAGTTTCACCCCGAGTACGACATGGAGATGGCCCGCTCCGTCACGAAGGGCAAGGACATCGATCAGGCGAAAATCGATGCCGTGCTCGCGGGGATCACCGAGGAGAACTACCGGGCGGCCCGCGAGGCGAAACAACTGTTCGACAACTTTCTGGCGTTCGTCGAGCGCGTCCGAGCTGATCGTGCCGCCGTCGAGTCACTATCTGTCGATCGGTGAGCGACCGGACGGCTCGAGACGCGGGTGGCGCACACGACGTTCCACCCGCGAACACGCTTTTGACAGTACGCATCGAACAGCCACTATGGATCTGCGACTCGAGGGAAACGCGGCACTCTGTACGGCGGCGACCAGCGGCCTCGGACTGGCGAGCGCCGAGGCACTCGCCCGCGAGGGCTGTGACGTCGCCGTCTGTGGCACGACCGACGAACACGTCGAAGAGGCACGCGAGCACCTGCAATCGGTCGGCGACGGCGACGTGCTGGCGGTGCAGGCGGACGTCACTGATCCGGACGCGGTCGAGGCGTTCGTCGAGGCGACCGTCGAGGAGTTCGGTCGCCTGGATCACGTCGTCACGAGCGCGGGCGGCCCGCCCAGCGGCCCGTTCACCGAGACGACTGAACGCGACTGGTATCAGGCCTACGACCTGCTGGTGATGAGTTACGTCTGGACGACCCGGGCGGCGCTTCCCCACCTCCGGGACGGTGGCGGCTCGATCGTCGCGATCACCTCCCGCTCGGTCCGGGAAGTCATCGACGACCTCGTGTTGTCGAACTCGGTCCGGCGAGCGGTAATCGGTCTCGTCAAGACTCAGTCCCGGGAGTTCGCGCCCGAGGTCCGGGTCAACGCCGTGTTGCCCGGCGCACACGAGACCAGCCGGATTCAGGAGCTGGTCGAGGCCGCCGTCGAACGCGGCGAGTACGACGACTACGAGGCGGGGCTGGCCGACTGGGCCGAGGACGTCCCGCTCGAGCGGATCGGCGACCCCGACGAACTCGGCGACGTGGTGGCGTTTCTGGCGAGCGAGCGGGCGAGTTACGTCACGGGGGCGGGCGTGCCGATCGACGGGGGATCGATGCGCAGCTGACGGTGTCGGCGACGGCTCGACGTCACTCCTCGAGCAGCCAGCCGAACCGCTTCTCCCAGAACTCCTCGCTCGGGGGCTTTTTCGTCTGGGCGTAGGTCTTGCGGTCACGAATCCGGCGTTCGAGCACGTCCCGCGCCTCGTTGAGCGCGTGACTCGCCCCGTAGCCTTCTCCGGACGCGATGTACAGCCCTCGGTCTGTGTGCAGGCGAATCCGGGCGAGCAACAGCGGCGTCCCGCGGAGCGTCTCGTCGTGTTCGTGGAGGTGGACTTTCGCGTCCAGCAGAGACATCTCCCCGTCGCGCTGGTCGAACTTCTCGATCAGCGCGACGACGTCCTCGTACTGCACGTCGTCGAGCAGGTCGGCCCCGTAGACCTGCACGGCCCGGTTCCCGCCAGCCTCCCAGGTGAGCGAATCGAGCACGTCGGTCTTCGTGACGATCCCGTGGGGGTGGCCGTCCTCGGTAACGACGAGCGACGATCCGCCGATGGCGAACATCTCCTCGACGGCCGTCTCGAGTGTCGCGTCCGGGCTGATCGTCCGCACCGGTGACGTCATGACGTCCCGGACCGGGAGGTCCAGGATCCGGGCCAGTTCACCCTCTCGCGCGCCGAACCCGCCGTGTGTCCGGCCGGCGCTCGAAGAGATGTTCCCGCCGAACGAGTCGGTCCGGGCTGACGGTGTGAGGTGGCGAGCTGTCTCCTGGTGACGATTCCCCTGAATCGATCGTCTCGTACAACGACCCCCTTGACCGCGGGGTCGTCGAACGTTCCAACGAGCTTCGAGACGGGGCTGTCCGGTGGGAACTGTACGTAGTCGTCCGAAACGATGTTCGCGATGTCCATGGTTGCATGCCGCTGTGTGGTGGTCGCCGCTCGATCCCCCGGTCGCCGTGCAGTCTGCGGTTCATTATTTGTTATCTATTACCAAAGATTCGACGGTCGTTCTCGATGGCTGGAAACCGGTCGCGGTTACAGAAATACGGGGGAAAGCCCACGACTTCCGTCGCGTGGAGGACGTCAAGCTTCCCGGTCGTCGAGTCGCGTCCGTAGTTTCTCGACGCGAGTCGCCAGTGCGAGAAAGGTCGCAAGGACGGTCAGCAGGACGGCCCAGGCCGCCGCGAAATCGTGGGCCGGGACGGTGTGATCGGGGGCTACTCCCGCGGCGGTCGTCACGAGCGGTTCGGCCCGCAGCCAGGTGTGATGGGGGCCGTCCAGAACCGGCCAGAAGTAATCGACCACGTCGTTGAACGCGTACCACGCGACCGCCACCGCGACCGAGCGGACGGCGAAGCGTGCATAGCGGTGGATGAGAAACGCTTCCAGCGCCATCGCGAGGTGGCTCACGATCAGGAAGACGTACAGCCACAGTTCGATCCCGCCCGGACCGTTCAACGCGAGCTGGACGTACGGCGTCCACAGCCCGAGCTTGATACAGCCGAAAAACGCCAGCGCGTGCAGCCAGTCCGCGTCGAGGTCGAGCCGCCAGGCCGCGAGCGACAGCGCGATGAAAAGCGTCGCGACCGGGCTGTCAGGGATCAGCGGCCAGGCGGGGATTGGCGCGGCGTCGAGTTGCCCGCCCACGGCGAGCGTCGTCGGCTGGCCGGCGTAGTACCAGAAGCCGAACACCGTCCCCACGAGATTGACCGCGACGATCGGCCACGCCAATCGCAACCCGATATCCTCGAGCCACGCCGGCAGCGGCGCGACGTACCGGGGCACCCTCTCGGAGTCCGGTACCCGACCACCCCACCATCGTGCGACGACCTGCTCCATGCGACGACCGATACCAGCCCCGGACATACCTGCCTCTCGGAACACCGACGACTAAACCGTGATGGATCGGACGAACGCGACCGTGGTAGCGACCCTCTCACATTCTAGGACTGAATGTTTCATAGGGGAAGAATGTAACTTCCTTCACCTCGATAGCCCGGTATGGACACCACAACACTGTCGGGGTGGCGGCGATGAACACGATCGATCGGATCGAACGCGCGGTTCGCGAGACCTCACACTACGTGAAACGCAATCTCGGCACGCACGCTGGCAAGCGCGGCCAGACCAATCCCAGTGACGAGGTTCAGACCGGTGCCGACGTGTGGTCGGACGACCTGTTTTTCGACGCGCTCGCGCCGCTCGATGGGGTCGGCAGTTACACCAGCGAGGAGCGCTCGGAGACCGTCGATTGCGGGGAAGGGTACGCGATCGCGATCGACCCGCTAGACGGGTCGGGCAACCTCGCGTCGAACAACTCCGTCGGGACGATCGTCGGCGTCTACGACCGGCCGCTCCCGACCAGCGGCCGGGACCTGGTGGCGGCGATGATGGTCTTGCACGGCCCCTACACGACGATGACCGTCGCGCGGGCCGACAGCGACGTCGTCCAGGAGTACCTGCTCCGGGACGGCCACAACGAGCGCCGGGGCGTCTTCGAGTTGCCCGAGGACTACGCCGTCGTCGGGATCGCCGGCAAGCCCATCGACCGCTCCGAACAGGTCAACGCCCTCGCCGAGGACCTGCAACGCGACCTCAAACTCCGGTATGGCGGTGCGACCGTCGCAGACCTCGCGCAAGTTCTCGAGTACGGCGGCCTCTTCGGGTATCCGAAGTCGGAGGTGTATCCCGAGGGCAAGCTCCGGATCCACTTCGAGGCCGCGCCGCTGGCGTATCTCGTCGAGGCGGCCGGCGGCGACTCCAGCGACGGGCAGAAGTCGCTGCTCGATGTCGAGCCCGGCGGACTGCACGCCCGGACACCGACGTTTCTGGGCAACTCCGAACTGATCGAACAGGTCGAAGCCGCGCTCGGCGGAGGATAGCAGGCCGAGCGGTCGCTGCCCACTGTCACTCGACGGGTACGCTCCGATCCGCGAGTGGTATACGTGCCGGCGATGTAGCCGGGCGCATGGTCGGGAAACTCGATCCGCAAGTGCTCGACGCACACGTCCTCTCGCGGACCGGCGCGTCCGACGAACGAGTCACGCTCGGCCCGGCGACCGGCGAGGACGCCGCAGCGATTGACCTCGGGACTGACTCGCTGGTGGTCAGTTCCGACCCCGTCTCGCTGGCTGCCGAGGCTGCCGGGACCCTCGGGGTGCCAGTCGCGACCAACGACGTCGCTGCGACCGGAGCCGAGCCGGCGTGGCTCACCAGCACGGTCTTTCTGCCCGACGGCGATCCCGAGCGACTCGACGCGCTGACGGCACAACTCGACCGGGCCGCCCGCGAACTGGACGTGGCGATCGTCGGCGGCCACGCCGAGGTGCTGGACGACCTCTCGCGGCCGCTCCTCTCGCTGACGGCGATGGGCCGGACCGACGACCCCGTTCCGACGGGCGGCGCGCGGGCGGGCGACGACCTGCTGTTGACCGGCGGGGCCGCCATCGAGGGGACGGCCATCCTCGCGACCGACTTCCGCGACGACCTCGACTCGGTGCCCGCCGAGACGCTCGACCGCGCGGCGGGATTTTTCGAGGAGATTAGCGTCCTCGAGGCCGCGCGAGCGCTGTGGCCGACCGCGACCGGCCTCCACGACCCGACGGAGGGCGGCGTCCTCACCGGGGTATACGAGATCGCGCAGGCTGCCGATGCGACTGTCGAACTCGACCGGTCCGCGGTGCCGATCCGTCCGGAGACGCGAGCGATCTGTGACGCGATGGGCGTCGATCCGCTCCGGATCTTCGGCTCGGGCGCACTTCTTGCGACGGTCGACCCGGACGACAGCGAGCGAGCGCTCGGGGCACTGGCCGACGCGGGGATCGAGGCGAGGGTCGTCGGCACCGTACAGGCGGGCGAACCGGTCGTCAAGATCGACGACGAGACGATCCGCTCGCAGCCGCGGGACGACTGTTACCCGCTCTGGGAGTGACGACGCTCGCACGTACAACCGTCAGTATAAGTGGACCCAATACAAAAGTGCAGGCATGCCAGAAGATCTCGAAGACCTCAAGCGCGGGACTGAACTGGTCAAGCGCGGGTTCGCGAAGATGCAGAAGGGCGGCGTCATCATGGACGTCGTCAACCGAGAACAGGCGCGGATCGCCGAAGACGTGGGCGCGGTCGCGGTCATGTCTCTGGAGGCTGTCCCGGCGGACATCCGCAAGCGCGGCGGCGTCGCCCGGATGGCCGATCCAGCGGACGTCGAGGAGATCATCGACGAGGTGTCGATCCCGGTGATGGGCAAGTCCCGGATCGGCCACACCAAAGAAGCCGAGATCCTCGAAGCGGTCGGCGTCGACATGATCGACGAGTCGGAGGTACTGACGCCCGCCGACGACCGCTATCACATCGACAAGCGCGACTTTACCTCGCCCTTTGTCTGTGGCGCGCGCAACCTCGGCGAGGCGCTGCGCCGGATCGACGAGGGTGCGGCGATGATCCGGACGAAAGGCGAGGCCGGCACCGGCGACGTCAACCAGGCGGTCCACCACCAGCGCAACATCAAGGGCTCGATCCGCAAACTCGAGGGAATGACCCACGAGGAACGCGAGAAGTGGGCCCGCGAGCACGAAGCGCCCGCCGATCTGGTCCACGAGACCGCCGAGATGGGGCGGCTCCCGGTCGTCAACTTCGCCGCCGGCGGGATCGCCACGCCCGCTGACGCCGCGCTGATGATGCACCACGGCTGTGACGGCATCTTCGTCGGCAGCGGCATCTTCGGGGCCGAGGACCCCGAAGCGATGGGGACGGCCATCGTCGAGGCCGTCAACAACTGGGACGACCCCGAGAAACTGGCCGAGATCTCCTCGAACATCGGCTCGGGTATGAAAGGCGACGCCAACGCGGACCTGCCCGAGGAAGAGCAGCTGCAGGATCGCGGCGTCTAGACGTTCCGGTCCATCGGATCTTCGAGCTCGCCGAGCACTTCCTCGAAGGCGTCGGTCGCGGTGACGAGCCCGACGACCTCGCCGCCGTCGAGCACCAGCGCGAGTTCCTGATTCTCTGCCTGGCACTGGTCGATGAAATCGCTGACGACCGTATCGGCCGCGACGGTCATCGGTGGCGTCGCCAGCGCTCGGAGCGTCGTGTCGCCGCGCTCCAGCGCGTCCAGGTTGTGAAGCACGGTCGGCGCGTAGATCACGCCGACGAAGGCTTCGAGTTTGTCCTCGACCAGCGGGAACCGCACGTGGGGCGTCCCGTCCATTCGATCGAGGTTCTCCTCGAGATCCGCTTCCGTCGAGAGCGCGACGATCGCCTCGCGGTCGACCATGATGTCCGCGACGGTGCTATCCCCGATATCGAGGGCGTTCAGCACCTCCGAGCGGCGCTCGTCGCTCAGTTCCCCTTCCTCCAGTACCGACCCCAGACGGTTCCGCAGTTCCGCCCGCGTCTCGATGGAGTCGGTCTCGGTTTCGAGCCACGCGCCGGTCATCTCGATCCCGAAGAGCTTGAGCGTCCACTTGGCGACGCTGTCGCCGACGATGATCATCGGCGAGATCAGGAAGTGAAACCAGTACAGCGGCTCCGCGCCGTACCTGGCGACCATGCGCGTGCGCTCGACGCCCAGATACGTCGGCGTCTGCTCGCCGTGGGTGAGGTGGACGAGATTGATGATCAGGAACGCGATGACGCCGCCTGCACCTGCCGACGCAAGTGCCGTGTTAGCGAACACCGGCTCGAGCAGGAACGCCAGCGCCGGCTCGGCGACGATCCCGACCGCGATGCTGGTCGCGGTGATCCCCACCTGACAGCTGGTGAGATAGATCTCCAGGTCGCTGGTCATCTCCCAGGCGCGACGGAGTCCCCGCGACCCTTCCTCAAGGAACTCGTCTTTGCTGTACTGGCGGGTGCGTGTCAGCGCGAACTCGATCGCGACGAAGAACGCGTTGCCGAGGATCAGTCCGATCCCTGCGATCAGCCGAGCGACGATCTCGACGGTGGACATCGCCATAGCGTCGGGTGTTCGATGCGGCGCGTTATCAAACTCTATGATTCGTAGACCGTCGCGCCCTCGCCGATCCGGGTCTGGTAGGCACGCGCCTCGACGCCGGCGTCGTCGAAGGCGTCGAGCATCGCAGAGGCGACTCGGGACTGATCGTCTTCACGACAGACGGCGAGCACCCCGGGACCGGCACCGCTGATCGTCACACCCGTGCTGCCGGCCTCGAGGGCTGCCTCGCGGACCTCGGCGTACCCGTCGATGAGTTTCGCCCGCGCGGGCGTGACGACCGAATCCTCCATCCCGCGTCCGATCAACTCGGGATCGTCGCGGTACATCCCCGCCGTCAGCGTCGCGGCGTTGCCCACGGTCTCGATCAGTTGGTCGACACTCGTCCGCTCGGGGACGACTTTCCGGGCGTCACGCGTCGAGACGACGATCTCGGGCAGACAGGCCACCAGCGCCACGTCGGTGTCGACCTGGGTGACGCCCTCGGGGGTCGCGATCGTGAACCCGCCGAGGATCGCCGGCGCGACGTTGTCGTCGTGGGCGTCACCGGAGACGACGGCCTCACCTTTCGCGGCGATCGGCACCAGCTCCTTGCGGGTCTTGCCCCGGTCGTAGAGTTCGTTGAGCGCGACCGCGGCCGCGGCAGCACTGGCAGCCGATGACCCCAGCCCCGAGGCCGGTCGAATGCCCTTGTCGATCTTGATGTGTGCGGGCGCGTCGAGCGCCTCGGCGACTGCGCCGACCGTGTTCTTCTCGGGATCCTCGGGGATGTACTGGCTTCCCGCCCCCGTCACTTCGATCGTGGTCCGGTCGGCGCGCTCGACGCGGACCACGTCCGCCGGGTGGGAGAGCGCCACACCGAAGACGTCGAAGCCACTCCCCAGGTTGGCACTCGTCGCTGGCGCCCGCACCGTCAGCATACCCTGCCGTAGCCGGAGTACCCGCAAAAAGGTAGCGGACTGGTAGTGACCGTTATCCGTCTGTTCCGGATCGGCCGCCCGACTGCGAGCGGTCATATCGGTAAGTCGGTGCAACGGTGGTGATGACACACGGATGGAAAGACCTTTTCGCGCCACCGCGGAACGCTGAGACATGATCGGCGTTGTCGGCGGCGGGATCGCCGGGCTCGCGGCCGCCTATCGGCTCCAGCAGCGCGGCCACGAGGTCGAAGTCTTCGAGGCCAGCGAGCAGCTGGGCGGGCTCGCGGCCACCTACGAGACTGCGGGCGATCCCGTCGAGCAGTACTACCACCACCTCTCGAAGTCCGAAGGGACGATCCTCGAACTGGCCGCGGAACTGGGCGTCGATGTCGAGTGGCGCTACAAGTCCGACGCCTTCTACGTCGACGGGCGGATCTACCCGATGGACAAACCCTGGGAGATCCTCGCGTACCCGTATCTGAGTCTCTACGACACGTTCCGGCTGGGGATGCTTGTCAGCGAGATCGACGTCCGCGGCGGCCGGCCGCGGTTCGACACCTACGACGACCTCGAAGACTTCGAGGACGTCCCCATCAGGGAGTTCCTGCTCGAGCATACGACTCGCGGCGTCTACGAGTACTTCTGGGAGCCGCTGCTCGACGCGAAGTTCGGCTCCCGGAAAGCGGACGTCTCGGCGGCCTGGCTGCTGGGGCGGGTCAAGTTCCGCGGCGAGCGCGACCTCCTGCGCGGCGAGCAACTTGGATACGTCGAGGGGGGTTTCGGTCGACTGCTCGAGGCCCTCATCGAGGCTGTCGGTCGCGAGAACATCACGACCGGCGCGCGAGTGACGGAACTCGACGCCAGCGACGGCGCGGTCGACTCGCTGACCGTCGAAACCGACGACGGCACGGCCACCCGCGACGTCGACGCCGCGATCGTCGCCGCGATGCCGAACGTCCTCGAGGACCTGACGGGCTATCCCTGCAAGATCGACTTTCAGGGGACCGTCTGTGGGGTCCTCTCGCTCGAGCAGTCGCTGACCGACACCTACTGGCTGAACCTCATCGACGACGCCCCCTTCGGCGTGCTCATCGAGCACACGAACTTCATCCCCGAACAGCGCTACGGCGGCGAGCACCTCTATTACCTGGCGAGTTACGTCCAGGAGTACGACGAGCAGCTGTGGCAACTCGACGACGACGAGGTCGAACAGCTGTGGCTCGACGGCGTCGCAGACCTGTTTCCCCACTTCGACCGGGAGTCGGTCAACTGGATGAAGATCGCGCGCAATCCCCGGACGGCCCCCGTCTACGAGCGGGGCTATCTCGACATGGTCGTGCCCTACGACCTGAGCGAGGAGGTCGCCGAGGACGTCTACTACGCGGGAATGGCCTCGCGGGCGCAGTATCCCGAACGGTCGCTCGACGGCGCGATTGAGGCCGGGTACGCGTGTGCGAATCTGATCGAGTAACGGCTATCCTTCGATCTTTTCCTCGTCGACACCCGGCGCGGCCTCGACGTCGACCTCGTCGGGTTCCTCGCCGCCGCCGACCACGAGTTCGCCGTCGCCGGTCTCGACGTAGACATCGTCCTCGAACCCGCCCTCGGCGTAGGGATGTTCTGGTTCCTCGAGTCGCTCGGGCGTCGAGGGCGCGTTCGGGAGCCCACCAGCGGGCTCGAACTCCCCGAGCGGGTCCTCGATCGCGATACCGTAGGTCTCGAAGAACTCGGCGTAACGATCGTAGTGGACATCCAGTTCGTCGCTGGGGAACTCCATCATCTCGGTCCAGCCGTGATTGTAGAAGGCGAAGTTGGCCTGGATGTGGGTTATCTCGCGGGCCTCGGCTTCCGGATAGCCGTCCTCTAGCGCGGCGACGTAGGTGTCCATTGTCGCCTCGAAAAAGACGTCGAGGTACTCACGCCGATCGTCTTTGTAACTCTCCTCGGCACGGTCCAGAAAGACGGACGTGTGAATGTCGACCAACTTGTCGATGGCGTACTCGCCGACGACGGGCATGGTCAGCGCCTGCTTCGCGGCCCAGTGGCGGACGTTCTGACGGATCTTCATCGACGGCTGGTATGGAGTTGTTCGGCTTGAACACGGCGGTACCGGCAGGCCACACGCGATTCCGGCAGGTCACACGCGCTGGTTCGGGCCGGACCCGACGCTCGTCGAGAGCCCGATCGCCGCCAGCAGCGTCCCGACGACGACGTACAGCAGCAGGGACAGCCCGGTCACGAGTTCGCCGGTGACGAGCAGCCACCCGGCCAGCGCGAGACTCCCGACGACGAGCACTACGCCGAGCGCGATCAGCCGGCGGCTGAACCGATCCAGCCCGAAGACGCGCGAAATTCTGTCACGCATATCTCGTCGTACGGTCTCGACGCTGAAGAACGTTTGTACGTTCGGGAAACATCTGTATTTATCATCGGGTATCGAGGGACGGTCGTGTGAGATTCCGTTCACAAGGAGGTGTCGCGTGGTCGGCCCGGAACAGACCCAAAGCGGTCACTATCAGCCGTCGGAGAGATAGCAACCCACATTAGGGGCCAACACGAACGGGAGGCCATGACCACGTCGCACGTGATCCTCGGCGACGGGATCGCGGGGAGTTCCGCGGCAGAGACGATCCGCGAGACGGACCCCGAGGCCGACGTTACCGTCGTCACCGAGGAAGGTGAGGCGCTGTACAACCGGATTCTCATCAAGGAGTTCGCGAAGGGCAAGTTGCCCGAAGCGCCGGTGTCGATCCACGAACCCGGCTGGTACGACGAGCGGGATATCGACCTCGAACTCAACACGCACGTCACCGGCGTCGATACCGACGACAAGACCGTCCACACCTACGACAGCGGGACCTACGAGTACGACAAACTCCTGGTCGCGACGGGCGGGACGCCGCTGCAACTCCCCGTCGAGAACGCCGACGCCGAGGGGATCCACCACTTCTGGACGTTTCAGGACGCCCGGAAGATCCGAGAGCACGCCGCCGAGGCCGAGAAAGGCGTCGTCATCGGGGCGGGCCTGCTCGGGATCGATCTGGCCGCGATCTGTGGCGCGCAGGGCGTCGACGCGAAGTATCTTATGCGGGGCAACCGCTGGTGGCGCTACGCGCTGAGCCTCGACGGTGCCGAGATCATCCACAGGGCGCTCGAAGAGATGGGCGTCGAACCGGTCTTCGAGAGCGGACTGGACCACTTCGAGGCCGACGAAACCGGCCACGTCAGCGGCGTCGTCGACACCAACGGCGTCACTCACGAGGCGGAGTTCGTCGGGATCGCCGTCGGGCTCGATTACAACACCGAATTCCTCGAAGACACGGCGGTCGAGGTCGACGACGGCGTGCTCGTCGATCAGTACATGGGGACGAACGTCGAGGACGTCTACGCGGCCGGCGACATCACCCGGTACTACGACGTCATCCTCGAGGATCGGACCCAGAACGGCTCGTGGGGATCGGCCAAGGAACAGGGCGTCGTCGCCGGCAAGAACATGGCCACCGACGAGGCGACCAGCGAGTTCCGGTACGTCCCCTCCTACTCGATCACGCACTTCGACTTCCCGTTTCTCTCCTTCGGCCACCCGACGATCGGCAAGGAGGAGGCCGAGCGCAAGTATTCCGACGACGAGTGGCGCCGGCTCACGTTCAAGAACGGGAAACTGATCGGCGGCGTGTTGATCGGTGATCTCTCCCAGCAGAGCACGTTCAAGAAGATCATCCGCCAGGAGCGCCCGGTCGCCGACCAGAAGGAAGCGCTACTCGAGAAAGAGGTCGATCTGGACGCGCTCGCGCCGTCGCCGATCGAGTGACGTCCTCCACACGACTGAAGTCCTGGGGATTCCTCCGTGGGCAATCCGGCCAGCAGATAGGGCAACAGGCCGCGCCATCGGCCCAACTTCCTCATGCAGGAGATTCCACGCCCCACCGACGTCACTATACGCGTCCAATTCACACTCGTGGACAGCGGAACGCGTCACCATCACGAACCACGCCAGAGATTCTACACTCAGTCTCGTCGTACACGCGTGAATCCGTTTGCTCGTGTACCGGTCTTCGGGGTGTTCTGATTGCGACTCGGCAATCAACTCGGACAGTACTTGGAACCGGTCGAACTCGGGGCGAGCGTAGTACACGGCGGTTTCCCCAGTCGTAGTGACAATGGCGAGGGTATTGTTCGCGCCTACGTCGATGGCGCCAGCATATGTCGTGTTCTCGGCGTCGAGTGTGTGAGTGAAGGTATCCAGTCGCTGTTCTTGCGATGTGTCTGGCTGTATGCGAACTGGATGCTTGACACGAAGCTTGCTTGCCGCCTCGTCGTAGAGATACGAGGATTATCGGTACTCGAAACGGGACAGCTGCATACGAAACATCGCACGCGTTCTCCGACTCTCGTCTTCATCCATTGAGGACGTTCACGAAGTCGCTTACGAGTATCAGCACGTTTCCGATCAGCGCCACATACATTCCGAACCCGATGTTACCATTGATATTGGATGTGCTACCGAATCTGATCAGTACAATGAGCACAAGCAGAAACAGCAGGCTCAGCGACCGACCCGCTATATCAAAGATATCGGATCCACTCTCCGCCAATTGATCCAAGACTGTCGTGATCGGAATAACGACTGCGACGACGATAAATATGAGAAATCCGGTATCGATGGCGATCAGGTTCAATAGACTCGCACTACTGACCTCCGATAGTACCAGTTCGCCGTTCTCCGCGACGACCCACGGCAGCGCGACCGAGACGATCATCAGCACACTTCCGACTGCGGCGATGAGTTTGCTCGCCTGCGCTCGTTCCATTCAATGTCACTAGCGTATAATCGGTGAAATAAGTTGCCACTTCTTTTTGATGCTATGACTCCGACGAAGAGAACTCGAGGTACAGAGCGACCAGTTTCAGGCTGGCATACCCGACGAGCATGAGGCTCCCAAGATAGAACGCTATCGAGCCAAACAGCCTCCAGGGAATCAAGCCACTATCCGCGCTTTCGTCGTCGCTTGTGTTGTTTTCGCCGCCGGTTGACAGATTCCCATCAGGTAGCGCGGTTTCTGTCGGAGTTGGCGTCGGTGCCTCGGTTGGCGTTGGCATCTCGGTTGACGTCGGTGTCGGAGTTGGCGTCGGCGTCTCGGTTGACGTCGGTGTCGGAGTTGGTGTCGGCGTCTCGGTTGGCGTCGGTGTCGGAGTTGGCGTCGGTGTCGGAGTTGGCGTCGGCGTCTCGGTTTTGGCCTCGACGGTCAACGTTCCGGCCTGGCTTTCGTTGTCAGTTGTGATGGTGTACGTGTACTCCCCGGCGTCCAGCGAACTCGTTTCGATGTTTTCGAACGCGACTGACTGGCTGTCTCCCGTCTCAAGAGTCACGTCCCGAGATCGAATTGTTTCACCGTCGACTTGGAGCGCGACGGTCTCCGTCCCTGACTGGACCTGGTTCGTTACAGTCGCAGACACGTCGAGAGTTTCGTTCTCCGTGACCGTCACCTTGTCCGGCGATAGATCGGACACCGTGAAGTACGGTCCGGAATCGAGCGTCCCAGGCGGAAACGTCAGATCGAACTCTTGTGAACCTGCTGTCGGGTTCTCGTCCGTTTCGGCTGCTTCTATCCGCGTGCCGTCGTCTTTCTCGATGTAGAAGTAGACCGTAGCATTGGTATTGCTGCTGACCCGCAGTTTCTCGTTCAGCCCGGAGCCACCGTACTGGCCTGCGGGATCGACCTCGATGCTGTCCTCGACGTTACCGTCGACGACAGCGAGTATCGTCGTGCCGGCGGGGATATCCGTTCCGTCTTCGGTCTGTGCCGCTCCATAGTAGGAACTCGGTGCGGTCTGGCTCGTCGCGATGCCGACTCCGGCGATCGACGATATGGCGACGGCGAGCGTAAGGACGACTAGTCTATAATCGCTTCGGCTCACTCTCGTCAACGGAATAGTGCGCATCGGTTAAAAAACTGAGTTTTACTCCGCGTCAGGCTCTGTCGCCGGCCACGTATGCGATGATATCGACGTTCCGAACTTCGGTTCCGTCTTCGACGTAGACAAAGTAGCCCTCGAAGCTACTCACATCTGTGTTCCCATCGACACTCTTGTATCCGGTCTCTCCATCAGTCTGATCTAGGTCGGAGTCTGTACGCACGTAGACTTCGACGTTATCGTTGCTGTTGACATCGACAGCACCGCCGAGATCGTTTGTTGCAGCGTGGCTCTCACCCTCCGTGAGGTCGATGGAGGTCCCGACGAGGTTCCAGCCGTCGTGGAGCGTTCGAGCCTCAACCCCCTCGTCGATCGACATATCGAAGACGTAACCTATCCGTGCGTCGTCGGATCGACCTTCGACGTAGTATCCTTCACCCGACTGGGTGCCGTCGGGCAGCTTCCACTCGCTCTCGTCGCCTTCGGCTGTCGGATCGTACGTGAGCACGTCTTTCACGTCCTCGACGACAAGTCTCTCAGCCGGCATGGGCGTTCCCATCGCCTGGAAGCCCTTGTGGAGGTCTTTCGCCTCGTGGACGAGTTCGACCTTCGCGGTGTCCGCGTCCGTGACGGTCCCGGCGATCTCGACGGTCGCCTCGCCGGTGGCAGCCGTGTCGGTGACGGCCGTCGGGTCGATAGTCGTCTCCAAACTGCCATCCTCGACGGTGGCCTCGTAAGTCGTCTCCGTACCCGCGATGCGAACAGTAACGTTAGTCGGGCCAGTGATCTGTTTGCCCTGTGGATCCGTGATCTCGCGGGCACTGACTGTTAGCTCTTCCTCGTCGTGCACGATGCCGACGAACTCCTTGTCGACGGTAAGCTCCCCGACGCCCGCGACGTTCGTCTCCAGATCCAGCGTGTCGTTGTCAGTCTGCTCGTTGCCGAACGCGTCGGTGGCAGTCACGTCCAGGTCAACGGTCCCATCACCGGCAGTCGGACTATCGACTTCGAAGGTCGTCGTGTACGTGTTGCCGGAATCAGCGGATAGCACCTCGTTTTCGGCACCGCCGAGCGGTGATGCGTCGACAGTCACCGTATCGACGCCACTCGTCTCGTCGGTCACACTCGCCGTTACGTTAACGCTGTCACCGTCTTCGATCGTTCCGTCGCCGTCCGTCCCGTCAGTCGCCTTGACCGAATCGATCGTCGGGGGAGTACTGTCGACCTCGTAGCTCACTTCTGTGGCCTCGCCCTCGGGGTGTGGGATAGTGACATCCCTGGTGTTCCCAGCAGTATCGGTCACCCGGATGCTGACGTCGTACTCTCCGTCAGTACTGATACCCGCGTCAGTGGTGTTGTACTCCCAGCTGGTGGTTCCAGTAGCCTCAACCCACGTCTTTTCATCAACAAACGAGCCGCCGTCGTAGTAGTATCCGGAGCTGTTCTGGACGGTCACTTCTACTGTCGCGACAGCCGTGTCGTCGCTAGCTGTCCCATCGATCAGCGGGTGGTCCGTCAACTCTGCACCCTCTGTGGGGTTGTCGAGACTCGCAGTCGGCTTCGTGTCGTCGACGATGACGGTTGCACTCGCCTCAGCCCCGTCAAAATCCCTCCCCTCGTCGGCGAGAATCGTCACGTCTCCCTCGTCCAGAGAGCTGTCACCGCCCCCGAACGTAAGATTACTTAGGTCGATATCGACACTGAAGTCGGTGTCGACCGACTTCGTCACGGTCGCCACGTCTTCATCGACGGGGTCCTGCACAAGGAACGTTACGTTGTTGTTTTCGTCGCTGATATCTCCATTGACTGTAATCGTCCCGTCCGAGGGGACAGCATCCTCATCGACTGTCAAGCCACTAGCCTCGGCCGCAACGGGGCCGCTGATTGGGGCTGTCACTACGACCACCGACGCCACCATGATCATCGCGAGCACGACAGCTCGAAGTTCCGTTGTTCGCTGGCTCATCTACGACCCCTCCTCCGTTTTTGCGCAGCTGGCAGGTCAGCTGACCCCGGCCTGATAGTAATTCCCTGTTTTCGCAGGACTGGCCCGAACATACACTAGCTGTGTAGGTTATATCGGATAAACAATTCGGACCATTATCAATTTCTGAATTCACTGCCAGCCAATACGACGGCTATCAATGGTAACAGAGTCTCGTCTCTGTCAATTTGCTTCCGTCATGTTTGACCGAAGTCCCACGGGTCTTTTTCTAGGGGTGTCGAACATGCGTTCTAGTTCACCAGTCGGGGACGCCGCAAACCCCTACAGGGGGGAGCAGTCGCCACGACACATTGACTAGTTGTTGCTGTTCGATTTTTTCTCATCGGTAGTGCCGGGCGGTCGTCGGTCCGCGTTGACATTCCTGGGCCGTTCGTCGATTGCCTCGTCCGTCGAGGCGGTCTCTACTGGTCCCGTACCCGCTGCTGGGGAGTGGGAAGCAGACGGGGACGCAACTGGAGTCCACTCGGGGTCGAACAGCCACGGGAAGAAGCTCCAGGATCGTACGGAAGACGCAGTCTTCTGTGATGACGAGAGACGAGTCTCTCGAACCACTTGATCCCGATGCAGTTCACCGGTATCGTGACGCGGTGTTCGACCGACTGCTCGCGACAGTGCGGTAGCGTTCGGGGACGTGAGGGCGAACGGCCGCCGGGAGCAACCCGACCAGCGTGACGGCGATCGCCGCCAGTCGCTTGCGCAGCAGCGTATACCCCAGTGAGACGGTCAACGCGGCCGCGATCACGAGTTGCAACTGGCTGTCGGTCCAGACCAGGGCCGGCACGGCGAACCCGACAGCGAGACCGAGGTCGTGGGGCGAGCCGTCGTAGGGAACGAGCCGCCGGGGCGACAGCCAGCGACCGTGGTAGTGTGAGTATACCGCCCGCTCTGAGGTCCCCTCCCAGGGACGGAGCTCGAGCCCGCCGCCGAGGACGTCAGTCGCGCCGTGGAGGGCCCCACCGGCGGCGAACGACGCGAGCGCGACGGTCACGGGGGACGGAACGAGCAGGGCGACCCCGACGGCTGCCACCGCGACCATCGGTCCGTACACCGGGAAGTGAAGCGTCCGCCGGTGGCCGCGGTACAGGTCCAGATCGGGAGCGATCCCACCGGCGAGTCCGGCGGCCATCGCGGGGGTCGCGTGTTCCGGCACGAGCACGGCGATGACGGCCCCGAAAGCGAGCCCGACGAGGCCGTGTGTCGTCGCCATCATTGTGACCTCCGTACGAGGTCACGTCCTATAACAGTATCGGGAGCCGTGTCTCACCGGGAAACAGCGGTGCGGGAGTTATACGTATCGCCGCGTCACTAGCGACCGGCATGCGACTCGACTGGCGGTCGATCCTCGTCGGATTCGCGGGTGCCGGGATCGTTCTCTCGGTGCTGTTGTGGGTCGTCGGTATCGACGGCATCGTCGCACGGCTGCGCGAGGCCCGACTCCCTGTCGTCGCGGTCCTGTTCGGCCTGGTCCCGCTCTGGCTCGCTGCCTGGGGACTCTGTCTCCACGCGGTCTTGCGCGCACTCGGAGCGCCGATGTCCCGGGTGCGGTCGGTCGTCGTGTTCGTCGCGGCGACCTTCGCGAACCAGGTCACGCCGTTCGGACAGGCCGGCGGCGAACCGATCAGCGCGCTCCTGATCTCCGAGGCGGCCGACACCGACTACGAGAACGCGCTGGCGGCGATCGCGAGCGTCGACACGCTGCATTTCTTCCCGTCGATCGGGATGGCCGTCGTCGGGTTCGGGCTGTTCGCAGTGCGCGGGTTCGCGTTCGGTCGGAACCTGCTTCTCGCCGCTATCACCGTCGCGGCGCTCGTCGCCGGGTTCGCCCTCGCGCTGGCGGTCGGCTGGCGGTTCCGCGACCGGATCGAATCGGGGGTCCTCACGGCTCTCGTGCCGATCGCTCGGCGGGCGGGCCGTTTGCTCCCGCGCGTCAGTCCGCCGACCCGCGAGACCGTCGAGGAGCGAGTCGACGGCTTTTTCGCCTCGATCGAACGCATCGCGAGCGATGGTCCCAGCCTGTTTCTGGCGGTCACGTTCTCGTTTGCCGGGTGGCTCACGCTCGCGGTCTGTCTGTGGGTCGCGCTCGCGTCGATCGGCTCGACCGTTCCCTTCGCGGCGATGCTCGTGGTCCTGCCCGTGGCGAGCGTCGCCGGCGTCTTCCCGGTCCCCGGCGGTCTCGGGGGTGTCGAGGCGGCGTTTATCGTCATGATCGTCGCCACGACCGGCGTCGCCACGACCGCCGCGACGGCCGCCGTCGTCATCTACCGGGGCGTGACCTACTGGCTTCCCATGCTCGTCGGCGGCGGCGTCGCTGCCGTCCTCATCGACGACCGATATCGCCGCCGTCGAGGGTGACACTGGTACGTCCGAACCAGAAACAGTGGATGCATTTTTATATGATGGCTGTCACAACTCCGGCGTATGCCCTCCGCTCGTCGATCGCTCCGCGCGCTCGTCGGTATCGGGTTCGTGCTCGCTACTGTAGCGCTCTCGCTGTTCGGTGATCTCACGCAATTTGCGCCGCCGCTCGGCGTCCTCCTCGTGCTCCTCGAGACGCGCGTGTTGCTCGGCGTTGCGCTGGCCGTGTTCGCGCTCTCGCTGGCCCTGTATTTGGTCTCGCTGTCCCGAGAAGACCCCGAAGCGCTGGTCCGTTCGGGCCGGTCGGTCGAGGCGGTGATCCCCGTCTACGACGAGCCCGAAGTACTCCATCAGTCGGTCGACAGCCTGCTCGACTCTTCCTACGAGGACTTGACCGTCACGGTCGTCTGCGAGCCGGACGACCAGCCCACGATCGACCGGGCCGCGGAACTGACGGCCGACGCCGATCACGCCCGGTACGTCATCAACGGTCGTCCGGGATCGAAGGCGGGGGCGCTCAACGACGCCATCGAACGCAGCGACGCTGACGTCGTCGCGCTGTTCGACGCTGATCAGCAGCCCCACCCCGACCTGATCGCACACGGGATGGCCGCGCTCGAAGCCCACGACATCGCACGCGTCAGGAGTCTCCCGCGACCGGGCGGGCTTCTGGAGTCGATGGTCTACTACGAGTACCTATTGCTGTTTTTCCTGCCACAGAAACTGGCTCGCTTCCTGCTGGGGCTCGGTTTCGTCGGCACCAGGAGCGTGCTGATCGAACGCTCGGTGTTCGAGGCGGTCGGGCACTTCGACGAGGACGCGCTCACCGAGGACATGGACTTCACCCACCGGTGCCATCGGGCCGACCTCTCGATCCGGGAGCTGCTGTACTACCCCTGTTTCGAGGAGCCGGCCCACACGCTTCGGGACTGGTGGGGCCAGCGCGTCCGCTGGCTGACCGGTCACGTCGCAGTCTGTCACCGGCATCTCCGGGGCTGGCGTCACGCCATCGATACCGACTTTCTTTCGTCGATGCTTACGCTCGCTGGAACGTTCGTCGCCGGGATCGTCCTCTCGATGACGCTCCCGAAACTCGTCGTGGCGGCCACTGCCAGCCCCGTCCTCGTCGCCTTGGGCGTCGGCGGGATCTACGGCCTCGCGCTCGTGACCCGCGTCGTCGACAACCACACCGCCGGCATCGACGGGTTCGGGCTCGGGTGGCTGCTCATGCCCGTTGCGTTGACGCTCTTCGGGCTCGTCGTCGTCAGAGTCGTCGTCGGTTACGCGCTCGGGCAGCGAGGACAGTGGTATCAGGTCGAAAAGCGCGGCTGTTCAGATCCGGATCTGGTCTCGGCGGACGACCGACGGCGAACCGAACGGAGCCACTCCGAGTCGGACTGACCGTCGTTCCGCTCCTGGGTTGGATCCCGACCCCGAGAAAGGCGACGAGCAGGCGAACGCGAGAATACCGAGCCGGAATTTTAGGTCGAGGCGGCCCCGAGGTATCCCCGCGTTGCGAGGACTCCGTCGCCGTCCAGTTCGATATCGTCCGGCCCAACGATCGTCGTCTCCAGCAAGACCAGAAAACCGCGCGTGGCGTCTCCGTCGGGCGATACGACGATCAATCCAGCGGCTGTGCCGCGTCCCGCTCGAGCAGCGGCTCGGCGTTCGCTTCCGGGAGCGTCACGATATCGTCGGTCGAGAGGTCGTATTCACGCTGATCGACGCCCAAAATAGCGCCGATGTCCGCCGTGATGCGCACCGTCCGCCGGTCGACGCGCTGTGCGTCCGTGTCGCCGGTCGGGCGAGGGTCGCCCCCTGACGGTGTCTCCGACCCGCCCGCTGGCTCGGGAGCGCTCCCGTCGGAACCGGACGGGGGACCGGGCTCGCTCGCCCGCGCGCTGCCACCGTCGTTCATCACGTCCGCCGCGGCCAGCGCTTGCTCGCCAGCCGAAGCGTCGTCCCCGGCTCCTCGTCCGGCGTCTTCATCGTGGGGCGGACGACTGCCGCTCTCGACGGACGACGGCTGACCGCCACTCTGAGCGGGTGACGGCTGACCGGGGTTTTCGACGGGCGACGGTTCGGCTCCCGGCTGTTCGGTTGTCGCATCGGACTGCCCCGCACTCGGGTCGGCGTCGACCGGCACCTCGCCCGCGATCTTGTCGAGGACGTGCTCGCGGTTGGCCTCGATGTCGGCGACGAGTTGCTCGAACATCTCCTGTTCCTCGGCGGTGAGCCCACCGTCGTCGACCGGGGAACCGTGCGCCGCGAGCGACGCGTTCTTGACGATCTTGGCGACGCGGCGCTTGTGGATCGACTCGACGGTCTGTTCTGCGGTCTCGATCTCGTCGGACAGTCGACCGACCTCGGGATCGTTCCAGGGGTCGTCAGCGCGCTCGGCGGCCCGGTCACGCGCCTCGCGCAACTGCTGGATGTACTCGCTGGCCTCGGTGTAGAAGGAGTCGCGCAACTGCTGGAGGCTATCGGTCTGGCGCTCGCGACTCTTGACCGTCTGTAGTTCGTCGAGATCCATGCTATTCCTGGCCCTTCTCGGCGCGGCCCCGGGCCATGAGGAACACGCCGAGGTACTCCGGAACGGAATGCACTCCCTCCGAGAAGGTAAAACTATCGCCGTTGAGTTCGCCCGCTACTTCCTCAGACACGTCCACGGTAATCTCGTGGCCGACGAACGTCTCCGGGACGGCGTCGACCAGCGGATCGAACGCGGACAGTTCGTCGCGGTCGATCCGTCTGACCGCCAGCCCGCTGCCGCCGTGAAGACTGCCCGGCAACCGGATCAGTCGGTTCGTATCGGTCGTGACCGGCTCGTCGATCGGCGCGTCGTCCCGTTCGACGACCTCCTCGACGAGCGCTTTCGCGACCGAGAGAAACGCCGGGTGGATGTCGACGTTCCCGGCCCGGAGCTGGTCGGTGTTCGATCCCATTGCCCGGAGTGCGGCCTCGGCCTTGCCGTCGCCGATTCCCTCGTACTCGGTGAGTCGCTCGATCGCTTCGGATTCCTCGAGCGCGAGCAGTTCCTCGACGATCGCCACGATGTGCTCGTGTGCGCGCCCGCCCCAGCCGCCCTCGGTCGGCAGCGTCCGCTTGTGGGCGGGACTGCTCCGACCGGCCGTCCCGCCGACGGCCTCCTCCTCGACCAGGGCGTCGAACTCCAGGCCGATCCCGCGAACGTAATCGACGATCTCCCGGCGGGACTGCCGGTCGAGTCGCCGTACGTCCCGGTCGCGGACGTGCACGTGATAGCCGCGACTGCCCGAGAAGACGACCGTCAGGTCCTCGAATCCGAAGTCGCTCTCGAGAAAGTCCAGCAGACGACCCAGCGCGTCCTTGCAGGCCGCGAGCATCTCGGCGTAGGTGTCCTCGCCGGGCGAGACCGACGGGAGGTGATCGGCGTCGAGATCGAACACCAGGTCGGAGGATCGCCATCCCTTCTCGCCCATCGACGAGGCGCTCGGGTCGTCGTACCGGCCGGCGGAAAAGTAGACGTGCCGGGGCCGCTCGCGCGCGAGGAAATCGTCGATCGAGCCGAGATCCAGCAGCGACCGGTGACGAACCATCGTCGTCCCGGGGCCGGACGTCCAGGGGATATAGCCCCACTCGCGCTCGCTGGTGTCCGGCGGCGGCGTCAGCTCGGCCCGCCGGTAGTAATCGCCGAACCGGCCCCGGAGATATGCGCGCGTCCGTTCTTCCATCGACTCACTGTTTGCGAACTCGGGGGTAAAGCGTTTTCGTCACCGATACCGGCGGCCGGTGTCACGCGATCATCGACCGAGAAACTGCGAGAGCCGCTCTGCGATCGAGCCGTCCTCCCCGAGTTTGAGATAGTAGGCGTCACCGCCGTCCTCGTAGTAGTCGTCGATCCGTCGCTGGATATCGAAGCCGACGTGCTGGTAGAAGGAAATGGCTTCCTCGTTCGTCGTCCGGGCGTGACAGGTCACCGCGTCGTAGTCCTCCGCGACCCGGGCGACGAGGCGCTTGCCGAACCCCTCGCCGCGATACTGTTCGTCGACGGCCAGAAAGAGCACGTATCCGTCGCGTCGAACCGCCGCGAACCCGATGAGTTTCCGCTCGCGGGCCCGGTTGAGATAGGCGTAGACTTTCGATCGGCGATAGGCGTTTTCGAAAAAGCGCCGTCGCTGGCGCAACACGCCCTCGGAGCGACGGATTCGCTCTTTGAGTTCCCACGCCTCGCCGATGTACTCATCGCTGCCGCGGTCGACGACCCGGGTGTCGACGTTGATGCTCACTAGCAGTCAGTAGCGGTGATGCGAATATAATTTTTCCGCCCCGGGCGTGTCTCTGCCCCAGCCGGCTCGGGCCGCAGGCGCGACACTCGCCCGGGCGTCGCGACCACCTACGCGATCGATTCGACCGTATCGAGCACCTCGTCGTAGTCCGGCTCAACGCCGGGGTCGTCGCTGACCCACGCGTACTGGACGACACCGTCACCGTCGAGGACGAACACCGAGCGCTTCGCCACGTCGTACACGCCCAGATCGTCGAAGTCCATCGCGATGTCGTACGTCTCCACGAGTTCTTTGTCGGCGTCGCTGATCAGATCGAACGCAAGTCCGAGCTTCTCGCGGAACTCGTTCAGTGCGAACGGCGAGTCGACGCTGATTCCGTAGACGGAAGCGCCGGCGTCCTCGAACGCCTGCAGCCTGTCCTGGAAGGTGTTCATCTCGTGGGTGCAGACGCTGGTGAACGCGCCCGGGAAGAACGCCAGCACGAGCGGTGCGTCCTCAAGGTGTTCCGAGAGTGTGAACGACTCGATGTCGCCGTTCGCGAGCGGTGCGGTGAACTCCGGTGCGGAGTCGCCTTCGGATAGCATAGCGAGCATCGATACGACTGCCAGCGGGAAGACTGTGCCGCCACCGGCGAGTTTCGGCAGGTGCGGATCGAGACCGGAGCGTCCGTCTGTCGGGTTCCTCATCGGTCTCACAGTGTGGTGTCTAGCAAAAAGCCTATAATAGCCAGCAAGCAAAGGGGAGGTAGAGATGTTCAGTACAGTCCTACAGATCCCGGGGATCCCAGGGGGTCCCGAAGTGCTGCTGTTGCTGTTGCTCGTCGTGCTGTTGTTCGGCGCGAACAAGATCCCGAAGCTCGCCCGTTCGTCCGGGCAGGCGATCGGTGAATTCCAGAAGGGGCGCGAACAGGTCGAACAGGAACTCGAAGAGATGAAAGAAGGTGAGACATCCAGTTCCGGGGAAGACGAGGAGGAAGAGGAGCCCGAGTTCGGGACCGAATCACAAGTCGAACCCGAAACTGAATCGTCGTTCGACAGCGACACCAAACAATAACGCTCGTCGTTCTTCCACCCCGTCGAAGTCCCCGCTTTGTCCGGCCCACAGCGGGCCGGGCCGGGCGAACGGTCACTACTGTCGTATCCAAACTGTTTTGAATGTGCCTCGCGCTACCCCAGAGTACCAATGGCAACCAACGTCGGCATCCTCGGCGCGACCGGGGCAGTCGGACAGCGACTCATCCAGCTGCTCGATCCCCATCCGAACTTCGAGATCACGGCAGTCACTGCCAGCCAGGACAGCGCGGGCAAGACCTACCGCGAGGCGGCCAAGTGGCGGATCGACACGCCGATCCCCGACTCGGTCGCCGGCCTGGAAGTCCGCCAGACCGACCCGACCTACGTCCCGAACGACGTTGAGCTCCTCTTCTCGTCGCTTCCCTCCAGCGTCGGTGAAGCCGTCGAGCCGAAGTTCGCCGAGGAGGGGTACGTCCTCTCGTCGAACTCCTCGAACTTCCGGACGGATCCCGACGTCCCGCTGACGATCCCCGAGGTCAACCCCGACCACCTCGACCTGATCGAGGTCCAGCGCGACGAGCGCGGCTGGGACGGCGCGATCATCAAGAATCCCAACTGTTCGACGATCACGATGGTCCCGCCGCTCGCGGCCGTCGATGCGGCGTTCGGACTCGAACGCGTCGACGTCTCGACGCTACAGGCCGTCTCCGGGGCGGGCTACTCCGGCGTCACCTCGATGGAGATCATCGACAACGCGATCCCGCACATCGGCGGCGAAGAGGAGAAGATGGAGACCGAATCGCGCAAACTTCTGGGCGAGTTCGACGGCGCGGCGATTCGCTGGAACAACTTCGACGTCGCCGCCTCGTGCAACCGGATCCCGACGCTCGACGGTCATCTCGAGAACGTCTGGGCCGACACCAGCGAGGACGCCACGCCCGAGGCGGTCGCCGAGGCGATGGAGTCGTATCCCTCGGCCGAGGACCTCTATTCCTCGCCCGAGCAGTTGATCCGGGTCTTCGAGGAGCCCGACCGTCCCCAGCCCCGGCTGGACCGCAACCGCGACAACGGGATGGGCATCGCCGTCGGCGGGATCCAGGAGACAACCGAGGGTGTCCAGTTCAACTGTCTCGCGCACAACACGCTGCGCGGCGCGGCCGGCGCGTCGATTCTCAACGGCGAACTCCTGCTGGAAGAAGGGTATATCTAGGGGAACGGATGGTGTTCCCGGTCGAGGCGTGACTCGAATCCGAGCGACTCCGGTACGGTTCTGGCACGTTCGCCGAAGTACGCGTCGTCGAAGAACAGTGGCTGTGCACCGGGAGCGAGCACGCGCACGGCCTCGAACCCGACCGACGCGACGTCGCGGGTCGTGATGCGAGTCGCGTACGCGTCCAGATCGGCGTCCGCGAGTCGGTCGAGGACCAGGTCCAGTTCGTCCTCGTCGGACGGCACCTCGTCGGGGCCCACGCTGGCGGCCGGCACCGACCGGTCAGCACCCATGAACGCCTCGATTTCCTCTGGGAAGTCGGCGTACCAGCCGATCGCGCCGCTCGCTTCGGCGGCCTGCTCGCGTCCCATCCCGTCGAGTTCGAGCCAGTTCTGGACGGCTTCGGCGAGCGCCGACCGCGCGCCGGCCTCGGCGTCGAGGTCGGCGGCCGATCCGAGCGCGAACCGCGGCCACTCCGCGTTCCGGTGGACGGCCACGGCGACGACCGGGATATCGATATCCTGCGTCAACAGCAGCGGCGTCACGGACAGGTTCTCCGAACGGGCGCGCCCGGCCAGTTCGTGGAATCGGTCGTCGCTCACGTCCAGTTCCAGCGGCTCGAACGTGGAGTACCACGACAGCATCGCAGCGTCGCGTTCGACGATCTCGTACAGTCCGGCGAGCAACGCCCCGACCGTCGAACGTTCGAGCCCGAGTCCGGTCGTGATCGCCGGGCGGATGTCCTGCTCGTGTGGCGGATAGTAGACGAGCTCGGCCGGGAGCCAGGCGTCGTCGCCGCTCTGGAGATGTTCGCCGGGCACCCACTCGCGCCGCGCGCTGTCGTCCGGCCGGCCCGGCGAGACGAACAGCGACGGCGTGACCGCGCCGTCGAGGTCGGCTGCTGTGGCCTCCCTGAAGTCATCGGTCCGGTAGACGCCGGCGCAGTACCGCTCGAGCCCCTCGCCGAGGGCCTTCATCAGCGCCTCGTTCCAGTCGTCGGAGACGCCTGCGGCCTCCTGGCTGGCCGTGACGTCGCTGAAGCCGTTCGTGTCACAGACCTGCGCGAGGTAGTACGGGGCCGGATACGATTCGGCCTCGCCGACTTCGGTGACGATTCCCGTCCGCTCGTCGAGCGCCTGCTCTGCCAGTTCGAGAGACACCTCGAAGTCACCGTCGGACGTGTCGCGTTCGATCGCCGGCGACGGAGCCGACCCGCACACACAGCCCGGGAGTTCGAGCAGCGGATGCGTTGCCTGCGGGATGGTCTGTGCCTGCCCGAACAGCGGCGAGTCGCCCCCGGTCGCCGCCGTCGACGCGGCCCGGCCCGCGATCGCACCCGCGAACCGCTGGACCGGGACGGCCGGCGCGGCCGTCGGTTGGGCGTCCGGATCGACGGTCGCGCCGACCCGACCCTGTAGACACTCGTAACACCCGCTTTCGGGATCGAACCCGGCGACGGCGGCGTCGACGACCGGGTAGCCGCCGATCCCACCCAGTTCGACTGCGATCCACGGCGTGTCCGTTTCGAGCGCGTGGCTGTTCGCCCGCTCGAACGCGCGATCGCCCGCGACCGCGACGACGACGCCGAGCTGCTGGCTCCCGAACGCCGACGGGTCGGTCTGGGTCACGGAGACGTTGACGTCGGCGACCGCGGCAGTTACAGCCTCGGCCGCCGGTCCTGATCCGACGAGACCTACAGTCATCACTGACTATCCAGACGCAGGCCGGAGGAAAAAACCCCGCGGCGGGTCGTCGCTACTCGCCGTGGATCAACGAGTGGGCGACGCCCGCCAGCTCCGCCGCGCTGGCGTCCAGCAGCTCGTCCTTGCCGAACTTCAGCCGGAGTCGGGGCCGTCCGACGTCGATCGGGACCTTTTCGGTGTCGATCAGGCCCTGATCCTCGAGCTGTGTCTTCGTTCGCGAGAAGGTGGCCTTGCTCGCGAGGCCGATGTCCTCGCCCCACTTGCTGATGTCGTACAGCAGTTCGCCGTTCTTCGCGGCGACCAGCAGGCTGATCGTCACCTCGTCGAGGCCGTCGCCGTTGCCCCGTGCCGTCTCCAGCGATTCCAGCACGTCGTCGAAGTCGGCCGCGACATCGTCGCCGATGTCCCGCTCGAGCGTCTCCCGGACGCGAGAGATCGGCGGCGTTCGGAGCTTGAACCGTTTGGCGATTTCCCACTGATCGGTGTAGTGCTCGTAGGCGTCTGTCACGAAATCGTCGTCAGTCGTCGTCAGGCCCGCGACCCGCTCGCCCGCGGTGGCGAGCGAGACGACGGCGTCCGTCGAAATCAGCAGCGAATTGACCGGCGGATCCTCTAGCACACGCAGGGTGAGTGTGTCCGATTCGATCAGGTCGGCTGCGGCACTCGCGACCAGGAAGTCGTCCATGACGTCCTTGAGCGTCCGCTCTTCCGCAAGTACGTTTACGACCGGTACGTCGTCGAGTTCGCCCATCGACGAGACGAGCGCACGGACTGTCTCGTGGGACGGATTGACCACGACCAGTTCGTCCGCGTCCGCCAGCGTCGTTTCGAGTATGGTTTCGACGTCCGACTCGAGGAGGTTTTGGCTGACCATATTGTATTACTACGTACAACCTACGTGCATTTAATTGTGTCGCTGCAGTTGGTTTTATTTCAATAGAATGTAACGTCAAACCCGACTCGGTTTATGTGGGTGTAGATATGCCACCATCTTGAAACCAACGAAAATCCTCAAATACGGCCGATTGAGTGGGGTCCTATCAAATATACTAAATCAAAAATTGCTCCCCGCACACCACTCATATATATTATAAATATGGATTAAATTACCTGTTCGGAGGATAACGGGGGTTGCGAGCGTTGCGCACCCCACGCAGGCCCCTGGGAGTCAGGGCGACAGGCCCAGCGCGCTTCGACACCGGCCGCGCCGCAGTGTCCGCAGGTTGTGTGCCACCACGACGGTCGGGCGGAAATCGGTCAGCCAGACGTTTCCCCCGATTAGCCGGTCTCCTCGAGTTCGGACGTTTGTGGGCGTTTTCGCGGTCGCACGCTCGACCTGCCGGGCATGCGGCGGGGGCGTGTACTGATAGTGACCGTTGTACCGGTGCGACCGCACGACTGCGTGCGGACAATCCGGAAGGGACGTACAACGGTCACTATGAGCCGCTCACCACCGGCCGGTCAGTATCGATCGAGCTCGCCGGGACGAGGACGCAATGCTGTCACTCCCCCAGGTGACCATGCAACTCACACATGAACTGTTCGATGCCTTGTACTTTTCGGTCGGGGCGTGGCCGTTGCGGGGCGAGCCGAGACAGGTAGATTATTGTTCGGCCGGCCGTCACCCACGAACATGGATTACGACGCGGTCAGAGCGATCGATCCGGAAGTCGCGGCGGCACTCTCGGGCGAAGTCGAGCGGCAAAACGAGACGCTGGCGATGATCGCCAGCGAGAACCACGTCAGTGAGGCCGTCCTCGAAGCGCAGAGTTCGGTCCTGACCAACAAGTACGCCGAGGGGTACCCCGGTTCGCGGTACTACGGCGGCTGTGAGTACGCCGACGAGATCGAGCAGCTGGCGATCGACCGCGCGAAAGAGCTGTGGGGCGCAGAGCACGTCAACGTCCAGCCACACTCCGGCAGTCAGGCCAACATGGGCGTCTATCTGGCGATGCTCGAACCCGGTGACAGGATCCTCTCGCTGGATCTCACTCACGGGGGCCACCTCAGCCACGGCCACCCGGCGAACTTCGCCGGGCAGGTCTACGAGGTCGAACAGTACAAGGTCGACGAGGAGACGGGCTACATCGACTACGAAGGGCTGGCCGATCACGCCGCCGAGTTCGACCCGGACATCATCGTCTCCGGCTACTCCGCGTATCCGCGCGAGGTCGAGTGGGAACGCATTCAGGCGGTGGCCGACGACGTCGACGCCTACCACCTCGCCGATATCGCGCACATCACCGGTCTCGTGGCCGCTGGCGTCCACAGTTCGCCGGTCGGTGTCGCCGACTTCGTCACCGGATCGACCCACAAGACGATCCGCTCGGGGCGGGGCGGCATCATCATGTGCGACGAGGAGTACGCCGACGACATCGACTCGGCGGTGTTCCCCGGCAGTCAGGGCGGCCCGCTGATGCACAACATCGCGGGCAAAGCCGTCGGATTCAGGGAAGCGCTGGAGCCCTCCTTCGAGGCGTACGCCGAACAGACCGTCGCCAACGCGAAGGCGCTGGCCGATCGCCTGCAGGAGCATGGGCTGGAACTGGTCTCGGGCGGTACCGACAACCACCTCGTGCTCGTGGACCTCCGGCCGTCCCATCCCGACACGACCGGCAAGGAAGTCGAGGAGGCTCTCGAGGAAGCCGGGATCGTCCTCAACGCGAACACCGTCCCCGGCGAGACGCGTTCGGCGTTCAACCCCTCGGGCATTCGCGCCGGTACGCCCGCGCTCACGACTCGTGGGTTCGACGAGGACGCCTGCCGCGAAGTCGCCGACCTGATCTACGAGGTCGTCGACGCGCCTGAAGACGACGATCTCGTCGCCGAGGTCAGCGAACGCGTCGCGGCACTCACCGACGAATACCCGCTGTACGACGACGAAGAACCGCTGTACGAGTGATTCGTGCCGTGACTTCGGCGCTTCGAAGGCCAGTCGTGGCGGAGCCCCAGCCGAATACTCTTTAGTCGCGCCCGCCGTTGCTTGGTTCATGACCGCGGGCAGCAGCTTCAGCCAGCAACTCGAATCGCATACCGACGCGTACCTCGAGAGTTTCAAGGCGGGCATCGATCTCCTGCCGGAACTACTCGATCAGTACGCCGCCGGCGACGATTACAGCGAGACCATCACGGCGATCGAAAATCTCGAAAGCGAGTGTGACGACCGCAATCTGACGATCGTCGCGCTGATCACCAACGCCGATCCCATCGACATGGGGAAACTCAACACGCGGATCAACTACAACCAGTCGGCGCTGGTCGAGTTCTACCGGACCGTCGACGTCGTCGTGAACGTCACCGAACGGATCGCTCACGAGCTCGATATGATGCGACCGCCCCACGACAACGCGTGTTTCGAAGGGCTGCAGGAGATGGCCGCGGAAGTCGCGGACACGACCGCCGTACTCGAGGAGGTCATCGAGCGGTTCGTCCACGACCTCGGCACCTACGAGGCCTCGGACTCGCTGACCGAGGAGATACAGGAGATCCGGAACATGGAGAGCCGATGTGACGAGCTCCGCAACGAGGTGATCGCCACCGCGTTCGAAGACGAGACGATCGACCAGCCGCTGATGTACCGGGAGTTCGCGATCCTGTTCGACGAGTTGGCCAACCAGATGGAAGACATCACCGAGGAGATCATCGTCGTCGCGAGCAACGCGCCCGGAATCGTCGCAGAGGAAGGGCCCGACGTATGACACCCCCAGTTCGACAGTACATCTAAGCCCCTCCATCGTGATAGCCCGATATGGTCGAACTGGTGACTGTTGGGGACACGTCGCTTCGGCTATCTCCGAGGAGTAACGAGCGACTCGAAACGGCCACGGACGTCAGGATGCACGCGACCGGGACGGAGAGCAACGTGGCCGTCGCAGCCAGTCGGTTCGGGACCGACGTGGTCTGGCTGTCGAAGCTCTCGGACACGCCGCTCGGGCGGCGCGTCGTCTCGGAACTCCACGAACACGGGATCGAGACGCGCGTCGGCTGGAGCGAGGCGGGGCGACAGGGACTGTCCTTCTACGAACCGCCGCGTGATCCCCGCGATCGTGTCCGGATCGACGATCGGGAGGGTGCGGCGGCCGCGACGATGACGCCAGGGGACCTCGACATGGAGTTGATCCGGTCCGCCTCGAGCGTCTTCGTCGGCGGCAGTACGTTCGCGCTCTCGGAGACGGCGGTCGAAACCGGCGAAGCCGTGTTGCGGGCCGGTAGCGGCGGAGAGGCCGCGTCCGCGCTCGACCTCGACTACCGGCCGGAACTGTGGTCGAGCGGAGACGCCAGGGACACGCTGACCGACGTTTTCGACGCGGTCGATATCCTGTTCGCGTCCGAAGACGACGTGCGGGACGTCCTCGATCGGAGCGGGCAGGCGAGAGAGCTCGCCCCGTCCGTGGCCGCCGAGTGGGACTTTCGGATGGTCGTGCTCACCCGCAGCGAACACGGGGCGCTCGTCTATCACGACGGCGTCATTCACGACCGTGACGCGATCGAGACCGATACCGTCGACGAGACCGGACAGCACGACGCGTTCGTCGGTGCCTTCCTCGCGGCGCTGCTGGACGGCGAGGAACCGGACGAGGCGCTCTCGAACGCCGTCGCGACGGCGTCGCTCGCCCGGACGATTCCCGGCCCGCTCGCGACGGTCGACGCCGAGGAGGTCGAGCGGCTCTCGGAGACGTTCGACCAGCGCGGCTTCTGATAGTGAGCCTTTTGTCCCGCGGGCGAGCCATTCCACGTAATGACACACGTCATCGACGGTAACGCCGTCGCCCAGCGGATCCGGGACGAGTTGCGCGATTCGATAGAAACGCTCGAAGCCGAGGGGACGACGCCGACCCTTGCGACGGTCCTAATGAGCGACGATCCGGCCAGCGAGACCTACGTCTCGATGAAACAGGACGACTGCGAGGAAGTCGGCATCGAGGCGATCGACGTCGAGATCGACCCCGACGCGCCCGCCGAGGAACTGTTCGAGACGGTCGATGATTTGAACGCCGACGACGATGTCGATGGCATCCTCGTCCAGATGCCCGTCCCCGATCACGTCGACAAGCGTGCGGTCCTGCGCGCGATCGATCCGATGAAGGACGTCGACGGGTTCCATCCCGAAAACGTCGGCCGACTCGTCGCGGGCGACGCCCGATACAAGCCCTGCACGCCACACGGGATCCAGAAACTGCTTGAGGCCGCTGACGTGGACACCGAAGGGAAAGACGCGGTCGTCGTTGGTCGATCGGACATCGTCGGCAAGCCGATGGCGAACCTGTTCATCCAGAAAGCGCCCGGTGGGAACGCGACGACGACAGTCTGTCACTCCCGAACCGAGGACCTCGCGGCCAAGACCAGAGCGGCCGATATCGTCGTCGCGGCGGCCGGCGTCCCCGAGATGATCGACGGGTCGATGCTCTCGGAAGGGGCCGTCGTCATCGACGTGGGGATCAACCGCGTGGACGCCGATACTGAGAAAGGCTACGAGCTGGTCGGCGACGTCGACTTCGAGAGCGCGAAGGAGAAAGCCAGCGCGATCACGCCGGTCCCGGGCGGCGTCGGGCCGATGACCCGCGCGATGCTGCTGTACAACACGGTCAAGGCAGCCGGCAGCCGGGCCGACGTAGAGATCGAACTGCCCTGAGCGAACGGGGTAGCAACCATCAGTCGAGACCGTCGAGGCGATCGCGCGCGGTTTCGAGCGCCGACTGATCGCCCGTGGCGTACTTGCTGAGCGCGATCAGTCCGTCCAGAATCGCCTCGGCGTTTTCCGGTGGGATCGATCCGTCCAGGGCCTCGATCCGCTTGCGGTGGTCGACGAACCGACCCATCGTCGTGCGCGTCTCACTGTCCGGGTGTTCGGAGAGATGTCGCGTCAGATCCCGACGATAGGCGTCGATGATCGCGGCGATCGCGAGTCCCCGCGCGGCGGCGAGCGAGTCGGGGACTGCCTCGGGATCGGGTCGGTCCCCGTCGGTGAGACCCCGAACAAGCGAGAGGAAATACTGCTGTTCGTCCTCGGTGACACGCATCGAGCGGGCGATCTCGCTCGCGATATACTGGAGTTCGACAGCCATAACGAACTCCGTGTCGAGTTGGCGTAATTCGCCACCGCGGATGAATCCCCGCTGTCTGACGTATTCGCGACACTGCTCGACGGCGCGCTCGGCGACGCGGTCGATCGGTTCGGCGTCGAGGTTGTCCACGATCGAAGCGAGGTCGAGGTCCGCGGGGTTGTCGGTGTGTTCGGTACGTTCGTCGACGCCGACGCTCCGCACGCTCCCACACTCCGGACACGTGATCGACCCCGTCTCGTAGTACGACCACCGCGCGCCACAGGACTGGCACTCGCGCTCGCCGCGGATCTTCATGCCCGGACGTACACGACGGAGAGTCAAAACAGCCGCGCTGTCGGCTGCGCCTATTCTTCGGGGCCGAACGTCGCGGCCGCGTCGGCGGGCACGTCGAAGTCGTGGTAGTGTTCACCCTTCTCCTTCGAGAGGATGTTCAGCGCCGCCGCGGCCCCGTCACCGGCGGAGATGATCGCCTGCCACTCCTCGGCGCGGACCATCGCCCCGGTCGCGTAGGCGTCGTCGACGCTGGTCTCCATCGACAGGTCGACCTCAACGAGGTCGCCGTCGAAGGCACAGCCCAGCGCGTCCGCGAGGTCGCGGTCCGCGCCCGTCGCGAGGACCAGATACGACCCCTCGTGGTCGCCCTCCTCGGTCGTGACAGTGAACCCATCGTCGGTCGCCGCGACGTCGGTGACCTCCTGCTGGAGGTGTTCGACGCCGAAGCTGTCGACCTGCGTTCGGAGCGTCTCCATGTACGCCGAGCCGTCCTGGGAGCCGATGCCCGGGTAGTTGAACAGGTGGGCCTTGTGCATCCAGGTGCCGTCGGTGTCGAAGACTGTCGTCTCGAGACCGTTCTTCTGTGTGAACAGTGCCGCGCTCAGTCCGGCGGGACCGCCGCCGACGACGAGTACGTTCGTCATGTCTACCGATACTACCGGAATCGTGAAAGGTCTTTAGACGGCTGCAACGATGGCCGCGGTCGAAACGCGCCGTCGACTAGTTTTTGTGTCCCTGTCCCCGCTGCTGTTCGACCTCGACGCCGACCGAGATCGCGTCGGGCACGTCACGGCCGGCGACCGATCGGGCGAATTCGTCGTGGCCGACGATCTCGATCGTTCTGGTGTAGACGGTGTAGTCCCAGGCGTCGAACTCGCCGCCCGTATCGAGCAGCGTCTTCGACTGGGGGACGCGGACGTTTTCGGGCGGCTGTGGATGCGGCCCCTTGTGTTCGACGCCCTTGCGCGCGGCGTCGGTCTTGATCTCCTCGACGACGTCCTCGAGGCGGTGGCGATCCCCGCTCTCGAAGGTGAGTTTCGTGACGAAGGGCATTCCTGCCCGTGGGTGGGTCGCCGGAAGGTAAAAGCGCGTTCATCCCGCGGGCGACCGATCGACCGGACCCGGGCTTTTGAAGTGTCTCAACCGATTATCCAGCAGTAACGAATGAGCGAGGATTTCTACGAGATACTCGGCGTCTCGCGCGACGCCAGCGAGGAGGAGATTCAGGAGGCCTACCGAGAGAAGGCCCGCGAGTACCACCCCGACGTGAGCGACGACCCCGACGCCGAGGAGAAGTTCAAGCAGGTCAAGAAAGCGAAGGAGGTCCTGACAGACGAGGAGAAGCGACGCGCCTACGACCAGATGGGCCACGAGCGCTTCGAGCAGGCCGAAAAGCGGGGCGGTTTCGACGGCGACGGCCCCGGCGGTCGCGGCGGCCGCGGCGGCGACCCGTTCGGCGGCGGGTTCAACATGGAGGACATCTTCGATCAGTTCTTCGGCGGCGGTCGCCGGCGTCGTGGCGGCAGCGACCGGCCGCGGCAGGGCCAGGACCTGAAAACCACACTCGAGATCGACCTCGAGGAGGCCTACGAGGGAGCCGAAAAACAGGTGACGGTCCGTCGGCCCGAGACCTGTCCGGACTGCGACGGCAGCGGCCACCCGCCGGACGCGGACAGCCGGACCTGCCCGGAGTGCAACGGGCGCGGCCAGGTCACGCAGGTCCAGCAGACGCCGATGGGGCGCGTCCAGCAGACGACGACCTGCCGTCGCTGTGGCGGCGAGGGAACCCTCTACGAGGAGACCTGCTCGACCTGCGGCGGCGACGGCGTCGTCCGCAACGAGGCGACGCTGACCGTCGAGATCCCCGCCGGCATTCAGGACGGCCAGACGCTCCGGATGGAGCGGGAGGGCGCGCCCGGCGAGAACGGCGGGCCGAACGGCGACCTGCTGATCGACGTCTCGATCCGCGATCACCCCGAGTTCGAACGCGACGGCGACGACCTCCGGCGGCGCGAGCCGCTCTCGTTCCCGCAGGCGGTCTTCGGCGACACGATCGAGGTGGAGACGCTCGACGGCGCCGTCGAGTTAGAGGTCCCGTCGGGCACCCAGAGCGGTGAGACGTTCCGCCTCGAGGGCAAGGGGATGCCACGCCTGCGCCGGCGCGGGAACGGCGACCTCTACGTGACCGTCCAGGTGTACACGCCCGAGCAACTCAACGACGACCAGCGCGAGGCTCTGGAGGCGTTCGCCGAGGCCAGCGACGAGGACATCGACGTCGAGCAGGGCTTTTTCGAGAAACTGAAGAACTCTATCTGATACTGCCGGCTGTAAGTTCGTAAAGATATTCGCCACCCCGGAGTGGCGAATTCCTTCAGTTTGTTACAGCCGGCAGTATGAGGCCGGCCACATCTCTGCTCGCTCACTGTCGAAGTTTCCGCTCCCATCGCGGCCCTGCACGCCGGGTCAGCGCGAACCCGACCAGTCCCGAAAGCACCGGAATACCGACTCCGACAGCGACGGTGAGCGTCGGTGCCGCGGTCGTCGCGAGCGCCGCGACCAGCAACGGCACCGCGACGACGGACAGCCCCGCGCCGAAGGCCGCGAACAGCGGCGTGTCGAACAGTAACTCGGTCGGGGAGAGTCCGGTGACGAACGCGGTCAGCCCGAAGACGTAGACGGCGACGCCAGGAAAGACCGCTGCGGCGACGACCAGTTCGACCGGCGGTAACCACAGCGCCGCCACCGCGATGTAGGCCAGTCCGGCCGGCAGGACCAGCGCGAGGTATGCCCGTCGCTTGCTCGCGAACACCTGCTCGATCGCGACCGGATACCGCAGGATCTCGCGGGGGTCTTCGAACTGCGTGAGCCACGCGTAGGTCGTGAACCCGCCCAGACCGAGGAAGGTCCCGAGCGCGAGCCCGAAGTGGGGATCGAGGACGGTCACGCGAGCCATTTCGGCCAGCAACGCGACCACCACGACGACCAGCACGCCCATCGAGAAGAGGACCTTCCAGACCGACCCGCTCGAGCGCGCGACCGACAGTACCGTCCGGCGGGCGAGTCCCGTCTCGTCGGGGATTGCCCGCGCGTACCTCGAGAGCGGGCCGATCCGCTGGCGGCCATCGGTCTCCTCGATGGGCTCGAACAGGGCGATCCCCAGCACGGCGACGACCGCTCCCGGCGCGAACCCGGCCACGGCCGCCGCGGCCGTCGGCTCGGCGTAGAACCCGTACGGCGTCAGCGCTACCGGATCGAGACCGCTTGCAAGCACCGCAGCGCTCGCCAGCGCGACGGCCGCCAGCGCGAGTCCGCCGTGCCGGCTCGCGAGTCCGACCAGCGCCAGACTCAGCCCGACGCCCAGCCCGAAGGTGCCGGCCAGCGTCACCCACAGCGACGGGACAGACAGCGCTCCATCGCCCGCCGTCAGCGCAAGCGGCGCGTACGCCAGCGCGATCGGGGCCAGGAACAGCCCCGAATAGTACAGCAGGTCCTTCAGCACGAACGTCGCGAGCAGCCGCCGCCACGACACCGGCAACGTGCGGGAACTGAACACCAGAAGCGTCACGTCCCCGAGCACGTCGCGCATCGCGTCCCGGCCGACGAGCCCGATCGTCCCGACCTGCAGCCCGAAAAAGCCGACCAGGGCGTGCAATCCGGCGGCGATCGTCGCGGGGTCCGTCCCGACCGCGGACAGCAGCCAGAACGCGCCGGCGGCGATCGCCGCGACGGCGACCGGGAACGCGCCGAACCGCCGGCCGCCGAACAGGTCGGCGTGCAACCGCCACTCCTCTTCGATCATGGCGCGCAGGAGACTCACGATGGTCACCTCCCGGTCGTCGGGACCGCCTCGGGGCCGTCGCCGTCGACCGTCGCGAGGAAGTACTCAAGCAGCGACTCCTCCTCCGACAGGGTCCGCGGGTCGGTCGTCCCGAGCAGCCGTCCTTCCCTGAGAACGCCGACCTGTGTACAGAGCTCCTCGGCGACGTCGACGAAGTGCGTCGAGAGAAACAGCGTGTTGCCGGCCTCACAGTATGCCCGCAAGTGGTCTTTAACCTCCTCTTGCAGGATCGGGTCCAGGTTGACCAGCGGCTCGTCGATGAACACCAGCGACGGCTCGTGGAAGAACGCCTGTGCGAGCATGACGCGCTGGCGTTCGCCCTCCGAGAGGTTGGTCGCCAGCGTGTCGAGTTTCCCCTCGAAGGCAAGTTTCCCCGCCCACTCGTCGATCCGGTCGGCGGTGTCGTCGAGACCGCGGATCTCCCCGGCGAACTCCAGATACTCCCGCGGCGTGAGGAAACTCGGCGGGTCCTCGCGCTCGGGGAGGATGCCGACCTGCGACCGCACTTCGAGCGGTTCCTCGACCGGGTCGATCCCCAGGACAGTCGCGCCACCGCTTGTCGGCCGCAACTGACCGGTCAGGATCTCGATCGTCGTCGTCTTCCCGGACCCGTTCGGACCCAGCAGCCCGAACAGTTCCCCGTCGCCGACAGTCAGATTCAGGTCCGCAAGCGCCGTCACGTCCCCGAACTCCATCCGGAGATCCGTCGTCTCGATAGCGGTCATACGCTGACTCCGAGAGCGCCACACTCGCCGCGTGTCGATGCCGACATATCCGGGTCATCGAGTGAGAAGCCCTTAGGGGTTCGGTCCGATCGTGATCTCGTGCGTTCGATCTCTCGGGCCCGGACGAACTACCGGTACTGCTCGGTGAAGCGGTTCGTCCCCTCGTCGGTGCCGACGACCACCAGTTCGTCGCCGCTCTCGATCCGGAACTCGGATCCGAGATCTGTGTGGACCGCGCCGTCGCGTTCGACGGCGACAACCGTACAGCCCGTGCGCGATCTGACGTCCGCTTCCTGGAGCGTCTGACCCGTCATCCCCGGGGCCGTCGTCCGGACGACCTCGATCTGGGTATCGAACGCGATGACGTCCTCGTCTTCGAGGACGGTCGAGGCGATCATCCGGCCGGTGATCGTCTCCAGCGCGAGCACGTAATCGGCACCGGCGCGGTACATCTTCTGGACGCTCTCGGCCTGTTCGACGCGGGCGACGATCTCCGTGTCGGGGCTGAGATCCCGGACGACCAGCGTCGCGAACTCCGAGGCCGTGTCGTCGGGAATCGCAAGCAGGACCGTCCTGGCGTCGTGAATGCGGGCCGCCTCCAGCGTTTCGGGATCGGTTACGTCGCCGACGACATCGACGCCATCGCGGTCGACGGCGTCGACGGTCGTGTGGGGAACGCCCTGTTCGTCAAGCATCTCGGCGACGCGCTGTCCGACCTGTCCGTACCCGGCGATCAGCACGCGCCCGCCGTCGAACTGTCGGATCGACGCGCTCGCTTGCTCACGGAGGTCGGCGAGCTGGTCCGGACGACCGGTGACCAGCAGGACGGTCCCCCGGTCGATCGTCGTCTCCGGCGAGGGCGGGCTCTCGAACTCGCCACAGAACCACGCCCCGATCACGTTGACGCCGGTCGCCTCGCGGATGCCGCTCTCGGCGATCGTCCGCCCCTCGAGTGGACTGCCGGCACCGACCGGGAGCTCGGCGATCTGCAGGTCGCCGTCGATGGCGACCGCGTCCTCGAACTCCGCCCGGACACCGGTCGTGACTTTCGCGGCGAGGCTCTCGCCCAGAAGCGGCCGCGGTGACAGCACCGCGTCGGCCCCGGCGAGTTCGTGGTAGCGTCGCTGGTCGGGGTCCTCGACGACGCTCACGATCTGGACGTCCTCGCTGACCTCCTGTGCGGTCAGGACGATGCTCGCGTCGACGTCGTCGTCCACGTCAGCGACGATCGCGCGCGCGTCGGCGAGGTTCGCGCTCTCCAGTCCCGAGACGGTCGTCGGATCGTCGTGAACGACCCGGTACCCGCTCTCGTAGCGCTCGGTCGCCGCCTCTCGATCGGGTTCGACGAGGACGTACTCGACGTCCCAGGAGTCGAGTTCGTCGATCAACACCTCCGCTCGCGGCGTGTCCGCACAGACGACGACGTGATCCGCAAGGTCGTCTTCGACGCTGGTCGGCACGGTCGTCGAAAGCGCCTCCTCGAACAGCGGGAAGATCAACACCGGCAGCGCCAGGAAAATCAACGCGACACCCGTCAGGTCCATCGTGATGACGAGGACGTTCATCAGATCGGAACTCCACGGGGCGTCCTCGCCGAAACCCGTCGTCGTGAACGTCTGGACGACGACCTCCAGCGACTGCAGGAAGGTCTTCGACTCGCCCTCGAGGTAGAGCATCCCGTAATGGTAGACGACGGCGTAGGCGAAGATAATCACCACGAGGACGGCGAACGAGTAGATCGTTCGGCGGTACCACTTGTTCATCCGTCTCCGCGTTCAGTCCGCGGAGAGTAAACGGTTCCGTCGTCGGCTTCGGAGTGCCGACCTACCTGTCTCGGGTGCGATGTGCGTTCGTCCGTCGATCGATCGGCGGCGACTGCCGGGCGTGGACGAGCACCCACAGCGCGACGAACAGCGCGCCGGCAATCTCGGGGATCGCGAGGGCGAACGCCGTTCCCAGCACCCCGCCGACGATCAGCCCGCCGTTGAACGCCAGCGCAGTCGCCGGCGTGCCGGCCGGGTGGCCCGGGTTCCCGAGATCCGAGAGGGCGTTCGCCCCGAACGCGAACGACGGCGAGAGCGCGATCGCAGTCGCGATTCCGACGAACGCGACGGCGACCGAGGCCGTTCCGGCCACGCGCCCGAGGCGGTCCAGCGGGGGGTCAGTGCGATCACGCCCGAGCCATCCGGTATCCATACCTGCGAGTACCGCGGACAGCCCGATAGTAATTGGTGTCCCGGACGGTCGCAAGCGCGACGTTCAAGAGCGGGCCGGCCCGAGAACGGGTATGACCACGCTCGTCGTGCTCGCGGACCCGCCGGTCGAGGGCGTCGTCGGCCGATCGCTCGCGGAGACGACGCCGCTCGACGCCGAAGAGGTCGTCTCGCTGTACGAGGCGATGCTGTCAGACATCGCCCGGGCGGCGGAAGCCGCCAGCGGACAGCTGCTCGTCAACTACCGACCGCGCGACCACCTCGATCTCGACGCCGACGTGTCACCCAAGCGCCGGCTCGAGTCGGTCGTCGCCGAGGCCGTCGACGACCCCGAGGCCGTCAGATACGAGGTGCAGGTCGGCAGTTCCCACGCGGCCCGGGTCGGCAACACCGTCACACACCTGCTCGAGGGCGAAGAGGAAGGCAGCGTCCACGTCATCGAGCCGACGGTCCCGCTGGTGACTCGTCAGGGGATCGACTCGATGTCGATGAAACTCCGGCGGAGCCCGGTCGTGCTCTCGCCCGGGCCGGGAGGTCGGGTCGGGTACGCGGGGTTCAGCGAGCCGGTCGATTTCGACGGTGCCTACGAGCCGCCGGCCGTGACGTCGCTGGTCGAGGCGGCGCGAGCGGCGGATCTGGACGCGGACTTCGTGCCGTCGCTGCAGCCGGTCGAGACGGCGGCCGATCTGGCGTCCGTCGTCTCGGTCGTCCGGGCGCGAGCGCGGGCCGATCGCATCTATCCGTCACGGACCTACGAGTGGGCGGAGACCCACGGGGTGTACGGGGTCGAGGGCGAAGACGGGTTGGACGTCGAGAAAACCGACAGTGATTAAATGGGCGACGCGCAAGGGACGCCTGCGGTGGGGTGGCAGAGCGGCCTATTGCGCCTGCCTTGAAAGCAGGTGGCGTTACGCCTCCTGGGTTCGAATCCCAGCCCCACCGTGAGTGCGCGGCGCATCGACGCGCCGCGCCGAATAACACGCTGGATTTGAACGAGAGAAGACGCAGCGCGAGCGAAGTGAGCGACCGTCTTCGCGTGGTTCAAATCCCAGCCCCACCGCTTTGCTCCGAGCAACTCCGCGAGGAGCAACGGCTGTAACTGGCGATTTGAAGCCAGCAAGTCGCAGCCCGCGCAGCGGAGCGAGCAGGAACGTCTTGGTCCGGTTCAAATCCCAGTCCCATCGCTTTGCTCCGTTCACTGTCGATCGACATCGCTCACGACCTGCGCCAGCAGGAACAGTCCGACAAGGGAGCAGGCGAGCTACTCGTCGCTCTCCTCGTCCTCGTCGTCCTCTTCGGTCGCCAGAACGCCGTTCGCCTCGAGGTACTCGCGTTTCTCGTCGTCGTCGAGTTCCCGGAAGCGTTCGTCCTCGACGGCGATCGTGGCGACGCCGACGCCTTCAGGCGAGAGCCCGTCGTCGTTGACCGACGCCAGCGCCGACAGCGCCAGTCCGACGCCGTCATCGAGGGTCATGTCGTCCTCGTAGTTGTCTTCGAGATACTCACGGATGTCGTTGCGGTCGGCCCCGACGGCCAGCGCCTTCCACTCGTAGGGCGTGCCGGAGGGGTCAGTCTCGTAGAGTCGTGGCTGTCCGTCGGCGACGCCAGCGATGATCAGCGCGACGCCGAACGGGCGCGCGCCGCCGACCTGCGTGTACTGCTGGATGTGGTCGGTGACGGCTTTCGTCAGCGTCTCGACGCCGATCGGCTCGTCGTAGCGCAGCTGGTTGATCTGGGCCTGCTGGCGCGCGAAGTCGATGAGCTGGCGGGCGTCGGCGACGTGGCCCGCGCTGGCGATCCCGATGTGGTCGTCGGCCTTGTGAATCTTCTCGACGGAGGAACGCTCCATCAGCGGCGAGCGGATCCGCTTGTCGACGGCCAGGACGACGCCCTCGGGCGTTCGCACGCCAATGCTCGCCGTCCCGCGCTTGACTGCTTCCCGGGCGTACTCGACCTGATAGAGGCGTCCGTCGGGCGAGAAGATGGTGATTCCCCGATCGTACGCTTGCTGTTGTTGGCTTCCCTGCATAGTTACTCGATGTCGAGTGGCGTCCCAGCCGTGAGCGCGTCGTTCGTGCGGTATTCGAGCCGGCCGTCGCGGACGGCAACCGCCTGCGTGTCGCCCCCGGCTGTGACGTGTCTCTGCTCGGTTCGTTCCGGTCCCCCACGCATATACTTTTCTTCACAAGCCCGGACGGTTCCGCTGGTCCCGGCGACCCGAACCCCGATCGGGTCCGACCCGACCGTCTCGACGCAGGCGACGATCGCCCGGGCGCGGTCGCTCTCGTCGCGCCGAACCCGGACGATCGCCTCGCCGCCACCGTCCCAGCGGTCGAAGCGCACGACGGTCAGATCCACGTCCGCACTTCCGACGTCGCCGAGCAGGTTCTGGGCGGCGTACCACAGCTCGCGCTGGAAGACGCCACGATCGACGTCCGCGTCGGGCCACGTCTCGAACCCGACCGCCAGGTATCGCCACCGCGGCTGGAGGTGTTTCGGGAGGTGTTTCACGTTCGGTCGTCCCCCCGCTCGGCGACGAGCACGCCGACCTGCTCGTGGACCGCCTCGACCGCGGTCAGCGCGAACCCGGCGTCGGTCAGCGCGTCGGCCAGCACGCCAACCGTCGCCGGGTCGTCCACTTCGGGCGAGTAGAACGGTTCCTCGGGGTCGGCCTCGCCGAACAGCATGACGTCCCCGAGGACGAACCGGTCGGGTTCGAGGCCCGCGATCACGTCGATCGCGTCGCGTTTCTCCCCGTCCGAGAGGTGATGCATCGCGAAGTTCGAGACGACGACGTCGACGGCCGCATCTCCGGGTACGTCGGGCTCGCGGAATCGACCCCGGCCGAACTCGACGTTCTCGATTCCGGCGTCGGACGCCTTTTTTCGGGCCTGCTCGAGCATGCCCTCGCTCACGTCCCGGCCGATCACGCGGTCGGCCGCCGGGGCGAGTGCGAGCGAGATCGCACCCGTTCCGGCCCCGAGATCGAGCACGATATCGCCGTCGACCGCCGCGTGCTCGATCACCAGGTCGCGGCAGTCCCGATACTCGGGGCTGTGGTCGCCGTCGTCGTACTCGGCGGCCTTCTCGTCGAAACGTGCTGCGTGCTCCTCGACGTCTCCAGTCATGATTGGGCCTACGAGCGCGCCGCGCAAAGAAGGATCGATCGTCGCGCGAACGCGTCACTCCTCGTCGAGTCGGACACCGGGTTCGACGAACGCGTCGCTGGCCCGCTCCCGGTTCCGCTCGGCGAGGTCGCCCCAGGCGGCCAGCCCCGTCTCGATCACGTCGGCGTCGAAGCCGATCACGTCCCCGAGAGCACGGAGTTCCCTCGGCGCGCGCAACTGGAGATGGCTCCGCGGGTCGGCACTGACGACGAACGGCGCGTCGGCGTCCGCGAGCAGCTCACGGAGTTTCCGGAGGTCGCGCAGCGCCCGCACGCGTTCGCCGCCGTCGGCCCGGAGGACGCGCGCCAGCGACAGTGCCACGTGGACGCTGTTCCGTTTCGCGGCTTTCGCGAGCACGTGGTTGAAATCGCCGTCGCCGACCATCGGATGGGCGAGTACGTCTACTGCCGGTTGCTCGACGGCGAACCGGTTCATCTCGACGGACCCGCCGTGGACGGCGACGATCGTCCGACGGTCGCGATGGCTGCCGACGAACCCGCTGGCTCGCCCCGGATCGTCAGCACGAATCTCGACACCCTCGACGATGTCGATCCCGTATGCCGCACTGATCCGGTCGGCGTCGTATTCCGGCAGTGCGTCGCCGTGATTGCGGACGACGAGGCCGTCATAGCCGTATTCGCTCGCCGTGAGCGCGAGCCTGGCGACAGTCGCGTCGCCGTCCGGGTGGGCGTGGACCGCCTCGTAGCGTGTCATGTTAGGGCGATTCGAGTACGTCGCGCGCGTTCTCGACGGCGGCGTCCTTCGTGGCGGGGTAGGCCTCGACTTTCGCGCGGACCGTAATCCCGTCGCCGAGTCGGACGTCGCCGCCGAACGCCGCCTGCTTGTCGAGGGTCAGAAACAGTTCGGTGTTGTCGGTAACCCGCTCGTCGAGTTCCGAGCGTAGTCGCTGGCGCTGGTCGGCGGGCAACTCGCCGAGCCGATCCAGCACGACCCGCATCTCGTCGGCGTTCTCGACCCGTGCCGAGAAGACGAGGATCCGGTCGCCGTGATGCCCCTCGTTTTCCAGTCGCTGGAGCTCGAACGCTTCAGGCAGCAGCGTTCGGAGCGCGCTCTCGACGCGCCTGTCGTCTTCCGTCGCGTAGCAGAACGCACGGAGGTCGATGTAGTGAAGCGGGACCGACGACATCAATCAGTCGTCTTCGTCGTCTTCCTCTGCGGGTTCGAGGTTGTCCTCGGGCACGCCCTGCTCTTGCCCCTCCTCGAAACTGACGATATAGTTGGCGTCGCCGAACATCGTTTCCATCTTCTGGGTGACGGTCCCGACTTCGCCGTCGTGTTCACTGTGTTCGTCGTGCAGAATGACGCGGTCGTCTTCTTCGAAGCTCATGGCCAGCCGTTCTCCGTGGCCGGTAAAAAAGGGACTGATTCGTCCCGGTCGAAGACTTATGCTCCTCACCGACAAAGAGTGAGATATGACTGTCACGCACGTTCTCCGCGGTCGCTTGCAGCCACGAGCAACACCATCTTTCCTGGGACGATGACGGCCGTCGACAACCTGTGGTACCTGGCCGACGAGGCCGACCAGCAGGCCGAGCAGACCTACCATGACCTCCAGTCGCGTCACGACGGCGTCACCGAGTTCACGAAGACGCGGTGGGTCTCGCGACGGCGGTTCCAGACGGTCGCCCAGCGGATCAGCGGGAACGGGCTCCCATACGGCGCACACGCGCTGGTGACCGACGACAGCGGTTCGGTCCTGCTCGTCCGCCACCGCGACGTCGACATGTGGGTGTTACCCGGCGGCGAAGTCGATGACGGAGAATCGTTCAAGGCGGCCGCACGGCGCGAACTCCACGAGGAGGCGGGGATCGAAGCCACGTTCGACGGGCTCGCACTGCTCGGGCGCGTGGAGTTTCACGGCGATGGACATACGACCTGGGGCGCGTTACCGATATACGAGGGTGCGGCCGACTCCACCGAACTGTCCGTCGACGATCCCGACGGCGAGATCGTCCAGGCGCGCTGGTTCGAGACGCTTCCCGACGACGCCAGGGACCGGTCAGTCCTTCGGTCCTGGCTCGAAGACGGCTCGTGAGGGGCACTGCGGTGGGTCGTCCGTCCCATATCACTCCGAACGATAGTCCGGTCGACCTCACCCCGACCGCTCGTCCGGTCGGTGGGTGGCGCCGTCGCGAGCGTCGGCAGCGCGCCGCCTGATCGCCGCTCTGGCCGTGCTGGCGTCGTAGCCGTACAGCACTGAATCCGCGTGTGGTTCGACGGCGTCTGTCGCCGCCAGCAGCGCATCGATCTCGACGTTGGCGTACAGTTCGACGCTCAGGCGGGCGTCCAGACGGTCGGCGAACCCGCTCGCGAGCGCTTCGAGCCAGTAGGTCGTCTCGTAGCTCGGGTCGTACAGCGGGACGACGAACTCCTCGACAATCGGTTCGAGCGCCTCGAGGTCGATCCCCGACCGCTCGTAGAGGTGGCCGGGATAGGGGTCTGGGAAGAGCCCGACGATCAGGTCGCCGGGGACGCGCTCGCGCGCCGCCGCAGCGAACTCGGTGACGACGCTCGCGCGCCAGTCGAGACGGTCATCAAACTCGCTTTCGGAGAAGCGGCGAGTACAGCGGTCGCAGTGGCAGTACTCGGCCCCCGGGAATCCGATGTCGTCAAGACGCACGTCACCGCTCGCCCGCCCGGCGTCCGCGATCATCTCCAGCAGCCCCTCGCGATAGGACTCGTTCGTGGGACAAACGTACGACTGATCGAGATCGGGGCGGTCGCCGGTCGCCAACTTACCGTCCCGGGTCCGGGCGGCGAGCGCCGGTCGCTCGCGGACCGTCGCTGCGTCTGCGAAACAGGCCAGCGTGTTGACGCCGTCGGTCGTCGGCTCGCTGGCGCGGCCGCTGGCGGACTTCTGCTCGTAGAAGGCGCGGTCGAAGCCCGACCACGACAGTTCCGGTTCGTTTCGCGTGACGACGCCGACCATATCCCCACCACGGGAGCCAGCGCCAAGTCAGTCACGTTCGCGACGCTACTCTTTGACGACGAACTTGTACACCAGTACGAGCGCAACCAGGGCGATCAGGAGTTTCGCTTTCGTAGACATCAATCGAGATGACGGTCTACCGAGATAAAGTCTTTCCCCTCGCACGGTCACCGGTCGACGACGATCCGGAGGACGTCCTCGTCGGCCAGTTCGTGGTCGCGACCGACTTGCTGGTCGTCGTGTTTGGCGCTGGGACCGGACACGCGGGCGAAGCGAAAGCGCTCGTCGAAGCGACCGCCGATCTTCTTGCAGGCGTCGCCGACAGTATCGCCCTCGAACAGCATGAGTGGGTCCTCGCGGTCGATCCCGCGACCGGGCTTGTCCATGTAGATCCGGATCAGCCCGAGTTCGTCGTAAATCCGCTCTTTCAGCGCGTCGAGCCCCTTCTCCAGTTCGGCGCTGATGAAGATCGCGTCGTCGGGATCGAGCCCGTGCTCGCGGAGATTCTCGTCGACGGTTCCCTTGTAGTCGGGCTCGATGAGATCGGCCTTGTTGACGGCCACGATCGAGGGGAGGTACTCGCGGTTGTCCATGATCCCGTCGATGAGCCGATCGATATCGACCTGTTCGCCGACCGTGACGTCGGCGTTGACGTACCCGTGCTCGCGCAGGACGCTCTTGATCGTCTCCTCGTCGAGGTCGAGATCGACTGAGGCGTTGACGCTGATCCCGTCTTTGTGTTTCTTGCGAACCGAGACGTTCGGGGGATCGGCGTCCAGCCGGACCTTGTTCCGGTAGAGTTCCTCGCTGAGGCGCTCGTACTGGTCGATCTCGAACACCGAAAGGACGAACACGATAAGATCGGCCGTGCGGACGACCGACAGTACTTCCTTGCCACCGCCCCGGCCGCCGGCCGCGCCTTCGATCAGCCCGGGGACGTCCAGCATCTGGATGTTCGCGCCCCTGTACTGGAGCATACCGGGGTTGACGTTCAGCGTGGTGAACTCGTACTCGGCGACCTCGCTGTCGGCGTTGGTCATCGCGTTGATGAGCGTCGATTTGCCGACGCTGGGGAAGCCGACCAGCGCGACGGTCGCGTCGCCGTGTTTCTCGACGGCGTAGCCGGGGCCGCCGCCCGACCCCGATTGCTGGGCCTCGAGCTTGTCTTTCTTCTCGGCGAGTTTGGCCTTTAGACGGCCGATGTGCTCTTCGGTCGCCTTGTTGTAGGGCGTATCGGCGATCTCCTGCTCGAGTTCCTCGATCTCCTCTTCGAGCCCCATCAGTGGGTACTCCGCCATCGTCGCTCAAAAGGGCTTTCGTCCGCAGTCGCCACGACGGATCGACACCGCCACGGTCGCCGTGGGCAGGGATCGCACGCGGGACACGGAAAAGCAATTCTTAAACCCGCGCCGACGGATTCTCGGATATGGCAGGCACAATCGAAGTTCTCGTTCCGGGCGGCCAGGCCGATCCCGGCCCGCCGCTCGGCCCCGAACTCGGGCCGACCCCCGTAGACGTGCAGGCAGTCGTCCAGGAGATCAACGATCAGACCGCGGCCTTCGACGGCACCGAAGTCCCCGTTACCGTCGAGTACGAGGACGACGGTTCCTTCGAGATCGAGGTCGGTGTCCCGCCGACAGCCGAACTGGTCAAAGACGAGGCCGGTTTCGAGACCGGCAGCGGCGAACCCCAGGAGGAGTTCGTCGCCGACCTCTCCGTGGACCAGATCAAGCAGATCGCGGAGCAGAAACACCCCGACCTGCTTTCCTACGATCTCAAGGCCGCGGCCAAAGAGGTCGTCGGCACGTGCACCTCGCTGGGCGTCACCATCGAGGGCAACGATCCTCGCGAATTCAAAGAGCGGATCGACGACGGCGAGTACGACGACGTCTTCGCTGAGGAAGCGGCGGCGTAAGCCGGCGCTGACGAAGCGAAGGCCCGAAAGCGAACGCAGTGAGTTTTCGATGTCTTCGCTGACGGGCGATCACTCGGTCAGTGCTTTCGGGACGAGCCAGCGCGTTACTGCAGTCAGCCCGAGCAGGATCAGTACGGTCGCGATCGTGATGACGACAGCTGTGTCCATGTCCGGTTGTCCACCGGCGAGCGATAAAGCAGTACCGCTTCTTACAGGTGGTTCCGGAAGGTCCCCAGCGGCGGGAACTGCAGCGTCTCGTCGGCTCGCTCGTCGCGCACGATCGGTTCGAGCGGGTCGGCGGCAACGATCAGCGGCGACTGGAAGTCCGTCGCGCCCATCTCGTTGATCGGAACGCCGGCGGTGAAGCGATTGAACGACGGCAGGACGAGCACGTCGCTCCCGTCGGGTCCACCGGGCCCCTGCAGAAAGCACGGCCGGCGCGTCCCCTGGATCTCGATTGCGGGGTGGTCGTGACCCAGGACGTACCGTTCGGCCTCGACGGCGGGCCGCTCGTGTCCGTGCACGACGACGGTTCGATCGTCGATTCGATATCGGTCCGCGATCGGGCCGTCCCAGACTTCGCCGAGCATCGTGTCGTGGTTGCCGGCGACGACGATCAGCTCCGCGTCGGCGTCGATGACGCGCTCTTCTAGCGCCGCGAGTCGGTCGTCGACCATGGACGGGACCGTATCGAACGCGTGAAGGACGTCCCCGGCGAGGGCGACCGTCCGGGGAGCCATCGAATCGAGGAGGTCGTCCAGCCGATCGATCATATCCCGGCCGTCCTCGATCGGAGCCTCGACCGCAGACGTCGCCCCACGACCGAAGTGCAGGTCCGCGAGAACGAGCGTCCCGTCGATCAGGACCGCCCGGTCGCGAAACGTGACCGTCATCGTCGGACGTGCGTTCGCAAGCGACAAAAGCGGTGTGTCACGCGGCGGAGCGCAGACAGTGGCGTCGGCCTATTGGAAGCCGATTCGGCCGGAGCCGCGCTGGCGACTCATCTCGCGGCTACCGCCGCGGAACTGGTCATCCATCCGCTCGAAGAACTCCCTGATGTCCTCGTCGATAGTCGGGCGGACGTTCTCCAGTGCCGCCCGGAAGTGCCGCATCTCGACCTCTTCAGCGTCGTCGTCGTCTCGAAGCGCTTCGATTGCGGCTTCGCGGGCGATCGATTCCAGATCCGAACCGACGTAGCCCTCGGTGGTCTCGGCGAGTTCGCGCAGGCTGACGTCCGGTGCCAGCGGCGTGTCGTCGGTGTGGATCTTCAGGATCTGCTCGCGACCCTCGACGTCTGGCTCGCCGATGTTGATCAGGCGGTCGAACCGACCCGACCGGATGAGAGCGGGATCGATCATGTCCGGACGGTTGGTCGCGCCGATGACCATCACGTCCTCCATGTCCTCGAGGCCGTCCATCTCGGTCAGCAGCTGGTTGACCACGCGCTCGGAGACGTTCGAACCGACGTCGCCGCCGCGTCCGGGCGCGAGACTGTCCAGTTCGTCGAAGAAGATCACCGTCGGCGCAACCTGCCGGGCTTTTCTGAACGTCTGTCGGATGGCCTTCTCGCTCTCGCCGACCCACTTGCTGAGCAGTTGCGGTCCGCGCACGGAGATGAAGTTGGCGTCGGTCTCGTTGGCGACGGCCTTGGCCATCAGCGTCTTGCCAGTCCCGGGTGGCCCGTACAGCAACACGCCGGCGGGCGGTTCGATCCCCATCCGCTCGAATTTCTCGGCCTGGTTCATCGGCCACTCGATGCTCTCTTTGATCTGTCCTTTCGCCTCTTCGAGTCCTCCGACGTCGTCCCAGGAGATCTTGGGCAACTCGACCAGCACTTCCCGCATCGCGCTAGGCGAGACCTCGTTGAGCGCACCGCGGAAGTCCTCGCGTTTGATGATCATCCGGTCGATCAGGCTCGGCGGGATGTCCTCCTCGTCGAGATCGATCTCCGGAAGGTACCGACGCAGCGCTTTCATCGCCGCTTCCTTGGTCAGGCTCTCGATATCTGCGCCGACGAAGCCGTGCGTCTCGGCCGCGAGTCGCGACAGTTCGACGTCGTCAGAGAGGGGCATCCCGCGGGTGTGGATCTGGAGGATCTCCTCGCGACCGACCTCGTCGGGGACGCCGATCTCGATCTCCCGGTCGAACCGGCCGGGCCGCCGGAGGGCGGGATCGACCGAATCGACCCGGTTCGTCGCGGCGATGACGATGACCTGCCCCCGCGATTCGAGGCCGTCCATCATCGTCAGCAACTGGGCGACGACACGTCGTTCGACCTCGCCGGTCACGTCTTCCCGTTTGGGCGCGATCGAGTCGAGTTCGTCGATGAAGATGATCGAGGGCGACTCCTCGGTCGCGTCCTCGAAGATCTCTCGCAACTGCTGTTCGGACTCGCCGTAGTACTTCGAGATGATCTCCGGGCCGGCGATAGAGAAGAAACTCGCGGAGGTCTCGTTGGCGACGGCCTTGGCCAGCAGGGTCTTCCCGGTGCCGGGCGGGCCGTGCAGCAGCACCCCCTGGGGCGGTTCGATCCCCAGTTTCTTGAAGATCTGGGGGTGCTTCATCGGCAACTCGACCATCTCGCGGACCCGCTGGATCTCGTTCTGGAGACCGCCGATGTCCTCGTAGGTGATCCCGCCGCCGGTCTTCTCGAAGCCGGAGATCGGCTCCTCGCGCAACTCGACGTCGGTGTCTTCGGTGATCAGAGCGACGCCGTCGGGTTCGGTCTCGACGGCGATCAGCGGGATCGCCTGCCCGGGCGAACGCATGAACGGGTGGTTCGTCGAGGACATCACGGGGACGATATCGCGTTCGACGACCGGGCGCTTGAGGATCTGTCGTTTGACCATGCCCGCCGCGTCGCTGCCGAACTGGACGCTGGCCTCCTCTGGCGGGGCGAGCACGAGTTTCTCTGCCTTTTCTGCTTCTGCCTTGCGGATGGTGACACGCTCGCCGATCCCGACGTCCGCGTTCTGACGAGTGAACCCGTCGATGCGGACCGTATCGGTGTTCCAGTCCTGGCGGTCGGCCCGCCAGACCTTGGCGGCGGTCGTGTCCCCGCCCTCGATCTCGATGATGTCACCGGGGGAGAGTTTGAGATGCAAGAGCGTGTCGGGGTCGAGGCGTGCGATGCCTCTCCCCGAATCGTTTGGGTACGCTTTCGCGACCTCTAGTTGGACTTCGTTCATAGTCGAGGGTCGATGTGAGAGACTGGGGCATGCCCAGAGATATGCTTTTTGCTACCGGCGGCCAGTCTGTGGTGAACTCACTCCGGGGTCAAGTCGTTCGAGAATCTCCGATTCTCGTGATCTGCTCACGGCGCTCGCGCCGTTCGCAGGTTCGTGGGACTTCGTCCCACGCCCATCACGGAAATCGCCGATGTCCGGACGACCCCGAGACACTCGGCCTGTTCCGCCTGTAGAGTGTGAGTGCCGTTATCGAACGACGCGAACGTCCGTCACCGGGTCAGGGTGGACGATCCGGATGCCCTGCGAGATGCGGGTTCGGCCGTACTCCGGATTGTCCGCGGGCGCGTCGTCGGTGGTCTTGCTATATGGCGACGGTACGTCGTCCGCTGTCTCCGGATCGCCCGTGTCGTCTCTGCGCCTGTCGGCCGTGCTGGAGGCTGTCTGTCCGGCTCGCGTGGTCGTTGGGATCGTCGACTCGTCGGCCGTGCTGTACGGACTCGTGCTGTAGGGAGTGGTCACCGTCGGCTCGGCGTCGAAGTCCTCGGGCGGGAGATAGATCCGCTCGCCCTTGGGGGACCGGACGATGACGGCGGCGTCGCGTACGCCCTCAATCGTCAGGATCGTCCGGTCGTCCCTAACCTCGACGTCGAAGGCCATCCCATCGTCTGTATTAGTCATCGATCATCACTCCGAATCGCGGTTCTGTTCCCACACCCATTCGGCGGGCGGCGACTGCTGCTGCTGTGCGAGGGAGGTGTGTGCGCCGATCTGTGCCTCCGAGAGGTTGACTTCCTCGAGTTCGGTGTTCTCGTCGACGATCGACGAGTAGATCCGGCAGTCCTCGATCCGCGCGTTCGGGAAGACGACGGCTCGCTCTAGCGAGGAGTCGATCACCTCCGCACCTTCCATGATGTGGACGTTCTGTCCCAGGTCGGAGTTCTCGACGGTGGCGTCGGGGTGGACGAGCGTCCCGCCGTCGAGGTACCACTCGACGGTGTCGAGGTACGCGTCCGGCGTCCCGATGTCGAACCACGCGTCTTCGAAGGAGTAGGCGTAGACGGGGCTGCGTTCGAGCAGCCACTGGATGAACCAGCCGGGCTCGTCGGGGTTGTTCTCCCCCGAGAGGTACGTCTCGAACAGCCCGATTGCATTGGCCGGGAACGCGTAGCAGGCGATCGAGACGAGCGTGCTCGGCGGCTCGTCGGGCTTTTCCTCGAAGGCGACGACGCGGTCGTCTTCGACATCGATCACGCCGTACTGGGTCGCCCGTTCGAGGTTTCCGACGTCGTAGGCGGCGATCGTCGTCGCGCCGTTGTTCTGGAAGGAGTCGATGAACTCCGACAGCGAGAAGCTGATGAGGTTATCGCCGGCGATCACCAGCGTGTCGCTGTCGATGCCCTCCCGCTCGACCAGTTCTCCGAGCGCGCCGACGACGCCGAACTTCTCGTCTTCCTCGCGGGCCTCCTCGACCGACAGCTGCGGTTTCTCGAAGGGCGACTCCTCGAGGTGTTTGGCGAAGACGTCCTCGAACTCCTCGTTGGTAGAGACGTAGACGTCATCGATGCGGTCGTCCTCTTCGAGTTCCCGAAAGATCCGGTCGATGACTGTCGTTTCTCCGATCGGGAGGAACATCTTCGGACGGTTGCGCGTGATCGGCCAGAGCCTGGTCGCGAACCCGCCTGCAAGGACAATTGCGTCCATACCGGGCTTTCGGCATCAACCATTATGCCTTTTTCCACTAGCGTGACGGCGGTGTTCAGATAAGGATGAATAGTGAGGCGGTGTGTTTTCTGAGTGTCCATGCCCGAAAACACACGCCTCAGCGGTAGTATCGACCAGATCGACTTAGAGTTTGTTGAACGAGAAGCGACACCGCGACTGCTGATGAAGCTGGGTATTCAGCTACATCTGTCTGGATTATCGCTTTCGAATACAGTTTCAATTCTTGAGATATTCGGTGTCGAACGAGCGCGATCTACCATCCATAATTGGGTTCACAAAGCCGATCTACAGCCAGAGTCTGGCCGATCACCGGATCACGTTGCGGTTGATGAGACCGTGATCCGACTCAACGATGAGAACTACTGGCTGTACGCTGCTGTCGATCCCGAAACCAACGAATTACTCCACACAAAGCTTGATCCGACAACAAACAAGGTGATAGCACACGCTTTCTTCACCGAACTTCGCGAGAAACACGACGTCGAGAACGCCGTGTTTCTCATCGATGGATCGCTCTCGCTGAAAGACGCCTGCTCACGACACGGCCTCGATTTCAGATACGAACGTCATGGAAATCGGAATAGTGTCGAACGTGTCTTCCGTGAGGTAAAACAACGAACCTCCTCGTTCTCAAACTGTTTCAGCAACGCCGAAGCAGAAACAGCCGACGACTGGCTTCGATCGTTCGCCTTCGCATGGAATCAACTAATCTGAACACTACCCGGCACGGTGGCCTAGGTTTTTACTCGCGGCTGACAGCCATGGTCTATGGGACTCGAAGAGGACGCACTCGACTACCACCGCCGGGATCCGCCCGGCAAGATCGCGATCGAGACGACCAAACCGACCAACACCCAGCGCGATCTCTCGCTGGCATACTCGCCGGGCGTCGCAGCCCCCTGCCGGGAGATCCGGGACGCGCCGAGTTCGGTTTTCGAGTATACCGCGAAGGGAAACCTCGTGGGCGTGGTCTCGGACGGCAGCGCGACGCTCGGTCTCGGCGACATCGGACCGCAGGCATCAAAGCCCGTCATGGAAGGGAAGGGCGTGCTGTTCAAGCGCTTTGCCGACATCGACGTCTTCGATCTGGAGCTGGACGCCGACGACCCCGACGGGATGGTGCAGGCGATCGCGGCGATGGAGCCGACCTTCGGCGGGATCAACCTCGAGGACATCAAGGCCCCGGAGTGTTTCGAGGTCGAGTCACGCCTGCGCGAGCGACTGGACATCCCGGTCTTTCACGACGACCAGCACGGGACGGCGATCATCTCCGGTGCGGCGCTGCTCAACGCCGCGGAACTGGCGGGCAAAGACCTCGACGAACTGGAGGTCGTCTTCTCGGGGGCCGGTGCGAGCGCGATCGCCAGCGCGCGCTTTTACGTCTCGCTCGGAATCGAACGGGAGAACATCACGATGTGTGACTCCGCCGGAATCATCACCGAATCGCGAGCGGATGAAGTCAACCGCTTCAAACGGGAGTTCGCCAGCGACCGTCCGGAGGGCGATCTGGCCGACGCGATGGAGGGGGCGGACGTGTTCGTGGGGCTGTCGGTCGGCGGGATCGTCGACCAGGAGATGATCCGATCGATGGCCTCGAACCCGATCGTCTTTGCGATGGCCAACCCCGATCCCGAGATCGGCTACGAGGAGGCGAAGGTCGCACGCGACGACACGGTCATCATGGCGACCGGTCGCTCGGACTACCCCAATCAGGTCAACAACGTGCTCGGGTTCCCCTTCATCTTCCGGGGCGCGCTCGACGTGCGTGCGAGAGAGATCAACGAAGCGATGAAGATCGCGGCCGCACGGGCGCTGGCCGACCTCGCGCGACAGGACGTTCCCGACGCCGTCGTCAAGGCCTACGGCGACGAACCGCTACAGTTCGGTCCGGAGTACATCATCCCCAAACCGCTTGATCCCCGTGTTCTCTTCGAGGTGACGCCGGCCGTCGCCGAAGCGGCCATCGAGTCTGGATGTGCCCGGACGGAACTGGACCTGGACCAGTACGTCGAACGACTGGAGGGGCGGCTAGGCAAGTCCCGCGAGATGATGCGCGTCGTGTTGAACAAGGCCAAAAGCGACCCCAAACGCGTCGTGCTCGCGGAAGGTGGCGACGAGAAGATGATCCGCGCGGCCTACCAGCTCGTCGATCAGGGGATCGCCCGCCCGCTGTTGATCGGCGACCGTGACCGGATCGACGCCGTCGTCGAGACCCTGGGACTGTCGTTCGAGCCGGACGTGCTCGATCCGGCCGTGGCGGATCTTGACCGCTATGCGGAGTGGCTCTACGAGCAGCGCCAGCGCAAGGGCGTCACCCGCCGGGAGGCCGCGGAACTGGTTCGAAACGGCGACTACCTCGGGAGCGTCCTCGTGGAGATGGACGAGGCCGACGCGCTTCTGACTGGCCTCACTCACCACTACCCGTCGGCGCTGCGCCCGCCGCTCGAGGTCGTCGGCACCGCGCCCAACGCCGAGTACGCCGCCGGCGTGTACATGCTGACGTTCAAGAACCGCGTCGTCTTCTGTGCCGACGCGACGGTCAACGTCGAACCCGACGCGGACGTGCTTGCGGAAGTGACCTGCCACACCGCCGAACTCGCCCGGCGGTTCAACGTCGAGCCCCGGGCCGCGCTGCTGTCGTACTCGGACTTCGGGAGCGTCGACACCGAGGGTGCCGCCGTCCCGCGCCGCGCGGCCGAGCGACTGCGGTCGGACCCGAGCGTCGACTTCCCCGTCGACGGGGAGATGCAGGCCGACACGGCGCTCGTCGAGGAGATGCTCACCGAGAGCTACGAGTTCTCTGAGCTCGACGAGCCGGCGAACGTGCTGGTCTTCCCGAACCTCGAAGCGGGTAACATCGGGTACAAGCTCCTCCAGCGGCTCGGCGGGGCCGAGGCGATCGGCCCCATGCTCGTCGGGATGGACAAGCCGGTCCACATCATCCAGCGCGGCGACGAGGTCAAAGACGTCGTCAACCTCGCCGGCGTGGCCGTCGTCGACGCACAGCAGGAGTGAACCACCGGCCGGATTACCAGTTTCACCGGACAAACAGTGCTCGTGAGTGCCGTGACAATCGGCAGGTCAGGCCGGCCGGTTCGAGGTTGCGGTGAACGTGAGCGCAGGCACAACAGCACTCGATTTGGGCGCAAAAAATTTATTTTATCGCTGAGCATATCAGTGTATGGAACGACGCCGCTTCCTGCTCGGGGTCGGGTCAGCTTCACTCGTGGCCGGGTGTTCGTCGACGCTGCTCGACGACGGGGAAGACCAGCCAGCTGGTGACCGCCGGCAAACTGAAACGACGACAGAAGAGACAACGCCGACAGCGACGGAAGACGACAGGACCCCGGAAAGTGCGGCCGTGCGGATCATAGCCGATCGAGCATACAAGGACGCTGAAGAAGCAATCGCCAACGCGCTATACGACGCCGGTCTCAGCGAGGACGTCGACATCGAGTTCGAGACTCAGTCGATCACATCGACAGCCGCATAATCCCGTTCAGTAAGCGCTGAATCTGTTTGGTCTGTGCTTGGACTGTCTCGAAGTAGGACGAACGGTGAGTCTCGGTGATGAGGAGTCGCTGTCGGCGGCGGACCGCCGCCGACGCGACAGTGTCGCCACTCACGATCGCTGTCCAGACCAGTGGACAGCTACCGGAAGAACCGGTCGTCGAGTGACTGGTTCGCTGGAACAGCCCTGCGCACACCGAGCGCTGTCCAAGCGGCCCGCAGCACCATCTCACAGAACTCCGTGAACGGCCAGTTCCAGAGGCGGCGCCCCCCGCGGCGGGGCGCCGCCACGTACTTCCAGTGGAGATACCGCCAGCTGTTCTGGAGCAGCAGACTCACGACAAACATCACCAGCCGTAGTCCAGCGTCCTGAGAACTGGTGAACGCGAGGCTCTGTCTGGCTAAGCGGTAGCTGGACTCGATGCCGAAGCGCTTGCTGTAGTGTTCTCGCGCATCCCGTGGCGTGTCGATAAACGGCGCGTCAGCGGCGTAGCCGTGACGCGCCACCCCGTGTTCGTCGTATCGTCCCTGTTGGTAGACGCAGTCGATGAACACGGGGAAGGTCACTTCGCCGGCGAGATTGTGTTCGATCTCGCGGCTCCAGCCTGTGCTGAGCTCATGTTGAATCGTCTCGCCCCACTCGACGATCGGCATCACGTAGGCGTAGTTGTGCGCGTACAGCAGTCCGAGACAGGTGCTGTTGTAGAAACCGCGATCGAGGTAGACGGCCTTGACGCCGAGGTCAAGGCCGTCGAGGAGTTCGAGAAACTCAGTGAGGACATCGCTGGTGGTGTCGCCAGCGACAAGCTGGCGCACCGCCAGCGTGTACCGCTTGTTACGTACCCGCGCGTAGAGCGTCGCATACGCGTGAAACGTCGTTGTTCCCCGTTTCGCCTCCGAGAAGTACAGCGCTTCTGTCTCGTCTTCGTCACCGTAGTAGGGATCGAGGTGGAGGTCGGCGACGACCTCCACCGGTCGATCCGGCAGTGTCTCAAGCGCATCTCGTTGCAAGAGCGTGTCTCCAACCGCCTCAACAATATCAAGGTCGAACTGGTCTGTGAGATGTCCCCGAACGGTGTTAGCGTGCGGTGAGTCAGCGGTCGATTCACAGACGTGATTGATCGAGGTCCCGCCGGCGCTGGCGCCGGCGAGGACCTCGTATAGTTTCTCCGTGGTGACTTCGACGTTCTCGCCGAGATCTATTGCCAGTTCCTCATCAAGACTGTTGACGACAAAATTAAGCAGGTGCTCTTCCTCTATCTCGCTGTCTGCTTCGGTAGGCTTCACACCATACCCAAGCAGACACTTCCTCTAATCCGATGTGATCGACTGAGACTACGGGTTCCTACGGCGAAAGAAGGAGTACTTATATATCGGCGCTGGATGCCGGTCAGAGCGGTCCGGACATTTTCATGATGGACTCGGGATGGACGATCCCGTTCATCGTCCGCGATCAGCTCGTCAACCTGAGCGAGGAGTTGTCCCAGGAGACGCTTGATTACGTCCAGAACGACTACCTGGACTCGGCGGTCCAGACGGCGAGCGATCCCGAGACGGGCGACCTCTACGGTCTCCCGATGTTCACGGACTACCCGGTGATGCACTACCGGAAGGACCTCGTCGAGGATGCGGGCTACGATCCCGAGGGCGAGAACTGGGCGACCGAGCCGATGACCTGGCAGCGCTTCTCGGAGATCGCCGCCGACGTCTGGGAGCAGAGCGGCGTCGAGTACGGGTTCACGACCCAGGCGGACGAATACATCGGGCTGTCCTGCTGTACGTTCAGCGAGACGATGACCTCGTGGGGCGGCGCGTACTTCGGCGACCACGACAACCTCTTCGGACCAGTCGGAGACCGGCCAGTCACCGTCAACGAAGAGCCGGTCCACGACACGATCCGGATGATGCGATCGTTCGTTGCGGGCCCCGGCGCCGAGAACGCACTTGACGGGTACCAGCAGGTCACGAACACGGACGTCTTCGAGTTCGACGAAGAAGACGCGCGTGGGCCGTTCGCGAGTGGGGACGCGGTCTTCATGCGCAACTGGCCATATGCGATCGAGGCGACGGTCGGTTACGATGACTCCCCGATCACCGCCGACACGTACGGGACGATGCCGCTGCCCTACGCTGTCGAAAAGGGCGAGGGCAACTACGAGGGCACCGGCGGGTCGAGTCACGCATTCAACGGGTGGCACCTCTCCGTCAATCCTCACAGCGATCGACTGGGCGACGCCATCAAGCTGCTGGAGGCCTTTGCCAGCGAGGACGTGATGCTGACAATTCTTGAGAACGTCGGCCACCTGCCGCCGGACCCGGCCGTCACGGAGCAGGCGAACCCCGACAACGTCGGCGCGATCGGGAACCACCTCGACACGCTGGCCGTCGCAGCCGAGAACACGGTCGCGCGCCCGGTGACGACCATCTGGTCCGACCAGAGCCCGATCATCGCCGAAGAGGTCCACGCCGCCTATCGCAACGAGAAGTCCCCCGAGAGAGCCATGTCAGACCTCGAAGAACGGTTGTTGGAGATCGAAAATGGGTGAGACCGCCACTGATACGGACTGTTCCGCATCGATTGCACGGCGGCGTCCTCGCGAGTGGAGCGAGCGAGGGCTCGGAAGTTGAGCCGTGTGAATCGTCCGGCGTCCTCGCGAGTGGAGCGAGCGAGGGCTCGGAAGTTGAGCCGTGTGAATCGTCCGGCGTCCTCGCGAGTGGAGCGAGCGAGGGCTCGGAAGTTGAGCCGTGTGAATCGTCCGGCGTCCTCGCGAGTGGAGCGAGCGAGGGCTCGGAAGTTGAGCCGTGTGAATCGTCCGGTGTCCTCGCGAGTCCTCCGGTGTGCAATCGTCGCGGTCAAATAACGGCGACGACGGCGTTATCGTCGGTCCGACGACGGCCCTTCGAGCGCCCGCGGTATCTCCCCGGGCGTCGAGACCGTCGATATCGGTTCGACCGGGCCGCTTGCGGGTGGCTCGCCGACCAGTATCGACGAGAGGTCCGCTGACGCCGCTCCGAGCACGTCCGTCTCGTAGTTGTTGCCGACGTAGACCGCGCGGTCGGCGGACACACCGAGCGCATCGAGCGCGCGCTCGAACGGCTCCGGATCGGGCTTGGCGGGGCCCTCGTAGCCGGCGTAGACGAGGGAATCGAGATACCGTTCGAGGCCGAGCGTCTCGAGTTTCGGGTCCTGCATGTCCGGGCCGCCGTTGGTCACCATCGCGAGCGGATAGCGCTCGGCAAGCTGTTCGACGGCCTCGGCCGCGCCGTCCAGAAACCGGACGTTGCTGTGGTCGCGCTCGGCCGCGTACGCGTCGGCGACCTCGCGACCGATCTGTCGATCGTAGCCGTGCTCCGCGGCCAGATCGGCGAAACACAGCCGTCGGCGTTCGAGCATCGAGTCGGCCCGGTCGGCGTAGCTGTCGACGCGCTCGACGTACGCCTCGGGGGCGAACATCGGCTCGACGCCGACGCGTTCGAAGGCGGCCGGCAGGAGCTGTTCGGTCCCGCGGGTATATTCACAGAGAGTCCCGTCCAGATCCAGCAGGACGGCGTCGTACTCCGTCATCATTCACCTGTCGCGCTGTGGTCGGAGATGGTTTGCGGTTCCGTCCGGCGACCAGAACTAGCCCGGACTCGGTCGCGACCGCGCCGTCAGGACGATCCCGGCGAGCACGACGCCGCCGCCGACGGCCGTCATCGCGGCCGGGACCTCGCCGAGCAACACCAGCGCCAGGAGCGTGCTCCCAACGGGTTCACCGACCAGGGTCACGCTGACGACGCTCGATTCGACGTGCGCGAGCGCCCAGTTGACGACTGTGTGCCCGAAGATGCCCGGGCCGACCGCCATCCCGAGAAAGAGCAGCCACTCCCGGGGCGGATACGGGCCGAGCGACGCGCCCTGCCCGACGGTCCAGGCGAGCAGTCCCGCGGCGCTGACGGTGTAGACGACGATCACGTACGGGACCAGCGGCAGTCGCTGACGGAGCGACCGTCCGGCGAGGACGTACCCCGCAGCAGCGAGCGCTCCGAGCAGTGCGAGCGTGTTGCCATAGAGCGGATTCGCGCCGGCGAACGCACCCCCGGAGAGGAAGTCGCCGACCGACAGGAGGACGCTCCCGACCAGGGCGACAGCGATGCCGAGGGCCATCGGCCGGTTCAGGCGCTCGCCGAGCAGCCAGACAGCACCGACCGCGACGAACACCGGCTGGGTCTGGACGAGCGTGACCGAGGCGGCGACGCTGGTCCACGCGAGGCTCTCGAACCAGGCGGCGAAGTGTGCGGCGAGCGCCAGCCCGGAGGCGACGGCGACCAGCCAGTCGCGCGTCGAGAGGTGCGCGAACTGCTGGCGGTAGCGAACGACCGCAAAGGGGGCAAGCAGCACCGTCGTGAACAACACGCGATAGAAGGCCGCGACCGATGAGGGCGCGTGACTCCAGCGGATCAGGATGGCGCTGGTACTGACCGCGACGACGGCGACGGCGAGCGCGGCCAGCGGCGGCACGGGCGGAGCGTCACTGTCCACAGTCGGGCCTCGGTCGCCGAGTGGTTCACCGTTTCGTTATGACTCTTCGAGCAGTTCCTTCGTCTTCCGGTGACGATATCGGAACATCGGTTCGAGACCGATCCACGCCAGCGGGTTCGCGACGCGTCCGGCCGGCCCGCCGGGCAGGTCGTACTCGACGAAATCACGGACGACCGTCGCCCCGTCGTCCCGATAGAACGAATGGGTGTGGACCCATCGCGGGAACGGTCCCTCGGCCATCTCGTCGCGGAACATCGCGTAGTCGTCCTCGCGCTCGCGGGCGACGATGTCGGAGACCCACCGCTGGCGCGGACCGACGCCGAACGGCCGGATCGTCGAAACGACCGTCGAGCCCGTTTCGAGGGCCTCGGGATCGGGCTCGCCGTCTGGCCCGCGTTCGGACTCGATCCGGAGGTGCATCCATCCCGGCGTGAGCGCGACCAGCCCGTCACCGGTCGCGTGAAACTCCCAGACGTCCTCGAACGGGGCCTCGACGCGGACCGACCGCTTGTACGTTGCCATGCCCGTCTTTCGGACGCGAGACGGATATGTCGGTGGGTCGCGGCGGGGTATCCGGGGCGGGCCGGAGACACGTTCCCGGCTGCCCGGTCACGCCAGTCGCCAGGCGGTGTCCCACCCGGCTTTCGTGACGTAGCGATGTCCGGACCACTCGATCGGTTCGCCGTCGCGCTTTTTCAGCCACTCGAACTCGACGTAGGTCCCCTCGGGGAGATCGAACTCGCCCCGCCAGGTCGGATAGTCCTCGCCGGACAGCGGCACGGCCGACTCGACGTCCCAGTTGCCCAGCGCCTCGTGGTCGCCGGTCAGGAACAGCTGCTCGCCGTATTCGGCCTCGACGTCGATCTCGACACGAGTCGTCACGCCCTCGCTCGGTTCGGCGTCGGTCGGCTCGAGCCAGCGATAGCCGTACGGTTCCAGGAAGATCCGACCGTCGGGGTAGCGGGCAGTCTCGTCGCGGAGGATCTCGTGGTAACTACCGCCGGTCCAGGGCTCGGGGAGGTCTTCGAGGGCGACCGCCCGCGATTCCCCGGAGAAGTTCGAAAGCGCGAGCACGTGCTCGCCGTCGTGAGCGCGCTCGACGACGAACACCGAATCGTCAGCCACATCGTGGACGATTTCCTCGCCGCGGTGGTGTAGCGCCGTCCGACCCTCCCGGACCTCCGACAGGCGCCCGATCCCGTCGAAGACCCGCTGTTCAACAGATCCCTCAAGCGTGCGGCGCTCGGCGGCGTCCCAGTCCATGGGCGAGCGGTGCACCCAGCGGTTGTCCTCGGCTTTGATCGGGTTGTTCAGATACGAGAAGTCGTTGAGCTGGGCGAGTTCGTCGCCGCTGTACAGCAACGGCATCCCTTGCATGACGAACGCGGCCTGGTGCATGAGCAGATAGCGCTGGACTGCCGTATCGATGGCTTCGGAATCGCTCTCGACGCGGGCCTTCTGCAGGCCCGTCAGCGCCGCCGCCGTCCCGGACGTGCGGGCGACGCCGGTCGGCTCCTCCTGGAAGCGATAGCCCTCGGCGTAGCTGTCGGGGTGATCGCCCGCGTAGAAGTCCGAGCAGAACTTGCGCGTGCTCGTCGGGTCCTGCCCGACGGCGCGGACGTCCTCGTCGGCCAGCCCCCAGCCGATATCGTCGTGACACCGGACGTAGTTGAGCCACGATGCCTCTTCGGGCGTCGACGGTAGCGATTCGAGGGCCTGCTCCAGCAGTCGGGTGTTCTCGCTGGCCAGCGCGTGCCAGAGGTGTGCCATCAGCGGCGCGTTGTAGGCGATGTCACATTCCTCGCCCTCGTAGCCGCCCGTCCCGAGGTATCTAATCGTCTCCTCGGGTGCGACGATGGCCTCGGCTTTGAAGAGCACGCCCGGCGCGGCGATGCGCATCAGCGCCCGGTAGGCCCGCAGGATCCAGTGGGCCTCCTCGAGGTTCCGGCAGTCAGTCCCCAGTTCTTTCCAGAGAAAGGGGACGGCGTCGAGTCGAAGCACGTCGGTTCCCACGTTCGCGAGAAACGCCATCTCGCGGAACATCTGGACGAACACGTCCGGGTTCGTGTAATCGAGGTCCCACTGGAAGTCGTAGAAGCTCGTCCAGACCCACTGTTCCAGGTCGTCGACGTAGGTGAAGTTCCCCGGCGCGAAGTCGGGGAACACCTCCGGGAGCGTCTGCTCGTACTGGTCGGGGAGTTCGCGGTCCTCGAAGGTGAGATAGAAGTCCTCGAAGCGCTCGTCGCCGTCCATCGCGGCCTGTGCCCACTCGTGTTCGCGGGCAGTGTGGTTCATTACGAAATCTAGCGCCAGTTTGATTCCCGCATCGTGCAGGTCGGCGGCCAGTTCGCGCAGGTCGTCCATCGTGCCCAGGCCGGGATCGACCGAGCGGTAGTCCTTGACGGCGTATCCCCCGTCGTTGCGCCCTTCCCGGGGTTCCAGCAGCGGCATGAGATGGAGGTAGGTCACACCGAGCTCCTTCAGATAGGGGATCTTCTCGCGGACGCCTTCCAGATCGCCCGCGAACAGGTCGACGTAACACATGTAGCCGACTTCCCCGGGTCCCTGGAACCAGTCGTCGACGCCGGCGCGCGAACGGTCCAGCGAGCGCAGCCGCCCGGGTCGCTCCTCGAAGGCCTCGACCGCTGCCTCGACTGCTTCGAGCAGCCACGCGACCGCCTCGCGGTCGTCGCCGTAGACCTCGGTGTAGGCCCGCCAGAGGGCGGGCAACTGTTCGTCGATCCGTTCACGAACCGCGTCCGGGCGGTCGGCGTACCGGTCCACCAGGAACGTCCGGAGCGTCTCGACCGGATCGTCCGGGGGCCACGCGTCGACCGGCAACTCCTGCTCGCTCGCGTTCATGCTGCACTGTTGTCGTTCCCGGAATAAAATTCTTTACAACGGGTGTGGTGACATACCGTATTCGAGGTGACAGGTCGCCCCCCGGATTTTATGCTGGTGGCCGACATCGAGTACAACAAGAGTTGTACCAACATGAGCACCGAAGTCAGCCTGCTGGAAGACGCCACGGAAGCGCTCTGTGAGTGGCATCGGGACTGCCGTGATCGCCACGAGGACGATTTCGAGGCGGCCAAAGAGATCGTCACCCGGCTGGGCGCACACTACGAGGACGGTCGCACCGAGATCGGGTTCTGGACGCCGGGGATCGTCGAGGCCGGCGTCCCCAGCGAGGACGTGTATCTGGAGGTGCTGACGCCGACAGAGGACGTCCGCGTCTTCGAGGACGGCGTCGATCAACAGCGGATCGAGGTCCGTCGGGGTCGATTGCCCATCAACCGGGAAGGCGAATATCACTGGGCCGTCGTCGAGGGGATGGCTCCGGGGACGCGCGAGCAGTTCGGCTCGCTCTACCAACTCGTCTACCGCGAGGACGGCGAGTGGCACACCGTTCAGGATCCGATGGCGTACTCGGTGCCGTTCGGCGTGTTCGGACCGGCGGAGTTGATCGACCTCGAGGCGCTCGACGCCGAGCGCGACGACCGGGAGTACTTCAAGGCTCTCGGCACCGACGGGGAGCCGATCCCCACGACCGAAGACGACGGGCTCCCCCGGGTCGATCCGGCGACGAGCATGGTCGAGATTCATCCCGGGACGGCAACCGAAAACGGCTCACTTGACGGGCTCGCGCGCCGGTACGAGCAAATCGGTGAGAAACTCCGAGACGGCGAGGAGCTGGACGCTGGCGAGCGGATCCACGTGGGCTATGACGCCATCCAGCTGATGCCGATCGAGCCGATCACCGAACACCGCGAGAACCACGACTTCTGGTCGGTCGAGGGCGATCGCGCCGCGCTCGATGGCGGCGAGACGGTCGAGCTCGTCGCCGAACAGCCCGACCTGATCAACTGGGGATACGACGTCGTCATCCGGGCGTTCTCGGCCCCCAATCCCGCAATCCTGGAGACGGGCCGACCGCACGAACTGGTCGATTTCATCGCCGCGTGTCACAACTTGCCCGACCCGATCCGGATCGTCTTCGACATCGCGCTGGGCCACGCCGAGGGCCGGGCCGACGAGCTGCTCGACGAGGGGTTCATCGAGGGGCCGGGGATGTACGGCCTCGAACTGGACTACCAGCACCCGGTCGTCCGGGCGAGCGTGCTCGATCTACAGCGCCGGAAGATGGACTTCGGTGCCGACGGGATCCGCGTCGACGGCGCACAGGACTTCAAGTACTACGATCCCGACTCGGACGAGCTGTTCCACGATGACGAGTTCCTCGCGGAGATGGACGAAGTCACACAGGAAGTCGGCGGGACCGAATACCGGCCGTGGATGATCTACGAGGACGGCCGACCATGGCCCCGCGGGGACTGGGAACTGGCTTCGACCTACCGGGAACTTATCCAACAACACCCCCACAGCTTCCAGTGGTCGCCGATCACGTTCGCGCACAACAAGCCCGCGCTGCTGACCTTCTGGGCGAGCAAGTGGTGGCGCGTCTTCGAGGTCGCGGACTTCGGGGAAAACTGGATCACCGGCGTCGCCAACCACGACACGCTCCGGCGAGGGACTCAACAGCCCCTACCGAAGGGGTGGGAGGAAGACCCGATCAACCCCTACCTCGGGGATGACGGCCCAGAGATCATCGACGAGGCCTACGACCAGCCCTCGACGAACATGCTGTTGCACTGCCTGCTGCCGGGCGTCCCGATGGACTTTCTCAACGCCAACGCCCACGCGCCGTGGTCGTTCATGCGCGACACCGACGACGAGTGGAACGTCAAGGTCGTCGCCGAAGAGGACAACTTCCTCGATTGGCACGTCCCCGCCGAACTGTACGACGACGGCCAGTTCTTCGGCCGGTTGAAAGGAATGGGGATCGACGAGCGTGACGACCTCGATCACTTTGTCCACGTCCTGCACGACGTCGGCGAGGCCACCGACTGGGATCTGGCGGACATGGCGGCGACCATCGAGGCGCTGGGATCGCCCCTCGACGGCGAGACGGTGACGCCGGCGGACCTCGAACGCTTCGGCGAGGCCTGGATGGCCGACGTCAACGAGTTCGCGAACCTCACCCACTGGCTGGACACGCTCGACGACGACCGCGCCGAGTTCACCCATCGCGTCCGACAGTTCCGCCAGGATCGGCCGTGGCTCCGCGGGGATATCGACGTCGACGGCGAGGAGGTCTTCGACTACGTCCATCCCGTCGACGGCACGGTCGTCTACTACGGCTTCCGGGAATCGCCCGACGGTGACGAACAGATCCTGTTCGTGGGCAACATGGAAGGCCCCGAAGCGACCGTCGAACCGACGGCGCTGGACGAGTCGATACCCGACTCGGACTGGGAGCCTGCCCTGACCGCGCCCGGTGTTGAGCCCGACCTGGACGGCGTCGCGCTCGACAACGGCGAGGCCGTCGTCTGGACGCGCCGGCCGTAGCCGTCGCGTCCGATATCGAAACGGTTTTTTACAATCAGGGTTGTATATGCTGATAGCCCGTGGGCACCCCGCCGTGACGACGTTCTCTCTACTGGGGTGCCCTCACGGGCCACCCCACCCCCCCCCCCCACCACACCCTTTCGAACGCTGCACCGACGAGCGCCTCGCTCGAACCTGCGAGCACTGCTCCGACAGTCGTGTCATTCTCGGAACTCGTTCGATCGGTACGTTCGCAGTAGATTTTTACAACGTCGATTAAAACATATGATCATGGACAGTGACGTGGTACCATATACGACACTCGGATCGACGGGACTGGAAGTGTCCCGGCTGGCTCTCGGGTGTATGAACTTCGGGAGCGAGGCCGAGTGGATGATCGACGACCGCGAGCGGAGTTTCGAGATCATCGACCGGGCGATCGACCTGGGGATCAACGTTTTGGACACGGCGAACGTTTACTCGACAGGTGAGAGCGAGGAAATCGTCGGCGAGGCCATCGCCAGCCATCGCCGAGACGAGCTGGTGATCGCGACGAAGGTCTTCGGGGAGATGCACGACGGTCCCAACGGACAAGGGCTCTCGCGCAAGCACATCATCGATCAGGCCCACGCCAGTCTGGACCGGCTCGGCGTCGATTACATCGACCTCTATCAGATCCACCGCTGGGACGAGAACACGCCGATCGAGGAGACGCTATCGGCGCTGACCCACCTCGTCGACGAGGGGATCGTCCGGTATATCGGTGCCTCGACGATGGCCGGCTGGCAGTTCTCGAAGGCGCTGTACACTGCCGACATCGAGGGCTACGAACGGTTCGTCTCGATGCAGCCGGAGTACAACGCCGTCGATCGACACGAGGAAGCGAACCTGCTTCCGATCTGTGCCGAGGAGGACATCGGCGTGATCCCGTGGTCGCCGCTGGCCGGCGGTTTTCTCACCGGCAAGTACGAGCGCGACGCCGACCCGGACGAAGACCTGCGGGCGGCGACCGACGAATACACCCGCAACCGGTTCACCGAGGAGAACTGGGACGTGCTGGAGGAGATCCGGGCGATCGCCGAGGAGAGAGACGCGACGCCGGCGCAGGTCAGCCTGGCGTGGCTGCTCGAACAGGACGTGGTCACCGCGCCGATCATCGGGCCCCGACGGATCGACCATCTCGAGGAGAACGTCGCCGCCGTCGATCTCGAGTTGACCGACGAAGAGGTACGGCGGATCGCCGAACCGAAGTTCCCGCAGTGGCCACAACCTGAAAAAGACCGATGACGACGCACGAACAGATATCGAAACGGACAGTTTACAGGCGCGACACACGACCGAAATGACAATGGAAACCTCGACGCTGACGACAGTACTTGAGGACGCCGGTCTCTCCCCGTATCAGGCCGACGCGTACGTGACGATCCTCGAGCTCGGTTCGGCGTCAGCGACCGACATCGCCGAGAAAAGCGACGTTCCCGATCCACGGATCTACGACGTCCTCCGGGACCTCGAAAAACACGGGTACATCGAGACCTACGAGCAGGACAGTCTCCACGCCAGGGCGTACAGTCCCGAATCAGTGCTCGATGATCTCCGCAAGCGTGCGGACCGGTTCGAGCAGGCGGCCGATGAGATCGAAGACCGGTGGGAAGCACCGACGATGGACACACACACGGTGAGTTTCGTCAAGCGGATGGACACGGTACTGGACAAAGCCGAGACGAAAATCAGAGAGGCGGAAAACCAGGTCCAGGTCGCCGCCGACCGCGAGCAGTACGAGCGTCTCCGTCCGGCGCTCGAGGCGGCCCACGACAACGGCGTCCACATCAAGCTCGCGCTGTGTCTCGAAGACGACGAGGCACTCCCTTCGGAGGACGCGTTGAACGACGTCGCAACGCAGGTGCGATACCGGTCGATCCCGATGCCGTTCATCGCGCTCGTCGATCGGACCTCGACGTGCTTTGCCCCGCACGTCCTCTCCGCAAATCGCTACGGGGTCATCGTGGAGGACCGGACCCACGCGTACGTCTTCCACTGGTTTTTCATGGCCGGACTCTGGGAGTCGACGGAACCGCTGCTCGAGGACGGCGACGACTCGCTCCCGCGGTCGTACGTCAACATCCGCCAGTGTATCCGGGACATCTGGCCGCTGCTCGAGGACGGCGCGACGGTGTCGGTCACTGTCGAGGGCATCGAAGTCGAATCCGGATCGACCGTCTCCTTCGAGGGCGAAATCGTCGACGTCACGTACCCGAGTCTGGAAGCCGCGGGGACAGACGCCCCCTTCCTCTATCTGGGCGGTCAGGCCACGATCACGATCGAAACTGACGCGGAAACCGTCGAAGTCGGCGGCTGGGGTGCCGTCATCGAGGACTACGAGGCGACCCGGATCGTCCTCGAAGAGATCGTCTCCGAGTGACGCGTCCCCCACCGGGGACCCCATCGAACGACGAACACAGTCCAGTCAATCGCTCCGTGAGGCCTGCGTCGGCGCGACGTCTTCCGAACGACCGACGAACAGTTCCATCGCCGGCCGGCCCAGCGGGATCGACAGCCCGCTCGCCGCGGCCAGCGCGTGCGCCAGCATGTACGCCCCCCAGCCCAGCAGCGCGAGGAAGCCGATGCCGGGGATCACGGCCGGGAGCAGTCCAAGGTCGTGCATCCCGGCCGACCCGAGCGCGAGAAAGCCCAGCGGCCCGATCAGGAACTCGAACCACGGCTTCTGCAACAGCGCCAGCGACCACATCCCGAGCAGCGCGCCCAGGAACAGCGACCACGTCCCGAAGAAGGGATTCAGCCCGCCCGCGAGTCCGATCTCGTTCGCGACGAGCATGAAGCCGGGACCCCACATGAACAACATCCCGAACGTTCCCATCAGCGTCCCGCCGGCGGCGTCGCCGCGCTTGAGCGACAGCACGCCGGTCAGCAACTGGAGCAGGCCGCCGACGAACCCGACGACCGCGATCAGCGGGGCCGCACCCGATCCCCACCAGCCCAGGAAGTCCCCCGCGAACGCGAGGTTGATACCCACCAGCGGAGCCAGCCCAAGCGCGCTCGGGTCGGCCCAGCGCTCGCCGTTTGGATCGATCGCGTCTGTTTCTGACATATGTTGCCTCTACCTGCTTTAGCAGCATCCGTGCCAAAATAGTTTCTATAGTGGTATTTTCATCTGTAACGATGATTCTAGTTCACGGTTTTCGATGGATATCCTGTCGGCGCGCACGGGCAACCGGGCTTAAGGTGCTCCCCCGACTACAGTCAGGTATGCCACGTTTCCGGATCGGCAGCGCGTTCGGGATCCCGATTCAGCTGGATCTGACCTTTCTGATCGTCCTGCCGCTTTTCGCCTGGATCATCGGCGTGCAGGTCGGCGAGACAGCCGCCGTGTTGAACGACGTGTGGGGTGCCGGATTGCCGATCGAACCCCTCGAAGGAGACGTGATTCGGTGGGTCCTCGGTCTGGCGGCCGCGACGGGGCTTTTCGTCGGTGTCGTCCTGCACGAACTCGGCCACTCGCTGGTCGCGATCCGGTACGGCTATCCGATCTCCTCGATCACGCTGTGGCTGTTCGGCGGCATCGCACAGCTCGACGAGATGCCCGAAGACTGGCGTCACGAACTCCTCATCGCGCTCGCCGGCCCCATTGTCAGCGTCGCGCTCGGCGTCCTCTCCTATCTGGCGTTTCTGGCGGTGCCCGCAAGCAGCAGTGTCGCGCTGGCTTCCGGGAAGTTCCTGCTGGGCTATCTCGCGCTGATGAACGTCGCGCTGGCCGTGTTCAACATGCTTCCCGGCTTTCCGATGGACGGCGGACGAGTCCTGCGCGCGCTGCTCGCGCGCACTCGCGGCTACGCCCGGGCGACGAAGATCGCCGCGGAGGTCGGCAAGGTGTTCGCGATCCTGCTGGGGCTGTTCGGGCTGTTCGGCCCGGGGAGCCTGTTCCTGGTCGCGATCGCCTTCTTCATCTATCTCGGTGCCTCGGGCGAGGCCCAGCAGACGATGATGAAAGCTGCCTTCGAAGGGTTCGAGGTCCGCGATATCATGACGACGGCCGATCGCGTCCAGACCGTCGACGCCGGGGACAGCGTCGCCGAGCTGGTCGAGCAGATGTTCCGCGAGCGACACACCGGCTATCCGGTCGAACACAACGACGAGATCGTCGGGCTGGTCACGCTCGAAGACGCCCGCGCAGTGCGGGATATCGAACGCGAAGCCTACCGCGTTGAGGAGATCATGACGACCGATCTGGAGACCATCGGGCCGACCGCCAGCGCCATGGAGGCGATGGAGCGCCTCCAGCGAAACAACATCGGGCGGTTGCTCGTCTACGACGACGGGGAGTTCGTCGGGTTGCTCACCCGTTCGGACCTGCTGACGGCCCTCAACATCATCAAGGAAGGCGGTAGCGTCGGCCGCCGGCCCGTCCCGTCCGAACCGACCGACGAGTCGTTGTCGGCCGAGCGAGACCGGCTTTGAAAATCGTACCGGTAAATCGGTACAACGGTCACTATCACAGCGGGAGCGAAAACTCCCTGACTGGCACCGACCGATGACTGTCCCAGACTGAGAGTCGATCGGCAGTCCACCGGATCGGGTCGATCTCCCGGCGTGCGAGCCGGCGTGCGCTCGTCAGTTCACCCCCGCGGGCGATCGTCACGTGTGGCGTGTACCCGTCGGCCTCGATCCCCGCGACGGGATCGAAGGCCGCACAGAGTCGTTCGTGGAGCCGCTGCAGTCCCGGGCTCTCGACGTCGAGGTAGATGACGGGGCCGGGACCGGACGACGGCGTCTCGAACAGATCGATTCCCGATACCCGGAGTTCGAACGGCGCGACACCGGAGAGCGCTTCGCGGGCACGCGCGGCCAGCCGAGCCCCGTCGCCGTCGCCGAGTCGCTTGCAGACCAGCGTGTGCTCGCCCCGCTGACGGGCACGCGCACGCGGTACGTCCCGTGCGAGGTCGCTTGCCAGTCGCGTCACTGCCGACGGCGGCGGGACGTTCAGACTGTACACGGGTTCGAGTTGGCGACCGGCGTGAATAAGCGTCGTGGTCCTACAGGCGATCGAGCAGCCACAGGACGATCAACACGACGATCACCAGGGCGAGCAGCGGCTGAAACGGCCCGAGCAACCAGGCGAGGATGTTGAGGAACTCGCCGACGATTTCCAGGAGGAGCCATACGACGACGAGCGCGAGGACGATTTTCAGGAGGTCGTCTGCGTCCATACCAGTAGATGGGTCGGAGGCGATGAAAGAAGTTGCGGCCACAGCGACGGCTGATCAGTTCGAAAACGCAGGGCGGGGAGTAAGACCGGTCGCGCGGAGGAAGTGGTTTTATCACCGCCAGACCTGTATCGGATATCGAATGCCCACGTTCGAGTTGGACGTGTCGGAAGCGACCGCTCGCGGGCTGGCCGTCGAGGCGGACTTGCTCGGGTTCGAAACGCGAGAGGCGTACCTCGAGTGGATCGTCAGCCGCCGGTTCGCGATCGACGGTGACGACGAGCGGGCCGCGTTGCTGGCCACCTACGCCGAGCGGGCCGAGGAGATGGATCTCGAGAACGTCGAAACGCCGCCGATCGACCGCGAGGTCGAGGCCGACCCGCCCGATCCCGGCGACCTCGCGACGGTCATGGGGACGAACCTCGCGCCGGACGTCGCCCGGGTCGAGGACGACACCGTGGCCGACAACGCCGATGCACTCTCGAGCGTGGAGGCGAACCGTTTCAACGAGATCGCGCGCCGGGCGGTCGCACAGACCCGCGAGCGACTCGGCGACGGCGTCGGCTCCGGCATCGACTACAGTTCACAGACGGCGATCGACGACGACCGCCGCGTCGGCGAGGACATCGCCGACCTCGACGCGATCGAGGTCCCCGGGTACGACGACGAACTGATCGAGCGGCGACGGCGAGCCGTCGGGGCCGCGCTCGCGCTGCTGCGCGACCTCGAATCGGCCAAACGAAGCGACTTCGTCGACGCGCTCTACGAAGAGTTCCCCGCCGGCTACGACTCCGAATCGGCCTGGTGGGAGTGTGTCAAGCAGGGGCTCGAACAGGTCGATCGCGTCAAGCCCGCCCGCGACGGCGGCCACATCTGGGAGTACCGCTCTGTCCCTGGGCGCGTGAAGCGGATCTCGTTCGACGATTGAGCTGACCTCCCGCTCCGGCTGCCCACGCAGGGCGGTATCGCTGCGGAACAGACGTACGATTCCGCCTCAGTCGTCGCCTGTCGCGGTGCGACTGGACGACTCCTCGAGTCGAATCTCCGGGGCGGCCAGCTCCGGCGCTTCGAGGACGCCGCCGGTCGCGGCGCTGGTCGCAAGCGCGGCGAACCGCTCGATGACGCCATTCGCGTCGATCGCCGGCGGCTCCCAGTCGGCTGCGCGAGCCCGTAGTCCGTCCGGGGAAACGTCGAGCGTCAACTCGCCCGCATCGACGTCGATCCGGATCGTGTCGCCGTCCTCGACCAGCGCGATCGGCCCGCCCGCGGCCGCCTCCGGACTGATATGCCCGATCGCCGCGCCGCGGGTGCCACCGGAGAAGCGGCCGTCAGTCAGCAGGGCAACCTCGCCCGAGAGCGCGGGCGAGCCGCTGATCTTCGAGGTCGGCTCGAGCATCTCGGGCATGCCCGGCCCGCCTTTCGGCCCCTCGTAGCGGATCACGACCACGTCGCCCTGCTCGATCTCGCCCGCGTCGTAGGCGTCGAGCATCGCGCGCTGGGACTCGTAGACCCTGGCGGAGCCCTCGAACTGGCGCATCGAGGGCTCCATCGCGCCGGCCTTGACGACCGATCCCTCCGGTGCGAGGTTCCCACGGAGGACTGCGAGTCCTCCCTCCTCGTGGACGGGATCGTCCCGGTCGCGGATGACTCGCCCGCCGGGCTGGCGATCGGCCATCCGACCGCCGATCGTCCGGCCGTCGACCGTCGGCGTGTCGAGATGGAGCAGGTCGTCGATCCGGTGGTACAGCGCGGGGAGGCCACCGTCGTCGCGCAGGTGCTCCATCCGCCAGGGACCGGCAGGACTCATATGCGCGAGATGGGGGGTCCGTTCGGCGATCTCCTCGAAGTCGGTCAGCGTCAGGTCAAGTCCGGCCTCCTGTGCGATCGCCGGCAGGTGGAGCATCGTGTTGGTCGATCCGCCGAGCGCGAGATCGACGGTGACGGCGTTCTCGAAGCTCTCGCGCGTGAGAAACGCCGAGGGGCGGACGTCTCTCTCGACGAGATCGAGGATCCGCTTGCCGCTCTCGTAGGCGATGTCGCGCTTTCGATCGTCGGTCGCCCCGTAGGTCGCGCACTCGGTCCAAGACAGCCCGAGCGTCTCCGTGACGCAGGCCATCGTGTTCGCGGTGAACATCCCCGCACAGGACCCCTCGCCGGGACAGGCCGTACACTCGAGCTGGTAGAGCTCGTCGTCGTCCATCTCCCCCTCGGCGTGCTGGCTGACGCCCTCGAAGACGTCGACCAGATCGACGGGATCGCCGTCGTGCTCGCCGGCCTCCATGTGGCCGCCGGTGACGACGATCGCCGGGATGTCCAGCCGGGCGATCGCCATCAGCATTCCGGGGACGATCTTGTCGCAGGACGCGAGCGCGACGATCCCGTCGAACTGGTGGGCGTTGGCCATCAGCTCGACGGAATCGGCGATCACCTCTCTGGAGGGCAGCGAGGACCGCATCCCCTCGTGACCCATCGCGATCCCGTCATCGACGGCGATCGTGTTGAACTCCAGTGGCGTCCCGCCGGCCTCGCGGACGCCCTCCTTGACGTACTCGGCCAACTCGTCGAGGTGGACGTGGCCGGGCACGATCTCGTTCCAGGAGTTGGCGATCCCGATGTGTGGGTTGTGGATCTCTTCGTCGCTCAGCCCCGCGGCGCGAAACAGCGACCGGTGTGGCGCACGGTCGACGCCTTCGGTCACTTCCGCGCTCCGGAGGGACGCGTCTTTCTCCGAAGTCAGGTGGTCGTCCGACATTGCTGTGTGCTGTTGGTGTCCGTTATCGATCGGGTACGGTGTAGGTTACGGTTGGCGTCTCCTTTTCAGATCGGACGGGCCGTGCGCGTTACCCACCGATCGTTTCAGACCGTTGGGACGTGAGCGCTCCACAGATCGCACTGGTGCAGACTGCTTCTGGACCGAAAAAGACGGGAAAACGACGTTACAGCGAGTTCAGGAACTCGGCGAAGTCGCCCTGTAAGAACTCAATGAAGCCGTCGATGCCCAGGTACAACGAGACGAGCAGCACGACGAGGACCGGGATCCGGACGATCCACAGCCAGACTTTGTCGAGGCCGGAGAACGATTTGACACCTTTACCGAGTTCGTCAATCGCCTTGTCAGCATAGATCCAGGCGACTGCGGTAACGAGCAGGATACCACCCAGTACCAGCAGGATCTGAGCGGCGAAGATATCGTACAGGTCGACCATGACGATATCGATCGTGACGGGCGCGCCAAGGAGGAAGATCGCGGTCCCGATGAAAACCGTCGCCCGTTCACGAGCGATCCCGAACTCGTCGATCGCGTAGGAGACGACGACCTCAATCAGGCTGATCGCCGAGGAGAGTGCAGCGATAGCAACCGTAGTGAAAAACAGGACCCCAATGAGACGGCCGAACTGGAGGTCACCGAGTGCCTCGGCGACGCTCACGAAGATCGCGCCTGGACCAGGAGCCGCCGGATCGACACCGGCCGTAAAGAGGATCGGGAAGACGATCAGTCCAGTTAGAATCGAGATCCCAGTATTGAACACGACGACTGTCCCGCCGTCGATCGCGAGGTTCTCGTCCTCGGAGAGATACGAGGCGTAGGTGATCATCACGCCCATCCCGAGCGAGAGCGTGAAGAAGCCCTGCCCGGCCGCGGCCGGGACGATACTCTGCCAGTTGTCGAGGAGGTATCCCAGGTCAGGAGAGAGATAGTAACTGTAGGCCTCGCCGGCTCCCGAAAGGGTGAACGCATAGACCGCGAGGACGGCGAAGATGGCGATGATCGCGGGGACCATGATCTTCACGGCGATTTCGATCCCACGCTTGACGCCGAGCGCGACGATGCCGATAACGAGCAGCATGAACACCGCGTGGGCCAGCAACGCGTCCATCCCGACCGAGATCTGACCGAAGTATTCGCCCGGACCCTGTGCCATGTAGCGGCCCGTCGCGCTCCCGAGGACGTACCGGAGGACCCAGCCACCGACGACGCTGTAATACGAGAGGATCACGAACCCGATGAACACGAACAGTCCACCGAGATATTTCCACCGGCCGCCAGCGAACTCCCGGATTCCACCGACGGCGTTCAGTCCCGTCTTGCGCCCGACGACGAACTCGACCATCATCGCCGGGAACCCGATGAGCACGACGAACGCGAGATACATGATGACGAACGCTGCACCGCCATTCTGACCGACCTGGAACGGAAACCGCCAGATGTTGCCGAGCCCCACGGCGCTTCCGACCGCCGCGAGGATGAATCCGATGCGTGTCGCCCACGTTTCGCGTCCTGCGCTTGAATTACTCATGTTTCAGCCGTGCTTGACCACGCCTCTCAATTAAATCATCGATATTTGCCGGAAGCTGTCTGAAACCTAAACAAACGATAAATGGGGCAGTTCGAAACGGCCGTGGCTCGCGGGTGGCTGTGGCAGTCGTCAGCATTCCACTGTGAGTTCGGAACACCCAACCGTGGGCTACACGGTCTGTGACCGTGTGAACCCCAGAGTTCACTCGTGGGTAAACTCATACTGTCGGCTGTAACAAACTGAAGGAATTCGCCACCCCGGGGTGGCGAATATCTTTACGAACTTACAGCCGGCAGTATCAGGCAGTCCGGTAGCTCACTGCGACGCCCTCACCGACGGGCAACAGCGTCGTCTGGAAGTCGGGATCTGCCCGGACGGCCGACAGGTAGTCGGCGATTCCCTCGGTCGGACCGGTCGCGTTGATGGACTCGCCCTCGAGCAGTCGTCGGACATCCTCGTGGTCGATCGTGCTCCCGGCGACGGCGTTGTCCGCCACGACGACCCCGCCGGGAGCGACCCTCTCTCGGACGGCTTCGAAGGCCTCTCTGTATCGGTGTTTCTCGTTGTCGATCAACACCACATCGAAGGGGCCGTCGTATGAGTTGATCGTTTCGATCGCATCGCCCAACTCGAAGTGCGCACTCGCCCCGAAGTCCCCGCGGTCGAGGTACTCGCGTGCCAGTTCGAGTTCGTCCTCGTCGATCTCGGTGAGGACGATCTCGCCGTCGTCGGGAAGCGCCCGACAGAACCAGTAGGCGGAGTAGCCGTACCCCGACCCGAACTCGAAGACCCGTTCGGCCCCGACCATGCGCGCGAGCAGTTCGAGCCACCCGCCGACGGCGGGGCCGACCGTCGGAAAGCCCTCGCGGTCGGCGTACGCGTCCATCTCGGCGAGTACCTCGTCGCCGTCCGGGCCGACGACGCGTGCGAACTGTTCGATGCTATCGGGGATCGGATTAGCCATACGACAACGGACGGGGGTCGGATTGAAAACGTTGCTCTCTTTGACAGAAACACTCGTGCTATCGAACGGACGAGACAGAATACGGACCCGTCGGGTGGAAGGTGGTCCCGCCGGTCAGTTCTAGGCAGGATTTCCCCCTCCGGTGACAAGGAGCGGACAACCCGCGCCGCGCAAGGCAAAAGCCACTGGGGCCCGGACACCGACCAATGGCTGTCCTGACAGCGCTCCGCCGGAGAGTCCGATCGCACACGCTCGGGGTCGCCGCGGCGATCACGGCGGTCGGCTACGCTCTCGTCATGAACGCCTTCGAGGGGTTCGTCCCGCTGTTTCCCTCGATCGGCGAACCGACTGTCCGACTGCTCAGCAACGTCATCGTGGTGATCAACGCCGCGACCCTGACCGCGCTGCTCGCGGGCGTCTACTACATCCGCCAGCGCCGGATCGAGCGCCACCGGGCCGCGATGGTGACGGCCGTCGCCCTGGAGCTGGGGTTTCTGGTGCTGTACCTCTGGAAAGTCGGCGGCGGCGGCGAGCTGTACATCCAGGCGAGCGGCCTGTTCCGGACGGCGTACCTGCTGATCCTCGCCGTCCATCTGATCTGCTCGGCGCTTTCGGTCCCGCTCGTGATATACGCCGTCCTGCTGGGACTAACCCGCACGCCGACGGAACTCGCGGACACCGCACACGCACGCGTCGGCCGCGTCGCCGTCGGGGTCTGGTCGGTCAGCCTCGCGCTCGGGATCGTCACCAGCGCCATGCTCCGGATCGCCGGCTCGGAACTGGAGACGGTGGGCGCGATCGTCGTCCCGCTGTAACTAGTCCGACCCCGGTCACGCCATCTTGAGGCTCAGGTGCTCGACCGGCGGGCCGTCGGCCTCAAGCCCGTATCGCGGGGCGGCCAGCGCGACGAGCACGTCCGTCAGGAACGACTCCTCGTCGAGCACGGCCGTCACGTCCGACCGGCCGGGCAACTCCGTCGAGCGGAACAGCTCTCGGATCTCCGGGATCGAGGCGACGCCCTTCTCGTCGAGGTCCGCGACCACGTCCTGGACCGCGAGCCAGGTCCGGACGGTCGTGACGAGGTACTCCCGGGCGCGGCCCTCGGGGTTAGGGACGTCGACGATCGTCGAGAGGTAGCTGGCCGCGCTGCTGTCGGCAATGTCGACGTCGTCTTCGAGCCACTCCAGAATCTCCTCGCGGGTCGCGTCGACGTCGAGTTCCTCGACGGCTCGCTCGCAGATGTCGGCCTCCTCGTCGGCGATCTCGTGGAAGACGTTGCCGACGACGACGGCGTCCGCACCGGCGTCGAGGACAGTCCGCGCGTTCTCGCGGCTGTCGAGGCCGCCGCCGTACCACAGCCGCGACCACCGGCGGCCATCGTCGACGGCTTCGAGGATCGCCTCGGCTTGCTCGCCGCCGAACGTTCCCGAGTACTCGAGATAGATGAGTTCGCTCCCGAGGTGGCGCTCGGCGGCCATCGCGCGCTGTTTGGCCGTCCGCGGATCAAGCAGGTCGGCCTCAGTGACGTTGCTCTCGCGGGCGGCCGCGCTGTCCGGGTTCATGATGATGTACGCCTCGAAGACCGCCTCCTTGAGCAGCCAGGACGTCGCGAACGCCGCGAGCCGATCCTCGATGGTCTCGCCGGGCGAGATGGGAAGCTTCTCGGCGATCATCTCCGGCGCGAGGTCGGACTCGATGTACTCGACGCCTGACCCCAACTGGCCGATCAGCGCCTCGACGTCGCCGTTGAGCACTTCGGGGATGGCCAGAAACTCCGCCTTCGAGTGGGTGTCGGTCGTGACCTGTTTGGGACCGCTCGGCTCCTGAAAGGCCGGCACTGGTCGGTCGGCGACGAGTTCGAGCGTCTCCTCGGTGTTCTGGCCGGTCACATCCCGCGAGCCGCCGACCTCCAGCGCGCTCGTGTGCTGGAGATACAGCGGGAACAACAGCGGTACCTTCTTCTCGTCTTCCGGATCGATCTTGGTGATGTGGGTCCACGAGTTCGGAACCGGGTTCGTGTCCACGTCCAGCAGCGATCGACCGGCGATCCGTGCGAGCGTCGAGTACCGCTCGACGCCCCGTGCGATGTTTTCGAGCCCCGTCATTACCCGTTCCGTGGGCGCGTTAGTATAAAAGCCTGGTAGAATGTCTTTCGTCCGCTCGGGGGCTAGTCCGTTCCCGGAAGAACGTATGGGTCGCCGGACAGGTAGATGTACTCGGTCGCGATGCCAGTCAGCGGCGACTCGGTCTCGGCGGCGTAGGTTCGCGCGAGGTCGAGATACCGTTCGGTCAGGCCCCGAACGCGGCGGGCCGCCTCGCGGTCGCCCTCGGCCAGCAGATACTCGGCGGTGACGGGCGTGAGCTGTCCGTCTTCCACGTCGGCCCCGTAGTCGTCGACGTCGTCGAGCCAGATCTGGGCCGCGACGATCGACAGCACGATCGAGCGTTTGAACGCCGTCTCGACCGGCAGCCCAGCGGCGCGGTACATCTCGATCATCGCGTCGTAGATCACGCCGACCCGGGCGTACTGCGTCCAGAGATACGGCAGGTCGCGTTCCTCGTCGGTGAACACGTCGGTATCGGCGTCGAACGGCGCGTCACGGTACTCCGCCTCGATGCTCGTGCGGGCGTCGCCGTCGCCCTCGCGGGCGCGCTCGTAGAGGTCACGGAAATGCGGGTCGCGGTCCTGATGTGCTTCCGAGAGGTCGACCGCCCACTCGTAGATCTCGGTGAGTTCGTCCGGGAGCGCTTCGAGACGGTGTTCCAGATCGGCCTGCAGGGTCTCCTGGGCGACCCGTGCGACCCTCGCCCGTTCCTCGCGGTCGACGTCGAACGAGACCTCGAAGTCCTCGTATTCGGCGTCGTTGACGGCGTCGCGCATGTCGCCGTCGAGCAGCGCCCCGATCACGACCTGGGTGAGATACTCCGCTCGATCGACCAGTTCCCGGGGGTCGTCGGGGTCGGTATCCCACTCGGCCGGGTCAGTCGGTGCGCGGTACGCCTCGCTCCCGACCGCGTCGTCGACGCGGCTGGCCCACGTGCTTTCGGCGACCGGGTCGACGCCGTCGGCGCGGCGCTGTGCGCGCCGGTAGAGATACCCCAGCGTCAACTCGGCCGGCAACAGCAACTTGGTGTCGTACTCGAAGCTGACCGACTCGACGCCGAACTCCCTGGCGAGCGCCGACTCGACGCTCGTGAACACGTCCTCGACCATCGCCTCGGTCCGGTCGTCGACGGTCGATTTCAGCCGTAGACTCGCAAGGTCGAACCGCCCGGTGTGGTCGTAGTAGCCGAAGACGGCTCGCACGGCCGTCGGGAGCGTCGAACGGCGGGCCAGCCAGCCGGCAGTCGCGCGAAGTGGTCCTGTCATAGGTGGGTGTTCAGTGCAGTTGCGGGTTCTCCTCCCGGCCAGATAAAGACGCTTGTCCTTTGGTCCAGTACACCTAGACATGAACCAGCTGAGCGCGTTGCTCGCGAGCCGGGAACGCGACGTGATCGTCGGCTGGGTCGCCGTCGCCGTGCTCGCGCTGACGATCGTCGAGACACTTTTCGACGGGGCGTTCAACTGGACGTTCATCGCGCTCGTCGTCGCGGTGATAGTTTTGATTCCAGCCATTGTCTTCCGCGAGCGACGGGCAATGCCGCCTTGGGAACTGATCGCGCTCGTGCTCGCGCCGATCCTCTGGCAGGCGTTGCTGGGCCACTCTTTCCGAACGGACATCCCGGCGTACCTGGCCGTGGCTGCGCTCGCGCTGCTCGTCATCACCGAACTGCACCAGTTCACGTCGGTCCGGATGAACCGCTCGTTCGCGATCGTGCTGGTCGTGTTGACGACGCTCGCGGTCGCCGGCGTCTGGAACGTCCTCCAGTGGACCTCGGACGTGCTCTTCGAGACGGCGTTCGTACTCGACGGGCGCAGCCAGGACGCGATCAACGCCGACATAATGGTGGAGTTCGTCGCCGCCGGCTGTGCCGGGATCGGCGCTGGCGTACTCTTCGACCTGTTCGTTCGCTCGCGGGACGACGACCAGTCCGACCGAACGTACGTCCCGCCGGAACCGGAAGGTGATCCGAGGGCTGGAGACGATCTCACGTCCGGCACACGTAACGCGTCTGAGTCGCGGCGGTTGCGCGATCGGCTCTCGATCAGCCCGCGTCGACAGCGCCAGGCCAGCCGCGCGATGCAGGTGCTGCTCGTCGTGATCCTGCTTGGAGGGCTGTACGCGCGCGATTTGGCAGTGATCGTCAACGCGGCAGTCATGCTCGCGATCACGTTTGTCCCGGCAATTTTGCGCCGCGAATACGACCTCGCGATGGACGTCGGACTGGTCCTCTGGATCACCGCCGCGGTGTCCCTGCACGCGCTGGGCTCGACCGGACTCTACTCTCAGATCCCGCTGTTCGACCGTTTCACACACGCGCTGTCGGCGACGGTCGTCGCCGCCGGCGGCTACGCCGTCTTCCGGGCGATCCACGTCCACGTCGAGCGCGTCTATGTCCCCCCGAAGCTGATGGGCGCGTTCATCCTGTTGTTCGTGTTCGCCGCCGGCGTCGTCTGGGAGATTCTCGAGTTCGCACTCGATCAGAGCGCCGCCGCGCTGGGGGTTCAGGCCGTGCTCATCCAGTACGGGATCGACGACACGATGGGCGATCTGCTGTTCAACGCACTCGGCGCGCTCGTCGTCACGGTCTGGGGGACGGTCTATCTGACCGACCTTTCGGAGTCGATCGCGGACCAGGTCGTGGCGTGGTTCGAAACGGACGGTCAGCCGGAGTGATATTGTTCCGTGGCATCACTGGTATCCCCTTTCGGGATGAAACTGACCGACCGCTCGGAGTGTGGCGGGCCATAGTGGTTGCTATACCGATTTACCGATGTGACCGCACGGAACAGACGTCCAGCAACCACTATCAGGGGCGTCCCGTACGCGTGCGTCAGGTGGGGCGAGCGGCTCCTGACGACTTCGATCCCGACTTCGAGGTCGGCCCCGACGACAGACTGCTGGTCGCCGGCAGTGACGACGCGCTCGACGCGTTCGAGACGGCGATGCCGTGATGATGCCGGCTAGCTCGAGACGACAGGACGTGATGTCATCGACTGAATCGAGACGGCAACCGGCCGAATCCGGTCTGCGAATGGTGTTAATCCGGAATTGACTTACAGCGACCGGACCGAACAGCCGCGTATGACCGACACAGACACCTCTGTCGAGGAGTTTCTGGACGCCATCGACGCCGCGTTCGAGGAGTACGACCAGGGATACGCCGACGCCGACGCGACACTGAGAGTCGTCCGCACGCACGTCGAGGACCTTCGGGACGACGTCGAGTCCTGATCGCCGTGTGGGTTTGGGCTGGCTGCGACGCCGTCACGGATCCAGCCAGGCGAGCCAGGGTGTCTCCTCCTGATGAGTTCCGGTGCTGCCGTACAGCGAGCGTCGCTCTGCACTCGCCTCGATTCCGAGTGATCTGACAGTCCGAGACTCCCGGGAACCGGGGTAATAGCCGGCCCACCGCATCGTTCCGTCCGGCTCGGTCGCGGCCAGCCAGACCCGATCACTGGTGGTGCCGACGAGGACCGGTCCGCCGGCGTCGACGATCCCATGACCGTACAGCTCCATCGGCCCCTCGGTGTACTCCTCGTAGTTCGGATCGAAGACGCGCGCCCATTCGACGGATCCCTCTCCACCGAGCGAGAGTAACAGCAGGTGGTTGTTTCCCGTCGCGAACTGGTTCGTCTGGGCTACTGCGTACGTTCCCGTCTGCCCGGCAGCGAGGTGTTCGACGATGTAGGCCTCCTCGCCGTGGGTGATCGTTCGTCGCCAGGATTCCTCGCCGTTGGCGTAGGAGACGAGCCACACGTCTCCGGCGTTCAATCCGCCTGCCAGCACGCCTTCGTGGGTGGTCGTGACCGACCAGAATTGCGTGTCGGGCCCCGTATCCTCGACGGTCACACCGGCGTAGATGGTCCGCCAGTCGGCATCGAACGCGAACTCGGAGTCGACACCACGGAACCACGACGCTTCCCCGGTCGTCCTGCTCTCGTTGTCCGCCCACGACGAGTCGCTCTCCGGGCTGTTCCAGATGCCAGACCCTGTTCGACGGGACCGCGTCCAGCGTCCGGGAACTGACCATCTCTCCGTCCGGCGAGAGCTCCCTCAGTTCGGTGACTCGAAGCCGTCCTGCGAACGGCCGTACACGAGCGTCGTCCACCCGCTCGGCCAGTCGAGGACGTCGATAATCCCCCGGGCGACGTCCGATTCGTAGACCTGCTCTCCATCGAACGAGGGCGGGTCGGCCGCGCCGTCGGGGACGGCCTCGAACCCCAGCGGATCGGGACCCGCGAAAGGATACTCCGTCTCTCGACTGGCCTTCCGGAAACACGCCTCTTAAACAGTCTCGACGGTTAAGACGGTTCAATGAGTCAAGAACGGACCGAGGGCGATCTCCGCAATACCGGCCTCTCTCTCAAGCACGACCGCGAGTGGGACTACGAACTCGATCGGATTATCTCCGAAGTCGACGAGCGCGACGCGACCTCAGTCGGGTTGCAGTTCCCCGAGGGGCTCAAACGGCGCGGTCCCGCCGTCGTCAACGACCTCCGGTCGGAACTGCCCGACGACGTGAACGTGCTGCTGTCGGGCGAACACTGCTACGGTGCCTGTGATCTGGACACCGACCTCATGCGTCGGACGGACGTGTTCGTCCACTTCGGTCACTCCCCGATGAAACAGTCCGAGAAGATCATCTACGTCCCGCTGTTCTCGAACGTGGACGTCTTCCCCATCATGAAACGGGCCTTCGAGGAGAAGCTCGATCCGCCCGAGGAAGACGAGAACGTCGGTCTCGTGACGACCGCCCAGCACATGAACAAGTTCGACGAGATGCGCGAGTGGCTCGAGGGCCGCGGGTACACGGTCCACACGCGCCGGGGCGACGAGCGGCTGACCCACGAGGGGCAGGTCCTGGGCTGTAACTACGCTAGCGCGGACGTCGACGCCGACCAGATCCTCTATGTCGGCGGCGGGAAGTTCCACCCGCTGGGACTGGCGATGGAACACCCCGAGAAGACGGTCGTCATCGCCGACCCGGTGAACAACGTCCTCGATCTGGCCGACTCCGAGAAGTTCATGAAACAGCGTTACGCCGCCGTCCACAAGGCGATGGACGCCGAGACGTGGGGCGTCATCTTCTCGACGAAGATCGGGCAGGGCCGCTGGGAGACGGCACAGGAGATCGTCGAGAACAACGACGACGCCTACATGATCACGATGGACGAGGTCACGCCCGACCGGCTGACGAACTTCGGGCTCGACGCCTACGTTAACACGGCCTGTCCGCGGATCACGACCGACGACGGCCCGCAGTTCAAACAGCCGATCCTCACCCCCCAGGAGTACCGGATCGCAGTCGGCGAGGAATCCCTCGAAGACCTGGAGTTCGACACGTTCCACGGCACCTGGTAACACCGCCGGCGATACACCCGGAACGATATCGTTCGTCCCCGAGCGCGACGAGGTGACGATCCGGGCCCGTCCGTCCGGTTTCGAGTCGTCGATATGCCCGGCGGATTCGATCAGGTGCCTCAACGTCATGGTCGAGTCGGACGACCGGGAAGTGATCGTCATCGTCACTGTCGACGACTTGTCGGGGGTCGTCGCGCGGACGACGCTCGACGAGCAGTGACACGGGCGATAGCACGGCGGTCACGGAACGGTCGCTGTCCGGTGGTGTAGCCCCGGGTACGGAGCGCTCGCGAGCCAGCGGTACGTTTCCGGGTGCGAAACGCTCGATCCGGTTTCATATCTCGGGGCTGCATGGGTCCGATATGGACCGATGGACTGCCGTTGAGGGTATTGATGGCAGAGCGCTTGACCGCCGGCGCGTGCTGGCGGCCGGTGCGAGCGTGACGACGGCCGTGCTGGCCGGCTGTTCGGAGATGCTCGATTTCTTCGGTGGACTCGTCCTCGAGGACGTGAACGTGTTCAACACGACAGAACACCGGATCACGGGGTCGGTCGTCGTCACGGATCCGGACGAGACGACCGCGCTTGATGCGACGTTCGATATTCCACCGGAGGGAGAAACCGAGGACGAGGGCACGGCGACGACCTACGGTGGCGTTCTTGAGGATGCCGGACAGTACACCGTGTCCACGACGATTGACGGCGGCCCCGGCGTCGACGCTCCGGTCACTGTCGAACGAAGCGTCGACGTGACCGAACCCGGAGACCAGCACGTCATCGTCGGACTCGGTACCGAAAGCGGAAGCGTCGGTGTCTTCGTCGAGGTCATCGACGAGTTCTCCGATCTCGAAGAGACGACGATCACGCCGGAAGACGGGTGACGGTGCCGGCGCTCGGGCCATGTCGCTCCAGTTCTTCGTACGGCTGGCCGACGATGCATTCGTTCTAGTTTAATACTATCAGTAATATACAGTGGTAAACCGCTGCACGGAGAGGGCATTGTGGACTCCTGTTCAACTACGTCTGGCTCAGAAGCACTGCGGTAGCCGGCGTTCTGAGTGAGCGTACGTCAAGATTCACGCTAACGGGGGGCGCTGGTGCAGAAGTCTTCACAAGGGAGTGGTAGGACGAAATTGATGTGTCCAGCAGCAAGTCCGTCCTACCGAGTAACGATACGGTCGAACAGGTTTTCAAAGCATTGGAGACAGAGACGATGGCACTGTTCGAACACCTCGATTTGTCGTTCCTCACTGATTATTCCGTGTTCGCCCCCGATCCAAGGGGGCGAACACGGGTTCACCAACCTCCAGAACTCCTGAAAGGTGTCCTTCACTGCTTCTACCGCGACATCTATGGCCCCCGTCCGATGGCGCTGGAACTCCACAACGAGAATGTCTGGCGACAGTGTAGCTTCGAGCGTCAGTCGTGCCGATATCGCCGTACAACCCACGGAATACGGACGATCCTCCAGACATAGAATACCGTGTCGAAGAGCGAATCAAAGAGCACAGCGACACCGTTCGTCTCTGGCAACGCCAGCTTGAGGAAACGTATGCAGAACGTTCACGGGTTGAAACAGCGATTGGCGTCTGCAAGGATCTCGGCCTCGGGACCCCGCGGGTCCGAGGCCGAGCACGCGTCAAGTCACACGTCTTCATCGCCCTTTGCCCGCAATTGGTCGTTGCACTTGCCAATCACCAGAGAGGAAACGATGTTGCCAGCCCAACCATCACGCTATGAGAACAGTTCCGCACCACTGCCTTCAGCAGTGTGTGGTGTGGATTTCCCGGGTTTCAGACGGACCCTCGTAGTGTTGAAGCCTGCTGGAATGCATCTCTCGACGACGGACATGCTCATCGCCGCGACCGCCCGCTCGACCGGCGACGAACTCGTCGTCGCGGACTCCGATTTCCGGACTGCCCCGCTCGAGGACGTCATGGCCGTCACGAACCTGCGAGAGTGACGACCCCGAGGCGGTTCACTGCTGCTCGCCCGATTCGAACACGTCGTCAAAGAGCGACTCGACCCGTCGCTGGACCTCGTCACGGATCTCGCGGACGCGTTGTGGGTCCTTGCCGTCCGGGTCCTCGAGGTCCCAGTCGCGGCTCTCTCCGTGCCAGACTGCCGGGCAGACGTTCTCGGCCGAACAGCCCATCGTGAGGACGTAATCACACGACCCCGTCTCCTCGTGTGTGATCTCGCGCGGCGTCCGATCCGAGATGTCGATGTCCAGCTCGCGCATGGTCTCGACGACTTCCTCGTGGACGTGGTCCGCGGGCCGGGTGCCCCCAGTGAGGATCTCGACCTCGTCCTCGAGCCCGCGCCGGTCGCGCTCGCGCTCGGCGAACGCCGTCGCCATCTGACTCCGGCCGGCATTCTGGACACAGACGAATCCGAATCGAACGGGATCTGCTGTCATCGTCCCCCCTTTATTCTCGGCATATACGAGGATTTCTATGATCGCTACGTATTGCTATATATCTCGCTGTGGGCCGCGAACAGCGAGCCCGTTCACAGAGCCGACCCGTCGACGACAGAGCGCGTGGGCCTGACGGCAATCGATATATGCGCCCGGCCGGTAGGCTCGGTCGTTACATGACCGGGACGCGCGAGGGGAGTCCGTACGCTCCTCACACGGACGCGGAGACGCGGGCGATGCTCGAGACGGTCGGAGCCGACGACGTGGACGAACTGTTCGACATCCCCGAGGCGGTGCAGTTCGATCGGGCCTTCGGGATCGAAGCGCGAGACGACGCGGGGACGGCCCGGGAGATTGCGGGGACGCTCGCGGAAAACGACGACATGACCTCGTTTCTGGGCCGGGGCCATTACGTCCATCACGTCCCGGCGGTGGTCGATCGGCTGTCCTCGCGCTCCGAGTTTCTGACCTCCTACACGCAGTATCAGCCCGAGATCGCCCAGGGGTTCCTGCAGGCGCTGTTCGAGTACCAGTCGATGCTCGTCGACCTGACCGGCCTGCCGGTCGCGAACGCCTCGATGTACGACCACGCGACCGCCCTCGGCGAGGCCGCGACGCTCGCCGCCCGGGTGCGATCGACCAGCGGCTCGCGCGTGCTCGTTCCCGAACTGCTCCCGCTCCGGCGACGGTCGGTGCTCGAAAACTACGCGGAGGGGGCCGATCTCACCGTCGAGTCCTACCCGACCGACGACGGCAACGCCGATCTTGACGCGCTGACGTCGATGGTCGATTCGGACACGCTCATGGTCTACGCGGAGAACCCGACCGTCCGCGGGACGATCGAGGAGCGACTGTCGGCCGTCGGCGACCTCGCCGCGGACAGCGAGGCGCTGTTCTGTCTCGGGACCGACCCGGTCGCGCTGTCGCTGCTGGAGACGCCGGCGAGCGTCGGCGCGGACGTCGTCGTCGGCGATGCCGGGACGCTCGGACTCGGCCACGCCCACGGGATGGGACACGGCCTGTTCGTCACGCGCGAGCAGTTCCTCCGGCAGGTCCCCGGACGGCTGGTCGGGGCTGGAACAGACGAGCGCGGGCGGCGGGCCTACACGCTGACGCTGCAGACCCGGGAACAGCACATCCGCCGCGAGCGGGCGACCTCGAACATCTGCACCAATCAGGCGTGGGTCGCGCTGCGGACGGCGATCCACCTCGCCTGGCTCGGCCCGGACGGCCTGCTCGAACTGGCCGAGCGGGCCGTCCGGGACGCGCGGACGCTCGCGTCTCGAGTCGACGATATCGACGGCGTCCGCGCGCCGGTTCACGACCGCCACCACTTCCGGGAGTTTCTCGCCGCCACGGATCGGCCCGCCCCGGAGATACGCGACGCGTTGCTGGATCGGGGCTACGCCGTTCACGCGGTCGACGACCACCGCCTCCAGCTGTGCGTGACCGACGCGAACGAACACGCGACGGACGGCCTCGTCGCCGCGCTCTCGGAGGTGGCCTGAATGCGCTACGATCAGGCGCGGTGGGCCGACGAGGACCGCTACGAGCCGCTGTTGATCGAGAAGCGCTCCGAAACGGTCGAGATCGACGACGCGCCGTTGCCCGAGGAGCTGACCCGTGACGAACTCACGATGGCAGCCCCTGCCGAGCCGGAGCTGGCGCGCCACTACACGCGCCTCTCACAGGAGACCTACGGGGTCGACAGCGGTCCGTTTCCGCTGGGCAGTTGCACGATGAAGTACAACCCGGCGCTGCTCGAACGCGTCGCGAGCGACGAGAACGCGGCCGTCCACCCGGACCGGCCCGACGAGAGCGTCCAGGGGACACTCGAAGTCATGGCGACACTACAGGAGTGGCTCGGCCGGATCGGCGGGATGGACGCCGTGACGCTGCAGCCGCCGGCCGGCGCGGCTGGCGAGTACACGGGGTTGCTGATCACCAGGGCATACCACGAACAGCGGGGCGAGGACCGGACGGAGGTCGTGGTTCCGGACAGCGCACACGGGACGAACTTCGCCAGTGCGGCGATGGCGGGGTTCGACGTCGTCGAGTTGCCCAGCGGCGACGACGGCCGGGTGAACCTCGAGGCGCTCGAGGCCGCGGTCGGCGAGGAAACCGCGGCGCTCATGCTGACGAACCCGAACACGCTGGGGCTGTTCGAGCGCGACATCGAGACCGTCACCGAGGTCGTCCACGACGCGGGGGGGCTGGTCTACTACGACGGGGCGAACCTCAACGCCCTGCTCGGACAGGCCCGGCCGGGCGACATGGGCTTTGACGTGATGCACTACAACGTCCACAAGACCTTCGCGACGCCTCACGGCGGCGGCGGGCCGGGTGCCGGGCCGGTCGGCGTACGCGAGGACCTCGCGCCGTACCTGCCCGCGCCCCACGTCCGCGAGACTGACGGAGGCACCTACGAGCGCTACGAGCCCGCCCACTCGATCGGGAAGGTCCACGGGTTCGAGGGCAACTGGCTCGTCCTGCTGAAGGCCTACGCGTATATCCGGCGACTCGGCGACGAGGGGCTGGCCGACGCGAGCGCGAAGGCCGTCCTCAACGCCAACTACCTGGCCGAGCGGATCGACTTCGAGGTGCCGTACGGCCCGTTTCACCACGAGTTCGTCGCCAGCGCCGGCGATCGGGACGCAGCCGACGTGGCCAAGCACATGCTCGATCACGGCGTGCACCCGCCGACGACGAAGTGGCCCGAACTCGTCGAGGAGGCACTGATGGTCGAACCGACCGAGGCCGAGTCCAGGGAGACGCTCGATCTGCTGGTGGCCGCGTTCGATGCCGCCGGCGACGCCGACGCGGACGCGCTTGAGTCGGCACCGCACCGGACGACCGCCAGCCGGATCGATCAGGTCGCGGCCGCGCGGTCGCCGCGCCTCTCTTGGCGGGCGCTCGACGACGGCGGCTCTCGGACCGATCCGTAGCGCGATCGCCGCCGTCGACTCCCGTCTTGCGAGCCTCGACGCCTCCGAGCGGACGAGCGTCGACCGGGCAACCCCCGATCGTATCTCCGTACAACAATAAAATTCGCTACCTTTTCCGGGCGGTTATATACTTCGGGGGGACCATCACGCAGGCGTATGAGCGAGGACGACGAGACTGACGACGCGGCCGACAGTTCGACGGACGGACCCGTTCCGGTCGGAGTGAAACTCGGTAGCACCAGGACCGTGATCGCTTATCCCGACGGGGACGGCGATCTGGAGATCGTGAACACACTGACCTGTATGGCGACCTACGAGGATGCGCTCACCGGCGAGGAGCAGGTCCTCTACGGCGAGGAAGCGGCTCGGGAGTACCCCGACCGGGTGGAGTTCATGCTCAGGTCCGGGCTGCCGGAGGACGACGACCGGGCGGAACTGACGAGCACGTTCTTCGAGGAGGTCATCGAGGCGAACGGCGTCCCCGAGGACAGTACCGTCGTCTACGCCATCCCGACGATCGACAACGAGGCGGGGCTGCAGAACCTCGAAACCGTCATCGAGAACAGCTCGATCGGGACGGAACTGGTCGAGAGCTATCCCGAGTCGCTGTGCGGGACGATCCCGGCCTTCGGCGAGGATCTGGAGGCGATCAACGAGATCCTGCTGGCGGTCAACCTGGGGTCGACGAACCTGGAGGCCTCGGCCTATCGGCGCGGCGAGCAACTCGCGCCGTACACGACGGGCGCAGTCACCGGCAACGAGGTCGACCGTGTGATCGCAAATTACGTCGAAGAAGAGACGCAGGGGCGAGTCAACATCGACGTTCAGACCGCCCGCGAGTACAAGGAGGAACACGCGGACTTCGAGGACTACGAGCCCTTTACCGACGTCATCCAGCAGCCCGGCGGCGGCGCACACGAGTTCACGATCGAGCGAAGCGTCATGGACGCCGTCGACGAGTACGTCGACGAGGTGGTCGACGAGTTCGCCAACACCTTCCTGCCGGAACTGGCCAACGAACACATGAAGGTGTACAACCTCGCGCTCGAGAAGCCGGTCGTGCTCACCGGCGGGATGGCCTGTATCCCGGGCATCGTCGACGAATTTGCCGAGCGAGCCAGCGACGAACTCAACCGCGATATCGAGGCCGTCGCACCGGACGAACCCGCGCTCGCGGCGACGCTCGGGGCCCAGCGGATCGCCGACCGGCTCAGCGACTGATCGGCGACCAGCAGGCGAACCACGACAGGAACCGCCGCACGTCCGGCGGGAGCGACTCTCCCTCTACGTTGCTGTCCGTGCACGGCTGGGGCTCGCTGTCCGCCGGATCCGATCGAACGCGGAGTTCGGTCGGCATGTCGATGACGAGACGTCCCATTGCGTGAACGTCTCACGCACATCCCCTAAATACCCGTCAGACGAGCGTCTGTCGTCGAGCCACTCCGAGCGTCTGTCGTCGAGTTATCCGAGGTATTCGCTGATAAGTCACTTCGAGCGTCGCTGCAGGTGTTCGGCGACCGCGCTCCGAAACGCGGAAGACGTGGGGTCCACGTTAGCGTCGGCCAGCGTGGCCCGGTAACGGCGCGCCAGTTGTCGCAGCGTCGCCTCGACGTTCCCGGACGCCGGGAGGTCGCCGGAGAGCAGGGCTTCGGCGGCGGATGCTGGCGAGTCGAACGACGCCTCGGGCCCGGGCGGTCGGTCGGGATCGAGCAGTTTGCCGCGCCAGCCGTGCTTGTCGGCGAAGACCAGTCCGGCGACAGGTCGGTCGGCCCAGTCGCTGTCGGGGAGCTGCTCGCGGCCGGGATCGATCGCGTCGGCCCGGATCTCGCGGTCGACCGGCGGTGCCGGAGCGAGCCCGAGCCGGTCGAAACTCGCGTGTGCCCGCTCCGGAGCGAGCAACCCGCCACGGCCGGGGACGCGAACGTCGTATCCCAGGAACGCGGGCAGTTCGTCCCAGTCGTACTCGATCCGGTGCTGGCAGGTGGCGATCCCGTAGAAGGTGACCGAGTCGGGCTCCGCGACCGCCTCCCGGAAGGCGTCCCGTCGGAATCCCGACCGGACTGTCTCGATCGCGGGGGCGACGCTCGGCGGTTCCGAACTGTCCTCGTATCGGCGCTGTTTCCCGGCGAAGGCGAGCCGACCGTCGGACTGGAGGGTGAACCGTAGCGGGACCCCTTCGACGTATTCGAACATCCAGTGGTGGCCCTGCCCGGTCGTCGGGTTCTCGGCCAGATCGACGTACGTCGGGAACGGATCCATCATCAGTAGTGTGATGCCGGAACGACTTATCTTTCGCCCGTCTCGCGGAGGTCCACATCCGTTATTTCGAACCGTGCACCGCCGTCTTCGCTCTCTGTCGCGTGGATATCCCATCCGTGTGCGGTGACGATCTCCTCGACGATCGCGAGACCGAACCCGTTGCCGTCAGCACTGGTAGTGGCCCCGGGCTCGAATATGTCGACGTCCTCGGGGAGACCGGACCCGTCGTCGGTGATCGCGAACCCGTCTTCGAGACGGTCGACGCTCACAGTCACGCCTTCGCCGCCGTGTTCGATCGCGTTCCGGAAGAGGTTCTCACAGACGTGCTTGAGCCGATCCAGGTCCGCCCGTATCGTCACCGATTCCGGCGGGTCGAACGACGCCCCCGCCGTCTCGACACTGTCCCAACACTCCTCGGCACGGGCCCTGAGGTTGATGTCCTGCTTTTCGTTGATCGTCTGCCCGAGCCGAGCCAGCGCAAGCGTGTCAGCGATGATCGTGTCGATACGGTCCAGTGCGGTCTCGATATCGTCCAGGTGTGGCGACTCACACGTCTGACGGGCTAGCTCCAGCCGCCCGGACGCGACTTCGAGCGGGTTTCGCAGGTCGTGAGAGACGATCCTCGCGAACTTGTCGAGCTGCTGGTTCCGTCGCTCGAGATCCCGCTCGTGCTGTTTGAGATCGGTCACATCACGAGCGTACCCGAGCACGGCCTCCTCGTCACGTCCGGGAACCTCAAACGGAATCTTGCGTGTCTGCAGGATGCGTGTCTCTCCGTCGGCGGTCGTGATCTCCTCTTCTGGGATGTATTTGGGTTCGCCCGATTCGATCACCTCGAGGTCGTCTTGCCTGAACTCCTCGGCGTCTGCTGGATCCGGGATGACGTCCTGTTCTTTTCGCCCTTCGATGTTTTCGCGTGTCGTCCCGTACAGTTCGGCAGCCGCCTCGTTGGCCAGTAGATACTCGCCCTCCCGGTTTTTGGCGAAGACGAGGTCCGGGATGAGATCGATTATCTGGCGGAGTTCCCTGCGGGCCCGTTCCAGCTCCTGTTCGTGCGCTTTCCGTTCGTCGATGTCGAGGTGGACGCCGACCGCTCTGAGAGGGGTCCCATCGTCGTCTCGCTCGACGATTCGTCCGATGTCCCTGATCCACTTCCAGTCGCCGTCGGCCGTTCGCATTCGGTGTTCGGTCTCGTAGAAATCAGTGCCGTCCCGGATATGTTCCTCGAGTGCCGCCTGAACCGGATCGGCGTCTTCGGGGTGGACACGTTTCTCCCAGGCGTCCAGGTGCGGTTCGATCTCGTCTGGCGTATACCCGAGTATCTCGGCCCACTGGTCGTTGAACTCGACCTCGTCGGTGGTCATATCCCAGTCCCAGATCCCTAACCCGGCACCGTCCACCGCGAGTTTGAGACGCTCGGTAAGTTGTTGAATCTCCCGTTCGCGTTCTTTCCGGTCCGTTATATCGCGTGAATAGACGACGACGCCGTCGATGACTGTCTCGGTGCGATCGGTGCCGATCGACTCGATCCAGCGATACGAACCGTCCGACCCCTCGTATCGGAATTCGATCCGCTCTGCCGTGTCCGCTTCTCTATCCACGAGCTCCCTGAACTGGCTGAGAACACGCTGGCGGTCGTCCGGATGCACGTACTCGAATACCGGATCTCCGACCCGCTCTTCGGGCGGGTAGCCGAAGATCCGTTCGACTGCCGGACTTTCGTATCGGATTGTGCCGTCCGTGTCTGCAACGGTGATGACGTCTGTCGCGCGCTCGACGAAGTGCCGGTATCGATCCCTGTCTTCACGGAGGTCTCGCTTCTGCGCTTTGTGTTCGGTGACGTCCTGGACCGACCCCCTGACGCGAACGGTGTCACCGTCTTTGATCCGTGGTTCTCCTTGAGTGCGAACCCAACGTTCGTGTCCGTCGTCATCGATTAGCCGCAGTTCGAGGTCGAAAGACTCACCCGCCTCGACCGCCCGGTCGAACGCGTCCCGGATTGCCGGGCGGTCGTCGGGATGATAAGAATCGAATAATTGCTCTTTCCGGAGGTCAGGCTGTGCGGCGACACCGCATAGCCCCAACAGACCTTCGCTGGTGTAGACCGTCTCAGCCTCGACGTCGTACTCCCAGAACCCGATATCGGCAATCTCCTGGCCGGCTCTGCAGACGTCACGCTGCCGTTCGACTGTGCCGGCCGCGCGGTACTCGTCGACTGCGTCGACGATCCGGTCTGCCAGCAGCGCGTACTGGTCGCCACTGGACTCCTTCCGGAGATAGTCCGTGACACCGGCACTGATCGCTTCGCTGGCGACCCGCTCGGAACCACTATCAGTGAACAGAATGAACGGGAGGTCGGGATCGTCTTCGCGAACGGATTTGAGCAGGTCGATCCCGTCTCGCTTTGGGATCTCGTAGTCCGAGACGATACAGTCGGCCCCGCCGTCGACGAACTGGTCGAGCGCTCCACGAGCGTCGGTCGCGGTCAACACGGTAATCCGCTCGTCCTCGCGTTCGACGGACTCGGCCAGTGAATGCCTGGTTGCAGCATCGCCATCGACGTACAGCACGGTAATCTCGTCTGTCCGACAAATGTTCTGGGCCGGTCGCCGTGGCGTGGCCATCGTCTGTACTACGTGTTCCTCCGGTATAGTTCTTGGAGGAAAATGCGGCGACAGCGTCCGTGTCGATCCGGCCGCGAGACAGGATCACTTCAGGATATAAGTGTTTCCGTCGTGTACGTGGGATTGCACTATGGAACTCACCTGGCACGGCCATTCGACGTGGTACGTATCGGTCGGATCGACGGACCTGTTGATCGACCCCTTCTTCGGGAATCCGAAAACCGAGGTCGATCCGGCGACGCTCGATCCGGACTACGTCCTGCTCACGCACGGTCACGCCGACCACATCGGCGACGTGGATCGCTTCCAGTCGACGCCGGTCGCGGCGACGCCCGAGGTCGCGGGCTACGTCGAGGACAACTACGGCGTCGAGGAGACGATCGGGTTTAACCTCGGCGGCACGATCGAACTGGGCGGTGCGTTCGTGACGATGCACCGGGCCGATCACACCAACGGTATGGACACCGACTACGAGGCGACCGGCGGGATGCCCGCCGGGTTCATCGTCTCGGACACCAAGCCCACTCAGGGGAGCGATCCCGACTCGACGACGTTCTATCACGCCGGCGATACGAGCCTGATGACCGAGATGCGCGAGGTAATCGGACCGTATCTCGAACCCGACGCCGCCGCCGTCCCGGTCGGCGACCACTTCACCATGGGGCCGATGCAGGCGGCCATCGCTGTCGACTGGCTGGACGTCGATCACGCCTTCCCGATGCACTACGACTCGTTCCCGCCCATCGAGATCGACACCGACGAGTTCGTCCGCGAGGTGAAAGCGACCGGCAGTAACGCCGACGTGCACGTCCTCGAGGGCGACGAGACCTTCGAGCTGTAGCCGAGGAAACGGAGATTCGCGACGGGAGAGGTTCAACTGCCGGCTTCGAGCCGCGTCTTCGTGTTTTCCAGCGTCGTTTGCAGCTCTCGCTCGTTGTACCAGCGGACGAACGGCTTGGCCACTGTTGCGAGAACTTTTCCCGGAAGTTCGTACTCGGCGCTGTACCGCAGTTCCGTCCCGCGGTCGGCCGCCGTGGTCTCGATCTCGATCTCGCCCGTGAGGCTCCCGCGCATCTCGAAGACCATCCGCTCGTTTTCCTCGTGGACCCGCTCGACGAGTTCGCCGTCGAGTCCCACGCCGGCCATCTTGTAGGTGTGTTCGACGCGTTTGCCGCCGTTGTCGAGCGCCTCGACGTTGCGGACTTCCGCCAGACTCGGTGTCACCTCCGCGTGGTTTCGGGGATCGTCCAGGTACGCGAACACGTCCTCGACAGGGGCATCGATGTGGATCGATCGGCTAACCGTGACCATATCGCGTCGTTTCACCCGTAGGGACATAAGATACGGACCCAACATATCGCGACCGTTCCCCGTCTGTTCCGCATCGATCGGGCTAGCGGCGGTGACGACAGGGCTTTACCCCTCCCGCTGCAGGGTTCGGGCGACGCGATGCGCGAGGCACACCCACTCGAGGCGGCCGTCGGGATCGACTACTACGTCAGCGACGCGGCGGGGATCGGCGGCCGACTCCGCGAGTCGCCCGAACACTTCCGGGTCGAGGAGATCGAGACCGTCGATCCCGAGCCGCTGTCGGCCGATCCCGGCGCGTACCCGCACGTGCTTTTGCGGGCTACGCTGCGAGAGTGGGATACCAACGACTTCGCGGGCGCGCTGTCGGACCGACTGGGGATCAGCCGCGAGCGGATCGACTGGGCCGGCACGAAGGACAAGTACGCGGTCACGACGCAGCTGTTCACCGTCCGGAAGGGCGATCCGGACGCGCTCGCGGCCGTCGACCTGCCGGAGACGGATATCGAGATACTGGGCCGAACCGGGCGCGGCCTGCAGTTCGGCGATCTGGCGGGCAACCGCTTCGAGATCACGGTCACGGGGGCCAACCGGACTGATACGATCGAGTCGATCACCGACGACCTGCGATCGTTCGGCGGCGACCGGGTGGGCGTGCCCAACGTCTTCGGCCAGCAGCGCTTCGGCAGTCGCCGCGCGATCACCCACGAGGTCGGACTGGCGATCGTCCGCCGCGAGTGGGAGCAGGCCGTCCGGACCTACGTCGGAAATCCCAGCGAGCGCGAACGCGAGCGAACCCGGACGGCACGCGCGACTGTCGAAGACAGCTGGGAGCGTCGCGAGTGGCAGCGGGCGCTCGAGGCGATGCCGGCGTACCTGGGCTACGAGCGGGCGATGTTGCAGCGACTCGCCGAACTCGACGGCGACGAGCCGGCCGACTTCCGGTCGGCGCTGACCGCGCTGCCGAGCAACCTCCAGCGCCTGCTGGTCAACGCCGCCCAGTCGTACGCGTTCAACCGGATCTGCTCGGAGCGACTCCGCCGCGGACTGCCGTTCGACGAACCGATCGAGGGCGACGTGATCTGCTTCGCCGACAGCGACGCCCCACCTGATCCGGCGTTGCCCGATACGAGTCGGACACAATCGGTCACCGAGCGTCGCGTCGAGACGGCGCGCCGACACGTCGAGCGCGGCCGGGCGTTCGTGACCGCGCCGCTGGTCGGAACTGACACCGAGTTCGGCGCGGGCGAGCCGGCCGAAATCGCCCGTGACGTGCTCGACGATCTCGAGCTCGAACCGGCCGATTTCGAGCTGCCCGGCGAGTTCGAATCGTCGGGCACCCGGCGGGCGATACTGGTGCGGACTGATCTCGAGGTGTCGGGCGATCCGCCGACGTTCTCCTTCGCGCTCCCGAAAGGGTCCTACGCGACCGTCCTGCTTCGGGAGTACATGAAGGCCCCGCCCGACGACCTCGCGTGACCGGCCTCCGAAAATGCCGTCTCTCACGGCGGACGATTCGAATCGTCCGGCTTATTCGCGCCGAGTGCGAACTGTTCGTGTATGGAGTGTCGGCAGTGTGCCTCGCCGCTTGAGCGTCCCGGGGACTACTGTCTGGTCTGCCGGACGCACAACGCCGACGCCGTCGTGCTCGATCTCGACCGCGATCGGGCGCGGATCGTCTCGCTGCTCGATGACTCGGTCGTCGGCGAGCACACCATCACCACCACGCCCGAAGACGACGGCGAGGCCGAGGTGGTCGAACTCCGGAACTTCGCCGGGCTCGTGGCCGACGAAGTCCGGCGCAAGCGCCCCGAGGAGGTCTACGTCACCGGCGACCGGACCGTGATCGAGCGCCTGCGCGGCCAGTTGCACTACCCCTTCTATCGGGTTCGAGCGGACGATCCCATCGAGCACGTCCTCGAACGCCGTGGCGAACCCGCGCTGGACGTCGTCGACGCCGCGCCCGCGGAGAAACTCGGCGGCAGTCACTCGACGCTGATCGGCGGCCGCGACGGCCAGCGCGCGATCCGGACGGTGGCCGGCCACCCCCACGTCAAGAAGGTCATCCCCGGACCGATCGACGCCGGCGGCAGCGGCTCCCGGACGGGCGTCCGCGCGAAGGCGACCCGTGCCGGCACGGACGGCAACGTCCGGCTGCTCATCCGGGACGGCTCCAGCGTCCAGGAGAACCGCGTCGTGACGACCGCCGGGGATCGACAGCTCGGCGAGCACGTCCGGGCCGACCTCAACGAGGCGCTGGCCGAGGCGGATCTGCGTGACGACTCCTGACCGCGACTCGCAGGACTTAAGAATACGCTGGCGCGAGAGTACGGTACTATGGCCGAGAAACGCACCGGGAGCGCGGGCCGGTTCGGTGCCCGCTACGGGCGCGTCGCCCGGCGTCGCGTCGCCGAGATCGAAGCGGAAATGAACGACGATCACACCTGTCCCAGCTGCGGCGAGGACCGCGTCGACCGCCAGGGGACCGGCATCTGGGAGTGTCAGGCCTGCGGGTACGCCTTCACCGGCGGTGCCTACCAGCCCGAGACGCCCGCCGGCCAGACCGTCCGGCGTTCGATCCGCGCGGCACTCTCCGAGGACGAAGACTAACTGGCTCCAGCCACAGGATACACATATGAGCTACAAGTGTTCTCGCTGCAAGCGTGACGTCGAACTGGACTCCTACGGCGGCGTCCGCTGTCCCTACTGCGGACACCGGGTGCTCCTCAAGGAGCGCTCTCCGGACGTCAAGGAAGTCGACGTCAAGTGACTGCGACCGTCGTCAATCTGTCCCGGATCGACCACGCAGCCTCGCGTGGTCGCAACGGCGAACCGTTACGACGATCACGATAATGGACCACGAAGCTGCTTTCACTGCCGTCTACGAGTCCAACGAGTACGCACGCCGCGTCGAACGCAGCGTCGAACCCGAAGCCGGCGACATCGAAGGCGACCGCACAGTCGCGTCCGTCGATCGCGACGGCGACCGACTGACCGTCACGGTCGAAGCGGCAGACCTGATCGCGCTACGTGCCGGGATCAACACCTGGCTGTCGCTGGTCGACGTCGCCGAACGCTGTGGCGGCATCGAAGCGGCCGCCCGGTGACCCATCTCGCACCGCCATCGATCGTGGGTAGTGTTACCACCCACACTTGAGCCAAAACCACATCACTACGGCGGTCGAGTGAGGGATATGGCACCCACAAACCGAAGTGACACGTTCGATCTCGACGGCGAGACGACGATCCACCGACTGGGCTACGGCGCAATGCGACTGACCGGCGAAGACATCATCGGCCGTCCCGAGGACGAAGACGAGGCCCGGCGAGTGCTCCATCAGGCGCTCGCGCTCGGCGTCGACTTCATCGACACGGCCGACTCGTACGGCCCGGGCGTCAGCGAGCGGCTCATCCGCGAGGCGCTCGCACCGTATCCGGACGACCTCGTCGTCGCGACCAAGGGCGGGCTCCTGCGAAACACCGACGGCGACTGGCTCCCGCAGGGCGACCCCGAGTACCTGCGCAACGCCGTCCTCGCGAGCCGGGATCGGCTGGGCGTCGAGACGATCGACCTCTACCAGTATCACCGCCCGGACCCCGACACGCCGTTCGAGGACTCGGTGCACGCGCTCGCGGAGATGAAAGACGAGGGACTGATCCGCCACGTCGGGCTGAGCAACGTCTCCGTCGAGCAACTCGAGACGGCGCGCGAGATCGTCGACGTCGCCACCGTCCAGAACCAGTACAACGTCGCCGACCGCGAGGACGAGGCCGTCCTGCAGGCCTGCGAATCGTACGACGTCGGGTTCATCCCGTGGTTCCCGCTCGGGGCGGGCGAACTCGACGGGAAGGCGGCCGACCTCGATGCGATCGCCGAGGCACACGGCGCCACTCGCTATCAGGTCGCGCTGGCGTGGCTGCTCCAGCACTCGCCGGTCACGCTCCCGATTCCCGGTACCTCGAGCGTCGAGCACCTGAAAGAGAACGTCGCCGCCACCGAAATCGAGTTGCGTGACGACGAACTGGCGCGCCTGCGAGAGTAACATGTCCGCATCGCGCGTCGTCGTCGAACGGGATGTACCGTTCCGCGAGCTCGGCGGTCGCACAACGGACCGACGGCGAGACGACAGTATCCGTAGACGACGTCGCCATGCTGGGAGTCGCTGCGTGAACGACCCCGTCGATTCCGGATGATCGGTAGTTAGTGACAAGTTCCGATACTTTTGATAGCGATGGTGTCCAACACCCAGGTATGTACGGGACGCCGGGAGACGTCTTCGAACACGAGCGGCTCCAGGCGATCTACGAGGCGCGGTCGCTGCTGATCATCGGGTTCGTGCTGGCGAACCTCGTCGCGCTGCAGTTGCTCCGGCTGGGCTTCGAGACGCTCGCGAGCGTGATCGTCGCGGTCGCGGCGGCTCCGCTGGTTATCGTCGCTGTCGGCCTCTTGCGAGAGACGAGCCGCTGGATCGGCAGCCATCGACCGGTCGGCTAGGTCGTCGATTCAATACGAGCGCTCCTTGGGTTCGTAGGTCTGCTCGTCGCCCTCGAGGATGACCGGCTTGTAGTACAGTTCCGGCGAACCCTCGTTCCAGGCGAGCATGGTGTGTTTGATCCACTCGTCGTCCTTGCGCTGCTGGTGGGCTTTCCGCCAGTGTGCGCCGCGGAACTCCTCGCGGGCGAGCGCGCCGACGGTGATCGCCTCGGCCAGATCGAGGATATTGCGCGTCTCGATCGTATGGATCAGGTCCGTGTTGTACGTCCGGGAGGGGTCGGCAACGGCCACGTCCTGATAGGCCTCGCGTGCTCGCTTCAGTTCCTCGAGCGCCTGCTTCAGGCCCTCCTCCTCGCGGAAGACGTTGACGTATTCGGTCATGGTCTCCTGGACGTCGGCCCGGACCTCGGCGTGGTTCGTCCCCTCGCGCTCGATGAGCGACTCGACGCGTTCGCGCTCGCGCTCGACGGCTGACTCGAGCACCGCCTCGGGGGCGGTCATCGCACCGTCGGCAGCCGCGTCGCCGCTCGCGTCCACCGCTCCGAGGTCGACGCTGGCCTCGACATCGGCGTCCTCGCTTTTCGCGGAGGGCCCCGTCTCGATCCGCGCCGCGGCCATGTCCCCGCCCGCGGCGTGTTTGCCGGCCCGAGCCCCGAACACGAGCAGTTCCGGCAGGGCGTTGCCGCCCAGCCGGTTCGCACCGTGCAGGGAGACGCAAGCGTTCTCGCCGGCGGCGTACAGCCCGTCGATGCAGGTCTGGCCGTTCTCGTCGGTCTCGATGCCGCCCATCGCGTAGTGCTGGCCGGGCTTGACCGGCATCGGCTCCTCGAGGCCGTCCACGCCCTCGAAGTCCTCAGCCAGGTGGAGGATGTTCTCCAGTCGATCGACGATGCGCTCCTCACCGAGGTGGCGCATATCGAGGTGGACGTACTCGTCCTCGATGCCCCGCCCCTCCTGGACCTCGGTCAGTTCAGCCCGCGAGACCACGTCACGGGAGGCGAGTTCGCCCTCGTTGTTGGCGTACCCGCGCTCGAACATGAACCGCTCGCCGTCGTCGTTATAGAGGATCCCGCCCTCGCCGCGGACTCCCTCGGAGATGAGCACGCCCGTCGAGGGCAGCGTCGTCGGGTGGAACTGGATCATCTCCATGTCCTCGAGCGGGACGCCGGCACGGTAGGCCATCGCCGCGCCGTCGCCCGTGTTCGCGACGGCGTTGGTCGTGTGCTCGAACACCTGTCCCAGCCCGCCGGTCGCCAACACGACGCCGTTCCGTGCGCGGAAGCCGGCGACCTCGCCCGACTTGATCTCGTAGGCGACGACGCCGTGACACTCCCGGTCTTCGGGGTCGTCGTGGTCGGTCACCGCGAGGTTCATCACGTACCACTCGTCGTAGACGTCGATCCCGCGCTTGACGGCCTGTTCGTACATCGTGTGCAGCAGGTGATGGCCGGTCTCCGCGCCGGCGTAGGTCGTCCGCGGGAACGACAGCCCGCCGAACGGTCGCTGTGAGACCCGGCCGTCGTCCTCCCGGGAGAACGGCATCCCCCAGTGTTCGAGCTGGATCACCTCGTCGGGGGCGTCCTGAGCGAACGTGTCGATCGCCGGCGCGTCACCCAGATAGTCCGACCCCTTCATCGTGTCGTAGGCGTGCAGTTCCCAGTCGTCGCCCTCGCGCAGGGCGGCGTTGATGCCGCCTTCCGCCGCGCCGGTGTGGCTGCGGACGGGGTGGAGTTTCGTGACGAGTGCGACGTCCGCGCCTTCCTCGTGGGCGGCGATGGCCGCACGGAGGCCGGCACCGCCGGCACCGACCACGATCACGTCGTATTCGTACATTGATTATCGTCTCTACGGCGCATCGTAACTTCAGGCTTTGCCCCGGGAACGCGTCACAGCCGCTGCCTGAGTTCGCCCACGAGGAGTTTCCCGGCTACGCCCGCAAGCCTCGGCATGCCCCTGAGACCGTCGTTTTTCCACCAGAGTTCGTCCTCTCCGGCGATGCTGTACTCACCGAAGTCAGGCACTTCCTCGGCGATTGCCTGCAACTCGGCTTCACGCCGTCCGTCCGGTATCGACTCGTAAATCTCGTCGACGCGGTCGACGACCCACCGGGAGGTCTCGAGACGGTCAAGGATCGTCTGTAACGTCTCCTCGTCGAGCTGTCCGTGTTCGTACTTCAGCCGGTTCATCCGTTCCGCCGCCTCGTAGGTCGCGTCGACGATATCGTCACGCGATAACTCGGTCGTCTCGTAACCCAACATTCGCTTCCAGCTCGGCTCGAGCAGTAGCTGTCTGTGCTCTTCGAGCGTCTCCGCGAGCGGCTCGTATCCGTACGCCTCGGGATTCTCGAAAGCCGGACTGCCCGGATCGAGAAACGGCGCCAGCGGCGCGATGAAGGGGACGACGCGATCGTCGTCGATATCCGTCAGGAGGTGTTCGGCGTACTCGACCGCACCGACGGCGTCCTCGTAGCTCTGCTCGGGAAGCCCGATCATGAAGAACACGTCGATGTTCCGACAGCCGTTGTCCAGCGCCGCCCGGAGCGTGTCCTCGATAGCCTCGTTCGAGACGGCGAACTTGCCCATCTTCTCGCGGATCTCCGGTTTGTGTGACTCGGGACTGAGTTCGAGGCTATACCGTTCGACGGCGTCGTCGATCAGCTCGAAGTACTCGGCTGGTGCCGGGCCGAACAGCTCGAAGACGAACTCGTTCTCGATGTCCTCCTCGGCCAGCAGCTCGAAGAACTCCGTGGCGTAGTCCCAGCCGCCCTGTCGGAGGTCGTGCACGATAAAGATCGGTCCCTCCGAGAACGCGGTGATCGTCCGGACGTCCTCGATGAGACGCTCCGGGGACCGGAACGCGGGTTTCGGCCGGTCGTGGACGTCCGCGTAGGAGTCGGCCCCGCCACAGAACGAACACGCGTGGCGACAGCCCCGCGAGGTCAACAGCATGGTGATCGGCTTGTCGAGCCAGCCCTTGTGCGGAAGCACCTTCCGCAGACTGCCGTACTTGAGTACGGATCTGATAGCGTAGGTGTACGACGGCACCGAGATGTCGTCGAGGTCGTCCGGCTGGTAGGTCAGCGGGTTCACCGTCGTCTCGCCGCCGTCTCGATAGGTCAAATTCGGCACGTCCGAGACGTCCCCGTCTCCCGTCAGCGCGTCGACGAGCTGCTCCATCGGTTCTTCCGTCGAATCCCCCCGGAGGACGTAATCGACCGATGGGTACTCGATCAGTTCCTCGTGGTAATACGTCGAACTCAGGCCACCGAAGATGACGGGCGCGTCAGGGTGGTGTTTCTTGACGAGTCGGGCGACTTCGATCGCTCCGTGTGCGTGGGGAAGCCAGTGCAGGTCGATGGCGTAGACGTTCGCCGTGCAGGCGGCGATATCCGTTTCCGGATCGTACTCCGGATCGGTCAGCATCTCGCGTGCGAGGTTGATGATCCGGGCGTTGTATCCCGCGCCTTCGAGACGGTCGGCCAGACTCGTCAGCCCGATCGGATACATCTCGAAAACCGGTGAAGACGGAATGACGTCGCTGATCGGACCGAGCACCTCCGGCCGCTCCCGGAAGTCGAAGATGCTCGGCGGATGGAAGAACGTGACGTCGGGCTCGGAAAACAGGAGACGGCGGGTCAGACCGGACTCACACGATCCCCGATCGTGACCTGACCTGAAGAACCTCATGCCCTCACGTAACTGCCGAAATACCAAGAAGACACGGATTCGCCGCTGGCATGTTCAGGTCTCGGGCCAGATGTGGCAGCATTCTCAGCCCCGCACCTGCAGATCCGCCGGGTTTGTCCGCCGGCTACTCGGGTGACTCGTGGCCGACCTCGGCCGGTTGCTCGTCATCCGTACGTCCCTCCGTCGATGGTCTCTCGAGCCGGAACCCGGCGAGGCCGGCCGCTGCCATCCCGACACCGGCGGCGCGCATCGCAGTCGCGAACCAGTCTTTGGGCTCGACGTCTTCGGTGTTCTCAAAGCCCGTCAGCCACGTTCGGGCCGCGAGCCTGAGCGACAATCGCGGTGCGAGCGCATGCAGGACGCCACTGAGTGCGAGCAACCCGTAGCCGGCCCTGCGAGCCTTTCGAAGCATACCTAGAAGTACGAGTCCCAGTGTGATGAATCGTCCTGTCTGTATATGCAAACGCGCAGACCGGCACTCACCGCTGCAGCCGCGGGGATTCACCAGAATTTGAGGTTGCTCTTGACGGCTTCGCGCTTGAGTTCCTGAATGTGCTCTGTCAGCGGGATGTCCTTCGGACAGACCTCCGTACAGGAGAACTGGGTCTGACACCGCCAGACGCCGTGCTCCTGTTCGATGATCTCCATGCGCTCTTGCTTGCGGTCGTCGCCCTCGCGTTCGTCCATCGCGAAGCGATAGGCCTTGTTGATCGCCGCCGGCCCGAGGTACTGGTTGTCCCCCGCGGCGATGTTACACGAGGACATACACGCGCCACACCAGATGCAACGCGTGGACATCTTGATCTTCTCGCGGTTGTCGCGGCTCTGGCGCTGCTCTTCGAGTTCGCCCTCGGGCAGGTCGTCGGGATCGAAGTACGGCTCGACCGCCTCCATCTGGTCGTAGAAGTGCTCCATGTCGACGACCAGGTCCTTGACGACCTCCTGATGGGGGAGCGGCTCGACCCGGATCGGCTCGTCCAGGTCCGCGAGCTGGGTCTTGCAGCCCAGCCGCTGGGAGCCGTTGATGAACAGCGCGTCCGAGCCACAGATCGCCTGCTGGCAGGAGTGTCGGAACGTCAGCGAGGAATCGTAGTGATCGCGTGCGTAGATGAGCGCGTCCAGGACCGTCATCCCCGTGTGGAACGGCACTTTGAACGTGTCGAACCGCGGTTCTTCCTTCCCCTCGACCTCCGGGTCGTACCTGAAGACCTTCAGCTCGACCGTCTCTTGTCCGGCCAGTGACTCGGCGGCGGCCCGTTCGTCGGCCGCGCGGTCTTCCCGTCGCTTCTCCTTCTCCTCGAGACGTCGCGTCCGGTGGACGCTCACGTCCGGCTCGGGAGCATCGATATCCGTCGCCTCGGCGTCCGTGCTCGCGTCGACGTCCGTTTCCGCGTCTGCTTCGACATCAGTCTCTGTTTCGGCGTCTGTGTCCGTGCTCATGTTAGATCACTCCCGCCATCGCGAGGGCGACGCGAATCCCCTGTCCGATCAGCAGGACGCCCGACAGCGCCAGTACGCCCCCGACGACGCGCTTTTGCGTTCCGTCCAGTCCCATGTTCACGAGGGCGTTGTAGACCCCGTTGACGCCGTGGAACGTCGCCGCGACCAGAAACAGCACCATCATCGAGAAATATCCCACCTCGTCCATCCGGGCCTGCGTGCCGGCGAACCGGATCTCGGAGGCGTGGTTGACGAAATGCAGCAGGAAGAAGTGAAACGCGAGCGTCCCGATCAGGAAGACGGCCGTCAGCCGCTGCAGCAGCCAGCGTCGACCGCTCCGGTCGAAGGAGCTGTAGTGTTCGGCCATCTCAGAACGCCCCCGCGAGGAACGTCGGCACGCTTGCGACCGCGATCGCTCCGGTCAGGATCAGCGAGACGTAGAAGCTCTTGTCCTGTGCTTCGAGCCCGATCCCGAGGTCGACCAACAGCAGCCGGATCCCGTTGAGGATGTGAAAGACCGCGACTGCGAGCAGTCCGACTTCCAGGATCCGGACGACCAGCAGGCTCTCGAGTCCGACGAGCGTCTCGTTGTAGACCGTCGCCCCGGAGGTCGCTGTGCTCAACACGGCGATGTGGGTGAACAGGTAACCCACGAGCACCCAGCCGGTGAACTTGTGGAAGATCCAGGCCCACATCCCGGCCGAGAACTCCCGCCAGCGGCCGACGTCCTCGACCCTCCCGCGGTTGTATGTCTCACTCATACACTGCCCCAGGAGTGGCTCCGGTTTATCTTCTGCGGTGGTCCGGGCGGTCAGACACGCAAACGCGTCGTGGCCAGTGCTACCGATCCGTCTCGGTCTCATAGTGACCGTTGTACGTCCCTTCCGGATCGTCCGCACGCAGTCGTGCGGTCGCACCGGTACATCGGTACAACGGTCACGATCACTCGTCGCCGACGGGACGGCGGCGGAGCTCGTCGATCTGGGCGCGAAGCTGGTCGAGTTCCGACTCCAGTTCCTCCCGGCGGTCGATCAACCCGCTCAGTTCCTGCGTGTTGACCGAGTGGTCCTGTTCCAGCGACGCTCCGAGCGCGTCGTTGGTCGCCTGCACGAGGTAGATCGCGACCTGCAGGACTTCCTGTGGCGACTCGGTCGCCTCGAGTAGCGACAGGTCGCCGGACTGCATCGCATACCGGATCAGCGGCACCTCCTCCTCGCCGTGGTAGGTCGTCGTCGTCGAGAGCCCGGTCACGGGGTTGTACCGGTCGTGAGACTGCTCGGTGCGGACGACGTTGAACGGCTCCTGTAGCGCGGGATACGTCTCCGCGAGATCGCGGAGTTCGTCGGCAGCGCTCACGTCCAGCTGGGCTTCCACGTCGCCGAAGAACTGCTTTGAGCCGGTGAGGCTCAGCGCCACGGCGAAGAACACGCCCGGGCTGTTCTCGGCGAACGCCCGGGTCCGCTCGCGGGCACGCTCGTGTTCGCCTTCGAGGACGAGGCGCTCGAGATCGTCCAGCAACGCTCGCGTCCCGGACTCGCGTTCGAGGTACTCGGTCACGAGCGCGCCGGGGAGTTCCTGCTCGTCGGCGTCGTCCCAGCTATCCATGTCTCACTGTTCGGTCATCCCGGCCTAAACCTTTGGTGGATGGACGCGCTCGACCGCACGCCCGGTCGAACGATCCGCAGACCGGTTGCGGGCGCAGCGTCGCTGGCACAATCCTCTTGCCCGACCGGCGTGGATGACCCAGTATGTCCGAGTGTCCCTACTGTGGCGGACCGATCGCCGAGTCCGACCGGTACTGCCCGCGGTGTGGCGAGCGCCAGACCGACCGCGGCGATCGCGAGGGGTTTCTCGACCCGGTCGTCGTCCAGTACCTCGACGGCGTGCGCAACGGCGCGCGCACGTTCGATCCGGACTCGCCGTATCACGAGCAGTTCGAACGGGACGTGGCCGCGGCGATCGGTGACTTCGCGCACCTGCTTGACGCCGGTGCCGACCTGCACGATCTGCTCGCGGTCGACCGATCGACTCGGGTCGAGCCGCCGGCCGATCCGATCGACGCCGACCGGCCGACACGGCAACTGCTCGGCCTGACCGTCCTGCTCGGGCTGATCACCGAATCGTTTTCGGGTGTCGACGTCGACGAACTGCTCGCGAACTATCACGACCTCCAGGACGACGGGTGACGGGGATCGACCGCTCGCGACCGTGGTGTATTTTCCGCTCCAGTCCACAGTCGGCCCATGTCGACGTCCGAACGCGACCACCGCGACGAGGCGATTCTCGCGCTCGCAGCAGCCGACTACCGGGCGGCCGGCGACGCCTACACGCACGCGGCCTACGGCGAACTCGCCGGGCTGGAGAACCACTACCGCGAAGCGCTGGCCCGCCGCCTCCGGTTCCGTCGAAACCGGCTACCTGAATTGCTCGATGGCCGACTCGGGGCGGGTCGGCTCCACCCGCCGCGCGGCTCGACGGAATACGACGCCGACTTCCAGTGCCCCGACTGCGGGGCGAGTGACGTCAACTACGTCGCCGACGCGGTCCTCTGTCTGCGGTGTGCGAGCGTGATCGAAAAGCGGTGACAGTCGGTCCGCGCTCCAGTAGCTCGGCCTATGGCCGATGGCTCGGTCCGAGGACACTGGGTGTCTCGAAGACACCGAGCGTCTCGACTTCGACGCGGGTCGCGTGGTCCGGGCTACCGGTCTCGCAGTTCTCGCCGGTGAAGAGGTTACAGGGGTCGACGGCGTTGCGCAGATCGACCGTCGCCGGTCCGTCGCCGAAGTTGATCACGACGACGACCGACTGCTCGTCGGTCTCACGGCCGAACACCAGCACGTCGTCGGGGTCGACGTTGCTGTGGGGTGCCTGCGCGAGGTCGGCGCCCGGCCCGAGGACATCCAGTTCGTGATAGATATCAAATAGGTCCCGATAGAACCGGAAATGCTCGTCGGGATACTCGTCCCAGTTCATGAACGCCCGCTTGTAGGGGTCGTTCCTGATATCGTCGTCCGACCGGTCGTCCTCCTCGTCGAAGGCGCTCTCCCGCGGCGTGCCGTACTCGCCGATGAGTCGCTCCTGGCCGTAGAGGACGAACGGGATACCCGGAAGCGTCACGGCAGCGGCCATCGCCGCCCGCTGGGCCTTCGGGACATTCTCGCGTCGCCCCTCGGTCTTCGCCTCGTAGTAGAGGCGTCGTTCGTCGTGGTTCTCGGTCGTGTTGAGGAGCCGCGTGAACGTCGGGAAGCCGTCGATGAACCGCTTCTCGATCGCTCTGACGATGTCTGCTGCCGGGCGGTCGCCTCGCGCGACGGCGTGGGCGGCGTCCATGAACCCCGTCGTGTCGAAGTGGGCGTCGAACTCGGATTCGGTGAAGGACGGCATCCGCGGGATCGTCTCGTCGAGCAGCATGAACTCGCTGTCCATCGATCTGACGCGACGACGCAGCTCCTTCCAGAAGGAGTGGGGAACGCCCCAGGCGATGTCACACCGGAAGGCGTCGACTTTCGGGGCCCAGAACTCCGCGGCGGCCATGATGTGCTCGCGCAGCGCCACGTTGCCGTAGTTGAGGTTCGGCTGCAGGCGCGTCCCGAAGAAGTACATCGCCGCGGGCGGGGCGTCGGTGTCGGTGCCGTCGGCCCGCCGGTCGAACCAGTCGAAGTACGGCGAGTCGCTGTCCCACGCCTCGACGTGCGGCAGGACGTACTCGTCGCCGATGTCCTCGCCCAGCTCGGCGATCGTGTCCTGAAACCGGGGGTTCGTCCAGCCCGCGTGGTTGATCACCAGGTCGAAACACACTCTGATATCGTGGTCGTGGCAGGTCTCGACGAACCGCTCGTACTCCTCGATCGTTCCGAGGTCGTCGGCGGTGTCGAAGTAATCTTCCGTCGAGTAGGCGTGTGGGCCGCCCGGCGCGCGGTCGACCTGCGCGGACCACGCGGGGACGATCGGCGTCAGCCAGACCATGTCGATCCCCAGTTCGTCGAGATACGATACCTGCTCGGCGAGGAACTCGAAATCGGTCTCGCCGGGTTCGCCCGCGAACGAGCGCGTGAAGATCTCGTAGACGACGGCGTCATCGAGCCACTCGGGCGGGCGGTTGGGCAACTCGACGGTCCCGGCGTCGGGGTCGAGCACGATCTCGTCGACGTTGCCCACGACGTGCCCGTCGTAGGGTGCGGCGAACAGCCGTGTCGACCCGTCCAGCGCGTCTGCAGGGATCCGGACCTGCTGGCCGACGACCTCGTCGTCCTCTGAGGGCGGTGTCGTCGACTCGGTGATCGGCGACTCGATCGTCACGTCCGAAAGCGAGAGTTCCGTCCCGTCTTCGGGGAGCCACTCGACGGTGAGACCGTCACGAAAGGCGTTGCTTGTCGGGGAGAGTTCGGCGTCTGCGACGAGGACGAACTCGTCGGTCTCGGCCTCGTAGCGGCCGTCGAGTTCGAGCCGCGGGGGCCCGCCGGTGTCGTCCGGTGCGGCCGGAAAGACGCGGACGGTCTGACGGTGCGTGCCGTCCGGGGCGTCGAGTTCGAAGACGTACGTGCCCGGCACGTCCGGCCGGAACTCGGCGGTGTGGTGGTCGCCGTGATCGTACTGCTCGACGTCGTCGTAGGGACTGGGCGCGAACTCCACGATCGCGTCGCTGTCGTCCGGCCGCTCGATCAGCGACCACGAGAACGCCTCCGGGTCGTACGGGTCGGGATCGCGCTCGGGCGGTCCGTCGATCGACGGCGCGAGGTTGTCCCGGTCGAGACCGTGCTGACTGTCGACGAAGATCGGGTCGACGATCAGCTCGTCGGCGTGGATAAACCGGGGCGGCCCGGGACGGTGACCCCGCGAGGGCTCTGGCGAAGACATCGTTCGTCCGGACACTCGACTATCTCCGGGTATAACCTTTGTGATGTGTACAATGCGGGATGAAACGATCGTGCAGAAACGGTATCACAGCCGGAACGGCTCCAGCAGCCGTCGGACGAGCGCGCGCAAGACGCCCGAGAGCGCGCCGCCGTCGTGCGCTTGCAGGTGCGCGTACTCGGCTCTGGATTCGCCGTGTCGCAGGTGCTGGATCCCGTCGAAGACGAGCCACCCGCCGGCGGCCGTACCCGCGAGAAGTCCCGGCAGCCACGGCCACATCACTGTTCCAGCGAAGACGATCAGGAGGCCGCCCACGGCGACGTTGCCGGCGTAGTCTCCGATCGCCGTCTCGGCGGTGTCGATCGCCAGCAACAATACGAAGACCATCGCGGCGATGACGGCGGCCGACCCGAGTGACTGATCGGGCACGTAAAATATCACGCCGACGAGTCCCGCACCGACGAGCCGACGGCGAACCTGCTCGCGGTCCGGCAGGCGCGTGCGGAAGGCGGTCTCGTCCATCGGTAACGACCGCGAGCGGACACGACAAAAAAGACATGTTTTGTCCCACGCCCGGTGTTGTCGCGGCTGGTTGCTTGATCGACTGCCCCTTCCGGAAGGACTTTGCTCGTGACTCACCACCACCGACACGTGAGCGGCGAGCAACAGCGGCGCGTGACCGTCCACGGTGACAGGGAGGTCGTCGTGGAGTTCGACCCCGAACTCACCTTTGAGTGCGTCGATGAGTGTACCTGGTGCTGTCACCACGGGGTGTTGCTGTACGAGCAGGACTTCTTCGAACTGGCCAACCACGCCAGTCTCAGCGACGCGACCGTCCAGCGCAAGGGACGAGACTTCGTCAAGCGCGAGCCGAAAGACCGCGAGGAGCACGTCGACGTCGACGGACAGGCCTGTTACTTCCTGCGCGAGGACGGCCTCTGTGAACTCCACGCCGAACACGACTGGAAGCCCGCCCGGTGTTCGACGTTCCCGCTGGAGGTCTCCGTCGAGGACGGTGACATCCACGTCTCCGTCAGGGACAAGGCCCGGGAACACTGCGAGGGGTTGCACGTCAGCGACCGACGCGTGATCGACAACCTGGAAGCGTTCCTGCCCGAAGTGCTGTGGGAACTGGACGACCCGACGACGCGAAAGGAGCTGTGAGACGGCTGAACGGGCTGGTATCTACGCTCGAACCGCTGAAATTCATATCATCTGATCTGTATTTTTCGGAAACGTATAAGTCCACGAGGGTAGTTAACATACCAAGGGATGGTCGGGGAACTTTCGACGGGGATTCCGGCGCTGGATCGCCGTCTCGACGGTGGGCTCTATCCGGGGGACATCCTCGCGCTCGTCGCGCCGCCAGCAACACAGAGCCAGGCGCTGCTCTATCAGGTCATGAACGAACGGCCGACGCTGTACGTCTCGACGTTGCGACCGGAGGAATCCGTCCAGCGCGACTTCGACAAGCACGGCGGGATCGATGTCTCCTATCGAATCGAGACGACCGGGAACAACCTCACGATGGAAGGCGAGTTGATCCACGAACTGACCGGCAGCCGGACGTATACTGGCAACTCGGCCGTCAAAGACGACCCGCTCGACGACCTGTACGATTTCGTCGAGTCCATCGAGAGATCGATCAACCTGATCGTCGATCCGGCGAACCCGCTCGAGCGCGGTGACTCGCGAGACGCGTACAACGAGACGCTCTCGTTTCTGGGCGCGAAACTGGCGGAGACAGACAGTCTGGGAATACTCCTCTGTCACACGAGCGAATCCCAGCCTCCGTTTCGCGATCTGACGCTGATCGCCGCGGACATCGTCTGGGAGGTCGACGTCGTCTCGATCTCGAAAGACGACATCGAGTATCAGCTTCGCGTCCCGAAAAACCGGGGCGGGACGATCATCACCGAGGATCTATCGCTGGACATCAGCAACCGTACCGTGACGATCGACGACAGCCGGGCGATCTGAGGGGATTCGCGCCGGCGGCTGATCGCTGCGCTACTCCCGTTCGCCCGCCCCGACGGCACTCTCGCCGACGGGCGTCTGACCCTCGATCAACTCGGTGCCGCCCATGTACGGCCGCAGCGGCTCGGGGATCGTGACGGTGCCGTCGTCGTTCTGGTAGTATTCGAGGATCGCGACCATCACGCGCGGGAGCGCGAGCCCGGAGCCGTTGAGCGTGTGGACGTACTCGGCGGACTCGTGGCGCTCGGGCCGATACCGGATCCCGGCCCGTCGGGCCTGGAAGTCCTCGAAGTTCGACACCGAGGAGACCTCCAGCCACCGGCCGCCTTCTTCCGGGCCGTCGTCCATGTCGTCCCCGGGTGCCCACACCTCGATGTCGTACTTCTTGGCCTGGGTGAACCCCATGTCGCCGGTGCACATCTCCAGCACGCGATAGGGCAGATCGAGCCGGTCGAGGACCGCTTCGGCCTCTTCGAGCAGCCCCTCCAGGCGGTCGTAGCTGTCCTCCGGGCGGACGAAGTTGACCATCTCGACCTTGTTGAACTGGTGGACGCGAACCATTCCACGGGTCTCGGTGCCGTGTTCGCCGGCCTCGCGACGGAAGTTGGGCGTGTAGGCCTGATATTTCAGCGGGAGGTCGTCGTCCAGCAGGATCTCGTCGCGGTGCATGTTCGTGACGGGGACTTCGGCGGTGGGACAGAGCCACAGGTCGTCGTCGTCGTAGGGTTCGTCGTTGCCCCCGCCGAGGCGGTAGGCGTCGTCGACGAACTTGGGGAACTGGCCCGTCCCCTCCATGGACTTCGAGCGGACGGGGATCGGCGGGAAGACCTCCCGGTAGCCCTGCTCGCGGTGGACGTCGCGCATGAACCCGATGAGCGCGTGCTCCAGCCGAGCGGCCTCGCCTTTCAGGAAGTAGAAGCCACCGCCGGAGACTTTCGCCCCGCGATCGAAATCCAGGACGTCAAGTTCCTCGCCGAGATCGTAGTGAGGAACGACCTCACCGGGCAACTCCCGGAGGTCGTCGAAGCCGCGCCGGTAGCGCTCGACGTTGTCGCTCTCGTCGTCGCCGACGGGGACGTCCTCGTGCGGGATCTGGGGGATCTCAAGCAGCGCGTCCTCGAGTTTCGCCCCCAGTTCGTCGGCACGCTCTTCGACCTCCTGTAGCTCGTCTTTGAGCTGCTGGGAGCGCTCGATGGCTTCCTGCGCTTGCGCCTCTTTTCCGTCCTGTTTCAGCTCGCCGATCCGACTGGATATCTCGTTGCGCTCGTGGCGTAGTTCGTCGCCTCTGGCCTTCAGATCGCGCCACTGCTCGTCGATATCGAGAACGCGATCCAGATCGACCCCCTCGACGCCCTTCTTCTCGATGGCGTCGCGGATCCGTTCGGGCTGCTCCCGGAGGTACTGTCGTGGAATCATTACCCGTGGGTTCTGGACGACGGGTGAAAATCGTAGCGATACCGTGGTCGGGAGTTGCATGGCAGCCACACGAGGTCGGGATGGTACTCGCCCACACGAGGTCAGGTGTGGTACACTACAACACGAGCAATAGCGGCGATGCGAGCTCCCCGCCGGCTACAGCCACAGGAGTTGTGCGTGGCGGGTCCCGTCCAGATCCATGACGTGGTTCTCGTCGACGAATCCCTCCTCGATGGCCAGTTCGACGGCAGTCTCGCCGACGAGGTTCGCGGTCGAACAGCGTGCGAGACTCGACGCGACCGTGTCGGGGTCGGCCGGCTCGCCGTCGTAGAACTCCTCGGAGACGGTCAGCGAGACGTCGCCGTTCTCGAAGGTCTCTCCGAGGACGTCGGCGTCACAGACGGCCACGAGCAGCCCCTCCTGTGTGTCACGCTCGGACAACAGCAGACTGGATTCGGCCGCCATCGCTCACTCCATGAGTTTCTCTTGCTCTTTGGCGCGCAACTGTTCGGCCTCCTCGGCGACTTCCTCGGCGCGGTCGTGCTCGCCGGCCTCCTCGAGCGCTCGGGCCTTCTCTTCGAGGACCTCCGCGTTCCTGAACCCGAGGCGAGTGGCGTTGTCGAAGGCGGTCAGCGCCTCCTCGACGAGGCCCCGCTCCAGCAGGAAGAACCCGCGGTTGTACCACGCCTGACCGGAGCGCTCGTCGAGTTCGACGGCGCGTTCGGCGTGTTCGAGCGCCTGCTCGCTCCGCCCGGCCTCCCAGAGCGCGTATGCCAGGTTCGTCTCCGCGGCGGCGGCGTGTTCGGACTCGTCGTCGATCCGCAACGCCTCCCTGTAGGCACCGATCGCCTCGTCGTACTCCTCGAGCTGGGCGTGTGCGACGCCCTTGTTCACCCACGCCTCCTGTTTGAGGCCGTCGTCGTCAGTGAAGCGGGCGGCTCGTTCGAAGGTGTCGACCGCCTGTTCGTGGCGGTTGATGCCCATGTAACTCATCCCGACGTCAAGCAGTTGCTCGGAGTCGACCTGCTCGGGGCCGACGTTGCGCTCGTCGAGCATGTCCGCGAGGGCCCGGCTGTCGACGGGATCGATCCGGTCGGGATCGACGTCGAGTTCGGGGGGATCGAGGTCGAACCCTTCGTAGGGGTCGTCGAACCCCTGCCCCTCCGAGAAGTCGTGATCGCGGCGGTCGTCGTCAGTCATACGCCGAGGTTGGCGATCCGCAGGGTTAAGGGCTACGTCACGGCGAGCGCGCCGAGGTCCGGTCATCGGGGTGTGTCACGTCGATCGGATCGTCGATGTCGCCCATGATCGCCTCGAGCAGGTCGGTCACGGTCACCATCCCTACCACGTTACCGTCCTCGATGACCAGCGCGAGTTCCTGGTTTTCGGCCTGGAACTGGTCGATCGCGTCGCTGACGTCGGTGTCCGGCGAGAGCGTCATCGTCGGCGCGGCGACGTCGGTGAAATCGAGCTCGCCGCCGGTGAGTTCCTCGCGGTGTCGCGAGAGGATCGGCGAGTAGACGATGCCCCGGAAGTCGGTCAGGCCGTCGCCGATCAGCGGATAGCGCGTGTGCGGTCGTTCCTCCATGCGCCGGAAGTTCTCCTCCGTCTCGACGTCCGTCGAGAGTGCGACGATGTCCTCGGCCGGGACCATCACCTCTCTGACAGGCTGTTCGCCGATCTGGAGGGCGTTCATCACCTCTTCGCGCCGCTCCTCGGAGAGGTCGCCCTCGTCGAGTACGGAACCGAGTTCGTTCCGAAGGTCCGCACGGGACTCGATGACGTCCTGTTCAGTCTCGAGCCACGCGCCTGTCATCTCGATGCCGAACAGCTTGAGCGTCCCCTTCGCGATCCAGTCGCCGAACGTGATGATCGGCGAGATCGCGAAGTGGAACCAGTACAGCGGTCGCGCGCCGTACCGGGAGACGAACCGGGACCGTTCGACACCGAGGTACGTTGGCGTCTGTTCGCCGTGAGTCAGATGGACGAGATTGATGATCAGGAACGCGATGATCGCGCCCGAGCCGACCGACGCCAGCACCGTGTTCTCGAACAGCGGCTCGAAGATGGCAGCCAGTGCGGGCTCGGCGACGATCCCGACCGCGATGCTCGAAGCGGTGATCCCGACCTGGCAGGTCGTGAGATACAGTTCGAGGTCCTGTGTCATCTCCCACGCCCGTTCCAGCCCGGGATGGCCGTCGCCGATAAACTCCGACTTGTCGAACTGGCGCGCCCGAGTGAGCGCGAACTCGATCGCGACGAAAAACCCGTTCGTCAGGATCAAGAACACACCTGCGATCAGGCGAATCGTCAGTTCAACTGAATTTATTTGTCAGGGTGCTGTCGGTCACCAGTCAAGTATCTGGTGATCGTGGCCGATCGGGATTCTGTCGAGTCGAGAACGACCGACACGTTTAGACGGGCCGACGTCGTTGTCCGGTTATCCAGAATCCCAACACTTCAGGGGACGAGCATACGGTTTTGCTGGTCACCGAACGGACGACAGCGACACAGCTTCGGACGGCGCTCGACGCGACGGCGGTCGTCGAGACGGACGCGACGGCCGCGCTCAACCGACTCGACGGCGGGGGATTCGACTGTGTGGTCTGTGACTACGATCTGGAAGGGGCAAGCGGAATCGAGTTGCTCGCAGCCGCACGGCAGCGGGATCCGACGCTCTCGTTCGTCGTCCGCGCCGGCGACCGTGAAGCCCATGTCCGGACAGTACTGGCCGAAGACGAGTCGACGACGATACTTGGAGCCGACGGCGTCGACGCCGTCGAAGCCGTCCAGCAGGTGTGTCAGCCGCGGGGCGTGACCGCTACCCGGTCGGCACAGTCCGCGACGCGCTGGCAGGCGCTCGAACGGGTGAACGAGGCAACACGGCAGTTTCTCGGCGCCGCGACGGCGGGAGAGATCGCGACGATCGCCGTCGAGGCGGCCCGCGACGCCTTCGAGACGGATCTGGTGTCGATCTGGTACGTGACCGACGACCGCGACGCGCTCCGACTGGAGACGGCGACCCGGCCGCTGCGGGACCTGCTTTCGACTGCCGGCGAGCCGCCGTTCGTCCACGAGCGCGGCGACCGCGTCTGGGAGGCGTTCGAAGACGCCGGGCCGCACGTGCTCGCGAACCTCGAACCCGAGGACCTCGCCGCCGCCGTCCCGGTTCAGACGGCACTGGTCGCGGCGCTCGGCTCACACGGGATCGTCTCGATCGCGAGGCGCGACGACCACGCGTTCGGGGACGCGGAACGCGATCTCGCGCGCATCCTCGCCCGGAGCGCCCGGGCCGCTCTCGACCGACTCGACCGGAAACGCGAGCTCACGCAGAACCGCGACCTGCTCGAACGCGCCCAGCGCCTCGCGGACGTCGGCGCGTGGGAGTACGACGGCTCCGGGACGATCCATCTCACGGCCCAGACGCGACGGCTCAGTGATCTCCCCCTGGAGGGACCTGTCTCGTTCGACGACGGGCTGGCCGTGTATCACCCCGAGGACCGCGACAGGATCGAGACTGCAGTCGATCGGGCCCTGGAGTTCGGGATCGGCTTCGACTATCGGGTGCGGATCGTCAGAGACGACGGCGTGCGACGGGTACGGGTGGTCGGCGAACCCGTCTTCGAGAGTGGGACTGTCGATACCGTACGTGGCGCACTGCTCGATGTCACCTCCGCGTACCGCCAGCGCCGGCAACTGGAACGTAACGAACGCGCGCTGCGTCGGTTGCACGAACTGGTCGCGGATACGCGCCTCTCGTTCGACGAGCGGATCGAGGCGATGCTCGAGGTCGGCGTCGAACGTGCGGGGCTCGCCGCGGGCTATCTCACGTCGGTCGACGACGAGACGGTCGAGATCTCGCATCTCGTCGGCGACGCGCCGGGACTTCACGAGGGAGCGTGCCTCCCGCTGGCGGAGACCTTCTGCCGGAAGGTCACCGATCGCGAAGCGGTCATCAGCATCTACGACGCGCCGGCCCAGGGGTTCGCCGAGGATCCGGCGTACCGTCGGTTCGAACTCGATTCGTACGTCGGAGCGCCGTTTTTCCTCGGCGACGAACTCCGCGGGACGCTGTGTTTCGTCGATCCCGAGCCGCGCGATCGGCCGTTCCCCGAGATCCAGCGGACATTCATCCGACTGCTCGTCCAGCAGGTCGCCGCGCTGTTCGAGCGCCGTCGTCGACGCGAGCAGTTGCAGGCGCTCCACAAGGCTACCCAGTCACTGTTTGCGGCCGAGACGACCGACGAGATCCCGTCGCTGACGATCCAATCGGTCGAGGCCGTCGCCGATTCGTTCCCCGTGGCGTTCTATCGCTGGGACGAAGACAGCGGGACGCTCGTGCTGGCCGACGACACTGCGCCCTCTACGGCGGGAGCCCAGCGACCGGAACAGATCCAGCCCGGTGACGATCCGGTCTGGACGACCTTCGTCCGCAACGATCCGACACTCGAACCGCTTCAGATCGAGCGCGAAACGGCAGACAGTGGGTTCGTCGTTCCGATTCAGGACTTCGGCGTCCTCGTCGCGGATCAGGCCGCCGAGTCGCCCGAAACAGTGTTCGGACACGCGTTTCTCCAGACGCTGGCCCGGAGCGTCGCCGCCGCCCTCGAGACGGTTCGACAGAACGAGCAACTGCAGTCCTACACCGAGCGTCTGGAGCGACGCAACGACCAGCTCGAACGGCTCAGGCGGATCAACGCGATCGTGCGCGACACCCAGCGGACGCTCGTCGAGGCCGACTCGCGGTCAGCGATCGAGACGGCCGTCTGTGAGAACCTCACGGCGATCGAACACTGGGAGCTGGCCTGGATCGGCGCGCCGGACCACCCCGGACGCTCGTTCACCGTCCGAGCCAGCTCCGGGCCGGAGGCGAAGTCGCTCGCCGCGGCCAGCGACTTCGACGGACAGGGCTCGATCGCGCACGCGGCGTTCGACCAGCAGCGGATCGTCGAGCGATCGCGGCTGCTCGCCGCCGATGGACCGGAACCCTGGCGTCGCACTGCCATCGAACAGGGCCATCAGTCGGCGATCAGCATCCCCATCAGCTACGAGTCGAGAGCGTACGGCGTCCTCGAGATCTACGCCGACAGGCCAGGGGCGTTCTCCGACAGCGAGCGGAGCGTGCTCGCCGAGCTCGGGACGACGATCGCGTACGCGATCGCCGCCGTCGAACAGCGACAGGCCCTGCGTGCAGACAGCCACGTCGTACTCGAGTGCTCGATGCCGACCGATGGCGAGTGGCTCCTCGAACTCGCCGCGACGCTGGAAACCGACCTCTGCGTCACCCACGTCGTCCCCCGAACCGACGGAGGCTATCTCGCGTACGCGAGAACGGACGAACCGGACCGGGTGGCGACGGTGCTCGGGACGCTCCCCGTTGTTGACCGGGCAAACGAGTTCGGGGCGAACACCGCGGAGCGCGTCGAGTTCGGCTTCCGGTCCAGCCAGTTGCTTGACGTGCTGGCGACCTACGACGCGCGGCTGGACCAGTTCGTCGTCGACGGGCAGGCGAACGCCCTTCGCGTCCGGTTGCCCCGCCCGGATCAGGTCCGTGCGTTCGTCGAGCACCTCCGGCAACACTACCCCGAATCGACGGTCCGGGCACAGCGCGCGGTCGAAGAACCGGTCGTGTCGTCGCTCCCCGGCGTCTTCGAGAGCCTGACCGATCGCCAGCGCGAGGTCGTCTCTGTCGCTCACCAGCGCGGGTTCTTCGCGTGGCCGCGCGAGAGCAGCGGCGAGGCCGTCGCGGAGGCGCTCGGGATCGCCCCCGCGACGTTTCACGAGCACGTCCGCGCCGTCGAACAGCGCGTCTTCGAGGCGCTGTTCGGGCCGCGAGAGTGACTGCGCCTAAAGAAATAGGCTGCAGTGTCGGCGCCGGCCAATGACTGGAGGACATGGCTACACCTTGCCGGATATCGAAGAACTAACCGGAGACAGCGATGACGCTCACAGACCGACTCTCTGCGTGGCTCGGTGCGAAGCAACGTGACGGAGACGACCAATCAGAACGGCCTGAGACGGATAGCGAGACGTCGGCGGGCCCGAATCGGACGACTGACGGGGACTCGATCGACGAGACCGACTCGCTCGACGCCGAAGCGTCGGACGGGGATTCCGGTACGTCTGCCGAACCGACGGCGGAGCCGGAACTGACAGTCGGGACGCCGACTGAATCCGACACGCGTCCCGTCGAATCCGACGGGGGGACAGTCAGCAACGACGAGCAACTGGCCTACACAGACGAGCCCGAGCGACCGGCCGAACCGGACCGCCCGGAGATCGAGATCGTGCTGGAGGACGACCCCGACCAGTTGTACGACACCTCGGGGTCGGCACAGCGCGTCATCGACGAGAACCTGAACGTCGTCAAGCAGAACCGCGTGATGACCGAATGGACCGGCGTCGACGCCGACCAGCAGCACGACGAGCTCAAGTGCATGAACCAGATGTCGGGGAGATTCTGCGGGACCAAAGACTGCACGCTCCGGCAATTGATGGACCAGGGCAAACAGCGCGTCGAGGTGGAGATTGAGAAGGAACTGCCCAACGGCGAGACGAAACAGACGCTGCTGGTCTCCGAACAAATCACCAACGAGCGGGGCGAAGTCGTCGGGATCACCGAGAGCTTCAAGGACATCTCGAACGTCAAGGCCGCGGCCGAAGAAGTCGCAGACTCGATGCAGGAGTTGCGCCGGAACGCCGACGACGTCGCCCAGAGTTCCGACGAGATCAGTTCGACAGCCGAGCGGATGGCCGAGTCGATGGACGAGGTCACCGGCGAAGTCGGCAACGTCAGCGCCTCCGTCGAGGAGGTCGCCTCAAGCGCCGAGGAAGTCGCGGCGACCAGCGAGCAGGCCGAAACACGTGCCGAAGACGGCTACGAGCGTGCCGAGGGGGCGATCGAGGAGATGGAAGGTATCGACACGGCGACCAGAGAGGTGACCGAAGACTTGGACGACCTCCAGCAGCGGGTCGACGAAATCGACGAAATCGTCGAGGTGATCAACGACATCGCCGACCAGACGAACCTGCTGGCGCTGAACGCCAACATCGAGGCGGCTCGCGCCGGCGAGGAGGGCGAGGGCTTCGCCGTCGTTGCCAACGAGGTCAAGAGCCTCGCCGAGGACGCCCAGTCGAACGCCGAGAAGATCGAGTCGATGATCGCGGGAATCAAGGAAGACACCGACGAGACTGCCGAGAGTCTGACACAGGCCAACCGACAGGTTGAATCCGGGATCGAGCAGGTACAGGCGACGATGGAGGCGCTTGATGAGATCCTCGACGCCACCCAGGAGGCGTCCCGCGGGATCGGCGAAGTCGCCGAAGCGACCGACGACCAGGCCGCAAGCGCCGAGGAAGTCGCCTCATTGGTCGATCAGGTGGCCGAACAAGCCAGGGAAGTGTCCGACGAAATCGAGAACATCTACGCCGCGAACGAAGAACAGGCACAGATGGTACAGAGCCTCGAGTCAGCGGTCGATCGACTCGAACAGGGTGACTGAGCGTGTCGCTGCAAGCACGTGAGTCGGACGACCCGACGGTCGAAGAACTGCAGGTGCTGGAGTTCGGACTGAACGGCCAGCGCTACTGTGTCGAGATCGAGACGATCGCCGAGATCGTCGACGAGGAGCCACTGACGGCGGTGCCGGACAGCGATCCCCACGTCGTCGGTGTGATGAACCTCCGTGACGAGACGACGACGATCGTCGACCCGAAAATCGTTTTCGACCTTGAGCGGGACGACAACGAGCGCCGGATCGTCATCTTCGACGACGGGACCGACGAGCAGTTCGGCTGGCTCGTCGATACCGTCCACCGCGTCAGCACGTTTCGTCGATCCGACGTCGAACAGCAGGACGACTCCCGGACCGTCCGGGGGTTGGTCAACCGCGACGACGGATTTCTCATCTGGGTCGACCCGGCGGTGATCAACCGCGGTTCGGCGTAGTCCCACGACACGGATGGGAAGATTCTTCCCGCTGACTCTCCACCACCCGAGCATGAGCACGTTCACTGTTCAGGGATCGTTCCAGGCGCGGGACGGTCAGCAGAACTTCGAGACGGAGATCGAGGCACCGAACGAGGACGTCGCAGTCGAGCGAACCTACGCCGAGTTCGGGTCCAAGCACGCGCTGAAACGCACCCAGATCGATATCTCGGAGGTGCAGGCATGAGCCTCGGTGGTGGCGGCGGCCAGATGCAGGAGATCACCCAGGCGATCGAAGCGCTCGAAGAAGAAAAGGAGGAACTGGAAGGCGACATCGAGGACCTCCAGACCGAAAAGGCCGAGACCGACGAGGCGATCGAGGCGATCGAGACCCTCGAGACCGGCTCGACGGTGCAGGTCCCGCTCGGCGGCGGCGCGTACGTCCGCGCGGAGATTCAGGACATCGACGAGGTCATCGTCGGGCTCGGCGCGGACTACGCCGCCGAGCAGGAGCAGGACGACGCCATCGACACCCTGGAGACGAAAAAGGACGCCATCGACGACCGGATCGAAGACGTGCGCGAGGAGATCTCGGAGGTCGAATCCGAGAGCGAACAGCTCGAACAGCGCGCCCAGCAACTCCAGCAACAGCAGATGCAGCAGATGCAGCAGATGCAGCAACAGCAAGACGAGTAGGCGATGTTCGACGGACTGAAGGAGAAACTCGGGCGTTTCAGCAGTGACGTCGAAGAAGACGTCGATGAGGACGCGGTCGAGGAAGACGCCGAAGCAACCGAGCAAGCGGCGGGCGAGAATCCGGGGGGCGTCGAGGAAGACCGCGACGGGAGTCCGGCTTCGGGGACTGTCGAGCAAGCCGCGGATGCCGAAACCGCCGAGAGAGAGCCTACCCGCGAGGACGCGGCCGGCGACGGGTCAGCCGACAGCGAGCGCGTGGATCGCCCGTCGGAACCCGACCGCGAGCCGACAGCGGACACCAAGTCCGAAACGACGGGCGACGAGGAGACGCCCGCACAGGCGGATGAAGACGACGATGGCGCGCCAGCGTCGCAATCGGGCGAGGATGCGGACGACACGAGCGAGGATGTGGACCGTGGCCTGGCCGAGAAGGCGAAGCTGTTCGCGACCGGCAAGACGGTCATCGACGAGGACGACCTGGAGGGCCACCTCGACGATCTGGAGATCGCATTGCTCCAGAGTGACGTCGAGATGGACGTCGCCCAGGAGATCCTCGAGGGCGTGAAGGCCAACCTCACGGGCGAGACCCGCAGACGGCTCGAATCGACCGGGAACATCGTCCGGGACGCGCTGCGCGAAGCGCTGTACGACGTGATCAGCGTCGGCCAGTTCGACTTCGAACGGCGGATCGCCGAGGCCGAGAAGCCGATCGTGATCGTCTTCACCGGCGTCAACGGCGTCGGGAAGACGACCTCGATCGCCAAGCTCAGCCACTATCTCGAACAAGAGGAGTATTCGTCGGTGCTGGCGAACGGCGACACCTACCGCGCCGGCGCGAACGAACAACTGCGCGAGCACGCCGAGAACCTGGATCGGACGTTCATCTCCCACGAGCAAGGCTCGGACCCGACCGCGGTCATCTACGACGCCGTTGAGTACGCCGAAGCCAACGACGTGGATGTCGTGCTCGGCGATACGGCCGGTCGGCTTCACACCAGCGACGACCTGATGGCCCAGCTGGAGAAGATCGACCGCGTGATCGAGCCCGACATGACGCTGTTCGTCGACGAGGCCGTCGCCGGACAGGACGCCGTCAACCGGGCCAGGGAGTTCGACGCCGCCGCCGAGATCGACGGGACGATCCTGACGAAAGCCGACGCCGATCCGCAGGGCGGTGCGGCGATATCGATCGCTCACGTGACCGGCAAGCCGATCCTCTTTCTGGGGACCGGCCAGGACTACGACGATCTCGAGCGGTTCAATCCCGAGACGATCGTCGATCGGCTCCTCGACGAGTGATCGTCGCGGGCGTCACGCCCGGATAGCGTCCACCCGGGCTTCGCTCGCCGAATCGGGACAGTTCCTGTGCGTATCACGTCCAGTAACTATGACATACCCGGTCTTGAAAGCCCGAACACATCATGGGACGTACCGGGATATCGCGGCGAGCAGCTCTTCGGATGGGGACGGCCGGACTGACAACGGCAGGAGCGGGTGGCCTCGCAGGAGTGTCCATGGTTGGCCGGCTTCACACGGACTTTTGTACGTCTGTTCCGCATTGACCGCCCGACGTAGGGCGGTCGGAGCGGTGAACCGTTACAATGATTCCTACCAGGTGGATCACTACTGGGCGATCTCGACGCCCACGTACCTGACTTCCGTCTCGATGTCGCGGCCGACGGTCCGGTCGAGACGGTCGTCGATCGTCGTTGCGAGGCTTGGTTCGCTCTCGCCCGGTGGCAAGCCGACCGTGACGACGACCCGTTCGGTGTCACGGAAGATCGTGTCCTCGGACCGTTCGATATCGACGTCGAGTAGCGTCGCAGTCGGGCGTTCGTCGAGGACGTCATCGACGTCGGCCCGGATCGCATTCTCGGTCGTCGAGCGCTGGTAGGAGTCGTAGGTAATCCCGCCCAGGAACACCGAGAGGACGGCGATTCCGGCGACCAGCACCGCGACGCGGCGGATCGTCGTCCGCCGGGCGTCCACCTGATACAGCCACTCGCTGGGCCGGTAGCCGCGATACCACAGCACCGCCAGCGCGACGAAGTTGATCGAGAGGACGTTCACAAGCGTCAACACGGCGGCGGGCAGGCTGATCCACGGGTCGCCCCAGGCGATCCCGATGCCGACCGTCGCCGCCGGTGGAATGAGCGCGACGGCGATCATCACGCCGACCAGCGCGGTCGAGACGCCCGCCGAGAGGCTGATAACGCCAGCGATCCCCGCGCCGATCGCGACCGCGAGCGACAGGAAGTCCGGCAACAGTCGCTCGCGGATCGCCGGCACGTCAGCGATGGCCAGTCCCGGCGGAACCAGATTCGCCGTCCGGGCGACCCAGGCAAAGACAGCGGCGCTCGCTACCGCGAGGCCGAGTCCGACGAACTGCAGGAGAACGCCTCGCCGGAAGAGCTCGTCGTCGTCGACGACTGTCCCGACGCTGGCGGCCATTGCGGGGCCGATCAGCGGCGCGATCACCATCGAGCCGACGATGACGGCCGGCGAATCCAGCAGGAGCCCGGCGGTGGCGATGACCGCGCTGACGACCGTGAGGACAACGTAGTTGTTCATGCTCGGTGCGAGCCCTTCGGCCTTGGAGGTGAGTTCCTCGCGGGCGATCCGCTCCTCGTCTACCTCTTCGGCGTACTCCTCTTGCAGCGCCTCGAACCGACGCGAAATGACCGTGTTGGCCTCGACGATTACCGTGTAGGCCTGATCGTCGAGTCCAGCGTCCCGGAGTCGCTGCAGAACGGGCTCGACGGCGTTCGTCGGGAGCGGGACGTATGCGACGGCGGTGTATTCCCGGTGGCTCGCCTCGTCGGTCAGCACGTAGTCGACGCCCTCGTCTTCCAGCGCCCGCTCGATGGCCTGGCGTTTCCCAGTGGGGATGGTCACCTGCAGGAGTCGCACGCCTGTCGTATCTACTCGGACGGGCAAATAACCGGTGGTCGATCGCTTTCCAGCGGCCGAGTGCCCGGCAGGCGACTGATGCCCGCGACGCTGGTCTTTATGATGTTACCGGACGAACCTGACAAGCAATGGGGACTGACAGTACTGATCGGGGGGCCACACCGGTCGTCGGCAACGTCCTGCTGGTCGCCGTCGTGATCGTAATCGGGATCGTTCTCGTGACACTGTCGTTTTCGTTTCTCGAGGGGACCGGCGCGCCCAGCGCTGAGGCTTCCTTCGAATACGAACAGACGCCGGTCGGACTGGAGATGACAGCGACAGCGATCGGAACCGACGTCACCGTCCAGTTGAACGGTCGGCCCGTCACGACTATCGAGGCGGGCGACGCTGGCGAGTCGGTGCTCGTCCCGACGGCACCCGGCGATCGAATCACGGTCGTGTCTCAGGACCGCGAAAAGTCGGTGCTCGTCGCCAGGGAGATCGAGGATCGTGACGAGGTCGGTGACTTCATCGCCTACTACACCTTTGAGGCCGGGAGCGGCGACACACTGCTCGATCGCTCGAACAACGACAACGACGGCAATCTCAGTGGGGACCTCGACTGGCAGGAGAGTTCACTCGCGTTCGACGGAGATGGCGACTACATCGAGGTCGATCAGTTCAACACGCCAGTCGAAACCGTCTCGGAGTTCACCATCGCAGTCACCTACCGAACGGACGACGAGAGCGAGAAGCAGGAACTCGTCGAACACAAGAGCGACGACGACAACTGGCTTTTGGAACTGAAACCGTGTGACAACGACGAAGTCGAGAGCGCAGACAGCGATCTGTGTGATGGTGACGATCAGTACGTCCCCGTCTTCAGCGTCGATCAAGCCGGTGGCACCCAGGACGAACAGATTTTCGGCGATGGCGAGCAGGCTAACACTCGTCAGACGCTCGTCGGTACGTTCAACGGCAGCGGCCACACCCTCTACGTCGACGGCGAGCAGGCGAGCAGTGGCGAGTACGAGGGTGACATCAGTATGGGTGATCTGAATATCGGGAAAGACATCGAGCCAAGCAACGACGACTATCTCGACGGTGAAATTTACGAGATCCGACTCTACTACACCGCGTTCGACGATCAGCAGGTCCGGGTGCTCACAGAGGCGATGGAGTGATCGGAGACGGCAATCCCGCACACCGATATCGTCCCGAGCTCCCGCACAGCAATAATCATCACTATCTATTATGTTTGTCCTGCCCGATATTCATACGGGGTGAGTTCACATGCCAATCGAAGACCTCGCTCGGAGCGACGTCGTCACAGCCGGACCCGAAACGCCTGTGACCGATCTCGCAGCGACCATGGGCGAGGAACACGTGGGAAGTATCGTGATCACGAACGACGAGACGCCAGTCGGCATCGTCACGGACCGGGATCTGGCTGTTCGCGTCCTCGGGGAAGCGGACGACCCGACCGGAATGACTGCCGAAGACGTGATGACCGACGACCTCTACACGGCCGAGCCCGACGCTGGCTTCTACGAGGCAGCCACTCTCATGGCTGACCACGGGATCCGACGGCTCCCCATCAGTGAGGACGGCACTCTCGTCGGGATCATCACCGCCGACGACATCACTGAATTGCTCGCCGACGAACAGCAACACCTCGGGGATATCATTCGCGGTCAGCGTCCGGAGTACTGATGGCGAGGAGCGTAGGAATACACGGTTTCCGCCCGTCGCGACGAACCAGACAGGTTTTTCGGCACCGGAGCGCTATCTCCCGGTATGTTTGAGACGCGGCCGGACCGTGACGCGGAGGTCGTCCTCGTCGGGCGATCCAACGTCGGCAAGTCCACGCTGATGCGCGAGTTGACCGGCCACACCTTCGATACGGGTCAGCGGCCGGGTGTCACGCGCGAACCCAACCACTACGACTGGGCCAGCGAGGACTTCGTGATCAGCGACCTGCCCGGCTTCGGCTTCATGAAAGGCGTCCCCGAGGACGTCCGCGAGCAGATCAAGACCGACGTGGTTCGATACGTCGAGGACAACGCCGAGAAGATCCTCGTCGGAATCCTCGTCGTCGACGGCAAGAGCGTGATCGACATCATCGACCGCCACTCCGGCGAAGACGAGATTCCACACGACGTCGAGATGTTTCACTTCCTGCGGGATGTGGGTGTCCCCCCAGTTGTCGCTGTCAACAAGATGGACAAGGTCGACGACCGCGACCAGCGGCTGAACGATCTCTGTGACCGACTGGGGCTGTATCCCCCCTGGAAACAGTGGCAGGAGACGATTGCACCGATCAGCGCCAAGCGCGGTAACCTCGGCGCGCTCGAGGCGGCCGTCCGACACCACCTCCACGAGGCCGGCCGGGACGATCTGTTCCAGTTCTTTTGAAAAGTCTCACCCCGACACCGTCAATACATCGTTCTGCCCGTCTCTGTTCTGGTCGCGATATCGACTTAGATGGATTTATAAACGCTCTCCGCCCCATTCAAGGGCCAAGATGGGAGATCTGAACAGTCCGAACGAAAGTCCGGGTTTTTACGTGATCCGGATCAATACACGTCGTGATGGCCCCTCGCTGGACGGTTGTAATCGTCGTCGTGCTGGCGGTTGTGGGAGTAGGGACGCCAGTGCTCGCGGCGTCGACTGTCAACGAACACGCCGACCGGGAAGCGAGCCCGTTCGAGCCGCTGCCGTCCGAGGAGACGAACGCGACGACGGGCAGTCAGATCAGCGCGTTCATGGCGTCTACCTCGACGGCCGTCGATAGCAGCGTCGAGACAGGCATGTGGCTCGCCCAGTTCAACGACAGCGACGCGAACAGGACCGAAATGGTCGAGCGACGGGCGAACGCACTCCGGGATCGACTCCACGCGCTCGAAGCGCAACTCGACAACGCGTCCGGGAACGCGACTCTCAGTGATCCGTCCGAAGCGAGGGAGGTCGCCTCGCTGAAGGCACGGATCGATGCGCTCAACTCGACGATTGAGCGGACCAGGACGGCCGCCGGAGAGGCGGGCGTGAACACGACGCGACTCCACCGACTCCGGGAGAACGCCTCGCAACTCCGCGGACACGAAGTCGCCAGGATGGCCCGGAACCTCACGACGGTGGGGCCACCCGCGAACCGTGGCCCGCCTGAAGACAGACCGGGACCGAACACAGGCCCTGCAGACCCATCCGAGCGGAACGACAGTAATCGCTCGGGCCCGCCCGAAGACAGTCCCGGACAGGACGACGGTAATACTCCAGATTTACCCACCAACCCCCGACAGAACGACAGCAATCGCTCGGGGCCGCCCACTAATTCCGGACAGAACGGTAGTGATTCCTCGGGGGCGGAGGAGAGTCCCAACCGGGGCGACAGCGGTTCGTCGAGTCCATGACCGATTGCGGGCAGTTTCGCGGTGACGAATCAAGTCGATCCCGGCCGAACGTGCGCGTTCACAGTCGTCGCGACAGTTTCCACTTTCGGAAGCATCCCTGACGGCAGCGGGATCGATTCGAAATCCTTTTTCCTTGGTCCCACGCACGTAGGAATGCGCGCCGCCTTAGCTCAGACTGGGAGAGCACTCGACTGAAGATCGAGCTGTCCCCGGTTCAAATCCGGGAGGCGGCATTTTACTGCGAACCAGCGAGAGAGCGACGCGACCGAGCCGGTGAGCCGTGAAAATGCTCCCGAACGGATTTGAACCAGACGAGTCGCAGCCCGCGCAGCGGAGCGAGCAGGAACGTCTCGGCGTGGTTCACAATCCGGGAGGCGGCATTAGACGCGGAGTTCAAATGCCTTCGTAGCCGCGATGGGTTTGTTGGCCGATTCAGCACGTCCGAACGCGATTCTCCGATTGAGTATATAGTGGACGGTACGCGCGTTGTATGCAGCACGACGGCTGAAAAACACCATCAGTTGAGTGTTTCAGCTGAGCCAGAAAATAGAACCCGGCTGCGGTGGGGCTGGAGGATCTGAGTGTGGCGATACACACATATTGCGCTGTACCCCATACTGTGTATGCCTTCCACTGCGTTACCGACGGACCAGTCGTCGCCGCTGGCGCGAGACGCTGACGCGTTGTTGCCAGCAGAGACTGAGATGGCCACATTTGGAATGGGGTGTTTCTGGGGACCGGACGCGCTGTTCGGTGCTCGGGAGGGGGTCGTTCGGACGCGAGTCGGCTACGCCGGCGGAACGTCACGTAACCCCACGTACCACGCATTGGACGATCACACTGAAGTCGTCCAGATCGAGTACGATCCCGATCAGTGGACCTACGACGAACTGCTGGAGGTCGTCTGGGCGAATCATAACTGGGCAACCGAGCAAAAACGCCAGTACCGTAGTGTCATCCTCGCTCACGACGACACAAAGCGGGCAATCGCAGAACGATCGCGGGCAGCGCTGGCTGACCGGACCGGCCAATCAGTCGCCACCGCTGTGGAGATACTCGACCAGTTCTACGAAGCCGAAGACTACCATCAGAAATACGAACTCCGGACTGTCCCAGTCGTTGCCGATGAACTCGAAGCGCTGTACGGTGACGCGTTCACTGCGTCGACGGTCGCTGCGCGCCTCAACGGGTTCGTTGCCGGGTACGGCAGTGCCGACCAACGCCGTGAACTGCTGGCGACACTTGATTTGCCCCCGGTCGTCATCGACGAAATCCGACGCCGACTCTGAAGGACCGTACTCTATGCTGGGGGCGCTCTTGCCAGCGGATTGCTCTCGGTGGACGTCGTCCCCTCACGCATCTGTGGTCAGCAGCCTTACAGCGGTAGCAAGGCGAAAATCCACCCGTTCAGCCGTGTGGAGGAAGTCAATGCCTGCGTTTGTGCTACGACTGGATTGCAGAACCAGCTTCAATCTCGAAATCACAGTCGGCGGCAACGGTGTACAGCGGCCGTTCATCGACTGCGACGTTGGCGAGTCGCTGTCCGATCGGGTGTTTGCCGAACGCAAGCTCAGCGTGACCTCGGGGCCACATCCCGACGCTGCCGGAGAGTCGCGTCTTCTCTCGGAGTAGTTGCTCGTCTTTGACGGTGTAGTTGTAGCCGGACAGCCGTGCTGGTATCGTCGGTGGTCGCCACCCCTCGAAAGAGATGATCTGTTGCCCGTCGGCGATGACAGTCGCGTGCCGTATGCGGCCCGTGTCTCGCAGGTCGATCTCGGCGACGAGTTTCGGATACCCCCAGATATCCACGCCGAATGCTCGGGCTGGTTCGGTCGAGACCGGGAGCGTGTAGACGTACCCACTGACGCCGCGGCGAAGTCCGGACAGATACGGCCACGTCCGTGTGCCGGTCTCGACCGCTGGAATGAGCACACCGACCTCGTCGTATGGATCGATCGTGTCCTCGCCGACGCGGTCGTACGTGACGGCCAGCACTGTCAGTGCCGCCCGTGTCCGTGTCGCTCGAATCGGTTCGAGTCCTGCGGGCAGCAGCGTCGCGACAGCACCACGATCTGCGGGGAAGACAGCGCCGACGATCGATGCCGATAGCTGTGCCGGCAGCTGAAACGTGTGTCCGGTCGAAATGGTCGCTTGTGACGTCATTGGACGTAGGTTCGGACGCGGTGCAACGCGGCAAACGCTTTGATGGCTGTTCGGTGTCCGAGTGACTGCACGGTCCGGTGGACGCCGTGGACGTTGACGTCGAACTGGGCTTCGAGGTGTTCGTTCGGCAGATCGGCGACAGGGCCGAGTTGGGCAAGCCCTGCGTTTGCGACCACACAGTCCAACCCACCAACGTCGTCGGCGATCTGTGCACGGAGCCGCTCGATGTCGGCTGTGTCGGTGACGTCCACTGTCTCCGTGACACAGCCTTCGACGGTTTCGAGGCCGTCGGCGTCAATATCGGTAGCATAGACCCGCCATCCATTACTGGCTAACTTTTCAGCGGTGGCGCGTCCGATTCCTGAGCCAGCGCCGGTCACGAGCGCCGTCTTCATCGATTCGTACTCCGTAGAGGACCGAGGAAACTGTTCCGACACCTAGTTCAGTGGTACTTCATTGTGGGTTGTGAGCTTGATCCGACTTCTTGCCTGCCAAATAGAAGCTGCACCCTGTGAGGCGTGCAAGATGTAGGGCGCGTGTACAGCACCGAAGGAATTCGTGAGATGTACTCGACAATCAAAGTACGCATTCGTATGACACTGGGGAAGAATTAACACACTGTCGTTAGAAGTACCTGCATGGACATCCGACGGAACCTCTACGTCGCTGCATTCGTTGGTGCATCGTTGTCGTACATTTTCAACGTGCTTGCGTTCACTGGCACCTTCGATGTGTTCCGTTGGTTCGTGTTCGCTGTCGCCTTTCTCGGCTTTACTCTTGGGTTTGAGAGGTTCATCGGGTGGCAGACTGGATAGCAAGCGTCTCGATTGGGGCGAGTTGTCATTCAGTGCTGCAGATATGCTCTACATCTTGCACATCATTTTTGTCAAAGTGCGTTCTTCCCCGCAAGAACCTGGTGTGGAACTCACACGTCGGGAGTTGAAGCTTCACTCTGGGCCGTCGTCAGCATAGCAGGAGATACAGCCAGTACGGCAGTTCGATCACGCTTGAATCCCGCTGCATCACGGGCTCAATGCGGCCACTCGTCTCTCCAGTGACGAGCAAGCCGATTGGTGCCTGATAGTGATCTCTGAATTCTGCCAGTGCTTCATACTTGTTCTCACGAGCGCTGGATCGGTAGGCAAGGGCGACTGGAACTGGTGTACTACCGACTTCGAAGACATAATCGACTTCGCCGTTCCGGCCCCGCCAATATTGCACTGACGGTGGTTCCGGATTCCCTTGCGCGGCGTTCACCCCGTAGGAAAGCCGCATCGTGTGGTCAAACGCCGCGATCCGGGCGAGATCGGCTTCGTAATCCAGATCGTCCAGTGCTGCACGGGGGGTCTTGTTTTCCAGTGCCGAGACCAGCCCCGTATCACGGAGATACAGCCGCGTCGATCGCGGGCGCTGGTTGTCGTACTCGGTGACCGCGGTCAGGACGAACAGTTTTTCGAGGACAGACAGGTAACTGTCGCGGATCGTGCGGCGATCGACATCAAACAGGTCCACGAGACGCTGGAACCGGATCGGTTCGCGACCACGGTTGCGCGCGGCGAGCGCACACAGCCGTTCGAGATCCGCGATCGTCCGCATCGAGTCCAGGCTCGGTGCGTCCTGATAGAGCGTCGCCGTCAGGTTCCGGTAGAGTAACTGGTAGGCGTCGGCCCCGATGTCGGAGGCATCGACGGCAGAACCGTCCGCAACGTAGCTGAGGACGCCGCCCAGCGTCAGATAGTGAGCGACCTGGGACTGGAGGCGGCGAGACACGTCTGCGACACGTTGGTGCTGGTCGCGGAGCGTCTCCACGAGTGCCTCTGTCTCGCCGGTTTCGAGCGCGTGCGGCAGGCTGCCGTCGCCGGCGCGCAGCGGGGTCGGACTGACACGCGTGTCCCCGTCTTCGAGATCGGGATAGCGGGTGAAGATGTAATCACGGAATTTCTCGGGGAGGATCGGCTGCGTGTGGTACGCGTCAGAGTCGAAGCCGACGCGGTCGAGTTCACCGTTGACCTGCTCGGTCGCGCCGGCCGCGACGACGACGTTTCGACCTTGTTCGTCAGCGAGGGCGTCGCGGACGACGGTGCCCCAGCCATCGACACTCCGTTTATCGCTGTGGGCGACCCGGTGGACATCGTCGAGGATCACGAAGTGTGGAGCCGGGTCGTCGAGCCGGCCGAGGACACGGCTTTCGTAATACCGGAAGACCTGCTGGAGCTGGTCGGCCGAGTGGAGCTGATAGAGCGCGTTTGCGTCGAAGGGGACGTAGAGGAATCGCTCCGGCTCGACACCCTGCTGCAGTTGGAGGTGGATGAATTGCTTGAGGAGCGTGGTCTTGCCGACGCCGTGGCGACCGACGAGCCCGAACACCGTCGCGTCCTCGAACTGCGTCGACGCTTCGTCGGGCCGTACGAGGTGGTAGAAGTCGCTTTTCTGCCGGTCGGGCAGCTCTCCCTGAAGTGCTGCGGCGCCAGCTTGCCACCACGGGTTGTGGTCGGCGAGCGCCCGGACCAGCGCGTCCTGAATGTCGGCAGACATGGCTATGTGACGCAGCCGTAGCTGTGGATTGCTGGGTGGTCGTCGCGTTGATCCGTCCGCCGGATTATCGACATCGTATTGTCCGTTATCAGAGCGCTACCCACAATAGTGTTCCCCTTGTCGAAGGATTTATGCCACTAAAGAACATATTGTTGGGTGTCCCGGCCAGAAAAGGCACAATAGGATGTCTTTGTTCAGGATGGGAGCGTCATCCAACTGTTCCGGAGACAGTGCGGCCGGTACGACTCAAAGGGGAGGAACCTATGTCAGCAACACATACCGCCGACGGCGAGCGGACCGACTTCACGGGTGCTTTCATCACGCGCCGCACGATCAACATCGATGGAACCAGCGTCCATCGACTGTCGTTCGATGGCGACGAAACGACGCAGACGCTGCTGGTTCCAGCCGCTGCCGACTGCGACGTCCACGGCCTCCAGACCGGACGCCGTTACGAGGTCACCGAGGTGCGGTACTGCGTGCCGACAGCCGCCGCGGACCCGAGCGACGAACGCTGCCCGAACTGCGACGCACAACTGCGCCACGCCGTCGCGATCGACGCCGCACCGGCATCACTTCGACAGGCTGTTGCGGAGTTGGGGATCGACGACCCGTTTTTCATCGCGACAGAGCAGACGCGGCTCGTTCGCGCTGACCGCGAGACAGTTGACGACTGGCAGCCGATGGATCGGGACGACCGAACGCGACATACGGCGCCGGACTACGTCTGTGACAACTGTGGGGAGGTCTTCGACGACCGCGACCTGCATCTCCCGGCCGACGGGGAGCGCGAGCCTAGCATCGAGAGTATGGAACACTCGATGATGGCATCGTCGTCAGACACGATAGGACTGGCGACTGGCGGCGGGAAAGACGCGACGAACTTTCGGGAGAACATCGAGCAAGGGTACACGCCCCAGCCCGGGGCGATCAGCACGGAGGGATTGTTCTACGACTACTATTTCGAGACGGGCGGCCGCCGCGCCGAGACGGACGCGCTGTTCGCGCCCCGGTACGCTGCCGGCGTCTCGAAAGATCCCGTCACCACTGAGACCGAACATGTTCTGAGCGTCGGGCTGGACTCAACGCTGTCGACTGATGACTTCGAGCGGCCGCGCCTCGATCTGGTGGCGGTGGTGGATGTCTCAGGGTCGATGGACTCCCCGTTCGACGAGTATTACTACGACGAACATGGCCGCCGCCGCGAGGTCGAGACGTCGAGCGAGCGAAAGATCGACGCCGCCACTCGCGCGCTGTGTGCGCTTACAGAGCAGTTAGACGACGAGGATCGACTGGGCGTCGTCCTGTACAACAACCGCGCCCACGTCGCCAAGCCGCTGCGAGACGTTGGCTCGACGGATATGCACGCGATCCGGGAACACATCCGTGAGGTGTCGGCTGGCGGCGGGACGAACATGGAGGACGGCTTCATGGCAGCGTGGGATCTCCTGCAGGACGCATCGGCCGAGCCCGACAGCGAGCGCCGCGTCGTGTTTATGACCGATATGATGCCGAATATGGGCAGCACCGGCGAGACGCGACTCCGTGAGTTGTTCGCGGACGCTGCTGCTGACGGGATCCACACAACGTTTCTCGGGATCGGGCTCGACGAGAACGCCGACCTCGCTGACGCCGTCTCAGATGTCCGCGGTGCGAACCACTACTTTGTCCACTCCGTCGAGGGGTTCGAGCAACGCCTCGGCGAGGAGTTCGCGTACATGGTGTCGCCACTGGTGTTCGATCTCCAGCTGGAACTCGATGCGGAGGGCTGCGAGATCGCCGCTGTCCACGGCGCCCCCGGCAATGACAGCACTGACCAGCTGATTCACGTGACGACGCTGTTCCCTTCGCCCAAGGCCGACGGCGAGACCCGCGGCGGGGTCGTCTTGGTCGAACTGGACGTGACCGACGAGGACCGTGCGGTCGATCTGGTCGCGTCGTGGGTCGAACGCGACGGCAGCCATCACACCGAGCGCGTCGCCGTCGAACTCCCACGGGATATGCCGTCGTTCGATCACAGCGGCGTCCGGAAAGCGACTGCGCTCGCCCGGTATGCGGGTCTGCTTCGCGCGTGGGCCGAGGACGTCCACTCACGCGTGAACGGGTCGGCAGGTGTCGATGACTGGATCGACGCCGGGAGACCGGACGAACAGGAACGCGAGTCGGTACCGCTGACAGTGCCAGCAAAGTATGGCCGCCAGTTCAAGACGCTGCGGGCGTATCTGGTCGCGGAAGCCAACGCACTCGGTGACGACACGCTGGGGCAGGAGATCGACGTGCTTGAGACGCTGTGTGCCGAGGCCGGCGTCGAGATCCAGCCGACGGTCGAGCAGGCGGGCGATCGGGACTGATGTGGGTCTTTGCGTTCGATCGCGACTGGACTGTCGATGTCAACCCGCATCCGCGGCACGAGGCGGTCCCGCTGGAGTGGGTACGTCACCTCGCGCACGAAACTGACCACGCCGTCTACGCGATTGGAAACCAAGATCTGGCCGAGGAAGCGGCGATTCCCGGCGTCGTCGATATCGTTGGCCGTCACGCAGATGACTGGGACCACTGGCTCGGCGACAAACAGCCGGACGGCCGATACGAACGCTTCCCGACGCGGCGGGAACGGTTGGCACTGATCGAAGCGTTGCACCCGGCAGCCGACCGCTATATCGTCGTTGACGACCTCGATCTGAGCGACGTCGAGGGCTGGCAGCACTACCACGCCTGGGAGTTTGCCCCGGCAGTCCGTGATGGGCACCTCGACCTCTCGCTCCCGTCAGTTGATGCGCAAGTGAGTGATGACGATCTCGTCACGGATGGCGGGCTACCGACGGTGGCAGGGATTATGCCCGCGGACGCTGACCAGCTCGCATCCTTCCTAGGGAAGTACGATGACACGCCCGGATTCGAGATCACCTACGAACAGGACGGCGACGACGTGACGCGACTGTGCTGGAACGTTACCGTGGTTGAGGACTCGGCTGAGGGTGCGGGGCCGGGCGTTCGCTGCTCTGCACTCGTCCCCGAGGGGGAGTCGGTCACTGTGCCCGTCGGTGCAATTGACGTTGTCCACGCCGTCACACTGTCGGCGGAAGCGGTCACCGCACAGGCCGGACACAACCCGACGCAGCAGCGGCGCTCCGCCGGGTTGCGGATACAGCGCCGAACCAGCTGCGGCTCTCGCCCGTGTTGACACTGCTAGATCAGCAACCGTTGCCGCCCCAACAGCAGCGAGATGCCCTCCACGCTTTGGCCGCCCTCGCGGCGGTTCGACCAGCAGCGTGCACGCCCGCGATTCCTATCCTGCGTTCATTGCTTCGGAAGGACGACCCCGCTGGCCTCCACGACGCATTGGCGACCCTCCACGCGATCGGCAGTACCAGTCCAGAGGACATCGCACCGGCGGTCGCAGACATTGAACCGTATCTCGATTCGGATCGGCCGTCGGTCCGACGTGAGGCGGCCGGTTGTCTTGCTGCGATTACCAGGGAGGTCCCAAGCGATATCGTCGACGCCGTCCCGTCACTCGTTGCTCTGCTCGACGAAGGTGCCGAGCAACGACAGCATGCTGTCTCCGCTCTCGCAGCGGTCGCGACAGAGGTCCCCGAGGCGACCGAAGCGGCTGCTGATTCGCTCGCCGACATCGCCATCGACGAGTCCGAACTGGATCACGTTCGATTGAGCGCGATAGCGGCGCTCGGCCGTACCGTCAGGGCATCCTCTGCACTTGTGATCGACGTCTTCGAGGATCTCGTCGAACTGTACGACGCCGACAACTACAAACTCCGGAACAACGCCGTCGCGCTGACCTACGAAGTGGCTGACCTCCATACCGATACGGTCAAGCAGTACGTCGATGATATCGCAGCACTGCTCACGGTCGACGATGCTCGGACCCGGATCAACGCGAGTGGCACGCTCGCACGGGTGGCTAAGGATTTCCCGGCGTCGGTCGATCCCCTGACTCCGACGTTCATCGACCTGCTCTCGGATGACAACGAGATGGTCCGAGAGAACGCCTGCTGGACGCTGGGCCGTCTTGAGGCGTCGGAGGCGAAAGCGACACTCGAAGAACGTCTCCAGGAAGAGCCAAACGAAGCCGTTCGGAACAGAATCGCGTGGGCACTTGCGGAGATTGACCCAGTATGAGTACGCTTACCAGGATTCCAGCACACATAGTAGCACAGCGCGTCAGATATCGAAAGCGATCACAGGACCTCCAATGATGATTCCCTCCTCACAGGCGGAAGACTGTCTCCTCGGGCTAGCCTGCGGCGATGCCCTTGGCCGGCCAGTCGAATTCAAATCCGCCGCGACGATCGAGGCACAGCACGGCACCGTTGACTCAATGCTCGGCGACGGCAGTCACGGGCAACCGCCCGGCACGATCACCGACGATACCGAACTCGCGCTTCGGATCGCCCGCAGTCTCGTCGACGCCGGCGGTTTCGACGGCGCTGACGTCGCGGAGCGGTTCGTGGGCTGGTACGAGACCGACCCCTTCGATATTGGCTTGATGACTCGCGACGCCCTCGCTCGTCTCCAGCAGGGTGAGTCGTGGGAGCACGCCGGCCAAGATGTCTGGGAGTCACGACGGGAAGGTAGTAACGCCGGCAACGGGAGTGTGATGCGGTGTGCGCCGTACGCGCTGGCTTTCACCGACGACCCGCAGCATCTCGGGCGCGTGAGCGAACAATCTTCAGCGATCACCCACGCGGATCCCCGCTGTAAGCGTGGCTGTGCCGTCCTGAATCTCACTATTGCGGGTCTGCTTCGCGGCGAGGACGAGCCGTTGCGACGCGCTCTTGCGGCGACCTATCCCGGCCAGTCAGACGCACCGGAGCTCGTCAACGCTGTCGAGGGACTGCCGGACAGCGTTTCGGAAAGCGAGCTCAACAACGGTGGCTACGTCGTCGATGCGCTCCAGGCGGGGCTGTACTATGCGCTTGACGCAGACAGTGTCGAAGAGGCGATCGTCCGGGCGGTCAACGCTGGTGGCGACGCCGACACAGTCGGTGCGATCACTGGGGCCGTCGCCGGCGCTCGCTTTGGCGCGGAGTCGCTTCCCGACGCGTGGCTGGCCGCGATCGATGAAACCGACGAACTCCGCGATCTCGCGGGCGAATTACTCGAACTGGAGCATACCGGGGGTGATGCCGAGTGAGTGACCACCCGACTCGCATCGGCCTGCTCTCAGATATCCACGGCAACGCCATCGCGCTGGAAGCCGTCCTCGAGGAGATGGACGACGTGGATGCACTGGTCTGTGCCGGTGACGTTGTCGGATACGGTCCGTCACCGGGGCAGTGCATCGAGATAGTTCGCGGGCAGTCAATTCCAACGGTGGAGGGCAACCACGATCGGGCCGTTGTCACCGACCAGCCATACGAGACAGGCGACCAGTACGCCAGCCGCACGCTGTCGGAGGGTCAGCGGTCGTGGCTGGCGGCCCTTCCGCGAGAGCGCCTGCTTTTCGACGGCCGACTGAAGGTCGTCCACGATCATCCCGAAGAGCGGAATCGCTACACGCGACCCGCGGCATTCGAACCGACGCTTCTTGACGACGAAGACGTGCTTGTCCTCGGGCATACGCACGTCCAGTATGCCGAAGTGTTTGCTGACGGGATCGTCGTCAATCCCGGTAGTGTCGGCCAGCCACGCGACAGGGATCCAGATGCGGCCTATGCGGTCGTCGATCTCGATGCGATGGCTGTTGATCTGCATCGAGTTTCCTATGATATCGAGGCGGTACGGCGCCGGATCGAGAACACCAGTATCGACAGCTACAACGCTGAGCGACTCGCTCGCGGTCGGTAACCCGCACAGCAGCCAGCAATGTACAGGCGGTCAAGGAGACTGCCCCGGGGCTTGACCCCGGGAGAGTTCACTATTGTGGACTTATAGGACAATATTGATGGTCTATGGTCGGGAATAGATATAACGATGGAACTGGGAAATCACACGCTGTCAAACAAGTTCGTGATGGCCCCGGTCAAGACGGGATACGGGGATGCAGACGGCCACGTGACAGATCGCGTTCGACAGTTCTACGCACGCCGGGCCGAGTACGTCGGGGCGATAACGCCGGAACCACTCGCGCTCGACCCGACGCTACGGGAGTTGCCGACACAGTTGCGAATCGATAGCGATGACGCGATACCGGGCCTTCGCTCGCTCACCGAGACGATCCACGACGGGGAGGCGGCAGCTATCGCGCACCTCAACCATCCCGGTCGGATGGCCAATCCCCAGATCGAGGGGACCGCCCACCGCTCGGCGTCGGCCACGCCGTGCGAGCGGACGGGCATCACGCCAGAACGGATGGACGACACGGACATCGAGTCGGCGATCGAGCTATACAGAGACGGCGCGAAACGCGCCCAGGATGGTGGTTTCGACGCGATCGAGCTACAGTTTGGCCACGGCTATCTTATCGCGCAGTTCCTCTCGTCGGCCGTCAACGACCGTGACGACGCTTACGGCGGCAATCTCGAAGACCGGGCACGGTTCGGATTCGAGGTATTCGAGGCTGTTCGATCAGCGACGGATTTGCCCATACTGGTTCGTCTCACGGCCGACGACGGCGTCGATGGCGGGATCGATTTCGAGCAGGCACAGTGGCTCGCACGGCGACTGCAGGCCCGTGGTGTGGATGGGATCCACGTGACGGTCGGGACGATCTGTGCTCGACCGCCGGCGTTCTTCCAGCATATGTACGCCGAGAAGGGCAAACCCTGGGAGTACGCAGGACGGCTCCGAGCGGAACTCGATGTCCCCGTGATGGCAGTCGGGCAGATCAACACGTTCGAGGACATCGAATCGATCGAAGAGCGCGGACTCGCGGATCTGATCGCAGTCGGGCGACCACTGGTTGCTGATCCGGACTTCCTCGGCAAGTACTTCGAGGCTGTCGATGGGGCACCCCGACCGTGTATGGCCTGCAACGACGGCTGTCTCGGCGGTGTAAAATCCGGCGACGGCCTCGGCTGTGTGATCAATCCTGCCGTCGGTACGGACCGCAGCCTCCGGGTCGAACCGACGAGCGATCCACGCGAGATCGCAGTCGTCGGTGGGGGTCCAGCAGGAATGTCTGCCGCCCTGACGCTTGCCGACCGCGGCCACGATGTCACGCTGTTCGAATCGGACGAACTCGGCGGGCAGTTCCAGTATGCCCCGTCTCCACCTGGGAAAGACCCCCTCCAGAGGGGAATTGACTTTTTCGTCGACAGACTCGAAGCCAGCGAGAGTGTCACGGTACGCGACCAGCGGGCCGAACCGACGGATATCGTGGATTTCGACGCCGTGATCGCGGCGACCGGATCGACTCCGATCGTGCCGCCGATCGACGGGCTCGAAGACGTTGATCCGGACGGTGCAGAGATACTCGCCCCCGAACGAATGCCGTCCGAGGAGCGAGTGATGGTGATCGGTGGCGGATACGTCGGTCTGGAAGCGGCAGATACGCTTGCGGCGGCCGACAACGACGTGATCGTTATCGAGTTGCTTGATGAACTAGGTGGCGATATGCTCGGTCTTGAAAAGGGGCCACTCCTCGCCCGCTTGCGCGCGGACGAACGTGTCGAACTGCACCCGGAGACCGATCTCGACCGCGTCGACGGGCGTCGCGCTGTCGCGACGCACAACGGGACCACCCGAGAGTGGAACGACATCGATCGGTACGTGCTCGCGACCGGCGTCACAAGTGACGATGTGTTCCCCTCGACCGCCGAGGATATCGACGTTCCAGTGTATCCTGTCGGCGATGCCGAATCCGTTGGCAAAGCTCAGGACGCGATCGCTGACGGCTTCGAAGTCGCCCGAACGCTGTAGCCGCGGTCATCGATCAAGCAGCCGGTCGATCGTGCGCCAGCCCACGAATCGTGGGACTGTCCGCTGATACGCGCGATATTCCTCGCCGAACTGTTCGCCCAGCCACGGCTCTTCGGCCACAGGTAACAACCAGAGCCAGATCACGCCCGGAATCGCACCGACAGTCAGCAGTGTCGAGTTCACGGCGACGAGGACACCGATCGCCACCAAACCAATGCCGACGAGCTGCGGGTTGCGCGAGTAGCGGTACGGACCGTCAGTGACAAGTGACCCGTCGAGGCCGACACTTTCGCGCAACCGGAGTGTCCGTCCAGCCCAGACAGCGAGTGCGCCACCAACAACTACGAGCCCACCTCCGAGGACGTCCCAGACCAGTCCGGCAAAGACCCAGCTCTCCGCGTCGTGGAACGCGACGGCGCTGAGTGCACCGACCACGACCGCGGTATTTCCCCAGTAGAATAGCCACCGACGGTCGATCTCGCCAGGGGGCCACATTCGTCGATCCGGCCAGCGGACGCTCACCGCTAGCGCAGCGATTTCGGCCGTTTCAGCGAGCAGTGCGAGCGCGAGCGAACCGATCACGAGCGTTCCGGCCACACCGCTCTGTTTGGACCGGACAGCCTTGAATCAGACCCACACGACGTCGATGCTGCTCGGGGACGGCACCCCGTTCAGGGATTCGGCCAGGCTTGATCGCCAAAACGTCTCATACGGTCAGTTGTGTCGGTTTCCCAGTGCGCTCGCTGTAACCGACTCCACTCTACTTCGCTTCACCCAACGGGTTCGCTCGTGGATGGTGGGGCTTTGATCTGGGACTCGTCGCCAGTTGTCACCGCGGAGGAAGGTCGTTCCTCGCCCGTACCAAACGACCTTCGGAGTCGGCGTCCCCACCAGTCAGGGGCCGGGCTACTGCGGCCCGTGAAACCGGCGACTTGTAAGACGGTATCGCGTTTCTTGATTTCGCCGATGAACCCCTCCGTCGCGTGATAGCGGATGGCTGCAATGAGTGGCAAGTCAGCGTCAAATGCGCGCCTGACCTGCCGTGTACACTCAACGCTGTACACCCCCATTGGGACGATATCATCAATGACTAGGGGGAAAGGTGGATGCTTTATGTCAGTATATGCGAGTTCTTATCGTTGACACGCCACAGCACGCTCAGAGTCCGAGTCGATCACGGAGAGCAGCGATAAGCCCGTCCTGCAACTCAAAGATGCGTTCCATCTCCGCGTCGGTGAGTTCGAAGTCGAACACTGCCATATTCTCTTCGAGATGCGCTCGGCTAGCGGCCTTTGGAATCGCCGCCACCACCTCTTGCTGGAGCAACCAGCGCAGTGCGACCTGTGCGGCGGACTTCCCGTATCGCTCGCCGATCGTCGCCAACGTCTCGTTGCCGACGACGTCCCCCTTCGCTAATGGACTATAGGCGGTGAGCAGCACGTCATGCTCGATGCAGAACTCGACGAGCTCGGCCTGGCTGTGGAACGGATGATACTTCACCTGGTTGGTCAGCACCGGGCTCTCAGCCACTTGCATCGCCTCCCGCAACTGCTCGACTGAGAAGTTACTGACGCCGATATGACGTACTTTGCCTTCCGTCTGTAACTGTTCCATTGCGGTAAGCGTCTCACCCACGGGAACCGACTGACTCGGCCAGTGAATCAGCAAGAGATCGACAGTCTCCACCCCGAGTTTGTCGAGACTCTCCTGGACAGACTGCAGCACGTCGTCATGGGCCAGGTTCGACCGCCACACTTTCGTCGTGAGAAAGATGTCTTCTCGATCGACATCGGCGGCCGCAATACCCTGGCCGACCTCGCGCTGGTTGTTGTAGTATTCGGCTGTGTCGATATGCCGATACCCCATCTCGATGGCCTCGCGCACCGTCTGGACACACGCATCGCCCCGTAGCTGATACGTGCCAAGCCCTAACATCGGGACCGCAGTACCCTGAACGGTTACGGACTCCATATCCGGTATTCGTGTCTGTGGCACCAAAGAAGGAAGGCACAAACCGAAGTCGACATCGTCGTGTACTCGCCAACGAGTGTCACGCCATATTTCGATCTGTAGAACGATAATACGGAACGGGCAATCGACCCGGATTTGCCGGGTGCCGCTTATGTCCATCGAGAGTATAAGACACGGCAATGGGCGACGCTACGTCGACCGGCCAGGAACCGGGTGATCGGAGCCGTAAGGAGGCCACACTGGCTGGTCCGACAGAGAATGGCGCTCGCGACGGTCTCGGGGAGATGGCTACCACTGCTGTCGGCGAGCATGCGCTGGTTGTCAACGGTGTCTCCAAACGGTTTGGCGACGGAGAAAGCGCGGTTATTGCCGTTGACGACGTGAGTTTTACAGTCCAACAGGGCGCTGTCGTTGGGCTACTTGGTCCTAACGGTGCGGGAAAAACGACGCTGATCAAATCCATTCTCGGGATGGTGCTGCCGGACGAGGGATCGGTGGAGATCTTCGGGACTGACGCGAGCGATGGCCGGCGCGGGGCCTACATCGACGTGGACGCGATGCTCGAAGGGGCACGCAACGACTACTGGCGACTCACTGTCAGAGAGAATCTGCGGTACTTTGCGACGATCAGCGGGGTCGATCCCGATTCGGTCACGGCCCGACACGACCGACTCCTGAATCGGCTCGGGCTTGGCGACCACGCCGACACCGCTGTCCGGAACCTCTCACGTGGGATGAAGCAAAAGGTGTCGCTGGCGAGCGTGCTTGCGGGTGGCGCGAAACTCATCTTTCTCGACGAGCCGACGCTCGGCCTGGACGTCGAGAGTTCTCGCACGCTTCGGACCGAGCTGACGCGACTCGCCCGTGAAGAAGGGCTGACGATCTTCATCAGCAGCCACAATATGACTGTCATCGAGGACGTCTGTGATCGCGTGATCGTGATGTCGGCGGGCCAGATCGTCGCTGACGGCACCGTCGAGGAGTTGTTGGGCAGTGCCGACCGCAACGCGATCCGAATCACCAGCGCGGACATCGACGATCACGTCGTGAATCGACTCGAAAGCGCGTTCACGCTACTAAGCGTCGAGACGGTCGACGGGAGTCGTCGCGTCGAACTGGAAGCGGTTGGTGAGGAACTGTACACGCTGATGGACACACTCCGTGATGCGGGAGTCACAGTCGAGCAACTCCACACCGTCGAGCCCGATCTTGAGGACGTGTTCGTCAGCCTGACTGGTGACACGCAGGGACTTCGCGGGCCGAGTGAGGGTGAGCGGTCGCTATGACAGATCCCGAGTCGATCGAACAGCCTCGCCCGGCAACGTACTACCATCTCGCACGAGCGGTACTGTACCGTGAGTTTCTCATCTTTGTCCGGTATCCGGCCAACGCGATCGGGGGAATCGTCGTCTCACTGTTCTTCTTTGGCGTGCTATTCTATGGCGGCCGTCAGTTGGCCGGGCAAGCCCTCACCGAGTCACTCGAAGGCATCATCGTTGGCTACTTCCTCTGGACGCTGTCTGTCGGCGCGTACTCGTCGGTGTCGAACGACATCGGCAGCGAGGTACAGTGGGGGACCCTTGAACGACACATCACCACGCCGTTCGGGTTTGCGCCGGTCGCGTTACTGAAAGGCGTTGCCAAGATTGTCCGGACGTTCCTGACGTCACTGATCGTACTGGTCGCGATGCTCCTGATGACAGGGACGACACTCCGGATCGAGCCGGTGACGACAATCAGCGTCGCGGGCTTGGCGATCACGTCGGTGCTCGGGCTCGGGTTCGCAGCTGGCGGGGTCACGGTCCTCTACAAGCGGATCGGGAACTGGCTCAACCTCCTCCAGTTCGGGTTCATCGTGTTGATCTCTGCTCCCGTGTTCGACGCTCCGTGGACTCGGCTGCTCCCGCTTGCACACGGGAGTGCACTGCTTCAGCGGGCGATGGTTGACGGGACCCGGATCTGGCAGTTCAGCCCGTTCGATCTCGCTTTGCTTGTTGGTGTTGCAGTGGGTTATCTGGCAGCCGGCTACCTAGTATTTCACTATGCGACACGGCGAGCTCGCCGACTCGGCGTTCTCGGCGATTATTGACCGCCTGAGGCGAAAAGCCCGCCCTTGACGTGGGGTGGGGCCAAAACCTGTGGAGTGAATGGGTCGGGAAGCGCTAGGGGAACGATGTGGGTTAACTTCGTCCTCGTCGGGTGGTGGTTGAGCCTGCTGTGGGCGAACGCTGCGTCGTTGTTCGCAGTCACGATCGTGGGGATCCCGGTCGCGATCTGGATGCTCAACCGGCTGCCATACGTCACCTCCCTGTACTGGTTTCACGGATAACTCCAACGGCCACTGCCCCGTCAGCACCGTTCGAGGCTCGCTCAAAGCGATGACGCCGTCACCGTGTCGGGGTCGGAGGTGCCGTCAGGATTGTTCATACCAATGAGAATGAGCCACAAATCTGAGCCCCTCGCAACGGGACTTTTAGCTGATAGCAGGCGCAATACGGTATATCGGCGCGTTGTCGGCATCCACCGCTGCAAAAAGGTGACCCGAGACTGGCGAAGCTATCACGTCACGAATACGCTGGTCGCGGTCGGCCAGTAGTGGCTCAACCTCTGTTACTTCGCGACCATCGACGGTAAAGTGCGCGAGATACCGTTTCGCCAGGCCGGCGATAAACAGGTCGCCACGCCAGTCAGGGAACGCGTCCCCGTCATAAAAGGTGGTGCCGCTCGGCGGGTCGCGTTAAGTTAGAGGATGAGGCGGACGAGTTCTGAGTGTCTATGACAGAAACCGGCCGCCTCAGCGAGAGTATCGCGTGGATAGACTTGTCGTTTGTGGAGCGAGATCGGACTCCCGAGTGGGCGATTCAAGTAGGCATCCGATGTCACTTGGCAGGTATGTCATTACGGGATGCCAGTCAGTTTCTCGATGAGTTGGGAGTCCAACGGAGTCATGTAGCGATCCACGAGTGGGTTCACAAAGCCGATCTACAGCCAATTTCGACAGTCACTGCGGATCAGCTTACGGTCGACGAGAAAATGATCCGCCCATTCGTCTTTAGCTAAGACTCACACCTCGGTTGCGTGGCGGTAGCGAGCGTCTCTTGTAAGATCGGTCGTTGCTGGTGGATCTTCTGTGCGTCTTCGATCAGCCGCTCCAACAGCGGCGGTGGCGAGTAGCCAAGGTACTCACCGAGTTCGTGGAGGATGAGCTGGGCGTGCGACCGGAAGGTCGCCGCCCAGCGTTCCGGCGGAAACACGATCTCATCGTCAGCCTGCTCGGTGACCAGATCCAACAGCTCACGACTCACCAGCAGTGACAGCAACGCCGCATACAGCAGAATCTCCACGACATCCGGGTCGCTTGTGTCGAATTCATCCAGTTCGTACTGTGTCTTCAGCTCACGGAACAACGTTTCTACTTCCCAGCGACACCGATACAGCGTTGCTAGATCTGCCGGGAGAAACTCCTCTCTCGGCAGATTCGTGATGTAGAGATGGTAGTCGTCGGCGTCCTCGTCGCGGACGCCGACGACGCGGAACCGCTTCGTATCCAGCGAGCGCGTCCCTTCGTACGGTCCTCGCTTGAACTCCGCCTCGACCTCTACGTCGATGTACTTCCGCGAGAGGTCATCGACCACATCGTGGATCTGCTTGCCCTCCAAGGGAATGGCGCGCCCGCGCCATTCCCGTAATTCCTCTGTTATCACCGGGTTCGCGCTCTTCTTCAGCCGACTCACGAAGTAGCCGTCGTTCTCGTCGATTAACGCGAAGCGGCGGTACTTGAAGTACGCTAGATCGAGCAAAACGAGCCGTCCTTGCAGCCACGAACCTGTATTGAACAACGTGCTGTCGTGCGTTTTCTCGTCTGTTACGTCGATCCGTTCAATTGTCTTGTCGGTGGCGTTATGGAGCAGGTGGAGCGTCGCTCCAGCCTGCTCCTCGTGACGGGCTTGGAACTCATCAGAGAGGAACTCGTGGAGCCGCAACACCGTTCCATCAGCAATCATCACGTCCCTGAATCGGTCGATATCAGCGTCAACAGCGTCGGGAACAGCGACCTCGTCGAGACCGCGCTCAACGAGGTCGCGGAGGTACTCCGCCAGCGTCGGTGTCAACCGGTGATAGAAGCCACCGGGCGAGATCGTTTCGTCAGCTGTGGAGTTGTAGCTGCGTCTGAACCCAGCGAGTGTTCGGCTCTCGCCTGCGGCGAAGCCGAACACGAGCGCCCACACGAGGACTGGAACCTGGAGTTTTCCCTCTCGTTCGACCACGCCGAGTTCCTCGGCGTGCTCTTCGAGGAACTCGGAGGGAAACAGTGTAGTGAGCCGACGCATAACTCTCGATGAGGAGGTTTTAGTGTGCACAACCGACACCTCCTCATTCCTCTCGAAAAGAAGCCTCGATAAGCTACTGCTGTACTGCGGTTCTTCTCTTAGCTAAAGACGGATGCAGACTCGACGAACGGGCGGGCAGTGTAGATAGGTTCGAAGTCAGCGATCTGCCCCCGGTCGCGCTCCAGTCGTCCGCGACCGACCCGTGTGGTCGAACCATCCGCATCCGCCACAGAGTAAGTGAGGTAGACGAGGTGATTCGAGTCGAAGTCGGGATGCAGCGTCACGTCTAGTAGCCCGCCCTGGCCGCGTGCATAGACATCGGGGACTCCTGCCAGTGTGGTTCGGTCGCCGGTCTTCGGGTCCGTTAGCAGGAGCCGCCCTGCCTGCTCGGTCACCAGCAGACCTGACTCGTCGGGGAGGAAAGCGAGTCCCCAAGGGTTCGAGATGCCGGTTACTGCCTTGGTGACCTCGACACTGGTGGTTGAGTTACCCGATGGGGTGGTCCCGGACTCCTCGTTGGATAGGCCGGTACAGCCCGCGACCGAGCTAGAGAGGGCCACTGCTGCGAGCAGCCGGCGACGAGAAATGTGCTTATCGACCATACTTCGTCTATCGCACTACGTATATTTGACTTCCGCCCACGCCGAAGCGCGAATATTTCACCTCAAAATTCTGAATAGTGAAATGTTAAGATAGATATAGTTACAGAAGATAGTATAAGATATAGAGATTGTATGCAGCAGTCGTATCCGCGCGAGCGGAGCGAGCGCGGTTCCCGGACGGCGAGGCCGAAGGCTGAGCAGTCCGCCTTTTTCATCGAAGTTTTCTATGACGGTCTCTGTATAAGTTAAACTTATACGCTGGACGCCGGTCGTTGTGTACGTGCCAATTCAGCGAGCAAAACCGCTCGAAACTCTGTATGATGAGGTGAAGCAATACGATCTGGTTCTCGTCCCCGATGCCCCGCTGGCCAGTGCTCTCAACCGGCACTTGGACCGGCCACATCTCGGCGACTTTGCCACAACACCGCGTCGCGCTGCCGCCGGTCGGCGCGAACAGGTCGAGGAGCGGACTGTGTTTCTCGAACTCCTTCACGAGACGGACCTCTCCTGGAAGCAAGCGTCCTACCTCGGTGAGGAAATCATCCACAGCTGGGAGTATACGGCCCGACCGGACGGGATCCTTGAGTTTGAGCAGTTCAATACACCAGCAGTCAGGCAAGCCGTTGCGCAGACTCGCGACCTTGATACGACGTCACGGCACCTCACCGACTTCACGATCGACGAGGATATCGATCTCGCAGTTGTCGGGTATCCTCAGCTGACGGCGCTCGAACGGTCGATCCTCCCGTCAGAGTACACCGAAATCGATCGCTTCACCGATGACGCGTTCGATCAGCCACCGTTCCGCCTTTTCGATACCTCCGCAGACATCGTCGGGGCCCTTCTCGACACGATTTCCCCTGCCAATGCTGACAACACCGCGGTCGTGCTTGATGCCGGGAGTGAGTTCTCCACGCTCGTCGAGTCCGCATTCGACGCCGCTGGTATCCCGTTCTACGGTGGGCCGGGCTTTCTGGACGATCCGGATCACCGTGCGTTCGTGAACCTGCTCCGGGCCCCATTCCGTGGGCAGGATGTCCGAGTCTCGGATATCAAGCCCGTACTACAGCATATCGGGCTCGACCTCGATGTCGATCACGACGAAAAGCGGCTCCACTCGCTCGATGTCCCAGAAGTAACTCGTTTTCAGACGTTCTGTGACGCCGTCGAGAGCGGTACGTGGTCGTTTGAACGTGCGCTTTCCGAGTACGAATCGATGCTGCGTACCGAGTTCGAGGCATTTCATGACGAGTTAGCGTCGCTCGGGATCGCAACGCACCCAATTACTGAAGCGCGCGTTGATGACTTGGAGTTCTATCTCCAGTCCTACGAGGTTCCAGTGTCGCGGGAGAACAAGGGAGTGTTGCTTGCAGACGCGAAATCGGCGACACACGTTGACCGGCCGCTCGTGTTTTATCTGGGGCTGGACGATGGGTGGACAAGGTCACCACTGCGGCGGCCGTGGGTCGATCGCGATGCTGAATACGACCGCCATATCCGGCAGTTCCAGCTGCTTCTCCAGAACGGCGCCGCGCAGTATTACCTCGTCCGCGATACCGTCGGCGGAAGCCCTGTCACACCGTGTCTCTACTTCGAGGAGTTATTGGATACGTCGTTCACTCGATTCACCGATCTCGATGCCGAACGATATGCTGCTCCCCGCGATGGCATCAAGAGCGAGACACCGTTCGGGAACGACGCAGTCTCGGTTGAACCGACTGAGCTCACGACGATCAGTCAATCGGGTCTGAGTACCTATGTCAACTCGCCTCGCGATTACTTCTTCGACCGGCTCGTGGACTCGCCAAACAAGGACTACTTCCGCGAAGGGAATCTCTTTCACGACTTCGCCGAGTTCTACGTTCACCATCCTGAGGTGATCGCCGCACGCGGGCTAGACGAGGTCGTCGATTTCATGGTCGCCGAGATGGAGCCGTTCGTACGCGACGTTGATCGGGACGTACGCCGGACACGGTACCGTGTCGGGGTCGAGAACATCGTGGCATTTCTCGACGAGAATCGGCCAGAGACTGGCAATATTGCCGTCGAAACACAGTCGTGGCAGCAAAACGATTTCGCGGCATACTACGACCGATCTGTCGATTCAGACCTGACCGAGCGGTGGTTCGAGAACGAAGACGTCGGTGTGAAAGGGAAAATCGACCTTGTCCAGTCAGCGACGCGACTCGTCGATTACAAATCGGGATCGAAGAAGTCGGCCACGAAAGTCGTCAAGAACTCTGCGCTGGAGGGGATCTCCGACACGCCGAACTTCCAGGCACTGCTGTATCTTACCCACCAGCGCACGGAACACCCCAATGAGCAGCTTGAGTTCGTCTTCTTGCATTTCCTCGAAAATGTCGACGACGTCGTCCGGGGCGAAGGAGAGCTATCTGACACGCTCACTGAGATCACCTACTACCCGACTCCGTATGACGAGTATATCCAGCAGCGAGCCGTCTTTGAACGGTTGCGAGATGAGGGCTCGCAGAAGTGCCAGAAGACTCTCTCACAGGTGGCGTATGATGATTACGTGGCAGTGTTCGAAGCGGCGGACTTCCCGAAGACCCGCGATAGCGACGACGTTATCGACTCACCGTTCGGGACAGCGCTCGAACATCGTATGAAAGACGCCGTCGGCGACTACAAGTACGTCGAGACAGGGTGTCAACAAGCGATCCGCGAACTGATCAGCATCCGGAACCAGAACTATTTCGAGGACGACCTCGACGCGTTTGAATCGTTCGTCACCGATCGCCTCGGGGAGTTGAACACGCGTCGCGGCGGTGCTGAACGGTTCCCAGTCGCTGAATTGCGTGACGAACCGAACTACCGACGCGTGAATCACCGTGACCTCCTGTTGGAGGGCGACCAATGAGCAACGTCTCGTCTGAACAGCCTGACCGGCCGACGCCGAACGCCGGACAGACGAAACTCATCGAGAGCCTTGACGGAACCTATCTCGTCGATGCCGGTGCAGGCACGGGCAAAACCTTCGCTATTACTCGCCGGTACGCGAATATCCTGGCGACGACTGACGCCTCGCCCGATGACATCTTGCTGATCACGTTCACCAGAAACGCGGCAACGGAGATGAAAGACCGAATTGTCGGCCAGTGTGACTACAGCATGGCTGAACTCGCTGATGCGCCGATTCAAACGTTTCACAGCCTCTGTCACGATATTCTTCAGAATCACGGCTTTGATGTGCCGACGCGACTCGGTATTGATGAGCGGATCCCGAGCTCGACGCGTATCATCGAAGACGATATCGTCGAAGAAGCGTTGTTCAGTGAATTCTTCGAGCAGTTCGTCGATGACCACCCCGAGTACACCGACCTGATCCGTGTCGTTTCGGATCCGTTGGCGTTGCTTGGTTTGATCAATCAGCTGGCCTCGAAGGGTGTCTTCCCGACCAGCGATGGCTGGTACCGTGATAGCGGGCAGTACCTCGACGGGGACTTCGAGGCGTTCAAGCGCCAGTTCGACACGCTGAACGAGCCACGCAACGGCGGGAGCAAACAGTCACGGCTTCGGTCGAAACTCTACCAGTACGGGAAGAACAAATGCTATCTGCCGGAGGCACCGTCGAAAGCTGCGGTCCGCGGCGACGGCAAACAGGTCCCCGAGGAACTCGCACAGCGAGTCTTTGCGGAGGATCGTGAGGACCTCAAGGGGTTCGTGCATGACGTGTACTTCGAGTACCTCGAATTCGCGCTTAGTCGGAACTACCTGAATTTCGGGTTCCTCCAGTTGTTCGCGTTTGTGCTCCTCTATGAGGACCACGCACTCCGGGATCGTCTCGAATACGAGTACCTGATGATCGACGAATTCCAGGACTCCAGTGAGATCCAGTTCAAGCTTGGGCTTCTGCTGGCCGGCACCGACAACATCTGCGTTGTCGGCGACTGGAAACAGAGTATCTACTCCTTTCAGTATGCCGCTGTCGAGAACATTCTCGACTTTCGCCAGCGTCTCACCCAGTTCGCCGCTGATCTGAACGATGATGTCTCACGGATCACCTACGATACCTCGTCTGTCCAGACGATCGAACTGACACAGAACTACCGGTCGACGCAGCGTATTCTGGATTTCTCTGAGGAGGGTCTGGTCACGCCTGCCGCCACGTACGACTCGTTCGACGCTGACGAGATCCAGGACCGCATCGTGAGCCTTGACTCAAATACCGAGCACGAGAACTCACGTATCGAAGCCTACCAGCACGAAGACGAACACGAGGCTGTCCTCACGAAAATCCAAGACGTCGTCGGCAACTCTGCATACCAGGTCCGGGACGAAAACGGCGAGCTTCGGGACCCGGAGTACCGCGATATCGCCGTGTTGACCCGGACGCGTGATTTCGGGCGAGAACTCCAGGCCGTTGCCGACGACCATGACTTTCCAATGGCCTATGACGGCGGTATCGAACTGTTCCGTACCGATCAGGCGAAGCTCCTGCTCGCGTGGCTCCGTATTCTCGACTCGAACGCCGACCGGGGCTGGGCACCGGTTCTCGAACGGGCCGGCTATACCCTTGACGAGATAGATCACATCCTTGAGACGGAGTCGTATCCTGCGGATATGCGTGCCTTCCGAGACTCACTCGCGTCACTCGAGAGTCTCGGCGGCGTGATGCGGAAAGTCTTCGACCGCTACGGATTCGATGGGTCGCGAGCTGACGTCCTCCTTCACACAATCAACTCGATTCGCGATACGACGACGCTCACAGTCGGTGACCTGATCCGGTTCATTGCGCGTGGCATCGAACACGGAAGTACGCACGAAGTCAACACGAGCGCCGCGACGAACTCGGTCACTGTCCAGACGATTCACGCCACCAAAGGCCTCGAACATCCCATCGTGATCCTGGCGAACATGAACAACGGCCGGTTTCCACCGTCCGGCGGTCGCTCGCCGACGATTATGTACGACGACGCGGCCGGCCTCCGCCAACGCAAAACCTTCGCCAACGCGCATGGCGACCCGTATATCTACGATAACTGGAAAGCAGACGTTCTCACTCGTTGTCTGAACCGCGAGTACGACGAGGAGCGACGGTTGCTCTACGTCTCGATTACCCGCGCCGAAAACCACGTCCTCTTCACTGCCGGCGACGATCCGAACACGTTCTTAGACGAACTCCCAGTCGATATTCAGCCAGGGACCGCTGACGTCGAGGACGCCGATATCGCTGGTGATCCACGGGCCACACTTACACTCTCTATTCCCGACGAGGTCGGTCCGACAAAGCTCTCACCGCATTCGTTGATGGACACGGCAGTGTACGAGGACGTCGAGGACGGGATGGGCACAGAATTCGGAACGCAGGTCCACGAGTTCGCAGAGGCGTACGTCCTCGGCGCTGATGTCGTCCCACGTAACACTGATGAGGAACACGTTCAGCAACGTATCGATTCGCTGCCCGGTGAGCTTCGACCAGAACAGCAAGTGTATCTCCCAATGACGACCGACAGTGGCGACATCACGCTTTCCGGCGTGATCGATTTACTCCACATCACGCCAGACAGCATCGACATCATCGACTACAAAACGGACCGCGGCCGGCACGCCGAGTCCGAGTACCGAAAGCAGCTCAGCGTCTACTACCACGTACTGGATGCCCTGTACCCGGAGCGGGCGATCTCGACCGCGATCTTGTACACGGAAACAGGGAGTCAAGTCGACATCGAACCGCTGTCGGAATCTGCGCTGCAAACTCTTGTCGAGAACATTCGGAACCCGGATTCGGCATAGGCCGCGTCTCAGAGTAATCACCATGACGCTGCACCGGAACTTTCTGCTCGTTTCCGGACCACTATACCGCTTTTGTGTCCATTGATGAGCATGAGTGACGGTTCGTCACCGAACGATTCGGTCAGTGAGATACCAGCGACAGACGTCGAAACGTTCGACGAGCGACTCGACGGCGACCTGATCCTTCCGGATCACGACGCGTATGACGATGCCCGGGACGTGTGGAACGGACTCGTCGACAAGCATCCGGCAGTCATCGTCCGGGTCCGGCACGCCGAAGACGTGGCAGCCAGCCTCGAATTCGCGGATCGATACGACTTCGATCTCTCGATCCGGGGAAACGCCCACCACCAGGCCGGGAGCGCCCTCGTGGAGGACGGGCTCGTCGTCGACCTCGCGGATCTCACTGCCGTGGACGTCGACAGCGGCGCGCGGCGCGTCACCGTCGGTGCCGGCGCGACTGCCGGGGCGGCTCTCGAACGAACACTCGAACACGGACTCGCGTTCCCCACGGGGAGCGCATCCGTGGTCGGCCTGTCCGGATCGACACTCGGTGGCGGACTCGGCTGGATGCGACGCAAGCACGGGGCCGGGTTCGACGGCCTCCGGGAAGTCGAGCTCGTCACTGCCGACGGCACGGTTCGCACTGTCAGCCCGGACGATGATCCGGACCTGTTCTGGGCGATCTGTGGCGCTGGCGCGAACTTCGGCGTCGTCACTGCACTCACGTTCGAGCTGTACGAGACACCGCCCGTCGTCCCGGCACTCGGCGTCTTCTATCCACGCGACGACGCCGAGGCGGTGCTCGAAGGCTTCCGCGAGTTGGCGACCGAGGCCCCGGACGCGCTCAGTACCATGTTGCTGAACACGCACGTCCCGCCGTTGCCGGACGTCCCGGAGGACCTGCAGGGGACGCCGTCGATCGCGATCATGGGGGCGTATCTCGGCGACCCCGACGCCGCCGCGCAGGTACTCGATCCGTACCGGGCACTCGGTGACCCTATTCTTGACATGTCCGGAGAGATGCCCTACATGGCGTTGCACGAACTCGGTGCGGAGATGTTCCCCGACGGGCACCTGTACAGTCAGCGGTCGGTCTTCCTCGACGAGCTGACTGACGATCACCTCGACCTCATCCGGACCGGCACGGACGACGCGCCGTCGCCACTCGACGGGATCGGTCTCTGGACGACGGGCGGCGCTATCGGGGACAGCGATCACGCGACAGCCGCGCCCTGGACCGACAAGGAGTACTTGCTCGTTATCGAGGGACAGTGGGTCGACCCCGAGGCGACCGACCAGAACCTCGAATGGGTGCGACGACGTGAGCGAGAAGCCCGCGATATCGGAGGCGAATACGCGTATCCGGGCTACGTCGGGTACGAACAGCAGGACGACGAGGACTGGGCGAAGCTGGTCTACGGCGAGAACTACGATCGACTCGCCGAACTGAAGGCGATCTACGATCCGGACAACCGGTTCCGGACGAACATCAACGTCGTCCCCCGAACGTGAGAGCAAGGGCAGCGTCATCCCTGTCCAGAGCCACGTTGCCGAGCAAGCACCTCAATCGATGACGATCCGATCGTCCTGCATCTGACAGTCGATCCGGAACAGACGTATAGCAATCTGTATCCGCGGCGTGTGGCTGTCACGAACCAAAGGTTCAAACGCCGCGCTCGCTTACGCGGGAGTATGAGTACTGACAGCGACAGCGGAACGAGCGACCTCGAAAACCGCGTTGCGAACTTCCTGCGGCGGAACTTCCCGCAGATCCAGATGCACGGCGGGAGCGCGGCGATCCGGGAGCTCGATCCGGAAGCCGGAGAAGTCACGATTGCGCTGGGCGGAGCCTGCAGTGGCTGTGGTATCTCCCCGATGACGATCCAGGCGATCAAGACCCGAATGACCAAAGAGATCCCCGAGATCGAGACCGTCCACGCCAACACCGGCAGCGGCGGTGGCATGGGCGGTGCCGACGACGGTCCGACGCTCCCCGGCGAGTCCCGCGGCGGGAGTGTCGACGACGGCGGCGACGACGAAGGCCCGCAGGCTCCGTTCTGATCTCCGTCGGTTGCGCTTTTGATTCACCTATCGTAGCTTTCGCTCGCGTTCCCATGCTCTGACGAGCGCCGCCAGCGTCTCGTTCACCGGAACGGGATCGTTCGCCCGCTCGAGGACAGCCCCGTTGATCGCGTCGATTTCCGTCCGTCGCCCGGCTTCGAGGTCCTGATACATCGACGAGCGGTTGGCCGCCGTCGTTTCGACGACAGTGTCGAGCGCGGCGGTCGCGCGTTCGTCGGGGAGATCGATCCCGTTCGCCCGGGCGACGTGTGCAGTCTCCCGGACCGCGCGTGTGGCGACGTCGTTCGCGGGTCCGTCTCCGAGCGCGCCGTTCTCGACACGGGCCAGCGCCGTGACTGCGTTGATCCCCGCGTTGATCGCCAGTTTCTCCCAGAGCCGTCGCGGCATGTCGGTTGCGACGGTCGCGTCGATGCCGGCCCGACGGACGGCGTTCCCGACCCGTTCGGCGGCCTCGGAGCGGCCCCCGGATCTCGCTCCGAGCGTCACCTCGCCTGCGCCGGTGCACCGGACGACGCCGGGCTCGATTAGCCGCGCCCCGTACGTGCACGTCCCCGCCAGGACGGTCGCCGCGAGCGCCTCGTCCAGCGCTTCCTCGTTGCCGAGCCCGTTCTGCAGCGAGAGCACGACATCGGTATCGAGTGCCTGCAGCGCCCGAGCCGCTTCGGGAGTGTCGTAGCTTTTGACTGTCACGATCGCCAGTTCGGCCGGTCCTGACACGGCTGTGGCCGCGCCGGGGTAGCTCGTCGTCTCGATCTCGCCGGTGATCTCCAGCCCGTGGTCCCGGACGGCGCGCACGTGGGGCTCGCGACCGATCAGCGTCACGTCGTGCTCGTCGGCGAGCAGTCCTCCGATCAGGCTACCGAGGCTCCCCGCCCCGAAGACGACGACTCGCATTCAATCCTGAATGTGGTAGTAGATGGCTTCTTTCGGCGCGCCGCAGTCGGGACAGCCGTCTTCGGGCAATTCTTCGATGTCCCCGATAGCGCCACACTCGTAACACCGCCAGGTCAACTCGGCCTCGCCCGGGATCCCCGAGGCGACGTGTTCGCTCGACATCGCCGTGATCCCCTCGTCCGTACTGACGTAGAAACCGTGCTCGTCGAAGCCCCGGACGGTGCCGAGTCGATTGCCCTTCTCGTCGTATATCTCCGTGCCGAACGTGACGTCGGCGTCGTCTGGCTCGCTCATGTGTGGTCGTACCACGCCGCAGCGTATAAAACGAACCGTCCGACTGCTTGCTCTGACGGGGCGCAGTCGTGACTCGGGGGTGTGAAAAGCACCGAACAGGAACGCCGGGGAGGCCAGATGTTCCGGTCCGGTAGGATGGCGGCCGCAGGTGGCATGTCCCGCGACCGTCGTGGGATGGATGGCATCGCGTCGATCAATCGTGGGCGGGGCTCGACGCCGACCCCGGCCGGGGACAAGTCCCCGTTGCAGTATATTGTACGCACACCACACTACTAAAGGCTTGCGACTCCCCCTTCCGGAGGTGTCACTCGTCCCCTCAAGCACGCCTCCAGATAGCCGGTCAGACAGCCACATAGATTTTCGTCCGGTATGCAAGACTAATCTTCGGTAGCGGACGGTTTCGACCGGGAAAGCCGTCTGTCGGCGCGAGGCCGTCGTTCACAAAACCTATTGGCCAGATTGCCGTTCGTGCTCGTAATGGAATACGCTCTCGTCGCGCTGTGGCTGGTGACGTATCTCCTGTTGCTGTATCTCGGACAGCCGCTCGCTGCCGCGCTACTTCCCGACCTCGAGGATCGTGGGGCCACGGTCGCGCTCCCGCTTGGGCTGGCGGTCGTCTGGCTCGTCGTGTTCGTCCTCGGGCGCGTCTCGATCCAGCTCGGGCTCTGGGTCGGGTTGCTCGCCCTCGCCGGGCTCTCGGGGGTCGCGGTCTATCGGGGGTTCGAGGTCGACCACGACGCGTACGCACGCACCGCGCTCGTGTTCGCGATCGCGTTTCTCTTTCTGGTCGCGGTTCGGGCGGTCGATCCGGCCGCCTCGCCCGTGGCGGGCGAGAAATTCCTCGATATGAGCCTGCTGCAGTCCTCGCTCCGAGGGACGACGATCCCGCCGGAAGACGCCTGGTTCGCCGGCGAGACTGTCCGGTATTACTACGGCGGGCACCTGCTTGCGTCGCTGCTGGCTCGACTGACGGGAACGAGCGGTCGGCTGGCCTGCAACCTCGCGCTGTCGGGCTACTGCGCGATGCTCGTGACGGCGGCCTACGGGCTGGCCGGCTCGATCGCCGCCCACCGCGGGTTCTCCTACCGGCGGGCCGGGATCGCGGCCGCCTTCTTCGTCGGGTTCGCCAGCAACCTCCTGACGCCGCTGCGGTTCGGCGGCGCGGTGCTTGAAGCCGTCGCCGCTCGGGCCGGGCCGCTGGGTGTATTCCCGTCGGTATTGGCGGCCGTCTGGAACTGGTTCGCCGGGCTCTTGCTCCCGTTGCCGCGGGACTACGGGATCGCGACCTCGACCTCGGAGTTCAGCTACTGGCCCGCAAGCCGGGTGCTCGAGGGCGCGATTACCGAGTTCCCGCTGTTCGCGTGGCTCAACGGCGACCTCCACGCTCACATGATGAGCACGCCGTTCCTGCTGGCCGTCGCGGCCGTGCTCTTTCAGACGTTCGCCGCCGGAACCGACCGCTCGCAGTCCCGGACGCTGGTTACAGTCTTCGGCGTCGTCCCGGCGCTGGGGGCGACGATTGCCGTCGTCAACTCGTGGTCGTTCCCCGCCGTCGGCGGCCTGACCGTGCTGACGCTCGCGCTCGCGCCCGAGCGACCGATGATGTCACTTCTCGATCGAGAACGACCGATCCTGAATTACGACGGGCCGTTCGCCCGCCCGCTGCTTGAGGCGCGAACGCTCGCCCTCGCGGCCGTCGCCGGCGGCGTCGTCCTCGGGCTGGCCTGGCTGCTCTCCTCGCCGTACTGGCTCGCTGTCGCGAGTTCGACGGGTGGGATCGGGCTGTTTCCCGACCGGAGCACGCTCGCGGAACTGCTCGTCGCACACGGGTCCTTCCTGCTCCTCTTCTGGCTGTACCTCTACCGATACAGTCGGCCAGTCGTCGCCTCACGGGCGGTGCTGGCCGCGCTCGCCGTCCTGCTCCTTGCGGTGACGGTGGCAATCGACGTCGTCGCGATCGGCCTGTTCGGCCCGCTGATCCTCGTCGGCTGGGTGTTGCTCCGCGACGAACGCCTCTACACGCCGGCCCCCCCGAAAGCGACCGACGCCCCAAAACCGGCCGACAGCGACGCACCGGCCCGCCCCGGGTTCGAGACCGTGCTGCTGGTCGGGGCGGCCGGACTGATCGTGCTCGTCGAGTTCGTCTACCTGCAGGACGGAGGGGCCTCCGGGCGGTTCAACACGGTGTTCAAGGTCTACGCGCAGGCCTGGCTACTCGCAGCGGTCGCGGCCGGGGTCGTCCTGACGCGACTGATCGACCAGCACCACTCGGCGCTCGGCCTCTCGGGACCGCGGTGGCGACGCGGGTTCCTGGTCGGCGCGGTTGCGCTCGCCGCGATGCTCTCGCTGTACGGCGGTCTCGCCCTCTCGGGGCACTTCGGGCTGGCCGACTCTGCGGCGAGTCTGCCCGGACCGCTGTCGGCCGTCCCCGTGGGTGTCGTCCTCGGGGGATTGCTGCTCGGCCTGACCGCGATCGGCTGGCTAACACTGCGGCGGGTCTCGGCAGCGATACCGGCCGAGCGTGGGGCGTATCGGGCCGGTAGCCGGCTGGCGGTCGGGGTGCTCGTCGTCTCGGTCGCGTTCGTCGGCGGCCTCGCGGTCGTCGACGCGGCCGGAGACGCCGATCCGACAGTGGATGCGCTGGCGTTCGTCGAGTCGGACCACCCTGAAGAGGCCGATGCGATCTACTGGCTCGATCGGGAGGTCGACGGACAGCCGAACATGGTCAGCTATCCGGGCCAGCAGTACCAGTGGGACAATGCGCCCGCCAGCCTGACCGGCGTGCCGACGGTCGTGGGCAAGCCACCGGAGAGCGTCTATCGCGGGGGTGACGTGTATCGACAGCGCGTCGCGGACGTCGAGACGATCTTCACCGGTCGGCCCGACGAACAGCGCCGGCTGCTGGCCGAGTACGACGTCGAGTTGGTCTACGTCGGCCCCCACGAACGCCGCAACTACCCCGACAGTACCGTTGCGAACCTGAGCGCGGTGACCGTCGCGAAACAGTGGCCCGCCGTGACGATCTATCGCGTCGATCAGGGGGCGCTCGGCAACGGGACTGGCTAGGAGCTACGCCTCGACGACGCTCACCGCCTCCGCCTCGGTCGAGAGCGTCTCGAGGTGCATCGGGATGTACTGGCGGCGCGCGTAGGCTTCGCGCTCGTCTTCCTGCCCGATCGTGCACCACAGCTGCGGTCGATCCGGCCCGTGCCAGTCGCCCTGGCGCTTGACCGAGAAACAGACGTACTGCTCGCCGTCGTACTCGATGACGGCGTCCTTTCGGAGGTCGCCGGGATCGCCGTTGATGATGAGGTTCTTCATGCCCGCTCGTTCGGTGCAACCGCACTTAGGGACTTCGGAGGGAGCGAGCGGAACCAAACGGGTTTTAAGCGCCCACGTCAAATCCCCGTCAAGGACGATTCGCTATGCAGATGCCACGCCGATTTAACACGTACTGTCCGCACTGTAACGAACACCACGAACACGAGGTCGAGAAGGTCCGGACGGGCCGATCCTCGGGCATGAAGAAGGTCAACGACCGCCAGCGCGAGCGCCAGTCCGGCATCGGGAACGACGGCAAGTTCTCGAAGGTCCCCGGTGGGGACAAACCCACCAAGAAGACCAACCTCACCTACCGCTGCAGCGAGTGTGGCAACGCCCACGTTCGCGAGGGATGGCGCGCCGGACGGCTGGAGTTCCAGGAGTGATCACGATGGCCGGGAACTTCCACACCGTCGTCTGTCCGGACTGTGAGAACGAACAGATCGTCTTCGGCAAGGCCGCCACCGAGGTCTCCTGTGCGGTCTGCGGGCACACGCTCGCGGTCCCCACGGGCGGGAAGGCCGAGATCGAAGGCGAGGTCGTCGAGACCGTCGAGGCCCGGTAACGATGAAGTACAGCGGGTGGCCGGAACCGGGCGAACTCGTCGTGGGTCGGATCGACGAGATCGAGGACTTCGGCGTCTTCGTCGACCTGCTGGAGTACGAGGACAAGCGCGGGCTCGTCCACGTCAGCGAGGTCGCGAGCGGCTGGATCAAGAACGTCCGCGATCACGTCAGCCCCGACCAGCGCGTCGTCGCGAAGGTGCTCGATGTCGACGAGTCCTCCCAGCAGATCGACCTCTCGCTGAAGGACGTCAACGACCACCAGCGCAAGGACAAGATCCAGGAATGGAAAAACGAGCGCAAGGCCGACAACTGGATGGAGCAGTCCTTCGGTGAGGACATCTCCGACGAGCAGTACGCCGCCGTCGCGAACGAACTGCTCGCGGCGTTCGGCTCGATGTACGCCGGCTTCGAGGAGGCAGCCATCCGTGGCAGCGAGGCGCTCGCGGACACCGACCTCGACGACGGCGAGATCGAGTCGATCGTCGAAACGGCCCGCGAAAACGTCTCGGTGCCCTACGTCGAGGTGACCGGATACGTCGATCTGCAGGCGTTCGACAGCGACGGCGTCGACGCGATCAAGGAGGCGCTGCAGGCCGCGGAGGGCAACGGAGCAGTGCCGGAGGAAGTCGAACTCGAGGTGACCTATGTCGGATCGCCGGAGTACCGGATCAAGGTCAAAGCGCCGGATTACAAGACCGCCGAGTCGGAACTGGAAGACAGTGCCGACCGGGCCGTCGACGTCATTGAAAGCCGCGGTGGGACGGCACAGTATCACCGCGAGCGCAACACCGACGAAGAGTAACTCCGTTCGCTGTTTTCACGCATGAAATCCGATATCCGCGTGTGTTCGGCGTGGCGCGAGGCCCACGATCGCCCGGTCTACACTCTCTCGGAACGCTGTCCCGACTGTGGATCCGAGGCCGTCAACAGCGCGCCGGCCCCGTTCTCGCCCGAGGATCGGTACGGTTCGTACCGACGGGCACTTAAGGAGCGACGCCGCGAGTAGCGGGTATGGACCCATTCGAGATCGAGATTCTCGCCGAGCCAGAACTGGACGATCCGGTGCTCGTCGAGGGGTTGCCCGGCGTCGGCCACGTCGGCAAACTCGCCGCCGAGCACGTCCTCGAAGAGCTGGACAGCACGCTCGTCGCGCGCGTCTATTCGACGCACTTCCCGCCGCAGGTGACCGTCGAGGACGGCACGGCCGAACTGGCCCACGCCGAGTTTCACGCCGTCGAGACCGAGGACGGATCCGACCTGATCACGCTGACCGGCGATCACCAGGCACAGGACAACGAGGGTCACTACGGGCTGACGGACACGTTTCTGGATGTCGCCGACCGACTGGGCGTCCAGCGCGTGTTCGCTCTCGGCGGCGTCCCGACCGGTGAACTCATCGAGGAGTACGACGTGCTCGGGGCGGCGACGACCGACGAGTTGGTCGACGAACTCGAGAGCGCCGGCGTGGAGTTCCGCGAGGACGAGCCCGCCGGCGGGATCGTCGGCGTTTCGGGCCTGCTGCTCGGGTTGAGCGGCCGCCGCGACCTCCCGGCCGCCTGCCTGATGGGCGAGACCTCCGGCTATCTCGTCGATCCCAAGAGCGCCCAGGCAGTGCTCGAGATCCTGCAGGACGTGATCGGCTTCGAGGTCGATTTCGCCTCGCTGGAAGAGCGCGCCGACGAGATGGAAGAGGTCGTCCGGAAGATCCAGGAGATGGAGGGCGGCGGTCCCGCGGCGTCCGAGGAAGACCTCCGGTATATCGGCTAGGCTCGCACCTCCGCAACGACGGCCACGGTATCGCGCCCGTCGGCCGGAATCCAGCACGGCTTGCCTCCAGCGAACCGTTCTTGTTTGCGGTATCCGTTACTCGCTTCAAGTGTGCTAGACGGTCTCGTGACCCTACCCTCGTGGCTGGTCACCGGTCTCGTGCTTGGAGTCGCCAGTAGCGTCGCCATCGCGGGGCTGTTCGTCGCGATCGTTCGCCTGTTCCCCACCCGGGGACCCTCTCAGTCCAGCGACACGGAAGCGCGCCGTCGCTCGGAGATCCGGGCGTATCTGGACGGGATCGGCGAGCGCTACGTCGAGAACCACGTCGTCGCCGGTCAGTCGGTCGCGTTCTATCTCCCCGGTCGCGCGGTGGCGATCACCTTCGACGCGCGCGTCTACTTCCGTCTCGTCGGGACGGACACCACGCCGGTGCTCGTCGAACACGAACTCCCGGGCGTCGCGATCGGCCCGCGACTGCCCTTCGAGACGCCGGGGAGTGCTCCGTCTCCTGGGAGTGATTCTCACCCGGCGAGCGAGGCGTTTGCCCGGCTCGGACTGCCTGCTGGTGCGCCGCTCGCGGACGTTCGAGACGCCTACCGACAGAAAGTCAAGGAGGTCCATCCCGACCAGGGCGGCGACGAGGCCGCGTTCCGCCGCGTCCGGGAGGCGTACACGACGGCCAGACAGCACGCGACCGACTAGTCGCGGACCACGCGAACGTCGCCGCTCTCGGTGACGAGCACCCGGATCGGCTCGGTGACGACGTTGCCGCTGATCGCCTCGCCGGCCTCCGAGCGGACCGTCTGGACCAGATCGACGGCGGAACTGCTCACCTTGATGTCGGCCTCGTCGCAGGCCGAGTACACCATCGGCGGGACGTCGAACAGCGACGTATGTGCGTCGATCTCAAGCTCCACGAGCGGGCGCAACCGCTCCAGAAAGTCGACAGTGTTGCGTGCCTTCTCGGCGTTCTCGCGCGCGCTCGCCTCGATGTTGGCGACGTTGGCACGGGACGTCCCGAAGCGGTCGGCGATGTCGGCCTGTGTCAGCCCCTGTTCCCGCAGCGCGAGCACCTCGGCCTGTCGGCGCGTCACCACCAGCTCGTCGGCCTCGTACTCGGTGTCGTCAAGGGGGTCGGTCTCTCGGTCCATGCACTACGTGTGTGGGTCCAACTGTACTCGTCACCGGCGCTTAAGACTGCCGACTGTCGCGATGCCCGCGACCGTAATCGATCCCGATCACGTTATCTGCCGAAAAGTATATTTATTAATGGGTTTTCGTTATGTCTATGGCGATACAACGACGGGAGTTCGTCGCGGGGATCGGTGCGGGGGCAGTCGCGCTCACGGCCGGGTGTGCACAGCTGGGGGGCGACGGTGAGGCGGACGACGACCGGCCGGACGTCGTCGGGGAAACGCTCACGCTCACGACGACAACGAGCACCTACGACACGGGGTTGCTCGATGCGATCCACCCCGACTTCGAGGAGCTGTACGGCGTCGAGGTCGACCCGGTCGCACAGGGGACGGGAGCCGCGCTCGAGTCGGCCCGCAACGGCGACTCCGACGTGGTGATGGTCCACGCACGGGGTCTCGAAGACGAGTTCATGCGCAACGGGTACGGCGTCAACCGTCGGGACCTCATGTTCAACGACTTCGTCATCGTCGGCCCGGAGGGCGATCCGGCGGGGATCGACGGGATGGGCTCGGCGACCGAGGCGCTTACCGCCATTGCCGAGACCGGGGCGACGTTCGTCTCGCGCGGGGACAACTCCGGCACCCACACTAAGGAGCTGAACCTCTGGGAGGCCGCCGGGACCGAACCCGGCGGGGACTGGTATCAGGAGACCGGGTCCGGGATGGGCGAGGCGCTGAACGTCGCCAACCAGCAGGGCGCGTACACCCTCTCGGACCGCGGGACCTTCCTCTCTCGGCGCGCGGATACCGACCTGGTCATCCTGGTGCAAGGCCCCATCAAGGACGGGCCGGAGATCCTCGCCAATCCCTACGGCGTCATGGCGGTCAATCCCGCGATCCACGATAACGCCAACTACGACCTCGCGATGGCCTACATCGGGTGGCTAACCAGTCCCGACGCCCAGGACGCGATCGCGGACCACGAGCGAAACGGCGAACAGCTGTTCTATCCCGAAGCGATCTCCGAGAACCCGGACTTCCAGCAGTACGTTCCCGAGGGGTGGAACAGCGACTCGTCCGGGGAGTGATCGTGTTACTGGAACTGCTCGGATACCCGCTGGCGGCCGTCTTCGATCTCCCGTTCAGAGACGGCTACGTCTGGAGCATCATCTACGTCTCGCTGTACGTGAGCCTCACCGCCGTCGCGTTGAGCACGCTGGTCAGCGTCCCGGTTGCGATCGTGATGGGGTTTTCTGCGTTCCCCGGCCGACAGTTCGTGAAGTCGGTGATCAACACCGGCATGGGCTTTCCCAGCGTGGTCGTCGGGCTGGCCGTGCTGTTCCTCGTCTCCAATCAGGGGCCGCTGGGATCGCTGGAGCTGATCTTCACCAAGGAAGCGATGATCATCTCGCAGTTCGTGCTCGCGACGCCGCCGATCACCGCGATCAGCCTCGCCGCTATCACCGGCGTGAACGATCGCGTTCGCGACGCCGCCCACGTCCTCGGCGGGACGCGTCTCGACGTGGCGCTGGTCGTTCTCAAGGAGGCGCGCTACGGGATCGCGACGGCGATCCTGGCCGGGTTCGGCCGCGCGATCAGCGAGGTCGGGTCCGTGCTGATCGTCGGCGGCAACATCACCGGCGCGGACGGGATCTCCAAGACCCGGACGCTGACGACCGCCATCCAGCTCGAGGCCCGGCAGGGGAAATACGAGACGGCGATGGTACTCGGGGCGATCCTGCTCGCGCTCGTGCTGGTGATCAACGCCGTCGTCGTCCGACTCGGCGATCAGGGGGTCCGATGATGCTCCGGGAACCCGAGCGTTCACAGACGCGAGAAGACGGTACGATGGTCCGGGCGATCGACCGTTCACAGCCGCAAACGGGCACGGCAACGCTCTGGGCGACAGACCTCGCCCAGTCCTACGGGAACGAAACGGTGTTTCGCGACCTCTCACTCGCCATCGGCAGTGGCGAGGTCGTCGCTGTCATCGGGCCCTCCGGCGTCGGCAAGTCGACGCTGCTGCGGATGCTCGCGCTCGCGCTTGAGCCGGACGCCGGGACTGTCACCTTCGACGGGACCGAGGCCTGGCGCGTCGGCACGTCCGAACGGCTCTCGCTGCGCCGGCGCATCGGGATGGTCTTTCAGGAGGCGTCCCTGTTCGACGCCTCGGTCGCCCGCAACGTCGAGTACGGACTTCGAGTCCGCCGGTCCTGGTCCGAACGGGTCCGTGCTGAAGTGCAGTCGATACTCGGCTTCAACGGGACCGCCGAGGCCGTCCACGAAGCGCTCGGCGTCGTCGAGTTACGGGACAAGACCGACCAGCAGGCGGAGTCGCTCTCGGGCGGCGAGGCCCAGCGCGTCTCCTTCGCCCGCGCGCTGGCGTACGACCCCGACGTGCTGTTGCTCGACGAACCGACCTCCGACCTCGATCCGCGAAACACCGCCGTCATCGAGGAGGCGATCGCCGAGGCGCGAAACCGAGGTATCGGCGTCGTCGTGGCCACCCACGACATGCATCAGGCCGAGCGCGTCGCCGACCGGGTGGCGGTCCTGCTCGGCGAGACGATCACCGAGGTCGGCCCGACGGAGACGATCTTCGAGGACCCATCGGATCCGCGCACCCGGAAGTTTATCGCAGGAGAGCTGGTCTACTGACCGACGTGGTCCAGCCTCCGACACCGATCAATGACCGGTCTCGTAGTCGCGAGCGTCCTCGCCGGGTTGCAGTTCGATCGCCTCGATCGCCGAGAGGTTCCGGATCGTCCGCGAGGAGTCGATCTCCGGGGCCAGAAACCGCGGCGTCTCACGCAGGGCGTACGCCTCGCCACCTTCGACGGTGAGTTCCTCACAGACGAACCCGACGAACCCATCGAGCCCGAACCAGGCGTCGATGCAGACTCGATATCCGTCGTCCGCGGTCAGCAGCAGATGTGTGGTCTCGGGCGGGAATTGCGCGGCTTCGGCCACCGGCGCGATCGGGACTCCGCTCCAGCGCCCCTCGATCTCGCGCCCGGAGTGGCAGTTGATCGTGAACCCGCGGGTCTGCCACGGGAACCGCTCGCGGGTCGCCGGCGCGTCCGCGAGCACGACCTCGCTGTCCCCCGCGACCGTCACGGCAGGTTCGGACTCCTGTGACGCCATCTTCGAGACGTTCGCTGCCCGTCCCCAAGAACGTACCGTCCACAGGCGTCGGTGGCTGCGGATGGGATCGACAAGACAGAGCGAACCAGCGCGACGTAATCGAGGACGATTACATCGCCGGACGTAGAGATAACTCGCTGGCGACCGTATATAATCATGAGGGATAACGATGACGGAACTCGGCGGCTACCGCGATCGGGTCGCGCGGATCGACCTCGGGAGCGGTGACATCGGCTACGAGGGCATCGACGACGAGGACGCCAAGAAGTACATCGGGGGACGAGGTCTCGGGGTCAAGTACGTCTTCGAGCAGGGTCCGGACGTGGACCCGCTCGGCCCCGAGAACCTGCTGGCGTTCATGAACGGCCCGCTGACGGGCACACAGGCGACGATGAGCGGCCGGATGGCCGTCGTCACCAAATCACCGCTGACTAACACGGTGACCGACTCCCATCACGGCGGCTGGTCGGCCGCCCGACTCAAGTGGGCCGGTTTCGACGCGCTGCTGTTCGAGGGACAGGCCGACGAACCGGTCTACGCCTACGTCGAGGACGGCGAGGTCGAACTGCGAGACGCCTCGCACCTGTGGGGCAAGACCACTCACGAGGCCCGCGAGCTTATCGAGGACGAACTCGACGGCGAGTACGGCAAGAGCCTGAGCTTCATGGGGATCGGCCCCGGCGGCGAGAACGAGGTCCGGTTCGGCTGTATCATCAACGAGGACGACCGCGCGTCCGGCCGCGGCGGGACGGGCGCGGTCATGGGCTCGAAGAACCTCAAAGCGGTCGTCGTCAAGTCGGGCACCGACATGCCGAAGCCGGCGGACGAAGAGACGTTCGCGGAGGGCCACCAACAGGCCATGAAGGTCATCCAGGAATCGGACGTGACCGCCCCCAACGAGGGCGGCCTGTCGGTGTACGGCACGAACGTCCTGACGAATCTGACCGAGGAGATGGACGGCCTGCCCACTCGCAACGGGCGATACACTTCGACGTCCGCGGAACGCGATGACGACCCGAGCGAGCCGAACATCGACGCCGAGAACACCTCCGGGGAGTGGGTCCGGGAGAACATCCTCGTCGACGAGCCGACCTGTCACTCCTGTCCGGTCGCCTGCAAGAAGGAAGTCGAAGTCGAGACGGAACTCGGCGGCGAGACACAGAACGTCCGGATGGAGTCGCTGGAGTACGAGCCGGCTTTCACCTTCGGGTCGAACTCGATGAACGACGACGCCGAAGTGACCGCGGTCCTGATCGACCGCTGTAACAAGTACGGCATCGACGCCATCGAGTCGGGCAACATGCTCGCGATGGCCATGGAGATGACCGAGAAGGGGCAGGTCGAGGACGGCATCGACTGGGGCGATCACGACGCCATGTACGAGATGCTGCGCAAGATCGCCGAGCGCGAGGGCGAGCTCGCCGACGCCCTGGCGGAGGGCGCGGCCGGCGCGGCCGAGCGCTTTGACGCCGAGGACTCCCGGCTGGACGTGAAAAACCAGACCATCCCCGCCTACGACCCGCGTTCGATGAAGGGCATGGCCATCGGCTACGCCACCTCGAACCGTGGCGCGTGTCACCTCCGGGGGTACACGCCCGCGGCCGAGATCCTCGGCATTCCGGAGGCCGTCGACCCCGCCGATCCCGAGGGCAAGGGCGAACTGCAGGTCACCTTCCAGGACCTGCATGCCATCTCCGATTCGTTCGACATCTGCAAGTTCAACGCCTTCGCGGAGGGCATCGAGGAGTACGTGTTGCAGTACAACGGGATGACCGGTCGTGACGTGAGCGAGGAGGACCTCATCGAGACCGGCAAGCGCATCTACACGCTCGAACGCTACTACAACAACCTCGTGGGCTTCGACGGCGACGACGACTCGCTACCGGACCGGTTCATCGAAGGAAGCGAGGACGCCATCCCCGGCATGGGTGCCGCGGAGGGCCAGCTCGCGGAACTCGACCAGCTCAAAGACGAGTACTACGAGGCACGTCAGTGGGTCGACGGCGTCGTGCCTGACGAGCGCCTTGACGAACTCGACATCACCATCGGTCCGGGGACCGGCGTCTCCGCCGGTGTTTCGGCCGACGACTGACCGTAGCCCCAGGACGTCTGCAGTCCGTCGCTCGTCTCATCCGCCCGCTCGTATCGCTTTCTGCGCGAATGACTCGACGAGCGACGGGACGGTCTCCTCGTCGCCTTCGACGACGACGGTCACTTCGGTGAGCTCGATCGAGGGACCGATCTCGACCGTCTCCGTCGAGAGCGTCGCCGTCCAGTCCGACCCCTCGACGGTCGTCTCGTCGACGACCGACCCGCCGAGTTTCGAGAGGTAGCGGCGCGCCAGCCGCGCCGAGATGCCGCGAAAGGACCGTTCGACTCGCATTACTGTGGGCGCGTCCGGGAGCGCATCAGTCGCTGAACCGGATCCCGTCCTCGACGATCCGTGCGTTGCGCTCGCGGTTCATTTCGTCTGCGAGGTCGTCGTGGTCGTACAGCTGTGCGATCAGATCCGCGTAGAGGTTCCGCCACGCGATAGCGTAGATGGGCGACTGGCCCCACGCGCGCAGTTCGACGACGTGTTCGTCGTAGCGCTCGTGGCGGTCCTCGAGAACTTCGACGGCGTCGGCGACCGCGCCGGCGGCGTCGCGATCCGACTCGGCCGTCTCGATGGCCTCGTTGATCCGCTCTTGCCAGGACGCGACGACCCGCTGCATGTCCGATCCGGCGTCGATGCCCTCCTCCGGCAAGGCGTCGAGAATCGGCTGGGGGACGCCCAGTGAGACAGTGTCCATGCCCGCGGTACGGCTGGCGGATTCAAATAGCTTCGCCAGTTGGCTGTGACAGCACGCTCGGCTATCCGCCGGCGACCGGCGGGAACAGACTCAGCGCCTCGCCACCTGCCAGTTCCGTGTCCAGTCCGTCGATGTGAGTCACGTCTCTCCCGTCTCGCATGACGGTGACGTACTCCCGGAGCGCGCCGTCGTCGTAGAGGTCGAGGTCGGGGTACTCCGCGGTGATCGCTTCGAGCGCGCCGCCGACGGTCGAGACGTCGTCGTACTCCCGGACGAGCGTCTTCTGACCCACCGCCTCGCGGAAGCTGGCGAAAAACCGCAGCGTGATCTCCATGTTCGAACAGAGAGCGTCCAGCGGTATAAGCGCGTCCCGGGCGGCCAACCGGCGCGTGGCTGTTCGGGATCGGACTGTAGCGGGATAGAAAGCGCTTTTGGTGGGCCTGCGCGAGGGTCCGGTAATGAGTCTCAACGACTCGGATCACAAGCTCGTGACCGAGCACCTCGGGCGCGAGCCGACACAGGCCGAAACAGCCCTGTTCGAAAACCTCTGGAGCGAACACTGTGCGTATCGCTCCTCGCGCCCGCTACTCGGTGCGTTCGAGAGCGATGGCGAGAACGTGATCGTCCCGCCCGGTGACGACGCCGGTGTCGTGGCCATACCGTCGTCCGGGGACGGGGACACCTACATCGCGATGGGCATCGAGAGTCACAACCACCCCAGTTACGTCGATCCGTTCGACGGCGCGGCGACGGGCGTCGGCGGCATCGTCCGGGACATCCTCTCGATGGGGGCGTACCCGATCGCACTGACCGACAGCCTCTACTTCGGGGATTTCGAGAAGGAGTACCCCCGCTATCTCTTCGAGGGGGTCGTCGAGGGGATCTCCCATTACGGCAACAGCATCGGCGTTCCCACGGTCGCCGGGAGCGTCGCCTTCCACGACGGCTACGAGGGGAACCCGCTGGTCAACGTCGCCTGCGTCGGGCTGACCGACGGTGACCGCCTCGTCACTGCGGAGGCGCAGGAACCGGGCAACAAGCTCGTCCTCGTCGGCCGAGAGACCGGCCGAGACGGCATGGGCGGCGCCTCCTTCGCCAGCGAGGACCTCGCAGAGGACGCCGAGACCGAGGACCGTCCCGCGGTCCAGGTCGGCGACCCCTACAGCGAGAAACTGCTGATCGAGTGCAACGAGCAGTTGATAGACGAGGACCTGATCGAGTCGGCCCGCGACCTCGGCGCGGCCGGGCTGGGCGGGGCGTCCTCGGAACTGGTCGCGAAAGGCGGGCTCGGCGGGGATATCGAACTGGATCGCGTCCACCAGCGTGAACCCGGCATGAACGGGACCGAGATCCTGCTTTCGGAGTCCCAGGAGCGGATGGTCTACGAGGTCGAGCCCGGAAACGTCGATCGGGTGGCCGAGATCGCCGAGCGCTACGATCTGCAGGCCTCGGTCATCGGCGAGACGACCGACGACGGGATCTACCACTGCACCTTCGAGGGCGAGACGGTCGTCGAAGCCGACGCCGAGTTCCTCGGCGAGGGCGCGCCGATGCACGATCTCGATCACGCCGAACCCGACCAGCCCGAACGCGACCTGCCGGAGTTCGACCTCGAGGCGGCCTTCGAGACGGTCGTCGGGTCGCCCAACACCGCGAGCAAGCGCTGGGTCTACCGACAGTACGACCACGAGGTGCAGGTCCGGACGGCCACGCCGCCGGGCGACGACGCGGCAGTGATGGCGATCCGCGAGGCCGAGACGGGGCTGGCGATCTCGGCCGGTGCGGACCCCAACTGGACGACTGCGGCACCGTACGACGGGGCCCGCGCGGTCGGACTGGAGAACGCGACGAACCTCGCTGCCAAGGGAGCGACGCCGCTGGCCGCGGTCGACTGTCTCAACGGCGGCAACCCGGAGAAACCGGACGTCTACGGCGGGTTCAAGGCGATCGTCGACGGACTGGCCGACGTCTGCTCGACGCTTTCGACGCCGGTCGTCGGCGGCAACGTCTCGCTGTACAACGACTCCGTCGAGGGGCCGATCCCGCCGACGCCGACGCTGACGATGGTCGGGACGAAAGACGGCTACGACGCCCCGCCGATGGCGCTGTCCGGCGAGGGGACGCTCCTGCTCGTCGGCGGGACCGACGACGGGCCGGCCCTCGGCGGCTCGGAGCTGCTCGCCCGGTCGGGCGGGAGCGATCGCTTCCCGGAACTCCCCGGGAACGCGGCCGAGTTGATCGAGACGATCGCCGCGGTCGCGGACTTCGAGAGCACGCTGTCGACTCACGACGTCAGCCACGGCGGGCTGGCGGTCGCGCTCGCGGAGATGCTCACTGACGACGCCGGTGCGGACGTGACCGTCGAGAACTCGCTAGCGCCCTTCGACGAACAGCCCGGCCGCGTCGTCGTCGAGACGACCGACCCCGACGCCGTGCGCGAGGCGTTCGACGGCGTCGCCCCCGTCGAGAAACTGGGTGCGGCGACTGCCGATGGAACACTCTCGATCGAGGCCGGCGACGCGTCGCTGACCGTCGACGCGTCTGAGGTGGCCGAACTGCGCGCGGTCATCGAGGACGAACTGTAGGTTTTTGTCGGTGGTCGCCGAATCCCGGCACATGAACGAGCGCTCGGCGCTGAGTCGTGCCCGGGAGAACCTCACGGAAATCGTCTCCGTGCTCGTCACGGGAATCTGGCTCGCCGCGATGTTCACCGGACAGAATTGGTGGCTCCCCTTCATGCTGGTCGGGTACGTCGTGATCGTCCCGCTGACGGCGCTTCTGTTCGGCGACGAGGACGACATTTCGGAGTGGTGGGACGACGAGGTCGAGACGACGGCACAATCACACACTGACGAGCAACTCGACGCGCTGGAGACGCTTCGGGAGCGATACGCGCGCGGCGAACTCACTGACGAGCAGTTCGAGCGCAAGGTCGAGCGCCTGCTGGAAACGGAGACGCTCGAAGACGCCGAAGACCGGTCCCGGGTGACCTCGGAGACGGGAGACGCGCGCGAGCGGGAACGAGCGTAGCTGCGATCATCAACAGTTATCGCGTTCCCGTCCTCGAAGACAGATATGACCGACTTCTCACGGCGAGTCGAACAGGTATCGATCTCGGGGATCCGCGAGGTGTTCGAGGCCGCAAGCGAGGACGCGATCAACCTCGGACTCGGCCAGCCGGACTTCCCGACGCCCGACCACGCCCGTCAGGCCGCTGTCGAAGCGATTCAGGCCGGCGAGGCCGACGGCTACACTTCGAACAAGGGAACCCGCGAACTCCGGGCGGCGATCAGCGCGAAACACGCCCGGGACAACGACCTCGAGGTCGATCCCGAGGACGTGATCGCGACCGCCGGCGGGAGCGAGGCGCTGCACATCGCGCTGGAGGCCCACGTCGACGCCGGCGAGGAAGTGATTTTCCCGGATCCGGGCTTCGTCTCCTACGACGCGCTGACTCGACTCGCCGGCGGGACGCCGAATCCCGTTCGGCTGCGGGAGGATCTGACGCTCGATCCCGAAACGGTCGAGGAGGCGATCACCGACGACACGGCCGCGTTCGTGGTCAACAGTCCCGCCAACCCGACGGGCGCGGTCCAGTCGCCCGCGGACATGCGGGAGTTCGCCCGGATAGCCGACGAGCACGACGTGCTCTGTATCACCGACGAGGTGTACGAACACATCGTCTTCGAGGGCGAGCACCGCTCGCCGCTGGAGTTCTCCGAAGAGGGCAACGTCGTGTTGATCAACGCCTGCTCGAAGACCTACTCGATGACCGGGTGGCGACTCGGCTGGGTGACCGGGCCGACCGACCGGATTGAGCGGATGTTGCGCGTCCACCAGTACGTTCAGGCCTGTGCCAGCGCGCCCGCCCAGTACGCCGCGGAAGCCGCCCTTTCGGGCCCACAGGACGCTGTCGAGGAGATGGTCGCGGCCTTCGAGCGACGACGGGACGTCCTGCTCGATGGGCTTGACGACATGGGACTAACGTATCCGACCCCGAAAGGCGCGTTCTACGCGATGCCGAGAGTCCCCGACGGCTGGGTCGAGGAAGTGCTCGCCCGCGGGGTCGTAGTCGTGCCCGGCGACGCCTTCGGCCAGCACGGCGACGGGTACGCCCGCATCTCGTACGCGACCGGTATCGAGCAGCTCAAAGAGGCGATCGAGATCATGGACGCCGCGACGCGGGCCGTGCGATAGGTCGCGCTTCTCGCTCACTTCGTTCGGAACGTTCGAGCGATGAACAGCAGTCGCTCGGAGAATCCCACTGAACTACAACGAAAAATGCTGTGCTGTCTGTTGTTACACGTTCCAGATTAAGATACTGAGCAAAACACAAATATACACGATCGGGAGTAGCGTGAATCCTGTTACAGTAGCACCAAGCTGAGACTCAACAAACACTCGATATAGAAAAATGGCGGAAAGCCCTATCAGACCCATCATATCAATAACTATCCAAAAGACGATGAGTCTCTTAGCCCCCTTGGAGTCAGGCATTAGATCGATCGTCATATTATGGACTTCCCGAAAATAGTCCATCCTGGATTTAGATGGTCTGTTCCGTCTCCCCCTTCCCCGATGTGGAGTATTGTTTTGAGCTTGCTCGAATAGCGACTTTACCTGTCTCATGGTGACGTACGTCATTGCCCCTGCAAAGGTCATCACGGACAAGAAAATCAGATTGAGAGTGGAGGGGGATTCAGTATATACAATTACTGAAGCAGCTGTAGGCCAAAACGCGGCTACAGGTGCGCCCCGTGCAGCATCCTTAATGCCAATCATCAGACGGCTCAGTTCCTATTAGTATCCTCCGAGTCGCTTAATCTCTTCATCACCGTAGCCTGTCATCTCATATACGTTCTTATGTGTACCATCTCGTTTGATCCGCTCGCGTTCAACCAGTCTTCGATTATACAAGTCGTTTAGAGACGCATATACCGAACCTTCCTTGATTTTGTCCGAACCGATGTGTTTGTGAATATCCTTGGCGCTAACAGGGGTTTCCCCCGCGCCTTGTAGTTCTTTAACTGCCGTAAGAACCATGTGATGGTTCGTGTCTGGACGAATTTGCTTTAGCTCTCGGTCGTCACTGCCACTCGAAGATTGTCCGTTTCCCACTTCGTCCTCCGTAGAGTTCTCTTCGATTTCGACTGAGATTCGTTCTACCTTCCCCTCGATTTCGTAGTTACTCAGTACGGTTTTGGCTGTTTCAAGAGCCTTCTCACCTTCAAACTCAAATGAGCTTTTAGCACTCGGCATCACGACTAGAGTACATAGATCCAAGCACTTAGTAGTATGGGTGGTAAGAAATAGTTTGTACGCAAATACGAATTTGGGTGCAAATCTGTTTTAAACCATGCTAAACGGGGGAAGACGTATAGAGAAACCAGCAGTATGAGTCACTCCATCCAATTCAGAGCATCACGTCGATCTTCTACAGGGGCTTGATCATAACGCATAGTCGTCTGTTCTGACTTGTGACGGAGTTGTGCTTGTGCAGCCGCAAGCCCCTCTTCGCGGGCCATATATGTCCCGACAGAGTGCCGAATCGAGTAGAACGATACGTCACGGTTCTCTGTGTCTATGCCTGCTTCGTCACAGATCTGCCGTAATCGCCTGTTCAGGGAATAGCCTTCGTAGCGATTCCCCTGCCGATTCAACCAGAGTGCTGTACTGTCTTCGTACTTCGGATAAGCGTCACGTTCGTGCAACCAGCGACGTAGTGCCTCGGCAGTCCGATCCGTAACCGAGACAATTCAGTTGTCACTGTTCTTCGAGGACTCATCTTTTGGGATGCGTAGTACGTTATTGTCGATATCCACCCAACTAACGTTTGCCCGCCTCACTTCGATGGGGCGTAGCCCCGTGTCAAGTGCGGTCCAGAACAGTGACGGCAGTTGCCACGAGTTTGCCCGTTCAAAGTCCTCTGGCGTCACGTCACGCTTTGGTTTCTCGAAGCGTTGGGCAAGGTGTTGTTTGATCCGATCACGTTGCTCGGGGCTACAGCTGCTATAGTTCGGGACAGAATCGAATGAGAGGAGCGTCTCACGAATCTGTGACCGTTCTTCGATTGTAAAGAAGTCTGCGGGGTTCGTAGTCCCGCTATTACTGTTGATCGTCACGTCGGGGTTCCACGTCTCTCCCGTTCCGTTCCAAGCTTTCCACTTGAACAGCATCTTAATCGCTTTCTGGTGATTCGACTTGTCTTCATCACCCCCATCTCGACGGACAAGATACCGTGTGTAGTCGTCTGCATAGCTATGAGTGATGTTCGTCGTGTATCCATCGTATTCGTCCCACACCCACCTAGAGAATTGGTCAAGGCGGTAGGCACGACCAAACACAGTTTGCTGTGCATAGCCCTCTGCACGGTCAGGGTTCTTCCCTACGTCGAATGCCCAGCGGAGTAGATCAGTACGGTGCTGGCCGTAGTCAATCAACTCTCGCTCGCCAAGTCGCTCGCGCGACGGCTCTGGGACAACTGATATGCCTCTGATTTTCTCTGGGTACGGGCGTCCGTCACTGGAACCGCCTGTCTCGATACTCATAGCCCTGCCCCAGTATGGCGATTCATATATCTGGACTGATTCGATACTATAATCGCAAGACCGCGCAGGGATGTGTCCCAAACACCCGTCTCGTTGGCTTTGCGTGGTGACATAGTTGCATAGCTCAGAGACGGAAAAAGTGCGAGAAGGGGAACGGATTTGTATGCTCGGTCAGGGATTTGAACCCTGGTCCTCGGCTCGAAAGGCCAAGATGATTGGCCGGACTACACCAACCGAGCGTTCGACATCGGGAACGATGGCTTGCGGGTTTATAAATCACACCAATCGGAGCGAGCACGGGGTGTGCTACATCATCCCGCAGCGACGCAAACACCACCGGCCGCTGTCGCAACATCCATATCTGCTGGGAAATACCGACGGGTATGGGACTGCTCGGCCGACTGTTCGGCTCCGCTACGAGCGGATCGCGCGTCGCACTGCTCGTCGACGGACCGAACGTCTTCCGTGACGAGTTCGATGTCGATCTGGACGAACTCCGCGCCGTCGCAAGCCAACGCGGCCGGCTTGTGACGACGCGTCTGTATCTCGACGAGCACGCGACCCCCGGGCTGATTCAGGCGGCCGAGGCCCGCGGGTTCGAGGTCGTCACGACCAGCGGCGACGTCGACGTCAAACTCGCCGTCGACGCGGCCGCGCTCGCAGCGAGCGGCGACGCCGACGTACTGGCGATCGCCTCCCGAGATACCGACTTCAAACCGGTACTGGAACTCGCCGCTCGCGAGGGACTCCGAACGGTCGCGATCGCACCGGGCGCGTACGGCCGCTCTGACGCGCTTCGAAACGCAGCGCACGAGGCCGTCACGCTCGACGAACTGTGATCGGATCTGAATTTCAGTATCTTTTATTAGGTTTGGCTGAGATGTTTCAGACGCTATGGGAACGACGACCACGCAGGGACCGTTGTACAGCTTCTACCGGAACCGGATCGGCGAGCCCGACACCGACGACGAGGTTCGCGGCTACTGGGTATTTCTGGTCGGGTTGCTCCTCGGAATCGCGGGACTCGTATTGTTTTTCCTCAGTGAGTCGGCCAGCGGGGCCGACGGGTTCACGCTCCGGGAAGGGAGCGTGATGCTGCTGTCGATTGGGCTGGCGATGCTGGTCGCGGGGCCGATCATCCGGTTGCCATTGCAGTCGTGGGCCACCTACGCGGCGTATCTCGGGCAGGCGATCTGTCTCGCGGCCGTCGTCTGGTTCGCTGTCGTCTTCCCGGCCGAGTGGTCGACGCTCACTGGCAATCAACCAGTGATCTTCCTGTACACCGCTGGACTGGCGATCATCGCGCTGGCCGGCGTCGCCGGTTCGGTCATCGGTGGGGCGACCCGTGAGGCGCTCGGAGTCAGCGAACAGCATGCCTCAGAACTCGAAGCCGAGCTGGAAGCGACCAGCGAGGAACGCGAGACCGTCCAGTCGGAGTTGACTTCCGAACTCGACGAACGCGAGGCATTGGTCGATTCGCTGCACGCCAGTCAGGCGCAGTTCGAGTTGTACGAGGACCGCAGCGGGCAGTGGCGCTGGCGGCTGCGACACCGAAACGGCAACGTCATCGCCGACAGCGGTGAAGGGTACACGCGAAAGCACAACGGCAAAAAGGGGATGGCGAGCGTCAGACGCAACGCCATCGGCGCGACGCTACTCGAAATCACACCCGAGCCAGACGAAATGCCCGAAGACGCACTCGAAGCGGCCCCACTCATTCCAGACATGACCGACGAGAGTCGAGCGACGTTTGAGTTGTACGAGGACCGCAGCGGGCAGTGGCGCTGGCGGCTGGTCCACGACAACGGCAACGTCATCGCCGACGGCGGCGAGGGCTACGCCAGCAAGCAGAAGGCGCGACAGGGGATCGACAGCGTCAAGCAGAACGCTGGTCCGGCCAGCTACCTGCAGTTCGATCCGGCGTCGTTCGAGATCTACCGCGACAACGCTGGCGAGTGGCGGTTCCGCCTCCTCCATCGCAACGGGAACGTCATCGCGGCGGCCAGCGAGGGATACACCCGACGGCGCGACGCGAAACGCGCGGTCGACTCGCTCCGTGACGACCTCTCGGACGACCGCTTCGAAATCTACGAGGACAACCGCGGCGAAACCCGCTGGCGATGGCGGGGCGGAAACGGCGAAATCGTCGCCACGAGCGGCGAGGGATACAGCACCCAGTCGGACGCTGAGGAGGCTGTCGAGCGGATCCGGCAGCTCGCGCCCGATGCTGACGCGCTCGACGTCGGACCCGCGGCGTTCGAGGTCTTCGAGGATCAGGGCGAACAGTGGCGCTGGCGACTGCGCCACCGCAACGGCAACGTCATCGCAGACAGCGGCGAGGGCTACGCGGAGCGGAACAAGGTCCACGACGCCATCGAGAGCGTCAAGAAAAACGCTCCCGGTGCAACGATCGAGTGAGGGCCGCGAGTCATACTGCCGGCTGTAACAAACTGAAGGAATTCGCCACCCCGGGGTGGCGAATATCTTTACGAACTTACAGCCGGCAGTATCAGTTTCGAACCGCTCAAGCCCCGCCGGCCCGAGGGTCGGTCATGGGCGATCCGCTCGATTCTCGCGAAGCACAGGCCGCCGAGATCATCGACCGACTCCACGAGGAGTACCCCGACTCGACGATCTCGCTGCAGTTCTCAAACCGTCTCGAACTGCTCGTCGCAGTCGTGCTCTCGGCGCAGTGTACCGACGAGCGCGTCAACGAAGTCACCGAAGACCTGTTCGAGAACTACGAGACCGCCGAGGACTACGCTGAAGCCAGCGAGGAGCAACTCGCCGAGGACATCTACGGCGTCACGTTTCACAACAACAAAGGCGGGTATCTCAAGGGCATCGGACGGAAGCTCGCCGACGAACACGATGGCGAGGTCCCGGACACGATGAGCGAGCTGACCGATCTGCCGGGCGTCGGACGCAAGACCGCCAACGTCGTCCTCCAGCACGGCCACGATGTCGTTGAGGGAATCGTCGTCGACACGCACGTCCAGCGGCTCACGCGGCGACTCGGGCTCACCGAACGGGAACGACCGGAAGCGATCGAAGACGATCTCACGTCGCTCGTCCCCCGGGAGGAGTGGCAGGCGTTCACCCATCTGTTTATCGACCACGGACGGGCGGTCTGTACGGCACGCAACCCGGACTGTGCCGACTGCGTGCTGGAAGACATCTGCCCGTCCTCGAAACTGGATGGGGAGACCGATCTGGCGAGCGGCGAATCCTGGACGTGAGCCAAAAACGGCGTGATCGAGCAGTAACGCCAGTCGTTACAGAAGCGCCTTGATAGCGCTCGTTGCGTTCGCGTCGTTGAGGGCAACAGTCACCTCAGCCATATCGATAGCCAGGTAACGAACTCGGCAAGCGTGGCGAGCGGTACCGTCTTATCCTCGTCGATGCCGATCGTGAGCCGCACGTCGATTGTGGCGTGCCTGGGACACCTCGTGGGTGGACACCGGAGGCGTCCCGTTCCTCACGGGACCCAGTCACTACTGAACTCTAGAGGACTTTGCGACACGACCCATTTCTTGCGTTGTCACTCGACGGAGCGAGTGACGAAATGAAAATGCCCGGGGAGGGCTCCGAACCCTCGATCTCCGCATGACCCAGGTCCGAGGCTCGACAGCGCCTCGACGGGCATGCCGGGATGGTGCCGCGTTCAGAGTGAAACCCTATGAGTGCGGCGCTATGTCCAGCTAAGCCACCCGGGCGCATCCGATGGTAGCAGAGTGTCGCTCTTTAACCTTCTCATCTTCGTCGCCCGACGGCTACGCGATCCGTTGGCACAGCCCGCGGATTTATGCTCCCGGCAGATCACACAGGCGGTATGGAACTGCCGGAACTGGTTCGCGAACACCTTGGCAACGAGGACGTACAGGCCGGACTCGCGCTGGGTGACGACGATCTGCTCTGTCTGACCCCGACCCGGACGCTGCTCTACCGGGCGGACGGCCTGCTCAGCGACGAGCGCGTTACCGACTACCCCCACGATGTCGAACGGCTCGAGCTGTCTGAGGGGCGACGGAAAACGAAGTTTCATTTCGAATACGTCGACGACGAACAGTCGCTGACGGTGCCGGCCGACGCGACCCGTGACGTGCTCGGGTTGCTCCTCGAGGGGATCCTCCGTGCCGAGCGGGTTCTCGACGCTGAGGAGGGCGTCGTCGAGGCGTTTCGATTCAGCGAGCTCACGCTGGTCGTCGCCGACGACCGGATCGTCAAGCACGTCGGCAACGCCGTCTGGGACGGCGAGTACGAGTCCTTCGAATACGAGGCGCTCACCGGGATCGACTTCGAGCAGGCCCGCGTCGCGACGGAAGTCGTGCTGTCCGTCGACGGGCGACCGAAGCGAATCAAGACGCCCAACGACGAGGCCCGGCTCGTCGAGCGCGCGCTCGAACGCGCGCTGAACGAGTACTTCGAGGTGACGTCGCTGTCGCAACTCCAGTCGCGCTTCCAGTCGGAGGTCGACGAGACAGATTCAGCGGCGGCGCGATCGAACGACGAGTACCCCTTCGACAGCGAGATCCGGCCCCTCGGTGACGACCCCGGATCCCGTGCCGACACCGATACAGTCGACGGCACCGGCCCGTCCGACACGGGCAGCGAGACGGAGCCCGTCGACGCGGCCATGACTCCGGCCGATCTGGAACGGATCGAAGCACAACTCGACGAATTGACGGCCGCCGTCGACAAGCAAAACCAGTTACTTCGCAATCATCACACGGCGATCAAGCAGCTGGTCGAGGAGTTGCAATCGGATCGATAGGACGGTCCGCCCGGCGTCGCGCTCGGCAGTCGTGCGAACCGCGTTCACCGGGTGCCCGCTTCGGCCCACGCGTCGCGTTTGCGTTTTACGTACCGATAGAGGAACGCACCGAGTACGAGGACGACGGCCCCGACTGTCAGGAACGCGGCCTGAGCAGTCCAGGCGTCGGGCCCAAACGCACCGATCGTCTCGGCGTTCGAGCCGACGAGTGTACGTCCAGCGACAATCACGGGCGGGGTCACCACGAGCGTCGAACCGAGGACGACGAGTCCGGCGGCGACGATCGCGCTCGGGAGCGCCAGCCGCGAGAGAAACACCGCCGGCAGTGCCCAGCCCAACGCGAAGACGAGACTTCCGACCCACAGCGGGAACGACACGATCGATCCGGCGACAAACGCCACGAGCGGAGCCAGCGGTGCGCTGATCGCCAGTCCGACGAGCAGTCGAACCCACCGCGGAGTGTACAACTCGTTCCCGGACAGATCCAGCGTGTCGAGGTCGAGATCACTGTCCTCAAACAGTGCCGTCGCGGTTTCGTCGGTCAATCGGCCGTCGTCATCGAGAAAGACGAGCCCACAGGATGGACACGATCCGTCGTGGTCGCCGATTGACGCCCCGCAGCGCGGACAGGTAGCTTCTACGTCCTCCGGGGGGCGTTCGTCGCTCACGTGGGGCCGTTCTCGCCCGACGTATTTCATCCTGCCGGCGACGATACTCCCTACAGTTCGGAACCGTCCACCGGCAGTATCATCGTGATTATTGTAGCGACTTACCGGTACGACCGCCCTCGGGCGGTCGATCCGGCACGGACATACAACGGTCACTATGAATGGGCTACCTGACCTCCGGACATCCGCTGGGATCCGGTCGCTTTCGTCTCGAAGCGCGACCCGAACCGGGTGTGTCACTTCAATCGGCCGGACGTGACTGAAACGAGCCCGCACCCGACGGTTCGATACTGCCGCTCGACGGTCCGTGTGGCGACGACCACCTGTGCCGCGGTGACTTTCCGATCGAGTTCCACGGCCGGCGAGCGCCATCGCGTCCAGCCGCCCGGCGAGGAGAACCGCAGAAACAGTCGGAACGCGAGGTTAAGCGGGGTGGCAACCGTACGATCGCTTCGAGTCGCTTCCAGGATCACGATTCGACCGCCCGGCCGGAGCACGTCGAGCCAGCGATCCACGACCGTCGCGGGCTCGTCGAACAGCCCGACGACGAACGACCCGAGCACGGCGTCGGCCTCCGAGACCGGCGGCCGGGCCGCGTCGCCGCGACAGACCGAGACGTTCGTCCAGCCGGCACGTTCGATGCGTTTCCCGGCCTGCTCGAGCATCCCCGGCGTGAGATCGACCCCGACGACGCGTCCCCCGGGGCCGACGCGCTCGCGCAGGTACGGCAGATTCGCGCCCGTTCCACAGCCCATCTCGACGACGGTATCACCGGGCGACAGCGACAGTTCGTCCGCCGCCATCGCCCGCCAGCCACGGACTACCGGCGCGGTCGCGAGGGGGTCGTACCACTCGGCCAGTCGCTCGTAGAAGTCGGTGACACGGGTCGCGTCGTCGCTACCCATGTCAGACGAGATCCCGGACGACCCCGGCGACGGTCGGTGCGTCCGGGCCGAGAACGTACACGACCGGCTCGACGCCGAATCCGCCGGTCTGGTAGAGCACGTCCGCGTCGGGGGTCTCGGCCAGCGCGTCGCCGATTGCCGGCCCGATTTCGCCTTCGATGTCGAACTGTGCGGTCGTCAGTCCCTGCGCTTGCAGTTGCTCGATCGTCTCCGGGTCGTACCTGACGTTCAGCGCCGCCCGGGCGTCGTTTCCGGCCGTTCGGGCGGCGAGTAACACGCCGGCGACGTGCTCGCTCACGCCGAACTCGGGCTCGCCGGGGACGTGCGCTCGCCCCTTCAGGTCGAGGATCCGGCCCGGCACGGCGGCCACGTCATCGATCCCCTCGGCGTCCGGCAGACACTCCACGAGATTCGATCCCACTGCCGGGATCAATCCCGCGAACCCGCTCGTGTTCTCGAGGACGCGCAGGCCGCGCCGCAGCGACGAGCGCACGCGTTCTGTCTGCCGGAGCTGGCTGTCGGGGTCGTGGATGTCGAACTCGTCCTCGTAGTCGGCCAGCGGCGGGAACGACTCCTCGTGCAGTTTCGCCAGCAGGCCCCCGCGCTCGAGCCGCCGGACGAACACTTCTGCCTCGACCAGTGCCTGAACGGACGTCATCTCGCCGGCGGCCAGCCCGTCAGCCAACTGTTCGACGAGTTCCGCCAGCCGGTCGTCCTCGAGCAATCGCTCGTTGCGCTCGACCTCGCCGTGGGCGTACTTCGAGACAGCGCTCTGGCTGATCCCCAGCAGGTCGGCGACCTCGCTCTGGGTCAGCCCGCGCTCGCGCAGCGCCTCCGCGAGCAGTGACCTGAACGTCGGGAGGAACTCCTCGACGACGACCTCTTCGATGAACCGCACTACTGATCACCTCTGCTGATCGATCGCTCGCAGTGCTCGCGTCCGCTCATTGGTCGCCTCCGAACTCCACGTCGTTTCTCGGCGACATCTCCGCGAGACGAGACTCGGCTCATTGGTCGCCTCCGAACTCCACGTCGTTTCTCGGCGACATCTCCGCGAGACGAGACTCGGCTCATTGGTCGCCTCCGAACTCCCGATCGCCCTGTATCTTCGACGCCTGTGGCCCTTCCTGATCCTGATATTTCGACCCGCGTTCCTCGCCATATGGTCGCTCGGCCGGCGATTTTAGCTCGGTGAACGTCAGCTGCGAGATCCGCATCCCGGGCGAGAGTGCGACCGGTGCGGTCCCGAGATTTGACAGCTCGAGGGTTATCTGGCCGTTGTATCCCGGGTCGCAGAGTCCGGCTGTGTTCGAGAGGAATACGCCGCCACGCCCGCCAAGGAAGTTCTCGATAGTCTCGCCGTTGGGCTGGACCTCGAGGTCATATGTCGGTTCGACACGTTCTGTCTCTTCTACGGATACGACTTCCTCGAACCGAACACCACCATCGAGTATCTGATCCAATCGCGTCGTCTCGACGCCAGTTCCACTGTACGCGTCACAGAATCGACGGAGCGTATCGCGCTTGATGGTATCGTACTCCTCGTTCTCGACGTTGGAAATACTGGACTTCGACGAATAACCCATCAGCTCTGCCGCTTCGTCCATCGTGAGACCAGCCCGCTTCCGGAGTTCGCGTAGATAGCGACTCGGAACGGGTACATACTGACCTCGCTTGTGCCGTTCACCACTCACGTCGACGCTCCACATTTCCCCCTCCCATTCGACATCGCTTATCTCGATATATTGTTTCCGTTCCCTGCTGTAGAGAGAGCCACCCCTCCCAAGGCGAGCCGCGAGATACATGACCTTGTTCGCCAGCTCCTCGTTAGCAGTGTAGAACGTATCACGCTCGTCGCGACGGCACCCATCTCCATCGAGCAACCCTTCAAGCAGCCCTTCGAGGGTGTCACGGGGCCAACCAAATGCTGACTCGGGGATCGTTTTCTCGCTGCCAGCCCCTGCGAGGCTACGAACAACCGCAGACCAGAGCGCCGAACAGACAGTGAGTCGAGTGAGATCATCCGTTTGCCGAATCGAGATCGACGCGTCGTACTGTGCGAAGAACTCCCTGAATCGGTTTAGATACTGGCGTTCGGTGTTTGCTACCTGAATTTGCTTTCGTCGAGCCGACCCTTCTGCGATATAGAACCCGAGCATCCAACCGAATTCGCGGGTCAACGGGAGTTCACGCGGGAGACGATAGTCGCTCTGTCGGAACGCGACTTCGACATCGTCTGGCATTGTGATCTTCGGTACCGCTTCCATCGGCGCGCTTCCGTTGGCATCGTAATGTCGTTCCGAACCCTGTGCCATTCCCGCGGAATCGACAAATCCGAACCCGTCTGTGGCATATAACGTCGTTTCCGTCGGCTCAACGTGATCGAGAACGTCGATCGAACGATGCTCGGTCGGCGATCCAGGGAGTTGCTTCGGGACCATGACCTGCGTTCCCTCAGCGTCCTCACTGGGGATCCGGGTGACGCCACCGTCTCTATCGAGTGTGAACAGGTTGTGATCTTTCGTGACGTGAATCTGTCGTCCCGAGTCGAGTGTCACTCGGTAGATCCGTTGTGTTGGGTTCGTAATGTAATCGGTAACACGGTGCGTACTAACCCGTAGTGTCTGCGGATCGAATGCCACAGCTCGCGCTGGGCGCTCGTTTTCGACGATGTCACCGATCTCGTAAAACCCGAATCCATCCGCTGGCGTCCACAGGAACACTTCCTCGTCGTACGGGAGTGAAGCGTGGACCACGATCGCCAGCCGGCCCAGCGACGACCGCCCCTCGACGTGGGCGATCAAATCGTCCGGAATCTCGACGCGCTCGTGTGTCGTGCCGAGCACGAAATCGCCGGGATGGAGGATGAACTCTTCACTCTCCTCGACGACAGTTTCCTCGACGTACTCCTCGACTTCCTGCTCGCTGTTCGGGTGAATGCTGGGGATGTTCGTTCGCTGGAACTCCAGGAACTCCCGTCCCAGGCGGAGATCGACGCTGGCGGGCTGGATCTGGATGTCCGGATCGTCGAGCGGTTCGATCACCAGATCCCCCTCCTCCAGGCGTCGCAGAATGTCCGCGTCCGAAAGGATCATACAGGTATTCCGAACCCCCGATGTATAAAGCGTCCCGGAAACCGTCGACGGCCGGTCGTCACGCTCGAAGTACGACCCGGGATCGACGAGTGGCGTCCGTAGAGACGTCTCTGACGCGTTTCAGAATCATCATATGATGTTTAGTTTTCGACATTATCGTTCGAAATCGGCTCGATGAAGGGCGTCTGGTCGCTCACACAGTTTGACAGCGATACCACGGATCCGGTGCTGGCAAGATATAATGTTATTTTTTGACTAGGTATTCCCCATCGACTACCTCTCGTCGGGGAGGTTCGCCTCGCCGGAGCCGGGGCCGGTGGGGAAGTAGAACTCGTGTTCGGATTCGGTCTCGAAGCGGTCGAGGACTTCCTTCAGCGGGCGGGCGTACCGGGAGAGGTCTTCGGCGCGCTGGGTGACTTCGTTGAGTTCGGCGGCCTGTTCCTCGGCGGCGCCAGCGACGTTCTCGGACTCGGCCATGGTCTGTTCGCTCAACTCGACGACGTCGTTGAGCGTCGTGGCGACCTCCTCGATGCGGTCCAGCGACTCGCCGAAGTCGACGTCGTTGTCGGCGGCGAACGTCTCCAGGTCGCGCGCGATGTCGTCCATCGTGTTGGAGATTTCCTGCAGACGCTCTTTCTGATCGTGGGCGTCGTCGGAGATTTTCTGGATGGAATCAGCCACCTGTTCGGAGGCGTCGCGGACGCTTTCGGAGGAGGTCTGGACGACCTCACCGGCGGTTTCGACCTCGTCGGCGAAACTCTTGAGCTGGCCGGTCGTCTTCTCCAGTTCGTCGATCATCTCGTTGAACTCGCCCGCGATGCGGTCCATCGCCTCGTTCTCGCCGTCGGGTTCCATCCGCTGGGTGAGATCGCCCGCGGCACACTGCTGCATGATCCGGGCGTACTCGTCGGCCTTCTCCTGCAGGTAGTTCGACATCTCCATCGCTTCCGCCCGCGAGACCTCCGCCTCCTTGCGGGCCTGTTCGGCCTCGTTGATCTGCTGTTTGAGCGCGTCACGCATGTTCGCGAACCCGTCGTAGAGACGGCCGATCTCGTCGACCCGTCCGGTCGAAAAATCCGCATCGAGATTCCCGTCTTCCATCTCCTCGACCCGGTCGGTGAGCCGATTGACCGAAGCCGCCGTGTTCCGGCCGACTGCCGCCCCGATCAGTCCAGCAAGCAGGATCCCAAGCAGCGTCGCGTACAGTCCGTAGGTTTCGAGCGTCCCGGCGAACCCGTATGCCTCGTCGCTCGGTGCGTGAACGAGGACGACCCAGTCGCTACCGAAATCCGGTGCGCTCCGTGGCCCTGACGGCGCGAACCCGACCAGATGTTCTGCTGCAGGGGCGAGCGCGCTGTCGTGCACGTGCTCGGGTGCGACGGTGGTCGATTCGCTCACCGTCCGTGCTTCGACTTGCCGGACGCGCTTGAGTGCGGGACTCTTGCTTGGATACGATTCGCCGACCGCTTCGCCGAGTCTCGCGTCCGCCATCACGATTGTGCCACTGCTGTCGACCACGACCGTCTCCGAGGAACTGTACTCGGGATTCGCTCCGCCAGACAGGATCTCGTCGCCCACGTCTTCGGCGTCGTAGACCGCGACGAGCCGTTGATCTCCCTCAAGGTCTTTCATGAACGCGATCGCGTGGTAGTCGTCCTCGGCGACATACAGCGGGGAGACGCCGACGTCACCGGTTTCGAAGTCGGGTTCGCCGGACCAGCCGACCGCCTCCTCGTCGAACGTCTCCCCTCTCATCGCTGTGCGCGAAGAGTATTCGATCGTGCTCGTCTCTGTGTCGACTACGTGTACGAGCGTCAGCACCGATCGGTCCGAGAGATCGTTTTGATGAGTCTGCAAGTACTCGTTGATCGCACTGTCACTCGCTCCGGAATCGGGGAGATTCCGTTCGAGTGTTCGCATCTCGGCCGCATTCGATTCGAGCCAGTTGTCCAGTGTCAGCGCGTCAGACGTCGCCGTCGATTCGAAGTCGCTGTTCACGCTCTGTTCAACCTGTTCGGCCATCAGCGACGTCCCGCCGAGTCCGACGGCCCCGATTACCAGTCCAATAACGAGAATCACGATCCCGAACTTGACGGCATAGCGTCGCCTGATTACGCCCGGGACGACTGTCCGTACCCTGTCGAACATAATCTGTGATTATTCATATGCACAATAATAAGATTTATGTATAACACTCTACATTTTATACCAGAACAATATATTTCTTTATTGTTTCATATTCATCTATCTGCTTCTGGAACCATCTTTTGATCGGCTTGCCACAGTCTCAACTCGCTCACCCCCGAAATCCCCCCTCACGGGCGGATTCAGCAGCAGACGGCACGGGTGAGTTCACGATACTAGCCGTTAACAACACACGTTGTTATAATACTTGCCCCGCGAATCGGAGCGACTGTCCCGCTCGCACGACCGATTGCCGGCGAGCGACGCGCCGGAAAGTGCGGTCGTACCGGACGACTAATATGGTCGCGTTCGCGGGATGAATCACACGGAGAGAGGCCCGAAACTGGCACACTGGCCCGTGAGAGCGCGTGTCATCCCGATTTCGATCCGCTACCCTTTTAGGTACGGCCCGAAGACTAATCGCTACAGTCTAGTGGCGTGACGTGGAAGCGTCACGGCATGACGACCAGCGTGCTCGTGCCGTCGTCCCTCACCCGGGAAGCCGAGGACAAACGCGAGGCGACTCGCAAACTCGGTTACGTGGCCCGCGCGGCTACGGTCTTCCGGGCGGATCGGCTGACGATCGTTCCCGACCCCGACGGGGAAAGGAAGTTGGACGGCGGGTTCGTCGAAACCGTCTTGCGGTACGCCGCGACGCCGCCGTACCTCCGAAAGGAGGTATGGGGTACGCGGGACGAACTGGAGTACGTCGGCGTCCTGCCGCCGCTCCACGTGACACCACGGACCGGCTCCGGATCGGACGATTCGGGGTCGTTGAGACAGGGACTCGTGACCGAGGTCGGATCTGATGGGCGCGTTCGGGTCAATTGCGGCATGCAACACCCGATCTCTCTGGCTGTTCCCTCCGATATGGAGGTCAGCGAGGGGGAGCGCGTCGCCGTCAGGATCTATTCGCGACGACCGGTCCGCGCGAAACTCGTCGACGAACCCCTTCCGGGGTTTGCGGTCGACCGCGCGGACCTGGACGAAGCGCTCTCGCGTGCCGACGCCGGCGTGCGGATCGCGGCATCGCGCCACGGTGTCGAACTCACGACCGACCGTCTCGGCCAGCTGGTCGAGGCGATCCACGGTGAGGACGACGGCGCGGGCGATCTAACCGTCGCCTTTGGCGCACCGGAGCGCGGCTTGCCCGCCATCATGGGGATCGACCCCGACGATGTCGGGCCCACGGACGTCGAGGACGTGGTCACCGGATCCGAATCGGACACCACCCGATTCGACCTCTGGCTGAACACGATCCCGGATCAAGGCAGCGAGGTGGTGCGAACCGAGGAAGCGATGTTCGCAACACTGGCCTGCCTCAGTCTCACGGAGTGAGAATCCGATGCCACAACCAAGCAGACCACGCAAAGGCTCGATGGGCTTCAGCCCGCGCAAGCGGACGGCCAGCGAGACGCCGCGGTTCAACAGCTGGCCCGACGACGACGGACAGCCTGGCGTGCAGGGGTTTGCCGGCTACAAGGCCGGGATGACACACGTCGTGCTCATCAACGACGAACCCAACTCGCCACGCGAGGGAATGGAGACGACCGTTCCCGTCACTGTCGTCGAGACGCCGCCGATGCGCGCTGTGGCGCTTCGAGCTTACGAAGACACGCCGTACGGACTCCGCCCACTGACGGAGGTCTGGACCGACGAGTTCCACCCGGAACTCGACCGGGCGCTGGACCTTCCCGAGGGGTCGTCCGACGGTGCAGAGGAACAGATCGAGGACGCGCTCGAGTCGGGCGAACTGGGCGACGTGCGTCTCATCACGCACACCGTCCCCGGCGAACTCGATGGCGTCCCGAAAAAGAAACCCGACGTGATGGAGACACGCGTCGGCGGCGGCTCGCTCGCCGATCGCGTCGAGCACGGGCTGGACCTCATCGAAGACGGTGGGGAACACTCGATGAACGACGTGTTCCGCGCGGGCGAGTACGCGGACGTCGCGGGCACCACCAAGGGCAAAGGGACGCAGGGTCCCGTCAAGCGCTGGGGTGTCCAGAAGCGCAAGGGCAAACACGCCCGTCAGGGCTGGCGACGACGGATCGGCAACCTCGGTCCGTGGAACCCCAGCCGCGTCCGGTCGACCGTGCCCCAGCAAGGCCAGACCGGCTACCACCAGCGGACGGAACTCAACAAGCGCATTCTCGACATCGGCGACGACGACGTCACCCCCGAGGGTGGCTTCGTCAACTACGGCGACGTCGAGGGCGAGTACACGCTGGTAAAAGGATCGCTGCCGGGTCCGGAAAAGCGCCTGGTGCGTTTCCGTCCGGCCGTCCGCCCGAGCGACAGCCCGCGACTCGATCCCGAGTTGCGCTACGTCTCCACCGACTCCAACCAGGGGTGACCTGAATGCAGGCTACAGTATACGATCTGGACGGCGAGGCCGACGACGAGGTCGACCTGCCGGCGGTCTTCGAGACGACCGTTCGGCCGGACCTGATCTCGCGAGCGGTCCAGGCCGCCCAGGCAAACCGAAAGCAGGACTACGGCAGCGACGACTACGCCGGTCTCCGGACGCCAGCCGAATCGTTCGGCAGCGGCCGCGGACAGGCGCACGTCCCGCGCCAGGACGGCACAGCCAAGCGGGTCCCCCAGGCGGTCTCCGGCCGTCGGGCCCACCCGCCGAAAGAAAGCACGGACCGCGGCCTCGACCTCAACGACAAGGAACGCCAGAAGGCGATCCGATCGGCGATCGCGGCGACCGCCGACGCAGAGGCCGTCACCGATCGCGGTCACGAATTCGAATCGGACCTCGAACTGCCGCTGGTCGTCAGCGACGACTTCGAGGAGCTGGTGAAGACCCAGGACGTCGTCGACATGCTCGAGGAACTCGGCGTTCACGCCGATATCGAGCGCGCCGACGACACGAAGATCAAGGCCGGACAGGGCAAGTCCCGCGGTCGGAAGTACCGCCGGCCCAAATCGATCCTGTTCGTCACGAGCGAGGAGCCGTCGAAGGCCGCGCGGAACCTCGCCGGAGCCGACGTCGCGACCGCGGCGGAGGTCAACGCGGAGGACCTCGCGCCCGGCGGCGACGTCGGTCGACTGACGATCTGGACCGAGAGCGCACTCGCGGAGGTGGCTGACCGATGAGCGTACGCGACGTGATCAAGCATCCGCACGTCACCGAGAAGGCGATGGACAAGATGGACTTCCAGAACAAGCTGCTGTTCATCGCCAACGTCGACGCGACGAAAGACGAGATCGTCGAGGCGATCGAGACGCAGTTCGACGTCACGGTCGAGAACGTGACGACGATGGTGACGATGGACGGCGACAAGAAAGCCGAAGTGACACTGTCCGAGGACGACGACGCACAGGAAGTCGCTTCACGAATCGGGGTGTTCTAAGATGGGACGACGCATTCGCGGACAGCGACGTGGTCGCGGGACGCCGACGTTCCGTGCCCCGTCGCACCGGTACAAATCCGATCTGCAGCATCGCACGGTCGAAGACGACGATGTCGTCTCCGGGACGGTCGTCGACATCGAACACGACCCGGCCCGCTCGGCACCGATCGCGGCCGTCGAGTTCGAGGATGGCGAGCAGCGACTCGTGCTGGCTCCCGAAGGGGTCGGGGTCGGCGACGAGATCCAGGTCGGCGTCAGCGCCGAGATCGCGCCCGGCAACACGCTGCCGCTGGCGGAGATCCCCGAAGGGGTCCCCGTCTGCAACATCGAGGCCAACCAGGGCGACGGCGGCAAGTTCGCCCGGGCGTCGGGCGTCAACGGCCGACTGGTCAGCCACGACCGATCGGTCGCGGTCGTGCAACTGCCCAGCGGGGAGTTCAAGCGACTCGATCCGCAGTGTCGGGCCACGATCGGCGTGGTTGCCGGCGGCGGTCGGACCGAGAAGCCCCTTGTCAAGGCCGGGAAGAAACACCACAAAGCGAAAGCACGCGGCATGGTCTGGCCGCGGGTTCGCGGGGTCGCGATGAACGCGGTCGACCACCCGTTCGGTGGCGGTGGCCGCCAGCACCCCGGCAAGCCCAAATCGATCTCCCGGAACGCCCCGCCGGGCCGGAAGGTCGGGGACATCTCCTCGCGACGAACGGGTCGCGGTGGTAACGAATGAGCTCGGACTATCAGATCGGCCACGAAGGCGAGTTTACCTACCGTGGCTACACGCTCGAGGAGTTGCAGGACATGGAGCTCGAGGAAGTCGCGGAACTGCTGCCCGCACGTGTGCGGCGAAGTATCGAACGCGGTCTGTCCTACGAGAAACGACAGTTGCTCGAGGAAGCCCGCGAGGCCGAGGAGGAGGAGACGGCCAACGACCCGATCCGGACACACCTGCGGGACATGCCGATCGTTCCCGAGATGGTCGGGTTGACCTTCGCCGTCCACAACGGCCAGAGCTTCGAGCGCGTGACGGTCGAGCCGGAGATGCTCGGCCACTACCTGGGCGAGTTCCAGCTCACGCGGACGTCCGTCGAGCACGGACAGGCCGGAATCGGGGCGACCCGATCCTCGAAGTTCGTACCGCTCAAGTAAATCATGGGAATCAGCTACTCAGTCGAGGCCGACCCCGAGACGACCGCGAAAGCGATGCTCCGGGAGCGGCAGATGAGCCACAAGCACAGCAAGGCCATCGCCCGAGAGATCAAAGGGAAAACAGCCGGCGAGGCTGTCGAGTACCTCGAAGCCGTCATCGAGGGGGACCAGCCGGTTCCCTTCCGACAGCACAACTCGGGCGTGGGCCACCGAAAGAACATCGACGGCTGGGACGCCGGTCGTTTCCCCGAAAAGGCCAGCGAGGCGTTTCTCGACCTGCTGGAGAACGCGATCGGGAACGCCGACCACCAGGGATTCGACGGCGAGTCGATGGAGATCATGCACGTCGCGGCCCACAAGGTCGGTGAGGTCGAAGGTCGCCAGCCCCGCGCGATGGGGCGGGCATCCGCGTTCAACAGCATGGAAGTCGACGTCGAACTCGTCTTAGAGGAGGTCGAAGCATAATGGCCGACGAACAGCAGTTCATCGAGGACGGGCTCCAGCGGACCCAGATCGACGAGTTCTTCGCTGAAGAGCTCGGTCGTGCGGGCTACGGCGGCATGGACGTCGCCAAGACGCCGATGGGGACCCAGATCGTCCTCAAGGCCGAGAAGCCCGGCATGGTCATCGGCAAGGGTGGGAAGAACATCCGCAAGCTCACGACCACGCTGGAAGAGGAGTTCGACCTCGACGACCCGCAGGTCGACGTCCAAGAGGTCGAGGAGCCGGATCTGAACGCCCAGATCGTCGCCGATCGACTGGCGAACGCCCTCGAACGCGGCTGGTACTTCCGGAAGGCCGGCCACACCACGATCGACCGGATCATGGAGGCCGGCGCGAAGGGTGCCGAGATCGTCCTCTCCGGAAAGGTCACGGGCGCACGCTCGCGCGTCGAGAAGTTCAACCGTGGCTACATCAAGCACAACGGCGAACCCGCACAGAACATCGTCGATCACGGACAGGGCGTCGCCGTCATGAAGCTCGGGACGATCGGTGTGGACGTCAAGATCATCCCGCCGGACGCCGAGTTGCCCGACGACTTCGAGATCTACGAGGACGTCGACGTCGCCGATTACGTCGAAGACGTCGAGGGCGAGTCCGTCGAGGAACTCCTCGAAGGCGAACCCGACGAGGAGAGCGCGACCCCGGTGACCGAGAGCGAACCTGAGGAACCGTCCACCGGCGAGGAAGTCGTCGAGGAGGAGGTCGTCGACGAGGAGTTCGAAGAGGTCGAAACTCCCGGCGGTGACGTCGAGGAGAACCTCGACGAACTCGAAGAAGCCGTCGACGAAGAGCTCGACGAGGAGACCGAGGCGGAAGCCGAGGAACTGCTCGACGAGATGGACAGCGAAGAAACCGCGAACGACGGCGAAGACACCGACGAGGAGGGTGACCAATGAGCATCGTCCACGTCGAAGAACTGCGGGACATGACGCCCGCGGAACGGCAGAACGAACTCGAGGAACTCGAGACGGAACTGCTGAACGCCGAGGCCGTCAAGGCCGCCGGTGGTGCGCCGGACAACCCCGGCCGTATCGGCGAACTCCGCCGGACGATCGCGCGGATCAAAACGATCCAGCGTGAGGAGGGTGATCTCGAATGAGATCACCGGACACTCGAAGCGGCGCTAGCCGCGAGAAGGGCGACCTTCCGGAGGAACAGTAAGATGACACGCACGCCCGAGACGCTCGCGCGACACGAACTGGTCGGACTAGACGTCCGCGTTACGGCGGCGTCTAACCCCGACTTGCTGGATATCGAAGGCGAGGTCGTCATGGAGACGACCAACACGTTGCATATCGAGCGAGCCGACCGGGCGTGGCCAGCGCGGAACGACGTTCCGCGTGACGTTCGAGCGGGCCAGCGCGGCGCCACGCGCCGCGAGTCCGAGGCGGTGTCACCGCCTCGCGCCCGCGAGAAACTGGTGCCGAAGGCGGCTGCGGCGTTCGAATTCACTCTTTCGGACGGACAGCGAGTCCAGATCGAAGGAGAGCGACTCGTCGCACGACCGGCCCGACGCACAGAACACACAGGTGATTCCACATGGCGATAGGACTGAACGTACAACAGCCGGAGACGAGCTGTGACGACGAGAACTGCCCGTTCCACGGCACCCTTTCGGTGCGCGGGCAGACGCTCGAAGGCACAGTCGCCTCCACAGACATGGAGAAGACCGTCGTCGTCGAGCGCGAGTACGACGTCAAGGTGCCCAAATACGACCGATACATGAAGCGTCGGTCCCGGGTGCCCGCGCACGCTCCGCCGTGCCTCGACATCGAGGTCGGCGACACGGTCACGATAGCAGAGACACGACCGCTCTCGAAGACGAAATCCCACGTCGTCGTCGACGTGACCCCCGAAGGGGGTGAAGAGTGATGGAGGCGCTGAAAGCCGACGTCACTCAGGGTTTGGAGAAGGGGTCGCTGATCAACTGCGCCGACAACACCGGCGCACGCGAACTCAAAGTGATCAGCATCAGCAACTACCAGGGTACCAAGAACCGCCACCCGAAGGCTGGTCTGGGTGACAAGATCACCGTCTCGGTCACCAAGGGGACGCCGGAGATGCGTCGTCAGGTGCTCGAGGCGGTCATCATCCGCCAGCGCAAGCCCATCCGCCGACCCGACGGCACGCGCGTCAAGTACGAGGACAACGCGGCCGTCATCGTCGACGAGAACGAGGACCCGCGCGGGACCGAGATCAAAGGCCCCGTCGCACGGGAAGTCGCGGAGCGGTTCGGCAGCATCGCATCGACAGCGACGATGATCGTATAGAACCATGAGCAAGCAACCATCGAAACAGCGAACACAGACACGGCGCGCCCCGCTGCACGAGAAGCAAAAGCAGGTGCGGGCGACGCTGTCCGAGGATCTCCGCGAGGAGTACGGACAGCGCAACGTCCGCGTCAACGAGGGCGACACCGTCGAGGTCATGCGCGGTGACTTCGCCGGCGAGGAAGGCGACGTTGTCGACGTCGACCTCCGCGAATCCGTCGTCCACGTCGAGGACGTCACCCTGGAGACGGCAGACGGGGAGGAAGTTCCCCGGGCGCTCGAACCGAGCAATCTCCGCGTGACCGACCTCGACCTCGAAGACGACCGTCGGCAGGCGCGCCTGGAAAGCGAGGAGGATAGCGCATGAGCAACCACCAGAAACGACTTTCGGTACCGAACAGTTGGCCAGTCGAACGAAAGACCCAGACGTTCACCGTCAAGGCCGACGCCGGCCCGCACGGTGAGGACGGCGTGCCCCTGCTGATCGTCCTCCGGGACGTGCTTGGGTACGTCGACAGCCGCAAGGAAGCCCGCTACGCCCTGGGTCAGGACCAGATCCTGATCAACGGGACGCCCGAGAGCGACGAGTCGCGCCCGGTCGGGATGTTCGACATCCTGGCGTTCACCGAGCGCGAGGAGTACTACCGGGTGTTCCCCGGCGAGGGCGGTCGACTCGCACTGACAGCCATCGACGGCGAGGCCGCCGAGTCCAAGCTCGGCAAGATCGTCGGCAAGCAACACGTCCCCGGCGGCGACGTCCAGCTGACGCTGCACGACGGGCACACGCTGCTGGTCGAAGCCGACAGCGAGTACACGCCGGGCGACTCGATCGTCATCGCGAACGAAGACGACGAGATCGTCGCTCACTTCGAGTACGAGGAGGGCGCGCTCGTCACAGCCGTCGACGGTCAGCACGCCGGCGAGATCGGGGAGATCGAAGAGATCCAGGTCACCGCCGGCTCCTCGCCGAACAACGTCCTGGTCGCCCAGGAAGACGGCGACGGCTTCGAGACCATCGACAAGTACGTCGTCGTCATCGACGAGAACTTTACGGGCGATTCGGGGACCGAATCGGAATCAGCGAGCGGTGAAACCGCGAGCGACGACGAGGAGGACGAACAGGCTGCACCTGAGGCAGACGCCGGGGCCGAGACCCCTGACGAGGCCGACGACGCAGACGCCGACAGCGACGAGCAGGCAGACACTGAAGACGCCGGAGGTGACGACGAATGAGCTCGGAAAGCGAGAGCGGCGAGTTCCACGAGATGCGCGAGCCGCGCATCGAGAAGGTCGTCGTCCACATGGGCGTCGGCGAGGGCGGTCGCGAACTCGCCAACGCCGAGGAGATCCTCGAAGAGATCACCGGCCAGGAGTCCGTCCGGACCCAGGCGAAAGAGACGGTCGGTGAGTTCAACATCCGAGAGGGCGACCCGATCGGAGCGAAGGTCACGCTGCGCGACGAGCAGGCCGAACAGTTCCTCGAGACGTCACTGCCCCTGGTCGATCTCGACGCGGGGCAGTTCGACGACACGGGCAACTTCAGCTTCGGTGTCGAGGAACACACCGAGTTCCCGAGTCAGGAGTACGACCCGACGATCGGGATCTACGGGCTGGACGTGACGGTCAACCTGGTCCGTCCGGGCTATCGCGTCGCCAAGCGCGAGAAGGCCGCCCGTCCGATCCCCTCGAACCACCGGCTCGATCCGGAGGACGCAATCGCGTTCGTCGAGTCGACCTTCGACGCGGAGGTGAACGAATGAGCGAGAGCGAATCCGAGCAGGACACGAACGAAGCCACCGGCGAGCAGGCCGCAAAGCGAACCGAACAGATGCAGGTCTGCCAGCGCTGCGGTCGCGAGCAGGGTCTGGTCGGCAAGTACGACATCTGGCTGTGTCGCCAGTGCTTCCGGGAGATCTCCCGCGACATGGGCTTCAAGAAGTACAGCTAACAATGACAGGAAACGACCCACTCAGCAACGCGCTGTCGGCGATCGACAACGCCGAGGGCGTCGGGAAGCTGACACAGACAGTCGAGCCCGCCTCGAACGAGATCGGCAGCGTACTCGAAGTCTTCTACGACAGCGGGTACATCGGCGGCTTCGAGTTCGTCGACGACGGCAAAGCCGGTCGGTTCGAGGTCGAACTGAAGGGTGCGATCAACGAGTGCGGCTCGGTCCAGCCCCGCTATTCGGCGGGCGCTGACGAGTTCGAGAAGTGGGAGAAGCGGTTTCTCCCCGCACAGGATTACGGCGCACTCGTCGTGACCACCAGCCACGGGATCATGAGCCACTACGAGGCCCGCGAAGCGGGCGTCGGTGGCCAGGTGATCGCATACGTCTACTAACAATGGCACGAACAGCACTCGAAATTCCGGATGACGTCAGCGCCGAGATGGACCGTCTCGAGCTGACCGTCGAGGGACCGCAGGGCAGCGTCACGCGCCGACTCTGGTACCCGGACGTCTCTGTTGAGGCAAACGGTGGCGAGGTCGTCATCGAGTCCGAGGCCGGGGACGCCAAGACGCGCGCGACCGTCGGGACCTTCGAGAGCCACGTGGAGAACATGTTCCACGGGGTTACCGAAGGCTGGGAGTACAAGATGGAAGTCTTCTACTCACACTTCCCGATGCAGGTCCGCGCCGAAGGCGACGAGGTCGTCATCGAGAACTTCCTCGGGGAGAAGGCCCCGCGGAAGACGCCGATCCACGGCGACACCGAGGTCGATGTCGACGGCGAGGAGGTCACACTCTCCGGGCCGAGCATCGAAGACGTCGGCCAGACGGCTGCCGATATCGAACAGTTGACCCGCGTCACGGACAAGGACGTCCGGATCTTCCAAGACGGCGTCTACATTACCCAGAAACCATCGCGAGGTGACGTCTGATGGCCGAGGAAAACGAGTTCGAGGCGTTGACCGACATCAGCGGTGTCGGCGACGCGAAAGCCGAAGCACTGCGAGAGGCCGGCTTCGAGACGGTCGACGACGTCCAAGCCGCCTCGCAGGAAGAACTCGCCGAAACAGAGGGCGTCGGGAACGCGCTCGCCGCGCGAATCAAAGCCGACGTCGGCGGGCTCGAAGTCTCCGAAGAAGCCGAGGGCGAAGTCGAAGAAGAAGAGCCCGAGGCGGAGGAAGAGCCCGAGGAAGAAGTCGAGACGGAACTGCAGCCCCGCGGGCTGGCGTCGAAGACGCCCGATCTCGACGAGGGGACCGAGCGACTGCTGACCCAGCGCAAGCGGGTCGGCAAGCCGCAGTTCAACCGCCAGGACTACCACAAGAAAAAGCGCACGCCGACCTCGTGGCGCGAGCCCCGGGGCGGCCTCTCCAAGCAGCGGAAGGGCGTCAAGGGCAAGGGTCCGAAAGTCGAAGCCGGCTTCCGGACGCCCGAGGAAGTTCGGGGACTGCACCCCAGCGGCTTCGAGGAGGTCCGCGTGCACAACGTGGACGACCTCGAGGACGTCGACGGCGACACCCAGGCCGTGCGCATCGCCTCGAAAGTCGGCGCGCGCAAGCGCGAGCGGATCGAGGAAGCCGCCGAGGACGCCGAGATTCGCGTCCTCAATCCCACCTACGTCGAAGTGGAGGTGTCAGAATGACCGATCTCAGCGCACAGAAGCGACTGGCTGCGGACGTGCTGGACGTCGGGAAGAACCGGATCTGGTTCGATCCCGACGCGCAGGGCGAGATCGCCGACGCGATCACTCGCGAGGACGTCCGCGAACTGGTCGAGCAGGGACTCATTCAGACCGAAGAAGCCGCCGGCAACTCCCGCGGCCGCGCGAAGGAGCGCCAGCAGAAGCGTTCCTACGGCCACCAGAAGGGACACGGTTCCCGCAAGGGGAAAGCCGGCGGTCGACAGGACGACCGCGAAGACTGGCAGTCGCGCATCCGCGCCCAGCGGCGTCGGCTGCGCGAGCTGCGCGACGAGGAAGAGAAGCTGAGTCCCTCGGAGTATCGCACGCTATACGACCGCGCGAGCGGCGGCGAGTTCGATTCGGTCGCCGACCTTGAGCGGTATATCGAAGCCCAATTCGGTGAGAACTGATGGCGACAGGACCACGATACAACGTTCCGATGCGCCGGCGCCGCGAGGCCCGGACGGACTACCATCAGCGGTTGCGCCTGCTGAAATCCGGCAAGCCACGCCTGGTCGCTCGCAAGAGCAACAAACACGTCAGGGCGCAGCTGGTGACGAGGGGTCCCGACGGCGACGAGACGGCCGCGAGTGCGGTCTCCAGCGACCTCGAGGAGTACGGCTGGCAAGCCCCCACGGGCAATCTGCCGGCCGCGTACCTCACGGGGCTGCTGGCCGGACTGCGGGCCGTCGAGGCCGGCTACGAGTCGGCCGTGCTGGACATCGGACTCAACAGCCCGACCCCCGGTAGTAAAGTATTCGCAGTGCAGGAAGGCGCAATCGACGCCGGCCTGGAAATCCCCCACAACGACGAGGTACTCGCGCCCTGGGAGCGCACGCGCGGCGAGCACATCGCCGAGTACGCCGACTCGCTGGACGAGGACCTCTACAGTGGGGACTTCGACGCGACGGAGCTGCCGTCGCACTTCGACACGATTCGAGAGGCCCTCCTGAAGGGTGACATCGACCTATGAGTGAAGCAGACGGATGGACACCACGGACGCGGCTCGGCCGGAAGGTAGCCGAGGGCGAGATCGACACGATGGTCGACGCCCTCAACGCCGGCCTGCCGCTGAAAGAGCCGGAGATCGTAGACCAGCTCGTCCCCGATCTGGAGGACGAAGTACTGGACATCAACATGGTCCAGCGGATGACCGACTCGGGGCGGCGGGTCAAGTTCCGCTGTGTCGTCGTCGTGGGCAACCGCGACGGACTGGTCGGCTACGCCGAGGGGCGTGACGATCAGGTCGGCGGCGCGATCCAGAAGGCGATCGACATCGCCAAACTCAACCTCATCGACGTCTCCCGGAGCTGTGGCTCCTGGGAGTGTGGCTGTGGCCGACCGCACACGGTCGCGCTACGCACGACCGGCAAGGCCGGCAGCGTCGAGGTCGAGCTCCAGCCCGCACCACGCGGACTGGGCCTGGCGGGCGGGGAGACCGTCCGCAAGGTGCTCGAACTCGCAGGCATCGAGGACATCTGGACGCGTTCGTCCGGGAACACGCGCACGACGGTCAACTTCGCAAAGGCGACGTTCAACGCCCTGCGAAACACCGCCGAGGCGCGCGTCCCCGAGCGAGCCTACGAGAAGCGCGAGGTGATCGAATGATGAAGGCAGTGGTTCAACTTCGCGGCGAGGTCAACATGTCCGGCGATGTCGAGGATACGCTCGACATGCTGAACCTGGGGCGTGTCAACCACGCGACACTGGTGCCGGACACGGACGCCTATCGCGGCATGATCACGAAGGTCAACGACTGGGTCGCACACGGTGAACCCAGCCAGGACGCCCTGGAGACAGTGCTGAAAAAGCGGGCCGAACCCCTCGAGGGTGACGGCTTCGACGACGACAGCTGGTGGGCGACCTGGGAGACCGACTACGACAGCGTCGGCGAACTCGCACAGGCGCTGCTCGAGGAGGAGACGACGCTGAAAGAGCAGGGACTGTCACCGACGCTGCGACTGCACCCGCCGCGTGGCGGCCACGACGGGATCAAACACCCGACCAAGGAAGGCGGACAGCTCGGCAAACAGGCGACCGAGGATATCGACGAACTCCTGGAGGCGATGCGATAATGACGAGCAAGAAGAAACGCCAGCGCGGTTCGCGCACGCACGGCGGCGGTTCCCACAAGAACCGACGCGGGGCCGGTCACCGCGGCGGTCGCGGCGCGGCCGGTCGGGACAAACACGAGTTCCACAACCACGAACCGCTCGGCAAGTCCGGGTTCACGCGCCCGGAGAAGAGCAAAGAAACCGTCGAGACGATCGACGTTCGCGAACTCGACGAGGACGCGCCGCTGCTCGCAGCGGACGGCCTCGCAGAGGAGACCGACGGCGGTTACCGGATCGATGTCCGCGAGATCGTCGATACGACCGCCGACACCGACGTCGTGAAGGTGCTCGGTGCCGGGCAGGTCCGCAACGAGCTCGAGCTGGTCGCCGACGACTTCTCCGAGAGCGCTCGCGAGAAAGTCGAGGCCGCGGGGGGCAGCGTCGAGCTGACCGAACGCGGGGAGAAGCGACAGGCTGAAGACGGATCCGACGCCGACAACGAATAACGATGAGCTGGAAGGACACCGCCGAACCGGTGCTCACCCGCATGCCCTCCGTGGAGCGGCCCGACCGACACGTGCCGTTCAAACGGAAGCTGGCCTGGACTGCGGGCGTCCTGGTCCTGTATTTCTTCCTGACGAACGTGTTCCTGTTCGGGCTCGAGCGCGGTGCCGGTAGCGACGCGTTCGGCCGCTTCCGATCGATCCTCGCGGGCGGACAGGGGACGATCGTCCATCTCGGTATCGGCCCGATCGTCACGGGGAGCATCGTCCTGCAACTACTGGGCGGTGCGAACCTGCTGGGGCTCGACACCCAGAACAACCCCCGCGATCAGATCCTCTATCAGGGGCTGCAGAAGCTGCTTGTGATCGCGATGGTCGTGCTGACGGGACTCCCGATGGTGTTCGCCGGGAACTTCCTGCCGGCGAGTGAGACGCTCGCACAGACGTTCCCGGGCGGCACGTTCGGCGTGAACATGCTCATGTTCGGGCAGGTGTTCGTCGGCGGTGTTCTCATCCTGTACATGGACGAGGTGATCAGCAAGTGGGGCGTCGGCAGCGGCGTCGGGCTGTTCATCATCGCCGGCGTGAGCCAGCGGCTCATCGGCGGCATCATCGCTATCGAGGCACTCCCCGGGGCGACGCTCGGTATCATCCCGGCGTATATTCGGATGGCGCTCGGCAATCTACCCGTCACCGCCGAGAACCTCTTCTTCGGGTTCCAGAGCGGGAGCGGACAGATTTCGGGCATCCTCGCGATCATCACGACGATCCTTATCTTCGTGATCGTGGTTTATGCCGAGTCCGTCCGGGTCGAGATCCCGTTGAGTCACGCCCGGGTCAAGGGCGCACGCGGGCGCTTCCCGGTCAAACTCATCTACGCGAGCGTCCTGCCGATGATCCTCGTGCGGGCGCTCCAGCAGAACATCCAGTTCATCGGGCAACTGCTCAACTCCCAGGCCTCGCTGCCGGCCTGGGTCGGTGCGTACAACGCGCAGGGCCAGCCCATCAGTGGGTTGTTCTACTACCTGGCTCCGATCCAGACGCGCCAGGACTGGATGTGGTTCGTCACGACACCGACCGGGAGTCCGGAAGTCTGGCAGATCCTGCTGCGGGTGGCCGTGGACCTGACGTTCATGGTCATCGGCGGTGCGATCTTCGCCATCTTCTGGGTCGAGACGACCGACATGGGGCCGGAAGCGACGGCCCAGCAGATCCAGAACTCCGGGATGCAGATCCCCGGGTTCCGGCAGAACCCCGGCGTCCTCGAGAAGGTGCTCGAACGATACATCCCGCAGGTGACTGTCATCGGCGGTGCACTCGTTGGCCTGCTCGCCGTCGGCGCGAACATGCTCGGGACGATCGGTGGCGTCTCCGGAACGGGGCTGCTGCTGACTGTCTCGATTACCTACAAGCTCTACGAGGAGATCGCCGAAGAACAGCTCATGGAGATGCACCCCATGATGCGCCAGATGTTCGGTTAACTGGGGACCCGCTGGGACCCTAGATTTATTTTATTAGTGTGAGTAGCTGCGGGTGTGAGCGACCGGAAGAAAGTCAAACTGAATGTGCGGGTGACGCCCGAGAAGAAAGAAGAGTGGCGGGAGGCACTCGAGGAAGGGGAGACGCTGACGACGCTGGTTCGTCGCGCGGTTGATCGAGAAATTAGAGACGAGTACGTACACGAATCTGAGTTGGGTGCTTACGGGGGAGTCGAAGCTGATGGAGTCGAATTAGCTGAGCAGATGCATCAGAAGGCCATGGAGGAAGTTGAGAACCGGACCGAGGCCCTCCAAAACCAAATTGACGAGATGATGGTCTCAGAGGGGTACTCCCAGGAGCAAGTCGAATCGACGGCCATGGATGCGTATGAAGAACTCCCTGCGGCACCCGAACCGCCAGCGGATGCAGAATCAACGACGAACACTCAGGATTTGCGACTGAAAAAGGCGCAGGAACAACTCTTGAGCGCCGCAGAGGTAGCCGAGAAGGGTGACATCGATGGATCGGCAGAAAAGGTTGCTGACGTATTGAATGAGCCGGAGCCGTTGGTGCGCGAGGCACTGATCTACCTCGAGAAACGATCGACCCTGTCGGTGGAGAGTATCGTCGTTGATGGTACACGGCATTGGATGACTCTATGACGAAGCGAAACGACAAAGGGCAGTTTGCAACGCCCGACGAAAATCAGATTTCTCCCGAGAATGAGGAACTTCTGGGCCTATACCTAGACAGTCTCAAGTCGCAGAAGCAGGGCACCAAAGGATCGACGTCGGACACTCGCGGGAGGGAAGTCAGGTACTGGTTGGCTTATTGCGAGCAGCGGGGTATTGATCCGCTTGCGGCAGTGACTGAGGATGTCATAGGGTATATCCAATCGATCACGGATCAGTCGGATACGACGATCGACAGTTACTATCGGTCAGTCCAGTCATTTTATTCGGTTGTCGAGAACGATCAGATGCACGACCGGTTGGAGCTCGAGCACGGGCACCCCTGTCGTGACAAGAGTGATATCAATCTGAAGGATGATTTCGACGTGCACGCATCGACCTCAGAGTACAAACGACAACACACTACGGCTGGGCTAGATTTAGACGGGACACGGGACGGTGATGCGGTCCTCGCACTGAAGCCGCAGGCTGTCGAGCAACTGTTTGACAACGTGCCGGGAAAGAGGAAGCAGACACGGCTCAGGAATGAAATTGCGGTGCGGCTGAACTGGTATACCCGTTACTTCCCAAATGAGTCGAGAGGGGCCTGTCTGAACGGCCCGAAAAAGTCACTTTCTGTATGATTTGACTATCAGTTTCGGCTGCTCCCGCGGTGTAGATCGAGATGATTCCGATTCACCGCTCCGAACAGACGATAGCAACCAAATCTCGCCGGTGTCTGCCGACAGCTGTCGCTCACCGCCCAGTGAACAGGCCGTGGGCTGACCCCGGTCAGCCCGCGGCCGTTGCCTGTGACGCCCGCACACCAACCCCGTTCGCTTTGACTTTCCACCGGCGTCGTAACTCTTCTTCCAGCTCGTGCCGAATCCAGTCACGGAACGTCTTGAATGTGAACTCCTCGGGCAGGTCGCGCCCGCCCCGGCGCGGGCGGGCGACGACCGCCCACCTGAGCACGAGCCACAGGTTCTCCAGCAATGCTGCGACCAACATGATGGCAAACCGCACGACAGGATCACGCGTCGTCGTGATCCCGCGTGCTTGCCGGAGTAAGCGGTAGGTTGTTTCAATGCCAGAGCGTTTCCTGTAGAGGCGTTCGATTTGCTTGGCCGAGCGATCAGTAACGCCGCACGCGACGTAGCCACGGACAACCTCACCGTGCTTGCCACGATCACCGTTCTGGTAGGAGACAGCGACCGCGAGCGGGAAGCGCAGTTCCCGCTCGCTGTCTTTGTACATGCGATAGGTCGTCATGTACGACTTGTGGACGTCGAGTTTGTCTTTCATGCGCTCGCCCTTCTTCGGAACGTGGACGACCGTTGCGGCGATATCGCGAGCACGGCGGATGACGCGCTCGTTGTAGAAGCCGCTGTCGGCAAGCAGCAGGTCGATCTCGAAGGGGTAGTTCTCGACGCGGGCGAGCACGCGCTCGACCGCGTCAGCCTCATCTTCGTCACTGCGGACATACGTCATCGCCAGCGTCACCGGCTTCTCGTTGGAGACGACGTAGGCCGTGCAATAGCGGTGGCAGGTAGTTGTCCCGTCCTTGGGAGCCATCGAGCAGAGTTCGCCGTCGTCGGCGTAGTGCTCGCCATGATAGGGGTTATCGATGAAGTCGATGGAGACGATTCTCGACCGGTCAGGGTCGAGAATCGTCATGGCGAGGCGTCCGAGCAGACGGTTAGCGACGAACTCGAGCCACGCTCGGTCGAGCGTATGGAGCCATGTGAAGACAGTGTCGTCACACGGCGTTCCGTTGGTGTCGTTGCAGGTTTCCCAAATCGAGGTCTGGTTGACGCAAGCCAAGATGACGACGAGCCAGATGTCGCCGGGGTCGAGGGGGCTCCCCTCGACACCCGGCAACGGGAGTGGAGTAATGACTTCTTCCGCTACGTCTTTCACGTCCGATGCCGAAAGGTAACCGTCTGGATCGGGGATCTTGAACACATCCAGATCCAGACACTTTCTCGTTGTTAACTCGGCGATTCAATTCCGCTGATTACGCCGGTTGGGAAGTACCGACAGTTGGGACACTGGCCTTCGTTCATGAATTCTGATGGGCCGGTCCCGGTCGCTTCGTTGTAGCTGAAGCTGTGGCCACAGTTGGGACAGGTTTCGGAGCGTCGCGCCATAGTGAGCAGTGGCTCCGCCGATCACTTCACGTCTGGGCCGACTCCTCCAAACGCCCTGTCAAGATGGAGGACGCATCACGATTCACTGCAAAAATCGTTCAATTGACTGTCGAACGGTCGTGGAGTCTACTTGGAGTAATGATGCTGCCTGGTCGTACTCTCCGTCTGTGAGTGCCTGCTCAAACCCCGCGATGTCATCCGCCGTAATCCTCTCCCGGGTTGCTGCCGTAATTTCCTCGTAGTCGGTAACGTACCACAGCAACGCGTGAAGATCTGCCAGGTCTTTCAGGCGCTTGTGGCTCTTGTCTCGATCCGGGAACGCCCGAACTTTCATCGCCGCTAATGCCGCTGGCGGGGCAATCCCAACCCCGTCCGGAACGTCCCAGTCCACGTAGTCGGAGAGCGGGTCACCGACTCCGTGCTGGAACACCGGTTTGAGCAGCGGCTCGGCAGGCGGCCGAAACCCAAACCGGTCTTCGAACGCGTCCAACGCCGTCGTGTCAGGAATGACATCGATGTCTACACGGAACAGTTCGTGAGGTGGCAGTTCACTGGCGTCCGCATCAGTGAGTCGATCACCCGTCTCGCGGTGAAACTGTTGGTAGAAACCGAAGCGCCCGCGGTTATACTCAAGGTCATCCTCGATACGGGTGAGCGTCAGGGCGACCGGCGTCTCTGACAGCTCTTCAGATGTCCACTCAGGGTCAATGTGGACACCGATGTCAATATCCCGGGAGCCAATGTAGCGACGGCCTTGCTGGGTTTGGAACGCGTCGGTCACATGGATGTGGACGGCCCAGCCACCGAGGAGACACACAGGTGGCTCCGCGACCGTCAGGATGTCTTGCAGTTCGCGTTCCGAATACTGCGTCACCGCGTCTGTGTATTGGCTGCGGTCGGCCCTACTCATCGTTTAACCCGTGGTGGCGGGACATGAGGCGATTGGCCGCTTCAACGGCGGGACCGTCCGAGTCAAGCAAGTCAACGATCAGCTGTGGGATGGAGACTGTCGTCATCTCTTCGACGGTCTGGGCGTTGTAGAAGACGTGTTCGTCGGTGGCGCGAAGTTCCGTGTTCCCGCCGCCAATTAGCCCCGACTGTTCGATCATCTCAAGCCACTCCTCGATGTCGGCTTCATGGACGTAGACGGCGGTTGTCGAGGGGAACAGGAATCCTTGATGGATCTGTTCGGCCTCGTCGGTTGTGAGCGCATAGTCCAGTCCGGTGCTTTGGATGCGATCGAGGGGCTGTTGGAGGGAAACCTGGATTGTGTTGGGTTGGATCCGAGTCTCGCGCCAACGGTCGTACAGCGTTCGCGGGTCCAGAACGACCGTGTCTTCGACGAGGGCGTCGTTCTCGAGTTGGTCGAGGTAGTCGTAAGCCCATGAGGTTGAGGCGTTGGCTTGTTGTGTGATTTCGTAGCGGCTAAGCTCGCCGTCTGGATGGTTGAGCAGGACGCGATGGATGCGTTCTTTCTTGAATCCGCGATCCCTGTCTGGGGGCTCCAGCAGCATGATGTCTAGGTTATCGCGCTATCTTATATACTTAACCGGAATTCCGGCAAACTCAAATATTTATATATCTAACCGGAATACGTCACAGCCATCAGTAGGCAGCGCAGCTGGTTTCCAGTTGATTTCCCAGCTGATCGCTGGTAGTCCTGGTTTCTGATAGGGTTCGGTGGGTCGGTCAAGGTGAGAATCGAAGGGTAGACCGTCGAAACTGGCTGAAACCGTGAACGCTCAGCAGAGAATTCGCAACCCAACACACTGGTGAGGCTATCGTTCGAGCCAGTAGTGCCAGTCGGCGACAGCTTGCTCAGTGTCAGCGCTGGCTTCGACAGGTTCCAGTTGGCTCAGTGGGACACCGAACTCGCGGTCGTTCCACTCGATGGTGACGAACTGCTGGCGGAGCGACGGCTCCGATGATGGCTTACCGATCACACGAACTGTCTCCCCTTCCTCCAGCGGTGAGACCTCCTGCTCGTCGATACAGCGCACCTCAAAGGGGAAGTCCATCATCTCCTCCAGATAGATATGCCAACCCATCGCCTGTTCGTCCTGAGTATAAGCGTCCACGATAATCTCCATCTTGATGCGCTCTTCTCGTTCCTCGTCGCGCTCGGTCATGGCTCACCCCCGGCGCGGGTGTGAAACGATGCACCCGATTTGAACTCGGTCAACTCCTCGATGCGATCTTCGAGGTCTTCGATCTCCTCGCGGAGTTCCTCGGCCTCGTCACCCTCAGCGGCAGCAAGTTGATCTTTGAGTCCCTGAAGCCGGGTTTCCTTGCGTTCCTCGTCTACCTCGGCTTTGCGGACGTACTCGGACTGCTCGATCTCGTACACGTCGCTCTCCGACAGTTCGGTGACGTCCAAGGCGTCGTCTACCTTGTCACGATCCACGCCCAAAACGCGCTCGCGGTCGATGCCAGCCGCTTCGAGGGTTTCTAGCACCTCGTCGTCGTCTTTGAGTGAGCGGTTGCGCCGCGTGGTTCGCTGGACGGAACCGAACGGCCCGCTCACCGGCCGGTCGTGGTGGAGGCGGTTCAACAGCACGTCGGCCACGTCCTGCCGGAGGTCGTTCGCGTTGCGTTGCACGTCCGAGAGCAGCGTATAGAGGTTGACCAGCGCGTCCGTCTCCATGTCCTCGAGGACCTCGACTTCGTGACGTTCGAGGGCATCCACGAGTAACAGCGCATCAGCATACACGTCCAGCTCTGGCTCAGTTCGGTCCTCCACAGTCGTGGATTCGTCTTCGGCGTCAAGGAGTTGGCTGGCCGTCGGGCCTTCTTTCTCGACGAGCACACCCTGGTCTTCGTCGATTTCGAACCGTGGATGCACAGACAGCACCGCAGGGTACGGGTCGGCGTCAGGCGGGAGCCTGTCGAGGTCAAAGCCATCATACTCGTCAGTGAGTCGGCGGTACAGCGTCTCGAACTGGTCCCGTTGGAGCGGCCGCGACTCGTCAATGTCGCGGTCGAGAAACTCGATGACCACTCGTTGCTCTTGTACGTCGGTCACGCGAAAGCGGTCGTGTGACAGCGGCGTGAGCAGTGTAGCATCCTCCGGGAGATCATCGAGTTCGTCAAGAAGCGTGTGCCACGAGACACTGAACGACATAGGTCGAGTGAGGCGAGCAACGAATAAAATCGTGTGGGGCCGTTGGACTGATCAGGGAGTATCGTCCCTCGCGCTCATCATGTCCAGCATCTCCGACATCGGCCCTGGCTCAAGGTCTCGAAGTGCCCACTCGGCGGGAAGCCCGTCAGCAACACCGGTCTCGTGGGCAAGGGCTCGAATCCGCTGTTTCACGTCGGGATCGACATCAACGACGCGAGGGAGGTCGTCGTCCTCGTCCCAGTACGGCGGGGCGTGGGGCCCGAGCAGTGCCTCTGTTTCGAGGTCGGCGACGGCTTGGAAGTAGAACTCCGTGAGGTCGGTTTCCAACCCAAGGGTACTGCGTGTGCCGGAGATTTCATCGTCGGTGACGAGCGTCTCTAACACGTCGATGGCGGCGTGCTGATCTACGTAGAACGCCGTGTTCAGCGTGATTTTCACGAACTTTGGTTCGTCTTCAGCGAGCGCGAGGAGCTGGTCAGCGACGGAATACTCGGGATGGCCGATCCCCCAGCCGTAGGTGTACGACTCCTCGTACGCGACGTGGTGCTCGTCAACATACTCAGGGATCGCACCGAGAAACGCCAGCGCGGCAGCCGGGATAGCATCGACGCCGTCGTCCTGGCGGGTCCGAATCACCGAGCGGCCGAGTGCATTGGCGATGACGTGCCCGACTTCAGGGAGCGCGTCCTGTTCGCGCGGATCATAGGCGTCAGCAAATTCAATGAGTGCGTCCCATCCGTTCGTCTCCGCTGCGGCAGCAAGTCCATCGGCGAGCGGTTCGTAGTAGGCGAACAAGAGGTCACGGTGGAGCTCGTCGCCGCCCGGTGCGTCGCCGCGGAAGACTTTCGCCAGCACTCGTTCGTATTCGGCAATTGCACGAAACAGAGCTGATAGATCCCCCTCGCGCGCGTCGTCAAAGAGTTCGGGCAGGTCTCCAACTACGTCGGGGTACTCGCGTTCGAGTTTCTCTCGGTCAAGGCCGGAATCATCAAGCGAGGTTCCAGTAGATGCGTCTGTCGTCTCAGTCGTGGAGTTCTCTGTCGCTTCGGCAGGCTGGTTGCCGGGACAATCGTGCAGGCGGAGCCGTGAGAGTGTGTCAAACTCTTGTCCGCAATCGTCGCACTCGTGACTCATTATCGGCATTTACGACGGCCCGCGAAGTAAGGATTTTCAGAAGCCGCTGTTACTGAGTCGGATGTCGATATTCACCGCTGTTGGGTTCCCTGTGTGTCCCCAAAACATGGATTATGCGCCAGATGTTTGGCTAGAGATACTGAGCAGCTGCGTTTCGCGTATTCCCAACTCAATTCGTTCGACAGGATTTTCGGAGCGACGGGCGTGTGTCTCGAATCGCGTCAGGCGCGTGAGGTTGTCACATCGCCGCCGAGTGCGTCGAGTTCATCGAAAAAGTGGGGGAACGACACGTCGACGTGTTCGATTCCCTCGACAGTCGTCGTCCCGTCAGCGACGAGCCCCGCGACCGACAGCGACATGATGATCCGGTGATCGGCTCGGCCGTCGACGGTCGTCCCGTCGAGATCGCTGTCACCGCCGTGGATCGTCAGCGTGTCGTGTTCCTCTTCGATCGACGCGCCCATCGCGGAGAGCGCCTCGGCCATCGCGGCGACGCGGTCAGTCTCCTTGTATCGAACGTGCTCACAGTCGACGATCGTCGTCGTCCCGTCGGCGACAGCCCCGATGACGGCGATCGTCGGCAGGAGGTCAGGCGTGTCCGCGACGCTGACTTCGACGCCCGTGAGATCGGACTTGCTGACGTGAATTTCGCCCGCTTCGCGGTCCCAGGTGAGGTCCGCACCCATCCGCTGGAGCACGTCGACGATCGCCGAATCGCCCTGCGCGCTCGGATACGCACCGGTGACAGTCAGCCCGTCCGGCGCGGCCAGCGCGCCCATCGCGAGCAAATATGAGATCGACGAGAAATCGCCGGGGACAGTGTACTCGCCGCCGGCGGGATCGTAGGATTGTCCGCCCGCGACGGTGAACCCGTCGGCGATCGATTCGGTCTCGACGCCGAACGCCTCCAGAACTTCGATCGTGATGTCGACGTACGGCGCGGACTTGAGTTCGGTTTCGAGGCCGATCTCGACCCCTTCGTCGGTGATCGCGCCGGCCATCAGCAGGGCCGTGATGTATTGAGAGGAAACGTCGCCCGGAATCGAGACGTACCCGCCCGCTACGGGACCGCCGACGACCAGCGGCGCCTGACCGTTCGCCCGGGTGCTCTCCGCCCGACCGTCGAGCTGGTCGATAGCGTCGAGTAGCGGACCCTGCGGACGCGATCGGAGCGAGTCGTCCCCGGTGAGGACCGTCAGCCCGTCGCCGAGTGCGGCCGTCGCGGTCACGAGCCGCATGGTCGTCCCGCTGTTGGCACAGTCGATCACGTCGTCGGGGACATCGGGAAGCCCGTCGAAACCGTCAACTTCGAGATGATCGTCGTGTCGCTCGACACTGCCGCCGTAGGCTTCGACTGCGCGCATCGTCGCCTTTGTGTCGGCACTGACCAGCGGATCCCGCACCGTCGCGCCCTCAGCGTAGCCGGCCGCCAGAATCGCCCGGTGTGTGTAACTCTTCGACGGCGGGGCCTGTACTGTCCCGCCGACCGTCGACTGGGAAACGTCTGTGTCCATACAGGGTCTCTCGGCGTCCCAGGTCAAAGCAGTCACGATTGTCGAGGCCAGTATCTGGTGGTCACACGTGTCGAGATGAGTGTGTCTCTTCCGTCACTCCTCGAAAGGCAGCTCGGGCTCGTAGTCGACGGCTTCGATCGCGGCCGCGAGAACAGTCTCGACGTTCTCGTCTTCGGTGACGCTCATGTAGTGGTCGGCTTCGACGTCCCGGGAGCGATCGGCCTTGTTCGCGACCGTCAGCACGGGCACCTCGGCGAACCGCTCGCACAGCGCGTCGCGCAGCTCCAGCTGGACCTCGATCGGGTAGCCACACTCGCCGCTGGCGTCGACGAGCACGAGCACGGCGTCGGCCAGATGCTCCAGCGCGCTCACGGCCTGGGACTCGATCTCGTTGCGCTCTTGGGGCGGGCGATCGAGCAGCCCCGGCGTATCGACGAGTTGATAGCGGATATGGTCATCCTCGACGTGGCCGACGTGGATCTCAGTGGTGGTGAACGGATAGGAGTTGATCTCGTTGGAGGCACGGGTGACGCTGTTGACGAACGAGGACTTGCCGACGTTGGGGTAGCCGGCGACCACGATCGTCGGTTCGTCCGGGCGGATGTCCGGCAGATCTCGCAGAGCCTCGCGAGCGGCGGCGATCGCCAGCAGCGAGTCCTCGACCTGCTCGACGACGTCAGCCAGCCGGGCGAAGGCCTGTTTGCGAAGCTTGCGCGCGTGATCGACGTCGCTCGCGTTGCGGAGCTTCGTGTGGTACTCCCCGCGGATGTCGGCGGCCTTTCGGGAGGCCCAGGTGACTTCCGAGAGGTGCTGGCGCAGGGCGTCGACGCCGCGCTGATCTTCGCTGCCGATGGCGGTTTCGCCGGCGAGCACGGCGTCGGCGAGGTCGCGGTAGAACGGGTCCAGACCGTCGAAGTCGGGCCACTCGGTGACGACGTTCTCGAGGTTGTCCGAGCAGATGTTCGCGGCCGTCTGGAGCATCGACGATTGGGCGTCGAAGCCGTCCTTGGCCCGTCCGGCACGGGCCGCCCGCGAGAAGGCCTTATCGATGAGTTCCGACGATCGCGGGGTCGTCGGGAGATTCTCGAAGGGTTGGCTCATTGGCCGTCCGTAGACGACGGGAACGGAAAAGCGACCCTATTGCGATCGTCACCGTGCAAGCGGCAGGTTGTACCCGGTCTCGCGTTCAACGACAGCCTCCCAGGTCAGCTCGCACTCACAGGAGACCTGCTCGAAGACCGACGGGTCCTGCCGGAGGTTGAAGTCCTTGATCGCCTTCTGGACGCGGTCGTCACACTCCCCGCAGTTGTGCGGGCCCCGATCCGAGCCGTGACCGACCGGATCGGAGACGACGATGACGTCCTCGTCGGCCGTCGATTCGAGCACCTCGGCGACGCTCCAGAGCCACGGCGGCCGGTAGCCGTCCTCGAAGTAGAGTTGCTCGACCTCGGTGTACTTCTGGACGTTCGTCGGGTTCATCGAGACGGTGTGACACCCATCGACGCCCGCACAGCGGCGGATCGATCGCTTCATGTCCTCGATCGCCTCGGACTCGCTGAGAAACGGCGGCTTCAACAGGAGATAGGCTTTCACGCCCACGCTTGCGTCCTCGGCGGCGGCGTCGGCCGCCCGGACTTCGGCGGCGGCTTCCTCGAAGTCGGCGAACTCGAAGTACTTGTTCACGCAGTCGCGGCGGACACGATCGGTCGCGGTCTCGAGGCCGACGGCGACGTCAGTCTCCAGTCCTTCGTCGGTGAAGTCGGCGATCTTCCCGCGGTCGACGAAGTCCGGCAGACTTTCGACGACGATCCGCTCGCGGTCGGCGAACGCCGACGCGATGGCCTGTCGGGTCTCGGCCGGGACCTCGCGTTCGTCGAGGAAACTCCCGGAGGTGTAGATCTTGACCTGCTCGGCGGGTTCGTCGGCGTTGTCACGCTCGTGCTCAAGCGTCGCGTCGATCTGGGTCAGCAGGTCTTCGTGGGCGACGGTACCGCCCTCGACCGACTCGGCGACGTACCCGCACATCGTACAGCCGCCGGCGCGGGCCCACCGACAGCCGCCGGTGTTGAGCACGATCGTCAGGCTCCGGACGATCCCGTCCGGCGTGTTGTCCTCGTCGAGCCAGACCCGGGTCGGCTCGGTCGGGTCGTAACTTTTGTCCTTGCGGCTGCGGATCTCCCGCATCACCTGGTTGTGGGCGTCCATTCCCTTCCCCCGCTCGTAGACCTCGGGGCTCGGCTTGCTCATCGCCGTGACGTAGCCGGTGCGGTCGTAAATCCTCTGCGTTCACGGAATCGAACTCGTGACACTGGCTATCCCTCCGAGTCGTCTTCCGGATCGATCACACCGTGATCAGCGCGATACGACGATCCGTCTCCGGTCTGGCTCTTCCGACCACCTACTTCGGGTGACACACACCGGACCCGACGTGTCCATCTCGGGGGCGAAAGTCCGGATTATAAGAGTCTCGACGCCAACAGACAAGACACCATGAGTACCGGGACTACGATGGCGTCGATGTCCTCGTATGCCATTCTCGGCTGCGGGAGCGTGGGGCACGCGGTTGCCGAGGAACTCGTCGAGGAGGGCAAGGACGTGCTCATTCTCGACAAGGACGAGGGACGAGTCGAGGCGCTCCGGGATCAGGACCTCAACGCGCAGGTCAGCGACATCCGCGATCCCGAGATCGTCGAGCACGTCGAGGGACGCGACGCGGTGTTGATCCTCTCCTCGGACGTCGAGGCGAACAAGGCGGCCACGGAGACGCTCAGAGCGGCCGAGACCGATCACTTCATCGTCGCCCGAGCGTCCGATCCGGTCTCCGCCGACGAACTGACGGAACTGGGAGCCGATGTCGTCATCAACCCCTCGGCAGTGATCGCGGACTCGGCGCTTCGATCGCTGGAGACCGGCGAACTCGAACACCGGGCCGAACAGCTGGCGGCACTCATCGACGGTACCGAATCGCGGCTCGCGATCCTGATCCATCGCGGCCCGGATCCGGACTCGATCGCCAGCGCTGCGGCGCTGCAGGCGATCGCCGAACATCGGGATATCGAGGCCGATATCGTCTACGAGGGCGAGATCGGCCACCACGAGAACCGGGCGTTCGTCAACCTCCTCGGGATCGAACTCGTCTCGCGAAACGAGGTCGATTTCGAGACTTACGACACCGTCGCGCTGGTCGATTACTCCAAGACCGGCGACACGGAGTTGATGCCCGAGACGGACGTCGACATCGTCATCGATCATCGCGAACCGGACGCCGAAATCGAGACCGACTTCTCGGACATCCGCCCGAACGTCTCGGCAACCTCGACGATCCTCACGAAGTACGTCCAGGAGTTCGATCTAAATCTCAGTCAGGAAGTCGCGACCGCACTGCTGTACGGCATCCGCGCGGAGACGCTGGATTTCAAGCGCGACACCACGCCAGCAGACCTGACGGCCGCGGCATATCTGTACCCCTTCGCCGATCACGACACGCTCGAGCAGGTCGAATCGCCGTCGATGAGCCCCGAGACGCTGGACGTGCTCGCAGAGGCGATCCGCAACCGCGACGTCCGGGGGAGTCACCTGATATCGAACGCGGGGTTCATCCGCGACCGCGAGGCGCTGACCCAGGCCGCCCAGCAACTGCTCAACCTCGAGGGGATCACGACGACGGCCGTCTTCGGGATCGTCGACGACACGATCTATCTCGCCGCACGCTCGAAGGACATCCGACTGAACATCGGGAACGTTCTCGGCGATGCCTTCTCCGACATCGGCGAGGCAGCGGGCCACTCGACCGACGCGAGCGTCGAGATCCCGCTGGGCATCTTCACGGGGATCGAATCGACCGAGGACAACCGCGACCTGTTGCTGTCGCTGACCGAGGAAGCCGTCAAGACGAAGTTGTTCGAGGCGATGGGCGTCGAGAGCGACGGTTCGAACGGGAGCTAGCGGTCAGGCGACGACATCGTCGTCGGACTCGTCTTCGCCGGGGCGCTTGAGTCTCTCGACGATGTCGTTGACGATGACGATGTCGCCGACGGCCTGCACCCACCGGTAGGGTACGATGACGCCGCGCGAACGGTTGATCTCCTGATCGAACAGTTCCTGGTTGAGCTGGTGCAGCGCCAGCCCGGTGACGTTCTCGGTCGCGAGATCGAGCCGCAGATCCTCGATCTCGCCGACGAAAACGCCGTTGTTCGAGTAGACCTCGCGACCGACCAGCGTCGTGATCTCCGACGGAGGAGTCTCTCTGTCGACAGCCATATGCAGTGTCTCGGGATGTGGGGCCTTAACTTTTGATAGGTAGGTCACCCGGAGCGTGATTCGATCTCGGCCCGGAGCTTGCGTCCGGCCGGAATGACGAGCCAGAACGCGAGCGCGCCGAAGGCGGCGAACCAGAACAGCGCGTCGCCGAGCGTCAGCGCGAGCTCGGCGTAGACGCCCGGATCGGACGGTCGTTCGCCGAACAGCTGTGCGCCCGAAAAACTCGGCGTCTGGTACCAGCCCGCGATGATCATCCAGCCCAGTCCAGCCGTCATCAGAATCCCGAATCCTTTCGCGAATTCGTCAGCCATCGTCGTGTGCCTCCTGTGAGTCCGCAGTGGTGTCTCGCCGCTCGCTGTCGACCATCTCGGCGGTCTTGAACCGCGTGCCGAGGACGTACGATCCGGCCCCGAGAACGATGACCCCGATCCCGAGCAGGCCGAAGGCGACGTTGACCGCGCCGACCGAGGGCGTCCATCCGGTGAGTCCGACCGTCCAGACGGCCGCCTCGCGGATCGGGTTGTCTAGCCGGGTGGCCGCGTCGAACATGAAGAATCCGAACACGACCAGTCCCGTCGCGACGAGCGTCGAGAAGACGGTGATCCCCTTGTAGACGCGCATCGGGACGACGACCGATCCGTCGGACGTGCGCCGTGGTGGTGTATCGCTGCTCATAGTTACTTGGGTGGTCTGAGCCGGTAGTACCGGCGGTTGAGGTTGAACATGTAGCCCTCGCGCATCGACTTCAACACCGTATAGCTGATGAACCCGGCGACGACCGGCAACAGGAAGGTCAGGTCGTTCAACAGCCCCTCTTCGATCGGAACGAGGTTCTTGATCGAGAGAACTGCGATCGTGAACGCGAAGACGACGCCGGCGACGCCGACCGACGCCCAGAACGGCTGTTCGACCGGCCGGCGCGCGCTGCCCTTGTTCAGGAACGGGACGATGGCGACGATCCCGACGACGACGAGGTTCGCGACGACGCCGTAGGTCCGGTCGGACATCAGCTTCTCGCCGCCTAGAAGCGACAGGTCGGGATTGAGAAAGCCGAGTTTGAGCAGGCCAAACGACCAGTAGAGATACCAGTCCGGCAGGATGACCGCCGGTGTACTGCTGGGGTTGGCCGGCGCGTCGATGTGTGGCGGCAGTGTCGCCGAGAGGACGATAATCATCCCGACGAAGAAACTCGCCAGCGAGAGGTTGCGCACCATCTCGTGGGGCCAGGCCGGGAAGCCGAGCACGTCCCGTTCGACGTAACTCGACTGCTGGCGCAGATCCTGATCCTCGCGTCGAGCGCGCTCGAAGTACTCGTAGGTCAGCCGCGAGAGCCCTTGCTTGCGCGCCTTGCGCTCGCTCCAGGTCGGGGTTTCGTCGTCGGGCGGGACGATCCCCGTCTCGCCGCCGTCGGTGCGTTCGTCCGTGGTGTCTGTGTCGTCAGTCATGTGTGATCAGTGCGGTTCCGCGATGCCCTGCATCCAGACGATGCCGATGTGGATGGCGATCAGCGTCGTCACGATGAAGGGCAGGAAGAACACGTGCAGGATGTACATCCGCTGGAGCGTCGCCGGGTTCGGCGTGAAGCCGCCGAACAGCAACTGGGCGACCCACTCGCCGATCAGCGGGATCGAGAGGCTCATCTCGACGCCGATCTGGCCGGCCCAGAAGGCCAGCTGATCCCACGGCAGCAGGTAGCCGGTGTACCCGAAGACCATCGTCAGGCTGATCAACACGATCCCGAGCAGCCAGTTCAGTTCGCGCGGTTCCTTGTAGGCCCCGGTGAAGTACACCCGGAGCATGTGCAGGAAGACGGCCGCGACCATCACCTGCGCGGACCAGCGATGGAGGCTCCGCAGGAAGTACCCGAAGTTCAGCTCCATCATGATGAACTCGATCTGGGTGTAGGCCAGTGACGCGGACTCGCTCGCGCCGGCACCGGGTGTGTAGTAAAAGCCCAGCAGCGCACCCGAGATCGCCGCGACGATATATGCCAGCGTCGAGAACGATCCCAGCGCGTACAGCGGGTACCAGTACCAGAACTTGTTGTCCAGGCCGTATTGTTCGGTGTGGCTCTTTGGCATCTGCATGTTGACCTTGTAGTAGAGGTCCTCGAGCAGTTCCAGGTAGTCGACGATGCGAAGCCGCTTGTCGAGCCACATCAGCGCAGTCAGGTAGACGGTCTCGATGTGCGAGAGGTCGTCGCGGTTCTCCAGCCAGGCGTTGTGATCGTGGTCGTCTTTGCGTTCGAGACTCATGATATCACTCGGTCCGTGGCAGTGCGGTGAACGTCCGTCTCACCGGGCTGAAGGGATCGTAGATCGACTGGTGACACTGGCAGTACACGGAGTTTTCACCGCCGAAGCGGGCGCTGCCGCCGAAGGCTTTGAACCCGGGCACACAGCAGAAGTGCGTGCACTTGTTGAGCCACGCCATCACGTCGTTTTCGGTCGCCGCTTCCAGGAAACTTCGCGCCTCGCCCGACAGCGAGGCGTACTTGCCTTCGCCCGCGATCATCTTGCTCACTTCGGGGCTGCGCATGACCTGGACGGGGATCGTCTGGACGTCGCCGTCCGAGCGCCAGTTCGCCACCGCCGGCTTGCCGAGGCCGTCTTGTCCGATGCCGTTGCCCCACCCTTCGTAGTCGTCGAACATATCCAGCGTCAGCACCGCGCCGTCGTCGACGTCGGCCTGCCAGTCGTAGGTACCACCGGCCGAGCGGAATGCGTTATCTTGGTCTGCGTCGGGCTGAATGCCCTCGTAGGTCTGGACGCCACAGTACTGGAACCAGGTAGTACTGTAGGTCGTCCCGCCGACGTCCATCTCGGCAACGGTCACCTCCTTACCCTGGACCGTCTGGGTTTCCGGTTCGGGCCAGCGGCCGTATATCTCGTTGTCGTTTCTGATCTCGACGGGAATGATCGGCATCCCGCGCGGGGCCGGCCCGTCGGTGTTCTCGATGGCGAAGTATTCCGTGATCCCGCCGCCAGCACCGGCGGCGGAGGTTGCCACCTCGACAGTCGCCGCGGTCCCGGTCGCAACCGTCCCGAGAGCGGCGCTGCCGACGACGCCTTTCACGAACCGCCGTCGTCCCGATTCGCTCGGATACTTGTCTTCGTCTGCGGACATGGTTATCGTTTGTAGTAGGGATAGAGCGCGCGTTTTGCGTTCTCGAGAGCCCCGTCAGTTACGGAGGTCCCGTCGACGTCCTCCTCGCGGACGTACAGATCCTCCCACTTGCGCCGGCGCTTCTTGACGATCATCACGTCCGGCAGGAACTCCTTGCGGTACAACAGCAGGACGAACGACAGGTCGATGAAGATGACACCGAGAACCCCGCCGAGGAACATGTTGCCCTCCGCGCTCCGGCCCCAGCCGTTGAGCAGTCCCAAGGTGAACAGGCCGACGAAGACGATCTCGACGATCGTCAACAGGACGATCGCCAGCGCCGCCGCCGGGCTCTCCCGGGGCTGTTCGTAGCGGTGGATGTCGCCGTAGGTGCTGCCCGAGGACATCAGTTTCGCCCCCCGCTGGTGTGGGCCGATTCACCGTACTTCAGGAAGAAGAACGTATAGATGAACGTCACACCCATCATCAGCAACGTCGCGATACCGACGAAATGTGGCTGGAAGGGGACGCCCATCTCCTCGGGACTCTGTGCGCCGCCGCCGGCCTCGACCTCGACGGTGGGGATGTCGTCGCCGACGGCGACGGCGCCGAGCATGCCGAGGTTCTCGTGTGGGCTGCAGTAGTAGGTGACGACGGCGGACTCCGCGAAGGTCTGTTCGTAGGTGTAGCCTTCCTCGCCGACGGGATCGCCGGAGGTGAACTCGACGCTCTCGCCGACGACGTTGTGATCGCCGCCCGCCCCGGTCCACTCCCAGACGATGGTCGTCCCGGGATCGACCCACACGGCCGCGGGATCGAACGCGTAGCCGTCGCTGCCGGCCCCGACGGCGATCGTGACCTCCTCCTGGCCCCGGAGGTCAGTCGTCGAGCCGCCGAACCCGTTCGCGCTGTCCAGATACCCGCCGTAATCCGGCTGCTCGGCGGCCTGGGCGGTCGCCGACCCGCTGGCCGCGAGCGCGCCCGCCCCGCCGGCCGCACCGCCGGCCGTCCGGAGAAAGTCCCGCCTGTGCATGTACCACACCCTCCGCCTCTTTTTTGTATAAAGCCACCGGAACCCCCGATATATGGGGGAAATCGGGACCGCAACACAATCCAATATATATTCTTTTCGCACAGGTGGCCCAAACACTCGGGTATATAGTTCAGCGGTAGCGATTCACACGGCATTTATAACATATATTGACGGTGCCGTTTCGAGACGATTCGCTGTCCCGATATGGCGAATGCTGTCACAGACCGGTAACCGACAGCATCACACGGGTTGTCGTACCGCTCCGACCGCCTGCGATCGATACGAAACAGACGTACGATCACTCCTCGCGATCCGGTCGGGGCGGAAGCACACTCTCGGAGTCGCCGTCGAGTCGGTCGGTCGTCAGGTTGCCGTCCTCGTCGACGGGGAGAAAGTCCGGGCGTTCGCCGCCGACGTTGACCGCTCGCAGGCGGTCCCGAAACTCCTCGGAGCGGAACCGATCGGACAGTCGGGCGTTGGCCACGACGAACAGCAGCCCCACACCGACGACGAAAAATCCGAGCCCGGCGACGAGCGGGATCGGCTCCAGCCCGAGGACGATCCCGGCACCGAACAGGATCACGCCGGCCAGCAGCTGCACGACGGCGATCACCTGGACCATCATGTTCCCGAGTTCGCTGCCGCCCTCGGGCACATCCTGTGGCTCGGGGAGCACCTCGCCGTCGGGTACGTCCGGGACCTCGTAGTCGTCCATCGAGCACAGCGCGATCACCGGCTTGACGTCCCGCAGGACCGTTCCTTCGCCCTCGACGCTGCCGTCAGGGTAGACCAGCGCGAAGCCGGCCTCGGAGTATGCCAGCAGGTACTCGTCGCCGCGTTCGATCCGGGCGAAGACGTCCCGATCGAGCACCCGCTGTTTGAGGTCGGCCTCGACGCGGTTGAGCAGTTCGTCGCCAGTGATCCAGCTGTCGGCGTCGAACGCCGCCTCCCACTCCTCGGCGGTCATCTCGGCCATATCTCGCGGGCCGAAGTCCTCGAAGTCGTACTTCTGTTCGACCCGTTCGCGGAGCTGCTCCGTCGAGCGGTCATCGTCTTCGGTGCTCGTCCCGTCGCCCGCTTCGTCCCCGTTATTTGTCGACGAGTCGGCCTCGGGCGGCGTGGAACCGGACGCGTCCATTAGCCATAGATTCGGTTTCCGGGGCCTTACACGTATCGTTCACCGGCGTGAGGTCTCTGCAGTCGCAGGGTGGTGCGCTTGGCATCGGGATCGTATTCGGCCCGCAATAGCTGATACGGTCGGTTGTAACGATTTACCGGTACGATCGCATAACGGATGCGATCGATCTGGAACAGACTTACAACCGACCGTATGAGTGTCTCGATCCACTGACCGCAGTTCCAGAACCCCATCTCGTCGATCACTGCTGGCTCTGCCCCACTGTCGGCAAGCACGCTTGATAGTCGTTACTGCAACGATTTACCGGTCCGACTGCACCCCTTCGTGCGGTCGATCCAGAACAGACTGACAGTAATCACTGCGAATCTTGGCTTTCGTTTCACTGTCAGAATTTATCACGAGACGTCGAGCGCAAGCCCGTACTCGTCGATATGCAGTTGTTCGCCCACTCCGCTCTCCGCAAGTCGGTCGAAGGCCTCCTTGGTTTCACGGACGTCGAATCCCTGCTCCTCGACGACCTCTTCCAGCAGGACGCTATCGATCCCCACCTCCTCGATGTAGTTCGACCGGATCACGTCGACCGCCTTATCGACACGCTCGGCCGTTACGGGAATTTCGTAGAGATCGCTGTTTTCGCTGGCGATCTCGTCACTATCGTCGTAGTAGATGTCGCCGTGCTGGAGATCGACCAGCACCAGACTGAGATGGCGGGAGTACCGTGATCGTGCTACGTTCCCGCCCTCGACCTGTCTGATCACCCGGTCGGTCCAGCCCGTCGGTGAGGCAACACCCAACAGATAGTGATAATCGTTCTGTTGAGCCTCGTAGACGGCGTCGTTGACCACATTGAGCAGATCGTCGAGATCGCGGGGCGCAGCGTCGAAACCGTTCGTCGCGTGGGCCTCAAGGTTAGACTTGATCGCCGCCTCGATCACCATCTTCCGGCGTGACCGCAATCCCAGTAGTCCCGAACCGGTGACGAAATATCTGGCGCGACGGTCGAGGGGATATTTCTCGGGCGTGCCGTCGGCGTCGAGTAACTGGTCGAGTCGGACTTGATCGTTCAAATGCTCGCTTCGATCGGCCCAGTACCCGTCCGGGATCTCGACGGTCCCGTCGGTCGTGACGACCGATTCGGCGTCGTGCATCGACGTGTCGAAGCGACCGACGTAGTCCATCTCCAGCAGTCGGGCCATTGAAGTGCTGATTGCCCGGTCCGGTAGCGTGTTGTCGCCCGCGCTGAGCGACTGCTGGGCGTCCTCGACCTCGGATTTGAGGTCTCGCTGCCGGTCCTTGAGCTGGTCGCGTGTGTCTGCGAGTTCGTCGCGCTCGTCAGCAAGGCGGTCGGTTTGTTCGGCGAGTTCGGCCTCTGTTTCGTCGAGCTTCTCCGTCGTGTCTTCGATCGTAGCACGCTGTTCGGCCAGGCCATCGACTTCGGTGGACAGGCGCTGTTGCTTCTCACCGAGACGTTCGCGGGCGACCTCGATGCTCTCGCGTTCGCGCTCGAGCGTGTCGATCTCCGCTTGGAGCTGCTCGCGCTGCTCGCGCAACGCAGCCAGTTCCTCCTCGACGACGGCGGTCGTCTCCTCGCGGGCGGCCTTGCGGACCTCCTCTCTGGTCTGGCGTTGGACCTCCTCGAGCTGTTCGATCTTTGTCGAGAGACGCGTCTCCAGTGTCGACGTGCGTTCGATCCGCTCGCCGAACTCCTCCAGGAGCACCTCCTGCTGTTCGGTAAGTGAATCGCCCTGCTGTTCGAGGCGCTGGAGTTCCGACTGAAGTTGCTCGCTATCGACGGTCTGGCTGGTAATCTCGTGTTCGACCTGCTGGAGCTGTGCCTCGAATGTACGCTGTTGCTGTCGAAAGTCGGCTTCCAGTGACTCAGACAATGACTGAATCTCTTCACGGAGCTCTGCTTGGATCGCCTCACGCTCGTCGGCCGACTCCGAGACCGCTTGGACGGCCGCCTCGATAGACTCGACCATGTGTTCGAGGCCGTGGGTCTCGACGTAGACGAAAAACCCTTGTCGGATCTTCTCGCAACGCTCCTGATAGCGGTCCAGAAGCTTTCGCATGACGTCGCTTTGGACGTCCGGTTCGTCCATCAGCTCGTCCATGTTGGCGATCTGAGTCGAGGTGTACTCGGTGACGAGTTCGTACACTTCGCCGTCCATCCGGCGGATCTTGGCCTCGATCTCTTCTTCGGTGAGCACGTCGAAGCGCTTGTAGCGCTCGAAGTCGACAACGGCTTGCAGTTCAGTCTCGACGAAATCGTCGCGCATCGCGCGCGGGAGCGACCCTTCCTCGTAGAAGCTCGCCGCGATCAGCAGTCGCGCGAGTCTGAACTTCGCCCGCACGTCTTCGCGCTCGCTGCCGGTCAGCTGATCGAATTCCTTGGCGAACTCCCAGACGAACTCCTCCTCGTCGGATTTGAGACTGTTGTACCGTTCCAGCCGGGTCTGTTCGGGCATCTTCTGGATCGACGCGAGGTCCTCATCGAGGAGGACCTCCATTTCGTGAGTCAACTCGTCGAATCGGTCGGTGAACGTTGTCATAATTGGCTCTCCGCATAATCTGTCAGTTCGGTCTCGAAGAACTCGGCGAGAAACGACGGTGCTGGCGGATAGCCGTCGATCCGGATCCTGGCGACCGTCCCGCCGCCGTCGCCGTCGAGTTCGTAGCTGATCTCCGCACGGCCTTTCTTCGTGTAGACTTCGTACACGTTGCGTGCTGACGACTGGAGGACCGCTTTCTTCTTCGAGAGCATGTACTCGACGAACGTCTCGACGGTTTCGGGTGCCGCGTCGATCGTCTGCTCGACGGTGACGCGCTCGGGTTCGGCCGCGATGTCGACCGGTTCGAGACGATACGCCGTGACTTGCTCGTCGGGGACCTTCGAGACGAGCTGCTCGTAGATGGCCTCGTGGTCGACATCGTGCGCAATCCGTGACAGCCCTTCGAGCGACTCGATCTCGCCGTCCGCGTTCTCGAACAGATACTCGACGCGTTTGCGCTCGGCGTCCGACTTGTAGTCGACCACGAACAGGTACTCCTCATCTGACTCACCACTCATGGGCGAACACCTGCACTGACCGCCACCTCTCACGTCGATCGACTGCCCCGATCGACCGGACTGCGCGGGTCCGCATACCTGACTGTCTCATCTCTGTTCTATATCTCCGATGCCAATAACTAAAGCTTTTCTCCAAATCGGAGGCAAGCAGTCTGTGGGCACAGTGGTCGCTTTCAACGACGCTCGGTCGTGTACAGCGCACAAACGGGTCGCTATACCCCACTTTGTCGGCCTATTGATCGTCTACGAGTGTGAATATTCGATACACATTCTTCTCCAAAATGGATATTCAGTAGAAGAACCAGATAGTAGGTAAATTTAAGTGGGTAGACACGGATGTTGGTCACGTGAGCTGACAAAGCCATGTCGATCACACTCTGGATCGGAGGCGCGTTCGTACTGAACCTCCTCGTCGCTGCGACCCTCGTGTTGGGCGTGTACAAGTTGATGGAACAGCGGGTCGCGGCTGGGGCGTTCGGCGGCGTACTCGTTGGCGCAGCGATCATCTACGCCGAGGCGACGTTCGGCGAGGAGATGCTGACGGTCACCGTTTCGGAGATGAAGTTGCTGGTGCTGGCTGCCGCCGCTGGCTCGGTGCTGGGCGTGCTCGGGACGCTGCTGGTGTTTGAACCAGAGATCTGATGGATCGCGTGCAAAGTAATTTGCCAATCCAAACATACACACCAACCATGCAAGTTCGCAACTGGGTACAGGATTACTTCGGTGAATCGGCCAATTCCCTGCTTGATGAGGCAGTCTACAACGACGAGGACCTCCGTCGGGACAAGATCAAACTCCGCAAGCAGCGCAAGCGGATCGAACAGGAGATGAATCAGTATGCAAACGAGTACAAGGAGTTGCTCCAGAAGGGAGCACAGACGAACGAAATCGAGCGGGAAAGCTACGCGAAGAAGGCACAGATTGCGAAAAAGAAGTACAAACTAAAGAAGAAGCAGTACCAGAAAAACAGCGTTGTCCTCGGGACGGTCGTCAGCGTAGAAGGGGCGCGCGAACTCCAGGACATGCACGATGGGGACACGACCGAAATCGAACAGATCATCCGGGAACGTGATGTCGACGTCGAGTCCGTTCAGGAGGACATGATGAATCAGATGGTCGAGTTCGACCTCGACATGGAGATCATGCAGGAGGTTCAGGAAGGGCTGGACATCGATGTGATGAACGTCGAGATGGGGACCGAAGACAGCGAAGAGATGGAGATGATGGAGGAGATGGCGGCGGGAGAGATCTCCGAGGAAGAGATCGACGTCGAACAGGAAGTTGAAGCTGAAGAGGGCCTCGATGAGGTGAGTCTCGACGCCGACCTCGATGAGGACCTCGACGAAGACATCGGCACGATCTGACCATGATTCGGGCGGCGCAACGATCGGAGGACCCGCGATGATCGAAGATCAGGCCCAGAAGCAGATCCTCAAGGACAACTACGAGCAGTACCGGGTGAAGGCCGACGCCTACCGGGAACGCGGTGACGCCGAGAAAGCCGCGAAGCTCTACCGCAAGTGTGCGGAGACGCTCGAAGACATCGCCAACGCCGAGTCGAGCGATCGGCTCGCGACGAAGCGGCACGAACTCGCCGAAAACCTTCGAACGGCTGCCGAGCGACTCGAAGGGGCTGGCTCGCTCGACGGTCAGCAGCCGGGAACGGGTGCAGATGCTCCCGATGGGCCATTGAGGTCAGATACGCCACCGAACAGTACTCCGTCGGCGAGCGGGAAGTCGTCAGACGGTCGAAACAACGGCTCCCGGCCGAGTGGGGTGTCGTCAGCCACACCGGATACAGAGACGGACGCGAGCGGATTTCTCGAAGAGCCGCCCGAGATGGCTTTCGAGGACGTCGGCGGGATGGGCGAGCTCAAGGAGACACTCAGAGACACCGTGATCGATCCGCTGGAGCGGCCGGACCTCTACGAGGAGTACGATCTCGGCGTCGTCAACGCGATCCTCCTGTACGGGCCGCCGGGAACCGGGAAGACGTACATTACGAACGCCCTGGCCGGAGAGCTCGGCTACAATTTCATCGAGATCGGGGCCACGGACATCACCAGCTCACTGGTCGGGGAAGCGGCTGACAACGTCGCGGAGCTGTTCGAGGTCGCTCGATCGAACCAGCCATGTCTGATCTTCGTCGACGAGATCGACGCCCTGATGCCGTCCCGAAGCGGCGGCTCGCAGAAGACTCAGAGCGAACGCCAGATGGTCAACCAGTTTCTGACTGAACTCACCGAAACCCGCGGCGAGGATGTGATCGTTGTCGGCGCGACGAACCTCCCCGAGGAAGTCGACGACGCCGCAGTTAGCCGCTTTCAGGAGCGGATCGAAGTCCCCCCTCCTGACGCACCGGCACGCGCAGCGATATTGCGAGTTCACTTCCGGAATCGACCGGTCCTCCACGAAGAGATCGACTGGGAAACGACGAAGGGACAGACGGCGGGCTACTCGGCGCGCGATCTGGAGATCGTTGCGACCAATGCCGCCAGATACGCCCTCGAAGACGCCCGCGAGAGTGACGATGTCCAGCCGATCACTCAATCCCATCTCGAACGGGCGATCGAGGAGACCGAGGCGACACTGACGGGATACGAGAGGTGACGTATGCCGGCCAAGACAGGCGCTTCACACGCGATCGCTTCTTTCGGAAGTATCGTCCTCGGCGCATACATCAGTGCTCATACGTCCCTTGTGACGGGGATCAGTCGGTCGATCGGTGATTCAGTGCTCTCGACTGTCGGCCTCTCGCTGCCCGAGTCCGTGACCGGCATGTTGCTGATATCCACCGCTTTGGCGTTTCTCTGGGGGATCGCGTATCATTTTGCCCGCCACAGCTCCGAAGCCGCGTCTGCGCCAGCAGCGGCTGATCTGTCGACACCCCCTCAGCCCGACGCGGTTGACGTTCCGGAACCGCTCAGGGACGTCGTCTCGGAGCCGTACTCGTCGCCCGATTCGATCGCCAGCGTCGACGCCGAGGTTCGATCGCACCTGGCTACCGAGCTCGCGGCGGCCAGGTCAGTCCTTGACGACGTTCACGATCGACTCGTCGAGAGTGGTGACCGGGACGCTGCCGCCCGAGTCGGCTCGCTGGCCGAAACCGTCCGGCAGGCCGAACAGCGAATAACGAGTCCACAGGACGGCATATCTACTGATGCCGTATCTCTTCGCGATCGTTCGGCCGTTGTCTCTATTCATACGGATCTCGTGGCGGCTATCGACCGGCTCCACGAGGAACTTGACGCCCTAGAGCAGTCTCTTCCTAACCCCGCCGGAGAACACTTCGAGACGGTTCACCGCCGGCTCCGCGACCTCGAAACCGCCCTCGAACGCCGACAGCAGCGCCTCGATCAGGGAGATAATCCACGATGACACACGAGCAGACCACTACGCGCGTATCGACTGACCCAAACCGTCTTGACTCGCTGCATGGGGGGCAACTATGACGACCTGCCCCGACTGCGGGGCCTCGCTGCCTGACGAGGCGACGTTCTGCAGTGAGTGTGGTGCGTCCGTCGAGCGGACTTGCCCCGACTGCGGGACAGCCGTGCCAGCAGCGGCGAACTTTTGCCCGAACTGCCGTGCCGAACTCGGCCCGACAACAGCGTCTCAGGACGGCGCACTCCGGTTGAAACCGCACGAGTTCGCTCGCCGTGCCGACGCCGGCGAGCTCGGATCCGATAGTCTCTGGGGGAAACTAACACGGCGAAAGCAGGTCTCGATCGAGGCCGGCAACGAGGCGCTTTTCGTGCACGATGGGCAAGTCGTCGAGCGGCTGGGACCGGGCAAACATACGCTAGACTCGCTGGGTGAGCAGATCACGTCCTTGCAGAAGACCGGCGACATCGCGGCAATCTTGATCGAGCGCCGTGAGACAACGGTCACGCTCGAAGCGAGTGCTCGGACCGCCAGCGAGTATCCGCTGGACGTCGCTTTCGAACTCGCCATCGATGTCGACGATCCGATGACACTGTTTACGAGTCTGCTTTCCGACCGCGGGACCGTCACCAGCCGGACTTTCCAACAGGTGCTTGGCGGTCCGATCGAGGACGAACTGGAAGCGACGATGCGCGAGTACGACCGCGAGGACGTCTATGGTAATCGCGAACTCAAACAGCGACTCGCTCAGAATATCGAGCGTGCCTGTCGCTCGGCCCTCCAGCGGTACGGTCTTCGATTGGTCGATCTGCTGTCTGTCAGTTTCGTGGACGATCAGGACCACATCCGCGAGGCGAACAAGGACGTCGAGATCCGCGAGAAAGAGGAGGATATCAAGGACGACGAAGCCCGACTGGACCGCCGGGATCGCGAGCGCGAGACTGCGGACAGCGTTCACGAAAACGAGCAGCGCGTCCGCCGGGAGACCAGCGAGCAGGCCGCCGACCACGAGATCGAGACCCAGGAGATCGAACACCGACACGAGAAGTCGGACATGGAGCGCCGCCACGAGCACACGGCCGAACGCGAGGACGTTGAGCACACCGAAGAGATCAAAACCACGAAAAAAGAGGGCGAGGTCGAACGGCGCGAACTCGAACACGAGCAGGACGTCGATGAGATCGAGGACCTGATGCACCTCAAGAAAAAGAAGGATATGGACGGTCTCGACGTCGAGGAACGCGAAGATGAGTTGGAAATGCGCCGCGAGGAACACGAGGCCGAAGTCGAGAAAGAGCGTCTGCGGGCACGCGACGAAGTCGATCTTTCGACGCTTGCGAGTATGGACAGTGTCGACGAGGCCGTCTCCGAGATCGCCGAGATCGAGGCTGCCGAGGACCTCACCCCCGAGCAACTGGAAGCGCTTGGCGCGAAAGACTCCGACGAACTCGCGAAGGCCCGCCAGGAGGCCCACAACGCCGAGGCCGAGCGCAAGCGTGCCGAGGATCAAAAGGAGTTCCGCGAGGAGATCAAAGACATCGCTGCGGATTCGATGGACCGGGTACAGGAGACCAGCGAGTCCGCGATGGACAACGTGAGCGAGACCGGCACAGCCGCGGCCGAAGACACCTCCGACAACGTGATCGTCTCCGATCCGGGGCGCAGCGACGACGGCGACACCACGATCGTCCAGGGCGGCGGTAGTGACTCGGACGGTAGTAATGACTCCGGTACCGATCGGGTCGTCGTCTGTCCCGAGTGTGAGGCGGAAGTCGAGCCGGACGACGAGTTTTGCCTCAATTGCGGCCACGACCTCGGAGGTGACTGAGATGCAGCACAGCATCGACACGCATCGCGAGACTGCGCTGGATTCGCCCTATTCGCGGGATCGCGAGGAGGCCATCGAGTCGCTGGCCGAGCTGTATCCGGACGCGCCCGTGGAGGACAAGCGGACTATCGCTGAGGCGTTCCGGGAAATCACACTGGAGTCGACTCACCGCGACGAGCGCGAGTTGGCCCGCGAGGAGTTGCTGGCCTGTTTCGAAAGCGAGTCAGACCCGATTGAAGAGGTCGTCGTCGAGACGCTAACCGAACTCGCTGATGATTCGAAGTTTTCGGACGACCGGCTAGACGCTATCGACGCGCTCCGGGAGATCTATGCCGGTCTGGGTGAGACGCTCCGGGGCGAAGTGGGGAAGGCGCTGGCGGAGATCGCCGGCAACGCGACCTACGAAGACGAGCGCAGGCGTGCCCGGCGGCGACTGTCGGATATCACCCGGATGGAACGAGATGAAGGTAGCGACGAGGAAGACGAGGGCGGTGAAGAGGCGGTCGATTATCTCGGGCAGTCGCTTGCGGAGCATCTGGAAGCAGCTGCCCACGACTCCGCGACAGCGTGTCTCCAACGCGCCGAGGAAGTTCGGGAGTTCATGGCCGAACATCCCGTCGACGATAGCGCCTACGAGGACGTCCGGGAAGATGTCGAGGGATTGATCGAGGCCTTCGAGGCGCTGGGTACGGATGGGGAGTTGGCCGAGGATCGGATCAGGCGTGTCGAGCGGATCGCAAGTCGGGTCGAGCAGGCGTACATGCGGGAGTGACGCCCGAAGTCGCGGCCAAACGCTTGTCTGGGTCTATGTATATGCATCAGACATATTCCCACATTTTCATGGGTTCCCAGATATAATACGCTTGCAGAGAGGCATGAAGGGCTATCTCTCGCCCGAGAGGACCGACAATGGGGCCGTCCCGATCGAGTCACGCACGGAGGTCTACCGCGATCCCGCCCGGGATCAAGAAGTCGTCGTCGAGACCGAAACCGGCGTCGCACCGCTCGGGATCGCGGACGTGACCGTCTCCAAGAAGAAAGGCGACGATCCGCCTGTCGTGTTCGTCCCACAGCCGGAGTCGATCGAAGTCCGTAACCGGGGAAACTCTAACGGCGTCGTCGTCCGGACCGAAGGGGACTCCCACGACATCGAAGAGGGATTCAGCGAGCGCGTGCGTCGAGACGCGGTGATCGAACTCGGCTACCAGACCCAACTCCGCCTGACCGTCGAGCGCGACGCCCGGATCGAAGTCAGCGGCGGCGATTACGTCGCCGGCGATAAGGTCGACAACAGCACGACCGTCAACGACAGCGTCGTCAACCGATCGGACATCGGCCCCGGACAGGCGGGGGAAGATTCGCGGGGTGGCGACGTGACCGTCGACGATAGTGTCGTCAACAGGTCGAACGTCGGTGGTAACTCACAGAGCGCCACGTCCGGTGACGCGCCGGAGACAGTCAGCGAAACGGACACGCAAAACAGCTGTCAGACTCATGGGATCACCTATACCGGTCCGGTCTGTCCGAAGTGCGAGGCCGAACGTTCGGCAGACAAACGAACTCGCAAGTACTGTCTGTTCTGTGGCGAGTCCATCCCCGCGAAAGCGCAGGTCTGTCCCGAGTGCGGCGAGGACCTCACTGATGTGTGACTGGCTCCTATCCGGTGGCCAGTACTTTATGAAACGAGCGAAACACTATTTATCGTGCCAGACTGGCATACAACTGTGCGTCCGAACACCGCGTCCGATGGATTCGACAGCGTCCCCCTCCGACGCCCGCTCGTCAAGAGGGGGGCGACCAGATATCCGCTTCGGATTCGGGAACCCCATCCGAACCGGGATACGGCTAGTCGGGTCCAATGAATCTATCGCCGACTGATCACACGGCGATCCCAGAGCACGTGCCCGCGGCGCCAGCGATCGATGTTGATCTCTCGACGCTGGAAGAGCAGGCGCAGATCGGTATCGGAGGAACAGCCGACGTAACGAAGATGCGTGCTCCGGACGGCACCGTGCTGGCAGTTAAGCAACCGCGCCTGCAGGGGACGCTGGACCGGGAACTCGCCCAGCGGGTCGTCTCGGAGGCAGAAACGTGGGAGCAGATCGACAGCCACGACGGGATCGTCGGTATCGTCGACTGGGGTTCGACACCGGTTCCCTGGATCGCCCTGGAGTACATGGACGGAGGCTCGCTTGCCGACCGAACCGGTGAGATTGACTTTGGTGAAGCGCTGTGGATCGGTGCCTGGGTCGCGAACGCTGTCCGGGACGCCCACCGCTACGGTGTCGCACATCTCGATCTGAAACCCGAGAACGTGCTGTTTCGGACGACCGACGACCGAACCTGGGACGTTCCGAAGGTGAGCGACTGGGGACTGTCCAAACTGTTGTTGCACCACTCACAGGAGGTGAACGGACTCTCACCGCGGTACTCGGCACCGGAACAGTTCGATCCCGAGACGCTCGGGCCGCCGGACGATCGAACTGACATCTACCAGCTCGGGACAGTAGTGTACGAGCTCCTGACCGGGCATCCACCGTTTACAGGCACCGCCAAAGCGGTGATGAACCACCATCTCACTGATGCACCTGACCCGCCGACACAGGTCGATCCCGACCTTCCAGCAGCGGTCGATGGGGTCCTCGGAACGGCCCTTGCGAAAAAACGGGACGAGCGATACGAATCGATGCTCGATTTCCGACGTGATCTGACTGCGCTGTTCCGTGCGGTTGTCCTCGACGAGTCGGTGTCGCTTCTGTGCTGTTCCGGTGGTACTTATTCGACCGATGTCGGCGGATCGACGAGCCGTCATCGCGCTCGAAGCGATTTCGCCGAGGGGAGTTCCTTCGCCGCTCGTGCGGAAGACAGCAGCGTCCTCGATACAATCCGGGACCAGTCCCAGTCGACGGAGATGCGGACGTTCCCCTGGCAGAGACGGACGGACGCTCCCGGTATCGCCGGCGAGGCGTCCGGGACTCTCGACCGGGAACGTGTCGGTATTGAAACGGATAGCCTCCGTCGTTCCGAGGCGACTCGCTCGTCGGGCGAGACGACGGAAGCGACTGAGATCGAACGCAGCCTCTCGGACGTGGCTGGTTCTCTGTTCAGGCAGCTACGCGAGCTATTCGGTTCGTGATCGCGGAGTCGAGTCTCGTGACGCCACCCGACGGAGCGGTTACCAGGCGTAGGAACTATGTATCATGCCTTCTACGAGATATGTGCTACATATGCGCATACCCTCTGTGGTGTACGTCAATTCGAACGGTGTCGACGAACGACACGCCCAATCGATCGCGGTTCACGAGGCCGTCAGCGACGACCTCGAAGATCACTACGAGCAGCAGTGGTCCCGACTAAAACTCGTCGTCGTGTCGGCCGTCGTTGTGATGATCGCGGGGATCGCCCTGGTGGCGTCCAACCAATCCGGACCGGGACTGGCGCTTGCTGGGGTCGGTATCGTTGGCGGTGTCGGCGGCGGCGCCTACGTTCGTTCCCGGAGTCCAGAGCCGACTGTCACGTCGATCGAGAAGGGCTACTGGACGGGTCATCTCGTCCCCGACGACGACGGGACGGTGGTCTTCGACGCGACGGAATCGATCGAGTCAAAACAGTTTCAGTTGCGCCTTCTCGATAGCCCGGAACACGCACAGCAGGTCAAACAGACGCTGGACTCGATGAGTGAGTACCCTGTCGTGATGACCGACGAAACCGACGTTGAAAAGGAGTTCGTCCAGACCATTTCGACCATTAGATCGGAGATCAACGACAGTCAGACCCACGAGATTTCCGCCCCGGTCCTTGATGAGGGGGACCCAGCTATCGATTCGCTGTCTCGGTTGGTCCCGTCGGCCGAGAACGACACTGTCGACGCTGGGGGCGTATCGCTGTCGCAGGAGGAAGCGACAGAACAGGTCCGGACGTTCGACGAGTTCGAGTCGATGGCCGACGAGGACCATGGAGAATCTGTCCTGCTCGACGTGAGTGAACAGAGCCGCCGTATCGCCAACGACCTCTCCGGACTCCAAGAGTTGGCGACGGACTTGCTCAACGATCACATTCGACGGGCCAGCGACATGTTCGGACTCGTCTCGTATCACTTCTACTGCCCGGACTGCATGACAGACGACATCGAGTCACAACTCGAAGTTCGCGACGACGGTGAGTGGTACTGTGACACCTGCCGGTCGTCGTTTGACCCGGCAGCGGGGATCCCTCGACATCGCATCCGTGACGAGATCGTCCTTGACGTGTGGGAACAGCTCTGGATCGAGAAGGACGACCAGCGTCGAGAGATCTACGAGTCTATCGAGGACCAGAAAGCCGAACTGCAAGAACGCGAGTACGAACAGCAACGCGAGGAGATCCGGACCGTGGAAGAACGCATCAAGGACATCCGCTCGAAGATCCGGGATCTCCAGACGGAGGCACGGGCCAAACAGGGGATGGTCGACGTCCTCGGCGACCTGATGGATGAGTACGATCGCCTGCAAGAACAGAAGATAAACCAGTTCCGGCAAGACGTCTCCCAGGCATTCGAGACGATCGACGAGGAGACCGAACGCGTCCTCGAAGAAACCGAAGGGGTCGTCAACGACCGTATCGAACAGGCCGAGTCCGAGGCCGAACAACGGGCTGAGATGTTACGCGAGGACGAACGCCAGCGTCAGCGTGAGTTCCTCGCCGCCCAGCAGGCAGCAGAGGACGAGCGTGCGAGGAAAAAACAGGCCGAGGAGGACAAAAACGCGGCACGGCTCGCGCACACGATCAACCAGAACAGTGCGAATCATCCCGACCGGAGGGGGGCCTAACCCATGGCTGGGAACGACGACCTACATCCGATCCTCAAGCGGATTCACCAGACGGTCGGTGATATTCTCAAGTCTGTCAAGGAAGTCCGGCAAGAAGTCAAAAAGGTCCACACAGTCGCGAAAGAGGGCTTCGAAGAGCTCATCGATGCGATTTATGAATCGATCCAGGCCCAGGCCGAGATGAAGATGATGGAGCGGGTCGCGGAGGTCAGAGAGATCCGTCCACAGATCACGGCCGAACAGGAGCGTATCGAGACAGAACACGAGGAACTCGAACGCCAACTCGATCGGATCGCGGAGCGATACGAGCGAAAACACGAGGAACTCGACGAGAAGGCCGCGAAACGGATTCGAGATCTTGGTGCTCACATCTTCGAGATCGACGAAGAGGAGTTCGAGGAAGGAATCGAGCAACCCTTCGTCGAACACGTCACGACGACCTGGCAGACCCTCCAGTCCCAAAACCAAGCGGTCGAACAGCGGCGCCACGACCGGATCGAATCCACGACCGGCGAGGTCGTCTCCGAGATCCACGAGTTCGTCGACCAGCAGCACGAACTCGTCGAACGGATCCAGCGGACGCGGACCTCGTTTGATCCCCCACAGCCCGAGCCGACGACGGTTCAGGTCCCCTACTACGTCGTGACCGTCGAACGGGACGGCCAGACCGAACAGCACGTCGTCGCCCCGTCCCAGGCTACGTCAAGGGACGGTCCTGTCGACGTGTCGCTCGATACCTTCCCCGGAATGGAACGACTCGTCGGGCGGACGTCTCTCACCCCTGCTCGTTCGGATACGATCGAAGGGTCGGAGATCCTCGATGGGCTGGAGTCACACATCGACGACAGTCGACCGCTCCTGTCCTACGAAGCGGTGGTCGCGGACGCAGTGGACGATCAGGTAACTGTCGCTACGGAGGGGGGATCTTGAATGGCGTCGATCGAAAAGACTCGAGCCATCGTCGAGGAGGGCGAAACTTATGACGGCAAGATCGTCCCCACAGTCAAAGCCGAGATCGGACGGCCAGTCCGTATCTACGAGGGAGCGACAGTTCAGGGCAGCGTCTACGGCGAGACGGTCGAAATCAAGGGCGGCACCGTCGAAGGCTCGGTCATGGGGGCCGAAAGTGTCGAGTTCGAGGACGGAAGCGTCGAAGGTGAAGTCGGAGCCGACGGCAAGGTCGCTGGGTCGGGTGCGACTGTCTACGGAACGGTGACGGGAACCCGAATCCGCCTCACGGACGCAATCGTCTACGGCAACGTCGTCGGTACCGACGTGATCCTTGAGAATTGCGCCGTCATTGGTATTGTCAGCGCAGAGCGGAAACTGGTTGCCCAGAACAGTCTCGTCTACACGTTCAAATCCTACGGCCAGACAAAACTGAACGACGTGTCAACCGTCTTGCCACAGGCCGTCGTCGAAGGTGAGATCGAACTGGCGTCTCCCGTTACTGTCACCGGCTTCGGACGGCTGGAACTGCCGGACGAGGGGATGCCGACGATGGACATGGACGACCTCATTGAGGTCGAAGGATCGACGTACCTCTCACTGTCGCCGCGGATATTGAATCTCGAGGAAGTCACTGACCGACTCGAAGAACTCGAGGGTGCGCTCGACCGGGTCGCGACCGCGACCTCGGCCGATGACGTACCACCCGCACAGGACTTGCTAGAGACACTCGGCGTCGACCAGTCCCAGTACCCGGCGGTGGTCTGAGCATGCTCCGACGGCTCATCATGGCGCCGATCAAGAGCGCCCTGGCACCTCTGTTCGTCGTGCTGTCCGCGTTCCGGACGATCAAGACCGCGATCCTGAAACTGATCGGCGGATCGCGGACAGCCGCGAGTGCTGCAGCCAGCGCCACGAGCACTGCAAGTGACGTCGCCAAGAACGCCAGCGAGACGGGTTCGAACACGCAGGAGTCCTCGCCAGAGCCCGGGTCCGACTCTATTGACTCGTTACCTTCAGAGACGGCTACGCAACTCCCGGATGCCGACGCTCAGGCCCAGTTCGACCGGTTCGGGACGCTGTACGCGGCCTACGCTGGCTACGTTTTCGTGGCGACGATCCTTTCGCTGACCGTCCTCACCAGCGCGACCATCTATTTGTCGATGGGAGATATTATCCGTATAACTCTCTTCGCGACAGCACCGATCGCCGTTGTCGCGGTGATCGCTCGCGCGCAGCGAAAAGTCACCTGGATGATCGCCTTCGGCCTCACTTTTCTTTTCCTCTTCGGGCGCATCCTCTCGCTGATCGACCTTGCCCCGCTTGGCGTCGTCACTCCTTCGCCGGGGCTCGATCGGCCGCTCCTGTTTCTCATCTCGCTCGGCGAGTTCGCATTCCTCGGATCGATCCTTGGTGCCGGCTGGAAGGGACGACACACTGTCCTCTCGACGGCCTCAGACGACCATATCCGACCTGAGCACAGTGCCTCTGGTGGCGATAGCGGCACCGAGACTTCGTCGAGCAGTCACTCGCCGTCCGATTCGGTGACTACCGACGGCTCGATAGAGAACCCGGCGCCTGAGGCTCCATCCAGTTCGAAGCAGACTGACGCGTCTGTTTCTGCCGAGAGTGGGGCTGCTGGTCCGACAAGCGAGGTCGAACCGATAGCCCAGGAGACAGGCGATGCCTCCGATAGTGAAGTGACCGACAACGGAACCAACACGGAGACCGAATCGACAGGTGTCGAGGCGACACTCGCGAACGTGGACACAGACGATGTCGATGCCGAGACCGTCCGTTCGATCGGCTCGGAGTTGCCGTCCGATCGGATTCCGGATCGAGTTTTTGACTTCCTTAGGCGACACGCCGATGCCGACGATCCTGATATCCGACTCGCGGTCGCCGAAATCTGTGCCGAACTCGAGGACGAACGGACGGACGAGATCCTGCGAAACCGCCGTATCGATCCCGACAACCGAGTCGTGAATGTGGCCGTCAGCGCACTCAATTGATACGGACTGCCGTAACGATTTACCGCTCCGACTGCCCGAATACGGGCGGTCAATGCGGAACAGACGCACAGTAGTCCGTATGAAACGCTGACCGCCTCCGGACACTCTTTAACGACCCCGTCCCTACGGTCGCCAATGCTCGGGCTGGCCGACGGGACGGTCGCGACGCTGGTCGTGCTCTCGGTGACGCTCAGTTTCCCCTGCTTTCTGTACGGCGCCTGGATCGTGATCGACAACGATCCCGTCACCTGGAGCGTGCTGGTCCGACACCTCTCGGTTGTGTTCACCGGTCTCGCGCTGACGACGATCCCGCTTGTCGGCTGGATGCTTCCGAACCTGCTCGAACAATTTTACGGGTTCAGCGTCCTCCACGCCGTGATCGGACTACACGCGTACGCGTTTCTCGCCTTCGCGCTCACCGGGATCGTCCGGATCTTCCGCGCCAAGTGGGAACACGACCTCTATCACGACTACGACGAGGACCTGTTGCTCTCGGAGATCGGCGGCGACCGTATGGACCACTGGCGCTCCCGACTGCGGATCGGCGTCGCCGGCTACGTCGTCCTCTGGCTGATCGCCTACTTCACCGGGCTCGCACAGTATCTCAGCAAGTACGGACTGCCGTTTTGACCGTGATGGGCCCGGGCGGATTGTGAACCTCGTCGAGACGTGCTCGCCTCGCTGCGCGCGACTCGTCTGGTTCAAATCCTTGTCGGCAAAACAGCCGTCTCACGTCCGTTCGACGGCAGTGATGGGCCCGGGCGGATTTGAACCGCCGACTTCGGCCTTGTAAAGGCCGCGTCATAACCAACTAGACCACGGACCCACAGACCGGTCTTGCCCGCCCGGGTGAATAACGCTTTCTCTCTGGATCGACAGTCGGCTGTACGCTCGCCCATACCGTCGGCACCGCGGTGTCGGAACGGTACAGCGACAGTATTACGCTCGGCCGTCTCCTCGCGTCCGTATGGAGTTGCCCGACCGGGACCGACTCGTTACGCTCGTCGCCGTCGGGGTCATCGTCCTCGTGGTCGGCTTCTGGGCACTGCATCCGACCGGGCCGCTCGGCGGCCTTCTGCACCCGCTGGACTACGAGGAAGCCACGGTCACGCTGGCCGACGAAAACGGAACCGAACTGGCGACCGTCGACGTCCGAGTCGCCGACAGCCAGCGTGAACGCTATGTGGGGCTCAGCAAGACTGACTCGCTCGCCGACGGTGAGGGCATGCTGTTCGTCTTTCCCGATTCCGGCCGCCACGAGTTCGTCATGCGCGACATGGACTTCCCGCTCGACATCGTCTTCGCCGCCCCGAACGGCACGATCACGACGATCCACCACGCACCCGTCCCCGGACAGACGCCGGACGACGACCTCCGGCGGTACCCCGGGACTGGCCAGTACGTCCTCGAAGTCCCGCGCGGGTACGCAAACGCGACCGGTGTCGGCGTGGGCGATCGCCTCGTCGTCCCGAAGAACGCGACCGGCTGATACGGGTTCGTACACCGAGTTGCCGATCCTCCCACCTCGTATCGAGTCGTCGATACGGAACAGACGTCCCGTCTGGACGATCGCCTACGCGAGCGTCGCGTCGAGTCGAATGTCGACGCCTGCAAGCGCTTTCGAGACCGGACAGCCCGCTTTCGCGCCGGCGGCGATCTCCTGAAACGTGTCCTCGTCGATGTCCGGGATCGTCGCTTCGAGCGTGAGTTCGATCCAGTCGATCTCGAGCGCTTCGGGGTCGAGATGGACCTCCGCGTCGGCGTGCAGTTGCTCGGGCTCGTAGCCCGCCTCGTCGAGTTCGTTCGACAGCGCCATGACGAAACAGCCGGCGTGGGCCGCCCCGATCAGTTCCTCCGGGTTGGTCGCGTCCCCGTCCTCGAACCGGGACGCAAACGAATACGGACCCTCGTAGACCCCGCTCCCGAGTGCGAGGTCGCCGCTCCCGCTCTTGAGGTCGCCGCGCCAGGTCGCTTCAGCGTTGCGTGTTGGCATAGCAACTCGGAAGACGATTTCCGAACGGAAAGAGGTTGGCGAACGCGCGGGTTCTGCCGCGGTCGGGAGAGATCGTGATAGTTCCGGTCGATGATCGACAGGCGGTCCCCGTCTCCCAGTTATTCTGTCCCGTCAACCGGTGCGAGCATCGAATCGTCGATCATTCACGGGTGGTATTCTTCCCCTGGTGTCGGTACTTTTAAGTCCGTCCATACCTCAAAGTTCAGATGACGCTTCGCTTGGAGGGCCGAAGCGTCAGCGGGGACCAATTCAGGGCGGCAAGCGTCCGGCCGGACTTTTCCCGGCCGGTTCGCTTTCCACTCGTTGCTACTTACGGATCAGCGAGGCTTCCGTGCAACGGCCGCAGCCGATCCGGATCGAGTCGAAAACCCCATGATTATGCATTCGGTAGAGAAGGGACAATAGATGAAAGACGGACAGCTGGACTCGATCGACCGGTCGATCCTCTACTACCTGCAGAAAGACGCGAGACACACGTCATCGAGCGACATCGCAGCCGAACTCGATCTGTCTCCGAGTACGGTTCGAACCAGGCTCAGCAAACTCGAAGACAGCGGGGTCGTCCGCGGGTATCACATCGATATCGACTACGACAGGGCCGGCTACCCGCTGTACACGAAGATCATCTGTACGGCACCGGTGACCGAGCGAGACGAACTCGCGAAAGCGGCCCGCGAGGTCGAGGGAGTCACCGCTGTCCGCGAGATCATGACTGGCAAGCGCAACGTCTACGTCAACGCGATCGGGCAGTCACACGACGATCTCAACCGGATCGCCGAGGACCTCGACGCCCTCGGGCTGGAAATCGTCGACGAGCAGATCATCCGCGACGAGTACGTCTGCTCGTACCACGGCTTTCTCGAGGACGAACACACCGAAGACGAACCGTAGGCGTCACCGTTCGCGCAAGTCACGCGCCGCAGTACTGGCGACGCGGTAGGCGTTCTCGACGGCGACCGCGAGGCCGTCGTCGCCGCGGCGAGAGTTCGTCCGTCGGGAACTCGTCGGTCGCGAACGCCGCGAGGACGTCGAGCGCGGTCACGAGAGCCACTCGGTGAACTCGCCCTCGATGAGCGTCTCCTCCTGCTTGCGGATGTACTGGGCCTGCATCCCCCAGATCGCCTCCGGAAGCGGGACGCCCTCTTGGACGCGCCGGCGGACGTAGCCGTACTTCCAGCGGGCGGGGGTCATCCGCCGGTCGACGCGCTCACGCAGCGGGCGGATGTACCGCCGGGCCTGCTCGGCCGACAGGCCCTGCAGCTCGAGGCCGTCGCGTGCGTGTTCGAACAGTTCGCCGTAGATCTCGTCGAGATCGGCCGTCTCGCCCGCGCCCGTGATCCAGACCAGTTCCGCCTCCAGTCCGTCCCGCATCGCGTTGTAGAAGTTCTGTTCGGCGCGCTCCCAATCGAGGGTTCGAACGGGGTGTTCTCGCCGGATCAAACTCTCCAGGAGGCCGGCGAACACGGCCTGGAACGCGATCGCGTCCCGGATCGTCGGCTGGCCCGGCAGCGGTCGGAACTCGATGCGGGCGTTGGCCTGCGAACGGGTCGCGCCGTCGAAGACGGGCCGCACCCACCGCCAGTAGGAGCCGTGTTTGTGCCGGACGTGCGCGAACTGATCGTCGAACCGTTCGCCGCGGGCGACTTCCATCGGGACGATCGTCTCGTCGGCGACGATGGCGTCGATGGCGTCCTCGACGGTCTCGAAGTCGGGCGGGAAACACACTTTGTCCGGGATCGACCCGTCGGCGGCGTTCAGTACCGACTCGAACACCGAGACGCGGTGCTCCATCCAGGCGTCGTCCAGGATCGTCGCGTCGGGGACGTCGTCGTACAGGTCCGGCGGGAAGAACGGCGAGTTGACCCCGAGCGCGAGCAGCGGCCCGGCGATCCGCAGCGCATATCGGAAATACTCGGGCAGATCGGGTGCGTGAGGCACCTGGACGTGGGGCTGGATCGAGGTGATCAAACTCTCGGGCATGACCGTGTCGGCCTCAAGCGTGACGTTCGGCGCGTCCAGGCGCAGCCCCGAGGGATAGTCGGTGTTTGCCATCGCGTGATAGCGGACGGAATCGGACATGTTCGTCGCGATGCGGATCCCGTCGGCTTCGACCGAGTCACAGAGATACGAGTGAGCGGTCTCGCCGTTCGGCGGGACGGTCCACATCCCGTCGCTGACCAGCCGGATGTCGTCTGCGCGCGTGCGCTCCTGAGCGGGGACCAGGTTGGCTTGTAGTTCCTGTTCCTGGGCGGCCAGCCCGTAGGAGTTCAGCGGCTGCGGGCTGGTCTGCATCTCGGCGTTGTGCAGGCCGAGTTCCTTCTCGAAGCCGATCCGCTCGAGCAATGGGCGGGGCACCCGCTGGAGCGCGTCGGTCCGGTCGTCGACGGCGTACAGCTCCAGTTCGAGACCGACAATCGTCTCGCTGTTGTCGAAGGTCCCGTCCCGAACTTCCGCTTTGAGCCGTTCGGCCTCCTCGACCGCCTGTGCCTGAAACTCCTCGTCGTCGACCGCGAGCGACTTCTTGACGGCGGCTGCGAGTTCGGATGCCGACATACCCCCCGATTGCGCGCCGGGTATGTTGATACTGTCGGACGCGATCACACCGGCACGACCACGACCGGCCGTTCGGCTTCGCCAGCGACGGCCGCCGCGGTGCTCCCGAGACCCGCGCTCTGGCGTTCGGGATCGCCGCTCCGCCGACCGACGAGGAGCTCGTCGGCGTCGATGTCGGCCGCTAGCTCGAGGATCTCCTCGACCGGCTCGCCCTCGCGTCGTTCGGTCCAGACCGTCGCCGCGGCGAGGCGTGCGCGGGCGACGTTGATCGCGTCACCGACGTCCCGCTGTGGGGCCCCCGGTTCGACCACGCCGAGTACCATCACCGTGTCGTCGTCGGCGAGTCGATCGACGAGGTAGTCACAGACCGTTGCAGTCGTGTGGACGGACGCGCTCGCGAGGAGATACGTGGTCATGCTCTACTGTCCTCACGCGATCGTCAGCGCCCGAACTCGTCAGGGTCGTCGCCGAACCCGCCGAACTCGTCGTCTTCCTCCTCGAAATCGCCGATCTCGTCGAGTTCCTCGCCGCCGAACTCCCCGGCTTCGTCGTCGACCTCGAAGGCCTCCGGCGGTCGACCGGCCGCCTCGACGACCCCGTCGTCGACGACGATCGGACAGTCGACCCGCAGTGCAATCGCGATCCCGTCGCTCGGCCGCGCGTCGAAGACGGCGTCCTTGCGTGACCCCTCGTTGTACTGCTCGGCGTCGATCTTCGCGTAGAAGGTGCCGTCCGCCAGGTCGTCGATCCTGACGCGATCGATCGCCCCACCGAACTCCGAGAGCATCTCGATCAGCAGGTCGTGTGTCAGCGGCCGCTCGAAGGGCTCCTCGTCGATCGCCAGCTGCATCGACTGGGCCTGATCGGCGCTGACGAAGATCGGCACGTACTGCCCGCCGGCTCGCAACAGGACGACGGGCGCGCCGGCTCCTTCCTCCCCGACCCCGACGCCGATCCCCTCGACTGTCGCCTCGTGTTCCATGTCTCGACGTTTGGTGCGAACTGTCAAAAGTACTCGGGCGCGCCATCGAAGACCGGTCGTGCTACCGGCGGGACGTGGCCCGAATTCGATCATCCGATATAAATTTGTCGTCGATTAAGCCGGTTTGACCGATCAAGTCGCCGCAATTCGGATCGATCGACCCTGAACCGGCTTCGGCGAGTTCCCGGTTGAAGTGGCTCTCTCGACATAGGTCCGACCGGAGGCAACGAACATGAATCTCACAAAGATCGCAGGCATTGCCCTCGCAGTGGTGCTCGTCGCCGGCGGTACGGCGGCGGCCCTGCCTGGCAACGCCCCCACGGACGGACCGACGACTGACCAGCCGAACGCGACGCCCGACGCGGACGACGCCAACGAGACGACGGCTGAGGTCGAGTCCGAGCGTGGCCCGCCCGCCGACCGTGGCCCGCACGCGAGTGACGACCGCGGTCCGAACGCCGACCACGACCGCGGCCCGCCGACCGATATGCCCGAGCAGGTCCCCGACTTCGTGACCGAGATCCACGAGACGATCAACCAGTTCCTCGACGGCGAGCTGGAGGGTGACCTCGGCTCGTCGATCGCCGAGATCACGCCGGACGACGGCGATAGCGACGAGCAGACTGACGCGGACGACACGGTCGAGAGCTGAACTCCCGGCCCCGACGAGTAGACCCCCTGCGCTCGGCCCTCCCCCTGGAAATCGCCGGTAACGCCGTTCTTTTCTATCGGACTCGCGTACACGCGGCCATGAGCGCCTCCAGCGTAGAGGTCGAACTCGACCGCAAGCAGGCGACGCTGGCGGTGTTGCCCTTTCTCTTGTTGGGACTCGGGAACCTGGTCCTGTTGCTCGGGTGGGGACTGAAACCGCTGTGGGCGTTTCTGATCTTGCCGCCCATCCTGTTCATCAGTGTGCTGGCCTGGATCGCCTTCCGGACGGGGTTCGTCCGCGACGAGGGCGAGGCCTAGGCAAACAGCTCGTCGACGGCGGCTCGCGCGGCCAGTGCGGCGTCGTCGGCGAGTTGCTGGTCGTCGATCCGGTCGTCCGCGACGTCGAGATAGACGTCGACTTCGAGCACGCCTTCCTCGAAGGTCACGGTGATGTCGAGGTCGTCGACTGCCGAGCGGTCACAACGCGAAAAGATAACGTTCTCGGCCGCATCGGCGGCCGTCCGGACGACCTCGCGGTCTTCGACCATGGCCTCAGTCGCCGCCGGGGCCGACGTCGGGGCTCGGGCCGCCGGCACCGCCGCCACCGCCGCCGCCGCCGAGCATTTGCTGGAGCTCCTGCTGGAGTTCCTCGAACTGTTCCTGGACGCGCTCTTCCTGTTTCTCGAGGGTCTCGACGCGTACTTCGAGGTTGTCGACCTTCTCGTCGAGGTCGTCGTAGGCCTCGTCGTAGTCGCTCTCGACGAGCAGTTCGCCGACCTGACGGTACATGCCCGTGTCCTCGTCGATGTCCTCGAGCGCGTCGAGCGCGCTCTCGGCCTCCGAGAGCTGGGTCTCGGCCTGCTGTTTCTGCGTGGCGACCTGCTGGGCCGTCTCCTGCAGATCCTGCAGTTCCTCGAGTTTCTCCTGTGCTTCCGGCGGCAGATTACCCTGCATACCCGGACCGTCGTGACCCGGACTGTTAAACCCACGTTTTTGTTCCGGCCAACACGCGACCGCTCGACGGCAGCCGACAGTGTTAATCCGGACGACCGACTACGTCAGATGGCAGCGGGAGCCCGGACCCCGTGCCCCGGATCACTGTTCAGGCCTCGCCGGAACACGTGCAAGGGGCATGAGGAAAGTCCCCCCACCGTCCGGGCAGGTGACCGGGTGCAAACCCGGAGCGGGAGACCGCTGGCTCTGGAACAGAAACGAGACCGCTCTGCTCGACTGATGAAGCGTGCGAACCCTGACTGACGAAGGTCGGGTCGACTGTCGGACGAAAGCCCGGCAGAGTATCCTGCCGAGAAAGGAACGGGAAGTTGACCCGCCGAAGGCCGACAGCAGAGAACGGATGGAACGGCGAATCCTCACCGGTGCAAGTCCGCGCCACAAGGTAGCCCGGACGCGGCGCGGACGCTCAGCCGAATGCCGGGCCGAACAGAAGGGGGCTTACTCCCCGCAGCCGCTCGAACCCGCGAGCGACCGCACCGGTCTGTCGGATCGCAACGCCTCGGCGTGTCGCTGCTCGTCACAGGTGTTTATGCCGACCGATCCCGTGGCACCGACATGGTATCTACACACACGGTCGAGGGCCTGATCGCCCTCAGACGCGATCTCCACCAACACCCAGAGCCCGCCTGGCGGGAGTTCTACACCACTGCCCGGATCGTCGAGGCGTTGCGAGCACGCGACGTCGACGAGATCCACTACGGGCCGGCGGTGCTCGAGGAGGCTGCCCGGATGAACGTTCCCGACGAGGAGGGGATCGCCGAGTGGTACGACCGGGCGCTCTCGGCCGGTGTGGATCCCGAGCTGCTGGAGCCGATGGAAGGCGGGTACACCGGCGCGATCGCCGTGATCGAACGCGGTGAGGGGCCGACCGTCGGACTCCGGGTCGACATCGACGCGCTCCCGATCACGGAGTCGGACGCGGAACACCACTACCCCGCAGCCGAGGGGTTCCGTTCGAAACACGACGGCTACATGCACGCCTGTGGTCACGACGCCCACGCAACGTTCGGGGTGGGCGTGATCGACGCGGTGCTCGCGTCGGACTTCGCCGGGACGCTAAAGGTGTTCTTCCAGCCGGGGGAAGAACGTATCGCCGGCGGGAAGCCGATGGCCGAGTCGGGTCACCTCGACGACGTCGAGTATCTGCTCGCAGTCCACGTCGGACTGGACCACCCGACCGGCGAGGTGGTCGCCGGAATCGACGGCTTCCTCGCCGTCCGGCAGTTCCTCGCGGAATTCACCGGAGAATCGTCTCACGCGGGAGCCCACCCCGAGCAGGGGGCGAACGCGGTACAGGCACTCGCGACCGCTGTACAGAACCTGTATGCCATCCCGCGACACACCGACGGGGCGACCCGGGTCAACGCCGGTATCGTCGGCGGCGGCACCGCGACGAACATCGTCCCCGACGAGTCGTTCGTCGAGGGCGAGGTCCGGGGCGAGACGACGGCACTCGCCGACTACACTTACGAGCGCGCCGAGCGCGTGCTGGCGAGCGCGGCGGAGATGCACGAGTGCGACGTGGCCGTCGAGACGCGCGGGCAGGCCCCGAGCGCCGAGAGCGACGACGAACTGGTCGCGGTCGTGGCCGAGGTCGCGCGCGAGAGCCCGGGAGTGACCGCGGTCACCGAGCGCGACGAACTCGGCGGGAGCGAGGACGCGACCTACCTGATGCGGCATGTTCAGGACAGCGGCGGCGATGCCACCTACGTCGGCGTCGGAACCGATCACCCGGGCGGCCATCACACGAGTACCTTCGACGTCGACGAGGCGTCGATCGAAATCGCCGTTGACGTACTGGCAGGGGCGGTGCTGGCGCTCTCGGACCGTGACGTGTGACCGTTCGTCGCCGGGAGATCCCTACCCGTCGATCGCACCGGTTCCCGGACGTGGTGGCTCCAGATCGCCAACGAACCGTTCGCCGCCGCCGGCCTGAACGTGGACGGCACAGCCGAGACAGGGATCGAACGACCGGATCGTCCGCATCACGTTCACCGGATCGCGGGGATCCTCGACGGCCATCCCCTCCAGTGCGTACTCGAGGATGCTCGGGTTGCCAGCTTCGTCCCGGGGGCCGAGGTTCCACAGCGTCGGCGAGATGATCTGGTAGTTGGCGATCTCACCGTCCTCGACCCGAACCCAGTGGGAGAGAGCACCGCGCGAAGCGCCCCAGAGTCCCGCTCCTTCGCCCGTGAAGTCGTCGGTCCACTCGGCCCGTAGCGGTCCGTCGACGTCCACCGCGTCGAGCCACTCCCCGAGCATGTCCCTGACGAGCAAGAACTCCTGTACCCGGGCGATCAGACGATTCAGCGTGCTGCTCTGCCGGGGATCGTCGCCGAGTCGCGACCGGAGGGCGAACGGGTCCTCGTCGGCGGCGATCAGCCTCGCGAGCGGTCCCGTCTCGACCGCCCTGCCGTCGAACCGCGGCGCTTTCCCCCAGGAGTACGCCCCCTCCTTGTCCGGTGCCGGCTCCGGGGGCGGGGCGCGCTGTGGATGGCCTCCGGACGACTCGGTGTACCATGCGTGGCTCGTGTCTTCGGTGATGCTCGTGAGCAGCTCCGTCCGACTCGGATCACGCAGCGACCCGTCCGAGACGACGCCGCCCGGGAACACGAGACCGCCCCCTTCGTCGTAAAACATCCCGTTGGCGTAGAAGCGCCCGGGCCCGACCCCGAACTCGTCGGCGTCTTCCCTGGCGGCAGCGACGATCACGCTCAGCACGTCGTACAGTCCACTCGCGCCGCTCGGCGGCCCCCGCCGGTCGCGGACCGCCTCCAGCACTTCCGGGACTGCGTCGGTCGGGCCGATCCACTCGTCGACCGATTCGACGCGCTCGCGGACCCGTTCCATCGTCTCCGCGTCCGGTTGGGCGACGACGCCACCCGGCGCGTACGTCAGGGGGTGCGGCGCCCGGCCGCCGAACTCTGTGAACGCCTGTAGCAGCGTCCGCTGGTTGGACAGCGCGCTCTCGTAGCCGGCCCCGCCGTTGGGATCGAGTCGCTCGTAGCCAGTGTCCGCGACGGCGTCGCTGTAGTCGGGCCCGGCCAGCGTGAACAGGTGGATCGCGTGGTTCCAGAGCAGGAACATCCCCTCCATGACGTTCTGAAGGACTCGCGCGTTGTACGGGACGCCGCTGAAGACGCCCGCGCGGGCGGCCGCGTCCTCGAGCGCGAGCGTCGCGGCCTTCCGGTGGGAGGTGAAACAGACCCCACAGACCATCTGCGTGATCTGCGGGACGTCAGAGGGCGGTCGTCCGACGGTGATGTTCTCGATGCCCCGGAACATCTCCATGTGGCTTTTGGCCGACGCGATCTGTCCGTCCTGCACGTCGATCGTCGTGCTGTGGTGGCCTTCGATCCGCGTGGTCGGGTTGATCTCGATCTCCGGCATCAGCGATCACCGACCGTTCGGTTTCGTGGATCGTCACGCCAGGCGATCGGCCCGTCCGGACCGACCCAGCGGTCGAGCAGCCACACCGCCCCGAAGACCGGCAGCAACGGCACCAGCAGGAGACAGACCGGGATCGCGATCAACAACCCGGCGAGGCTGTTCCCCGGTCTCGGGATCAGCGGCTCGGACTCGTCGATCGGCTCGGGCTCGTCGACCTCCTCTCTCGTCTCACGGGTCTCATAGAACGGCGTGAATCGGTCCCAGAACGCCGGCTCGACACAGCCGATACAGGGCGCACCGACGTCACGACAGATCGTCGTCTCGCCGTTCCGGAGTCGCTTGGAATCGTCACAGTGGGCGTGGACGCCGGCACAGCCGACCTCGTAGAGACATCCATCCTCGCCGGGTTCCGACGCGAAGTTCTTCGCCTCGTAGTCCGGGCGACGGGCGCAATCATCGTGAATAAGCGGCGTGAAAAGCGGCAGCGGCCGATTGAATTCGTCGAGAGTTGGCGTGTGGCCGTTGAGAACGGTCGCGAGCGTCAGCAGGATGTGGTCCGGATGGACCGGACAGCCCGGAACGTTGATCACCGGGAGGTCGGCGCCGGTGGTGAACGCCGGACCGACCACGCCACCCGGGTCGATACCGTCGAACTGGACGCCCGACGCACCGGTCGGACTGGGCCGTGCTGCCTCCGGATCGCGCTTGCCGGCAGCCGGAAGCCCGCCGTACGCCGCACAGCTCCCGACGGCAACGACCACCTCGGCACGCTCCGCGAGTTCCATCACCCAGTCGACGATCGGCCGACGGTTCCCGAACCGATCGACCCCGAGCGTCGCCGAGCGCGGGACCTCGACCGGGATCGAACCTTCGATGACCAGCACGTCCGGAGCGGTCTCGATCGACTCCAGCGCCCTGTCCCCGGCGTCGGTCATCAGCGTCGGGTGGAACCCGATCGACTCTCTGAACCGCTCCAGCTGGAACGTGTCTCCCGGATACTCCCCCTGGAGCAGCGAGATCGTACAACCGGTACAGCTCTGCCCCTGAAGCCACGCGACCTCGAGGTCGTCCTCGATGGCACGCTCCAGCGCCGCGTCGATCTCTGCCGAGAACTCCGAAACCACGTCTCCCGGCTCCCGATCGACCGCCAGCGAAAGGAAGTCGTACCTCGTTTCCTGTTGTATCCGTTTGACGGGACGCCTGCCCTGTGGAGCCGTCGCCATACAACCTGTATTCGACTACTAATACATATGTTTACTGGTGGTCCGGGGTAAACAGTAAGAATTTGGAGATGGCGTCGATCGATCCCCCTCGTATCGTGGTGCTCTCTGAACGGATTGTAGTAGACTGTTCCGGGATCATATCGGCATATAACCCTACAAAACCGCACAATCTCGATTATTTGGGGATAGATATGATCGCCCGTAGAGTGGTTCGCCTCTGTGATGTTATCGGCTATTTTCTCCGCATATCGGAAGCGACAGTAAAGAATACAGTCCGGAAAAAGACGTTCTCAGTCGATTTGGATTCATTTATAATAAATGTGTCATAGTTGCTAGTACGTATTTGCAGCCTGATAGCGATCGTGGTCGTTCATCGCGTCCGGATCGTCGCTCCGCACCGTTCCGATCCGAGTCGCACGTTGATCAGTCGTCGTCGGCACTCGCGACCGGGGTCCGCGCATCAGCGGGCAGCGCGTCTACGGGACGCTCGGTGACGATCAGCCGCCGACCGCGGTGGTCCTTGACGGTGGCCTCGACGCCGTAGACATCGCGGATCGTCTCCGGAGTCAGCACGTTCGGGCCGCCGACGTCGTATATTTCGCCGTCGGAAAGCAACGCGACACGGTCGCAGTACCGCGCCGCGAGGTTCAGATCGTGGATGGCGACGACGCCGGTGACGCCTCGCTGGCGGACGTGTCCGACCACCAGTTCCATCACGTCGAGCTGGTGTTTCAGGTCGAGCGCGCTGGTCGGTTCGTCCAGCAGCAACACCGGCGGATCGCCGACGAGCGCGCGCCCGAGCCGGACCTTCTGTCGCTGGCCACCGCTGAGGTCGGCGACGTTCCGGGTCGTGAACTCGGCGAGTCCGAGTCGCTCGATCGTCGCCTCGACGGCCGCGCGGTCGTCCGGACCCGGTGACCAGCCGCCGTGGGGCCGCCGGCCCTGCAGGATCGTCTCGAAGACCGTCGCCGGGAACGCGCCCTGTTCGTCCTGCGGGACGTAGCCGATCCGGCGGGCGAGCGCCGTGCGATCCAGTTCCGAGACGCGGTCGCCCGCGACCCGGACGCTCCCCGCATCGGGTTCGAGAATCCGGTTGAGCGTCTGCAACAGCGTCGATTTCCCCGAGCCGTTGGGTCCGAGTAACCCGAGCAACTCCCCCGAACGGGCGGTCAGATCGATGCCGTCGAGGACCGGTTCGTCGCCGTACGCGAACGCGAGATCCCGGATCTCGAGAGTCACCAGTACTCCCTCCCGTTGATCACGAGATAGACGAAAAGCGGCGCGCCCAGAAACGACGTGAGGATCCCGACCGGCAGGACGACCGGCGCGAGGACCGTCCGCGCGAGCGTGTCGGCCGCGACCAGCAGCGCACCGCCGACGACGGCCGTGATCGGCAACAAGTGGCGCTCGGTCCCGCCGACGAGCATCCGGACGATGTGGGGGGCGACCAGTCCGACGAAGCCGATGATTCCCACGAACGAGATGACGATCGCGGTCACGAACGACGCGACGGCCATCCCCCTGATCCGCAGAGACTCGACGGGGACGCCGAGGCTCTTCGCGGTCGCCGTCCCCGAGTCCATGACGTCGTAGTTCCAGGCGTTGGCCAGGAAGTACGCCAGTCCGACCGCGACGACGACGCCCATGACGACGACGTGGGGCCAGCCGGCGCGGCCGACGTCACCGAACGTCCAGTAGACGATCGCCGCGACCTCGGTGTCGCTGGCGAAGTACTGCAACAGCGTCATCCCGGCAGTGAACAGCGATCCCACGGCGACGCCCGTGAGAATCAGTGTCTCCGGAGTGGCCTGTCGGTATATCACCAGCAGGAGGATCAGTCCAGTCGAGGCCATCGCCGCAAGGAAGGCCGCGACGGTCGTCACGTACGGCCCGAGCGAGGCGAACTCCGAGGCCGCGGTGCCAAACCCGAACACGACCGTGACGGCCGCGCCGAACGCTGCCGCCTGCGAGATGCCCAGCGTGTACGGCGCGCCGAGCGGATTCCGGAGGACAGTCTGCATCGCCGCGCCGGCGACCGCTAGCCCCGCCCCGGCGACGACGGCACCGAGGATCCGGGGCAAGCGAACGTTCCAGACGATCGTGCGCTGGGTCTGACTCCCGCCGCCGACGAGCGCGGCGAGGACGTCGGGCAACGGAACGTGTACAGATCCGAGAGCGATCGCGAGCAGCGACACGACGACGAGCACGAGCGTCGATCCCGCGGCGACGACGTAGGTGCGTCGCGTCGTCTGTTTGCGGTGCTCTCGGACTGTCTCGCTACCTCGCGATGTTGCCGTCTCGTCACGCCCGGAGTGCTGACCCGGGTCGTTCTCCCGGACAGTCTCACCCGACATCGAGATCATCGAGGCGCTGATAGGCCCCGTAGGTGTCGATCAGATCGTCGTATAGCGGTGCACCGAGCATCGTTTCGTAGATCGAATCGACCCTCGTCCGGAAGTCGACGTCGCCGAACCGGTCGGGATACAGCGTCGTGCCGACGAAGTAGCCGTTCGCCAGGACCGATCCGTAGTTGTGGTGGTAGCTCGCGTGGGGAAGGAGCGTGTACACCTCGCCGTTCTCGACGGCCGCGAGCCGGTCGTACACGTCGTTGTCTGTCAGATCTTCGCGAGCGCGCGAGAGGTTATCCGCGTCGACGAATATCGTCTCCGGGTCCCAGTCGAGCAGCGCCTCCTCGCTGACCTCGACGGACGGCCCGTCGGTCTCGAGCCCGTTCGCGACGTTCTCGACGCCGGCGTACCTGAACGGCGGGAACTGTCTGCGCGTGGTCGCGATCCCGTGTGCCCCCTTGTAACTGATCGCACCGGCATATGCCGCCGCTCGCTGGCTGTCCGGGAGGTCCGCCGTCCGATCACGCAGGTCGGCGACCGTCTCCTCGACAAACGTCGCCAGCTTCTCGGCCCGGTCCTCGCGTCCGAGGACTGTCCCGACCAGTCGCCACATGTCGTAGACGCGTTTCCGTCGGTGCTCGTTGCCGAAGTCCGTAATCCGCAACGCTACCACGGGGATGCCGGTCTGGGATTGCAGCGTCTCGGCGCGAGAGGTGTCGCCGTAGAAGAAGATCACGTCCGGATCGGCAGCGATGATCGCTTCGGCGTTGCCGCCCGCGTTGGGTCCGACAGAGCCGATAACGGGTTTCTCGCGGAGGTCCGGGTTGGCCACGTTGTACGGTGCCGACGTCGTCGAGCCGTTCCTGTCGGCCTCGACGCCGACGACCCGATCGGTCGCGCCGAGATACGCCACCTGCCGCAGGGATCCGGGCCCGACTGCGACGACGCGCTCGACCGACTCGGGCAGTTCGACGTCCCGACCCGCGCCGTCGGTCACTGTCCGTGCGCCGGTGGCCGTATCGCCCGTCACTGAACAGCCCGCCAGTGCGGCCGCCGCCCCCGCACCGGCCGCCCGGAGTACCGTGCGACGATCGTACATGCTCTTGCCGTCGATACCGGACGGAGAAATAATACTTTTGCCCTAATTCGTAATACTCGGGAACGTGTCCCTCTCGGAAAATAGGGGTGAATTCGGACAGTCCCCGGCGCGGGCGGACGTTTATACCGGGGTCCGACACATCTCGGGGCGTGATCGCACTCGCAGACGCACGGAGGGGATGGGAGCCGTGAGCCATCGCGCGCTGGTCGCTTACGAACGTCCGGACGGGCGGTTCAACGTGCACACGTCTCGGCTGGGCGGGCTAGACTGCCGGCTCGCCCGGTCGATCACGCCATCGGATCCGTACGCCGGCGGTGACGTCGATCCGACTCCGAACGTCGTCGCGCGCCCGTTCGAACACGTGCTCACGATGGTCGATCTCGCCCGCCACGAGGCCGTCTATCGCGTCGGCGTCGAGTACGATATCGAGACGTACTTGCCGCTGTGGTTCGGGTTCGACCACTACCTGAGGGAGCGTTCAACGGCGGGAGACGACCGGGGACTGATCGTTGCTGTCGACAGCCCCGACGAGGCGGCCGAGCTCCGGCGGTGGCTCCGGGCGGCGAAAGGCGTCCTCGCGACGGGAATCTCGGACGGGGCCCTCGGCGTCGTCGAGGCCCAGACGATCCTGGACCGGGCCGTCCGAGAACGCCTCGACGGCGAGGTCCTCGATCCGCGACGGCCCGACCGATAGCCGTCCTCCCGACAGTCCCCCAGTCCGATGGACACCCCGAGCGAGCACGGACGGAACGGACGGTATTAGTTCCCGGGTCGAGTACGGGCGGACGTGACATCCGACGTTCGCGCCCGGACCGATCCCTCGATCGAGACGGCACGGTCGGTCGTCGAGGCGGGCCTCGAAAGCGGGGCCGTCGTGACGATCTTCGGCGAATGTACCGTCGAGTACGACGGCCGGGCGGCGAGCACGCTCGGCCCCGGCGACCGCCACGTCATGTGCAAGCCCGACGGGACCGTCCTGGTCCACACTGACGAGGGCCACCAGCCGGTGAACTGGCAGCCGCCGGGGTGTACCCGCGAGGTGACCGTCGACGGCGGGCTCGTGGTTGAAAGCCACCGGGACAACCCCGACGAACAGCTCGTGGTGGAATTCGAGGCCGTCGAGCACGTCGCGGCGTTCGACGTGACCGACCCCGAGGAGCTGTCGCTGTCCGGGACCGAGGAGGACCTCCGCCAGCGGATCCTCGACGACCCCTCGTTGATCGAGTCCGGCTTTATCCCGCTCGCGACCGAGCGACGGACTTCTGCGGGTGCCGTCGACGTCTACGGCGAGGACGAGGACGGACGGGCAGTCGTCCTGGAGTTGAAACGCCGGCGGGTTGGCCCGGACGCCGTGGGCCAGCTCGCGCGCTACGTCGAGGCCCTGCAGCGGGACCTCCACGCGGAGACCGGCGTCCGCGGGATTCTCGTCGCGCCGTCGGTCACCGACCGCGCCCGTTCGCTGCTGGCCGAGCGCGGGCTCGAATTCGTTGCGTTGGAACCTTAACGTCGTGTGTCGCTCGGCGATCACAGTCGACCGGCGGCGACGAGGTGTTCCATGCGGGCGGTCACCGTTGCGACCGCCTTCGAGACGGCACCGAGTTCCGACGGCCGGACGCGGGTGAACGGGATCTCGTAGCTGACGTGTCGTCCGTCGATCCCCAGTTCGCCGGGGATCGAAACGTCGAGCAGCGCCGACTGGACCTCGGCATCGAACACCGACGCGAGGTTCGATCCGGACGTGACCTCGAAGACGAACTGTTCGTCGAGCACGTCGGTCCCTGTTTGGACCCCGCGATCGGTGCCCCCGCTTCCGACGTAGGTGAGCACGACGTCAATCGGCTCGGTGACGCCGCCCGCCGTCGCCTCGACGCGGACGGCGCGCTGGCGGACGAGCCCGCGAGCGACCGGTTCTGCCGTGATCACGTTGCCCTTCAGCGATCGCTGGAGCGGCGGACGGCGAAGGCCGCCGTCGTGCTGCGGTTCGAACGGCGTCGCCTCGATCAGCCGTCGCCAGGCGCGTCGCTCGCGTCGTCGAACGACCAGCACGCCCGCCAGCCACACGCCCGACAGAACCGCGACCGCCGTCGGCCGATCCGCGTACGCGGCGAGTTCGGGCGGGTACTCTCTCAGCGCGACCCAGCCCCCGCCGGCGATCAGCAACGTCCACGCGAGCAGGCGGTGACGTTCGCCGAGATACCGCCGCAAACGGGTCATTCCCTGCTAGTTCGACGCCCGGAACCAAAAGCGTCGGCCCCGGGCCGTCCGTTCGCGACGGCAGCGCCTCCGTCCCGGAATCGCTTCGACCTAGTCGATCCGTGCTCCTGGTACTTCCCGCTCCGTCCCGGGTTGCGATGCGAATTCGACACGCCGGCCGAGTCGCGCGACCGGCAGTACGACGGCGACGAGTGTGAGTACCGTGCCCGCGGGCACCAGCGTGATCCCGCCGCGCCAGTCGCGCTCGAAGACCTTCCGGAAGTACGCCCCGGCTTCGGTCCCGTGCAGGACGACCGCGACCTCGCGGTTGTCGTCGTACGCGTTGTCGTTCCAGTTGAGACTTCCCAGCACCACCGTCTCGCCGTCGATGACGACTCCCTTCGCGTGGATCTTCTCGTAGCGGCCGCCCGGCTCGGCCAGCCTGACCGACAGCGGGAGGTCCTCGCGGGCGGACAGCGTCCGGAGCTGGTCGACGAGCCGGCGGTTTTCCTCCTCGACGTACCACGCACCCGACAGCAGGATCCGGACCTCGACGCCGCGCTCGGCCGCTGCGATCGCTTCCCGGAGCAACCGATCGTCGCGCCCCCCGATCGACACCTGCACGATCCGGACGGAATCGCTCGCGTTCGCCAGCAACCCCTGAACTCGACCGGCCGCGTTATCGGGTGCGACGACCAGTTCCGCCCGCTCGACCGCGACCGACTGCGACTCGATCCGGGCGGGGTACTGTCTCCGAGACGGCGCCGCCGATTCGAGCGATACGTCCCCGCGGAACGCTTCCCAGGGGACGGCACCGCGACTCCCGCTGTCGGCACGGAACGTCCTGCTCAGTCCGTCGACGATTGCTGGCGAGTCGACGACGACGCCCCAGCCGCGACTCGACGCGCCGCCGACGCCCGCTGGCTTCCAGTTCTCCGTGAGTACGATCGCCCGGTCGTCGACGACGGCGTATTTGCCGTGCTGGAACTCGTACCGTCCCCCGTCGCCACCAACCACTCGAACACTGACGTTCGCGGCTGTCAGACGATCGAGGACGGCCGCGCTACGCTCGGTCAGTCCTCCTACCGGTGCGCCGTCGACAATCACCTCGACCGCGACGCCGCGCTCGCGAACCGCGATCAGTCGATCGGCCACGCGCTCGGAGGTGAACGTGTACCCCGCCAGCAGGACTCGCCGCTCTGCGCTCTCGATAACCGCAAGTGGGACGCTCGGCGAATCCGGCAACGCGAACGCTCGAACCGATCCGGGGCCGCCGACGACCGGCTCGAACGACGTCGCGCCGAGCGCTCGCCATCGCCGGTCGGTGTCGGGCCGGAGCACCTCACCTTCGGGTGCGTCCTCGTATTCGAGCGTCTCGACCGTCCCGTTCCCGTCCGACAGCGTCAGGCTCTCGCCGGCGTTCGACAGGGGAACCATCTCCGACCACTCGACGATCGGACCCCGGACGCCGTCCGGGACGGCACTCCGGTTGGCCGTCAGCACGATCCGACCGCCGACCGTTCGGTCGGGAAGTCTCGCCTCCCGGTGGCCGTCGTCGAGGCGGTACGCCCCGAGTTCGGTCCCGTTCGGTGCCTCGAGCACGAGATACTCCCCCTCGTCGCCGTACGCGGTCGGGTTCGGATAGGCGGCTGTCAGTTCCGGTGGTGACGTCCCGTTGGGCGACGACGCCGTGGTCTCGTTGGTCGCTTGACTCGTCGTCCGATCGACCGATAGACTCGTCCCGTCGGCCGCTGACACTCCCGCTTCGTCGATCGCCACGGCTCCCCCGGTCGGCGTCGTCGCGGCGGCGCAGCTGAGCCCGGCGATCGCAGTCAGGCCGACGGCGACCAGCAGCGCCCCACTGATCCGTGACACATCACGGGGTCGCGTCGAGTTCGGATAAAAACCTCAGGACGACAGCGCGGCCTTCTCGGCCTCGACCTGGACGAGATAGGAGTCGTCAGCGTTGGTCTCAACCGCCTCGAAGGCGCGTTCGGTCCCGATCTGGACGAGCGCCCACGCCGCGCTCGCCCGCACGCTGGCCTCGGGGTCGTCGGCCAGCACGTCGGCGAGCGGCTCGATCGCTCGCGTGTCGCCGATCCGGCCGAGCGCCCGGGCGGCGGCGGAGCGGATCTCGGCGTCCTCGGCCGCGAGTCGGTCTGCGACTGTCCGGGTGGCCGCCTCGCTGCCGATCGCGCCGACCGCACGGAGCGTCTCGAGCTGCAGCGAGCGGTCCCCGTCGCCGTCGATGAAATCCAGCAACGTGTCCAGCGCCCCGGGGTCGCCGATCTTGCCGACGACTCTGATCGCCTTCTCGTTGCGCTTGCCCGCCATCGGGAGGACGTCCTCGAGCGCCTCCGGCGGCGCGATCCGGGCTAGCGAATCGAGGATGTTCTCCTCCATGAAGTGGTCTTTGCCGCCGGGCAGCTTCTCCAGGGCGAGCAGGATCATCTCGATCGCTTCCCCGTCGCTTCGGTCCTGCTGGTATCGCTTCTCGTAGATCTTGACCGCGTTCCACTCGGGCGGGTAGTCCCTGCGCCCCTCCGGACCGAGGACCTCGTAGAAGCCTTCGGCAGTGAGCTGTTCACGAACTGTCAGATCGTCCCAGGACTCGGCAGCGTCGATATCGTCTTCGAGACCGTCGACCGCAGTCAGGAGCGCCTCGATGGTCTCCGTGTCCTCGTCGGGATCGAGATCCAGTTCCGAGAGCGCTTCGACGGCGGCGTCGAGTCGATCGGCCGGTTCGCCGTCCTCGACCGTCGAATCGATCTCGTCGTCGATCTCCGCCAGAAAGCTCGCCACGGCATCGTCCAGTTCCGCGCTACCTGTTTCGGTCCACCGGGTCCCCTCGACCGTCGAGACGACGCTTTCGAGGTCGTCGGTGACGTCCTCGAGATAGGGGCCGCGCTGTGCGTTGAGGTCCTCCCGAAGGCCGTCGATCCGCCCTTCGAGTTCTGCGCTCGGATCGTCCTCGTCTTCGTCGTCCGGTTCGGGCAGGTCGGCGGCCTCGAGCGCCTCGGCGGTCGCGTCCAGCGTCGCCTCGACGTCGTCGAGGTCGGTCTCCGTCCCGGCGGCCTCGAGCGACTCTGCCACCGAGTCCAGCCGCGACTCGAAGTCCTCGAGGTCGGTCAGTGCCGCCTCGCCGTCGTCCGGCTCGTCCCCGTTGCTCATACCCCTGTCTGTGGGTGTCTCGGGCAAGAGCGTTTCCCTTCCGGCTACCGCGCTCGGGTCGTCACCGCGACCGCGGGTATACCACCGGCGCGAGCAGCAGATACGCCAGCGCCGCCGCAAGCAGAGCCCGCGGGAACACGCGCGCGAACGCCAGCGGCGCGAGCACGGCTCCGGCCTGCACGACCCCCATCGCCAGGGCGTCCCGTTCGGCCAGTTCGGGATACTCGATCGTGGTGATCATCAGGTAGACGAACAGGCCGGTCGCGCCGAGCAGGACCGCGGGGTCGGTGACGCCAGAGAGGTACGCCGCCGCCAGGACTGTCGCTGCCAGCGTCGTCTGGACGCCCCGAGTCGTCCGATCCTCGAGGTCGTAGGCCGTGTACATCGCCAGCCGGACGACCGCCGCCGCGACGTACAGCGCCGGAATCGCGAGCGTCACGACCTCGGCGACGGACAGCGTCGCGAGTTCTAGCCCCCACTCCCGGCTTGCGATCACGTAGACGAACACGGCGGGCGCGACGCCGAAGGAGGCGACGTCGGCCAGCGAGTCGACGTACTCGCCGACCTGCGTGCTGCCGTAGACGCGCGCGAGCACGCCGTCGAGCCCGTCGGCGATCGCCGCCAGCAGGACGAGCCGCGCTGCCAGTCGCGGGTCGATCGTCGCGGCCACGGCGGCGGCAAAGCCCAGCGCGGCGTTGGCGACGGTCACGACGTCGGCCGCGCCGAGGCGACCGAGAAACCGGGGCCGGAGCTGCATATCCGTCCCGTCGCCGAGGATCGCCTTAGGCCGTTCGATCTCGGGGTCGAGTCCCGCATGTCCCACCAGAGGCCTCTTTGCTCTCCGGCCCCGACCGACCGGTATGAAACGACGGGCGTTTCTCGCGACCGGCGGGGCCGCGTTCGCCGGCGGCTGTCTGGGCGTCGGGGCCGGCGGCTCGGGCTACGACGTCGGGATGACCTCGATGTCCTTCGAACCGGAGACGCTTTCGGTCCCGGTCGGGACGACGGTCGTCTGGCGGAACACCAATTCCCGCGCCCACACGGTCACAGCCTACGAGGACCGGATCCCCGAGGCGGCCGAGTACTTCGCGACCGGCGGGTTCGACGGCGAAGCCGAGGCCCGCGAGCGGTGGTTCGCCGACGGCGGCGGCAACCTCTACGGGGGCGAGACGTTCAGTTACACTGTCGAGGTGCCCGGCACCTACGAGTACTTCTGTGTGCCCCACGAGGGCGGCGGCATGGTCGGGCGGATCGAAGCGACCGAGTGATCGATCGCAGCAGAGGACCGTCGACATATCGGTGCGGAAACAACTACCGAAACGGCGTTTCGGAAACTGTTACAGCGGTAGCGAGGCGAAAGCCCATCGGCTTTAGCCGTGGGATGAAGCCGACAACTGGGAGCCTCTCCACGTTCATAGCCACGGCTGGGGTTAGATGTTCACATAACATCTTTAGGTGAGCGGTATCTATATACTGACGATGCCTCGTGGGTTCGACAGAGAACGTACCAGCGTCCACAAACTCCAGTATCACTTCATCTGGTGTCCGAAGTACCGCAAATCGGTGCTTGTGGGCGAGGTACGCGACCGTCTCGAAGAACTCATCGAGGAGAAAGCCGACGAACTTGGGGTAGAGATGCTGGAGTTGGCGATTCGCCCCGACCACGTACACTTGTTCATCACAGGCGATCCGACGCTTGCCCCGAACAAGATAATGCAACAGGTCAAGGGCTACTCCTCGCGCCGACTTCGGGACGAGTTCGACTTCGGCTTGCCGTCGCTGTGGACGCGCTCGTACTTCGTCTCAAGTGCGAGCGACGTATCCAGCGAAGTCATCGAGGAGTACATCGACGCCCAAGCAGGTGAGTAGCCATGCAACGGACAGTCAAAACTACGGTGCGGGTCAAACTCCACTCACTGACCAACAGGAAGGCTGACCTGCTCGCCCGTGAGTATGAGGCGTTCCAGACTGAAGTTCACGGCGGAGACGCCGACCTGTACTCTGCAACCGATCAGCAGGCGTCGAAAGTACAACGGCAGAAAGACCCGAACCCCGGTACGGAACAACCTGTCGTCCTTCGCAACGACGTGTTCGACGTGGCCTACGACAAAGACACCGTTCTCTCGTCGTGGTGGGTGAAAGTCCCTGTCTATGACCCCGAGAAAGGACAGGGCAACTCCATCTGGTGTCCAGCCCACGTCCCACGAAAGGACGCACAACTCGTCCGTGAGGGGAATCTTCGAGACAGCGAACTGGTGTGCCGTGACGGTGACTGGTACGTCCATCTCGTCGTCAAGCGGTCTGTGACCGTCCAAGACGAGTACGACGACGTGCTGGCTATCGACATGGGCGCACGCTGGGTCGCTACCTGCGCGTTCCTCTCCGACCGCAAAACCACCTTCTACGGTGAAGAAGTGCGCCGTCTCCGCGAACACTACAAGCAACTGCGCAAGTCCATCGGGAAAGCCAAACCCCGACAGGGACAGCAGGTGGTTGAGCGTATCGGGGACGCCGAAGCACGGAAGGTGGACGACCGCCTCCACAAGATTGCTCGCTCGATTGTGGAGGATGCCGAGGAACGGAACGCGGTCATCGTTGTGGGCGATCTCGATGGAATTCGCAAAGACAACGACAAGGGGCGGTATGTCAACGACAAGACCCACAAGATGCCGTTCGCCCGCCTGCTCAACTACATCGAGTATAAGGCCCACGACGCTGGTATCGACGTGCAGTTGGTCGAAGAATACGACACGTCGAAAACGTGCAACCGCTGTGCCTGCGAAGGTGTCCGAGCAACGCAGGGTCGCTTCGAGTGTCCAAAGTGTGGGCTGGACGACAATGCCGACAAGAACGGTGCGCTCAATATTGGCAAACGAGCCTTGGGCAAGTTCTCGAAACCGCTGTCCGAGGCGGGGGCTGTACTGGCACAGCCCGAAACGCAGGTCATCGTGCCACGCGACGACGAACCTGCGAACCTCCGGCTACTCGTGGATTCAACCCCCAGTGGGGGAACCCCACGGCTTTAGCCGTGTGGAGGATGTCAGTCTTCGACGTCGACGCTGGTCTCTTCTTCAGCGGCGACCTCTTCGGGGCGGGCCTCCAGAGTCGCTTTCTGGATCTCGACGCGGCGCAGCGGGTAGATCGTCTTCGCCTCGTTGTAGATCGCCGAGGAGAGTCGCCCCTCGACGACGCTGTCGATGAGGTCCTCGAAGGTGTGTTCGGTCGCGGTCTCCTCGACCATGTCGATCATCGTGCGGCGGATCGCTTTCTCCTGGCTCTCGTCGGCGCTTTTGGTCGTGAGCGCGACGGGCTGGATCTGGACGCGGTAGTCGTCGGTCGTCAGGACCGTAATGAACGCCTCGACCTTCGAGGAGCCCCGGCGGACGAGGCTCCGCATGTAATCGCGGGTGAGTTCGTGTTTGATGAACTCGGTGTAGGCGGTGTCGCTGCCGACGTCGTTGATCTTGAAGGTCAGTTTGGTGTTGTTCTCGCCGGCGTCGCTGCGGAGTTCGCCCAGCGTCGTCTCGATCTGTCGGTCGTAGAGCTGTTCGACTTCTGTTGCCGGTGTGGAACCGAGTTCCTCCCGCCCGAACTGCTCGGGGGCGAGGACGGTGTACCACCGTTTCTGCTGCTTCTGTTTGGATACGGATCGTTCGCTCATGTGTTGTCGTGTTCGTCGTGGTCGGTTATACACTGTGCGGCTACGTGGAGGTTGACGACGTAATCGTCCGCCGTCGAGTGCAGTCCTCCGGTCGTCTCCCGTGTGAGTTCGGTCTCGATCGTTCGCCCCTCGACGGTCGTCGCCATCTCGTCGGTGTTGTCCGGTCGGACCGAGGCCGCGATCGCCTCGGCGTCGTCGTGTATCGTGCGGACGACGAGTGTTCGCGTCGGGCCCGAGTCGCGCTGACTCTCATCTGGATCGCGCTGACTCACGACTGGATCGCCTCCCTGACGGCCGTGATCACGTCGGCGGTCTCGGCTCCGACGGTCGCGACCGCGCGCCGAGGCGTCCCGAACGCCGTGCCGTCGCCCAGTCGATCGACCGCTCGATCGAAGACGCCCGCCAGATCGACTGCGGCCTCGGGCGTCGCGGCTGCGGCGGCCCGCCCGTCGGTCAGTGCGAGCACGACCGGTTCGGGCGATCGGACGTCCCGGAGCAGTCGCGCGACCGTCTCGACTGGAACGTCACCGTCGTCGCGGGCGACGAACAGCCCGTCGTACCGGCCCGTCGTCGCGGCCTCGATCGCGGCGTGTGCGCTCCGGGCGTGGCGTCGCCAGGCGTCGAGCGCGGCCTCGCGGACATCGTGACCCAGCGCCAGCGCGACGGCCGTTCCGGGGTCCTCACGGACTGCCCCTTCGAGCACGTCGGCGTAGCCGCCGATCGTCTCGAAGGGACCGCCGTCGTACGGTCGGAGTGCGGCCCCGATCGTCTCGGCGGCCCGGTCGGGGCTGTCTTCGAGGACGGAAAGCGCAAGCAGCGAGGCGACGCGTCGCTCGCGATCGTCGGCTCCGTCGTCGATCGTTTCGAGCGCCTCGGCGGCCGCCTCGGAGTCGCCCGAGAACGGCGCATGCGTCAGCGTCGTGTGTGCCAGCCCGTCCGCGAGCTCGTCGGTCGGGACGGTGACGCCGGGTCGGCGCTCCAGCCCCGCGATCTCCGCGAGGTCGGTCGCCGCGGGGGCGTCGGCCATCCGCGTTCCGGCCAGCGCGAGTCCCGGGTCGGCGCTGTCGGCGTCGAGTTCGCGCGCGGTCTCGAAGGCGGTCGCGCTCGCTGCGGTCTCGACGCCAGACACCGACAGGTCGCCGTCGATCCCGGTCGGGCCGACCGCGACGGTCAGGTCGGACTCGGTCGTGCGGTCGGCGCTCGCCCATGGGCGTGCGACGCTCACCTGATAGGGGGTCGCGATCCCGTCAAGCGCGCGAGCGAGCACGCCAGCGGCGGCCAGCGAGTCGGCATCGGCACCGGCGACGAGCCGAACGAACTCGGCCGTCGCGAGCCCGTCGGCGAGGTCGCTGGCTTCGGGGGCGTGCTCTGGGGAGCGACCGGCGGTGGACATCTACTCGAGGTACTCTTTGGCGACGTCGTAGCTGTAGGTGAACTCCTCGTCGAGTTCGTCGCCGCGGTAGTAGTCCACGAGGCGACGGATCTTCGACTCGGTGTTCTGCAGGGCGCGCTTGTTCTGGTGGTCGCCGGGGTGTTCGTCCATGTGCTCGCGCAGGCGGACGGCGCGCTCGAAGAGATTCGCAAGGTCCTCGGGGAGTTCGGGGTCGGCGTCGTTTTCCTCGAGGATCTCGGTGATCTTCCTGCCGGTCGCGAGCTTGACGTCCGGAACAGGCGTGCCCTGGACGCCTTCATCGCGCAGTTTCAGCCCGATCTCACTCGGACTGAGGCCGTCTTCGGCCAGCTCGACGACGCGCGCTTCGATCGCGTCTTCGTCTACGTCACTCCACTCCGGGGGTTCGTCTGCCACGGGCTTGTCCGAACTGGACGAGCCGCGGCGTCGTGTGTGCATTCGTGCCATGGTTCTGGTTGGAACGACACTGACCGCGTCCCGTGTGGCGCCACTCGCGCGCCGGCAGCAAACACTGCACTCGGCGCGTGACGCCGGACACGTCCGCAATCCCGAGCCGCCCAATCGGACGGCGTGTCAGATTTGCGGTCGTGTGTTCCCACTGGTGAGTTCGTGGGCGGCCACTAAACGGTTTCTTTTCGGGTGGGCCACCTGGAGGCTTGTACGCCGGCCGCGTTCACTCGTGTTCGTCGAACATCCCGGTGGACATGTATCGCTCGCCGCTGTCCCAGAAGACCGTCACCACGAGCGGCGGATCATCGCTGTCGGCCGCGTTCGGCTCGGCGAGGCGCTCGGCAACGTCTCTGGCGACCACGCCCATCGCGCCGGAGGACTGGCCGACGAGGATCCCCTCCTCGCGGGCGAGGCGTCGACACTCCGCCTCGGCGTCCTCGATTGCCACGGTCTCGAGTTCGTCGATCAACTCGACGTCGAGGATCTCGCTGACGAAGCCCGGCCCCATCCCCTGGAAGTCGTCGCTGCCGGCTTCGCCCGTTGCGAGCACGGCGTTGCCCGCCGGTTCGACGCCCACGATCGTCAGTTCGGAGAACGCCTCCCGGAGCCGCCGGCCCGTCCCGGTGATCGTCCCGCCGGTGCCGATTCCCGCGACGAAAGCGTCGACCGTCCGGTCGCCGACCTGTTCGAGGATCTCCGGACCCGTCGTCTCGTAGTGGGCACGCGGGTTGGCCGGGTTCTCGAACTGGCGCAACTGGACCATCCCCTCCTCGCGTTCGAGGCGGTCGGCCACCTCGCGTGCGCGAGTCATATCGCCTTCGATCAAGTGCAGGTCCGCGCCGTAGGCTCGCATGAGCTGCTGGCGCTCGACCGACTTGTCCTCGCTCATGACGATCGTGACGTCGTAGCCCTTCGCCGCGGCGGCCATCGAGATCCCGATCCCCGTGTTACCGCTGGTCGGCTCGACGATCCGGTCGCCGGGCCCGAGGTCGCCTGCCTTTTCGGCGGCTTCGATCATGTACGTCGCCGGGCGGTCCTTTGCGGACCCGCCCGGATTGAACGACTCCACCTTCGCGGCCACTGTCACGCCCGCCGGCGACGCCAGCTCGACGAGGGGCGATCCCAGCGTGTCCAGAATGCTGTCTTTCACTGCCGGCATGTAGACCGCCGCTGTCCCTTATACTATCGGCTCTCCCAAGCGTTGCCTCCGGCTGGTTGGATCGCCGCTTGAGGGGCGCGACAGCGGAACGCACAAGCCTTCGACTCCCCAATGGCAAGCGGATGCAGTATCACCTCGACGGGAAGCTCGTCCCCGAGGCGGAGGCGACCGTCAGCGTCCGCGATCGCGGGTTCGCCTACGGGGACGGGGCCTTCGAGACGCTGCGGGCCTACGGGGGGACGGTCCTGGCGTGGGAGGCTCACGCCGACCGCCTGGAACGGACCGTCGAGACGCTGGGGTTCGCGGAGGCGATCCCGCCGCGCGCTGACCTTCGCGAGCGAGTTCGCGAGACCCTGCAAGCGAACGACCTCGAGGACGCCTACCTCAAGCTCTCGATCACGCGCGGGGTCCAGCCCGGGAAGCTCTCGCCCGACGAGCGGGTCGATCCGACGGTCGTCGTTCAGGTCTCACCGCTCCCGCGCGGCGGGCTCGACGGCGAAAGCGTCTGGGACGAACCCGCGACGCTCCGGACCGTGACGACCCGTCCCGTCCCCGACGAGTCGATCCCGGCCGACGCCAAGACACACAACTACCTCGACGGGATCCTCGCTCGTCTGGAACTGCGACGAACGGACGACACGCAGGCCGACGAAGCGCTCATGCGCGACCCGGACGGCCGCGTCGTCGAGGGTGCGACGAGCAACCTCTTTTTCGTCGACGGCGGCGTCCTGAAGACGCCGTCGACCGACCTGCCCCTCCTGCCGGGCGTCACCCGGTCGATCGTCCTCCAGCTCGCCGACGAGGAAGGGGTCCCGATCGAGGAGGGGCACTACTCCGTCCAGGCGGTGCGGGCGGCCGACGAGGCGTTCCTGACGAACACGACCTGGGAGATCCGTCCGGTCGCGGCGCTGGACGGTGACGAGATCGGCGGCGGACCGATGGCCGACCTGCTCGCCCGGCTGTACGATCAGCGCGTCGAACAGATCTGTTACTGATCGGAGGTAACGTAGATAGCCGGCAGTATCAGAACGGAGCCAGGACGACGAGCACTTGCTCGGGGCCATCGTGCGTCGCGACGTACCACTGGGTGGCGAACTGCATCGCGTTCCAGACGCCGTGGATCACCGCCGGAACGACGATGTTATTCGTCAACTCGTAGACCGTGCCGAGGACCACACCGAGGACCGCAGCGACAGCGAGGTACGTGGCGATGCCGCTGGCTCCCTGTCCGAGCGTCGCGACGAAGTGAGCGACCCCGAAGAACGCGCTCGCGATCAGGATGGCCGGAACGACGCCGTAAGCGCGCTTGAACAGCCGCTGGACGACACCGCGAAAGAGCAACTCCTCGCCCGGGCCGACGAGCAGCAAGTTGATCGGGATCAGATACAGGAATAGTTCGGGGTTCTCCTGCCCCATCCCGACGACGGCGTTCTGCGCGATGTCGACGCCGATCACGCTAATGATGACGCTCAGAACGATGTTCAAGACCAGGAGTGCTAGGAAACCGCCGACGACGTATCCGAGGTCGCGGAGCGTCGGCAGTCGAGCGCCGATCAGTGACCACGCCTCGTACCGGTAGAGATAGGCCACGACGACGACGATGAAGCCGATGAACTGCCACGCCATTCCGACGGCGTTCGCGAATGGAGTCAGACCGCCGTCCGGAAGTCTGATGTCCACGAACGGTGCGAGCAGCAGTACTCCGGCGGTCGAAAGCACGAGTCCGCCCACGAAGAACGCGGCCATGACGATCCCGATGCTATGCCCGACCGCCTGGAGTCGCGTTTGAAAGTCCCCGATCTTGACGTACTCGGAGTCCATTTTCTCACTGGTACTACTGGCTGACCCCGTATGACTGCACCGATCCCGGTCACGCAGTTTTTACCCGCTCCGAACGTTGACGTAGGCGATGAGCGACGCGGGACCTGAAGAGACGCCGGCCGGGAACACCCAGACCGGTAGTGAACGAACCTATCGGGGATTGCCCGGCGCGTTTCCCTATGCCTTTCGTCGCAGTGGCTCGCGACTGTTCCGATCGTACGTGCTCGTCGGCGGGCTGGCCGCGCTGGCGCTTTCAGCGGCGTTCGTCCTGGCGCTGATCTACCTCGTCGGGGGGACGTTCGGAGCGCGCGCGGGCGTGTTCACGTTCTCCCGGAGCTTCTACGTCGTCGTCGCGCTGTTCGTGATCGCGCCCGTCGTCGCGCCGGTGTTGCTGGTCGCGCGCCGTCACCGCACCGGACGCGACGACACCGGCTACGACCGGGCGCTGGCCGCCAGCGGCTACCTGTTCCTGCTGTCGATCTACCTCATGCTCGTCGTTTCCGCACCGGCGGAGTTCCGTGACCCGGCCGCCCAGTACGGCGCGCTCGAACCCGCGATCCGCGCCCTCTACGATCTGCCGCCGCTATCGGGGCTGGCCGCGCCGGTCTCGGCGGCCGTCGTCGTCTATCTCGTCCACCGGTGGCAGCGGTAGTATCCCCTAGTAGCCATCGCCGTAGATCCCTCGGTCCGTCCCAGTCGAAAGGGCCTAACGTCTCACGTCGTCTACGAGTAGGTATGACCGAGACCAAAGGCACGTTTCTGGTCAGCGAGTCCGACGCCGAGACGGCGATTCTCACGGACGTCGCAACCAGTCAGGTCCACACGCTAGGCGAGCAACCTGACCCGCCGTTGGAGGCCGGCGAGGTGGTCGTCGGGACGCTTACGGCTCAACCGCCGACGACGGCCGTCTACGCGGTCGAGTCAATCGAGCAGCGGTGGACGATCCCCGTCGAGTACAGCGACGAGTCCCCGACCAAACAGGAGCGGGACATCGCCGCCGACCAGTCGGTCGGCGAGTTGACGCGCCAGCCGCGGGCCGGCGAGGGGGAACTACACGTGCTGACTGTTCCCGACGACGGGACCGAGCAGGCGGCCGAGGACGTGTGTGAGGACCCACAGACGGTCGCCCGCGCCGCCCGCCTCGGCGTCGACCGCGTCGAGGTTCGCGCCGCCGATGGCGTGCTTAGCGTCCGGTATCTGCCAGAGTAGCGAGGCGCCGAGCGAAGCGAGGGGCCTCGAAAAGCGAGCGGGGAGCGGAAGCGACCCGCGAGCAGCGTGGACGACGGGTGGGAGTCCACGAAGTGAGTAGACGGACTTAGGAAAACTTATTCACGGCCGTCTCACACCCACGTCCATGGTCGAGTTCGACGTACCGGAGATTGACTACGACCGGTACTCAAACCGCCAGCTCGCCGGGCCTCCACTGGCTGTTCTGGGGGTTTCGCTGCTGGTGATTGCGATCTACTGGTATATACACAAGACACCCGTCCCGCTCGGGTTCGATTTCACCGGCGGGACGGAAATGCGAATCGCGAACGCGACCGAGTCGGGGATCCGTGAGGCGTTCGATGCGCCGATCGATTCGATCCGGCCCGTCCAGGGGAGCGACGAGTTCATCGTGACGTTCCTGGAACAGGGCACAGGGAGTTCGGATGCTCTCAGATCAACCGCTGAAGCGGCCGGATTCGACCCGATTCGGACTGATACTCGCTCGGCAGCGTTCGGGTCGACGAACCAGCAGAACGCCCTGCTGGGGTTGCTGCTCGCGTTCGCCGGCATGAGCGTGTTCGTGTTTCTCCTCTTTCGGACGTTCGTGCCGTCGATCGCGGTCGTCATTTCCGCGTTCTCGGACATCGTGATCCCGCTCGCGATCATGGACATCCTCGCGCTGACCGGGCTGGTCGAAATCAATCTCTCGCTGGGGACGGTCGCCGCCCTACTGATGCTGATCGGGTACTCGGTCGACTCGGACATCCTGCTGAACAACCACATTTTGCGGCGGCGCGGGAGCTTCTACGAGTCGACCTACAACGCGATGCGGACCGGTGTAACGATGACGCTCACGTCGATCGCAGCGATGACCGTCATGACTATCGTCGCGACGATCCTTGCGATCCCGCTGTTGCCCGATATCGGGCTTATCCTCGTGTTCGGGCTGACCGCCGACCTGATGAATACGTACATGTTGAACCTCAGTCTCCTTCGATGGTACAAGTTCGAGGGGGTGGCACGATGATCTCCCTCCGCGAAAACTGGCGGATTGTAATGTTAGTGGTCTTCCTGCTGGCCAGCGCGCTCGCGCTCATCGGGCCGATCGCCCAGAGCGATCCCGGGACACAGACGGAGTACGCCCAGCTCGAAGGCGACGACCAGCAGCTCACTCTCGAACGGAGTTCGATCGACTTCGACAATACGACCGTCGAGACGACCAACGAGTCGACGGACACGATCGTCGCTTCCGACGCCGAGATCGAAGTCAACGGCGAGATATCGGAGCGGACGGACTCCTCGGCACGAGTCGTCAACGGATCGCTGACGGTCACCGGCGGGACGGTCGTCACGCCGGAGAACACGAGCGATATCACGGCGACCGAACAGTCGATCTCGATCAGCGGCGAGACGACGCTCCGGGCCGAAAACTCGACCGTGACGCTCGCGTTTGAACGCCCGGCCGACACCGGGCCGACGAATCTTCAGTACGGGTTCGACCTCTCCGGCGGGACGCGCATCCGCGCACCGCTGGCTGGCATGTACGTGAGCGATCTGGACTTCGACCGGAACCAGTCATCTGAACTCAACCGCCAGCTCGCCGATCAACTCGACGTCGAACCCATCGACGTTCGCGTCCGTCAGGGGGCCGTTGAGGTCTTCGACACGAACGTCACGGACGAGGAGTTCGTGAGTGCGCTTCAGGCGTCGGGGTTCAACGCGACTCAAGACGACGTCAACGACGGCGTGACTGAGGACACCCGGGAGAACGTCGTCAACATCCTCCAGAGCAAGATCGACCGGACGGGACTGTCCGGCGGCACGGTGACGACTGTCGGTGACGGGCTCGTCGTCGTGGAAGTCCCCAACGCAGAGATCGACCAGGTCCGGGACATCGTGACCGACCGTGGCGTCGTTCGCATCGAGGCAGCGGTTCGTGAGCCGGGGGCCAATTCGACGACGAACACCACGGTCATCACCGGCGAAGACATCGCCAGCACGGGGCAGATCGGCCAGCGAACCGGTCCCGGCGGGGAAGTCTCTGGCTGGGAAGCCCCCGTCACACTCACAGAAGAGGGTGCGCAGAACTTCCAGCAGCAGATGCAAGAGCTCGGGTTCACGAGCCCGTCCGGGATCGGGAACTGTGATCTGACGGGCGGTCCCGGCGCTGACCAGCCCGGGAGCTACTGTCTCTTGACGACCCTCGACGGCGAATTGGTCCGGGCAAACGGGATGGGCGGGGACCTCGGTGCCGAGTTAGGTACCAACGACAACTGGGCCACGGAGAGCCCGACGTTCACGATCGGCGCGTCGAATGCCGACGAGGCCCAGGAGATCAAGATCAGTCTCGAGGTCGGGTCGCTGCCGACGAACCTCGATATTTCAGAGGGTGACGTCTCCTACATCCAGCCCAGCCTCGCCCAGGAGTTCAAGTCGCTGTCGCTGATCACTGGCCTGTTCGCCTGGTTCGGCGTCGCCGGGATGGTCTTCCTCCGGTACAACAAGGTCCGGGTCGCAGTCCCGATGATCTTCACCGCGATCGCGGAGGTGTTCATCCTGCTCGGGTTCGCGGCCGTCACCGGACTCGCGCTCGACCTGTCACACATCGCCGGGCTGATCGCCGTGATCGGAACCGGGGTCGACGACCTGATCATCATCGCCGACGAGATTCTCCAACAGGGCGAAGTCGCCACGGGACGGGTCTTCCAGAACCGCTTCCGGAAGGCCTTCTGGGTTATCGGGGCGGCGGCGGTGACGACGATCATTGCCATGAGCCCGCTGACCTTCCTGTCGGTCGGCGACCTGTTCGGGTTCGCCGTCGTCACCATCGTCGGCGTGCTCATCGGCGTGCTCGTCACCCGTCCGGCCTACGGTGACATCCTGCGCAACCTCGTGTTGAGCGAGGACCAGCAGTAACGACTTTTCACCTCCCGCTCCATTGGTTCGCGTATGAGCGAGGACCTGTACTGTGACACCTGCGAGCAGTCGGTTGCACGCGAGGACGCCATCCGAAGGGAGACGATGGCCGACCTCGATCCCGACAAGTGGCAGATGCTCTGTTGTCCGAACTGCGGCAACCGCCTGAAAACCGTCTTCGTCGGAGACGAGTGAGCGGCGCTGCCCTGCGCGCGGGTCGTCCGCGCGCCGCTCACGGGTCGCTACCGCTCCCCGCTCACTTGTTCGAGGCCCTCACACAGTTCAGGCCTCGCCTTCTCACGGGTCACGTTCGTTCCCCGTTCGCTCACATGGAGACGCTCGTTACACTCGCGTCTCCCGTTCGACGGCTTTAAGTTTCGCATCGGCCTCTGACCGTACGAGACAGGCATCCGCCTGTTTCACTGACCCGTAGAAGCCATCTGGCGTACTACGGAGGTGAACAATGGCAGATCAGGAAATAGAGAACGCAGTCTCTCGCGCACTCGAGGAGGCACCTGACCGGAACTTCCGGGAGACGGTGGACCTCGCGATCAACTTGCGCGATCTTGACCTCAACGATCCATCGAACCGTGTCGACGAAGGTGTCGTCCTGCCGGAAGGGACCGGCCAGGAAACGAAGATCGTCGTCTTCGCCGAAGGCGAAACGGCCATCCGGGCCGAAGATGTCGCCGACGACGTCCTCGACAGCGACGATCTCGAAGACCTGGGTGACGACGACGATCAGGCCAAGGATCTCGCCGAGGAGACCGATTTCTTCATCGCGGAAGCGTCCATGATGCAGGACATCGGTCGATACCTCGGGACGATCCTCGGGCCACGCGGGAAGATGCCCGAACCGCTCCAGCCGGACGACGACGTCGTCGAGACCGTCAACCGAATGAAGAACACGGTCCAGCTTCGCAGCGGCGAGCGGCGGACCTTCCACACCCGCGTGGGTGCCGAGGACATGTCCGCCGAGGAGATCGCCGACAACATCGACGTCATCCTGCGCCGACTCCACGCCAACCTCGAGAAGGGGCCGCTGAACGTGGATTCGGTGTTCGTGAAGACGACGATGGGACCGGCCGTGGAGGTGGCCTAACATGAGCGCCGAGTCCCAGCGCAAGACCGAACACATCCCCGAGTGGAAGCGCGAGGAGATCGACGATCTCGTCGCCACGCTCGAGTCCTACGACAGCGTCGGCATCGTCGACCTGACCGGCATCCCGAGCCAGCAACTCCAGGACATGCGCCGTGACCTCTATGGCACGGCCGAACTGCGCGTCAGCCGCAACACGCTGCTGGTCCGCGCCCTGGAAGCGGTTGACGAGGGCTTCGAGCAACTGACCGGGTACATCTCGGGTCACGTCGGACTCATCGGCACGAACGACAACCCCTTCGGGCTGTACAAGCAGCTGGAAGCCTCCAAGACCTCCGCTCCGATCAACGCGGGCGAGGTCGCGCCCAACGACATCGTCATCCCCGAGGGTGACACGGGCATCGATCCGGGACCGTTCGTCGGCGAACTCCAGAGCGTCGGCGCGAACGCCCGGATCCAGGAAGGCTCGATCCAGGTGCTCGAGGACAGCACGGTACTGGAGGCGGGCGAGGAAGTCTCCGCGGACCTCTCGAACGTCCTTTCCGAGCTGGGCATCGAGCCCAAGGAAGTCGGGCTGGACCTGCGCGCCGTCTACGCGGAGGGCGTGCTCTTCGAGCCCGAGGACCTCGAACTCGACACCGACGAGTACCGCTCGGACGTCGAGGCCGCCGTCGGACGCGCACGGAACCTGGCGATCAACGCCTCGTTCCCGACCGCTCAGACCCTGCCGGCACAGCTCGGCAAGGCCAGCGGCGAGGCCAAGAACCTCGCGATCCACGCCTCCATCGAGAACGAGGACGTCATGCCGGACCTCCTCAGCAAGGCAGACGGTCAGGTCCGCGCGCTCGCCGCGCAGATCGACGATCAAGAGGCCCTGCCCGAGGAACTGCGTGACCTCGAACAGCCGGAAGCCGAATCGAGCGACGAACAGAGCGACGACGAATCCGAGGCCGCCGGCGACGACGAACAGGAGGCCGACGAGGCCGCCGACGAAGATGAAGAAGACGACGACGGCGACGCCGGCGCAGCGCTCGGAGACATGTTCTAACACAAGGTGACAACAATGGAATACGTATACGCAGCACTCATCCTGAACGAATCGGGCGAAGAGATCAACGAAGCGAACCTCACGGACGTCCTCGAGGCCGCGGGCGTCGACGTCGAGGAGTCCCGCGTCAAAGCGCTCATCGCCGCGCTCGAGGACGTCGACATCGACGAGGCCGTCGAGCAGGCCGCCGCCGTCCCCGCGACGGGCGGTGCCACGACGACCGACGAGACCGAAGCTGCCGACGAAGGCGACGACGAGGCCGAAGAGGAGGAAGAGGCCGCCGACGAAGACGAGGACGACGACGAGGACGAAGAGGCCAGCGGCGAGGGCCTCGGCGAACTCTTCGGCTAATCTCGCGACACTATCGTTCGTTTCTTTCGACGTCGACCGCGTAGCCGCGCGGCTGTCAACCGTTGCATTTTCGCAGAATCGTCAGGCTGTCGCGCCCGCCCACACGTTTATCAACGAACCCGCAGGAAGCGTGGCCCGATGGAAGCTGCGGGCATCCGGTTCGTGGTCGATCCGCTCGCGACCGCGCTGGTACTCGCCTACGTCGCAAGCGGGATCTGTCTCGGGACGATCAGCGGGCTCACGCCCGGCCTGCACGCCAACACGTTCGCGCTGTTGCTCGCCTCGCTGGCCTCGGCCGTCCCGGGACCGCCCCAGTACGTCGCGGCCGCGATGCTCGCGGCAGGCGTCGTCCACACCTTTCTGGACATCGTGCCGTCGCTGGCGCTGGGCGTACCCGATCCCGCGATGGCCGCGACCGCCTTGCCGGGTCATCGGCTCGTCCTCGAGGGGCGGGGTCGCGAAGCGTTACGGCTGTCAGCACTGGGTAGCGGACTGGCCGTCCTCGCGGCCGTCCCGCTCGCGATCCCGCTCACGAAGGGGATGCGCGCCGGGATGCCGTGGCTCGAAGCGCACCTGTCGGTCGTGCTCACGGCCGTCGTCGCCGTGCTGATCATGTCCGAACCGGACCGGGCGGCGCGGATCGGCGCGGCTCTGGCTTTCGCGGCGAGCGCGGCTCTCGGGTTCGCCGCCCTCGATCTGCCGGTCGGCGGCGTCGTCCCCGTCGGGAACACGCTCGCGCCGCTGTTCGCCGGGCTGTTCGGCGCGCCGATCCTGCTGGACTCAATCGGCGGCGCGGGCGTTCCGCCGCAGGACGAACCGGTCGTGCTGACGACTCGCTGGCTGGTCGTCGGCCTGGCCGCGATGGGGACGCTGGCGGGGGCAGTCGTCGGCTTCTTGCCTGGCGTCTCCAGTGCGATCGCGGCGACGATGGTCCTGCTCGCGATGCCACGTGCCCGGGGCGCACGCGAGTTCGTCGTCGCGACCAGCGGCGTCAACACGGCGACGGCGATTTTCGCGCTCGTGGCGTTCGTCACCTTCGGTTCGACTCGCACGGGCGTCGTCGTCGCCGTCGACTCGGTCAACGCGCCGCAGTCGCTGGCGCTGTGGCTGCTCGCGATCGCGATCGCGTCGCTCGCGGGATTCACGCTTGTGATCCTCGTCGGCGATCGGTATCTCCGGGTCGTCGGTCGACTCGACAACACGCGGCTGTCGGTCGGCGTCCTTGCCCTGCTGGTCGTGTTGCTCTGGCTTCTGAGCGGCGTCGTCGGGCTGGGTATCTTTCTGGCGGCGACGGCAGTCGGTCTGCTTCCCCCGCGGGTCGGTGCTCGCCGCGTCTCGCTGATGGGAGTGTTGCTCGGTCCGCTGATCCTCTAGATGTACCCCCGACGGCGGAAGAACCAGCCCATACCGGCGGCGATAGCGGTCATCAGCCCCAGCACGACCGGGTATCCCCACCGCCAGCCCAGCTCGGGCATCCACTCGAAGTTCATCCCGTAGATCCCGGCGACGAAGGTCAGCGGGATGAAAATCGTCGCCACCACCGTCAGGACTTTCATCACCTCGTTGGTCGATTGGGAGAGCGTGTTGAGGTAGATGTCCCGCGTCCCGGCGATTAGGTCGCGGTAGGTCTCGGTTAGATCGACCAGCTGGACGAGGTGGTCGTAGACGTCCCGGTAGTACTTCTCGGTCTCCGCGGCGATGAGCTTGGGATCGCCCCTGGCGAGCGTCCCGACGGCTTCCCTGGCCGGCCACAGGAGCTTGCGAAAGGAGAGCAGCTCCCGCCGGACGCTGTTGATCTCTTCGAGCAGATCGATGTCGGTCGAGGCGACGACCTCGTCCTCGATGGACTCGATCTTCGTCTCGATGCTGTCCAGCAGGTCGAAATACCGATCGATCATCGCGTCGATGATCCGGTAGGCCGTGAAGTCCGAGCCCCGCTCCAGCAGCCGCTCGTCCCGGGATTCGACGGCCGCACGCACGCGACCGATCTCCTCGGCCGAACCGGGAGTCAGCGTCACCACCCAGTCACTCCCGAAGAAGATCCCCACTGGATCGTCGGTGATCTCCTCCTCGAAAGAGGTTTGCCCCCGGGTGAGTCGAGCAGTCTTCAGCAGGACGAACACGTAGTCTGCGAACTCCTCGGTCTTGGCACGGACGTTGCCGGTGATATCGTCGATCGCGAGCGGGTGCAGGCTAAATATCTCACGCACGCGTTCGCGCTCGTCGTCAGTGACCTCCGTCGCGTGAACCCACGTCGTCCCCTCGGCGGCTTTCGCCCGCGCGAGATCGTCGTAAGACTCGACGGCACCGCCGCGGTAGACGAGGGATTCGATCATATCCGTGGATCGACGCCGAGTGAAAAAAGCCTATGGCCTACTCGATTCGCGCGACTGGCCCGTCGTCGGTGTCCTGGACTTCGACGCCCAGCGCTTCCAGTTCGTCCCGCAACTCGTCGGCCCGCTCGTAGTTGCCGGCCGCCCGCTCCCGTTCGCGAATGTCCAGGACGAGATCGATCACGTCCTCGGCGAGTTCGACGTCGCCGCCGTCGGTCCCGCCGAGCGACAGGCCGAAGACGCCGCCGGCGAACTCCTCGAGGGTCTCGATCGCCCGCCGAAGCCCGCGGTAGTCGTATTCCTCGTAGTCGTCGACGTGGGCGTTGACCGCGCCGACGAGATCTAACAGCGCGGCCATCGCCGCGCGGGTGTTGAAGTCGTCGTTCATCGCGGCCTCGAACTCCTCGCGGGCCGTCTCGACCGCCTCGCGCAACTCCTCGGCTTCGACTTTCGTCCGGGCGTCGACGCTGTCGCAGGCCTCGACGGCCCGTTCGTAGCCGCGCTCGAGGCGCTCGAATCGGTCCTGTGCCTCCGATATCGTCTCCTCGCTGTAGGTCGCGCGACTGTGATAGGCCGTCGACAGCAGGAAGGTCCGGACCACGTCGACGCCGTACGCCTCGATGGCCTCCTCGACGGTCGCGAAGTTGCCCAGCGAGGAGGACATCTTCTCGTCGCTGGTCTCGAGCAGGCCGACGTGCAGCCAGTAGTTGGCGAACGTCTGGCCGGTCGCGGCCTCGCTCTGGGCGATCTCGTTCTCGTGGTGGGGAAAGACCAGGTCCTGCCCGCCGACGTGGATGTCCAGCGTCTCCTCGAGGTGGGTCATGCTCATCACCGAGCACTCGATGTGCCAGCCTGGACGGCCCTCGCCCCACGGGGAGTCCCAGGTCTCGGCGGTTTCGCAGGCCTGTTCGGCGGGCGCGGCCTCGGGGTGCTGGTGGTCGGCGATCTCTGCTGGTTCGACGCCGTCGGCTTTCCAGAGCGCGAAGTCCGCAGGGTTGCGCTTCTCGGCCTGTTCGGCCTCGTCGCCCTGCGCTTGCAGTTCGTCGACGTCCTGATTCGAGAGCTTGCCGTACGCCTCGAAGGCGGTCACGTCGAAGTAGACCGAGCCGTTCGACTCGTAAGCGTAGCCCTTCTCGATCAGCGTCTCGACCAGATCGACGATCTCGGGGACGTGCTCGGAGACGCGGGGGTAGACTTCCGCTCGCCGGAGGTTGAGGTCTCGCATCGCTCGGATGACTTCCTCGATGTAGTGGTCGGCAACCGCGGCCTCGCTGTCGCCGTCCTCGCCGACGCGGGCGACGATCTTCTCGTTGATATCGGTGAAGTTCTCGACGTGGTGGACGGTATAGCCAAGCCAGGAGAGCCACCGGTCCATCACGTCGACGTGGACCCACCCGCGGGCGTGACCCAGATGCGGCGGGTCCGAGACCGTCAGTCCGCAGTAGTACAACCGGACGGCGTCGGGATCCTCGGGTTCGAACTCCTCGCGCTCGCCGGTCAGCGTGTTCGTCACGCGCAGCGTCATTGCCCGTCACTACGCGAGCCAGCGTTTCAATCCGTCGGAGTCGCTATCACGCCTCGCTTCGCTCGATCAGCCGCACCGCGTCCGGCCCGTCCCGGCGACCGACGACGACCACGAGTGCGTCAGGCCCCACCGCCGCGGCTTCGACCGAGATCCCGGCGGCCGCACACTGGCCCAGCACCGTCCGGAGGAAGTCGGGACCGACATCGCCGGTCGCAACGACGGCCGTCGCGTCCCCGTCGTCGGCCGCGAGTGCCGTCTCGCCCACCACGAGCAGCGGCTCGTCGCTGTCCTCGGCGGGACCGACGCCGCTGTGCATCGTCACCCGGAGCTCGCGTTCGTCGCTGTCGCGTTCGGGCAGTTCCTCGGCGTAGCGCCGCAGTGCCGCCGCGACGGCCTCGGTCTCGCCGATGTCCAGGAACCGGGCCGCGGCGGAGTAGTTGAGAATCCCCGCACGCAACCCCTCGTAGACGAACGGGTGCGATCGAACCGCATCGCGGGTGTCCGCAGCGAGTGACATAGCCGCTGATTCCGCTGCCCGGTCAAAACGTTTTCTCATTGTCGTTCGGAATGCGATCAGCCGGAAAGACGGGAGGTCTCGAGCAGCATGATACCCCTATCCCGTGCCGGGACCGCTGTAACGGCGGCTTGGTCCCGCCAGTAGCAATCGTCTCGCCTGTCGCTCTCCAGTTGACTTGCTATTCGAATGACTGCCTCGCGGCGACTTTCACTGATTTCGTCCTCACCGGGCTCGCTGGAATCTGCATCGACGACTACTGTTCACTGAGGGGGGAATATCAACGATTGTACAGCTGTCGTATGGAACCAGGGAAAATGTCAGAGTCACGAAGGGGGGTGTGTGATACACTATCAGGTATGCCGATCAAACCGCCTAAATCGGGAGATAGAAGCATTATTGGGCGGTTGACACGTGTTTGCTGTTGGTTGTCATTCGGAGCGCCAATGAGGTAAGTATTTCCGGGGGCCCCTCCAACCTTCGATGATACGATGGGCAACCTAGAAACGCTGTTCTCACCGGAACGTGTGGCCGTGATCGGTGCGACGGAGAGCGAAGGGGCCGTCGGGCGCTCCGTCATGGAGAACCTTCTAGATGGGTACGAAGGAGACGTCGTCCCGATCAACCCGAACGCCGACGAGGTGTTCGGGCTCGAAGCGCATGAGAGCATCACCGACGTCGACGGCGTCGATTTCGCCGTGGTTGTCGTTCCGCCACAGATCGTCAATACGGTGCTGGAGGAAGCGGGCGAGGCCGGTGTCAGGGATATCGCCGTGATCACCGCAGGGTTCGGCGAGTCCGGGAGCGAAGGGGCGGCCCGCGAGCAGGAGATGCGGGAGATCGCTGAGGAGTACGGGATCAATCTCGTCGGTCCGAACTGTCTGGGCGTCATCTCGACGTCGATCGGAATGAACGCCACGTTCACGACCAAGTCCGCGCTCGAGGGCTCGATCTCTTTCATGAGCCAGTCGGGCGCGTTTATCTCTGCCGTTCTCGACTGGTCGAGCGACCACAACATCGGGTTCAACGACGTCGTTTCGCTGGGTAACAAGGCTGTCCTCGACGAGGTCGACTTCATCGAGCACTGGGGCGACGACCCCAGCACCGACGTGATCCTCGGCTATCTGGAGGACATCGAGAACGGTCGGGAGTTCATCGACTCCGCCCGCGAGGTGACCAAGGAGACGCCGATCGTCGTCGTCAAGTCAGGCCGCACCGAGGCCGGCGCGTCGGCCGCCTCCTCGCACACGGGCGCGATCGCAGGCAGCGAACGCGCCTACGAGGCGGGTCTCAAGCAGGCCGGCGTGATCCGGGCCGAGAGCGTCCAGGAACTGTTCGACTACGCCTCGATCCTGGAGGGGCAGCCCCTGCCCGACAACGACGAGATCGCCATCGTGACCAACGCGGGCGGCCCGGGCGTGATGTCGACCGACGCGGTCGGCGACTCGGGGCTGCAGATGGCGTCGTTCGCCGACGAGACCCTCGAGGCACTCGAGGAATCGATGCCCGAGGAAGCCAACATCTTCAACCCGGTCGACGTGCTCGGTGACGCGCCGGCCGACCGATACGAGCAGGCGCTTGATATCGTGCTCGAGGACCCGAACGTCGGCTCGGCGATCGTCGTCGCCTCGCCACAGACGATCGACTTCCGCGACCTCGCGGAGGTCATCGCCGAAAAACAGCAGGAGTACGATGCCCCGATCGCCGCTAGCCTGATGGGCGGCGAGACCGCGCGCAACGCCAAGGACATCATCGACGAGGTCGGCGTCCCGACGTACTTCGATCCCGCCCGCGGCGTCAAGAGCCTCGACGCACTGCGGGAGTACAGCGAGATCAAGACGACCGACTACGACGTGGCGACGGACTTCGACGTCGACCGCGAGCGTGCCCGCGAGATCCTCGAACGGACCAAAGAGCGCGAGACCAACAAACTCGGCATCGAGGCGATGGATCTGCTGGACGCCTACGGGATTCCCACGCCCGACGGCGCGATCGTCTCGGACAAGCAGGCCGCCGTCGACGCCGCGAAGGAGATCGAGGGCAACGTCGTGATGAAGATCGTCAGCCCGGACATCCTCCACAAGTCCGACATCGGCGGCGTCGAGGTCAACGTCCCCGTCGAGGAGGTCGCCTCCACGTACGACGACATCATCAGCCGGGCGCGCAACTACCAGCCCGACGCCAACATCCTCGGCGTGCAGGTCCAGGAGATGGCCGATCTCGACGCCGGGACGGAGACGATCGTCGGCATGAACCGCGACCCGCAGTTCGGGCCGCTCGTGATGTTCGGCCTCGGCGGGATCTTCGTCGAGGTGCTGGAGGACGCGACCTTCCGCGTCGCACCCGTCAGCGAGGGCGAGGCCAGCGAGATGATCGACGAGATCGACTCCGCACCGCTGCTTCGCGGGGCCCGCGGCCGCGACCCCGTCGACGAAGACGGCGTCGTCGAGACGATCCAGCGCATCTCCCAACTTGTGACAGACTTCCCACAAATACTGGAGCTGGACATCAACCCGCTGGTTGCAACTCCCGACGGCGTCGAGGCTGTCGACATTCGCGCGACGATCGATCACGAAGAACTATAACGAGTTACAGGTAGACGAAGAACTATAACGATTCCCACACAGGATTTACACTATGGACCCAATAGTTGTCACCTCCACGGAAGCGGCGACCGGCAAGACGGCCGTCAGCCTCGGTATCGCTCAGCTGGCCAAGGCAGCGGGCCACAGCGTCGGCTACATGAAACCCAAGGGCACGCGCCTGCAGAGCGCGACCGGCAAGACCCGCGACGAGGACCCGATGCTCGCGCGGGAGCTGCTGGATCTCGACGCCGAGATGCACGAACTCGAACCCATCGTCTACACGCCGACGTTCATCGAAGAGGCCATCCGCGGGCGCGAACAGCCCGCCGAGCTTCGTGAACGGATCCTTGAGAACTACGAAAAACAGGCCGACGAACGCGATCTGATGGTCGTCGAGGGGACCGACCGGCTCTCGACCGGCGGGATCGTCGACCTCACCGATTCAGATATCGCCGAGATGATCGGCGCGAAGGTCGTCCTGCTGTCCCGGTACGACGAGGCGGGCGACGTCGACGAGATTATCTCGGCCGCCGAGCAGATCGGGGATGACTTCGCCGGCGTGCTGTTCAACGCCGTCCCGGACAGCCAACTCGACCAGCTGACGACCGACGTCGCACCGTTCCTGGAGAACCGCGGGATCGACGTCCTGGGTGTCATCCCTCGCGTCCAGGAACTTGCGGGCATGACCGTCGGTGAACTCGCCGATCGTCTCGGTGCCGAAGTGCTGACGACCGACGTCTCGACGGACGTGTTCATCGAGCGGATCACCGTCGGGGCGATGTCCGCGGAAGGCGCGCTCACCCAGTTCCGCCGCACGCAGAACGCCGCGATGATCACCGGCGGCGACCGCTCGGAGATTGTCACTGCGGCGCTTCAGGCGTCCGGGATCAAGTGCATCATCCTCGGTGGCGGCTTCCGGCCGACGGGTGCGGTCCTCGGCGAGGCCGAGAAGCGCGGTGTCCCGGTACTGCTGTTGCAGTCCGACACCCGGATGGCGATCGACCGCGCTGAGGACGTCCTGCAAAGCGGTCCCACCCGCGATCCGGAGACCGTCGAACGGATGGGACAGCTGCTCGAAGACCACGCCGACGTCGACGTGCTCCTTAAGGAGTAGCCGCTGACCGATCCACGCGTCACCACGTTGTTTTTTCGGGCGATCGTTGCACTCGCCGCTAGTCTTAACCACTCCCCCGTCCACGGTAGTCATATGTACATCACATTTACCGTGGTGAGGCGGTGACGACGACATGGCACCGACTGTCCTGCACCTCGGCTGGGGATTCCCACCGAAGATCACCGGCGGACTGGACACGGCGATCGCCGAACTGTTCGAGGTGTTCGAGCGTCGCGACACCATCGACATGCAACTGGCACTGCCGGCGGAGTTCGACCCCGGCGACCGAGAGAACATCCACGGCATCGAGACGGGGACGGGCGATCTCATCACGCGGGTCAATCGGATGGAAGACGAGTTCGTTCGGCTGGCCGATGAGGCCGACGCCGTTCACACCAACGACTGGTTTGGCTATCGACCCGGGGCCGCGGCCAGAAAAGCTCACGACATTCCCTGGATCACGACGTTCCACTCGCTGTCGGTCGAACGCAACCTCGATCCGCCGCGCCAGGAACTCGACGCCGAACAGCGGATCGTCGACGAGGCCGACTACCTGCTCACGGTGAGCAACGTCACCCGCGAGCGGATCGCCGACCACCACGGCGGCGACGCGCGCGTCATCCACAACGGCTTCCCGTCGGTGACCCCGTCCGGCCGGGACGTCAAGGCGGAGCTGGACATCGACGGCGAGATGCTGTTTTTCGTCGGCCGTCACACCCACCAGAAGGGCCTGTCGTACCTGCTTGCGGCGGTCGAGCGACTCAGCCGCGATGACATCACGCTCGTGGTCGGCGGGACCGGACACCTGACCGACCAGCTGAAGCGCTTCGCGGAGGCGCTGGAGATCGACGAGCAGGTCGAGTTCGTCGGGTACGTCCCCGAGGAGGAACTGGCCGACTACTACGCCAGCGCCGACCTGTTCGTCTCGCCATCGCGGGCGGAGCCGTTCGGGATCACGATCGTTGAGGCGCTGTCGGTCGGGACGCGCGTCGTCACGACCGATTGTGGCGCGGCCGAGATTCTGCCGGACGACGTGCTCGTGCAGGTGACGCCCGATTCGCGAGCGGTCGCGAGCGGCATCCAGCGCGGGCTCGCGATGGACGCCCCGGTCGACTACGAGAAACGCACCTGGGGGGACGTCGCCGACGACCACGAGGCGTTCTACCTGGAAATTCTCGAGGAATCATAGCCATCGCGTTACGTTTGACGTGAGTTGTGGTAGACAGCGAAGGCTCCGAGCCAGTCTGCACCTGCCTTGAGCTCGACATGGCTGAAACTATTTGCAACCGATGATGTTCGCCGTTCTCCCTCTCGAAAGACACGCTCGATTGCATTCCGATTTCCATGTGGACGTATGTGAGCCCGGTATCTATCTTCGGCCAGTACTGGACCGAGTTGACCTCCTCCCACCTAACCGGCTGGGCTTTCGCCTCGCTATCACTGTAATGGGGATCCTCGACGAGAAACACGACATCATCGAGCTGATAACGACGGTGAGGCCCGTCCAGAAACCACTGCGTCGTCTGTTTCGTCGCTGTCGGAAACAGACTGGCGTGGAGGATTTCGTTCGTCTGGAAATCGACAGCGCCCTGCAGCCAGTATTCTTGACCGTGCAGGCGCATCATCGTCTCGTCAACGGCGAGTTGATCCGCAGTGACCGCCGAAATCGGTTGCAGATCGACCTTGTGAACCTACTTATGGATCGCCACGTGACCCCGTTGTACTCCCAGCCGCAAATGACAGGGGATGCCTACTTGGATCTCCCACCCAGGAGTCCGCCAGCGCTCCACAAACGACAAATATATAATGCGCTTCATTAATTGTATATTTATAATTTGTTGTTAAAACGTTCGGGGATGGTGGACGGTCGACGGCGGATCGAGACCACAGGTGGTTTTATTCCCGGCGACCGAACAGGACGACGAATGAAGTCCACAGACGACCTCATCGACAGTGCGGGTGAGCTCACGGAGCGGGGCCTCTCGAAGGGCGAAATCGCCGACGAACTGAACGTCTCCCGGGAAACCGCGAGCTGGCTCGTCGATCAGAGCGGCAAAGGAACGGACGAATTAGCCGGTGCGAGTAGCCCGTCGGACGTCCACGTCGACTGGAGTGCGATCGGCCGCGACAGTAATCGCCTGACTCACGTCGGGATCGCGATGGCGGACCTGCTGGGCGACGAGAGCGACACGGTCGATCTGACCGTCGGGATCGGCAAGTCCGGCGGTCCGCTGGCGACGGTCATCAGTCGGGAGCTGGACACCGACCTCAGCGTGTACCTGCCCAGCAAGTACCAGTGGAACGACGAAGGGGGAGCCGGATCGGGTTCGTTCTCGCGGAACTTCGCGTCGATCCGCGACCGGGATTGCTACGTTGTCGACGACAACATCGACACCGGTCAAACGATGACCGAGACGATCGAGCACATCCGCAATCGGGGCGGCGACGTCGAAGCAGCTGTCGTACTCACCGACAAACACGGCGAAGCGGAGATCCTCGACGTCCCGATCTACTCGATGATCGATATTGCCCAGATGCGGGACTAGAACGCGAATCGCGACTAGAGCCGATATATGCGGGCTTCGTACGGCCGAAGCGTCTCGCCGAGCGTCGTCTCGATGCCGCTGTAGTTCCCGACCAGTAGCGTCCCGTCCTCGATCGACAGCGACGACGACTGCTCTTGATCGCTCCAGTTCAGTACGACGAGCAACTCGTCGTCCCCAAGCGTCCGCGTGAACGCGTACACCGGGTCCGGGACGTCGAGCAGATCGTACTCGCCGTAGACCAGCGTCTGCTCGTCCTCGCGCAGGTCGATCAACTCGCGGTAGTACCACCAGACAGACCGGTCCGCGCTTCGGGCCGATTCGACGTTGATCTCTGTATAGTTGTCATTGACCTTGATCCAGGGGTCGCCGTCAGTGAACCCGGCGTTTTCCCCGTCGGACCACTGCATCGGGGTCCGGGCGTGATCGCGCGAGCGGTAGTTGACGACGTCGCGGATCTGCTGGTAACTGTCGATCTCGCCCTCCTCGAGCATGATCTCGATCGGCCGGCGCGTGTCGACGTCTCGGACCGCTTCCAGCGACTCGAAGTCGGCGTTGGTCATTCCGATCTCCTGGCCCTGATAGACGTACGGCGTTCCCCGCAGGCCGAACAAAAGCGTCGCGAGCATCGTCGCCGACTCGTAGCGGTACTGCTCGTCGTCGCCGAACCGGGATACGACCCTCGGCTGATCGTGGTTCTCCCAGTAGAGCCCGTCCCAGCTGGTTTCATCGAGGCCGGTCTGCCACTCGGTGAAGATCTCCTCGAAGTCCGACACCGACCACTCGCCGATGTCCCAGCGACCGTCCGGCCCGAAGTCGATGAACGTATGATCGAAGTGAAAGACCATGTCGAGGCCGTCGCCGTCCTCCCCGAGATACGCGTTCGCCGTCTCGACGTCGAGATCGACCATCTCACCGACGGTCATCACGTCGTAGTTCGCGTACGTCTCCTCGTAGAGTTCGCGCAGGTACTCGTGGATCCGGGGACCGTTGACGAAGTGCTCGCGTCCGGTCGGATATCCTTCGATCTCGCCGTCGGGATAGCCTTCCGGCTTCGAGAGCAGGTTGATCACGTCCATGCGGAACCCGTCGATACCGTTTTGTAGCCACCAGTCGACCATCTCGTAGACGTCCGCCCTGACGTCCGGGTTGCGCCAGTTCAGGTCGGGCTGTTTCTCGTCGAAGAGATGGAGATACCACGCCTCGCGGGTCTCGTCGTAGCTCCAGGCCGGGCCGCCGAAGTACGACTCCCAGTTGTTCGGCGGCTGGTCTGGGTCGCCCTCGACCCAGTGGTAGTAGTCCTCGTAGCCGTCCTCCCCGCGGCGGGACTTCCGGAACCACTCGTGTTCATCCGAGGTGTGGTTGACGACGAGGTCCATCACGAGCCTGATATCGCGGTCGTGCAACGCCGCGAGCAGTCGCTCCCAGTCGGCCATCGTCCCCATCTCGTCCATGATCGACCGGTAGTCGCGGATGTCGTAGCCGTTGTCCGCGTTCGGCGAATCGTAGACCGGACAGAGCCAGACGACATCGATCCCCAACGCGTCGAGATACTCGACTTTCTCGATGATCCCGGGTATGTCGCCGACGCCGTCGCCGTTACTATCCTTGAAACTCCGCGGATAGATCTGGTAGACGACTGCTTCTTTCCACCAGGTTCGGTCGATTCCGGCTGTGTCTTCGATTTCACTGCCCATAATTGTCTGTGGTTATTTACAACATTTGTAGTTTACCACATCGTCCGAGACAAGTTCTCGCAACCAATCGAAGGATCATCATCAATGACAGGGCACGTATATGCTCTCTCTGGTCGTACATCTAGCATGAAGGAGATCCGAGTCGAAACCGAAATCGATGCGCCGCCCGAGAGCGTCTGGGAGGTCCTCACGGATTTCGCCGCCTACGAAACGTGGAATCCGGTGTTCACGAACGCTGACGGCGAGCTCCACGAGGGCGGGACCGTCGACGTCGACATCGAGACCACGAAACTACCCGCCGCTTCCATTACCATGTCTATCGTTGACGTCGTCCATAACAGTCGTCTCCAGTGGATTGGAACGGTCGGCGGCAGCTGGCTTTTCAGAGGGGTGCACACGTTCGAACTCCAGGCGCTCGACGGCGACCGGACGCTGTTCGTCAACCACGAGCGCTTCTCCGGACTCCTCGTTCCGATCCTCACCAGGGGCCTCCGGCGCGATTACGAGGCGATGAACCGCGCTCTGGCCGAACGCGTCGAGGGAGGGTCAGCCGTCGAGGTCACACCGTAGGACCGCAAGCCCCCAAGGACCATCCCCCGGAGACTCATTCTAGCCGATACACTCGCGCCTCGTATGGCCGCAACGCGAGCGACCCCAGATCCGTCCCGGGATCGTCGTAGTTGCAGGCCAGCACCGCCTGGACGGTCCCGCTGTCGGCCGTCGTCACCATATGACTCCTGGCTGGACGACTCGCGCATGAACGCGCTCGCGAGCCGGCCGTCGTCACCACATAACTCCTGGCTGGACGACTCGCGGATAAAACCGCTCACGAGTCGGCCGTCGTCATCACACGACTCCCGGCTGGACGACTCGCGGATAAAACCGCTCACGAGTCGGCCGTCGTCATCACACGACTCCCGGCTGGACGACTCGCGGATAAAACCGCTCACGAGTCGGCCGTCGTCACCACCTGACTCCCGGCTGGACAACTCGCGCATGAACGCGCTCGCGAGTCGGCCGTCGTCATCACACGACTCCCGGCTGGACAACTCGCGGATAAAACCACTCACGGGTCGGCCGTCGTCACCTTCTTTCCACTCTGGTTCGAAACGCACACCATGAACCACGACGAGTCGCGTGATCTGTACGACCGTGCGCTGTCGGTCATGCCCGGCGGAGTCAACTCCTCGGTCCGGGCGATCCGCCCGTATCCGTTTTTCGTCCAGAAGGGCGACGGCGGCCACGTGATCGACGCCGACGGCAACCGCTACATCGACTTCGTGATGGGGTACGGCCCCCTCCTGCTGGGCCACGACCTGCCCGAAACCGTCCGGGCCGCCGTCCAGCAACGCGCCAGCGAAGGGCCGATGTACGGCGCGCCCACCGAAGTCGAGGTCGAACTCGCGGAGTTCGTCACCCGACACGTCCCCGGCGTCGAGATGGTCCGGTTCGTCAACAGCGGTACCGAAGCGACCGTCTCCGCCGTCCGTCTCGCCCGCGGCTACACCGGCCGTGACAAAATCGTCATCATGGAGGGCAGCTACCACGGCGCGCAGGAATCGACACTGGTCGAGGGCGAACGCGAGCACACCGCCCCCTCCAGCCCGGGCATTCCCGAGAGCTTCGCCGAACACACGCTCACTGTTCCGTTCAACGACAAAACCGCCGTCCACGAGGTTTTCGAGGAGCACGGCGACGATATCGCTGCGGTGCTCACCGAACCGATACTGGGCAATCACGGCATCGTCCATCCCATCGAGGGGTACCACGAGACGCTCCGGGACCTGACCGACCAGTACGGCGCACTCCTGATATTCGACGAAGTCATCACGGGCTTTCGCGTTGGCGGCCTGCAGTGCGCCCAGGGAAAGTTCGGAGTCGACCCTGATCTCACGACGTTCGGTAAGATCGTCGGCGGCGGCTTCCCGGTCGGCGCGATCGGCGGGAAAAGCGAAATCGTCGAGCACTTCACGCCCGCCGGAGACGTCTTCCAGTCGGGCACTTTCTCCGGTCACCCCGTGACGATGGCTGCCGGTCTCGAGACGCTCCGGTACGTCGCCGAAAACGACGTCTACGACCACGTCAACGCTCTGGGCGAGCGATTGCGCTCCGGGATCGCCGACATCCTCGAGGATCAGGCCCCCGCCTACACTGTCGTCGGGACCGACTCGATGTTCAAGGTGATCTTCACTCGCGACGGCGAGTTCGGCAAGGGTCACTGTGAGGGCGGGTGTACTCAGGACCCGACCTGTCCGCGCTACGAGTTCTGCCCGAAGAACGGCGCGGACGTCGACCGTGCCGAGACCGAACGCTGGGAGCGCCTCTTCTGGCCCGCGATGAAAGAGGAGGGGGTCTTCCTCACCCCCAATCAGTTCGAATCGCAGTTCGTCTCTGCCGCCCACACCGACGAGGACGTCGAGCAGGCGCTCGAGGCCTACAAGCGCGTGCTGTGATCACTCGAAGAGATACGCGTCGAGTTCCCCGATCCCGATCCCCCCCGCGACGGCGAGCAGCACGACACCGACTGCGAGCAGCCCGATCGCAACGGCCAGATTGGCTTCGGCCATGATCGTCGCGACGCCCGCGACGACGGCCAGAAACGCCGTCGCGAGGACGATCGCGAAAACGATCGATCGCTCGCGGCTGTACTCGTCGGACTCGAACAGTTGTGCGTCGCTGAATTCTGCCATGCTGGTCGGTATACGATCACGTATAATAATACTGGGGGATCGTCACCGGGCGGCAGGAAGAACGCAAACCGTCGCTCCCGTTCTCGCCGACCTCGATTACCGTTCGCCGCCGGCCTCATCTCCGAACGTCCAGGGGTCGTTCGAGAGCAGGCGTTCGGGTCTGAGAACTCCCCGGACGTGATGGCCCTCCGACTCGTGGGCTTCGATCTCCTCGCGATCGATCTCGGTCTCGCAATCAGTGCAGTACCAGCGGGTGTTCACCGTTCGACCTCCGTTCGGGTACGCACCGCGATCGTTTCGCGGACGATCTCGATCACGTCGGGAACGCGCTCGGCCACGGCGTCGCTCAACTCCGTTCCCGGCCCAGTGTCGGCTGGCTGGACGCCGATCACGAGCATCTCGTCCGGAAGGTCGTAGGGGTCTTGCCCCGCCTGTAACGCCTCCGAGAAGGAGAAGTCGTGCATCAGCACTTCGGGCGGTGAACCGTCAAACGACCCCTCGTTATACCGGTATCGGTGGATCGCTCCGGGATCCGCACCCTCGACCGCGACCGCATCGACGATGACCGCGTAGTCGGCCCCGCTCATCGCCTCCAGCGCGAAAAACGCCGTGGTACCGGCGTGAGTCGCCACGACGCCATCCTCGTCACGAAACGCCTCGACGACGCGCTCGCCGACGCCGTCGTCCCCCATGATCGGATTGCCGACGCCGACGACGGCGACGTGTGACCTCTCACTCATCGGTCCGTTCACCACCGCGTGCCGCGTCGTCGCTCGTTTCGTCCTCTTCCGTGCTCCGGGACTGTCCCCCGTCGGCGGCCGTCGGCGTCGGTCCGCCCTCGGACGACGGCTCCTCACTGCCCGCTTCTTCGCGGCCGCTGTGAACGATAAAGGCGTTCACGTCACCGAAGACCATCGATCTGAGCACGTCCCAGTTGCTCGGCAGGACCGCGAAGTAGATGTGGAACATGACCATCACTGCGGTGATAAAGGCCAACAGCAGGTGGATCTGCTTGAGCGTCTCCAGCGCCAGCCAGCCGGCCATGAACCCGAGCGCGTCGATCCACCAGGTCGACTCGGTCGTCATCTCCCGATACATGCCGAAGCCAGTCAGCGCGAGGATGCCGATGAAGATGGCGATCCACCAGAAGAACGTCTTCTGCATCGGATGGTGTGCGATCCAGTCACCCTCTTCCTCGTCGTAGGCGCGCCGCGCGTCGTGGTAGTAGGGGAGGTACTTCCGCAGGCCGACGAACGCCTCGGCGATGGCGGTTCCGACCTGAATGTCAGCCAGTTCGAGCAACTGGTGGTGCTTGTCGACGAAGACGTAGTAATAGGGAAAGACCACGAACGTGATCGCGGCGATCAGGATGCCCGTCCACATGTGAATCCCGAAGGCGACGTAGTAGCCCCCCCAGATCCCGGATTCGAGCAGGACGTAGTTACCCGTCCAGATGGCGAAGCCGGTCCACAGCAACAGGAAAAACAGGATCGCCTGCACCCAGTGGCTGATCCGGTTGCCCAGCGAGTGCCGTTCGACCGAGCGCCGTTCGGCCGTCTCAAGCTGTGCGACCCTGTCGTCGGTCTCCTTGAGATCCGCACGGGCCAGCCTGACGAGTCGCCGGGCCCGTGCGAGCACGCCCGTCCCGTCGCTGGCGGGCGTCTCGTTCGCGTCGTCAGTCGTCCCCGACATCGGTCATCCCTCCCGGCGACGCCGGCTTGAGTTCGGTTTCGTACGATCCCTCCGGGCTATCGACGTGGACCGAGCAGGCCAGACACGGATCGAACGAGCGGACCGTCCGCATCACGTTGATCGGGTTCTCGATGTCCGCGACCTCGTCGCCGACGATGGCCCCCTCGATGATCGACGGGTTGCCCTCGCCGTCTCGCGGCCCGATGTTCCACAGCGTCGGCGTGATGATCTGATACCGTTCGATCTCCCCGTTCTCGACGTCAACGTAATGCGAGAGCGTTCCCCGGGATGGCTCCCAGAGACCGACGCCCTTGCCGGTGTAATCGTCGGGGAAGTCGGCCATCAGTGGCTCGCTCGGGTCGAACGCGTCCAGCAGATCCAGCACTCGGTCACGGACGATCAGCACCTCCTGTGCGCGGGCGATGAGGCGGTTGAGCGTGTTGCTCTCGTCGGAGCCTCCGCCCAGGTTCGCCCGGAGGTCGAACGGATCGTACCCAGAGATCGTGAGTCTGGCCAGCGGTCCGACCTCCATCGTCTGGCCTTCGAACCTCGGCGCTTTCCCCCAGGAGTAGGCCCCCTCTTTGTTGGGGTCCGGATCCGGCGGTTTCGCCTCGGTCGGCGGCCCGCCCGAGTCGTCCGTGTAGTAGGAGTACTCCGTGTGTTCGGAGATGGCCTCGACGATCTCGTCTTTCGTCATCAGTTCGGCTGATCCGTCCCGATAGACGCCGCGCTTGAAGATCCGTTCGTCGGACTCGGGCTCCCTGAACAGCCCGTTGCTGTAGTAGCGGTTCGGTCCCGAACCGAGGTCGGCGGCCCCCTCTCTGGCGGCGGCCACGAGAATCGAAACGACGTCGTGGAGCCCTTCCCCCAGCTCGGGATCGAACTCCCCGTTCTGGACGTTCTCGAGCACTTCTGGAACCGCATCGGTCGGTCCGAGCCAGTTGCTGACCTCCCTGAGACGGGATTTGACAGTCTGTACCGTCGAGACGTCCGGGTTCGTCGCGACCCCGCCGGGGACGAACGCGAGCGGGTGGGGAGCGCGCCCGCCGAACTCCGCCAGCGCCTGCATGAGTTTTCGCTGGTTTTCCAGCGCTCCCTGATACCCCTCGCCTTCGAGCGGGTCGAGCCGCTCGAAGCCCGTGTCGGCGACTGCATCGCTGTAGTCGGGGCCGACCAGCGCGAACAGGTGGATCGCGTGGTTCCACAGGAAGAAGATGCCCTCGACCGCGTCCCGGAGGATCTTGGCGTGCTCCGGGATCCCGTCGAAGGCACCGGCGTTGATCGCCGCGTCTTCGGTCGCCCGCGAGGAACCGATCCGGTGACAGATGAAACAGACGCCACAGACTTTCCCGGTGAGCTGTGCCGCGTCCCGGGGCGATCTGCCGACGGTGATGATCTCGGCTCCCCGGAACATCTTCATCGTGCTTCTGGCCTCCGTAATCTGGCCGTCCTCTACTTCCAGCTCCATTCCGTGGTGGCCTTCGATGCGTGTCGTCGGGTCGATTTTCACTTCTACCATTGTCGATCACTCCGGTTTGTCGGCTCCCGTTTCGGTGTCTGACTGCTGATCGGCGTCCGATGCCGTGCGTTCCTCGACGGCACTTTCTGATTGGTCTCCGTCGCCGTCCTGCTCGGACGTCCCGTATCCCATTGCCTTCCGGGCGGCGTGCGCGCCGATCCCGACGACGCCGGCGCCGACCGCGGCCAGACCGGCCGTCTCGACGTCGACACCGAAGATATTCTGCTGTTCGACCTCCTTGTCCAGCGGCTGGAAGCGATCCCAGAACCCGGGTTCCATACAGCCGATACACGGCGCGCCCACGTTGAGACAGACGCTCGTCCCGTCGTTCCACAGCCGGGTCTGGTCGTCACAGTTCGTGTAGGGTCCGGCACAGCCCACCTTGTACAGACACCCTTCCTCGCCGGGCTTGTCCGCGAACTCGCCGCGATCGAAGTATCCCCGCCACTTGCAGTTGTCGTGGACGAGCGGTTCGTAGAACGGCTTCGGTCGCTGATACCGGTCGAGATCCGGCTCGTGGCCGTTGAGAACGGTCGCGATCGTCAACAGGACGTAGTCGGGGTGTGGGGGGCAGCCCCCGAGATTGATCACTGGATGCCCCGACCCGGCCTTGAAATCCGGCCCGAGCACACCGGGCTGGGAACGTTGCTCGAACTGGAGTCCCTTCGCTCCCGTGACGTTCTCGCCGAGTTCGTGGAGTCCTCTTTTGTTCTCGGCCGCCGGCCAGCCGCCGAAAGCCGCGCAGTTGCCCACGCCGATCACGTACTCGGCCTCGGGGGCCAGCTCCGTGACCCAATCGTAGATCGGCTTCTCGGCGACCGTCGCGGCGGACGGAATCTCGGTCGGTACCGACCCCTCGAGGACGAGTACGTCCGGCGACTTGCTCATCGACTCGATGGCGGCCTCGCCGTGTTCCGCCATAAGCGTGGGGTGGAAGGTCAACTCCATCCGGAACTCGCTCAAGGTCTCCTCGAGGGTCGGGTACTGTCCCTGCAAGAGCGATATCGTACACCCCGAACAGCTCTGGCCCTGTAGCCAGGCGACCTCGATCGGCCCGTCTGTCGCCTGCTGAAGCGCCTGCGCGATCTCGCCCGTGTGGCGAGACACGACCGCTCCAGCCGACATCGTGCCAGCGAGCTTCAAGAAATTTCGCCTGGTCTGGCCGCTGTCACTGCTTCGTATAGCCATACTGAGAAAAGAGCCACAAAAGACATTAAAAATAGGTAAGGATTCTTGGACTCTGAGAACACCAGTTCGATACCGAGTCGAGGACTGGGCGAGATTCAGCGGCTTCGTCAGCGGTTGCGTTTCAACGTCCGGTCGAGAGCGTGATCCGTATTATTGTAACTGGTTCCCGCGAGGAACGGGACGCTTCCGGTGTCCACCCACGAGATGTCACATGCACGTCACAATCGACGTGCGGTTCACGATCAGCACCGACGAGGATAAGACGGTACCGCTCGCCACGCTTGCCGAGTTCGTTACGTCGTCAAGGACGGCAACCGTTCGGCGACTGTCTGCTCCCACAACATGTCGACGACTGGCACAGTCCGACTGGCTGCAACGACGCTTCCGTAGGCCAGCGCGACGCCGGCCACGACGTCCGTGAGCCAGTGAATGTCGAGTACCATCGTCGACGTGACGATGCCAGTGGTCACGACGAAAGCGATACCGAACCATCGCGGTTGAACGTGTCTCCGCCGCCACGCGAAAAGCAATACGACGACCGACAGCGACGTGTGCAGAGACGGGAAGACGTTAGTGTTCGCCGAAACCGCGCCGGTCAGTTGCTGTGTTTGTGGGAACCAGTCGTACAACAGCCCGTCAACGCGACCGCTGAGCCGGATCCGTGGCCCGTATGCGATAAACAGGGTGTACAGCAGTGCCCCGATTACAGCGGTAACGAGGCGAAAGCCCACCGGCTTTAGCCGTGGGATGAAGCCGACATGCCATGCCACAAACCACACAGTACAGACTGTCCGTAATCCCAAGATTTAATTTATTCATTGTTATAAAATCTGGTAGACATGCGACATGCTGCTGCGGGGAACGCGCTCACGCTCAAGACGGCTACGAGTGCGTCTCACCTCTCACACTCACACACCTTCGCAGCCCAACCAGCAGCGGTTGGCATGTCACCCCAAGCACTCCCCCGTGATGGCTGCAATGGGGAGTGGGGCCGATGGCCCGGCCTGCTGCTCACGGTGCTGAACGCCCGTGAGTGCCACTCCCATCAAGGAGGGCAACACCGAGCGGATACACCGATTCAACACGCCACACCCTTGCATGAGGGCCGAAGGTGCATCAGCGAACCCGTAAGTTCACAGCCGGGGTAATCCAACCCGGATTACCCACGGAGGAATCCCACGACTGAAGTCGTGGGAGGAGGTCAAGTTGTTGAACGCGTAGGCGACGAGCAACTCCTTGGCTGGTCTCGTCGCAGACGTCAGCACGTACAAGACGACCGGCGTGGCGAGCACGTATGCGAAACCGAACATGTAGAGCCCAGAGAACACCGGAACGAGGCCGTCCGGCGTCACTGCTTGCAGGTACACAACGAACGATCCTTCGACATCATATATAATATCTGTAATGTTCAGCCCCAGCGCATCCGATATCCGGAGGCTTAGGCCGTGTGTGATTCGGTGCAGCAGCATCACGACGCCGACGAGAGCGAGATACGGTGCGATGTCGAGTATCTCCTCGTCCAGGCGCTGTAGCGCCTGCCGTGGGCGGTCGATACAGAGGACGAGCGTTAGGAAGAGCCCAGAGGTGGCGATCGCTCCAACAGTGACACTCACGATGCCCAGTGACATACTCTATCGGAGGGATGCACAGTCGAAGAGCAGGACTCGCAGTCGATACGGTCACGCTGGCTGAGCGGCATCTGTCCGACGAATCGGCCGGAGTCAGTATAAATCGTCACCACCAGTTGCAGGCTCGGCAACGGTCGCTGCCGACGCTGTCGTGAAGCGACAGCGGATCGACCCTACGGATCGATGTCGGCGGGATCGAAGATATCCTCGATAGCACAGTCGACGTGCTCCGCAAGGGCGAAGGCGAGTTCAAGGGACGGATCGTAGCGATCGCGTTGATCGTCTGCCGGGTCACGCTGACCGCGAGAGCGTCGCCGTACCGCTTCGTGGGGGCGTTCGTGATGATAGCGCGTAGCGTCATTGCGATGACTATGGCGGGCAGATCTCACGACAGCGGCTCCGTTGCTGGCTGAGAAACTGGTCACAGTGGTTTTTCATCTGACGGCAATATCAGCCAGACGTAATGGTTCGAAGTCCACTCTTCTACTGGGGGATACCGCTCGCAACGACCGCAATACTCGTCGCTATCGCGTTTTCGGTCGTCGAAGATCAGACAGTCCGTCTGATGCTGCTGTTCATCGCTGCACTCGAGCTCGTCGTCACACCACAGATACTCAAACGAGCCGAGTAAGTGCTTCCGTATGCCTCCCACGTTCGTGCTCGTCGTGATCGCCGGTCTCGTGGCGATCGCACTCGTCTATGGGTATCGCGCTCTCGTTGCCTTGCTGGTACTCCGATCGGTCCCGTCGGAACCGTCTAGCCCCTCTCGACTCGGCGTCGACGGCGAACAGGTGGCCCTCACGGGTGAACTGGTCGTCGACGAACCGGTCGAGACGGGAGACGCGGCTGTTCCGGACGCCGACCGGCCCGTCGGTGCATACGTCTGGCGGGCACGGTTCCCGGACAACACCAACAGCGACCTCACGATCGAGGACTGGGGGTGGGAACGCCAGCACTGGCACACGTTCGCCTCCGGCATCGAGTCCGGTCGCGTCAGCGTCAGGGCGAACGGCCGGACGGTCGCCATAGACCTCTCTTGGTTCGAAAAGGTGACCGGGGTCGACACGCTCGGGGACCTCGAACTCGGCGGAGTCACCAATACCGAGCGCCTCTCGACGTACCTCTGGGACTCCCGATACCACTACCTTCGCAACCGGACGGAACACCGCTCGTTCCGGTGGTTCGCGGGTCACGTCCGACGACACAACGAGGGCGTCGATCTGGATCGCTACCTGCTGGAAGCGCGCCCGCTGCTTGAGGGGACGACGGTGAGCGTCAGCGGCGAACTCCGGATCGAAGCAGGCCAGCCGATCCTCCGCGGATCCGACGAGACACCACTGCTGGTGTCCGATCAGGGGTTCGACGGACATCGGTGCTGGCTCCGCCAGCGACTCCTCCGGGAAGGGGGACTGTCAGCGGGGCTGCTCGTCGCCGCGGTCGCCCTGTGGCTCGGCGTCTACCTGCCGCTGGCCGTGCTGGTCGTCGGCTGGCTCGTCTATGTCGGGTACAACTTCGTCCAAGACATCGAGATTTTTGTCGATTTTCTGCAACGACTCCGTAAGTGATAGTTTCCGTCGAGCTTCCGCAGCGACTCCGTGATAGGAGGTACTGCCCCATCTCCGGTGACTATCCCTCAAAGGTAAACAGCATTGTGTATACAAATGCCATATATAGAGCGTGACTCCCTGTCGTACTTCACACTCCGGGGTATTCATAGGGATTAGCGTAGAAATCCGTAGATTTCGCCCGGAAACGATGGTCGCGTTCACAGGCGATCGTTTGCCGGACAGATCTCCCCCGGGAGCGGGATCACCGGCTTCATCAAGGGAACCGCGACTGGCGAGGAGATGCCGATTATGAATGTCGAAGGGCCGGAACCGTGTATCTCGCCGACGACAAGAAGCAGGTCCAGCTTCTCGAACTCAAAGCGGACGAGTCGATCACGGTCAACGGCGCGGACGCCCTCGCGCTTGAGCGCCGTATCGACTGCGATATCTCGAAGATAGACAGTCTGGCCGGTGCGTGCGCCGGCGGATTCACCAACGTCTACCTCGACTACGTCGTCGGCCAGCCGTACGAAGAACTGGAGCGACATGGCCCGAGCGCCGGCACCGTCACCCGTCTTCCGGCGTGATCGTCGTCTCTTCGAGATCGGAGAACTCGTCGATGACCTCGACGAAGACACTGACGCTTCCGCTTTCGGTACCGAGTCCGACGATGACGTGCTGGTCTCCGGGTTCGGTCACGTCGACGCTTCGTTCGACAGTGACCGGAGCGTCGACGCCGGGGCCGCCGTCAATCGTCGTGGACACGGTGTACTGTCCGGCATCCTCAAGAACGCCACCGTAGGTCGTCGCCGTGCCCTCGTCCTCGGTTTCTCCCTCCGGTGGAATATCGAACGTCGCATCAAGCGCGGTCGTCTCGTCCGGATCCGTGACGACGACCGACCCCGTGATCCGGTGTTCTGTCGTGTTGAACACGTTCACGTCCTCGAGGACGAGTCCACCGAAGAAATCGAGCATCTCCGAACAGCCGGCCAGCACGGCCGTCGTCACGCTCGCACCGGCCGCCAGCACGCGCCGGCGGTCAAGCGCTCTGCCATCAATACCCTCAACGGCAGTCCATCGGTCCATATCGGACCCATGCAGCCCCGAGATATGAAACCGGATCGAGCGTTTCGCACCCGGAAACGTACCGCTGGCTCGCGAGCGCTCCGTACCCGGGGCTACACCACCGGACAGCGACCGTTCCGTGACTGCCTACCACTCGCCCGTGTCACTGCTCGTCGAGCGTCGTCCGCGCGACGACCCCCGACAAGTCGTCGACAGTGACGATGACGATCACTTCCCGGTCGTCCGACTCGACCATGACGTTGAGGTACCTGATCGAATCCGCTGGGGACATCGACGACTCGAGGCCGGACGGGCGGGCCCGGATCGTCACCTCGTCGGCGTCGATCTCGCCCTCGAAGTTGACGCGGACGAGACTGTTCTCCGGTCGGTGTTCGAACGTGAACTCGCCGTCTTCGACGGCCTCACGGACCGGCTCGGGGATGTCTTCGCCGGACGGGGCCGCCGGGGTCTCCGTGCGTCCGCGCTTGTCGAACTCAATGTCGATGGCGTCGTCGGTGTACGTTCCGGTCACGGTGAGCCGATTGCCATCGACCGAGGTCGTCGCCTCGACGGCCGCCGAGCCGAACCGCGATTCGATCCGATCGGTCACGGACGCCTCGAGGTCCCGATCGGCGACCGCGATATCAGCCGTCACCTCGTCGCGCTCGGGGGCGAATGACAGCGTCGCGAGCGCGTGTTCGTGCTCCCCGAGCGTCTTCGCCGCCTGGCTCACCGACTGGTCGTCCCAGTAGTACTCTTCAAGGTCGATCGCGTTGACCCATCCGACCGACAGGTTTCCCAGTCCGGCAGTGTCGAACAGCCACCCTGCAGTGTCGTATGTCGCGGCGAGCCTGTCGTTCTCGCCGGCTCGCGTCTCGAGGACCGTCCGGACGTCGGCGGCCGTTCCAGCGGCGACGACAGCGTCCTCGCCGAGGGCGACGACCACGCTGTCTTCGAGATCCGATTCGTACAGCGTGTACCCGTCGTGGTCGCCGGTCGAGGTGAACCGGACCTCGCCGAACGCGCCGTCAGTACCGGACCGAAGCGACTCCGCGGCCCGGCCGACGTCGATGTCACCGGCCCCGATGACGGTCTCGTCAACGACGAACAGGTCGGTGATTCCCCGGCCCGACCGCCCGGGGTCGACGAGGTCACCCAGTCCCGTCGCGGCGAGTTGCAGGATACCAACGGCGATCACCTGTCCGCCGGCCTTGAGGGGGAACCGGACAAGCGGGTCGCCCAGCTCGTCGGCCGACGGAAGCTGGGGGACGAACTCGGTCGGGCTACCCTCCGTCTCGGAGTGTAGAATCAGCGGAAGCGTCGGATCGACGTCGGAGACGCTCTGAGTGAGTCCGAAGTCGAGATACGCCATCGTGCGACGACCGCTACCTGCCGGAAACCACCCGGTGTTCGGTCCCGACTTGGGCGACTGCAGGCACCTAGCGACCGACAGGGCTGTGGCTGCGGTGCCGGCCTTGAGCAGTCGGCGGCGGGTGAGTTCGATCATGGGTTGCGATCGAGGACTAATTGTACAGAGATCGTAGCGCGCCGAATAAAGTAATTGCGCATCGACAGCTTTCGCGCCGGGACAGCAACGAGCGCCCCGATGGCTGTCTCTCTCCCTGATCCGAGACGTTCGTAACCGAGTGAATCGTTGTCGCACTTTCGAGTCGGAAACACTGAACCCCTTTTTATCGAGGTCAGGACGGTACGACCGTGTATGGGTCAGAAGCAAATCGAGACCGACAGTATCGCGTTCGATCGACTGTTCGACTGGCTGCTTGGCGGGCTGGTGGTCCTCGGCGGGCTGGCCACGTCAATCGCGGGTATCGTCGGATATTCCCAGATAGACCGGTCCGAAATGTCCGAGCTCGTCCGTGACGCCGACCTCCAGCTCGAGGGGCTGACGGAGGCAGAGGTGATCGACGCGGCCGTCACGCTCGGTCAGTGGGGCAGTCTCGGACTCGCGGCCGCCGGAGCCCTGTTCACCCTCTTCGGGGTCGCTGTGGTCGTCGTGCACGGACGCGCCCGAAAGAACGGGACGAAGACGCCACGCTGGGTTCTCGGTATTGCGGGCGCGACGGCCGCAACTGTCCTCGGATTCGTCCCGTTTTCGACGGCACTGGGTGGCGCGACAGCGGGCTATCTTGATCCCGACGAGCGCGCTAGCGGGGCAGTCACAGGTGCGATCGCCGGGCTGTTCTCGGCCCTGCCGCTGCTCGTTGTCGCTCTCTTTGTCGCGGTTGGTCTGTTCACTGGTCTTGCCGGTGAAGTGGTCGGGGCCGTCGCAGTCGTACTTGCTACTGCGCTGTTCGCTGTCCTGGTTTACACGGTCGGATTCGGTGCCCTAGGCGGGTTCCTCGGCGGGTGGCTCCGGTAGCGCTTTTCCCCTACCGATTGACAGTAGTTGCTGAATCGCGTACGAGGCACTGTCTAGTTGAGGGATTGAGTAGCGAGGAGGTCGTAGCGAGAACTGTTCATGGAACTCGCAGACCTCCTTAGAGAACGCTTAGACGTGGAGAATCAAGATACTTGGGAGAACGAGCGCACGCCGACACCCGTCCGTTGTTTCGCGGTTCGACTTCACTCGATGGGGTTGTCGCTCCGTGAAGTCGAGGCCGTCTTCGACTGGCTGGGTGTCGATCGCTGCTACCAAGCGATCTGGTACTGGAAGGAGACGCTTGCCGAAGACCAGAGCGACCCGCCGACGGCAGCGCCGTCGCGGGTTGCGGTCGATGAGAAACAGATCGAGGTCGATGGCGAAAAGAAGTGGCTCTACGCCGCCATCGACACGGAATCGAAACTCCTCCTCGAAGTAGATGTGTTCAGCCGCCGCGGGATGACCCCGCGGCGGCGTTCCTGCATCGCCTCACCGAGAAACACGATGTCGCCGATACAGAGTTTCTCGTCAATGCTGGTGGCTATCTGACTGCCCTCTCTCGACACGATCTAAGCGGTCACCTCGACTATGAAGATCGGAACCACATCGAAAAGAGGTTCCAGACGGTCACTATGCGAATCGACCGCTTTCACTCGTTCTGGCGGGGCAGTCAATCAAGCGCGAAACGCTGGCTGAGACGCTTCAGACACTACTACAACCGCAATCGACCGAACCAAGCGTTAGATGGCTCAACTCCAGCTGAGGAGGTGCTGAACTAGACAGTGCCGAGTCAGGGCAGTCGACAAAAATTTGAACATCTGACTGTAATGTCATGTATGAACCTCGCTGCGCTTGTGCTCGGCATTTTTCTGATTGCCGTTGCTGTCTACACTGCCAGCGATCCGCTCTCGCGGGCACGACCGTGGGTGTCTTTTGACGATATCGAGCGTGCGCCACAGTGGGCAAAAGACAAACAGCGCACGCGAGCATGGTTGTACTCGTATGTTGTCGGGCTCATGGGCGTTCTCTTCGTGGCGTTAGGTCTCGCACTGTAATTCGTGGAGTTAAACTCGCAGGCACGTCCCACAATATAATTCAGAATTCAGATGGAGAAATGATTGGGTCTCGTGACGACTACAACCTCTAAGTCTTGCACGCGAGATATGACAGAATATGAACTGTCGTGTCAATCGGCGACTGATTTTCTCTGCTGGGACCAGGGTGGCTGGACGCGAACTCCCGTGGCCACCACTCGCCCGGTTGCCCATCGAACGAAAGCATACACATTCCAACAGTAGAACGCGAAACGCCCGAATCATAGGGTGTGAGACGTGATTTCGGTGAAAATATCAGCGACGGGCGCGAGGGGATTTGAACCCGATGGCGAGACTCACTGCGTTCGTCTCGCGTGGTTCAAATCCCCTGCCGCTTTGCTCTTCACGTCCGTTCGTCGCAAAAGCGGGCGCGAGGGGATTTGAACCCCTGACAACTTGGTCCGGAACCAAGCACTCTGTCCACTGAGCTACGCGCCCTCACGAACCGGTAACGGCGAACCGAGTATAACCGTTGTGGACTCGCCCTGATACTGCGCCGATATGCCGCTCCCGCCACTCGACTCAGGCGATCGATACAGGGGGGTACAGTATGAGAGTGGACGGTCAGGGCTGTTCGCCGGTTTCGATCGTGAACTCGGCGGTCGGATAGGCCACGCACGTCAGACAGTAGCCGTTGTCCATCTCCTCCTCGGAGAGAGTGTCGTTGTTGCTGTGGCGGACGAACTCCTCGGCCGGCCCGTCGTCGATGTGAGCGGCACACGAGAGACACTGCCCCTGCCGACAGGAGTAGGGCAGGTCCCAGTCCTCGTCCTCACCGGCCTCGAGGATGGTCTCGTTGCTTGCTACCTCGATTGTCTTTCCCTCCTTGGTGAACTCGATCTCGTAGTATTCGACCTCCTCGATCGCGTCCGGATCGAACCCGGCGTCCTCGCTGTCGCTGTCCTCGATCTCGGCCTCGGACTCGCCGGCGGCGATCGCCCCGGCCGGCGCACCGCCGCCGACACCGCGATTGTAGGGCTCGGGGAAGTCCGTCTCCGGTACCGAGGCCGCCCGGCGTTCGAGCACGTCCCGGGAGATGTCGTCACCGGCCTGCCAGCCGGTCCCGCGCGCGAAATGCAACACGACCGCCACGAGGGTCAGCCCGAGGCCGAGCAGGAGACCCGCTGTCTGAACCATGTGGCCGGATATGAAACAGCGTCTTATAGGGGTTGGTGCACCGGCAAATCAGCCGGCGATCTCCCGACTGCGTTACGGTGACCGAACGCCCGACGGACGGCGACAGCGTCCAATAGCTGGAAGGCTACACGATGTGCGAATGCCGTTCAAGGACGGTGTAGCCCTGTGCTTCGAGTATCTCGTCCCGGTATCTTCGAGCGACGAGCGTCTGCGGGAGACGCCGAAGGCCGGTGCGCCGATCGGACACGTACTCGATGTCGACGATCGTCCGGTCGCCGTCACGCCTGATCGTCGCCGTGTAGCTCCCCCACGGGCGGCCGTTCTCGGTCACCTCGAGTTCGACTCGCTCGCCTCCATCTATCGTCGCTGTTCGGGTTCGGACGGCCAACTCGGTCGATCGCAGCCCGAACAAATACGATATCGTGTAGGTCGCCGTGTCGTCCTCCGCTGCCACCTCGTCCGCGATCCCCCACTGTAAGGCCAGAACCGGCGGCCGCGGCCCCGCGAACGCGGCGCGAACCGCGTCCGGGTCGTCGTCAGTACTGAGCCGGGCCGTCCCGTGTGTCCGGAGCACTGGCATTCGAAGGACGACGACCTCCACCACGGCGACGCCCACCGCGGGTACCAGCGACGTGGTCAGGTACGCACCGAGAAACACGGACACTGCGAGCACGACGAGGAGTGTCGAAAGCGGGCGCTCGCGTCGGAGGTACTGCGTTGCGACGGGCTCGGCGTTCCGGTATCGATCAGTATCGCTCGATGACAGCACTGGAATCACCCCCGATCGTCCGGTCGCTGCGTTACTTCCGTGCGATCTCGTGGCGGCCGAACCCGTACCGGAGCCGGTTGGCCAGCCGACGGGAGAACCGCCCCTCGCCGTCGCCGGTCGCCCGGGAGTTGAACCGCTCGGAAAGGGCCTGATAGATCAGCGGCACCGGCACCTCCTGTTCGAGTGCTTCCTGGACCGTCCAGGTGCCGGTCGAGCCGCCGGCGACGTAGTCCGCGACGTCCCCGAGGTCGTTGCCCTCCTCGCGGAACGCCTCCTCGGCGAGTTCGAGCAGCCACGACCGGATGACTGCGCCGTTGTTCCAGGTGTGGGCGATCGCTTCCATGTCCAGGTCGTAGCGGCCGTTGGCCAGCAACTCGAAGCCCTCGCCGTAGGCCTGCATCAGCGCGTATTCGACGCCGTTGTGGATCATCTTCACGTAGTGGCCCGATCCCGGGGGACCCATCCGGTCGTGGCCCTCCGGCCCGGTCGCCACGGCGTCGAACGCCGGCGTCAGTTCCTCGTAGGCCCACTCGGGGCCGCCGATCATCATCGAGAAGCCCAGCTCAGCGCCGGCCGGGCCGCCGCTGGTCCCGCAATCGAGGTAGGTGGCGTCGGTCTCCTCGGCGCGGCGGATCGAGTTCTCGAAGTTGGAGTTGCCGCCGTCGACGACGATGTCGTCGCTGTCGACGTGGGGTTCGAGTTCCTCCAGTGCGGCGTCGACAGGGTCGCCGGCGGGCACGTTCAGCCAGATCCGCTTGGGCGCGTCCAGCTGCTCGGCCAGATCCGGGATCGATTCCGCGGGCGTGACGCCGTCTTCGGCGGCCGCGGCGACGGTCTCGGGGTCGACGTCGTAGGCGACCACGCTGTGGCCGTCCGCGAGCAGTCGATCCGCGACGATGCGTCCCATCCGACCGAGTCCGATGACTCCGATCTCCATACGCCACTCTGGTTCGCCCCCGGTAGTAGGGGTTGTGGTTTTGGGTCGCGACCGTCCAACCGCCCGATGGCGCGCTGTCGGGTGTCGAGTCCCCGTCCAATCGCTGTCCTGAACTGCCGATTCCGCGAGACTGTCATCAGATCTGATACCAAAGTTTTTCGTACAACGGTTTCACGTATCAGCTGAGAGAGTAAGGTAAGCGATACCGTGGCTCGGTTCTCCGGGCTGAGAACGAGAACTGAGGTGTTTTCACGCCGAGAAAACGCACGACGTAGGGGATATAGACAGAACGATAGTAAAGCTTTATGTAGTCCCTTGGCGACAGAAAGAAGCAGACACGCGGGCCGGGCACGCGGTCACGGATTCGGATGTGTCGGTCGCAGTCGTGGACGTGCTCGCGCTAGCGTGCCAACGAGTGATCAACAATGGAACTAAAACAACTCATCTCGGACGACGACGCAGTCAGTCCGGTGATCGGCGTGATCCTAATGGTCGCGATCACGGTGATCCTCGCGGCTGTCATCGCGTCGTTCGTCCTCGGACTGGGCGACACAACGAACACGACACCGCAGGCGAGCTTTGACTTTGATTATGATAGTGCCGGGAACGGAACCAATGCTAGCGTCGCTGATTTGGCTCAATCCAGTAGCGCCAACACTACTGGAAACCTGACGGTCACTCACGAAAGTGGCGACTCGATAAATGAAAACCGGCTATCCATCACGGACGGAGATCATACTATCGAGGACCTTAGTAGCAACTTCAGCAGCACCATAGATGATGGTGAAAAAATCGGTGCCGGCACTACTCTCACTTTTGGAGTCGACAGTGATGACACAGTCCGAATCGTATACACTGATGAGTCTGGAGATAGCTCCAGCACGCTCAGCACTTGGGAAGGGCCTGACGCATAATCTATGAAACTGAAAGAACTCTTCACCGACGACGACGCAGTCAGTCCGGTGATCGGCGTGATCCTGATGGTCGCGATCACGGTGATCCTCGCGGCTGTCATCGCGTCGTTCGTCCTCGGACTGGGCGACACAACGAACACGACACCGCAGGCGAGCTTTGATTTCGACTATGACAATTCAACCACACCGTCTAGCAACTACTATCTAAATGATACTTCTCGAAACGGCACACTCACTGTAACTCACGAAAGCGGAGACACAATTAGCGGCGAGGACCTAGAAGTGACGGACGGAAATAGTACTGAATCGCCTTGGTCAAATGATGTCTCGTCTGGGGATACAGCAAATATCGGCGTGGACATTGACGATACTGTCCGAGTCGTCTACAATGATCCCTCCGGCGACTCGTCATCCACACTTGGTACCTGGGAAGGTCCTGAGGCCTAACTAACGAAACTCACTTTTTCGTTTTATTCACTCTTCACAACAGCCACGTCTCCACCTAGACGACCCCGAACAGCCGAAGTGTTTTCCCTCGTTCACCCGAACCCCCGGTAACGCGCCGGACGCGGGGAGCCACCAATGCACCGAGGACGCACCTACGACCACGAGAGCGTACAGGAGTTCTGGCAGTACCGCTGGAACCAGGAAGACGTCTACGAACTCGAGGACCTGGAGGACCCGCTGTACGTCCTGGGGATGTTCCCCTACACGTCGGGCAACCTCCACATGGGCCACGTCCGCAACTACGCCATCACGGACGCCTACGCCCGGTTCAAGCGCATGCAGGGCCACGACGTCCTGCACCCGATGGGCTGGGACGCCTTCGGCCTGCCCGCCGAGAACGCCGCCCACGAGCGCGCGACCGACCCCCAGTCATGGACTGACTCCTGCATCGCGCGAATGCGCGAGGAAATGGAGACGATGGGCTTTGGCTACGACTGGAGCCGCGAAATCACGACCTCCGACCCCGAGTACTACCGCTGGAACCAGCACTTCTTTCGGGAGTTCTACGAGGAAGGGCTGGTCGACTACCGCGGGGCCGAGGTCAACTGGTGTCCCGACTGCGAGACCGTGCTGGCCGACGCGCAGGTCGTCGATCCGCCCGCGGATGTCGATCTCGATCCCGGCACGGAGGGGGTCTGCTGGCGGTGTGACACGCCGGTCGAGACGCGCGAACTCGACCAGTGGTTCTTCACGATCACCGACTACGCCGAGGAACTGCTGGCGGGACTGGACGACCTCGATGGCTGGCCCGACAGCGTCACCGAGATGCAGCGCAACTGGATCGGCAAACGCGAGGGCGCACAAGTCGCCTTCGAGGTCGGCGGCTACGGCCCGGTCGAGGTCTTCACCGCCCGGCCCGAGACGATCCACGGCGCGACCTATCTGGCGGTCGGTCCCGGCCACGACCTCGCGCGCGAACTGGCCGCCGAGGACGCGACCGTCGCCGAGTACGTCGAGACCGACGAGGAGCGCGAGACCGCGGGCGTCCCGACCGACCGGACGGCGACGAACCCCGCGACCGGCGAGGAGATCCCGGTCTACGTCGCGGCGTACGTGCTCGATGACGTCGGCACGGGCGCGGTGATGGGCGTCCCTGGCCACAACGAGCACGATCACGAGTTCGCGACGGCGATGGATCTTCCGGTCCGACAGGTCGTCGAACCCGCGTCGGGGTCGGCTGATCTCGACCGCGAGGCCTACACCGGCGAGGGCGAGTTGCTCGACAGCGGCGCGTATACGGGTCGCTCGACCGAGGCGGCCAGATCGGAGATCGTCGACGACCTCGACGCCGCCGAGCCGGACACTCAGTATCGCCTGCGCGACTGGCTGATCTCCCGCCAGCGCTACTGGGGGACGCCAATCCCGATCGTCCACTGCGAGGAGTGCGGCCCGGTGCTCGTCCCCGAGGACGACCTCCCGATCGAGCTGCCCGAGTTCGTCCAGACGCGGGGCAACCCCCTCGATGAGGCGACTGACTGGACGGAGACGACCTGTCCCGAATGCGGCGGACCCGCCGAACGCGAGACCGACACGATGGACACGTTCGTCGATTCGTCGTGGTACTTCCTGCGATTTCTCTCGCCCGACCGCGAGGACGTGCCCTTCGATCCGGACCTCGCAAACGAGCTGCTCCCGGTCGACGTCTACGTCGGCGGGAAGGAACACGCCGTGTTACACCTGCTGTACATCCGGTTTTTCGCCCGCGCGCTGGCCGATATCGGCCTGCTCGAGCACCGCGAGCCGGTCGATCGGCTCGTCAATCAGGGGACGGTCCTGCACGGCGGCCGGAAAATGTCGGACACCGAGGGCAACGCGATCGCGCCTCACGAGTACGGCGCGGAGACGACGCGGCTGTTCGTGCTCAGCGCGGCCCACCCGAACCGCGACTTCGACTGGGCGGCCAAGGACGTCGGCGAGGCTTACGACCTCCAGCAGGGCATCTACAGCCTCGTCTACGAGTACGCCGAGGGGATTCAACTGGCCGACCGGGACGGTCCCGCGGAGCGGTATCTCGACCGAGAACTCGACCGGGCGGTCGCGGCGGCGACAGAGGACTACGACAGCTTTCGGATTCATCAAGCGATCGACGAAATCCGGCGGCTCACGCGACTGCTCGGCCGGTATCGCGCCTACGACACGCCGGACGCCGAGACCTACCGGGCGGGACTGAAGACCCTGCTTCGGCTGCTCGCGCCCGTCGCGCCGTACCTGGCAGAGGAGTGCTGGAACATGCTGCAGGCCGACAGACTGATCGTCGAGGCCGACTGGCCGACGACCGCGAGCGATATCGAGGCCTACGACCGCGAGCGCACGCTCGTCACAACAGTCAGAGACGACGTGCGCGACATCGTCGAGACCGCTGGGATCGATAACCCCGAGCGAGTCGAGTTGGTCGTCGCGCCGGGCTGGAAGTACACTGCCTACGAGACCGCCCGCGAGGCCGACGAGGAGTCGATCGTCTCGGCGGTCATGAGCGACGAGACGGTTCGCCAGCACGGTACAGCCGCCGAATCGTACGCCCAGTCCCTCCAGCGGGAAGGGCTGGAACCGGTCCTCTCGCGGGCGACCGAGCGGGCGGAACTGGAGCGAGCATCGTGGCTGCTCGAAGACGAGTTCGACGCCGCCGTCGAGGTGCGCGAGGCGAGCGACGCCGACGACGAACTCGCAGCGCGGGCCGAACCCGGCCGGCCAGCGATCTATATCTCCTGATCCTGGTGGCGATACCATCTCGAAATGAACGCGACTGTCTACTTCGTCAACGCGACCGCGATCAAGCGCGTCTCCGGGGAGTGATCCCGCGTCGATTGTGCTGCTCCCACAGCCGGCCCGGACGAGCCCGCGGAAGACTTATACGCGTTCGTGTGAGAGAGACACACGCATAGAATGTTCGAACAGTTCTCCCGGGGGTACTATCTCGGGCGTCGCTACGTCGAGCCACAGGACCACGAGCCAGCGACACTGTGTCGCCAGCAGTACGAACAGATAGCGACGCAACTGTACGCAGAGCACACGACACCCGAACAGCCGCTCGTAATGAAACTCGGGACGCGACACTTCCGGGTCCACGCCGACGACGGCGTGCCGGCTGACACGCTCGCAGTTCCGCCGGCGATTCTCGAAGACGACGCGCGGATCCGCAATCCCCCGGCGCTCAGAGAGGTCTTCCTCGTGAAGGCCGACCGGGCCGAGCAACTGCTGGGGATGGAACAGTCCCTGCCGGATCAGACCGGGATTTAAGCGCCTTCGTCTCCCGCATGCGGGTATGTTCGACGAGTTGTTCGGCCGCGCCGAACTCAAAGAGCGCATCGAAACGCTCGAAGACGAGAAGGCCGACCTGCAGGACCGCCTCGAGGCCGAGCGGGAGCGTCGCAAGGACGCCGTCACCGACAGACAGGCCGCCGAACGTCGCGTCAACGAACTCGAAGACCGGATCACGCAATTGCGGGACCGGATCGACCGACTCGAAGACGGCGAACAGACCCTGTCCTACCGACGACGCGAGCGACTCGCGGGCGAGCGCGTCGGGGACGTCCTCGACCGACTGGCGTCGCTCGAAGGGCAACCGGAGAGTGTCCTCACCGCGGTCGTCGCCGACGACCACCGGATACCGGACGCGCTTAGAGAGGGGTTCGGCGAGCGTGCGGCGTTGATCTCCCGGGCCGCGCCCTGTCTGGCCGTGACCGACGACGCCGGGATGGTGAGTGCCGCTTTCGATATCCCGAACCCCCCGGAGCCATTCGCGCGCTGGAGCGACGGCGTCGAACTCGAACGGTCGTGGTTCGAGCCGACCGGGCGGTTCACGCTCGCGCTCGTCCGGTCAGACCTGTTCGCGATGGGCGTCTACGAGGGGCGCGAGCGGACGGCCTTTCACGGCTTCGACAGCGAACTCAAGAGCAACCACTCCAAGGGCGGGTTCTCACAGTCGCGCTTCGAGCGGATCCGCGACGGTCAGATCGACACGCACCTCGGGCGCTGTCAGGAGGCGCTCGCCGAGCGGCCGGGCGACGCGCCGCTGTTCGTCGTCGGCGAGCGAAGCGTCCTCGGCGCGGTCAGCGACGCCGCCGACGCGACCGCCGCCGTCGACGCCACGGGCGAGCCCGAACCAGCGCTCGAACAGGCCTTTGAGGACTTCTGGACGGTCACGCTGTACGGGATCTGATACTGTCATAGTGATATCAACGCTGATAACGGTGGATGGGCATTTATCTGGCGATAGCGCATAGAAATCGGATGTGGGCGCGCCGTTGGAAGTACTTCTCGTCGACGAGTCGGCCGCTGCGAACGCGCTCGAGGAGACGCTATCACGTGCGGAGAGTCAATTCAGGGTCGAGACCGCAGCGTCCGCGAGCGACGCGCTCGATTGCCTGAACGAGCGAGAATACGACGCCGTTGTCTCCGACTACCACCTCCCGAAAGGTGATGGACTCGACATCCTGACGTCGATCCGGCTAGAACGGGAGAGTGATATACCGTTCATTTTATTCACCTCAGAAACTGGTGCGGAAACAGCGATCGAGGCGCTCAATCTCGGCGCGGATCGCTACGTAAGGAAACGGAATGATCCGAAATCGAGCGTGCCGGACCTGATCGATGTCCTGCTTGCGGAGATCGAGGACTATCACGCCGAACAGAGGCTCCTGCTGTATCGGGATGTCGTCGAGCAACTCGACGACCCGGTGATGTTGCAGAACCGGGACGGGGAGTTCGAGGTCATCAATCAAGCCGTGGCGGACTACGCGAGTATGTCGACGAATGACCTGCTCGGTGCCGACGAGTACGCGTTCATGGACGAGGAGGCTGCCGACACAATCGCGTCGAACAAAGCGCAAGTGATCGAAACGGAGTCTGCGCTTCGGTACGAGATCCGCCCGTCGTTCCCTCACCGGGGCGAGGAGTGGTTCTCGACGCTCCGGTACCCGCATTACGACGAGAACGGACGCGTGGACGGGACCGTAGCCATCTGTCGGGACGTTTCGGAGCTGAAGTACAGCGAACGCGAGCTCAAACGGGAGCGGGACCGTCTGGAGGAGTTCGCCAGCTTCGTCTCTCACGACCTTCGGAATCCCCTGAACGTGGCGAATGGACGACTGGAGTTGGTCAGAGAAGACTGTGATAGCCCGCACCTCGACGACATCGAGGGGGAGCTGAAGCGGATGGACGACCTCATCACGGACCTGTTGTCGCTTGCCCAGCAGGGAGAGGTCGTCGGTGAACTCGAACCCGTACGGCTGCAGGAATGCGTCACGCAGTGCTGGAACAACGTTGATACACGCGATTCTGACCTCGTTGTCGACGATATCCCGACGATACGTGCCGATCCGAACCGGTTGACGACGCTGCTTGAGAACTTGTTTCGGAATGCCGACCAGCACGGCGGGGATGACGTCACTGTCACAGTCGGCGGGCTCGAAGGCGGTTTCTACGTTGCTGACGACGGCCCTGGAATCCCCCCGGATGAGCGTGAGTCCGTCTTCGAGAGTGGCTACTCGACCGACGAGCGAGGGACCGGTTTCGGGCTGACGATCGTCAGACAGATCGTCGGTGCACACGGCTGGGAAATCAAGATTGCCGACAGCGAGCGCGGTGGCGCATGGTTCGAGATCACGGGCGTCGAAGTCGCCGAAAAGTGACCGGTGACCGCATCGAAGACCACAACAGTTGCCTGCGAATCGCTATAGCCACTCCGCGAACGAATCGGTTTCGCGACTTTGCCTGATATACTCGCGTTGCATTCGCTCGATCGCCGCCGAAAATCCGAGACCGTCTTGGATGTGCTCGCGCACGCGGGTTTTCTTCCAGCTGCTGGGCGTCGTCTCCGCCCGCCAGCGCGCCCGGATCGGATCGAGATACGACGCGCCGTCGTCGATCCCCTGAACGTCGAGCCCGTATTTGGCGTACTCGAACACCTCGGAGAAGATCTCGTCGCGATCGGCCGTGCGCTCGCCGTCGGCGGTCACCCACGCCAGCTCGGCGTCCGGTCCGTCCCTGGCGGCCGCGTAGAACGCCGACTCGGTCGCGTCCCACGGGAGGTCAGTGATGGGGTGGTCGGCGGCGACCAGCCCGCGGATCAACCCGGCGGTCAGCGCCTGGAGACCGACTACGTCCGTGACGGTCGGCTGAGTGGGTAGCGGGCGATACTCGATCCGGACCGAGCGCTCGTCGCCGGCCCCCTCGACGGGGTCGCCACCGATCACGCAGCGGACCCACCGCCAGTACGTGCCGCGCTTGTGCTCGAACTCCCAGTAGTTGTCCGTGTACTCGCTGCCGGAGCCAGCGTCGAGCCACTCACTGAGAAACGGCGCGACGACGTCGTCCTCGCGCACGTCGTCGACGACGTCAGTCACGGCGTCGAGGTCCGACGGGACGCGGACTTTCGGGTTGGGGGTGACGTTGACCGACTGCTCGAAGACGGCGATCCGGAGTTCGTGGTGGGAGTCCTCGAGCAGCCGTTCGGGATCTGACACTTCGCTGTAGAGGTCCGCAGGGAGAAACGGGGAGTTGCTCGCCAGCGCCACCAGCGGCCCCATCGTCCGGATCGCGGCGTTGTAGTACTCGGGGAAATCCTCTGTCTGTGGGATCTGCAGGTGCGGCTGGATCGACGTCGCCAGCGATTCGAGGAGGATCGAGGGAAACGATCGTTCGACGCCCGGCACCGACAGCTCGATCGACCCGTCGGCCCGCTCAAGCAGGTCGGTGTCGATCGCCACGTACCGCGGATCGGTGCGCATGTTGGTCGCCAGCCGAACGCCGTCGAGGTCCGTCGTCGCCGAGAGGTACTCGACGGTCCCCGATTCCGGCGGGATCGTCCACATCGCGTCGAGGACGAGCGCGCAGTTCTCTTCGCCCGCCGCCGCACGAGCTTTCCGGGTTTCCATCTCGATTGCGGTGGCCTGCGCGTCGAGCCCGGCCGCGTCGAAGGTATTGGGATCAGTGTTGATCTCGGCGTTGTGCAATCCGAGTTCCTTGCTGACGGCGTCGGTATCCTCGAAGATGCTCCCCGGAATCTGGTGCAATCGACTCGCTTCGGTCGGCCGAACCGTCCGCTCGCTGTCGTCTCGCTGCCCGGCGACCGCGTACACTTCCATCTCGAGTCCGATCGCGAACCCCTCGTTGTCGAGCGCGCCCTCGTCGAGCTGTCCGTAGAGAAACTCCGTCTGTTCCCGGACACGGCTGTCGAACTCCTCGCGCGTGGCCGCTTCGAGCGAGCGCGCCACCAGCTCGGCCAGATCTGTCATTGGCGACGCTATGGGACCCTCGGTCATAGTAGTATGTCCCGGCTACGACGGACTCATCGATGAACGCTTAACTCGATCGCTCCTGAGGCTGGCGTATGGACGTCTACGGATTGATCGGGAACCCGGTCGAGCACTCGCTGTCGCCGCCGATGCACGAGGCGGCCTACGACGAACTCGGGATCGAGGCCAGATACGTCACCTTCGAGCCGGAGGCGGCGGCACCCGCGATCGAGGCCGCCGAGACGCTGGGCGTCGCCGGACTGAACGTGACGATCCCGTTCAAGCAGGACGCGCTGGAGGCCGTCGAGCCGGACGACCTCGCGGCGCGAATCGGCGCGGTCAACACCGTCGCTTTCGCCGGCAACGGTCCAGTCGGTTACAACACCGACGCTGTCGGCGCGGTGCGAGCGCTGGAAGCACACGGCGTGGCTCTCGACGGCGAGGCGGTCGTCGTCGGGGCCGGCGGTGCGGGTCGGGCCGTTGCGTTCGGACTGGCCGACGCCGGAGCGAGCGTCCGGATCGCGAACCGGACCGTCGAACGCGCACACGGACTGGCCGAGGCAGTGCCCGGGGCGAGCGGTCACGGTCTCGACGAACTCCCGGCGCTGCTCGCCGAGGCGGACGTGCTGGTCAACGCCACGAGCGTCGGTATGGAGGAGGATCGCTCGCCGGTCCCGGCCGAAGCGCTCCACGAGGGGCTTGCCGTCCTCGATGCGGTGTACACGCCGATCAAGACACGACTGCTCAGCGACGCGGCGGCCGCCGGCGCGACGACCGTCGACGGGGCGTGGATGCTGCTGTACCAGGGCGTCGAGGCCTTCGAACGGTGGACCGGGCGGGACGCGCCGGTCGAGTCGATGAACGCGGCGCTTCGCGCCCGGCTTTAAGTAATCCGGGATCGAAAACGCGCACATGGGATTGTCGGACCTACTCGATCGGATCAAGGCGGCGCTCGGGCTCGGTGGACCCCGAGGCCAGCAGTCGGAACGGCGACCACCCCGGACGGGAGACGAACTGGCCACCGAATCCACGTCCGAAGAGACGACAGTTACAGTCGAGCGCGAACCCTCGACGGGGTCCGAAGACGCCGTCAAGGGCACTGACACGACAGGCGAGGCTGCCGAGGAAGGCGATGTCTCGGCGACCGAGGACGCCGAAGAGGCCGGCGACGATGAGCCGGAGGGAGACGAAGCGGCCGACGAGACAGAACCCGGCGAAAAACCGAGTGCAGAACAGGGTGAGACAGCACCCGACGAGGAAACAGAGCCGGACGAGGAGACCAAACCGGAACCGGACGAGGGTCTCGGGACGGACGAACCGACCGACGTGATCAAGGGAATCGGATCGACGTACGCCGATCGGCTCGCCGACGCCGGCGTGGAGACGGTCGCGGATCTGGCGGTTCGTGACGCCGATGCGCTCGCCGAGGAGACCGACATCTCCGAGAAGCGCCTGCAGACCTGGATCGACCGCGCGAAACACCGCTGAATTCTGCGTTCCGTCAACGTTGCCGGCCTCGCAACCTACAAGCAGCCCCGTCTGCTTCGGACAGACAATGGGCAAACCGCGAGTCGAGACGGATCGGGAGTCCTTTCTGACGGCAGCGACGGCGACCTCCGGCGACCACCGCGTCCCCGTCGAGGTCACGGTCGAAGTCGACGACCCGTTCGAGGCCTACCGACGCGCACGGGCCGGAGACGGCAGCGTCTATCTGGGGACCACCGGCGGTCGCTCGGGCTGGGGGTACTTCGGCGTCGATCCGGTCGAACTCGTCGAGACGTGGCCCGGCGAGGGGACGCTGTCGACGCTCGAATCGGTCGTCGGTGGGGAGTCGCTGTCCCGGGGAGACTGTGAGATACCTTATCCGTGCGGCGCGATCGGCTGGCTCTCCTACGACGTCGCCCGTGAGATCGAGTCGCTCCCGGAATCGGCCACCCGCGACCGGGACCTGCCGCGCATGCAACTTGGCGTCTACGACCGGCTGGCCGCCTGGCGCGAACCGCGCGAGCAGCCGACGACGGTGCACGTGACCGCCTGTCCCCGCGTGGATGCCTTCGAGGGCGCGTTTGACGCATACGAGCACGGCCGCGAGCGGGCACTCGAGCTGGCCGAAGCGGCCGTCGACGGCGATCCGACCGTCGGGCCACCGTCAGTCGAGCGCGAGCGAGCGACGTTCCGGAGCGAGTGTGGGGCAGACGCCTTCGCCGAGCGGGTTCGACGAGTCAAAGCACACGTCCGTGACGGGAATACGTTTCAGGCGAACGTCTCCCATCGCCTCGCGGCTCCGGCGGCGGCCCATCCGGTCGCTGTCTTCGATGCGTTGCGGTCGGTCAACCCAGCCCCGTACTCGGCGTTGCTGGAGTTCCCGGGTGTCGATCTGGTGTCCGCCAGTCCCGAACTGCTCCTGGATCGAGCGGGTCAGCGACTCGAAACCGAGCCGATCGCGGGGACGCGACCGCGCGGCGAGACGCCGGCGGCGGACGAGCGACTGGAAGCCGAGCTGACCGGCGACGAGAAGGAGCGGGCCGAACACGCGATGCTCGTCGACCTCGAGCGCAACGACCTCGGGAAGGTCAGCGAGTACGGGACCGTCGAGGTGAGCGAGTACCGCCGCGTCGACCGCTACAGCGAGGTGATGCACCTCGTGTCGCTCGTCGAGGGGCGTCTGCGCGGCGACCGGACACTCCAAGACGCCGTCGAAGCGGTGTTCCCGGGCGGGACAATCACCGGCGCGCCCAAGCCCCGGACGATGGCTATCATCGACGAGGTCGAGTCGACCCGCCGCGGTCCCTACACGGGATCGATCGGGATCTTCGGGTTCGACGACCGGGCGACGCTGAACATCGTCATCCGGACGCTAGTCCGGTACGGACGGGAGTATCACCTCCGGGTCGGCGCGGGGATCGTCCACGACTCGGACCCGCGGCGGGAGTATCAGGAGACGCTGGACAAGGGGCGAGCGCTGATCAACGCCGTCGACGCGGCTATGGACAGCGGGCCTGATTTTGCTGTCGGGGAACGTGGCGAACAGTCCGAGGGAGGGCAGTCGCGATGAGCGGGCTGTCGGTACTGGTGATCGACAACTACGATTCGTTCGCGTACAATCTCGTGCAGTACGTTGGAGAAATCGTCGAGAGTAGCGAGGACGACCGCAAGGAGTCCTCGAAGTGGGCGAGCGGCGGCGAGGAAGCAACCAGCCACCACGACGACGTGATCGTCCGCCGCAACGACGAAATCGACATCGAGGGGATCCGCGAACTCGACCCGGACGCGATCGTCGTCTCGCCGGGGCCGGGGACACCGGCGGAAGCGGGCGTCTCGACGGCAATCTTCGAGGAACTGTCGATCCCGACGCTGGGAGTGTGTCTGGGCCATCAGGCGCTGTGTGCGGCCAACGGCGGGTCGGTCGGCTACGCGCCGGACGTTGTCCACGGCAAGCCGTCGACGATCTCCCACGACGGGGCGGGGGTCTTCGCGCGGCTGCCGGAGACGTTCGAGGTCGGCCGCTATCACTCGCTGGCGGTCGAGCGGGCCGACTTGCCCGACGGGCTGATCGAGACGGCCCGGACCGACGACGAACGGTCGCTCGTTATGGCGGTTCGACACGAGTCACGGCCGCACGTCGGCGTGCAGTTCCATCCCGAGAGTGTCCTGACCGAGCACGGGAAACGGTTGCTGGCGTCGTTCTTCCGGGAATACTGGTGAACTACCCGTCTTGGCCGTCAGACCGGCACGCAACCAGCTGTCGCTAGTCGGTCGACAGGAACCGTTCGCCGATCGCGTCGGAGAGATCAGAGAGATAGAGCCCGCCCCACAGCGCGACCAGGACCGCGCCGATGGAGTTGTAGACGAGGTCCCACAGCGTGTCGTAGACGCCGTACTGGGTGAGCACCGACGAGGTACCCAGTTGGTCCGCCGCGATACCGAGCGCGAACTCCAGCAGTTCCCAGAGAACCCCGAACGCGAGGACGAAAAGCAGGATGATCGCGGCGACGAACTTCGAGGGGAGATGCACCTTTTCGGAGTGTTCGTCGATCGCCCGGACCGTCGCGTACCCGGCGGCGGCCACGACCGACGCTGACAGCGCGTGCGTCGCGTGATCCCACCACGGAATCGCGGAGTAGGGCTTCCACCCCAGCCCGGGGACACCGACCGTACCGAGCGCGTGGAGGAACGCGGCACTGGTGATCCACAGCGTGATCTTCGGATCCATCGCGAGCTGATAGTCGCGTTCGAGGATCGATGGGACGCGCGTCACGAGTAGCGCCACACCGGTGTTGATGATAATCCCGACGCTGCCGCGTTCGAGCCCGATGAAAAACAGTCCGACCAGCGACAGCTCCATGAAGCGGGTCACCTGTGCTTGCCGACGCTGAGAGAGTCGAATCCTGGAGTCGTTCACGATTGCCCACTCTCGTTCTGCAGCTCGTCGATTTCTTCGAGCATGGCGTCGACGGATTTCCGTCGTCGTCGGAAGTACAGTGTGAACGTCACACCCGCGAGCAGCCCCGCCGCGGCCGAGTAGAGCCACTCGTACATCAGTTCGTCGTTGGTGGTGATGTAGTTCGTTCCGACGTACACGTCGAACCCCCACCGGAGCAGCGCCCACAGCGCGGCCGAAGCGAGCGTCGCGACGACCACGAGCACAACTGCGAACCACGGCGGATACCGGATCGACGTGAACGACTGCAGTTCGACGGCGATCACCAGCGCGACTGCCGCGATGGCGAAATACACCGTGAACTGACCTGAGAGCCGCTCCGATCCGATCGCGAGCCCGACGATCGGGAGCGCGGCCACCAGCAGGACCTCCCAGGGGAGCATGACGTACGGCGAGCGATACGCCAGCGGCGGCAGCAGCGCCAGCACGACGACGCCGAGTGCGAACACCGACCACAGCAGCCCGGTGGCGACGACGATCCCGACGGCAGTACCGCCCAGCAGTGCGATCAACAGCCACCCGATGACGGCGTTGTTGCGACTGTCATGGAGCAGCGCGTCGAGCTCCGAGACTTCCATACGGTACCTCTGTGAACGGCCGGGCATAAAAGCCCCTGCGAACGCGACCGCGATCCAGCAACGAGACGACACCCGGATTGCCACGCCGCCGATGAACGCGACGGATCGAAGACGACACAAACGCGCAATCGTCAGATTATCGCATCCGATAACAGAGATGAGAGATGGACCGAAACGTGGAAGTGTCGTTTTAGCGGCCCGGATCGAAGCGGAGTCGATCTCGAAAATCGACAGACAGCGATCCGACTTCCATTTTGTCGAATGATAATTGGGACAGAGAGCTTATACTGAACGGGAACGCAGCTAGGGGTGGAGGCAGCGGGACGGCAATTCCGTCCACACAGAGCAATGAGCGGCAATGCCACGGACAACACGGCCGGGCCAGCGACGGACGACAACCAGCCACAGCGATACGCCGAGCTGACACTCGATGACGACGAGTTCGTCATCTACGATCGGGAAAACCACGAGGCCTGGATCCAGTCGACCGTAGCCGTGGCGATCGAAGAGTACCGGTAGGGTCCTCCATCGCGGTCGAGCGTCGGTCCGTCGGCGGCACCAATTTTCGCATACTACCGGCCGTATCGCAGTGCGACCGTCGTTCGCCAGGGAACGAGCAAGACGAGTCCGACAGCCACTGAAACGGCGACGAACGAGAGCTGGACGCCCCCGCGGACGAACGGTAGCGACCGGATCGCCATCGCGATCAGAACGGCCGTCAGCCAGCCGGGCGTCGTCCAGGAGACGGCACGGAGCGGAAACTCCCAGGCGTCGCTCGTGTACAGCCCGCCGACGAACGCCGCGATCCCCCACCCGAGTAGAAACGGGACGAGCGCTTCGACGGCCCGAACCGGAAACTCCCAGGGAGGAGTACCGTGGGAAACCTCGCCGACCGTGACGAACAGTGCGAGCAAGGCGACGTCACCGAGAGCGACCAGCGCGGACAGTCGCGTCCGGTCGACCCGGCGACCGATCGCATCGACCACCTGCATACCCGCCTACTCGGACGCCGGGCCTATGTGCCTTCGCGTTTCGGGACGACTGCGGCGACCGTGTATCCGAACCCGCCGTCGATCAGTCGGGTCTCGAAACCGATCGCCTCGAGACGCTCGCGGAGTCGGTCAGGCGACTCGAAACACGAATCGAATCCGACGAGTCGCTCGCCGGCCACCAGCAGCCGTCCGGGGACGGTCGCCGGGTCGAAGTCGCTGATCACGAGCACGCCGCCCGGGGAGAGCACGCGAAACGCCTCCTCGAAGACGGCGTCCCAGCCGTGGATGTGATGCAGCGCGTCGACGACGGTGATCGCGTCGACGGCGTCGGTCGCAAGCGGGAGTCGGCCGGCGTCGCCCTGGATGCTCGAGAGCGCAGTCTGAGAGAGCATCCCCCGCGAGGCGTCGAGGACGACCCGCTGATCGACGCCGAGCGCCCGCGCCGCCCGGCCGGTCCCGCCGCCGACATCGACCAGTCGTTCGACCGGTCGGGTCGCCGTCTCAAGTCCGCGAGAGAGATTGGTCGCCTTCGCGCCGGGCACGAACAAATCGTAGTAGCGCGCGAAACGGTCGAAGAGGGCGACGTCGCCGGTGGACATAACACGTATAGCAGGTCGAGCGAGAAAAGCAGCGCGGAGCAATACGTCTTTGCCGCCGGCGCGTCTGGCGTCAGTATGGAATTCGAACTGCTCGGTTGGCCCGCCGAGGGACCGACGCTGCGACTCGACTACGAGCAGTTCAGCTACGCCGGCAAGTTCGTCATGTCCTCGACGGGCAAGGCGGTCGTGCGCGAGGACGGCGACGTCGTCGCCGCGGCGGCGTTCGACCCCGATCGGACTGACGACTCGGCGCTTCGGATCCGGTACGTGACCGTCCGTCGCGACCGCCGGGGAGAGGGAATCGGCTCACGGCTGCTCCGGACGGTTCGCGAACGAGCATCGGAACGGGGCTTCGGCCGGGTCGTGATCGCCGTGAACAACCCGTTCGCCTACGAGGCCGCCTCGAAGGCCGGGTTCGGCTACACGGGCGAACGGACGGGCCTGGCCGAGCGCGTCCTGGCCTGGCCCGCTCCGAACCGTGACGAACGCTATCGAGAGGGCCTGACGACCTTCCGCGAGGACGACCTCGAATCCGGTGTCGCCGAGTTCGTCGAATCCCGCGAGACGGCACCGCCGGTCGTCGAACCGTTCTCCACGTGATCGGTGGATGCGTTCGGTGGGTCCCGTCACTGCTGCGTCCGAGCAGTCTCGCTACGACAACGCGTCTTCGTTGATCGGTGCCGACTCGAACAGCCGCGCCCCGCATCCGTCACAGTCGACCGCCGCGACCTGATAGCTCCCACAGCAGGACTCAACGGTCTCGGTCTCGAAGACGACCTCGGTCCCGCATGCGGGACAGGTCTCGAGGAACAGTCGCAGTCCTTTCAGCAGGCGACTCCGGTCGGCGACCGGCAGGTCGTGCCACGCGTCGACGCGGTCCGCGAGCAGACGAGCACCGGCCAGATCCGCGTAGAAGGCGGCCTGTGACTCCAGCGAGCCGATCAACGCGCCGTCGATCGTGATACGGAAGGCGTCGTCGACGGCTTCAAGTGCGACGTCGCCCTCCGAGTCGATCCCCATGACCTCGACCAGTTCCGCCCTGTTCGCGTCCTCGTCGGCCTTCACGTCCTCGATCTCGGATTGCCATGCCTCGTTGAACGCCGGCGTGACCTGCAGATCGCCCGACGGACCCTCTTGGAGAGCCCCTGCGGCGAGCAACTCGGCTTCGGGATCGTCGACTCGTGGCCCCTCGGTCCCCCCGTCAGTTCGCACGGACTCGCGTGACGACGAATTTCGATCCGTCATAGAACTGGATTGAACGTACCGTCTTGTAAATCAATCCACTCATCGGAGGTCAGGGGATTCAAATCGCTGTCGACCCAAGAGAGAATCGATGGGAAACGCAGCGCTGCGCGAACTGGCGGTCCTCGAGGACGTCCCGTTCGCCGACCTGCAGGGGTCGGTCGTCGCCGTGGACGCCCACAACTGGCTGTACCGGTACCTGACGACGACAGTCAAGTGGACCAGCGATGAGGTCTACACGACCAGCGACGGCGAAGAAGTCGCCAACCTCGTCGGCGTCGTCCAGGGACTGCCGAAGTTCTTCGAACACGATCTGACGCCCGTATTCGTCTTCGACGGCGCAGTCACCGACCTGAAAGACGACGAAGTACAGCAGCGACGCGAGCAACGCGAGGCCGCCCAACAGCGCCTCGAAACCGCCCGCGAGGAAGGCGACGAGATCGCCGTCGCACGGCTGGAGAGCCGCACCCAGCGACTGACCGAGACGATCGTCGAGACGACCCGCGAGCTGCTCGAACTGCTGGACGTGCCGATCGTCGACGCGCCGGCCGAGGGCGAGGCACAGGCGGCGGTGATGGCCCGCCGCGGCGACGTCGATTACGTCGGCACCGAGGACTACGACGCGCTGCTGTTCGGCGCACCGCTGACGCTCCGGCAGTTGACCAGCAAGGGCGATCCGGAACTGATGGATCTGGACGCGACGCTCGAAGCGCACGACATCTCCTGGGAGCAGTTGATCGACGTCGCGATCCTCTGCGGGACGGATTTCAACGAGGGCGTGTCCGGATACGGGCCGAAAACGTCCGTCAAAGCCATCAAAGAGCACGGCGACCTGTGGGGCGTCATCGAGGCCGACGGACTCCACGTCGAGAACGCCGACCGGATCAGACAGCTCTTTCGCGATCCGCCGGTCACCGAGACGCCGGACCTCGATCTCGACGTCTCGCCGGACGTGGACGCGGCCCGCGAGTACGTCACCGGGACCTGGGAGGTCGATCCCGAGGAGGTCGAGCGCGGGTTCGAGCGGATCGAGCAATCGCAAGTCCAAACCGGCCTCGACCAGTGGTCGTGAGCATGTATCAGGTTCGTTCCCCCGGAGCGGCGGTCCTGTTCGGCGATCGAACGCCCGACACCGGCGGGTACACGCTCTCGGTCGCGACCGATCGGGCGACGGCGCTTGCAGCGACTCCGGCCGAAGACGTGACCGTCACGCTCGGGGACGAGACTCGGACGTTCGAAACAGCAGACCCACAGCCGGCCGGCGACTGGGCCGACCCGATCCGCGGCTGTTACGCCGTACTCGCGGACGCCGGGTTCGAACCTGGGGGGTTCGAGGGGGGCGTCGACGGCGAACTGATCGAACCGAGCGCACTGGCTGGAAATCGGCCCGCCGACGTCAACGTCACTTCGAGCCTGGAACTCGCAGTGCTGGCGCTGCTCGGATCGGCCTACGAGCTGGACCTCTCGCGGCTGGATATCGCCCGACTCGCCCGGCGTGTGGAGACGGAGTTTCTCGGCCGCGACCGTCCGACCGCCGCGTCGTTCGCGATCGCACTCTCGAAAGCGGGATTGGCGCTGTTCGTCGATGCGGACGCTGATTCGTACGCCCGAGTAGCCGTGCCCGACGCGCTCCAGTTGCTCTCCGTCTCGACGGGATCTGACGGCGTCGGGGAGCGGGTCAGCGAGCGGCGTAACGGCGTCCGGCGGGCGCTCGAAGAGCTCGGTGTCGAATCCGCCCCCGAGGTCGATCTGGCGATGCTCCCGCAGCTTGACGGGCCCGGAGCGGATCGACTGGGCTATCTCGTCCGCGAGAACGCACGCGTCAGTCAGGCGGCGACGGCGCTCGACGACGGCGATCTCGATCGATTCGGCGAACTACTCGACGAGGCACACCACGACCTGACCGAGAACGTCGGGGCGGGTTCGCCCACTGTCGACCGGATCCTCGAGACGGCCGGAGAACACGGGGCATACGGCGCACGGACGATCGGTTCCGATGTCCTCGTGGCGGTCAAGAGCGGGCGCGCGCCGGCGCTGCTCGAGGCCATCGAGAACATCGGGGGTGATGCGGCTGTGAGCGCGATCGATACGGCCGACGGCGTCACCGTCTCGGAGCGTTAGAAAGAGACAACCAGCGGTGCCATCGTTTCGGACTGCGAGACGCGCCGACAGCCTCATACGGTCGGTTGTAAGTCTATTCCGGATCGATCGCACCCGTTATGCGATCGTACCGGTAAATCGTTACAACCGACCGTATCACTCGTATTCGATCGTCGCCGGCGGCTTGTGTGTGACGTCGTAGACGACGCGGGCGACGTTCTCGTGAGAACCGGTGATGCGCGACTGGATTCGCTGGAGGGTCTCCCAGTCGATCTCCTGTGCGCGGGCGGTCATGCCGTCCCGGGAGTCGACCGAACGGACGGCCACGACCCAGCCGTGGACGCGGTTGTCGCCTTTGACGCCCGTCGCCTTGCCGATGACTGCGGCAAGCGCCTGCCAGGGGTCGTACTCCGCCAGTTCCTCCTCGACGACGTGGTTGGCCTCGCGGGCGACCTCGAGTTTCTCCTCGGTGACTTCGCCGATGATCCGCACCGCGAGTCCGGGCCCGGGAAACGGCATCCGCTCGGAGATGATCTCCTCGAGGGCGAGTTCGCGAGCGACCTCCCGGACCTCGTCCTTGTAGAGGTCCCGCATGGGTTCGACGATCCCCTCGAAGTCGATGCGCTCGGGTAGCCCGCCGACGTTGTGGTGGGATTTGATCGTCCCCTCCGATTCGATTCGGTCCGGGTAGATCGTCCCCTGGACGAGGTAGTCGGCGTCGACCTCATCGGCGACGGTCTCGAACTCGCGGATGAACTGCTCGCCGATGACGTGTCGTTTCTCTTCGGGGTCGGTGACTCCCGACAGCTCGTCGAGGAACCGGTCTTTTGCGTCGACGATCCGCAGACTGTCCATGTAGTCGAACGTTTCCCGGATCTGCTCGGTTTCGCCCTTTCGCATCAGACCGGTGTCGACGTAGACAGGGTGCAGCTGGTCGCCGACGGCCTCGTAGGCGAGCGCGGCCGCAGTCGAGGAGTCGACGCCGCCCGACAGCGCGATGACCGCCTCGGCGTCGCCGATCGCGTCGCCAATCTCGTCGATCTTCTCGTCGACGAACTGCTCGACGTCGACCATCAGGCCTCCACCTCCGTTTCCGGTTCGCGCCAGTCACGTTCGCCAAGCACTGCCTCGAGTAGCCCGACGAAGGGCGGCGAGGCGCGCGTCGGCCGCGAGCGGAACTCGGGGTGGAACTGCGTCCCCAGGAAGTAGGGGTGGTCGTCGAGTTCGAGGATCTCCATCCGCCGACCCGCGCGACCGGAAAAGACCACCGAGGTCTCGGCGAAGTCCTCGAAGTACTCGGGGTTGACCTCGTAGCGGTGGCGATGCCGTTCGGTGCAGACCGTCGACTCGTAGAGGTCTTCCGCGAGCGTCCCGGGCGTGATGTCGGTCTGGTGGGCTCCGAGTCGCATCGTCCCGCCCATGTCCTCGGTGTGTTCCTGCTCGGGCAGGATGTCGATGACCGGATCGGGCGTCTCCTCGTCCATCTCCGCGGAGTGGGCCTCCTCGTACCCCAGAACGTTGCGGGCGATCTCGACGACGGCCATCTGGAAGCCCAGACACAGCCCCAAAAACGGCACGTCGTGCTCGCGGGCGTACCGGATCGCCTCGACCTTGCCTTCCGTGCCGCGGGCACCGAACCCTCCGGGGACGACGACGCCGTCGGCCTCGGTGAGGTTCGCGCTCTCGGTGACGTCGTCCTCGTCGGAGTCGACCCAGCGGATATTGACGTCGACGTTCTTCTCCAGGCCGGCGTGTTTCAGCGCCTCGTTGACCGACATGTAGGCGTCCTCGAGGTCGTACTTCCCCACGAGGGCGATGTCGACCTCGCCGGTGGTCTCCTGTGTGACGAGGTTCCGCCAGGTGTTGTCGCGTTCCTCTTCGGGCAGTGCGCGCTCCGCGAGTCCGAGTTCCTGCATGACGTACTCGTCGAGGCCTTCCTCCTCGACCATCAGCGGGACGTGATAGATGTCCTCGACGTCCGGGTTCGAGAAGACCGCCTCCGTCGGGACGTCACAGAACAGCGCGATTTTCTCCTTGACGTCGGGGTAGAGCCGATCCTCACAGCGCCCGACCAGGATATCCGGCTGGAGGCCGATCGAGCGCAGTTCCTTCACGGAGTGTTGGGTCGGCTTGGTCTTCTGCTCGCCGTTTTTCGAGTAGGGGACGAGCGTGACGTGGGTAAAGAGGATGTCGTTGTCGTCCTGTTCGTGAGCGAACTGCCGCAGCGCCTCCAGATAGGGCATCCCCTCGATGTCGCCGACGGTCCCACCGACCTCGACGATACAGACGTCGGTCCCTTCGGCGGCTTCGCGGATCCGCCGTTTGATGTCGTCGGTGATGTGCGGGATGATCTGGACGGTCTTGCCGAGGTAGTCGCCGGCGCGTTCCTTCTCGATGACGTGGCGATAGGTCTTGCCGGTCGTGACGTTGTGGTCGGAGGTCATGTCCTCATCGAGGAACCGCTCGTAGTTCCCCAGGTCGAGGTCGACCTCGCCGCCGTCCTTGAGCACGTACACCTCGCCGTGCTGGAAGGGGTTCATCGTGCCTGCGTCGACGTTCAGGTACGGGTCGATCTTGACAGCAGTGACGTCGAACCCGGCGTTTTTCAGGAGTCGGCCGGTGCTGGCGGCCGTGATCCCCTTGCCGAGCCCGGACATCACCCCGCCGGTGACGAAAACGAACTTGTTTCCGAGTGTGGGGTCGTACCCCGTGTCGGATTCAGTGGGCATACTGACGGTGCGCTCGCGCAGGTCAAAACGATTTCGGGACCGATCCGGTTCGTGGACGGCTGTCACTCCCCGCCGACCTTCGTCGTCACCCGGAAGTGTTCGGGCGGGTTCGCACTTGTGTAGGGAAGTGATGCAGAATAGTTCTCAAGGCCTAACTCGGCGGGTTTCGATTATCTGGATCACCGAACCGACATTCAGAGGGCCAAATGGCTCATATCAGAGCGAAATCTTGTCTATTCAAAACCAAGACCGGGCAGTCCAGGGTGTGTGAAGACTTCTGCACTACCGGCAGCCCAAATTGTTGGGCACTCCGTTCACAAGCTATCAGCCAAAGTGGATGTGAGAATGAAATGTCCGAAGTGAACCGGTCGTACGAGAGGTTGAACGCGATCCCGACACTTTCGTTGACTACTGTCCTTGAAAGTATCCCGGATGCAGTGATTGTTGTAGACATCACCACGGACGAAATTGTCGCGGTTAACGATGCAGCTGGGGAATTGTTTGAATGCCAGCCCGAGACGCTAGTTGGCCATACACGACACACACTCCACCCAGCGGAGAATCGCGACGCCTACGACACTGCGTTCAGCCGTGCGCGCGAGAGTGAACAGGTCGAACGCCTCCCGGACGGCAGCCCGCTCTATATTGAGACACAGACGGGCGAATGCGTCCCAGTGGAAATCAACGCCCAACGTATTCAAAAGCAAAATCGGACGTTCGTACTCGGTGTCTTCCGTGATATCAGTGCTCGTCTCGAACGCCAACAGCAACTCCGGACAACGACAACTCGACTCAAAACGCTCCTCGATGCGGCTCCGCTACCAATCGCTGCTCTTGACACCGAAGGACAAATCCAGTTGTGGAATCAAGCGGCGGAAGACACGTTCGGATACAGTTCTGCCGAAATCGTCGGTGAATCATATCCGTTACTGACTGAGGAATCACTTACTGACTTGCTCAATCGTATCCTTGACGGCGAGGATCTCAACGGATATGAGACAGTTCTTCGTACGAAAGACGGTTCCCGACTCCATACGGAACTATTCGCCCAGCCGCTCTACAACGATGATGACACCGTGACTGGTGTCATTGGGACTGCAGTCGAGATCACCGACCGTAAGCGGCGTCGCCACGGACTTGAAGTCCTGCATCGGGTGCTCCGACACAATCTACGGAACAAACTAACGATCATTCAGGGGCACACCTCGGCTCTCAAGAATGATGAAGACCCAGATTCGGGACTCACACAGAAAGCCGCCGAGAAAATCGAGACCGCAGCCGCAGATCTAGCCGGGTTAAGCCGTCAAGTCACCCAGTCTCAGTTCCTTACTGACAAGTCAGTGGCACGCTCTAAACCACTCAACCTCGAAGAACTCGTGATCACGATGGAGGCCGTCCTTGCAGAGACCACAACCGGGTCAGTTGCTGCTCCGACTGCCGATGAGACAGTCGCGATACCGGCACCAGCAAACTCCGCCATCGGACAGCTCCTCTCACACACTGGGGAGTATATGTCGCAACCAGCCATCGATGTGACCGTTGACATCTCAGAGACGGAAGTGGTGGTGACGATCCGCGGAAACGAACCCTTACTCTCAGATAGCCATCACGATCTACTCACTCGCGGGGTAGAGACTGAGCTAAACCACGGCCTTGGATTGGACATAGCGCAGGTTTATTTGACGCTGCTTGAGATCGGTGGAGAGATTGAACTCGTTGGTCGGCCAATCCCCGAAACAGCTCTACAAGTGACACTCCCCCGCCTGAACCAGTAGCGAGCAATCCCGATCTTGTATAACATTGTGGCAGTGATGCAGAATAGTTCTCAAGGCCTAACTCGGCGGATTGCGATCACCGGGATCGTATTAACCGAACCGACATTCAGAGGGCCAAATGGCTCATATCAGAGCGAAATCTTGTCTACTCAAAACCAAGATCGGGCAGGTCAGGATGTGTGAAGACTTCTATATCACCGCTACTTGTGTAGTTATGTTTTCTTATCGCTGAGCGCGTCGAGATCGAGTTCGAACCGCGGCCGCCCGTCGACGACCTCCCGCCTGACGGGCAGAGCCTTCCCCTTCAGGGCGTCCACCTCGTCGGGACCGAGGTCGTAGGCGTCGAGCAGCGTCTTCAGTTCGCAGTTGGGTCCCCACACCGGCGGACGCTTCAGTTCGCGCTCGAAGACGTTTCCGGCCGGCGTCTCGAGGGAGATCCGCACGATATCGCCGTCGTCAGCGACTGATCTGACCGGTAGCGTCGAGCGGTCCGTCCCCGCCTTGACCGCACCCAGCGCGTCCGCGATGGCGTCGATGTCGTCGTCGGACATGCTCGATTCGAGAGTCGCCGTCGACGCGTATTAATTCACCGAGAACGCCTCGGTAGCGGCGGTTTCGCCGTCCGCCCGTGGCGTCGGAGACGCCACACTGTCTATCGGAAAATACGGCAGGGAGCCCGCGAGGTCACGCCAATATGTCAGAAGCACGTACTGCGGACTCCGCAATCGGATTTCGATCTGTGGTTTAATTAAGGTAGTGAATTTCTGTTTTGATTAACTGGGAGACAGATGTGAGAGCCGGACGGCTGGATCAACGACCGACCAGCGCGTCGATCGTCGCCTCGTCGACGGGCTGGGACTCCCGACCGGCGGCGTAGGCTTTCGCCAGCGCGATCGCCGCGCCGGTCTCCGAATCGCCGAACTCCGGAGAGAGTTCCGACTCCAGCAGGTCGCCCGTCCAGCCGGTCTCCTCGTAGTCGAGGTCCTCCCGGACGAGGTCCAGACACAGCGAGACCAGCACGGAGTCCGTCGCCTCGGAGATGAACGCGGGGTCGGCGCCGCTGGCTTCGGCCAGTTGCTCGAGTTCGACCCCGGTCCCGCGGACGGTCGCCGCGAAGACGGTCGCGCCGGCGGCCAGCTCCGGCGGCGTGTACGACGGGTCGTCGGGCCGGGGGTCGTACTGCTCGATGGCGCGGACGCTCTCCTCGCGGACCGATTCGTCGAGATCGAGCACGTCGGCCAGCCGATCGACGTACGTCTCTGCACCGGCGGTCGGGATCTCGATGTCGACGGCCGAATCGAGCGTCTCCAGCCAGTCGTACAACGCACGAGCCGCGAACTCGCCGGTGGCGGCGATCTCGCTCGCCTCGACGTCGACATCGTTGACCCGGCAGGCCGCGAGCAGCGCTGCGCCGCCGAGTTCGCCCGCGTGCTCGACGTCGACGGCCTCGACGACGTCGCTGACGAGTCCGCGAGCGAACAGTCGAACAGACGCGTCGAGATCCAGCTCGTCGGCGATCGCGTCGACCTCGCGCTGGACGGCGTCTTCGGTGAGATCCGGACCGAGCGCGTCCCGATCGCCGGGCAGCCAGACGTCCGTGGAGCCGGCTCGCTTTCGCTCGACGGTCCCGTCCGCGACGAGCGTCTCCAGATCGGCGGCGATCGCCTCCGGATCGGCAGCGAGTTCCTCGGCGACGCGGTCGGTCGTCGGGAGTTCGTCGGGGAACAGCGCCGTGACGACCTCGGCGGTCTCAGCCGTCGGTGTGCTCTCGTCGTCCGCGTTCGCCGTCTCGGGCTCGCCTTCCCCTGGCGCGTCCGCTGAGGCCTTGTCGGTCGCTTCAGGGTCTTCGCCGCTCGTCTCGTCGTCGGCTGTCTCGACAGGCGCGCTCTCTGTGTCCGGCGCGCTGCTGGTCGCCATCGGCGCGCCGGTATCCGGGTCGAGCTGGTATCGCTGTGTCGTCTCAAGGTGCTGTTCGCCCAGCAGATCGCGTAGTTCCTTGTAGCGGTTTCTGACCGTTACCTGGCTCGTGTCGGTGACGTCGCCGAGCGCGTCCTCGTCGGCACCGTCAACGTCGTTGACCGCCGCAGCGAGATAGAGGACGGCACCGGCGGTACCGGCGGGAGAGGTGCTGCCAGCGATCGTCTGAGGATCGGCCTCGAAGGCGTCCTCGAGGATCCGCTTGGCGACGACGACGATCCCGTCCGGCAGGTCCAGTTCCGTGCCGAACCGCTCGATCAGCGCCCGCGGCTCCGGCGGGACGCCGTCGATATCGAGATTGGCAGCGATGTCATCGAACAGTGCCGTCATCGCGCCAGGGTCGATCGACGTGCCCTCGAGCGTCTCCGACCACGCTTCGGCGACATCGGACACCGTTATTGGGAGCCCATCTTCGCGCGCAGACAGTGACAGCGTCGTCGCGCCGACGATCGACAGCGAGCTGTCCTCGATCTCGGGTTCGGAACCCAGCTGATTGAGCCGGACCCGGGTGATCTGGGCCGTGCTGCTCGGCAACGAGAGTGCCTCAGCCACAGTCGTGAGCTGTTGTTCGACGTCGTCTCGTTCGGCTGCGTTCGGCATTGTCCCTATATTCCGAGAGCGGGACCTTAATGTTCAGCCTCGTTCATCAGTTTTGATACTGTTGAGGCATAACCGTTAGGCCGGACCAGCCCCTTCGGCCGGTATGGACGCTCAGGACGCCTCATGTGCCTGCCGGAGCGTGCTCGAACGGGTGGGCGAAGCTGTCATCGCCGACGAGCAGTTCCTCGAGACGGTATTAATCGGCGTGCTCGCTCGCGGCCACGTGCTACTCGAGGACGTCCCCGGCACGGGCAAAACACTGACGGCCAGGAGTTTCGCGGACGCGCTCGGCCTATCCTTCCAGCGAGTCCAGTTCACGCCGGACCTCCTGCCGGCGGACATCACCGGGTCGAATATTTACGACAAGTCGACCGGACAGTTCGAGTTCTCGCCCGGCCCCGTCTTTGCGAACGTCGTGCTGGCCGACGAGATCAACCGCGCCCCGCCGAAGACCCAGGCTGCACTGCTGGAAGCGATGGGCGAGCGACAGGTCACCGTCGACGGCGAGACACACGAGCTGCCGGAGCCGTTTTTCGTCATCGCGACTCAGAACCCCATCGAGCAGGAGGGAACCTTCGCGCTTCCGGAGGCCCAGCGCGACCGGTTCGCCGTCAAGGCCGAACTCGGGTATCCCGACCGCGCCGGCGAGCGCGAACTGATCGATCGGCGAGCCGACCGGGACGCCAAGATGCCCAGCGTCCGGTCCGTTCTCGAGGGGCAGTCGGTCACCGACCTGCAGGACGTCCCCGAGACGGTCCGGGTCGACGAGAAGATCCGCGACTACGTCGTCGATCTGGGACGGGCGACCCGCGAGGACGAGCGCGTCGACGTCGGCGTCTCGCCGCGAGGCGTCCAGCGGCTGTTCGAGACGGCCCGCGCCAGCGCTGTCGTGGCGGGCCGCGAGTACGTCGTCCCGGACGACGTCAAGCGCGTCGCCGGGCCGACGCTCCGTCACCGGCTGGTGCTCACCGCAGAGGCCAGCGTCCGGGGTGTCCGGCCGGCAGACGCCCTCGACGATGTCCTCGATCGCGTCGCGGTCCCCGCGGTCGCCGACGACTAGCGGCTCGCGATCACGAGCAACAGCAGGCCGACGGTCGCGGCGACGAGCGCCGGCACGGCCAGCGTCTCGCTGACGCCAACCGACTCGAGCGATCGGTCGGCCGCGATCGTCATTCCGACTGCCCCGATGCCCACCAGTACCGTTGCGCCGCCATGAACCAGCTCGATCCTGGCAGTGCTCGCTCGCGCACCGAGTTCACGGCCGAGCCCGGCACCGAACGAGCCGACGTCCCAGGCGATGAACGCCCCGACTGCTCCGGCCAGCGCGAGCCGGAGGTCGACGCCGATCGTCGCGGCAAACGCCGTCGTGAGGACGGTTCCGCTGGCCGCCAGTGCCACCCCGCCGGCTCGATCGGCGAGCAGGCCGAGCGCGCTGCTCACGAACAGCGCGAGCAAAACGACGAGTGTCAGCCCGGACAGCGCAGTCACGATCATCAACGCGAGCGCGGCCTCACCGTAGACGGCGACGAGCCGTGAGACCAGCGCGTCGAACGGGCTGGCGAGTTGGGCTGGCAGCCGGTTGAGGGCCTGTTCGACCAGCGTCGAGACGAACGGCTCCCGGTATCGAACCACCGCCGCGACGACCACGCCACCGCCGAAGTACGGTACGACAGCGAGCAGCGCCGCCCGGCCGGAGCCCCGATACGCCCGCTTGAGGGACGTCGCGCTCGCAAGCAACAGCCCGTCGACGACCAGCACGGCGACCAACAGCTGACGGAGTTGCGTCGACCCTGTCAGAGTGCCGAGCACGCCCTCGACTCCGTCCGGGACCCAGACGTAGGGATCCGGGGCCGTCACCTCTAGCAGCAGCGCCCCCAGCGCCGTCGCCACGAGCGCCATTATAGACAGTTTGAGCGTCCGATCGGCCTGTTTCAGCGTCTCCCGGGCGTCGGCGAGACGGTCGCCGAGCAGTGCCGCGAGCGGGAGCGCGCGAACGGTGGCCCGCGTCAGATACAGGACGGCGATCGACAGCGTCAGAAACGACGCGAGCGGGAACGCGGCCGTCGGTTCGAACACCCATCCCGCCAGTCCCTCGAGGGCGGTCGCAGCCTCGGAACGTACTGGAGCGAACCGGATCGAAAGCGCGACTGCCATTGCGAGTCCCATGACGGCTGTCGCGCGCAGCCCGCTCGCGACGGCACGTGCTAGCACGTCGCGTGAGAGCGAGTCGCGGACCGCCAGTACGGCACCGAACGCCGTCAGGGCCGCTCCGCCGACGACGAACGCGGACCCGATCGGGAGCGCGTTGCGCAGTTGGCCGACGAGCGCGATCCCCCCACCGGCGATCACGGCGAGCGCGACGACGGGGAAGACGGGGCCGACGAGCGCGGCACCGACCGGCCGGAGACGCTCGGTGGCGAGCAACCCCAGCACGATCGCGACCGCGACGGCACCGATCGCCGCGTAGGCGGTCTGCCGCTCCAGCCCGACGGCGCGGACGAGCGCGGCGGTCGCGGCGACCGGGACGGCCACGGCGATGACGGTACTGAACCGCGTCGGGCGCTGGTCGATCACGGGACCACCTCCGGTAACGAGCGGTCGATGACGACCTCCAGCGACTCGTTCGGCGGCCACTCGACGACGGTCACGCCGCGAAACTGCAGCGACGTGACTGTGTTTCGGCGGCGCAGCGCCGCCACGCGGCTACCTGGCGTGTCCGAGACGGTCACGTCCGGGCTCAGGACCGTCACCGGAACGCCGCGGCTCAACAGCGTCTCCGTCAACTCGGACGGCTCGTCGTCGAGCAGCGGCGACACCAGCAGGACCTGCGCGCCGGGCGGGAGTCTGGCGAGCAGCTGTTCGACGCGGTCCGGCTCGTCAGCACGGTCGCGCCTCGCTGGTTCGTCAGCGTCACCGCGCGCTGCCTGCTGGCCGACAGCGGGGTCGCGCACGGCAGTGGCGTTGCCGGTCCACTCGCGCATCACGGGATCGGGAACCGCGTTCGCGTCGCTCTCGACGCCGGCGGCCGCCTCGAACAGCGCTCGCGCGGCCGCGACCGAGCCGCCCTCGGCTGGCGGTTCGACCCACGGCAGTCCTGCGCCGTGTCCCGGTCGGTCGCCCGCATCGAGACCGAGCACGGACACGCCGACCTGATGGCCACCCGACCTGAGCGCCTCGTAGACGCGCTCGCCGGCGTACGCGGCGAGTCCGGCTCCGGTCGGATAGCCGGGCCGGGGCGCGATTCTGGCGGGCGGTCGCACGTCGACGAGGACAATCAGGCGCGTGGCCTGCTCCTCGCGGAAGTCGATCGTCGAGAGTTCGTCGGTGCGGGCGAGTCGCCGCCAGTCCAGCCGGCTGACCGGGTCGCCCGGCCGGTACTCCCGCGTCGAGTAGAACTCCAGACCCGGGCCGCCGGAGTCGGTCGGCAGCGTCCCGGTTCGACGGCGGGCCGTCCGATCGATCGGCGTCCGATCGACCGTCGTCGAACAGGACAGCGTCGTCGCACCGCCCGGTTCGACATCGGTCGTGACGACCCGTGAACCGCTGATCGACCGCGTCCGAACGACCGGCGAGTCGAACGCGTACTCGCCGCGCTTTGCCATCACCCCGTAGGTGAACGACCGCGACTCGCCGGCGGGGATCGCCAGCCCCGCCCGCGGCGTCCCGTCTGTGACCGCCAGTTCGTCCGGGACGCCGTCGACGACGCGCAGGTCGGGCAGTGTCCGATCGCCGCCGTTGGTCACCGTCACCTGCACCGTCACCGTCGATCCCGGCGTCGGGGCCGACGGCGACAGCGATCGCTCGATATCGAGGGTCGGCTCCGGATACCGCGAGAGCGCGCCGTACGCGACGTACGACAGCGGGACGACGGCGAGCAGAAGCGGTTCCGACGAGCCGTACAGGAGCCCGATGGCGACGAACGCAAGCGCCCCCGCGAGCCCGACGCTCCAGCGGTGATGGCTGTATCGCGTCACTGTTGTCCCCGCTCGATGGCCTCGATCGTGCGGTTCGCCCGCCGTCGGCGTTCGCGGTCGGGGTCGAGCCAGCGGCGCAAGCGCGCGCCCAGCGATTGCGCGGGTGTGCCCAGAAACGCCGCGGCGACGCGGTCGTCCGTCCAGCGACCGCGGTCGACGGCCGTCCGGGCGTTCTCGGGTTGCATACCGTCCTGTCTGACGAGCGTCTCGATCGCCGCCTCACGAAGCACCACCCGGACGCGCTCGTCGGTGTCGCTCGCGTCGAAGTTGCCCTCGAGGTGTCGGTCGAACGCCCGGCCGGGACGGGAGGGCGTCCGCGCGTTGACGGCTTCCGGGGGCTGCTCGACCAGCGGTCCGGCTCCCCCGTCGCCGCTGAGCGAGTACGCGAGCGTCGCCGCCACGAGACCGACGACCGCCCCGAGTCCGGTCACCAGCAGATCGGCGCGATCGACCGGCAGCGTCTCCGCCAGCAGGGCGACTGGTCGGATCGACGTGGCGGACTGCGGCGCGGCGACTAGCCCGAGCGCGAGCAACGCCCCAAGCAGTCCGACGGCCCCGGCGACGCTCCGGACCCTCATCGCTCGTCCTCCCGTTCGGTGCTGTCCAGCCGTTCGACCGCCGACTGGACGGCGGGGAGTTTCGCTTCGGGCGCGCGAGCGCCGTACTCGACCGCCCGGAAGGCGTCTCTGAGCGTCTCGACCGCGTCGGCCGGGAGTTCGTCCCGCTCGATCGCGTGGGCCGCGAGTTCGCCCGGCGTCTTCGTCTCGGGGTCGGTAACCGACACCTGTGCGAGGAACTGCGCCCAGGCCGCACGGATCGAGACTCGCGCCGTCGAACTGCCGGCGTCCGACCGACCGTCGGCCCCCGGTCGAAGCGACCGCAGGCGACCGGCGAACGCGTCGATCCGCCGTCGAGCGGCCGCCGCGATCGCGTCGCGCGTCAGATTGCCGGCCCACAGCTCGCGCAGCGTCGAACGCCCGTTTCGAAACAGGCGACCGGCGACGTCGACAGCCGCGTCCGCGGCCGTGACGAGCGCGACGAGCAGATATCTCGGGAGCGCGAGGACGACGCCGACGAGACGGTCGAGTGCGGCCCCGAGACTGATTCCGCGCCGGTACGCCACGACGACGACACCGAGCGGGACCGCCGCGAGCACGCCGAAAACCAGCGCGAGGTTGGCCCACAGGCCAGTGATCGTCGTCGTCGCGCGCTGGCCGTAGGCCGTGGTGACGAGCGAGACGCTATCGGAGAGGGGGAGTGACGCCGACAGCGTGCCGTCGACGCCGGTCGTGCCGATCCGCTCGCCGCCCATCGAGACCGGCAGGCCGGCAACCGTCTCGTTGCCGAGTTCGGCCGTGACGGTCACGCCGGTCCAGGGGAGCGCGACCGGCAGCCGGGGATCGGCTGTCAGTTCGAGTTCGTGCAACTCCAGCGTCCGGTTCCCGCCGACCGCGCCCCGTCGGACCGACAGCGTCGTCGATCCAGGCCGGTCGGGAAGCGCCACGTCGAGTCGCCCGTCTCCGTCGGTCACGCCGACGCGTTCGCCGTCGCGTTCGACCGTCGCGTTCGGAATCGCTTGCCCCTCGACGGTCGCCGTCAGCGTGACCGTCCGTCCGGTCACGACCGTTCCCGTTATCGATAGCGTCGCGTCCGTCGGCACCTCGTAGGTCCGGTTCGTCGCCCGAACCGTACGAGGGCTGGAGTAGGGGACCGATCGGCCGGCGTACAGGCGGTTGTCGCTCGCAAGGTCGCCTGCGGGAGCGCCGCGGCCGTCGACGGTTCGAACGGTCACGTTCAGTCGTCGCTCGTAGGGGACCGTACCGATGACCGTCCCGTCCGTATCGGTCTCGCCGATGGAGTCGCCGTTGAACAGCACGACCACGCCGGCCGCCGGCGAGCCGTCAGCGGTGACGCGAACCGTAACGTTCGTGCCCGGCACGGGCCGGTCCGACAGGGCGACCTCGTAGGAGCCGACCGAGTCATCCCGTCCGGGGTCCTGTCCATCGTCGGTCTCGTCGCCCGATCCGTCGTCGTTTCCGCCGGGGTCGGTCTCGTTGCCCGACCCGTCGTCGGTGTCGGGGCCGTCGTTCCCGTTCTGATCCTGATCGTCCTCGGGCGTCGGCTCTGCGACCGATCCCGACTCGTCGGGACTGAACCGCTCGCCGGGGCTTCCGGTCTCGGTATGTTCGTAGCTGCTGGCGTCCGGGTTCTGCTCCTGTAGCGCGTCCTGCTCGGCCTGCATGCGCTCGCGGCCCGGCGTCGGGTCGAACTGTACCCAGCCCACGTCGGGGAAGTAGACCTCGACCCAGGCGTGGGCGTTCATCCCCCGGACAGTGTAGGTGTTCTCCCCGCTCGGCTGACCGGTCGAGTAGCCGACGACGTACCGCGCCGGAATGTCCTGTGTGCGCAACATCGTGACCATCGAGGTCGCGAAGTACTCGCAGTACCCCTCGTCCATATCGAAAACGAAGTCACTCGCGACGCTATCGCCGCCCGGATCGGAGACGTTCAGCGAGTAGGACTTGTTACCCTCCAGCCAGCGTTCGATCCGCGCCGCGGTCTCGTAGGGCGATCCGGCCCCGTCGGTCACCTGATCGGTGAACCGACCCAGCCGATCGGGCGTCGAGTCGGGCAACTGCGTGTATCGGTCTTCGATCGCGTCGGGATAGTCGTCGCCGGCGGCCGCGAGCGTCGTCGAATCGTCAGGCGGGCGCGCGCTGGTCGCCGCGTAGGTCGTCCCGGGATCGACGGTCCGCGAACTGGCGATCGCTCGCCCGTCTGTCACCTCGATCGGCGCTTCAGTCTCGACCGACCGCGGCCGCCACACCGTCGGCAACGCGCCGGCCGCGCGTTTCAGTTCGACGCGATAGGAGAGCGTTCGGTCGACGAGGCCGCCGGATTCGATCGATCCGTCGTAGGGGGCGGTATCGCCGGAGCGATCCCAGCCGCTGCCGGTGTAGGTGTCGTACGCGCCCGTTCGCCAGTAGGCGGCCTCCGTCGATTCGACGACGAAGTGCGTCTCGGCGCTCTGGGAGCGCAGTGCGGCGGTTCCGCCCCCCTCGAGGCCGCCGACGCTCGTCGAGTCGCCCGGATCGAGCGCGCCGAGTTGGCCGCCGGCCCCGTTACCGGCAGGTTGCGGAGGCGAGAGCAACGATTCGAGGGGTGCCGCCTCGAGCGGTCCCACCAGCGCCGGGAGCAACAGTCCGGCCAGCACCACCGCGAGCACGCCGCCGAGGACGAACGCGGCGCGGCCGTACTCGCGGCCGCTCGGGGCGGCGTCAGTCGTCATCCGTTTCACCCTCAGCGAGGGCATGGACTGACAAAACAGCTACGCCCCGAGTTGTCCCAGAGATGGCAGCCGAACGGCAGAACCACTCTGGGGATACCGCGAGAACGTGGCCGTCGATGGGCTACACCGACGCCGTGCTCTCGACCGCCGCCAGGGTCGCCGCGTTCGTGCTCGCCTTCGCCAGCGGAGCCTTCGGAACGACGGTTCTCGGCGTGTTCCTCGTCGGCTTCGCGTGGGTGGTGACCTCCGGTTCGCGGTCGTGACCAGCGCTGTCGCCGGCGCAGTGGCCGCGGCCGGCGTGCTCGTCGTGACGCGACGGTAATGGCCGAGCACCTGAACTGGTGCTGACATCCTCATAGTCGAGCGCCTGAACTGGCGCTGACATGGTCACTCGACGAGCGCCCGTACTGGCGCTGACACGGCTACTCGACGAGCGCCGAAAGCAATCCGATCGCGACGCCCTTGTCCAGCGGTTCGTTGGCGTTGCCACAGTGGGGCGACTGCACGCAGGCCGGACAGCCGTCCGAACAGCCACAGGCGCGCAGCATCTCCAGAGTCCGCGAGGCGAGATTGCCGATCTCCTCGTAACCGTTCTCCGCCAGCCCGACGCCGCCGGGATAGCCGTCGTAGATGAAGATCGTACTGCGGTCGGTGTGCGGGTGGATCGGCGTCGAGAGCCCGCCGACGTCCCGCCGATCACAGAGGAACTCGAAGGGGAACAGCGAGATCATCGCGTGCTCGGCGGCGTGGATCCCGCCCGCGAAGTCGCCCATCGTCTCCAGACGGCGGGTCAGCGCCGACGGGAGCGTGTAGTACAGCGCCGTCGTCTCCAAGCTCGTCTCCGGCAGGTCAAGCGTCTCCCTGCCCAGAACCTCCCCGGACGACCGGTCCCGGCGCTCAAAGCCCGTGATCTGCTTGTGCATGGTCACGTCCGCGAGCCTGACAGTGACGTCCTCGCGGGTCGGAAACGGCTTTTCTTCGCGGTCGCGGTCGACGGTGATCTCCTTGTCGTGCAGGACCTGCGTGTAGTGGCCGGCGTAGGTCCGCTGGAGCGTGGCGACGTCGTGGCGCAGATCCAGGTCCGTCACCTCGTAGCTCGTCCCCTGATGGTGATAGATCGCGCCGGGGTGGGCGTCCCGCAGGGCGTCACCGAACGGCAGCGTCGCGATCGGATCGTCGCGGCCCCGGGCCTGCAGGACGATCTCCCGGTCTTCGGCCGTCCGCAGTGACATCTCGTGTTGGGGGCTGCCGTCGCCGGCGTAGGTCCAGCGGATCCCCTCAGCCGTCGTCCGGCGATCGAGTTCGCCCGCGGATTCGAAGTCGGCGACCACGTCCGGAAACCGCTCGCCGAAGTACCGGTCGTCGCCGGGATGCAACCAGTTCTCGCGGGCGGCCGCGAGCACGTGTTTCGGCAGGATGTGCTCGTTTTCGGGGTTCGCGATGGCGCGTTCTGGATCTTGTTCGAACAGCGCGTCCGGATGGGCGAGAAGATACTGATCGAGCTGGTCCTCGCCGGCGACCAGCGCGACCAGCGCGGGATCGGTCCCCCGGCCCGCGCGTCCGGCCTGCTGGAAGGCGGCCATCCGCGTCCCCGGATAGCCGTCGAGCACGACCGCGTCGAGGCCGCCGATGTCGACGCCGAGTTCGAGCGCGTTCGTGCTCCAGAGCCCGCGGATCGATCCCTCCCGGAGCCCGGTCTCGAGTTCGCGCCGTCGCTCGCTCCGGAGAGCGGCCTGATAGGCACCGACGCCGCTCGCCAGGTCGTGCTCGCCGCGTTCGCGCAGCGCGTCGGCGCTCTCGGTCGCGTACCGCTCCGCGACCTGTCTGGAGGTGGTGAACACGACCGTCTGGAGCCCGCGCTGGAGGAGATTGACGAACAGTCGCTTGGCCTCGGTGTGGCTGGACTTGCGGCGACCGCTGCCCCAGCCGCCGCCCTCGTACTCCGGAGGGTTCCACAGCAGCCAGTGGGTCGGCCCCGTCGCGGCGCTGCTCCGATCGACGAGCGTGAACGAATCGGCGTCCCGGCCCGTGACGGTCGCGGCGTGCTTGACGGGGTTGCCGATCGTCGCCGAACAGCAGACGTACTGGGGGTCGCTGTCGAACCGACGGGCGACGCGATCGAGCCGTCGGGTGACGAGCGCGATCTGGCTGCCGAAGACCCCGCGGTACTCGTGGACCTCGTCGAGGACGACCGTCTCCAGGCGGTCGAAAAACCAGTCCCACAGGCGGTGGGCGTGAGGCAAGATCCCGTAGTGGAGCATGTCGGGCGTGGTCAGCAGGACCGTCGGCTGGCGCTCGCGCACCCTGCGTTTTTCGGTCTTCGAGAGTCGACCCGTGTAGCGGTCGACGGTCACGCCCGAGGCGAACCCGAGTCCTCGCGCCCACTCGGAGAGTGTCTCGGCCTGATCGTTGATCAGCGCGACCTGCGGAGCGACGTACAGCGTCGTCCGCCGGCTTTCCAGAGCGCGCTCGAAGGCAGGCACGGTGTACGCCAGACTCTTGCCGCTGGCGGTCGGCGTCGCCAGCACGACGTCGTCGCCGCCCCGGACCGCTTCGATCGCGTCGGCCTGGTGGCGATAGAGGGCGTCGATACCGGCCGATTCGAGAACGCTTTCGACTCGGGTGTCCAGTTCGACGTCGGCGAACGAGGCCTCGCGACCCTCGAGCGTCCGTTCGGCCGCGATCTGCCCCTCGTAGTAGGGCCGATCGCGGAGCCAGTCGATCGTCTCGTCCACGCCCGGTCTATCGGCGAGAGCACCAAATCGGTTCCGCCAGTGTGAGGGGAGTGGCAACCAACCCCATCATATCTGTCAGCCGACAGTCACGCGACGAAGAACACGTAAACGAGGGCGTAACTGCCGAGGGCGACAGTAACGCAGCCGAGAGCGACGAAGGCAGCCTCGAACGGCGACGGATACCGCTGGAGGAACCGGTCGATATCGATCGACGGGACGTAGACTCGCGGCGGGCTGACCCACGAGAGGCGGACGTAACGGAGGGGGCTCCAGCGCGTGATCGGGGGGTACCGGAGCCGACGCGTCAGCGCGGAGCGGGTGTTCGGGAACGCCGCCAGCGCGCCAGTGGCCGCGCCGACCCCGAGGATCGTGAGCACGAAGTGATAGGATACGTCCAGCGTCGGGGGTGCGAGCACGACCGCCGCGACGCCGTAGACGACGCCGGCCACGGCCCGGGAGTCCAGCAGCGCTGTCAGCGACTGATCGGCGACGCGCGCGACCGCGACGGCCGCGAGCCAGACGACGCCCAGCTCGAGTGCGAACGCACCGAGCAGGTGGATCGTCGGGTCGGCGTGCAACAGGACGATTGCCTCGAAGACCTGGACGTCGAAGGGATAGAGCAGCCGGGGCGGATCGCCTGTCACCAGATCTCCCCAGGGGTGTGACAGCAGGCCGGCAGTCGCGACGAGCGCGATCGTCGAGCCGGACAGGTCGGTTCGCGTACGGGCCAGTCGGGCGACGATCAGTCCCGCCGCGACGAACGTCCCGACGACGACGGCGCCGGCCGGCCCGCTGTAGGTCCAGGCCACCCAGACGAGCGCCGAGAGAAACGCCCCGGCGATCCCCCGGACAGCGAGCCATCGGCGGGACGTACTCGTCCCGGCCGCCCACGCGCCGAAGGCCGGACCGGCCGCGAGCGCGATCGGGAGCGAATGCGTGATCGAGCGGTGGACCCCGCGACTGGCGTCCCAGAACACGCTCGGTCGAGTCAGCGTCTCGACGCTCAGCCGACTCAGATCGAGCGCCACCGCCGTGTAGATCATATCGACGTCGGGGATCGCGGCGAACCCGCCCGCGACGAAGCCGAGCGCGAGCGCGCGACGGGCGGGCCAGCCTCGCCAGTCCGCGATCAGCACCGCGAGAGAGAACGCCAGCAGCGCGTGCCCGACGAACATGGAGTCAGTACGAGGACTGGCCGTATAAGTTTCTCGCGGACTGGAATGTGCTATCGCATCTCTCGATGGGGTGTCGCTCCTGAATGCGATCGGCCGTGCCGACCACCGATATGCGACACTTTTTGACGGGCGGTAGCGTAGAGTGACATATGTACGTCCGGGACGCCAAGAACCGCGAGGAGGTCTGGTTGCTGGATCGGATCGAAGAAATGGGCCTGGACGAGACGGCCTTTCGATCGCGCGATTACGTCATCGCTATCGACGAGGAGACCAACGAGAAGGCCGGCTTCGGTCGGATCCGGATCCACAAGACCGACGAGGAGACCGTCTGTGAACTCACGAGCATCGGCGTCCTCGAAGCGTGGCGCGGCCAGGGTGTCGGCGCGCACGTCGTCGAGCGACTCGTCCAGAAAGCGGGCGATCAGGACTTCGAGGTCGTCTACTCGCTGACCGACCAGCCGGAGTACCTGGCCCAGTTCGGCTTCGAACCGATCGACGAAAGCGCTCTGCCGGAGAAACTCCGCGATCGGCTGACCGAGAAACGCGAAGGGGTCCAGCCCGACGCCGTCCCCACGCGTCTGCGCGTCGAGGACTTTCAGGTTCCGCCCGGCCGCCGCGAGGCGTTCAAGGCGGCCGACGCCGAGGAGGACGACGAACCGACCGAATCACCCGAGGACTTCGGGATCGACCCCGACGAGGCCACCTACAAATACGACACCAGCTAGGCCGAGTGCGACTGCGACGGCTTGAGGGGGAAGTTATTTTATTCGTGGATCGCCTACCGATGCACGATGAGCGACGAGGGGGTAGACGAGAGCAAGCGGGCGACACTCCGGCGGTTCGCGGCACTCGGGACCGCAGGGTCGATCGCTCGCTTCGCGGGTGGGGCCGACGCCGCGACCGGCGATTCGGACACTCGTGACGCGATCGTCGGCTATCTCGAAGCGACGCCCGGCGCTCACTTCTCGAAGCTCCGCGACGACCTGCACCTGGGGACCGGCGAAACGCAGCACCACCTCCGGCAACTGCTCGAGTCCGGCGCGATCGAAAGCCACGAGGACGGAGACTACCGGCGATTCTTCCCCGCAGGCCGGTTCGACGACTTCGAGAAAACCGCGCTGTCGTACCTCCGTCGGGACACGGTCCGCGGCATACTGATTGCGCTCCTCGAAGAGCCCGAGTCGTCGGGCAGTGACATCGCAGAGGCGGTCGGCGTTTCCCGACCGACGGTCAGCAAGTACGCGGGTGAACTGGAAGCGGTCGGGCTACTCGACCGGACTGACGGCTACCGGCTCGTGAATCCCGAGACAGTGCTGCTGTTGGTCGTCAGATACGCCGATTCGTTCGACGCGGACGCGGAATCGTTCGCCCGGGACGCCGCATCGGTTGTCACCTACGACCCGTGATCGGCCCTGGCGGATAACCGGCAAGCGACCAACGATGGGGCATCTTTTTGCTCGCGGAGGGCCGACTCGGGGGTATGGGAACTGACGCTGACGCTATCGAGTTCGGTACCGACGGCTGGCGAGCGACGCTCGACGTGTTCACGACGCCGCGCGTTCGGATGGTCGGTCAGGCTGTCGCGACGTATCTGGACGGGGACGGTCCCGTCGCGGTCGGCTACGACGCGCGGGACAGTTCGCGGGGATTCGCGGAAGACCTCGCACGGACGCTGGCCGGCAACGGGATCGAAGTCCTGCTGAGCGAGCGGGATTGCCCGACGCCCGTGGTCGGCTGGGCCGTTCGCGATCACGACCTGGCCGGTGCGCTGATGGTCACCGCCAGTCACAACCCGCCGAACTACAACGGCGTGAAGTTCATCCCCGAAGGGGGCGCGCCGGCACTGCCCGAAGTGACCGACCGACTCGAGGAACTGCTCGCCGAACCCGAGACCGTCCCGGAGCTGGATCACGGCTCGGTCTCCGAGACCGACTTCGTCGAGCCGTACCTCGAACACGTCCTGGAGTTCGTCGACGCCGACCTCTCGGGGTTGACTATCGCCTACGACGCCATGCACGGCAGCGGTCGGGACGTGACCGGCGACCTGCTGGAGCGGGCCGGTGCGGACGTGATCGAACTCCGGTGTGAACGCGATCCGGAGTTCGGCGGCACGCCCCCGGAACCGGAGGCCGACCGCCTGCACGACCTCATCGAAACAGTCACCGAGGGTGAGGCCGATCTGGGGATCGCAAACGACGGCGACGCCGACCGAATCAGCGTCGTCACGCCCGAGGAAGGGTTCCTCGACCCGAGCCTCCAGTACGCCGTCCTCTATGAATATCTGCTCGAAGACGGATCCGGACCCGCCGTTCGGACGGTCTCGACGTCGAGCATCCTGGACAAGGTCGCCCGCGCACACGGCGAGGAGGTCTTCGAGACGGCGGTCGGGTTCAAGTGGGTCGCCCAGGCGATGGAAGATCACGACGCGCTCATGGGCGGCGAGGAGTCCGGTGGGTTCGGCATCACGAGCCATTTGCGCAACAAGGACGGCGTCCTGATCGCGCTGCTTGCGGCCGCTGCCGAGGCCGAACGGCCGATCGACGACCGGATCGCCGAGATTCACGACGAGCACGGCCACGTCTTCCAGGACCGCATCAGCGTCGCCTGTCCCGACGCGCGCAAGGACGGCGTCCTCGAAGAACTCGACGGTGCGCTCCCCGACGAACTCGCGGGCGCGGCGGTCGCAAGCGTGAACACCGTCGACGGGTTTAAGATCACCTTCGAAGACGACACCTGGGTGCTGGTCCGTCCCAGCGGCACCGAGCCCAAGCTCCGGGTCTACGCCGAAGCCGACAGTCCCGAGCGCGTCGAAGCGCTGCTCGATGCCGGCCGCGATCTGGTCGAACCGCTCGTCTAGGTCGTCCGGACGCCGCGATACCGTCCCGATTGCTGCTCCTGTATTTCGAATCCGAGTGCCTCGTAGAACGGCCGCGCCCGGTCGTCGAATTCGGCGATGACACGCTCATGATGGTCAAGTAGCGTCTCGACAAGCATCGTCCCGATCCCCTGCCCCTGGCGGCGCTTGCGTACCGCGATCGCGTCGATTCGGACCCCCTGATCGATCGACTGTGCGACGACGGAACCGACGATTCGCCCGTCGTCGACGGCGACGAGCACCCGGTCGTTGTCGATACGCTGTCGAACTAGTCCGGGGTCGGTTTCGAGGACAGCGGCGTCGAGAATCGACGTGGCGGGCTCGAATTCGGTCGGTTTCGCCTGTCGCACACGGACCATCCTAGCCACCCTGAACGAGTCTGAGGACCTGCACGCGATCGACCTCGACGGACTGGTCTTCGGGAACCGGCTGGCCGTCGACGACGATCGAGACCTCGTGGCGGCTGTATTCGAGCGGCTCCAGCAGATCCGCGTAGGTGCCGTCCGCCTCGAGTTCGATCTCGTGGGTATCCTCGCCGACGACGTCGACGGTGACGCGCATACGTGTGGATTCGTGCCAGCCCACATGAGCGTAGCGTTCTCGCAACTCGCTTCGCTCGTCCTCGCGGCTCGCGGGTCGTCTCTCCCCGCTCGCTTCACTTCGAGGACTCGCTTCGCTCGTCCTCGCGGCTCACGGCTCCGTTGTCACCGCTCGCTTCACTTCGAGGACTCGCTTCGCTCGTCCTCGCGGGGTTTATCACCGACCGGGGCCACACCACGACCATGAGCGAGGGCGAGTCAGCGTCGCGGGCGGGCCGCGAGGAAGTCTGGATCGAGAAATACCGTCCCCAGACTCTCTCGGAGGTCGCCGGCCACGAGGATATCATCGAACGACTGCAGAGTTACGTCGACCGAAACGACCTGAGCCACATGTTATTTTCAGGTCCTGCAGGTACGGGAAAGTGTGTGACTGGTGACACACCGGTACTCACGAACAGTGGGCTATACCAAATCGAAGATATTGTCGGCGACGCCAATGGTTTCGAGCCGGCACCCTCCTCACTGCAGGTGTTATCATTCGCCGACAGTGGGAAAATGGAGTACTCGCCCGTGTCTCACCTGTACAGTGATCACGCCGAAACGGGGATCCGGATTACGAGCAGGGATGGGACAGAGATGACGACCACTCCAGAGCATCGGTACCTCGTCATCACCAATGACGGGCTCTCGTGGCAACCGGCCGCGGATCTCGAACCCGGAGATCGTATCGTCCGGCCGCTCCATGCACCACTACCCGAAACCGATACTGACCTTGACTGGCTCCAAGCGCTTGATGGGGACCGCACTCTCGTTCATGTCTCTGAAACGTTCGCACGAGAGCATGATATTCCGCCCGAAGAGCAGTTCGTCGGGCAAAAGAAACAGATCATTCGTGGGTTACGATTAGACCAAACTCCGAAAGAAATAGCTTCGCGTACTGACGTGACGCGTAAATATGCGACAGCAGTGCGCCGCCGAATTGACTCCGACACCCTCGAAACTCAAAGCACTGTCTGTTCGCTCTCATACCTCCGTGACCTCGACGTTGCGCAGTCGCGTCTGCAAGACCACATCATCGCAATCCAGCGCGTTGCCACTTCGAACGGTCGTCGTTCCCCGCCTATTTCACCAGTCTGGGAGGTTTCCCCAGAGATCGGCGAATTTCTGGGGCTCGCTGTGAGTGAAGCGCAAATAGAAGACGGGCGAATCAAGTTCTACAACACTGACGAGCAATTACTCGATCGGTTTGAATCACTCGCGCAACGCCTATTCGGGATCGAGTCAAAACGAGGAACGCAGAAAGACGTTCCATACGTTGGTATCAATAGCCGATCGTTGACCGCGTTCCTTGAATCCTGTTTCGATGTCTTTCCGGCAAAAGGTGAGTCGGACCGTGCTATCGGGAATCGTCTGACTCGAGCTGACGAGAAGACGAGGCGTCGATTTCTACGAGCTGTGTTCGATGCCGAAAGTCACGTCTCAAAGAACGGTATTATCGAACTCTCACAGAAAGACGGGCGGCTCATTACGCTGTTGTCATATCTGCTCGCGGGTTTCGGGATTCCAAGCCGCCGGAAGACCAAACACAAAGCGGCAACAAACGGGAGCGGGACCGAACGCCAGTATGAGACGTTGTTGATATCTGGCGCATCCCATCTAGCTCGGTTCGAGGACGAAGTCGGATTCTCGATTGACTACAAGCGCGAGGCACTGACACGTCACGCTTCGAAGGAGGGGAATCCAAATCACGACACAATGCCTGTTCAGACGGCAGTCGATAGCCTCTGTGACGAACTCAACCTCTCGAAGTCGGCGCTAGTTCCGAAGTCGTTGAACCCTGAAACGCCGGGTCGTGAGCGATACCGCCACGCGCTTGATGACGTCATCGAAGCCGCTTCCGAGCGTCTCGAAGCAGCGCAAGAAGTGAGAGAGACGCTAGTCGCTGTCCGGCCGACAATCCAGAAAGTGTCGTCGGTGCCGATCCGATGGGCCGAGACACGACACGCGCTTACCGAACGATCTGCCCAGTCAGCGGTTGCGGAATCAACTGGTATCAGTGCTTCCCGGCTTGCGGAATACGGGACTGGAGACCGGAACCCATACGCTGGACGAGCGTTCGACTTACTCGAAAAGCTCGACGCCAACGACTATCCAGATATTGGCGAACTAAAAGCGACGCTCCGGGGCGCCGTCGATTCTCTCGATCTCGAGTACAGTGCCATCGCCAACGGAACGCATCTTCGGGGAACCGATATCAAGAACCTCTTGACGAACAACGACCACTCGATCAAGTCGCTGACCCGGTTCGAAACAGTGGCGACTCGTATCGACGAGATGGCCTCGGAAATGCTGTCTGCAAAAGCTGTCGAACTAGTCGCTACGCTGGACACACTCGCAACAGCCAGGTTGTACTTCGACGAAGTGACGGAAATTGAAACCGTCGACGAGCCCATTCACGTATACGACCTCACCGTTCCGACACATCGTAATTACGTCGCTGGGGAAGTGCCAACAGTTGTTCACAATACGACTTCCGCCATGGCGATCGCCCGCGAGCTGTACGGCGACGACTGGCAGGACAACTTCCTGGAGCTGAACGCTTCCGACCAGCGCGGGATCGACGTCATTCGCGACCGGGTCAAGTCCTTCGCGCGGACTTCTTTTGGAGGGTACGAATATCGTATTATATTCCTCGATGAGGCCGACGCACTTACCTCCGAGGCGCAATCAGCGCTCCGCCGGACGATGGAGCAGTTCTCGAACAACGTCCGGTTTATCCTCTCGTGTAACTACTCCAGTCAGATCATCGACCCCATCCAGTCTCGCTGTGCCGTCTTCCGGTTCTCGCCGCTCGGTGACGACGCCATCGAAGAGCAGATCCTCCGGATCGCCGAGGCCGAGGGAATCGAGATCACTGACGACGGCGTCGAGGCGCTGATCTACGTGGTCGGCGGCGACATGCGCAAGGCGATCAACGGGCTACAGGCCGCTTCGGTCACCGGCAACGTCGTCGACGAGGACGCCGTCTTCAAGATCACCTCGACGGCCCGTCCCGAAGAGATCACTGCGATGGTCGAGCAGGCGCTGGACGGCGATTTCACCGCCGCGCGGTCGGAACTCGACCGACTGCTCACCGATCAGGGCATCGCCGGCGGAGACATCCTCGATCAGATCCACCGGTCAGTCTGGGAGTTCGATGTCGGCGACGAGGCCGCCGTGCGGATTCTCGACCGCGTCGGCGAGGCCGACTACCGGATCACCGAAGGCGCGAACGAGCGTATCCAACTCGAGGCGCTGCTGGCGTCGCTCGCGCTGGAAGACTAATACTGCCGGCTGTAACTTTTCGAAATGATTCGGCACGACGTCGTGCCGAATATCTTTACGAACTTACAGCCGGCAGTATAAGGCGACTGCGTCGCCCTCTTCGATCCTGCTCTGGTCTCCTGAACGATCGGACCGACGGTCCGGTTCGGCCGGTTCGAAACCCTTAGCCGTCCCGACAGCGGAACGAACAGTATGGTACACAGCGACTGGGGAGACTGGCTCCCGCGTGCGATCGAGGACGCCGACCCCGAAGGCGTCGCGATCTGGTATCTCGGGTGCAATGGGTTCGTCCTGAAGGCCGACGACGGCACGACGGTGTTCGTCGACCCTTATCTCGGGACCGGCGACCCGCCTCGCACCGTCCGCATGATCCCGGTGCCGTTCGATCCCGAGGACGTCGGCCCCGTCGACGCCGTGTTCGCGACGCACGAACACACCGATCACGTCCACGGCGAATCGACCGGCCCGATCCTCGAGGATTCCGGCGCACCGTTCTACGGACCGGACGACAGCCTCGCCGCCGCTCGCGAGGCCGGCTGGGACGAACGGTGGGCGATCAGCGACGACCAGTTCGTCGAAGTGAGCGAGGGCGACACCGTCGAACTGGGATCGCTGACGATCACTGTCGAGCCCGCAAACGATCCCGACGCGACCCATTCCGTCGCTTACGTCTTCGAACACGAGGCGGGGACGTTCGTCCACGGTGGCGACGCCAGGCCGGGTGCGTTCGAGCCTGTCGGGGAAAACTACGACATCGACGCGGCGGCGCTGGCATTCGGCAGTGCCGGGATGATCCGCGACAAGCAGACCCGCGACCCCAAGTACACGAAGTGGTACAACGACGAAAACGAGATTATCGAGGCCGCCAACGAACTTCAGGTCGAGACGCTCGTGCCGACACACTGGGACATGTGGAAGGGACTGAACGCTGACCCGACCGTGTTGCACCACCACGCCCGGAGTTTCGAGTACCCCGAGCAGGTCAAGGTTATCGAGATCGGCGATCGAATCGATCTCTAGCGGTGCGGGCTTTGCTGGGCGGACTTTTTCCCACGGGAAGACGGTCGCGCTCACTGCGTTCGCGCGCTGCGACTTCCGGGGTTCAAATCCCTCGGTGACTTTCACCGCTCACGTTCGTTCGCGCAGAAGAGCCAGGGACGGGATTTGAACCCGTGAACTCCCGATTACAAGTCGGGTGCTTGGACCACCCAAGCTCCCCTGGCGCACGTGGTGGTAGTGGGGTGAGGGTTTAAGGCGTATCGTTTTCGACCGACTTTTCGTAGGTAACACGATGGGGACGGTAGCCGCGGTCGCGGTAGAACTGTCGGGCCGACTCGTTGTCCGCCATCGCTTCCAGTGAGATCGCGTCCGCCCCGGCCTCGATGAGCGCGCGCTCCGCGGCTTCGAGCAGTCGCGTTCCGATTCCCTCACTGCGCGACTCCGGCTCGACGTAGAGGTTCTGGACGACCCCGCGCTGGACCGACTTCGAAAACGTGCTTCCCTCCATCGTGAACGTGACGAAGCCGACGATCCGGTCGCCGTCTCGGGCGACACGTGCCTGCCCGCCAGCGATCCGTCGTGCGAACGAGTCCCGGATCCGGCTCCGGTTGGTCGCCGTCTGCAACTGCGAGCCGTACTCGCGCTGGCCAGCCGCCAGTTCGAGCCAGCGCTCGACCAGCCGGTCCAGTTCGTCCATCGTCGCTGACTCGATCGTGACCGAATCGAGATCGCTCATGTGTGGCGGTTCATCGCGACTCGCGTACGAGTGCCTGAGATCGGGCAGTTCGACCACTGAATATCGAGGGCAGTACCATCAGACTTCACGGCAGTCCGGACAGAGCAGTTGCCCGTTGAACGAGACCAGATCGGACGTGAGCGCGCCACATCGCTCGCAGATTCCCTGCTCGCTGTAGCCGCCGTCCGCGTCGGCCGGGGCTTGCGATTCGGATTCGAGACGCGCCGGCTCGGCGTTCTGCTCGGAACTGACCTCGCTCGGAGTGAACGTCGTCGCCGCGATCACGTCGCGCTGGGTGAGTACGCCCAGCGGCTCGCCGCCGTTGTCAGTCACGACCAGCATCGTCGCCGACTGGGCGAACAGTTCGTCGACGGCGGCCTCGATCGGCTGGTCGGGCGCGACCTCGGGCACGACATCGGACATGCACTCGGTCACAGCCGCATCGGCACTCTCGTCGCCGACGTGACACGAGAGGGCATCACTCGCGGTGACGATTCCGATCGGCTCCCGACCCTTCAGGACGACTGCCCCCGGCGTCTCCTCTTCGAGCAGTAGTTTCGCCGTGTCACGGACGCTATCGGACCCACTCACCCCCACGTAGTCACGCGTCATCGCCTCCTGAACTGTGACGTCGCCGTTCATACGTGCTATTTTGCGCGATGGCGTCTAAAAGCTACCTGCAGTACGTTTATACGGCTCTCGGACGTATGCTTAATGTTGCCACGGTAGTGAATAGCAGCCGGCGATTCGCCTAGCAGTCGAGTTCGACGTCCGCGCCTGTCGCGCGGCACTCCTCGAGGGCGTGTTTCGCGGCCATGCCGGCCTCGTCGGCGCGGCGACCCTCGCCGACGCCGACCTTGAGTTCGACGCCGACGTCGTCGCGGACGTGTTCGATCGCGTCGCGGTACTCCCCGGTGTCCAGTTCGGGACAGACCGCGATGATGTTGTCGCCGCCGACGAAAAACGAGAGGCTGTCGTAGGCGTGTCGCATGTACTTCATCAGCGAGGCGTAGCCCTGTTCGATCCGGATGAACGTATCGAACTCGTTGAGCTGGTCAGTGTACTTGCCGGTCGCGTCGTTGACGTCGAAGTGTGCGATCCGCAGGTCCTCATCGGTCCGGAACTCCTCGTCGATGTGACGGCCACGCAGGATCTCCCGGCGGGACTTGTCCTGGGCGCTGCCGGCGTCCTGAAGTTGCTCGGTCGCGGTCGCGAGCGCGCTCGCAGGCGTCGTGCCGGTCGCGACGCTCAGGCTCATCGTCACGGGATAGCGATTGCCGACCGATTCCTGAAGGATCGCATGATCGTCCATCGTCAGACCGTTGGAGACGGCCACCATATTGTCGAATCGAGTGAAGAACGTGTAGCCGCCGCGATTACCGAAAAACTGCGAGAGGTCGGCGTAGAGCCGCGACTGGAGCGTCTGGAGGTCGACCTCCCGGCGCGGTTCGGGAGTCACTGTCCAGGGGCCGTAGTTATCGATCTGAATGTGGGTGAGCTGCGTGTTCGTCACAACTGTCCGTGCATAACGGGCCGGCCGATATTGGTGTGTCGATCCGCTACGCTCGTTCGAGTTCGTACGGCCAGTAGCCGGCTTCTCGCATCGCCCGTCCGATCGCCCGGTGAAACTCGGGGAAGTCCTCGAACTCCTCGCTGTCGACGTGCTCGAACACGTCCGCGACGCTGACGACTGTCTCGTAGTCGATTCGCACCGGGTGATCGCCGAACTCCTCGACGTATTCGGTCGCAGTCAGCGGGAAGTCCTCCTCAGAGACTTTCTTCGCGAGGACAGCGTGGCCGTACTTGCGCCGGCCTTCGCTCCCCTCTTCGCCGTCCGGATCGTGTGGCCAGTCCATATCCGCAACTGTCCCGGTCGAGCCAAAAGGGTTGCCCCCGCCGGCCGAAACGAGCGGCGGTCCCCGTCGAGGTGATCACCGGTGAGGGTGCAGGAAACGGCATGATCGACGATCCGGAGTGGCGCGAGCGGATACAGATCGAGTTCCTCGACGACCAGCGCTAACGGCCTGTCGCCTCGTCGATCACGACTTCCGAGCCGACGGAAATCCACTCGCCGCGGGAGTCGGCCGGCGTTCGCGTGTTGACCATGACCCGGTAGTAGTGGTCGAATCGCTCTTCGGGTGCCCACTCCGGGAGCGTCTCGCGGCGCTTTTCGACGAACCGCGTCCGGAATCGTTCGGTCTCGCGGCCGCTGTCGGGGTCGCGTGCGGGCACGACACATCGCTGGCAGGGGCCACGACCCTCGAAGGTCACGTCTCCGACATCGAACCGGACACGCGAGTCGGGACCCGCATAGAGCCGGTCATCCCAGAACGGTGCCGCGTCGACGACGAGGTTCGGGCGCAGGCGACGCCGCATTTCCTCGGGGCCATCGATCTCGTCGAACCAGTCCGCGACGACGGCCAGCGTGCCCGTCGAAATCACGGTCGGGCCGAAATCGGTCGTATCGTCGGGAAACCCCAGACGGTCGTTGGAGACGAGTTCGATCTCGGGGTCGAACCGCTCGTCGAGCCACGCCTGCGCCCGGTCGCGTTCGCGTTCGAGATCGAATCTCGCCGATTCCGATCCGTCGCGCAGCGTGACGATCGTCCCGCTCGTATCGAAGTCGGCGCGGATTCGATGGACTGCTGGCGTCCGCTTGCCGTTGACGTACTCGCCGTCGGCATCGACCATCGCGTACTGACGGTCGCGGGTCAGCGAGCCGCCGGGGCCGACCTGCCCGGTCTCCAGTTCGACCCCGTCGAGGGATTTGATCGGATAGACGTATATCGCGTCGAGTCGCGGCATGTACACCTGCAAGTCGGGCCAAAAACAGTCGATTGCGGTTCGAGCAAATTTGGCTGCAAGCAGTCGTCGCGCCGGATCGAGCTTCGGGAGGCTATGGCGTCCCGGAGTCGTCGGTTTCGTCCGGCTGGACGGTCGCAGTCTCGGCGTGGACGCCGTGGCTCTTCTCCGCACCGGCGATCGCCTTCCCGGCGTAGTAGGTCAGCACGGCAAGCAAGAAGAACGTCGTGAAGACGATCGACAGCTGGATCGTCGAGAGCACCGGGTCGAACGCGAACGGGCCGGGCGCGTACACGAGAAACGCGACGAGGAAGAACGCGAGCATGGCCAGCGGGATGACGTTGACGGTGAGATCAAGCAGCGTGTCCCGATCGAAGATGCGCCCCGACATACCCGTGAGGTGGACCAGCGAGGTAAATAGGTTGTTGGTAGCGGCTAAGCTGTCGGGTGTCGACCGAACTGCCCGGCCGCGCCGGTTGCGATTAGCATGACCCCGGCGGTCGCAATCGCCAGCCCGCGGCTGAGCAGTCGGTGACCGGCGACGTTCGGCCGGTCGATCGAGTCGGCGAGGACACCGAGGTCGAACTGGCCGCCCAGCGCCATCAGGCCCGCACCGGCGATCACGAGCGCGACGCCCATGTACGCCGTCGTCCGCCAGAGGTGGCTCACGTAGTCGGCCTCGGTCAGGATTCCGGCGACACTCCCGCCGAAGAGCAGTCCGCCGCCGACCGCGATCGGGAACGCGCCCAGGAAGAGTCCGAGTTCGGTCAGCGCGAACCCGAGCGCGACGAACACTGGCCAGGGGCTCGCAGTCGGGTAGCGGTCGCTGACGCCCGCTTTCTCGCTCATAGACGCGGTTCGGCTTCGAGCCGAAAAGGCTCACCGGTCCCGGCGATCGGCGCAAACTATTTGGCCCAGATAGGACTTGTCCAAGACAATGACGACGCGCGCGGCCGAGCAAGTCGACGAGTGGGAGTCGCGTCCGTTCACCGACGGCTACGAGCAACTCCGGACGCTCGCCGACCAGTCGTTCTCCGGCGCGGTCACGACGGGTCGTGCGACGCTGTACATGATCGAGGGCACGGCCGTCGACATCCTCGACGGGACGATCACGGATTTCGAGGACGCGACCGGAACGGTCCACAAGGCACCGACACCGGCGTTGCCACTGCTTGCAGTGATGCAAGAGCGCGGCGACGAGGTGCGAGCGAAGTACTACAGCGAGGAGACCGCGCTGCACGAGGTCGACAGGAAACTCTCCGAGGGGGGGTTCACAGGGCACGTCGAGTTGTCGGAAAACGTCCTCAGCGGCGATTACTACGTCGTCTACCAGGCAGGCAAGTCGATGAGCGTGGCCTTTCTGGGGGAGAGCGGCCAGCTGGCCAGCGGCGACGAGGCCTTCGAACGCGCCGACGACGAGGTCGGCATCTACGAGGTTCGACCTGTCGACATCGATCCGATCGAACTCCCGGACCCCCCGGCCGCGGAGACCGACTCGACGTCCGGGGACGACGAGGATCGGCCGACTGGTGACGAATCGGCCGAAACCGGCCCGTCTCGGGCCGACGACACCGACAGCGGAGCCAGCGATCCCAGTCAGGACGACGACGAGTCGGAGACGGACGACCGTACCCGTCGCGACGAACGACCGAGGGACACGGGTGACTCCTCCTCCGAGACAGCTGACGACCCTCCGTCGTCCGGGACGGTCGAGAGTGCCTCCTCCTCCGAGGCAACTGATGACCCTCCGTCATCCGGGACGCCCGAAGGTCGTGACCGGACTGTCAGCGCCGAACCCCGGCAGGAAACCAAACAAACGACACGCGAGCGGCGACACGAGGACGATTCGGCCCGGCGCGAAGAGGCCACGGAGGGCGCGACAAGCACCGCTCTCGAACGGCGGACGATTCCCTCGGTCGATCCTGACCGCACGTGGACGCCCGACGGCGAGACGGCGGACGACTCCCGGCACGAACAGCACCCAGAGACGGACGCGGCCCGGCAGGCGACCTCGGCCCGGCGCCAGCCCGATCGCCAGCACGCTGAACACGGGGGCCAGCCCGATCGCCAACGCGCGGCGTCCAGCGACGCCGGAGCGGAAATCGCCGACCTCGAAGCGCGGATCGAGGAACTCGAGGCCAGCCGATCGGAACTCCGGACGGAGCGTGACGAGCTACAGGCGGAACTCAAGCAGGTCAGACAGGAGCGCGACGACCTGCAGGAGGAAGTACAGCGACTCCGGACGGAGGTCGCCGACCTCGAAGACCGTCTCGAAGCCGCGGACGAACCCGCAGCCGACGATTCGCAACTGTCCCAGTCGTCAACGACGGGACCGTCACTGACGCCGCGGGAAGCGATCGCGGGGACGAACCTGTTCGTGCGCTACGGTTCGAGAAGCGACGCGACGCTGTCGAGCGCTCACGACGGCGAGGTGGACGCGGCGGCCGTCGACGCCAACCTCTCGCTGGAGCATCACACGGAGTTCGACGACTCGGAGGCGACCGTCGAGGGCGAGCCCTTCGAGTCGTTCCTGCAGGAGACGATCCACTACCAGTTCGTCGAGTGGCTCGTCCACGAACTCCTCTACGAGATCCGCGATACCGGCCACCGGAAGGTCCTCGAGGACCTCTACGACGCGATCCCGAAGATCGATCGCGTGCAACTGGCCGGAACTGTCACCGTGGACGGAGACGAAGCGACACCGCAGGAGGAGTCGTTCGACGTCGTCGTGCGCGACCGGATGGGAAACCCGCTCGTGGTGACGAACCTCGACGACTCCCGGACGGCGACGACTGAGGAGATGATGACCGGACTGGTGACCGCCGCCACGCGAGCCGGGGAAGCACACGAGCGGCTCGCCGGAGCCGTCTTTGTCACGTCGAGTTTCTTCGAGCCGGACGCGCTCAAGACGGCTGCCGAAGCGACTGGCGGCGGGATTCTCAGCCGCGACAAGCGCGAGAGCTTCGTCCGACTGTCGAGAAAAGGCGGCTTTCACCTCTGTCTGGTCGAGTCGCGTGACGGCGGCTTCCACCTCTCGGTTCCGGAACTCTAGCGTTCGACTTCGGCCGCGTCGTCGATTTTCATCCCGTCGAGCTTCTCGATGATGTGATCGATCTTACCGTCGAGATCGTCGACGAACTCCGCGGTCTGTTCGGTCGTGATCGCACCCTGACTGGACGGTTCGATGAGGTTCTCCTCTTCGAGCACGCGCAGCGAGTACCGGACCTTGTGGTGGGGATAGCCCGTCTCGTTGGACATCTTTACGATCCCAATCGGTTCGTTCTCGATGACCATCCGCAGGACCTGCAGATGGCGCTCCAGCATGTCGACTTCCTTCTCAAGCCGGTCTATCATGGCATTTGTTAACTTGTATGCCCAGGGTTTAAAGGTTGCTGTCTGAGCGAGCGGAAATCGCTACAGTGAACTACAACGTCCCGGTATTTAGATATTGGGATGTGTTCACAAGCAGCCGTCGACGGGGACGGACCGTAATCTGTTTACCCGGGTGGTGGGAAATCGGCCGTGATGACTGTCACGATCGTCGGCTCACAGCTCGGCGACGAGGGGAAGGGCGGCGTCGTCGATCTCTACGGCGACGCGGCCGACGTCGTCGTTCGATACCAGGGCGGAGACAACGCGGGTCACACCGTCGTCGAGGGCGGAGAGACCTACAAGCTCTCGCTGGTTCCCAGCGGCGCGGTTCGAGGCAAGATCGGTGTGCTCGGCAACGGTTGCGTGATCAATCCGCGGACGCTGTTCGAGGAGATCGACTCGCTGCGCGAGCGCGGACTCGATCCGGACATCCGCGTCGCCGAACGCGCACACGTGATCCTGCCGTTCCACCGCGTACTGGACTCGATCGAAGAGGACGTCAAAAGCGAGGACGATCAGGAGGTCGGAACCACCGGCCGCGGGATCGGCCCCACCTACGAGGACAAGGCGGGCCGACGCGGCGTCCGGATCGGCGACCTGCTGGAGCCCGACGTGCTTCGGGAACGGCTGGAGTACGTCGTCCCACAGAAGCGAGCGCTCGTCAAGGACGTCTACGGGCTGGACCCGGACGATCTGGAGTACCCGAACGCCTTCGACGTCGACGCGTTGCACGAGGAGTTCAGCGAATACGGCCGCCGGCTGGATTCGATGGCGGTCAACGCCGGCCAGTTCCTCACCGAGGCCAGGGCCGACGGCAAGAACGTCATGCTCGAGGGGGCACAGGGGACGCTTCTCGATATCGACCACGGCAACTATCCCTACGTGACCTCCTCGAACCCGACCGCCGGCGGGGCCTGCGTCGGGAGCGGGCTCGCGCCGGGCGTCGTCGGTGACGGCGAAGTGATCGGCATCGTCAAGGCCTACTTGTCCCGCGTGGGTTCGGGCCCGATGCCCACGGAACTTGGCGGCGTCGTCGGTGACACGCCCGGCTACGACGAGCAGGGCGAGGGCGAACACGAGGAACTGGCGACCTACATCCGCGAGGCAGGCGACGAGTACGGCACCGTCACCGGTCGGCCGCGCCGCGTCGGCTGGCTCGACATGCCGATGTTGCGCCACGCCGCCCGCGCGTCCGGGTTCACCGGGCTCGCGGTCAACCACGTGGACACGCTCGCCGGCCTCGAGGAAGTGAAGGTCGGCCACACGTACATGCTGGACGGCGAGGAGTGTCGGACGGTCCCCGCGACGACCGAGCAGTGGGAACGGTGTGAGGCCACGTTCCGTACGTTCGACGGCTGGCCGGAACAGGACTGGGGCGCCGTCGCCGAGGCGGGCTACGAGGCGCTCGACGAGAACGCGCGAGTGTATCTGGAGTACATCAGCGACGAACTCGACACGCCGATCTACGCGATCGGTATCGGCCCCGGCCGCGAGCAGTCGATCGTGCTCGACGAGCCCGAATACTGATCGTTCGAGGCGGTCGGACCGCGTCGGTGATGTAGCCGCGAGTATCGTGAGACCGACGGGTACACAAGTCTCGCCCGGGTAGCGCCGGCCATGACTGACATCGACGTCGAGGCGGTCGAGGAGATCGACGACGCGGCCGTGCCGAGCGGGGTCGACGCCCCCGACTACGTGCTCTACGGCGGCAAGGGCGGTGTGGGCAAGACGACGATGGCTGCCGCCACGGGGCTTGCAAGCGCCCGCGACGGTACGTCGACGCTGATCGTCTCGACCGATCCGGCACACTCGCTGTCGGACACCCTCGAAACCGACATCCCGGGCGAACCGACACAGATCCGCGAGGAGATCCCGCTGTACGCCGTCGAGATCGACCCCGAGGACGCCTTCGGCGAGAACCCGCTGGGCGTCGAGGACAGCCTCGGCCCGCTCGCCGAGCTGCTGGGTGACGACATGGCCGACCCCTTCGGCGCGGCGATGCCCGGCACCGACGAGGCCGCGGCGATGCGCCTGCTCGTCCGGTATCTCGACGACGAACGGTTCGATCGCGTCGTCGTCGACACCGCGCCGACCGGCCACACCCTGCGCCTGCTCGAGTTGCCGGACGTGATGGAGACGATGGTCGGTCGACTGATCGCGTTCCGCGAGCGCATGAGCGGCGTCATGGAATCGGTGACGGGCATGTTCGGGGACGGGGACGAACAGCTTGAGGAGGGAATGGGCGATCTGCGCGAGCTCAGCCGGCGGATCGAGCGCCTGCGAGCCGTCCTGCAGGACCCCGAGAAGACGGACTTCCGGGTCGTCATGGTGCCCGAAGAGCTCAGCGTTATGGAGTCCGAGCGACTCCTGACACAGCTTGAGGAGTTCGGGATTCCCGTCGGGACGATCGTCGTCAATCGCGTGATGGAGGATTTGACTGCCGTCGCGGACATCGAGGCCGACTGGTTCGTCTCGCCGAACCTTGACGACTGTGAGTTCTGCCAGCGCCGCTGGGAGGTCCAGCAGAAGGCCCTGCAGCGCTCGCAGGACGTCTTCCGCGGCCACGACGTCAAGCGCGTCCCGCTGTTCGCCGACGAGGTCCGCGGGGAGACGCTACTCAGGGCCGTCGCGGCCTGTCTCGAGTGATTCGGCTCAGTCTGACGATCACTCCATGTAGCCCAGCTGCTGGAGTCGCTCGGAGACTTCCTCGCCCGCTTCGGACCGCCGGCCCGCCGATTCGAGCGGGTCGCGCGTCTCGACGTCAGGGTCTTCGCGGAAGATATCGAGGACGTCGCCGCGCATGTCCGTCGGGACCGCACAGCCGGCGTTTGCCAGCACCGTCGGCGCGATGTCGGTGATCGAGATCCGCTCGCGCTTGCCGCCCGCCTCGAAGGAGGGACCGGACGCGACGAAGATCCCCGTGTTCGTGTTTTCCGCGGCCCAGCGGGCCGGTTCGGTCATGATCTCGCCGCCGCCGATCCCGTCGTTGACGTGGACGCCGGGGCGCTGTTCGACGACGACTTCCGGCGCCTCGTCGACGTAGGGACCGTCGTAGATCTCCTCGCCACGGTAGACGTCCGTGAAGATCCGGCCGTGCTCGTCCTCGACCGTCCGGAGGTCCTCGATCAGGGAGTCGACGACGCTCTCGACGTCGTATGCGGGGTTGACGTAGATCGGTCCCTGGGCGCTCGCGACAGCCTGCGTGTTCGGCAGGTCGATCGCGTCGAGCTTTTGACCGCGCTTGACGCCGGCCTCCTGGGGGACGAGTTGCTGGACGCGTTCGGGGACGGCTCGCGAGAGGAACTCGACCATCCCTAGGCGCTTGGCGACCGCCAGCGCGTTCTCCCGGGTCAGTCCCACCCGCTGGAAGACGCTCCCGATCGACTGGGTGCGTGCCTGATAGCCGTGTTCGGCCAGCCACTCGTTGACGTAAAACTCCGTCTGAGTCGGCCCGCTGCCGTGGTCGGACATCACGATCAGGTCCGTGTCCTCCAGGTCGGCGAGGCGACCGATCCACTCGTCGACGAGTTTCCAGCCGCGTCTGGTCGACGCTTCGTCCCAGAAGAAGTGATGCAGGACGTTCAGATAGAACAGCGTCAAGTGCATGAAGTCCAGATCGCGCTCCTCGAAGAGGGTGATGGCGGCCTCGAAGCGCGCCTCGAACAGGTCGAGGATCGCGTCGACCTCCGCGCCGGTCTCGTCGTTGCTCGATAGCAGCGGCTCGGGATGGACCCGGTAGCCGAATCGGTCTTCGAGTTCTTCGGCCAGTTCGGGCGGATGGGTGTAGCCCTCCTCGAGCGATCGGTACTCGCCCTCGACAGCGTCCGGCCCGCCCGAGACGATGAAGTCGTCGATCTCGCGCGGCGGGTACGTCGACGGCATGTTCATTATGCCCGCCGTCTGTCCCTCGTCGTTGAGGTAGTCCCACAGCTCGAGCGTGTCGAAGTCGTTACCGTTGCAGACCGAGATCTCGCCGGCGTCGAGATCGACGCGCTCGAACCAGAAGACGCCGAACCCGCCGGGGTTCTTCCCGGAGGCGTAGCACTTCCAGTTAGGGAAGGTCACCGGCGGCAGGCAACTGCGACTCTCCGCCCACGTGCCCGACTCGCGCAGCGCCTCGAGGTTCGGCAACTCGCCGGTCTCGATCCAGGGCTCGAGCAGCCGCCAGCTGGCCCCGTCCAGCCCAAGCACAAACGTTCTGGTCATAGCGGCCGTTGCCCTGCACCCGCCAAATGTCTGTCCATCCCGCGGTGGTCACTCGCCCGTCTCCCAGGACGGATCCAGTTGTATCGTCGGGTACCAGCCGACCAGCGCGGGGAGATAGACGCCGAGAAAGCGGTCGATGAGAATCGTCGGCCCGGCGATGGTCGCCGGGACGCCCAGCGCGGCCAGCACCAGCGTCGCGGAGGCCTCGGCGACGCCGATCCCGCCCGGCGTGATCGGCAGCAGCGTCACGGCGTAGGCGGTCACCAGCGCGATCGGCAACAGGAGCACGGCGAGTTCGACGCCGGCGACCGACAGCGAAACCGGCGCGAACGTGACGCCGGCCGCCGACAGCAACACCCACACCCGGACGCCGGGAACGACCAGTAGCGCGATCGTCCAGCCGACGGTATACCCCCCGATCGCGACCGGATCGCGGCGCAGCCGAGTCAGCGTCTCGGCGGTCTCCTCGCCGATGTCAGGCAGTGCACCGACGGCCTTCGCCAGCAGCGCCTCGGCGTATGGGAGTCGCTGGATCGGGACGCGCTCGCGAACCGCGGCGGCCACCGCTGCGGCTCCGTCGAGCCGTGTCCCGGCCACGAACAGCAGCGGGCCGACGACGAGATACAGCCCCGCGGAGGCGGCAATCACGACCAGCAGTCCGACCGACAGCGACGAGGCGAACACGCCGAGACCGGCCAGTGCGACGACCCCGTAGAGTACGGCGTACAGCGCCGTATGCAGCGTCGCCACCGCGACGACTGTCCCCCAGGGGTAGCCGGTGTACTGCCGCAGCACCGCCGGTGCGAGGGACTTGCCGACGGCCTGTGACGGCGTGAGGTGGTTGATGAACCGAACCGTCAACAGCACGCCGGCAGCCGCCCGGAACGGCGTCGAACGTATCCGGTTCAGCAGGACGTGCCAGGTCCAGCACTGCGCGACCGTCCCGATCACCGACGCGCCGAGCACGATCGCGACGGCCGAGGGTGCCATCCCCGAGAGCGTCGTCACCACCTCGGCCCAGTCGGCCCGGACGACCAGCCACGCGAGCGCGACGGTCCCGATCCCGTAGCGTAACGCCCACAGCACGCGCCGCCGGTCGATCATCGCGGTTCTCCCGTGGCTATCATTCCGTCTCCTCCACAACGTTTCGGGCGGTGACGAACTCGAAATCGCTCTGTAGGATCCGTTCGACGGCACGCCACATCCACTCGCCGGTCCGGACGTACACCCGTCGTGGAACGCCCTCGACGGGCGGGAGGTCCGCGAGCTCCCACGGGTGGACGTACAGGACGGGCGCGATCCCGCGTCTGGCGAGCAGTTTCATTCCCAGCAGGGTGTAGTGGACGCCGAAAAACCGGATCCAGGTCCCCGTCAGCGGCAGTCCGAGCCCGGGCATTACTGCGATCGGCAGTTCGGTCACCGAGTCGGGTGCGTTCGCCCGCAACTCGCTGGCCGGCGTCGGTTCTCGCACTGACCACTCGCCGCCGTACCAGCCCGGAATCGACCGGCAGGGGGCGACGCTGGAGTCGTATTGGTAGCCCGCATCGGCCAGCAACTCGAAGTGATCCGCGCCGAAATCGAAGGCCGGAGCACGAAAGCCCGTTACCGATGCGTCCGTCACCGACTCCAGAATCTGTCTCGATCGCGTCAGCTCCTCGCGACGCTCGGCGACTGTACGATCGATCAACAGCGGATGTGTGTGCGTATGGGAGGCGATCTCGTGGCCTCGGTCGGCCGCGGCGACGATCCGATCGGGATGGCGCTGGGCGACTTCCGAGACGACGAAGAAGGTACTGGTCGCGTCGTGAGTCTCGAACGTTTCGAGCAGTCGCTCCGTCTGATCGGGGCCGATGTCCTCGGGATCCGACGTGGTTCCCGACGCGCTCCTGTAGGCGGGCGTGTGAGCGAAACTCTCAAAATCGACCGAGAGGACGGCACGAGCTGTCATGGATCAGTCCTCGTCGTCGGTCCGCTGTTCGAGGTCGTAGCGCAGCAGTGCGAGTTCCTGGTTGAGATCGGAGAGCCGTCGGCGGCTCTCGACGAGCTGGACGTAGGTGTAGAAGACGACGAACAGCAACAGGAGGTTCGAGACGAAGAAAATTGAGTCGGTACCGGGGCCGAACCCGAGCGCGGAGAGCGTCCCCTCGAGCGCATAGAGTAGATCGACCGACTTCAGCGCGCTGCCGACCGAGATCGCGAGCAGTCCGATCCCGAAGCCGGCCCACAGCAGGAACTCGAAGACGCTTCCCTTGCGTGCAGCGACGAGCCGGTAACTCTGGTACAGTAGCGCTAGCCCTGCGACGGCGCCGATTCCGTGGATAGGAGCGAGTTCGAACCCGATCATCTGAACAGGAGCACTTTCATCGTGGTCTTGATCATCCGCGGCGGGTACTTGAGGAACGTCCCGAAGTCGAACTGTGACCCGTCGGTCTCGGGGGGCATCGGCGTCGACACCTCGACGATCCGGTATCCCTTCCGGGACGCTTCCAGCGTCTGTTCGAGCGCCCAGTGGCTGTTCTCCGGTCGGGAGAGGTCCGCGAGCAGCTCGGTCGTGTACGCCCGGAACCCGCTCGTGACGTCCGTGATGTCGAGGTCGGCCAGCGTGTTGACCTCCCAGGTGAAAAACTGGATTCCGGCCCGCCGGACGAGGCTGTACTCCTTGTGGCTGTCGTTGAGCCACCGGCTTCCGATCACCATGTCGGCCCCGTCGTCGATCCGTTCGAGCAAGCGCGGGATGTCGGCCGGGTCGTGCTGTCCGTCGGCGTCGATCTGGATGACCACGTCGAACTCTTCGCGTACGCCGACCCGATAGCCGGTGTGGACCGCCCCCCCAACGCCCATGTTCTGGGGATGGGAAACGACGCCGTCAGCGACCTCACGTGCCCTTTCGACGGTGTCATCCGTGCTCGCGTCGTCGACGACGACAATCCTGTCGACGTAGCGATCAGTCTCGGCGACGACGTCAGCGACCGTCTCGGCCTCGTTGTACGCGGGCACGATCGCCAGCACCGACAGGTCCGTCTCCACGTCTCGGGCTGGCTGCTCCGCGTCCCGGTCGGCCGGCGAGACGTTCGAACCGGCCTGTGAAAGGTCGTTGTCCGTTCCCGTCTGGGTCGATTGCGTTTCCATGACTGTCCCCGGCGAGATACCTGACCGTTCCCCGTGGGCTCTCAAAGACCTTTCGAGGGCAGATTGCCGGGAATCGCCTGTCTTTTTGTACACCGAGGCGATACCTGACGGTGATGTGGTTGCCCTCCCCGCTCGACCGCGCCCGCCGACAGGTCCGTGAGGATCTCGCTGCCGACCCGTATCTCAAGTACATCCTGTTGCTGTCGGCGCTGCTCTCGGCGTTCTGGCTCTGGCATCGATTGCCGAACTTCGCGACCAGAGACGAGCGCTGGCGGGTCGTCGACGTGATGGAGGTCGCCGGCTTCGTCGTCAACGACGGGTTCGGCCTCGAGACGCTACAGGAGGGGACGAAATACTGGCGCGTGTTCGGACCGACGCTGTATCTCTACGCGCTCGTGGCGCTGCCGGCGATCGCGATCGCGGTCCTGATCGGCGACGCGAGCGCGTTCGGTGACATCTTCGGCGCGCTCGGGACGGACTTCTACGCCCACTGGCAGTCGATCCCGGCCTGGCTGTGGTGGGCGACGGTCCTGCCGGCCCGGCTGACGAACGTCGCCTTCGCGGTCGGGTCGGTCTATCTGCTGTATCGGATCGGGACGCACGTCCGCGACCGGCCGACCGGACGGCTGGCCGCGCTGTTGCTGGCGCTGACCTGGGCCGTGATCGTCCTCGCACACGAGGCCGGCGAGGACATCCCGGCGCTGTTCTGTGTCCTGCTCGTGTTCTATCTCGCGGTGCGGTACGTCGAAACGGGTTCGCGTCGGCTCTTTCTGGCGGGGAGTGCCATTGGCGGGGTCGCGATCGCGTTCAAGCCGACCGCCGGCGTGACGGCGATACTGCTGGGCGTCGCGTACCTGCTTCGCGTCGGTCGGGCCGACGACCCCACGCGGGCGCTGTTGCGGCCCGAGTTGCTCGTCGGCGGTCCCCTGCTCGCGGTTTTCACGATCTATCTCTCGTTTCCGAGTGCCGTGCTCAACACGATCCCGAGCGGCGCGTCCGGCAGTGTGCTGGCCGAGCTGTGGGACGGCCCGGAAGTGATCCTCGATCGCGTCGATCGCGTCGCGGGCGAGAAGACGAGTTCCCACGGGTGGCTCTCCCGGCCGGCCTGGTGGTGGTACGTCCGCGGGAGCGCGAACGGCCTCGGCTGGCCGCTGGCGCTCGCCTCGGTCGCCGGGATCGCGGCCGGAGTCGGCGCGCTGGGGCGGCGAGCGTTCGCGGCGCTGGTGAGGGAGTCGAACGACGCCGGACGCGGGCGGCCGACCGTCTCGCTCGAAACCGCCGCGATCGCCCTCGCGCTGTCGGTGATCGCCGTCATGACCGGCGTGTACTCGACGTGGGCGTACTTCCGGACCCATCACCTGCTGCCGATGTTCCCGATGGGGATCCTGCTGGTCGCGCTCGCGTTGCAGTGGCTCGATACCGACCGCGAACGCGTCGCTCGCACGCTCGCAATCGTTCTGATCGTCTCGACAGCGATCTACGCGGGCGTCGGGACGGTCGGCTACGCCAGCCAGCCACGCGACGATGCCGTCGGCTGGCTGCAGGCCCACGGCGGTGCCGACACGACGGTCGAGACCTACGCCGGCGACTCTCAGGAGGCCGCAGTTCCCCACGGCTGGACGATCTACCGGACGGACGGCCTACCCCGGGGAGAGTGGATGCAGAACGTCGAACGGCGCTGTCCCGACTACGTCGTCCTCAACTACCAGCGCGCGATGATCTGGCTCGCACCGGACAATCACAGTCAACTGTCCGATCGCTGGACGCGGCCGGGCGACGCCGAGTACGTCCGCGATCTGCTGGCCGAGGGCGGCCCCTACGAGACCGAGAACGCACCCTACCCCTACGACGTGGCCGCGCGGTTCGGCCGAGAGCCGCCGTTTCTCGAGGACGGCCAGCCGTACGACCGAACCTGGAACGTGATCCGAACCGGGATCTTCCCCCGGACGATCCAGTACGGCGACCCCCAGGACGTCGGCGTCTACGGGTACACGATCGTCCTCGAACGGACGGGCGAATGCGACGAACCGTAAACTCCCGATACGTTTTTGAGTTTGCCTCTCGACGGACCGATATGGCTTCGCTTCGTGATCTCGGGCTGTCGGAATACGAGACTCGGACGTATCGATCACTGCTCGAGACGGGACCGACAACGGCGAAAGAGTTGTCGCGCCGGAGCGATGTCCCGATGGGGCGGATCTACGACGTGCTCAAGAGCCTGGAAACACACAGTCTCGTCCGGAGCCAGACCGCGAGCCGTCCGAAGAAGTACGTCGCGGTCGAACCGGAGACGGCGCTGGATCGCCTGCTCGAAGACAAGAAACGCGAACTCGAACAGCAGGCCGCCCAGTACGAGGAGATCGTCGATTCGCTAGCAGACGATCTTGAGGCCGCAGAGCCGCTCGGGGAGACGTTCTGGACGGCGGCGATCGGAGCCGAGGAGACGGCGGACCTGCTGATCGAGCGGCTCACGGCCGCCGAAGACCGGATCGTCATCGTCACCTCGCAGTTCTCCCAGCAGTTCGACATCGACGAGATCGGCGACCGCAGCGTCGCTACCCTCAAGGACGCACTCGACCGTGGCGTCGACATCTCGCTGCTCATGCCACCCGAGATGGTCGGTTCGCTCCCGGACGACGTCGGCGAGCGCTATCGGGAACTCCTGCAACCGCACGACGGTTTCGAGGTCCGGACCAGCGAGAACGTCGTCGGCACGTTCGAAGTGATCGACGACACAGAGGTCTGCATCGAGGTGCCCCACCCCCTCCGGGAGAACGAAACGTTCGCCGTCATCGATTTCAAGGATCCCGAGTTCGCCGCGACGGTCACCGCGGAGTTTCAGGCTCGGTGGGCGGACGCTCACTCGCTCGAACTGTAGGTCCGTCCGGTCCCGCTACGCTCGCCCTTCGCCCTGCATCCGGACGAACCGCACGCCGCCGTGATGTTCGCGGTCGAGCGTGCCGCCCTCGCGTTTGCTGGCGCGGACCAGCCGCTGGTGGCCGTCGCCCAGCGGGCCGAGCAGGACGCCCCCGGGCCGGACCTGTTCGACGACCGCGTCGGGGAACTCGGCGGCGGCACAGGTCAGATACGCGCGGTCGTAGGGGGCGTGCTCGGCCCACCCCTCGTGGCCGTCGCCGGCGCGGATCGAGACGCCCTCGTACCCCAGTTCGGCCAGCCGCTCGCGGGCCTCGCGGGCCAGCGACTCGTGGTACTCGACGCTGTAGACGCTACCGGACCCGACGAGCTCGGCCGTGACGGCGGCGTGATAGCCACAGCCGGTGCCGATCTCCAGCACTGTCTGTCCGGGTTCGAGATCCAGCAGTTCGGCCATGATCGCGACCATGTGTGGTGCGCTGATCGTCTGCCCCTCGCCGATCGGGAGCGGCCGGTCGGCGTAGGCGCTCGATCGCTGGCTGTCGGGGACGAACTCCTCGCGCGGAACGGCCCCCATCGCCTCGATGACGTCGGAATCGTCGATCCGCTGGCGAAGACCTTCGAGAAGGTGCTCGCGCGTTGCGTCGTCGTCGCCACCGAACATCCTACCACGCCGACCAGGCGGTCGAACTCTCGTCGCGGACGAGCAGACGCTTGACGTCCTTGGCGAAGGCCATATCGCCGTCGTGATCGAGCTTCTCGTGGGTGTATCCGTGGGCGTCTGCCCGGAGGTGAATCCCCTCGATCGTGAACTCCAGGTCGCCCAGTTCGTCAGTCTCGCCGACGACGAACTCGTAGTCGCCGGGGACGTGCAGCGTCTCGCTGCGCGTGCCCTCGCGGTCGCCGTCCTTCGGGTGGACGGTCGCGTCGACGCTGACGTTGCCGACTGCGCGGGTCCAGATTGTCCGGACGGCTTCGGCCGGGGCCTGCTCGACCCGATCCTCATCCAGTTCGAGACTGGTGATCCGGACGGTCATGATCGCCTCGTCGGTCTCCAGCAGGAACTCCTCGCCGACAGCTAGCGTCTCCTCGGCTGGCACGTCGGTGCTCGCGGCGAACGACTCGCCGTCCTGAGAGACGACGACGTCGCGCTGGAGCGTGGTCTCTTCGGGCAGACTCGTCTTGTGGACGTGTCCGCACTCGGTGCATCTGACGGTCGCCTGACCGCCCTCCGAGAGCACCTCGTGGACGGTCTCGAACTCGGGCGAGCAGGCCGGACACGGCACTGCGATCCGATCCGTAGCGTCGGTCATACCTGCTGGTACTCGGTACGCACGTAAAAGCCGTGTGACAGCCGGCGCGGGAGAAATATGGGGGACAGTTCACTCGGCGCGATCGATGTCCAGCTCCTCTTCGACGCCCTGGAGCCACTCCGAGTCCGCGAGTTCTTCCATCCGCTCGCGGAAGTGCTCCTTGCAGACGCCGACCTTGATCCCGTCCTTCTCGACGGTGACGTCGGCGTCACGATCACAGTAGTGGCAGTTCATGGTCTACCGTACGGCCGCGACCACATTGAACCCTGCGTTTGTCGTCGTGCGTGCGTCTGACAGGTTCGACGGGACGATCACTCGACGGCCGGGTGTGGAAGCCGTTTTCGGACCCGCTCGAACGCCTCGGCGTCGAGACCAGTGATCCCCAGTCGCCGTCCGTGCGCGTCGCTTCCGCCGGTCGCCAGCAGCCCGTGGCGATCGATCGCCCGCCGAACCCTGCCAAGATCGGCGTCGTGATCGTACGGATAGGCCAGCTCGACGGCGTCAAGTTCGGCGGTCAGCTCGAGGGCGTGGTCGGGGTCGCGGTAGCGCAGTGGGTGAGCCAGCCCGACGAACGCGGCCGCCTCTTCAAGCAGTCGCCGGCCGGTCTCGAAGTCGGGAATCTCCCGGGCGACGAAACAGGGGTCGTCGTCGCCGATGAGCGTCTCGAAGGCCTCCTGATAGCCGAGATCGGCGTCGCTCTCGGCGATCGCGCGGGCGACGTGTGGCCGCCCGACGCCCGGATGGAAATCGACCCCCAGCGCGGCGCCGAGCCGGTCCTCGACGCACTCGACGATCGTCCGGGCCCGCTCGATCCGGTCGCGCTGGATGCGCTCGCAGGCCGCCTCGAGGTCGGCTGTCGGCTCCAGCCCGTACCCGAGCAGATCGACCCGCTGGCTCCCGGCGTCGACCCGGAGCTCGATCCCGTGGACGACCGTCAGGCCGTCACGGCGGACGACCGGGTCGTCCAGGTCGGGCTGGAGCCGATCGTGGTCGGTAATCGCGACGGCGTCCAGCCCGGCCTGGCGCGCGGCTGCCGGCACCGCCTCGGGGTCGAGTTCGCCGTCCGAGACTGTCGTGTGCACGTGCAGATCCGCGCGGACCATATCCCCCGTTACCCGGCCTCCCGGAAGCACTTTCCGATCCGTCAGAGACGATTGCGCTCTCGACGAACCTTAAACACATACGGATACCTTCGATAGAACTGTATGATTAATAGTTAAGGTTTATGCCTCCGCGCCGGTTCGACGCTTGTATGAAACTCACAAAAGCTGTCGAACAGTTCGAGACTCACACCTACCCGGCGACGACGGAGGAGTTGATCGAGGCGTACGGCGAGACCGAGTTGACGTTGCCCAACGGGACCGAGACGCTGGGGGAGGTCCTCGGCCGGTTCGAGAGCGAGACGTTCGAGACGGCGGGCGATGCTCGCACTGCGACGTACTGTGCGGTTTCGAGCAAAGGGATCGGCCGCAAGTACTACAGCGACCGCGATCCGATCGCGCCCGGCGAGGACGGCCCCGACCCGCTCTCGCTGTGACCGCCGGTCACGCGTCCGGAACGGGACTCGCTACGCGGGCCGCTACTTGTCGAGAAAGTCCGGTTTCGAGACGCGGTCGCGGCTGTCGATATCGGATCGATCGAGGATTTCGGTCTTGTCCAGTGCCGCAGGCAGGCGGTTCTGTCCGCCAGTAGGGACCTCGTCGCGGTCGACGGTGACCGTCTCGCCCTCGACCAGTTCCGACCAGACGTCGTCCTCATCACCGTTGTCGGCCTCGTGTCTAGCTTTCTTGGCCTTGTTCTTGCCTTCCTCGAACGCCAGCTCGACGATACTGCGGTCGTAGGACGTGTCCATCTCGGCGACGATTCGCTCGTACTCGTCGCTGTAGTCGTGCCCCAGCGAGGCCGCGACACCGATCGCGAACGCCCGGCTCATCGCCTCGTCGCGCTCGAGAGCGTCCCAGTCGGTGTCGTAGGTCCGTTCGTACATCCTATCCCTGGAGTTTCTCCTCGGAGTGGACCGCCAGTCCGCGGTCGCTGAACGAGATCCGGCGGATGTCACAGTCGATCGGCGTCCCGCGCATCTTGATGACCTGCACGCCGCGGGTCATGCCGCCCGACTCCAGGTAGTTGTGGAAGAAGATGACCCCGTGAGCGAGGTAGTGTTCGTCGGAGTAGGCGCTCGGGTCGGTCATCTCCGAGATGAGGATGATCGTCGCGTCGGTCTGTTTCAGCGCCGAGAGGAAGCCAGTGATCTCCTGGTTGGCGTCCGAGAAGAAGTGCTGGAGCAGCATCGTCGAGTCGATTACCGCGCGATCGATGTCGTTGGAGTCGAGATAGGCGACCAGTCGGTTGGTCAGTCCGCCCTCGTGGCCGAACTGCGTGATCGTGCGCTTGCCGCTCTCGGTCACGAGATTGAGGAACTGGACGGCGTCGGACTGCATGGCCTTGTCGAACCCGAAGTCGAACCCGGACATGTCCTGCATCAGCTCCTCCTTCGTCTCGTGCATCGTCACGTACAGGCAGTTCTCGCCCTGCTTTGCGCCCTGCGTGATGAACTGCGAGGAGAACGTCGTCTTCCCGCTGCCGGGCGGGCCGCTGACGACGTACAGTCGCCGCGGCAACAGCCCGCCATCGACGAGTTCGTCGAACCCCTGGACGCCACTCGAGATGCGCATGCCTGACACAGCGTGACCTCGCGCCATAGATGTTTCCTCATCGTTTCCAATCGTGATAACTCTCCCGCCACGGCTGTCCCCGGGATAACCTCGTGCGCGTTCGACATGATTCCCATAGGACGCTCTCGTGCACGTTCGACATGATTATCATGGGACGCTCTCGTACACGTTCGATATTGCCGTTTCCAGATCGGTATCGGCCAGCGAGAACGCGAAGCGCTTTTGCCCGCAGACTGATTCCAACACACCAATGACTGTGAATGCGTATCGGAGGTGTCTCCCGTGACCAGCGAGATGACCGAAATCACTGTCGTCGGCGAGGACGACACCGGACTGATCGCCAACGTCACGTCGCTGCTGTTCGAGCGCGGTATCAACATCGAGGACCTCGATCAAGCCGTCCGAGAGGGCCTCTTCCGGATGACGATGCACGTCGACACCGCGGAGATGGTCTGCACGGAGTCGAAACTACGTGCTGACCTTCAGAACCTGGGCGAGGAACTCGATGTCGACATCAAGGTCCGGTTCCCCAAGGACCGTGAGACCCAGTCGATCGCCGTCCTCGTGACGAAGGAATCGCACTGTCTGGAGGCGATCTTCGAGGCCTGGGCCAGCGGCGAGCTCGGCGCGGACATCGACGTGGTGATCGGCAACCACTCCGACCTGGAGCCCCTCGCCGAGAAGTACGAGGTCCCGTTCCACGACATCGGCGACGAGAAGGGCACGCCCGACGAGGCGGAACTGCTCGATCTGCTCGAGGAGTACGACTCGGATCTGATCGTACTGGCCCGATACATGCGCATTCTCAGCCCGGACGTCGTCTTCCGCTACGAGAACCAGATCATCAACGTCCATCCGAGCCTGCTGCCCGCGTTCCCCGGCGCGTCGGCGTACATGCAGGCTATCGAAGAGGGCGTCCGCATCGCCGGCGTGACCGCCCACTACGTGACGACCGACCTCGATCAGGGACCGATTATCACCCAGCGCGCGTTCAACGTCCCCGACGACGCCACCGAGGAAGAACTCCAGCGGATCGGTCAGCCGCTTGAGGCAGAAGCGTTGCTGGAGGCGATCAAACTGCATCTCGATCAGGAAGTCTCCGTCCACCGCGGCCGGACGACACTGCGCGACCCCGAGGAAACTGACGCACAGTTGGGCGCACCCGAAAAGCTCGACGAACTCAATCCCGATCGACCGGTCGACGGTCTCGGCGAGTTCCTCGCCGAGCAGGAAGAAACGCAGGCCGAAGCCGACGATTAGCTGACCAGACGGACTTGTCTCCGAAGTCAACGCGTGAACTGGCCAGCTGCTGCCATCGGCAGGTAATAAATTATAAACTTATGTCAAGTTGTTAAACGCTTATGCGAGAGCAATACAGAACTACACGTAGAGAACGATTCACGCCGCGAGTGATGGCCCGGATCGGTGGCGAAGCATTCGCACTCAATGGACTGTCGCGGTCGGACCGGGGGGCGACCATGCATGAGCGAACGGTCGACGAGTTCGCCCGGTGAGCGACTCCTCGCACTGGCGCTGACCACGCTCGTAGTTGCGGGTTCGATCGCCGGTGCCGTGACTGTCTCCACTGGCATAGCGAGCGCCGCCAACTCCGGAAGCGTGGGGGGGGGACGCCGAAAAACGTACCACGACATCCCGGTCAGTGGCGAGGGGATCGTCAACTTCGACGCGGAGGCGACCGGCGACACGATCGTCGTCGCCGTCGTCATGCTCGTGGGATCGATGCCGGTCCCCGGGATCGCGTTCAACGCCCTGACTGCGACGATCCTGGCGATCACGATCGGACTGGGCGTCGCCTACTCGGTCCACGTCGTCCACCGGTTCATCGACGAGTACGACGAGCAGGGAGACGTCCACGAGTCACTGTTGACGACACTCAGCGGTACCGGCGGCGTCACCGCGATCGTCGTCCTGCCGCTGGCACTGCGTGCCTGGGCTCGCGTGTTCGGCTAGGGCCCTGTGAATTTTTGGCATGGGCGGTCATACTACGGGCATGGCTGGCATCAGCTACGAGGACTTCCTGGATCGGGACTACGAACCGCGCGATGACGACCTCGTCTGTCGGTTCGCGGTCCGGCCGGCCGAGGGACTGGATCCGGAGGCCGTCGCGGGCCGGGTCGCCTCGGAGAGTTCAAACGGGACGTGGGCACGACTGCAGGTGGAAGGGTCGATCACTGACCTGAGCGCACGCGCGTTCGAGATCGAGGACGGGCGTGTCAGCGTCGCTTACCCCGACACGCTGTTCGAGCACGGGAACATGGCGCAGGTGCTGTCGTGTATCACGGGCAACATCATGGGGATGAAGGCCGTCGAGCGGATCCGCCTGCTGGACTGTGAGTGGCCCGAGTCGCTGGCGAGCAGCTTTCCCGGTCCGCAGTACGGGTCGGCAGTTCGGGCGGAGATTTTCGGCGTCGAAGACCGGCCGATCACCGCCAGCGTGCCGAAGCCGAAAGTCGGGCTCTCGACCGCCCAGCACGCACAGATCGGCTACGAGATCTGGACGGGCGGCGTGGACCTGCTCAAAGACGACGAGAACCTCACCGACCAGTCGTTCAACCCCTTCGAGGAACGGCTGACCGAGAGTCTGGCGATGCGGGACCGCGCCGAGGAGGAGACCGGCGAGCCCAAGAGCTATCTGGTGAACGTGACCGCGCCGGGGCCGGAGATGCTCGAACGGGTCGATCTGGCGGCCGAACACGGCTGTGAGTACGTGATGGTCGACGTAGTGACGGCGGGCTGGAGCAGCGTCCAGCAGGTCCGCGAGCGGGCGGCGGACCTCGGGCTGGCGATCCACGCTCACCGGGCGATGCACGCGGCGTTCGATCGCGTTCCGGAACACGGCGTCTCGATGCGCGTGCTCGCACAGGTCGCTCGACTCGTCGGCGTCGATCAACTGCACACCGGGACCGCGGGGCTGGGCAAACTCGAAAACGAGGACACGAAGGGGATCAACGAGTGGCTTCGGTCGGACCTGCACGGCCTCGCTGACGTGTTGCCGGTCGCGTCGGGCGGGCTCCATCCCGGACTCGTACCGGAGTTGCTCGATGCGCTCGGGACGAACCTCGCGGTGCAGGTCGGCGGCGGCATCCACGGCCACCCAGAGGGCAGTCATGCGGGCGCGAAAGCGTTCAGAGCCGCCGTCGACGCCGCCGTCGAGGGGCGCTCGCTCGACGCTGCCGCCGAGGAGACGCCCGAACTCGCGACGGCACTCGAAACGTGGGGACGAGAGGGGACGCGGTGACATCCTCCGCGCCGTGAACGGCGGGGATTCTCTCGCCGAATCATGATCGGCTCGTTCCGTGTGCTACCCTATGAGTCAGTACCCTTTCAGAAAAAATTGCCTGTTTCAGGCTCTGAACCGCTTTCAGAACCGATAATCGGGCCCACAAATATATTTAGTACTGGATTTTTGAGTGATGTGTATCCATGACCGAGGTCTGCGCCGTCGCGGGTGCGAAAGGTGGCGTCGGGAAGACCACGACGAGCATCAACCTCGGGACCGTACTAGCTGACCTCGACCAGCGAGTCGTCACGGTAGAGCTGGACCTCGCCATGGCGAACCTCGTGGATTTCATCGATTTCGACGTCGATTTCGAGACGGCGACCACGTTACACGACGTACTTGCGGGGCGTGCCGAACTTGAAGCGGCGACATACGAAACCGACGGGGGATTGACGGCCGTCCCGAGCGGAACAGATCTGGACAGGTACGCGGACACCGACCTCGAACGCCTCCCGGCCATAATCGAACAGCTTCGCTGGGAGTACGATGTGGTACTGCTCGACACACCTGCAGGTCTGAGCGAGGAGACGATTCGCCCGATGCAGCTCAGCGACCTGGCGATCATCGTCTCGACACCGCGGATATCGTCGGTACGGAACGCACAGAACACGATCCAGCTGGCCAGACGGACTGAGACTGACGTGTTTGGACTCGTACTCTCCAAGTCCGGGACGGGCGCATCACCGGGTGCGACGCGTATCGCCGAGTTTCTGGACGTCGATTTGCTCGGTCACGTCCCGGAGGACGAAGCGGTGCCCCATGCCCAGGACCGAGGGGAACCCGTCGTCCGCAACGCACCCCGGAGCGGAGCGGCCATCGCGTATCGCAAGATCGCCCGGAAACTCGGAGCAACGGACGAGGTTGAGACGAAGCGTGCAGCTACGACTGACACGGAACTCCACCAGGTGGCGATAGACGAGACTGACGACGGCACAGCAATCACGACGGAGGGGACGCAGTCTACCTCCGACGACCGCCGTCGGATGGACCACACGCGACCGGAAACGACAGCGGACCCGCTAACGGAAACGACTGACCGCGTCTCGACACGAGGCGGGAGCGGCACCGGCGGACTGGCAGTTCCCGACGACGAACAGAAAGCGGACGCCGATCGAACGGCGGATGGCGAGGGGGGACAGGCGGCCGACGACGGGTACGACTCCGACGCCGCCGGACAGCGATCGCTCGCGGACCGGTTTCGGTCGCTCGTCGGGCTATGACGATTCGACCACCCGACTGCGGACGGTCGATCCCGAACGGATTTGCAACGGATGCAATGTCACTCACTGCCGACACGAACGGTCAGAACGGGCACTGACGAGGTTCGCACGACGCGTTCGGCGACGCTGCCCAGCAACAGGCGATCGATCCCGCCGCGGCCGTGGGTGCCCATGACGATGAGGACCATCCCCTCGTCTTCGGCGTACTGGACGATCCGGCGGCTCGGCGATCCCTCGACGATCTTCCGTTCGATTACCACGTCGTCGGCGTACTCGTCGATCACGTCGAGCGCGGCCGCCCCCTCCTCTTCGAGGATCGACGAGATCGTGTCCCAGGACGTCTCCATCGGGAGACTGTTGAGCGAGGCCGTATCGAGCACGTACAGCGCGTGCAGCGTCGCGTCGTGGTGGGCGGCCAGCTCGACCGCGTGTTCGATGACTGGCTCGATCTCCTCCGAGCCGTCCGTCGGCAGGAGTATCCGATCGTACATACGCTACACTCGTGTCGGAACTGTCATAACTGTACCCGACGGTCCCGGAAACAAGCCTATCGGAGCAGGACTTCCACCACGGCCCCATCGCAAGCCGGACACGCTCCGTGCTCGCGCGCGAACGCCCGTCCACAGTCCGCACACTCGTAGACCAGCAACTCGGGATCGTCCGGTTCGGTTCGACGCATCGCCTGTTCGACCTCGGTCCCGAGTGTCATGGCCCTTCGACTACGAATACAACGCCCGGGAGCATAGTATTTGTTCAGCGTTGTCACACATATAACGGCTGTTGTAACGGGTCAGATACACTGTGTCGGTCCCGGGCCGACGGACCTTTTTTGTGGTGGCCAGCCGAACGTCCGGTGATGAATCTCGACAGCGAGGCCGAGGAGCTCGCCTCCGCCCTCGGCGCAGACAAGACGGAGGTCAAACGCGACCTGGAGAACCTGGTGTCCTACAGCGTCCCGCTGGAGGAAGCCAAACAGAGTCTCCGCCGGAAGTACGGCGACAGCGACGACAGCTCCGGTTCGGAACCCGAGAGCAAGGATCTGGCCGATGTCACGCCCGAAGACTCGAACGTCACCGTCACCGGACGGGTCCTCACAGTCGGCAAGCGATCGATCCGCTATCAGGGAGCGGATCACACGATCTACGAGGGCGAGATCGCCGACCAGACGGGAACGCTGTCCTACACCGCCTGGGAGGACTTCGATCTCGAGCCCGGTGACACGATCCGTGCGGGCAACGCCGGCGTCCGGGAATGGGAGGGAAACGCCGAGTTGAACCTCGGCGAGTCCACCAGCGTCGAGAAACGCGAACAGTCGCTGTCGGTCCCCTACGAGATCGGGGGCGGCGCGGCACTGATCGACCTCGAGGCCGGCGACCGCGGGGCCGCCGTCGAGGTGACCGTCCTCGAGTGCGAGCGCAAGATGATCGACGGCCGGGACGGCGAGACGGAGATCCTCAGCGGCGTGCTCGCCGACGAGACGGCGCGGCTGCCATTCACCGACTGGGATCCCCACCCCGAGATCGAGGAGGGTGCGTCGGTCCGGATCGAGAACACCTACGTCCGGGAGTTCCGCGGCGCGCCGTCGATCAACGTCTCGGAGTTCTCGACCGTCGAGGTGCTCGATCGGACGGTCGAGGCCGCCGAGTCGGCGCCGGAACTGTCGATCCGGGAGGCGCTCGACTCCGGTGGGATGTTCGACGTCGAGGTCCGCGGCGACGTCATCGCCGTCCGCGACGGATCGGGGTTGATCGAGCGCTGTCCCGAGTGCGGGCGGATCGTCCAGAACGGGCAGTGTCGCACCCACGGACAGGTCGAACCCGTCGAGGACCTTCGGACGAAGGCCATCCTCGACGACGGGACCGGTACGGTCACGGCAATCCTCGACGACGAACTCACCGCCGAGATCTACGGCGGCGACGTCGAGGACGCCCGCGAACACGCCCGCGACGCGATGGACAAGGAAGTCGTCGCAGATACCATCCGGGAGGCGATCGTCGGTCGCTCGTTCCGCGTTCGCGGCACGCTGAGCATCGACGAGTACGGAGCGAACCTGAACGCCACGGCCTTCGCTGAGGTGGCCGACGATCCGGCCGATCGCGCGACCGCGCTGCTCGCTGAGGTGAACCCATGAGCGCCGACGAGGAGACAGTCAACCGCCGGGAGGTCGCCTACCGGCTGTTCGCCAGCGAATTCGAAGACAGCGATTTCTCGTACGCCGAGAGCGACGAGGAACGCGCGCCGAACTACGTGATCACGCCGACGGGCGCGCGGGTCAACCGGCTGTTCGTCGTCGGCGTCCTGACGGAGGTCCAGCCGGTCAGCGACGACGTCCTGCGCGCGCGAGTCGTCGACCCGACCGGGGCGTTCGTCGTCTACGCCGGTCAGTACCAGCCCGACGCCCAGACGTTCCTCGAACGCGCCGAACCGCCGGCGTTCGTCGCCGTCGCCGGTAAAGCCCGCACCTTCCAGCCCGAGGATAGCGACGTGATCTACACCTCGGTCCGGCCCGAGAGCGTCAACGAGGTCGACGCCGAGACGCGCGATCGGTGGACGGTGCGGACCGCCGAGCGCACGCTCGAACGGGTCGGGACGATGGCCGGAGCACTGGACAGCGACGTCGACGGTGAGGAGTTACGGGAACGGCTGGCCGAGCAGGGCGTTCCCGAGGGGCTGGCGGCCGGGATCCCGCTAGCGGTCGACCACTACGGGACCGGCGGCCCCTATCTCGACGCGCTCCGCCGGACCGCCCTGGAGGCGCTGGAAGTGGTCGCTGGCGAACGCGAGGAAGTCACTGACCAGTCAGTCACGCCCGATGCGAGCGGCGAAGCCGATCTGTCGCGTCTCGCCGACCTCGAACTGTCGTCCCCCGAGACGGTTGAGGAACCCGAACCGGGCACAGCGACGGCGGACTCCCGGGCCGGGACAGCAGGAGAGGCCGCCAGCGAGGCGAGCACGGCCGAGGACATGCCCGACGAGCCCGAAGCACCCGGGGAGATCGAGGAGCCAGCCGTCCCGGCTGAAGGCACCGAATCGCGGACGGCCGAGGCAGGTGGCGAGGCTGAGACGGGCGGATCTGAAGCCGGGACATCAGGATCAGAGGCGGCGACTCCCGAGTCGACCGCGGGCACCGAAGAAGAGGACGCCGGTGTCGAAGAAGACGATCTCGGTGATTTCGAGCCGGGCGAGTTCGACCTCGACGAGGAGACCCGCGAGGAGGTCCGCTCGGAGTACGGCACCGACTTCCAGAGCGGGACGGAAGTCGACGAGCCCGGGCAGGCGGACATCGAGAAGCCCGATCCGGAAGACCTCGCCGAGAGCGAACCGGCGGCCGGGGCGCGCGCAGACGAGCCGGCTGCCGGATCCGAGTCGACCGTCGAGGAAAGCACAGATGCGGACGAAGCCGCCGAACTGGATCTGGAAGACGCGGTCATGGACGCGATGACGGAGCTGGACGACGGCGGCGGCGCGGACCGCGAGCAGGTGATCGCCGCCGTCGTCGACGAGCAGGGGGCCGACCCCGGGGCCGTCGAGGACGCGGTGCAGGACGCGCTGATGAACGGCCGGTGTTACGAGCCCGACGACGAGACGCTCAAGCCGATCTGATGGCCGTCGAGCCGATCCCCGACGCGCCCGCCGCGGTCGCCGACACCGGCCAGCGACGCGCGCTCGTCGTCGCGGACTACCACGCCGGGCTGGAGGTCCATCTCCGGCGTGAGGGCGTCGAACTCGACCCCGCCGATCGCCAGCGCCGCGAGCGACTGCTGGCACTGCTTGCGGAGACTGACTCCGACCGGCTCGTCGTGCTCGGCGATCTGGCGACCACGATCGGCGAGCCGACCGGCGAGGAACGCACCGAGATCGAGGCGTTGCTCGATTCCGTCGCCGTCCCGATCACGATCGTCAAGGGCAACCACGACGGCGAGATCGAGTCCGTCGTCGGCGACCGGCCCGACGTGACGGTAACCGACGGCGACGGCACGCGGATCGGCGCGGTCGGGTTCGCACACGGGCACACCTGGCCCGCGCCGGCCGTGCTCGAGGCCGACACGGTGTGTGTCGCTCACGAACACCCGGTCGTCCGACTGGAAGACGAGGTCGGCGGCGCTCGCGTCGAGCGCGTCTGGCTTCGAGGGGGCCTCGACCTGACCCCGTTTCGCGACCAGTACGGCGATCGACTGGGCGCGGTCTCGGCCGAACTGGTCGTCTTCCCCGCGTTCAACGATCGCTCCGGCGGGACGTGGGTCAACGTCGAGGGACGGGACTTCCTCTCGCCGTTCCTGCCCGAGGGACTGGACAACGGGCAAGCGTACCTGCTTGACGGCACGCGACTCGGGCCGTATCGGCGGCTGTGACTGTGTCGGACATTTATTCAATTCATGCGACAGTTGTTGTACTGGTTTCAGATGTGATAGTCGTTGTCGGACGGATCGCAGATGAAAACCGATTAACCCACGGAATCACTAGACTGAAACAGTCCTGTGTCCCCTCCGTCCAGTCGTCTGGCGTCGGTCGTGCGACGGATAGTCCCGGCTGTGGCTCGCTTCGCGCGCAATCCGATCAGGGCGATCATCGTCGCGGCCGGGCTCGTGCTGAATCGCTTCGGACTCGTCGACTGTGAGCGCACGCGCCGGACGGCGGACCTGGCGTGGCCGCGGATCGTCACGGGAATCGCCCGGATGTCGAAAAACGCCGTCGACGTGGCGATGGTCGGGGCCGCCCTCGGGCAGTTCGCCATCAACGGCGTCGGGCTCGCGGGTCCGTTCTGGGGGTTGGCGTTCTCGCTGGGCGGCGGAGTCGCCGCCGGGACGGTCGCGCTGGTCTCCCAGCGGTACGGCGCCGAGCGCTACGACCAGATGGGGCAGGCGATCCGCTCCAGCGCCGCGCTCGTCGTCGTCCTGACGCTGCCGGTGACGGCGCTGTTCTGGCTGTTCCCGACGGAGTTGATCAGCCTGCTGACCGGCGATCCCAGAACGATCGAATACGGGAGCGACTACCTCAAAATCCTCGGGCTGGGCGTGCCCTTCGCGGGGCTGAACCTCATCGGCAGCCGGGTCTACATCGGCGTCGACGACGCCTGGACGCCGATGGTCGTCCGCGCCGGCGGTGCCCTGGCGAACATCGCGATCAACGCCGTGCTGATATTCGGGCTGAACATGGGCGTCGTCGGGGCGGCCATCGGGACGGTCGTCTCGAACGCCGTCGTCACGACCGTCTTCGCCGGAAGTCTCGTCGTCGGTCGGCTGCCCGCGACCAGAGCGTTCCCGGCCGAGGTCGCTCTCGTCAGTCGCTATTTCGATCGGGAGACGCTGTCTGATCTGGTGACCATCGGGCTGCCGGTCGCCGGGCGAAACAGCGTCTGGACGGTCGCGCGCTTCCCGATGCTGGCGATCGTCGGCATGATCGGGCCGACGGTGCTCGCGGCGTACATCGTCGTCCGACGCATCTGGGGGCTGATGAACACGCCCGGCTGGGGCTTCGGGCTGGCCGCCTCGAGTCTTGTCGGACAGGAACTCGGCGCGGAAAACGAGGACACCGCCGAATCCTACGGGATCGAGATCACGCGACTGGCCGTGGCCGTCTACGCGCTCGGCGCAGCGCTGACGGCGGTTTTCGCGACCCAGCTCGTCCAACTGTTCGGCGTCCAGTCTGACGGCACGGCGATCGCGGTCGGGCTGATCTACGCCGCGAGCATCGCCATTCTCCCCCAGGCGGTCAAGGCGACCATCGCAGGAGCGCTCGACGCGACCGGCGACACTCGCTGGCCGTTTTACAGTCAGGCGCTGGGAATGTTCGCCGGCGCGATCCCGCTTGCGTATCTCGGCGCGACGACGCCGCTCGGCGTCTGGGGACTGTATCTGGCCTTTTTGGCCGAGAGCGGGATTCCGGCCGTGATCAACTACTACCGCTTCGCGACCGGCAAGTGGCGCGCGATCAGCCGCGAGTACCGGCCCGACGCTGCGCCCGCGAACGACTAGAGATACTCGAAGTCCTGCTCGCCTGTCTCGAAGCCGACGCGCTCGTGGGCCCAGTCGAAGGGCGTCGCCTCGCGTTTCTCCTGTAGGAACTCGACGATCGACTCACCGACGTTCTCGCCGTAGAGGTTCGGTCCGGTCTGGATCTCCTCGCGGACGGCGTCGGTCTCGGCGACGTACTCGACCATCTCGCGGACGTATTCGCCGTCGACCGGCGGGACCAGCAGGTTCGTCCCGGCCTCGAAGACCGTCTCCGGACGGTCGGTGTTGAACCGGGCCGTCAGGCTGATCGCCTCGTCGATGTAATTGAGTTCCTCCTGCATGCTCCCCGAGTCAGTGAACTCGGCGAAACACTGCCCGGAGGTGAGAAACTCGTAGACGTGGGCGTGTTTCTTCCAGAGCCCGGTAAACAGGAAGTTCTCGCGCTGCTGGTCGAGTTCGAGCAGTCGGTCGCGATAGCCGTAGTGTTCCAGTGCCTTCCGGGTCGCGGTCAACTCGACGAAGTTGACGTTGTAGCCGTCTTCGACCAGCCCGATCACGCCCTCGACGATGGCCCGGAAACGGTCGGGCAGGAGGTTCGCCCGCCGGTGGATGTCGACGCGGATCCAGTCGTCGCGTTCCTCCAGCACGGGATAGATGTCGAAGACGCTCTCCTCGAGGTCGGCGTCGCGTTTCAGATCGATTGCGTCGACGACGCTGTTGCCGACCACGGGGATCCGCTCGTCGTCCTCGACTGCGGCCGGGTATCCCTCGCGCTGGAGGTGCTCGCGGTTGAGTTCGACCGGCGCGAAGTGATAGATCGAACCCGCCGACCCGACGAAGGTGTCGTACTGTTCGGGGAACGGTTCGGCGCGGTTGATCGACCACTCGCCGGTCCATTGGGCGTCGACGAACGCGGGAACGTCCTCGTAGCCCTCAAAATCGGGCGACATCCCGCGCAGTCCGGCCTCGTTGTGGGCGACGGCCTGGTTGGTGGCGAACAGCCACGCCTGCGGGACGATCCCGGCGGCGTGGGTGTCCCCGTGGACGATCGGCAGGACCGTCGTGTCGGGCCATCGCTGTTCGAGGGTATCGGTGAGTTCGTCGATCCGCCGGTGGACCTGTGCGGTCTTCTCCGAGAGCGATCCGCGGATCGCCAGATCGACCGCGACGCGGTCCTCGATGCCGTACTCGGCGAGGCCGTGGCCGAGCACGTCGTCGTAGTGCTGGCCGGTGTGGAGGACGAACGTCGGAACGCCCGCCTCCCGGGCGGCCGTCACGACCGGGGCCTGCTTGTAGAAGTCGGGCTTCGTCGCCGTCACGACCGCGAGGACGAACTCGCCCGCGTCCATCTGACGGGCGAGCCGGTCCTCGTAGATCGTCAGTTCGGCTGGCATATCTCTCTCTGGGTAGACCAGTCGCTAGTAGGTTCTGGTTCGCGCTTCCGTCGAGAATATTGCGCGGGCGTTATTGCGTCGCAGTCGCCGCGTCGCGCTCGGCCAGTTTCTCGGTGGCCTTCCGGAACAGCGCGTCGAGGATCTCCGGCGTGGTGGGGTGATACGCCCGGTTGGGGATCTCGCGGACATCCAGTTCCATCTCGACGGCGAGTTGCATCGTCTTGGCCATCGCGTCGGCGTGGTAGTGCAGCCCCTGATAGCCCAGCACGGTCCCGTCCGGCGCGACGACCAGCCGGGCCCAGCCCTCGGAGGCGTCTTTGGCCTTGAACACGCCGTCGTCCTCGGCGCGGGAGTCGACGGCGACGTAGTCGAGTCCGGCCTCCTCGGCGGAGTCGGCGGAGTGGCCGACGCGGACGAACGGCAGCCGCGCGAGTCCGGAGAACATGACGTGGTGATGCGTGGAGTCGTGTTCGGTGAGATCGCCACCTTCGCGGTGTGCCTGGATGTTCGTCGCGGCCGTCGCGGCCTGCTCTTTCGAGATGTGCAGGATCGGCTCGCGGCCGTTGGCGTCGCCCACGACGAACACGCGCTCGTCGTTTCCGGCCTGCATCGTGGCACCGACCCAGTTCTCGCCGGGCGACAGCGACGTGTTCTCGATACCGAGTCCGTCGAGCGCCGGCTCGCGGCCGGTAAACGAGAACAGCTGGTCCGCCTCGACGACCTCGGCCCCGTCGTCGACGGTTACGCGCACGCCGCCGTCCTCGGTCGCCTCGATCTGACTAGCCTGGGCGTCCAGAAGCACGTCCATGTCGAACTCCTCGCGATAGTAGTCGGCCAGTTCCTCGCCGAACCCGTCGTCGGCCTCGGGCAACAGCTCCGGAAGGACGTCGATCGCGGTCACGTCCATGCCGCCGGCCTCGCTGAGATAGGGCGCGAGTTCGAGCCCGATGTATCCCAGCCCGAGCACGACCGCCGAGTCCTCGAACGCCGTCGCGTCGAGCACGTCGGCGCTCGTGTTGACATCCACGTCTTCGATACCTGGAATCGGCGGGACGCTCGGCGTCGATCCCGTCGCGATCACGACGTAGTCGAGTTCGATCGTCCGGTCGCCGACCTCGATCACGCGGTCGTCGACGAACGTCGCCGTCTCCCGGAGGAGTTCGACGTCCTCGCGCTCGGCGAGCGACTCGATTCCGCTGCGCCGGTGTCCGGCCCATCCAGAGGTGTGCTCGTTCTTGCGTTCGACCGTCCGTTCGAGATCGACGTCGGGGAGGTCACCGACGAGCCGGTCGTCTCGCCGGGCCGCGAATCGGTGTTTCGCGGCCGAGATGACCTCTTTCGAGGGCATGCAACCGCGGAGGATACACAGCCCGCCGCCGGGGTCGCCGTCGTCGATCAGCGTGAGTTCGATCTCCGGGTCGTCGGCGAGCTGTTTCGCGACCGCACCGCCGGCGCTACCGTACGCACCGATGATTGCGACGTGGGTACTCATATCTGACCGACAGTGACCGCGAGGCTTAATCGTTTGGAAACAGCACAATAATCATTGTCGATAGTTTTGATTTTTCGGGGTAGATCTCCACCATTCGTTTCGATTCACACCGCGTCGTGGCGCTCCCGATTTTGGCCGTCTCGGGCGTCGTCACGTCGTCGCGTTGACGTGGTCTCCATCGCATGCTCGGGGCATTCTATCCGAGCGCGCTTTCGGAGGGTTTTCAATATCGCTGTCATCAGTGATTTTTCGACGAGCGGACACTCCGGCGTCAGGCCGTCCCCGCAACAGGGAGGACGAGAAACGTCACGTACGACATCCCGGTGGCGACCGACGGGCCGATGATCCAGAACGCGACGAACCGCACCACGGCAGATCGATCGAACAGTTCGGTCGCGTCTTGCACGTACTCCGTGTCTTCCTCGCCGGCACTCGGTACATCGCTTGGGGTTTCGGCGGTGATTGCGTCGACGGAAACCTCCGTCTGAAATTCACCTTTGAGCATGCCTCCTGCGGATGTCGGACGAGTCGCCCGCCCCCAGCCGAGTCCGACGATACACATGACTGTCGCCAGGGCCAGACTCAGCGGGATGCCCAATGCCGACGCAACAGTCGTAATGCTTGCTGCGACGATCATGACGATCATCGCCGCCAGCAGCGGGAGATCAGTCAGGTCGTTGCCGACCGATTCCATGGTCCGGCGCGCGATCGTGAACGCGCCGAGTCCGATCGCGGCCGTGCCCAGCGCGACGGCCCTGTCCGGGCCGACCAGACCGCCCCCGACCAGCGGTGCGACCGCGTTCGCGACGTTGCTCGCACCGGCGCTAAACGCCATATAACAGGCGATAAGTAGCACCAGACTCGTGCTAAGGACTTCCTTCGGTGTCGTTCCCGGGCCGAGTTCCGGGGTCGGAATGACGCCGGAGTGGTCGAGTACGATCAGCGGTCCGTCGGACTGTTCGAGCGCGAACCGATCGTCGAGGTGCGGATAGAGGTAGCGTCCGATGACGGCACCGAACCAGAACCCGACGACTGGTGCGATGACCCACCAGACCATGATCGAGCCGACGACGGCGTAATCGAGCTGTCCCGTCGCGAGACCGAGTCCGGAGATCGCTCCTACAGCCGTCATCGACGTCGAGACGGGGACACCGTAGAGGTTGGCAAAGAGCATCCCCAGACCGATGAATCCGAGGACGACGACGCTTGCCTCGGCGGAAAACGCCGATCGCGGGACGAGGTCGCCTCCTAGCGTGTCGATGACGTTGCGACCGACCGTCCAGCCCCCCAGGAAGACGAATACCGTCATCAATCCCGCAGCGCCGGTCTTGCCGACGACCCCCGCCCCGACAGGCGGGCCCCACGCGACGCCCGTCGAGGAGCCGCCGATGTTGAATCCGACGAAGACCGCGGCTACGAGCGCGACGGCAAGGAGTATCGCGACCATGATCTCACATTCGGTGGGTTCGGTCTATATGTTCCGGTTGCAAAGCGGCCGACAGGGACCGCACAGCAGGTTGACCGGGTTGATGTCCCGATGACTTATCCCAGTCGTTGGCGTAGTATCAGTATGCCCACCCGCATTCTCGTCGCAATGGACGATTCGGATATGGCCGAACACGCGCTCGAACACGCGCTCGAGATGTACCCCGCCGCGGAGATCACGGTGCTTCACGTCGTCGGAGAGCCCTCGGGGATGATGGGGAAGGCGACGAGCCTCGCGCTGGCCGACGATATCGAGGAAGCAGCCGAAGAACACGCGTCGGAGATCTTCGACCGGGCTCGCGAGATCGCCGGCGACAGGGAGGTTTCGACCGACGTCGCGTGGGGCAATCCCTCGAAGGTGATCGTCAACCGGGCCGAGTCGTTCGACGCCGTCGTGATCGGCAGCCACGGCGGTTCGCTGGCCGACCGCCTGTTCGTCGGCGATGTCGCACAGCAAGTGTTCCGTCACTCGCCGGCTCCCGTAACTGTCGTCCGGTGACAGGCCGGCTCCAGTGACAGTCGCCAGGTGACAGCGATACGCGGTCCACGATCGGTACTCGTCGCGGAGAACATCGCCGAGCGCCGACAAAAAGGCTTTACCGGCCCAGTCGCCTATCGGGACGCAAATGGTACTCGACGATCTCGGTTCCTCCCTTCGCGGAGCCCTCGACGACCTCCGGGGCAAGTCCCGCATCGACGAGGAGGACGTAGACGCCGTTGTCAAGGAGATCCAGCGGTCGCTCCTGCAGGCCGACGTCGATGTCGACCTCGTGATGGATCTGTCCGATCGCATCAAATCTCGCGCGCTCGATGAGGAGCCACCCGCCGGCACCTCCGCACGGGACTGGGTGTTGCGGATCGTCTACGAGGAACTGGTCGAGCTGGTCGGCGAATCGACCGAACTGCCGCTGGAGTCGCAGACGATCATGCTCGCCGGCCTCTACGGGTCCGGCAAGACCACGACCGCGGCGAAGATGGCGTGGTGGTTCTCGACGAAGGGGCTTCGACCGGCGATCATCCAGACCGACACCGACCGCCCCGGGGCCTACGACCAGGCCGAGCAGATGGCCGAGCGCGCCGAGGTCGACTTCTACGGCGATCCCGACGAGGACGATCCCGTCACGATCGCCCGCGAGGGGCTCGAAGAAACCCGGACCGCCGACGTCCGGATCGTCGACACCGCCGGCCGGGACGGCCTCAACGAGGAACTGATCGAACAGATAGAGCGCATCGAGCGCGAGGTCAACCCCGACCGCAACCTGCTGGTGCTTGACGCCGCGATGGGTCAGAGCGCCAAGAGCCAGGCCGCCGACTTCCAGGAAGCGATCGGCATCGACGGCGTGGTCATCACTAAACTCGACGGGACCGCGAAAGGCGGCGGCGCGCTTGCGGCGGTCGACGAAACCGACTCGACGATCGCGTTCCTCGGGACCGGCGAGACCGTTCAGGACATCGAGCGCTTCGAGCCGTCGGGGTTCATCTCCCGGCTGCTCGGGATGGGCGATCTCAAGCAACTGACCGACCGCGTCGAGCGCGCGATGGAGCAGACCCAGGACGAAGACGAGGACTGGGACCCCGAGGACATGATGGAGGGGGAGTTCACCCTCTATGACATGCAAAAGCAGATGGAGGCGATGAACAACATGGGGCCGCTCGATCAGGTGCTCGATATGATCCCCGGAATGGGCGGCGGACTCATGGATCAGCTCCCCGACGACGCCATGGACGTCACCGAAGAGCGCATGCGCGACTTTCAGGTCATCATGGATTCGATGACCGAGGGCGAGATGGAAAACCCCCGTATCGTCGGGAAGTCACGCATCGAGCGAATCGCCCGCGGGTCGGGCAAGCCCGAGGACCGCATCCGCGAACTGCTCGAACAGCACAAGATGATGTCCCAGACGCTCAAGCAGTTCCAGGGCATGGGCGACGCCGACATGGAACGGATGATGAAGCAGATGCAACAGCAGGGCGGCGGCGGTGGCGGGATGGGTGGCATGGGCGGCGGTCCCGGCGGACCGTTCGGTGACTGATACGGATTCTCGCGTCGATGTGTCGGTACGACCGCACTACAGCGGCCGTCGATCCGGAACGGATAGAGGTTATCGCACCCGAGCGACGGGCTTTCCCGTCGGTACACCCAACCGGACGCATGGACGAGCACACCCGCGACGACAGCGTGCCACCGCCGGACGGCTCTCCGACAGGGTGGGATCCGACGACTCGGACGTGGGAACACGCGACGCTCCGGCGGGCGACTGCGACCGGCGTTCGACTGTACAACGACGGCGCGTTCCACGAATCGCACGACTGTTTCGAGGCCGAGTGGTACAACTACGGTCGCGGCACGACCGAGAGCGCCTTCGCCCACGGGATGGTGCAGGTCGCCGCCGGCGCGTACAAGCACTTCGATTTCGAGAACGACGACGGCATGGCGAGTCTCTTCGAGACCGCCCTCCAGTATCTCCACGGCGTCCCGAACGACTACTACGGCGTCGATGTCCTCGACGTTCGAACCGCGCTGACGAACGCCCTCGCGAATCCGACCGCCCTCGATGGCTGGCGAATCCCGCTGGATGGAGCCCACCCTCGTGCGACGAGCGTAGACTACGAGTACGCCGAGAGCCTCGACGAGTGAGATCCGCCGCGCCGGAGCGCAACTATCGGCGTTCCGAGAACGGGGTCACTCTTCCAGACGATCCAGATCCGCTTGCGTGTTCACGTCTGCGAGCACGTCCTCGCCCCACTGTCGCGTGATGGTTTCGCCGTCGAGCGTGGTACAGTCGAGCGCGTCGAGCACCGCGCGGAGCCGTCGCGTCCCGTTCGATCGCTGTTCGGTGACCGCCCGCCGGAGCGCTCGCGTCTCGAAGACTGCAGGGACGGGCTGATCGATGCCGTCGGCGCGGATCACGACTCCCTCTTTCGACAGCGAGTCAAGCAGCGATCGATACAGTCCCGCGGGGACCAGCGGCCGGTCGGCGCTTGTGACGGCGACAGTCTCGGCTTCGAGCCCCTCGAGTGCGGCGTCCAGCCCCGCAAGCGGCCCCGCGTCGGGCGTCGGATCGGGCCGGTACTCGACGTCCGACAGCACGGGCTCGAACGCCGGACGTTGCTCGCGCCGGCAGCTCACGACGACTCGTTCGACGACCGCCCGAAGCGGTTCGACCGCGTGGACGATCAGCGGTCGGCCGCGGAACTCGGCGAGTGTCTTGTCGCGGTCGCCGAACCGACGCGCGAACCCGCCGGCGAGGACGATTCCAGCACGCGAATGCACGGACATTCCGTCGTTCGCGTCCCGTCCTGATAGGCGTTCGCTCCGACAGATCACTCGAGTTTGCCGAGTGCAGCGAAGAAATCCAGCGGCGGACCGGCGACGTGAACGCTCTCTTCGGCCCGCCGAAGCGTGACTCGCGTCGGGGTTTCGATGTCCCGTGAGACGCGGCCGTCACTGACGACGGTCGCGCCGCCGTCGCTTTCGACGTGGATCGTGAGTTCGCTGTCCTCGTCGACGACCAGCGGCGGCATCGCCAGTTCCGCCGCCATCTCGGTCACGACCAGGGCATCGACGCTCGGATGGACGAGCGGCCCGGCTTCGCTGAGGTTGTACGCGGTGCTGCCGGTCGGTGTCGCGACGAGGACTCCGTCCGCGTGACCGCTGGTGTACAGCGAGCCGTCGACGCGGACGGTGACGTCGACGCCGTTGCCGTGGCCGCGCTGTGGCCCCTGAATGACGACCTCGTTGAGCGACGGCGGGAGCGTCCAGTCCTCGCCGGTGGCTCGAACGCGCGAGAGCGCTCTGGTCGGCGTCCGACCGTCCTCGCGGAGATCATCGATGACGTCGTGGACCGCCTCGATCGCGTCGTCCGGTGCGACCCCATTCAGAAAGCCGACTTCACCGAGGTTGACACCCATGATCGGCGTGTCCTCGACGCCGCGGGCCGCAAAGAGGAACGTCCCGTCGCCGCCGATGGCCAGAACCAGATCACAGGTGTTCAGGTCGTCTATCGCGATTGCATCGGGTTCGAAGCGCTCGCTGCCGCTCGGTCCGTAGCCTCGATCCCGTTCCTCCGAGAGCGCCTCGGCCGTTACCGAATCGACCAGCACGTCCACGTCGTCCCGGAAACTGCGGCCGATTGCCTCGACGAGCGACTGTGCGCGCGGGTTTCCCTTCTGACCGACGATCCCGAGTTGCATACTCCCGGAGGTTGATCTCCCCAACCAATAAAGCCAGGCGAACCGCGGCCGTCGCACAGACACATTTAATTCATCGAGAGATAATACAGAGACATGGCTATCGGCCGTGGTGTCCGCAGATGAGCGACGACGACTGGTTCGAGAGCGCCTTCGAGGACGAGGACGCCACCGGGAGCGCCTCCGAGGACGGAGACGCATCCGCCGATTTCTCGGAAGACATCGACACCACAGCGGACGCGTTCGAGGATAGCACGACGCAGGACGCGTTCGGAGCAGACCGGCCGGACGAAGCGGTGGCCGACAGTACGGATGCGTTCGCCGACGCCGACACGGATGAGGACGTTCCCGCGGACGACGACCCATTCGGAAGTGACGACGATCCGTTCGCCTCCGAGGAGTCCGGTGCCGGGGGATCGCTGTTCGACGACGACTTCGCGAGCGCGATGCAGAGCGCCGGACCGGGCGGCGACGAGGCCGGCGAAGACTTCGACGAGGCGGCGTTCGAATCGGAGATCCCGCGGATCGACCTCGGCATCTCCGGGCTGGACGAGATGATTCAGGGCGGCGTCCCGGAGCGACACCTCATGGTCGTGGTCGGCGCACCCGGGTCTGGGAAGACGACCTTCGGGTTACAGTTCCTCTATCACGGACTTCAACAGGGCGACAGCGCCGTGTTCATCACGCTCGAACAGAGCAGGCAGGCGATTCTCGACACCGCCAACGAACGCGGCTGGGAGTTCGACCGCTACGAGGCCGAAGACGACCTGGCTATCGTCGATCTGGATCCAGTCGAGATGGCGAACAGCCTCGACAACATCCGCGGCGAGCTCCCGCAGCTGATCCGGGAGTTCGACGCCGAGCGACTCGTTCTCGACTCGGTGTCGCTGCTGGAGATGATGTACGACGATCAGGCCAAACGCCGAACTGAAGTGTTCGATTTCACACGATCACTCAAGCAGGCCGGCGTCACCACGATGCTCACGAGCGAGGCCAGCGAGGACAACCCCTACGCCTCCAGACACGGCATCATCGAGTACCTGACCGACGCCGTCTTCGTCCTCCAGTACGTCCGTGGCGACACCCAGGAGACGCGACTGGCCGTCGAAATACAGAAGATCCGCAACGCCAACCACTCCCGGGCGACCAAGCCCTACGACATCACGCTCGACGGCATCGACGTCTACCAGCAGGCCAGCATCTTCTAGAAAATTGTTTGCCGGGGGAACGCGTACGCGAGTGACGATGGAACTGGAGTCGGTCCCCGGCGTCGGTGCCAAGACCGCTGAAGCGCTTGGGAGTCTCGACGACGCCGAGCGAGCACTCACAGAGGGCGACGTGGCGACGCTGGCCCGGGCACCGGGAATCAGCGAGGGGCGAGCGGCCAGAATCGCCCGTGCCGCGATACAGACGCGCCACGACGACCACGGCGACTTCCTCGCGACCGACCGCACCCGCGAGATCTACCGCGAGATACTCGGCCACCTGCAGGACCGGACTGTCACCGACGACGCCGCGGCCCGCCTGCGGACGCTCTATCCCAGCGCCGCCGAGAGCCGGATCCGCGAGGTCCGGGCGTTCACCCGTGAGGCGCTGTCACGCGATCCCGATCCGGCCGTGCTCGACGCACTCGATGGCGTCGAACCGCTCGAATCCCCCGGCGACGTTCGGGTCCGGGACCGGTGTCTCGTCACCGGGGACGCCGAGCGCTACGCACAGGCGCGCGAGGCGATCCCCGAAGTCAGCGTCGAGGTCGTCGAGGACACCCGCCAGCTCGCCGAACTCGCCCGCAGCTACGCGACGGTGATCGTCCTCGACGAGGAGTTCGCCGGGGTCGACGTCGAGGGTGACGTGCGGGTCCAGCCGGACGCGCTCGACCGACCCGAGGCGGTCGTCCCGGAGCGCACGCTGTCGTTTTTCGCCGCGAACCGCGAGCCCTTGCAGGCCGCGATCGCCGTCCACCGGGCCGCGGATCTGGAACCGCCCTGCGAGCTGGAGCCGCTCGAGTCGGCGCTCGCGATGCTCGACGAGGACGGCACGCCACGCGGGGACGGCGAACTCGACAGGCTCGCGACCGCTGTCGACGATCTGGACGCCGCCGTCTCGACCGCCGAATCCGTCGCCAACGACCACCTCCGGGAGGCGATCGAGGAACGGGACGTGACCATCGAGGGCACGGACCTGCTGTCGCTGGTCGAGCGCGGTGCCGGCGTCGACTCGCTGCTCTCACGGGAACTGGCCGACGAGTACGACGCGGCGGTCGCGGCCGCACGCGAGCACCTGATCGATGCCCTCGAACTCACAGACACCGAATCGATCGCCCGCAGAGCGTTCCCCGACGAACCGACCTACCCCGTCGAACACACCGAAGAGGTCGTCTCTCGGCTACGCGAGGAGTTGACGACCGCCCGCGATCGGCGTGCGACCCGGCTCAAGCGCGAGCTGGCGAGCGATCTGGCGGCGTTCCGGTCGGCCGCCGACGACCTCGTCGACGCCGCGCTCGACCTCGACGTGGAACTCGCCGTCGCCCGATTCGCCGACGACTTCGACTGCACCCTGCCGGCGATCGACGCGCTCGACACGCCCGAGAACGCGAGCCCCCCGCCGGAACCGGACGTTCCGGGAGACGGTGGCGTCGCGATCGAGGGCGGGCGATCGCCGCTGCTGGACGTCCCCTTCGAGGCGGTCGAGCCGGTCGATTATCACGTCTCCGGGGTCGCGCTCCTCTCGGGCGTCAACAGCGGCGGCAAGACCTCGACGCTCGATCTCATCGCACTGGTGGTCGTGCTGGCACACATGGGGTTACCCGTGCCGGCCGAGGCCGCCCGCGTGACGCGGATCGACGAGCTGCACTATTACGCCAAAACGCAGGGGACGCTAGACGCAGGAGCCTTCGAGTCGACGCTCCGAGAGTTCGGCGATCTGGTGACCGGCGTCGCCGAGGACCGCGAGACGCTCGTCCTCGTGGACGAACTGGAGAGTATCACCGAGCCCGGCGCGAGCGCGAACATCATGGCCGGGATCCTCGAAGCGCTCTCGGCGCGCGGCGCGACCGCAGTGTTCGTCTCACATCTCGCGGGCGAGATCCGGGACGTCGCTAGCATCGACATCGCCGTCGACGGGATCGAAGCGATCGGGCTGGACGACGGCGAGTTGCTCGTCGATCGCTCGCCGGTGAAAGGGACGCTGGCCCGCTCGACGCCCGAACTGATCGTCGAGAAACTGGCCGCGGACGGCGACGGCTTCTACGAGCGGTTACTGGAGAAATTCGAAGACTAGTCCGATTCGGGCATCGACAGACGCCGACCGCTACGGTTTCACGAGGATCTTTACCTGATCGCTGTCGGGATCGATGAGACGCTCGAAGCCCTCGTCGGTGATGTCGTCAAGGTCGATCCGGTCAGTGATGAGCGGGTCGGGATCGAACCGGCCGTCCTCGAGCATGTCGATGACCATGCCGAACTCCTCGGCCGAGCGGGGACCGCCCTGATAGGCGATCGAACCGACGAGTTCGCGCTCGGGGATGACCAGGTCGTTCGGCTGTGTCTCGACGCCCTCCTCGAAGATGCTGACTTCCGCGACGCGCCCGCCGGGGCGCGTGCTGTTTATCGCCTGGTTGTAGGTCGCCTCGACGCCAGCGACGTCGAATGCGATGTCCACGCCCTCGCCGGTCTCGGCGCGGATCGCCTCGAGGGCGTCTTCCTCGGTCGGGTCGATCAGCACATCCGCGCCGCACGCCTCGGCGCGCTCGCGTCGCCGGTCGCGCGGCTCCGAGACGATGATCGGTCCGGCACCCGCGACTCGCAGAGCCTGAATCTGGCAGAGTCCGATCGGGCCGCTCCCGAACACGGCGACCGAATCGCCGGGGGAGACGTCGGCGACGCGCGCGGCGTGCAGCGCGACCGCCAGCGGTTCGACGAGTGCGCCGTGTTCGACGGGCATGTCTCCGAGCAGAACAGCCTGTTCAGCGTCGACGACGACATTCTCGGCGAACCCGCCGTTGGAGGCCAGTCCAGTGAACCCGAGCGACTCACAGCGGTGATACTCGCCGGCCTCACAGCGAGGACACTCCCCACAGTAGATAATCGGGTTGACGGCGACGGCGTCCCCCTCTGAGAGGTCAGTGACATCCGATCCAACCTCCGAGATCGTGCCGCTGAATTCGTGACCCATCGTGAGGGGTGCCTGTACACCCGAAACAGGGTGGGGCGCGTCCCCGGGAACGAAAATCGGCCCGGCGGTGTACTCGTGGAGATCCGACCCACAGATCCCGCAGGCCTCGACGTCGATCCGAACTTCTTCGGGTCCGACTTCGTCCGGTTCAATGTCCTCGACGCGGATGTCCTCCTGTCCGTAATATCTGGCTGCGTCCATGCACACTGAGATCGAACCCGCGTCGATATAACCGGACGACTGTTTCCCAAGACGCGAATCTCACCATAGCATTTTAAGATGATTTGAGTCGATAGACGAAATGATACGATTTATCGTCAGGATCCGCTGTCGTCCTCGCTGCTCGCGGGTCGCTCTGCTCCCCGCTCGACTATTTCGAGGACTCCCTGCGGTCGTCCTCGCTGCTCGCGGGTCGCTCTGCTCCCCGCTCGACTATTTCGAGGACTCCCTGCGGTCGTCCTCGCTGCTCGCGGGTCGCTCTGCTCCCCGCTCGACTATTTCGAGGACTCCCTGCGGTCGTCCTCGCTGCTCGCGGGTCGCTCTGCTCCCCGCTCGACTATTTCGAGGCTCTTCGCTCCGATCAGAGCCTCGCTTCTCACGGCTTCGGCGGATCCCCATCGTAGGCGTCCAGATCGTTGTAGAAGTTCAACAGCCCGAACTTCAACTTCTCCGGTTCGACATCGATCATCTCCGCGCGCTCCTCCGGCGGGAAAGTCTTGCGGACGGCGTAGTCGCGCATCTCGATCTCGGCGTCGCGGGTGTAGCGTTTGTCGACGAGAATCCGCGCCCCGAAATCCGTCGGCGAGCGCACGACCCGCCCCAGCGCCTGCCGGGTCTTTCGAACCGTGGGGATCTCGACGGCATACCGCCAGCCAGCTTCGTCGTCTCCATCGGGTCCCTCGCCGCCGAAGGCGACCTGATAGGCCTGCTGGACGGCGTCCATCCGATCGTCGAGATGCGGATAGGGTACGCCGACCACCACGACCGTCCGGGCGTCGTCGCCGTCGTAACTGACGCCCTCGGTGAGCGTCCCCCACAGCGACGAGAAGAGCACGCCGTCGTCGCTGCCGGTGAACTCCTCGCGCAACTCGTTGGCCGGCGTGGCTGGTTCGTCGAGATATCGCTCCGCGTCGGTCTCGACCCGGTGGTAGTACCGTTCGGCCTCGGCGTAACTCGGGAAGAAGGCGAGCGTGTTCCCCGGCGTGAACTCGACCGCGTCCTCCAGCACCCTCGTGACGGTGTCCTGAGTGGCCGGATCGTCACGCTCGCTGGCGAACAGCGCGGGCGCTTGCACGGCGTAGGTCCGCCGACGTTCCGCTGGGAACTGCGCACCGTAGGCCATCGTCTCTGCGTCAGTCAGGCCGAGTACATCCTCAGTCACCTCGAACGGTCGCAGCGTCGCGCTCATCAACACTCCCGCGTGGAGGTCGTCGAACAGCGACCGAGTGACGCGCTCGGGGATACACGTGTACAACTCGGCGCGACCATATATTTCCCCAGCCGAGTCGTCACCGAGGCCGTTCTGTCCGTCGTCAGTCTGCTTACGAACGCTTATGACGGGATACATCCCCTGACTGTCACCCTCGTCGAACCACGCTTCGAGGAACGTCGCCGCCTGCAGCGTCTGACACTCCTTGCGAACGGTGGTCTCGCCGTCCTTGTAGGCCTCCTCGTAGCGCTGGTCGAGTTCCCGACCGAGTTCCAGCGCGCGCTCCAGTTCCTCACGGTAGCCGGGACCGGTGTAGGAGCGCAGGAACGACAGCGTCAGGTCGTCCTTGCGGTCCTCGTTGGCGATCGACAGGTCCGTCCACTGATCGTCGACCTCCGCTTCCCGAACCGTGTCGGGACCCATCGTCTCCCTGTAGGTCGCCGCGAGAGCGTCCCGGTAAGTCTCGATGACGTTTCGGGCAGCCTCGACGCGGGGGTCGTCGGTCTCCTCGAGTTCCTCCAGCGCCTGCCCGAGTGTGGTCTCAGTGAGCGTCCGCCGGGCGTGCTCGCGAGCGGCGTCCTCGACGTTGTGCGCCTCGTCGAAGACCGCGATGACGTCCCCGGGGTCGCGACCCAGCCACCGGAAGAACTGCTCGCGGATCATCGGATCCAGCAGGTGATGATAGTTCGCGATCACCAGATCGACCCCGTCCATCCCCTCCTTGAGGAGTTCGTACCCACACAGGCCCTGCCGGTCGGCGTATGCGTAGATGTCGTCGGGCGTGCGAACGTCGTCGTACAGCCACGCGTAGAACTCGTCGATGTCGGCGGTCAGGTTCCGGTAGTAGTGCTCGCAGGTCGCCCGGTCCTCGAACGCCGAGAGGTCGTCCTCGATCGACTCAAGGTCATCCATCACGGCCGACCGTGCCTCCGCGGCCTCGCCCTCGCCGGCTTGGCTCGCGTCGAGCAGTTCCCGCTGGCGGCGCTCGAGTTCGGCCCGTTCGCGTTCGAGTTCGACCTGTTCGCGGGTCGTGTCCCGCAGGGCCTGACACTCCTCGTAACCGACGTCGATGTGACACATCGAGGCCTTCCCGCGGAAGACGACCGCACGCAGGTCCTCGGTCTGTGCGATCGCGCTGGCCTCCTCGATGAACTGACGGGTCTGCTGGTGGACGTTCGTCGTGATGACGACGGTCTTGTCGGTCTCGCGGGCGTACTCCAGTGCCGGCGTCAGCGACGCAAGCGTCTTGCCCGTCCCGCAGGCCCCTTCAAAGAGCACGTCCCGACCGTCTCCGAGCGCGTCGTAGATCCGCCCCATCGCCTCTCGCTGGTGGTCGTAGGGCTGCTCGTAGGGGAAAAACCGGAGATACGACGGCTCTGTTGCCACACGACTGTGTTCATCGCTCGCAGGCAAAAACGTTCGCCCACCGGAGTGAAAGTGGACATCGAAAGAGTGCGATCGTGCCCGACGCCGGGATAGTTTGAATGCGATGGGGACAGATGCTACGGGCAATGCAACGACGAGAGCTGTTCGGCGGGGCGATCGCATTCGCGGGAGCGATCCTCGTGCTCGTCCAGTTCGTACAGGGGATCCAGCAACTGGACGGGTTCGAAGGACAGACAGGTGCCGTCGTCTTCGCCGTCGAGACAGTCCCGTTCCTGTTCGTGGCCGGTGCGCTCGTCTACATCGGCTACTGGTTAACCGACCAGTCGGAATACGAACAGGAACTTCCGCGGATCGCAGGATGGGGCGTCGCCAGCGCGGTACTGTTCGCGTCGGTCTCGGCGCTGGTCGTCTTCAGCCAGCAGGCCAGGCCGACAGTTGACGTTCTCGGACTGGCTCCCGCGATCGCGATCAACCACGTCACCGTCGGTGCCGTTGTCGGCGTCCTCGTCGGACTCTACGACGCCCGGGGGCTGGCACACCAGCGCGCGCTCGAAACCGAACGCGACCGCATCGAACAGTTCGCCAACAAGGCGATGGACGTCAACACCTACGGCCGGGAGCTCACCCGCAGCGACTCTATCGACGCGGTGAGCGCGCTGTGCATCCAGGCACTGCAGGGACTGCTCGGTCTGACCGAGGCGGCCTTCGTCGTCGTCGGTGGCGAGGACTCTCGGATCGTAGATAGCACGGTGGTCGGCGTCTCCGACGAGGGGCTCGTCGAACTGGCCAGCCGGTCACGAGAACAGGAGCCCACGACCGTCGTGATCCACGAATCGATCCCCGACTCGCTCGAAGAGCGTGCCGACGGCGCGATCACGCTACGGATCACTGACCTCGACGGCGCGTCCGCGGTATTACTGGCGCTGACCGACGACCTCGAGTTCAACGACGAGGACGTGCAACTGCTTGAGTTGTTGCTCGCGCACGCGGCGACAGCACTCGATGCTGTCTCCGAAGACGGCGAGTTCGACCGCTGATCGCGTGCCAAACGATCACGTCGTCCGCAGATTACCGTTGGTCGGCTCGTAGATCTCGCCTTGCTGTTTGAGTTTCTCGATCTCGTGTTCGGCCTTCGACTCGTCGATCCCGACTTCCTCGGCGCGCTCGATCACGACCTCGACCGGCGCGCCGTCGTCGTACTCGTCCTGGATGTCGGCGATGATCCCCTTGATATTCTGGATGCGGTCGCGCTGGCTCTTCGAGGTCCCCGTCTCGACGACGTCGGCGTCGAGTTCGCCGGTCTCGGGGTCGACGCCGATGTCCTGCAGCGACGAGCGGACGATCTCGATCACTCGCTCGGCGTCGCGTTGCTCGACAGTGTCCGAAAGACGAACTCGGGCAGAGGATTCCGCCAGCCGGATGAGCGCCTCGATCTTCCGGGCGGTGACGGGGACTGCGGCGTCCTCGTCCTGGCCTTTCGAGCGCAGGTCGACGTAGAACGACTCGATCTCGTCTTTGGCCTCCTCGGTCATCGTCGGGAAGCAGTTGCGCTTGGCGTAGGCGATGTACTTCCGCAGGAGTTCGGGCTCGATTGTTGGGTCGACCTCCTCGGTGACAGTCTCGACTTCCTCCGCCGAGAAGTCCGGCGTCGCGTTCTCCTGACGGTGGGTGTGCAACTCGCCCGCGTAATTGGTCGTCAGGATGTGCTGGGCCAGCTTTCGATCCTTCTCCTCGTCGGGCTTGTCCGTGACCGTAAAGATCAGATCGAACCGCGAAATGAGGGCGGGCTCCAGATCGATCTGCTCGCCGATCGGCTCGTACTGATCGAATCGCCCGTACTTGGGGTTTGCCGCGCCGAGCAACGAACAGCGACTTTTCAGTGTCGCGTTAATTCCGGCTTTACTTACGCTAATTGACTGTTGCTCGAGTGCTTCGTGCATTGCCGATCGATCGTCCGCGGCCATCTTGTCGAGTTCGTCGACTGCCGCGATCCCTTGATCGGCGAGAACGAGCGCTCCAGCCTCTAAAGTCCACTGCTGGCCGTCTCCGAAGTCGTCTCTAACAGCCGCAGCAGTAAGGCCTGCAGCACTGCTACCTTTCCCCGATGTATAGACGGATCTCGGGGCGATATTTTGTATATATGATAACATCTGCGATTTGCCAGTTCCGGGGTCACCGATCAAGAGCATATGCAGGTCCCCACGGATCCGAGAGCCGTCGGGGAGGTCCTTCGAGACGCCCGAGAACAGCTGGAGGATCATCGAAAGCTTCTCCTGCTCGTAGCCGTAGATCGAGGGGGCGATCGCGCCGACCATCTGCTCGTAGATGTCGGGTTCGTTCGAGAGCTCGACGATCTCCTTTTTGTCCTCGTCGGTGATGTCCATCTCCTCGAACTGCTCGTCCTCGATCTCGACGGTCATCCCGTCCATGTACGTGTCGAACATGGGGGTCTTCTCGTTGCCGCTCTCGCGCTGGTCGAGTTTGAGGACGCCGGTCACGCGGACGTGATCGCCCGCGGTGACGTTGCCAGTGATGTCGTCCTCGATATTGATGTCGATCGACTGGGGCGTCTCGCCGCCGCGCAGTCCCTCGGGGGATTCCTGAACGCGGATCTTCTGGGCGTCGATGAACTCCGACTGGTCGAAGTTGATCCGGAACGGCCCCTGCCGTTCACAGCCCTGGCACTCGTGGGGCTCCTGGAAGTCGCCGGTCGTCTGTGGAATGCGGGTCAGCGTCCCGCAACGCTGACACTCGAAGGCCGCGTCGGTCACCTTGGGACGGACTTCCGTGGCCTTACGGACGATCCCCTGAACGCTGATGAGTTGTCCGCGGTGATCAGCCCGGATGTCCCGGATGCCCGTCGTCTCGGGCAGGTTCTCGATCCGGACGTGGGCCTGCCCGAGTTTGACGTCGACAGGGAGGTCGTACAGTCGCAGCGCCTCTTCGGCGTACTCTTGTAGCTGCTCGGGCTGGTTGCGAACGTCCTCGGCCAGATCCGGGTCGAACCGATAGAGGTCCTGCCAGTCGACGAACAGCGACTTCTGTTCGGAGGGGTACTTCTGTGCGAGTTCGCCGATCTCGTTGCGGTAGTAATCCCGGTAGAACTCCTCGAAGCGATCGATGAGTTCGGTGTTGTCCGCGGTGGCCATTCAGTGAAACCAGAGTTGGGCGTACTCACTCAAGAAGGTTGGCAAAGCACGGCGAAAGTGAGTGGGTGGGGTGCGGTTTTTCCCCAAGTTTTTGCGCGAGCGACCAGCGGGAGCGAGCGGAAAAAGTGGCAACTGAAGGTTGGCAAAGCACGGCGAAAGTGAGTGGGTGGGGTGCTCCGTTCAGTATTCGATCAGTCCGAGGAGTTCCTCGTAGTAGCTGCCGAAGGCGCGATCCGAGCGCGAGCGCGGCCGCTCGAGATCGATGTCGACGATTTCCTGGACGCGTCCCGGCTCTCGATCCATCACGACGACTCGATCGCCGAGTTTGATCGCCTCCTCGATGTCGTGAGTGACGAACAGCACGGTCTTGCCCGTCTCCGTCCAGACGTCGAGCAACTCTTCCTGCAGCTTCGCCTTCGTCTGTGCGTCGACCGCTCCGAACGGTTCGTCCATCAACAGCAGATCGGGGTCGGGAGCCAGCGCGCGAGCGAGCGCGACGCGCTGTTTCATCCCGCCCGAGAGGTCCTTCGGGTGGGTGTCCCCGAACCCGTCGAGTCCGACCGTCTCCAGCAGTTGTTCGACGCGCTCACGACGCTCGGGCGCCGGCGTGCCGTCCTGCTCCAGCCCGAACCCGACGTTGCCCGAGACCGTCCGCCAGGGGAAGAGGTGGTACTCCTGGAAGACGATCCCCAGATCCGGGCCCGGTCCGTCGATCACGTCGCCGTCCAGTCGCACCTCGCCTTCGGTGGGCGTCTGCAGCCCGGCAATGATCCGGAACAGCGTCGTCTTGCCACAGCCAGAGGGACCGACGATCGTGACGAACTCGCCGGGATCGACCGCGAAGGACACCTCTCGAAGCGCCTCGACGGGACCGTTCGAGCCGTCGTAGACCATCGACACGTCGTCGATCGCGACGCGATCCGCAGTGGTTTCTATCGCCATGCGAGAACCCTCCGCTGGAGCAGCCGGAACGCGCTGTCGACCAGCAGGAACATGGCACTCAACACGAGGATGTACGCGATCACGCGATCGACCTGCAGCGAGTTCGCCGCGCGGAATATCTGGCGGCCGATCCCCGGTGCGCCGAAGATCTCCGCCGCGACGACAAGCATCCAGCACCGGCCGATCCCGGTCCGGATCCCGGTCGTGATCTCGGGCAGCGAGGCCGGGAGAACGACCGTCCTGATCAGGCCGAGTTGCCGCCCCACTCCGAGGCTGCGCGCCACGTCAAGCAGATCCTCGGAGACGCCCTCGACGCCGCCGTACGCGGCGTAGAAGTTGATCCAGAACGCGCCGATCGCGATGATGAACGCCGCCCCGGCGTGACCGATCCCGAACCACGCGATCGCGAAGCCGATCAGCGCCAGCGGGGGGACGGGGCGGAGCACCCGGACGACCGGAGTCAGCGTCTCGTCGAGCAATCGACTCCAGCCCAGCGCGACGCCGGCGGCGATCCCCAGCGTCGTCCCGACGACCGTGCCCGGCAGCCAGTGGCGGACGCTGTCCAACAGCGCCGCCTGCATCGTGCCCGCCGCGAGTTCGGACTGGACGGTCACGGCGACAGCGAGCGGCGACGGGAGGACGTACGCCGGCTGGACGGCCGAACCAGCCCACCACAGGCCGACGAATCCGGCGAGCCCGACCGCGCCCAGCACCAGTCGACGCGGGTCGAACGCGTCCACGAGCCGCCCGAGGTCGTCGGTCCGGTCGAGTTCGTTGCTGACGTCCGTCGCCACGGTTAGATCCCCTCGTAGACGCTGTAATCGAAGATCTCGTCCGGCGAGAGCGGATCGTCGAGCTTGCCGGTCCGGGCGGCGAACTCCGAGAAGATCGCCGTCCCGTTTTCGATCTCGCGGGGATCGGTGACGAAGTTCGACAGCGGCCCCTGCAGGGCCGACAGCGCCAGATCCGAATCCAGCCCGATACCGTCCTCGACGATCTCGGCCGTCGGTTCGGGGTTGTCCTGAATGTACTCGTTCGCCCGGACGTGAGCGTCGAGGAACTGTGTCGCGACCTCGCTGTCCCGGACGGCGTCGCTCATCAGCGTCACGGCCGCCGGCTGACCGGGCATGATCCGGGCGGCCGTTCTGAATGTCTCGTAGGGAACTGACTCCGACTGGACGCGGGTCGGGACTGGCTCCATGATCGACGTGCCGTCGATCTCGTCGTTCGCGAGGGCCTGCCAGACGGCGTTCGCGCCGCCGATCTCGATGATATCGACGTCGCCCCCGGGCTCGATCCCCTCCTGCTCGAGCCAGTAACGCAGCAGGATGTCAGGGACGGATCCCTGCGGGAAGGTCCCGAACCGGAACGGCTCGCCGCGCTCTTCCTGCCAGACGTCGAAGGCGTCACTACCGTGTTCGTCCCACAGCGGCCCGAGTTCCTCGTGTGCGAGGATCGCCATCGGTTCCTTGATGTTGGCCGCCGTCACTTTCGCCGGGAGCCCCCGATCGACGAGGATCATCGCCGGGACCACACCGAACATCGCAATGTCGATCTCCCCGCCGCCGTAGGCCTTGACGATCGATGGGCCATCGGTAAACTCCTCGCCGACGACCTTTCGGTCGATATCGTCGAAGTATCCCTGTTCGTCCATCACGAAGTACTGCAGGTCGGGGAAGATCGGCATGTACGCGACCGTCAGTTCGCCGGTGCTGCCGCCCAGAACGGAACAGCCAGCGAGGCCAGTCGTCGCTGCCGCCGTGCCTGCGAGATACGTGCGCCTCGAAATCCGCGTCTCTCGGTTTGCCATTACCGGATACGACGGGCCGGGGTCGTTTATCGAGACAGTTGCTGGCAACGGCTGCACCGTCTCTGTACGCCGATTTCGGCCGACAGAGACGCGAGACAGGAGAGGTAAGGGCGCTCCCAGCCGAACCGCGATTTCGGTGACGTCCCCGTCATCGGATCGTCTTGCTGGTAGCGGTGACAGGGCAGAGAGGCCGTCGGCGACGACTCGAAAGGGAATTACGTTTCGGACGGCGATACGGGATCGATGACCGTCCTGGAGATCGCACGCGACGCGCTGGCGACCGGTCCCGTCTGTGACGCCTGTCTGGGCCGGCTGGTCGCCGACCGGAGTTTCGGGCTGACCAACGCCGAGCGCGGGCGCGCGCTTCGCACGACCGTCGCGCTCGAAGACGACGAACCCTACGAGGAACCCGACGACTGCTGGGTCTGTGAGGGCGAGTCGGACCGGATCGGGACGTGGGTCGATCGCGCGGTCCGGGCCGTCGCCGACTACGCGTTCGACACCTACCAGGTCGGGACGCGCGTCCCGCCGATGCTCGAGGAAAACGACACCCTCCTCCGGGACGACGTGGGCTTGCCCGAGGACGCCGGCGAGCCGCTGAAGGCCGAACTCAACCGGGAAGTCGGCAAGCGCTTCGGCCGGGAGGTCGACGCCGAGGTCGACTTCGAGCGACCGGACGTCCAGCTGTTGCTCGATCTCGGCACCGACGAGGTCGAGCTGCAGGTCAACTCCGCGTTCGTCTACGGTCGCTACAGGAAACTCGAACGGGACATTCCCCAGACGAAGTGGCCCTGCAACGAGTGTGGCGGGACCGGCCTGAAACGCGGGGCGGAGTGTCCGGGCTGTGACGGGACCGGCTTCCGGTACGACGAGAGCGTCGAACAGCTGACAGCGCCGCCGGTCGTCGAGGCCTACGAGGGCGAGTCCGCGACCTTCCACGGGGCGGGCCGCGAGGACGTCGACGCGCTCATGCTCGGGACGGGCCGGCCGTTCGTCATCGAAGTCGAAGATCCCCACACTCGCGAGGTCGATCCCGAAGCGCTCGAAGCGGCGATCAACGACTACGCCGAGGGGAAGGTCGAGGTGACCGATCTGGCGATCCCGACCTACGAGATGGTCGAACGGGTCAAGGAACACGAGGCGTCCAAGACCTACCGGATGGCCGTCGAGTTCGACGGGCCCGTGGCCGACGCGGACCTGCAGGCGGCCCTGGACGACCTCCGCGGTGCGACGATCACCCAGCGGACGCCCCAGCGGGTCGATCACCGCCGGGCCGACATCGACCGGACGCGGGAGGTATACGACATCAAGGGCGACCTCGAGGACGAGACCCACGCGACGATCGAACTCGACGGCGAGGGGGGCCTCTACGTGAAGGAACTCGTCTCCGGCGACGACGGCCGGACCGAACCCAGCCTGTCGGGCTTGCTCGGTGTCGGGGCTGTCGTGACCGCGCTGGACGTGCTCGCGGTCGAGGGCGAAACCGAGCCGTTCCTCACTGAGGCGTATCTCGCAGAGTGAGCAACTCACCGCTGAAGCGCTGTCCCGCTGTGGACAGGTAAGATTTTATATAATCGCTCACACTGACATATAGTGTGCAGTCTTTCCAGCTCCATCTCCCGTTGATTCTCGTTCTACTGGCGACTGAGGTCGGACTACTGACGACGGCCTACGGACTGTATTATATCGACAAGTTTGGACGGACCAAGCAGGTGACGACCTTCACGGCTCTGGCGGCGGCGATCACCGTCTGGGTGTTCTTCGCGCTGTTGCAACTTACTGCGACGACCTACAGACTGTCCTACTGGGCGTACAAGTTGCTTCACTTCGGGTCGTTCACGACTGCGCCTGCGGTGTTGCTCTATGCGCTCTCGATGGGGAACGCGCGTCGATGGGTGAATCGAAAGACGGTGTCCGTCATCGGCGTGGGGTTGTTGCCGGTGTTCGTCTTGCTGTTTACCGATCCCGTACCTGTCCTGTTCGAGGACCCACAGCTGGTCTCGTTCGGAGCGTTCTCCGTGATCAGCCACGGTGAGAGTCCAATCTACGTCGCGTACCTCTCGGCGTTTTATATCGTCGCGACGGCCGGACTCTCGTATATCGTGTATCGGACATGGACCGACTCGAGTCTCAGCCGGAGGCAGACTGCGGTTCTGGTCCCAGCTATCTTTGCGCCGATGCTGTTGTCCGTCGTCCAGACGTTCGATATCCTCCCGTTCGAGACACCGGGCACGATCCTGACGCCGGCGTCGTTTTCGATCGGGATGGCAGGTGTGGGCTATGCGGCGTTCCGGTACGAGACCTTCGATACGAAAGCGCTGGCCCGTTCTCGCGCGATCGAAACGATGCGAGAGGGGTATTTGCTCGTCGACACCGGCGGGGAGATCATCGACGTCAACGCACGCGCTCGGTCGTTGCTCGACGCCGAGACCGCACTCGTCGGCACGAAAATATCAGAGCTGTTCGCTGAGCCTGATGGACAGGCCCTCGAAGCAGGTGACGATGCGCCACCGTTCGAAGTAGCAGTTGACGGTCCCGATGGCGACACGAGAACGCTGGAAGTCTCGACCTCGAAGTTCACTACGAGCAGCGAACAGACCCTCGGTACGCTGTTCGTCGTCCGCGAGATCACTGCGCGCAAACGGGCCCAAGAACAAGTCAAGCGACAGCGAGACAATATCGCGGTGCTGGATCAGATGGTCCGACACGACATCAGAAATCACCTCCAGAGCGTGTTGGGTGGAGCCGACCTTCTGGCAACGAAGGCGGAAATGACGGATGACGAAGCCCGATATCTGGAGATGATAACTGAAAACGCTGACCACGCGGTCGACCTGACGAAATCGGCCCGGGAACTCGCCACCGTGATGCTCGAACCCGAGTCGGAGTTCGAGCCGGTGAACGTGAGAGCCGTACTCACTGACGAAATCGAGAAAGTTAGCGATTCGTTCGACAGTGTATCGATCGCAGCTGAGGGGTCGATCCCAAACGTATCGGTCACGGGAGACGAGATGCTGGGATCCGTGTTTCGCAATCTACTGAAAAACGCCGTTCAGCACAACGATACGGAACAGCCCGAGGTAGTCGTCTCGGCGACCGAACGAGACGATCGGGTTCGTGTTTCGATCGCCGACAACGGGCCCGGCATTCCAGACGTCCACAAAGAGCAGTTATTTTCGAAAGGAGAAACCGGCCTCGACAGCGAGGGGACCGGCATCGGACTCTACCTCGTCAGGACGCTCGTCGAACGGTACGGCGGTTCAGTGAGCGTCGAAGACAACGAGCCACGGGGGTCGATATTCACGGTGTCACTTCCACGCGCGGAGTCGTCGTAGTATGTCGCCCTGTGAGCGATCGGGTCGCCCTCTCGAAACTAGCGACTGCGCTTCGGTAGGGTTTTGCCACCGGTGTCCGTTGTTCGGACCATGACAGGAGCGTCTATCTCCGAGCAGCTCGAAGACGTCGAGTCAGCAGTCGAATCAGGGCGCAAGAAGATCGACTGGGCCCGCCAGCACATGTCAATCGTCGAGTCGCTTCGCGAGGACTTCGAGGCCGACCAGCCACTGGCCGGCGAGACGGTCGCAATGGCGATGCACGTCGAGGCCACAACGGCCGTCCTGACGGAGGCACTGGCGGCCGCGGGGGCGGAGGTCGCGATCACGGGGTGTAACCCGCTGTCGACTCACGACGACGTGAGCGCGGCGCTTGACGCACACGAGAACATCACCTCCTACGCCAAGCGCGGCGTCGACGACGAGGCCTACTACGACGCGATGCACAGCGTGATCGACCACGACCCGACCATCACCGTCGACGACGGGGCAGACCTGGTCTTTCTCGTCCACGAGGAGTATCCCGAGTTGATCGACTCGATCATCGGCGGCTGTGAGGAGACGACCACGGGCGTCCACCGCCTGCGGGCGATGGACGATGACGGCGCGCTCGAGTATCCGATGTTCGCCGTCAACGACACGCCGATGAAGCGACTGTTCGACAACGTCCACGGGACCGGCGAGGCCTCGATGGTCGCGATCGAGCTCACGACGAACCTCTCGATCGCCGGCAAGACCGTCGTCGTCGGCGGCTACGGCCAGTGTGGCAAGGGCGTCGCCAAGAAGGCCTCGGGTATGAACGCCGACGTGATCGTCACTGAAATCGACCCGCGCCAGGCACTGGAAGCCCACATGGAGGGCTTCGAGGTCACGACGATGGACGAGGCCGCACGGGACGGCGACATCTTCGTGACGACGACCGGCAACCGCGACGTCATCACCGAACAGCACTTCGAGGTCATGCAGGACGGTGTGTTGCTGGCCAACGCCGGCCACTTCGACGTCGAGATCAACCTCGAGCACCTCGAATCGATGGCTGAAGAGGTTGTCGAGGCGCGCGACGGAGTCACCGGCTACGTCATGCCCGACGGTCGCCAGCTCAACGTCCTCGCGGAGGGACGGCTGGTCAACCTCGCCGCGCCGAAAGCCGAGGGCCACCCGGTCGAAGTGATGGACCAGAGCTTCGGGATCCAGGCGGTCGCCGCCCGGGAGATGGCGACCAATGGCGACCAGTACGACGCCGGCGTCCACGAGATTCCCGACCGACTCGACCGCGAGGTTGCGGAGATCAAACTGGACGCGGAAGGCATCGAGATCGACGAGCTAACCCCGGAACAGCGCGAGTACATGGACTCCTGGCAGCACGGGACCTAGTCGTCGGCTGTGGCAGTGTTGCGGGCGAGATCCTCGACGAGGTCGTCGACAGCCTGATTGATATCGACGATCTGTCCGGTCTGGTCGTCGATCTCGACGACGATCCGCTCGACCTCGTCTGCGATCTCCTCGGCGTTAGTCGTCGACTGATCGACCATACTGGCGATCTCCTCGGCCGAGGCGGCCTGCTCGTCGGTGGCATCAGCGACCTCCTGGATCCCGGCGTTGATTTCCTGAACCGCCTCGCCGAGCTCTTCGAGGATGTCGACGGCCTCGCCGACGCTGTCGAGTCCGCGTTCGATCTCCTCGTTGTTCTCTTCGAGACTGGCGACGGCGTTCTCGGTATCGCCCTGGATGTCCGCGACCATCTCTTCTATCCTGGTAGCCTCCTGTTGGGCCTGCTCGGCCAGCGATTTCACCTCGTCAGCGACGACGCCGAACCCCTCACCGGCCTCACCCGCACGAGCAGCCTCGATCGAGGCGTTCAGTGCCAGCATGTTCGTCTGGTCGGCGATATCGTTGATAATTTCGACGACCTCATCGATTTCTTCGACGCTTTCCTGGATCGTTCGGACGTCTTCGCTGACGCTCTCGGACGCCTCTCTGATCGATTCCATCACGTCGATCGTCTCGTCGGCGACGCCTTGCCCCCGTTCGGCGAGCCGCTCGGCCTCCTGACTGGACGACGAGACCTGCTGCGTCGAGGAGGCCACCTCTTCGACGGCCGCACTGAGATTCGATATCTCGTCGGAGACCTTGTCGATCCCCCGATACTGTTCGGCGGTGAGTTCCTTGATGTAGTCCGCCTGTTCGGCGATCTCGACCGAGGAGTCTTCCAATTTCGCAACCGAAGTCTGGATCTCGCTCGCGGCCTCGTGGTCGTATCCCGCGCTCCGGTCGATATTCTCCTTGAGTTCGTCGATATCCCGGTCGATGTCTCGATCGATATTTGATTCAGACATCTACCCATATTTCCTGGCGCAGATATAAAAAGCTAACAGCCAATTGATTGGGCAGTTCGTCGAGCGATCCGCGTTGGCGTTTATCCGTGACGTCTGTCGGCTCCGCCCGGAGTCCAGTCGAGCAATATAAATGACCGACTGCCCAATCCGATGACGAATGCGGATAGAACAGCTCGGCACCGGCGAACCGGCCGTCGCCGTCGTCGGGGCCATCCACGGTGACGAGCCCTGTGGCGTGACGGCGATCGATCGCCTCCTGGCGTCTGACCCTCCCATCGAGCGACCGGTAAAGTTGATCGTCGCGAACGAGCGAGCGCTGGCGGCCGAACAGCGCTACTGCGAGGAGGACCTCAACCGGACGTTTCCGGGCGATCCCGACGGTTCGACACACGAGTCTCGGCTCGCGGCCGAGCTGACGGCCGAGCTCGACGGCTGTACGACGCTGGCGCTGCACTCGACGCAGTCCTACGAGGAGCCGTTCGCGATCGTCGAACAGGCGGGCGGCCGGTCGGAGGAACTGGCGCGTCGGCTGCCGGTCGATGCGATCGTCGAGACCGGCCCGTTCGACGACGGGCGACTGTTCCAGTCTGTCGAGACGCTCGTCGAGGTCGAGGCCGGCTATCAGGGGTCGACGGTCGCCGCGGACAACGCCACCCGGATCGTCCGGGAGTTCCTGCGGGCGACCGGCGTGCTGGCTGACCAACCGCCGCTCGAACCGCACGAGAAAGACGTCTACAGGCTCGACGACGTCGTCCCGAAACGAGAGGCAGAGAAATACGAGGTCTGCGTCTCGAACTTCGAGCGCGTCGAGGCCGGCGACGCCTTCGCCGCGGCCGACGGCGAGCGCGTCGTCGCCGACGAACCGTTCTACCCCGTGTTGCTGTCTGCGTACGGCTACGAGGACGTCTTCGGGTACACGGCGAAAAAGCGGGACAGTTCCGCCTAGCAGGAAACGTGACGGTGTGCGGTCGGTGGCCCGGTCAAGCGTCGTCAGGGGGCGCGAACTCGACGAGCGTCAGGTCCCGATCCAGCATACAGTAGTCGTGTGGCGGCTCGCCGAACACCTCGTCGATCGTGTACTGCTCGTCGAACTCGGCACCGGCGGGCTCGCAGTACTCGTGGCTGGGGCAGTCCGTGTACGGGCAGGGCCCTTCGAGCTGGGACTTGCTCCCGGCGTAAGCGCCCTTCGAGGCGACGTTCGCCCGGATCGAAGCGGGTTCGACCTCGACGGCCTGCACGCCGGTGTCGTGGACGCCACAGTCGAGCACGCTGGCGTTCTCTCTGACTGTGACGATCTCGTACTTGCGGCCCGCGGTGAGGTTGAGACACTGATCGCGGTAGGGACACCCCTCACAGGCCTCGGCAGGCCCCTGATAGACGAACGTCTGACCGACCTCCGCCAGGCGCGTGCCGACGAGCGTGAGCTGAGCCATCGACCGTCAGTACACCCCCGAGCCGATTAAGTTTCTCGCCCGGCCACCTCGTCGAGTCTGCCCCCGCCGGTCAGCCCGTCGAATTTGTCCCACGTCCCGTCAGCTCGTCGAGTTTATCGAGGTATCGCTCGCGCGGGACCTGATACAGCGACCGGTAGTCGAACTCGCCGTCGGCGAAGGCTTTCGCCAGTTCGACCGTTTCCTCGACCGCTACCTTGCGGTCGTCGAACCGCCGGCGATCGGCCGTCACGTCCGGCTCCAGCGACAGCGTCACGTACCAGGGATCGTCCGGAGCCGGTTCGGGTCTGCCTGGACGGCGACCACGCGACCCCTTCGTGAGATACAGCGTCGGCAGACACGGCGGCGGGAACGCCTCGCTATCGAAGACGCCCGGCCGGTAGACGACCACGGCCCGCCCCGCCTCCTCGCTCCAGACCGACCACCCGTCGGGCAGCGCACTCGCCAGTTCCATAGTCGCCTCACCGCCGCGATGGAAAAGAACCTCCCGGTCGGGAGCGATGGGTTTATAAATGGTTGCAGAGGCGGCCGGACGGAGATAACCAGATCTGGTTTCGTGGCGCTTTCAGATTGCGTTCTTCGCCACCCGTGCGTGTTACTCACACCCCGGATAAAGCGAGGGTTTAAGTAAATGAGGTCCCCTTAGGTATTACAGTATCGGAAAATGCGACACACGATACCATACGACACGACACGGTCGCCCGGGTCCGGTCCCCACCGCCGGGCGCGACCAGCAACGTTCGACCCCTCCGAAACAGCGTCCGGGCCTGCCGCCCCGTACGGCCAGTCACGCGGAGACTGGACGCGGGCAACGCCACGCGTGATACCATGAGTGAACCGGAGTCGCTCTCGGAGCTGAGCGACGAGTACCGCGCGTCGATCCCGTCCGATCTGCGGGATCACCACGACTTCACGTGGTATCTCGAACAGCTCTACGACGAGCCGCGGATCGCTCGCAGCGCACACCAGCGGGTCGCGGACATGTTCGACTACTACGGCACCGAGTACGACGAGGACGCCGGTCTCGTCGAGTACAAACTGGCCTCCGAAGACCCCGTCGCCGACGGCGAGAACACCTTCTACGGCCGGGTCATCCACGAGTCGATCCACGAGTTCGTCAACAAGGTCAAAAGCGGCGCCCGCGGACTCGGGCCGCAAAAGCGGATCAAGCTCTTGCTGGGCCCGGTCGGTTCGGGCAAGTCCGACTTCGACCGGCAGGTCAGACGCTACTTCGAGGATTACACCCGCCGCGAGGCGGGCCGGATGTACACCTTCCGGTGGACGAACCTCTGTGACGTCATCCCCGATCAGGACCCCGCCGACGACACCGTCCGGTCGCCGATGAACCAGGACCCGCTCGTGCTGGTGCCGGAAGGTCAGCGCCGGACGATCCTGGACGACGTCAACGAGATCCTCGACGCACCGTACACGATCCGCAACGAGCAGAGCCTCGACCCGGCCAGCGAGTTCTACATGGACCGGCTGCTGGCGTACTACGACGACGATCTGGAGACTGTCCTGGAGAACCACGTCGAGATCGTCCGACTCGTCGCCGACGAGAACATGCGCCAGGCCGTCGAGACCTTCGAACCCAAAGACAAGAAAAACCAGGACGAGACCGAGTTGACCGGCGACGTCAACTACAGCAAGATCGCGATCTACGGCGAGTCGGACCCGCGGGCGTTCGACTACTCGGGAGCCTTCTGCAACGCCAACCGCGGGCTGTTCTCCGGCGAGGAACTGCTGAAACTCCAGCGGGAGTTCCTCTATGACTTCCTGCACGCCACTCAGGAACAGACGATCAAGCCCAAGAACAACCCCCGGATCGACATCGACCAGGTGATCGTCGGCCGGACGAACATGCCCGAATACAGGGACAAGAAGGGCGACGAGAAGATGGAGGCGTTCAACGACCGCACCAAGCGTATCGACTTCCCCTACGTGTTGAGCTACGAGGACGAGGCGATGATCTACCGGAAGATGCTGCGAAACGCCGACCTGCCGGACATCTCCGTCGAACCGCACACCCTGGAGATGGCGGGGCTGTTCGGCGTCCTGACCCGGGTCGAGGAACCCGATGCCAGCAACGTCGACTTGCTCCAGAAGGCCAAAGCCTACAACGGCGAGAGCGAGAGCGACGAGGTCGACGTCAGGAAACTCCGCGAGGAGGGCGACGCCGCCGCCGAGATCAGCGAGGGCATGGACGGCGTCAGTCCGCGGTTCATCGGCGACGAGATCGCCGAGGCGATCATGGACTCGATGCACCGCGATCGGGCGTTCCTCTCGCCGCTCGCGACGTTCACCCACCTCGAGGAGAACCTCGAAAACCACGGGTCGATTCCCGAAGACCGCTTCGACACCTACTACCGGTACCTCGAACTCGTCCGCGAGGAGTACCGCGAACGGGCGATCGAGGACGTCCGCCACGCGCTGGCCTACGACGTCGAGGAGATCCGCCGCCAGGGCGAGAAGTACATGGATCACGTGATGGCCTACATCGACGACGACACCGTCGAAGACGAGATTACCGGCCGCGAGCAGGAACCCGACGAGACGTTCCTCCGCAGCGTCGAGGAGAAGCTCGAGCTGCCCCGCGACCGCAAGGACGACTTCCGCCAGGAGGTCGCGAACTGGGTCTCACGGCGCGCCCGCGAGGGCGAGAGTTTCGATCCGCAGGACAACGACCGCCTGCGTCGGGCTCTGGAGCGCAAACTCTGGGAGGACAAGAAACACAACATCAACTTCTCGGCGCTGGTCGCCTCCGGCGAGATGAGCGAGGACGAACGCAGCGCCTGGATCGAAGCGCTGATCGATCAGGGCTACAGTCGCGACGGTGCCAGGGAGGTGCTGGAGTTCGCCGGCGCAGAGGTCGCCAAAAGCGAGATGGAAGAGTGATGGACGGCACTGACTTCATCGATGCGGCCGATCGGACCCTCGACCGGGCCTACCGGGAGCCGCTGTCGCTGCCGGAGTACGTCGATCTGATCCTCGAACGGCCGGCGGTCGCCGCCCACGCCTCGCAGTACCTGCTCGACGCCATCGAGGCGGCCGGAACCCGAACCGTGATCGAGGAGGGCGAACAGACCGAGCGCTACCGGTTCTTCGACGACCCGTACAACGACGGCGAGCACGCGATCCTCGGCAACACCGACGTGCTGAACGCCTTCGTCGACGACCTGCGATCGATCGCGGCCCGGCGGGGCAACGACGAGACGATCATCTGGTTCACCGGCCCGACCGCGACCGGCAAGTCCGAACTGAAACGCTGTCTGATCAACGGACTCCGGGCGTACTCGAAGACCGACGAGGGCCGTCGATACACCCTCGAGTGGAACGTCAGCGGCGCGGGCGAGACGAGCGGGCTCACCTACGGTGCCAGCCACCGCGAGAACGAGGACGACTGGTACGAGAGCCCGGTCCAGACGCACCCGCTCTCGGTCTTCCCGGAATCGGTCCGCGAGGAGGTCCTCGACGCCGTCAACGACCGGCTCGACCACACGACGATCCACGTCGACGCCGATCTGGACCCGTTCTCGCGGGAAGCCTACGATCACCTGACCGAGCAGTACCGTCGACAGGGCGTCGAGGACCTGTTCTCGGCGGTGACCGACCCCGACCACCTGCGCGTGACCAACTACGTCGTCGACCTCGGTCAGGGGATCGGCGTCCTGCACAGCGAAGACGAGGGCAGCCCCAAGGAGCGACTCGTCGGGTCGTGGATGGCCGGCATGTTGCGCGAGCTGGACTCGCGTGGCCGGAAGAACCCGCAGGCGTTCTCCTACGACGGCGTGCTCAGTCAGGGCAACGGCCTGCTGACGATCGTCGAGGACGCCGCCCAGCACGCCGACCTCCTCCAGCGACTGCTGAACGTCCCCGACGAAGCAGCCGTCAAACTCGACAAGGGGATCGGCATGGACGTCGACACGCAACTGGTCGTCATCTCCAACCCCGATCTGGAGGCGACGCTCGACCAGCACGCCGATCGCGGGGGCGAGGACCCGCTGAAAGCCCTTAAGCGGCGGCTGACCAGACACGAGTTCACCTACCTGACGAACCTCTCGCTGGAGGCCCAGCTCCTTCGCCGGGAACTGACTACCGAGACGGCCGTCTGGACGGCCGATTCCTGGTCGGCACTGGACGAGCGCATCAGGAGTGCGATCGCTGTCGAGGTCGATCGCGGCGACGGCGTCCGCGAGCGCGAACTCGCGCCACACGCACTAGAGGCGGCCGCGCTGTACGACGTCGTCTCGCGACTAGACGATAGCGACCTCCCTGCTGACCTCGGACTCGTCGAGAAGGCGCTGCTGTTCGATCGCGGCTATCTCCAGGACGGCGACGAGCGCCGCGGGGCCGAGGCCTTCGCGTTCGACGAGAGCGCTGCCGACGGCGAGCACGGAATCCCCGTGACCTACACGCGCGACGTGATCGCCGATCTCCTCCAGGAGGAGACCGACCGCCACCACGCCGAGTTGCCGGTCGAGGACGTGCTCATGCCGCGGGACGTCCTGAACGCGATGGTCCAGAGACTCCGGACGGCTCCGGTCTTCTCGCCGTCCGAGACGGCCGAGTTCGAGGAGCGAGTCGTCCCGGTCAAGAGCCGGGTCTTCGACAGACAGGAGTCGGACGTCCTGGCAGCGATCATGTACGAGAGCGGCGTCACCGACGAGACCGTCGAGGAGTACGTCGAACACGTCTACGCCTGGGCGACCAGCGAGCGCATCGAGAACGACCGCGGGGAGTCCGTCGCCCCCGACCCGCTGAAGATGAGGGTCTTCGAGATCGAGCACCTCGGTCGGTTCACCGAGAGCGACTACCGCGGCAACGAGCCGACCGACGAGGTCACTGCGTTCCGAACGGAGAAGGTCATCACCGCGCTGAACCGCCACGCCTGGCACAACCGCGACGACCAGTTCCGGGTCGAGGACGTGACGCTGACCGAGATCCCGGTCATCGAGTCGGTGCTAGGCAGCCACGACTGGACGGACGTCAGGCGGGCCTTTGAGGACTTCGACCCGCGACAGTGGGATGATCCCCCGGAAGACACCGAGACGGCCCGGATCAAGGCGCGGACGATCGAGACGATGGCCGAGCAGTTCGGCTACAGCGAGGCCGCGGCCGAACTCACGAGCCGTCACGTCATGGGACAGGTGAGTTACCGATGGGACTGAGAGACGACCTCGAGCGCTACCGGGAGGTGGGCGAGAAGCGCCGCCAGGATCTGGCGGCGTTCATCCAGTACGGCGATCTGGGGAACTCGCGGCGCGACGCCGTCCGGATCCCGATCAAGATCGTCGACCTCCCCGAGTTCGTCTACGACCGCCGCGACATGGGCGGAGTCGGGCAGGGCGACGGTGCCGAGGAGGGCGATCCCGTCGGCCAGCCACAGCCGGGCGACGGCGACGAAGACGGCGATCCCGGCGAGGAGGGCGGCGACCACGAGTACTACGAGATGGACCCCGAGGAGTTCGCACAGGAACTCGACGAACGGCTCGGACTGGACCTCGAGCCGAAAGGCAAGAAGGTCGTCGAGGAGACCGAGGGCGATTTCACCGACATCACCCGCACCGGTCCGTCCTCGACGCTTGACTTCGAGCGGCTGTTCAAGGAGGGGCTGAAGCGCAAGATGGCGATGGACTTCGACGAGGAGTACGTCAGGGAGGCGCTGCGCGTCGACGGCTGGGGACCGGCGACGGTCTACGAGTGGGCGCGCAGCGAGCACATCCCCGTCTCGCGGGCCTGGATCGAGAACGCCTACGAGGACCTGCCGGCCGACGAACGCGACCGCTGGGCCTCCGTCGAGGAGATGGAGGCGAGCGTCGAACACGAGACGACGGCCCAGCGGATCCGCCGGGAGGGACTGGAGGAGATCCCCTTCCGCAGCGAGGACGAACGCTACCGATACCCCGAAGTCGTCGAGACCCCCGAGCGAAACGTCGTCGTGGTCAACATCCGCGACGTCTCCGGGAGCATGCGCCAGCAGAAGCGCGAACTGGTCGAGCGGACGTTCACGCCGCTGGACTGGTATCTCCAGGGGAAATACGACAACGCCGAGTTCGTCTACATCGCCCACGACGCCGAGGCCTGGGAGGTCGACCGCGAGGAGTTCTTCGGCATCCGGTCCGGCGGCGGGACGCGCATCTCAAGCGCCTACGAACTCGCCGCGGCGGTCCTCGAGCAGGAGTATCCCTACAGCGAGTGGAACCGCTACGTCTTCGCCGCAGGCGACAGCGAGAACTCCAGCAACGACACCGAACAGCAGGTGATCCCGCTGATGGAGGAGATCCCGGCGAACCTCCACGCGTACGTCGAGACTCAGCCCTCGGGCAACGCGATCAACGCCACACACGCCGAGGAGGTCGAGCGCCACTTCCGGAACAGCGACGACGTGGCCGTCGCCTACGTCACCAGTCCCGACGACGTCGTCGACGCCATCTACGAGGTGCTCAGCACGGAGGACGAATCATGATCGACGACCGAATCGAAGCACAGCGGATCGCCGACGAACTGGAAGAACCCGTCGCCCGAGCGGGCGAACTGGCGCGGAAACTCGGGCTGACGCCCTATCCGGTCAACTACTGGATCGTCGACTACGACGAGATGAACGAACTCATCGCCTACGGCGGGTTCCAGGAGCGGTATCCCCACTGGCGGTGGGGGATGGCCTACGACCGCCAGCGCAAGCAAAGCCAGTTCCTCGGCGGGAAGGCCTTCGAGATCGTCAACAACGACAACCCGTCACACGCGTTCCTTCAGGAGTCGAACTCGCTGGCCGACCAGAAGGCGGTGATCACCCACGTCGAGGCCCACGCCGACTTCTTCGCCAACAACGAGTGGTTCGGGCTGTTCACCGACGGCGAGGAGTCGTCGCAGGACCCGGCGGCCGCCGAGATGCTCGCCCGCCACGCCGAGACGATCCGGGAGTACATGCGCGACCCCGAGATCGACCGCAACGAGGTCGAGCAGTGGATCGACCACGTCCTCTGTCTGGCGGACACGATCGACCAGCACCGGCCGTACTCGCCGACCGTGACCGACGACGAGACGGATCTCGACGCCGCCGATCCCGACGAGCGTCTCGAGGAACTGGACCTCTCGGAGGACATCACCCGGCAGGTCTTCGACGACGAGTGGCGCGACGCACAGGTCGAAGACGAGGCGCGTTCGTTCCCGGCGACCCCCGAGAAAGACGTGCTCGCGTTCCTCCGGGAGCACGGCAGACAGTACGACGAGGCGGCGGGCAAGGCCGTCGAGATGACCGACTGGCAAAAGGACGTACTGGAGATCGTCCGCCGGGAGGCGTACTACTTCGCGCCCCAGAAGATGACGAAGGTGCTCAACGAGGGGTGGGCCAGTTACTGGGAGTCGCTGATGATGGTCGGGGAGGGGTTCGCGAGCGCCGAGGAGTTCGTCACCTACGCCGACCACATGTCGAAAGTGCTCGGCTCGGGCGGGCTCAACCCGTACAAACTCGGGTTCGAGCTGTGGCAGCACGTCGAGAACCTCGCCAACCGACGGGAGGTCGTCGAACGCCTCCTGCGGGTCGAGGGGATCACCTGGCGGAACTTCCAGGAGGCCGTCGACTTCGAGGCGGTGCAGTCGGCGCTCGCGCCGCCGGCGTGGATCGAGGACGTCCCCGGCCACCTCGAGGAGATCGACCCGGACGATCCCCGCGTCGATGCCGACGCGCTCGAACGCGCCCGGAACGGCGACCTCGATGTCGAGACCTACCCGTGGGCGGTCCTCTCCTACGAGGGGCTCGTCCGGCGTCACTACTCGCTGGTGAAGCCCCAGAACCGGGGCTTTCTATCCCGGATCGGACAGCCACAGCTGGAGCGGATCAGCCGGTACCTGTTCGACGACAGCCGTTACGACAGCGTCGAGGCGGCGCTTTCGGACGTCGACTACGCCCGCGGCTGGGACCGGATGCGCGAGATCCGCCAGAGCCACAACGACGTGACGTTCATCGACGAGTTCCTCACCGACGAGTTCGTCGAGGAAAACGACTACTTCGCCTACGAGCACTCCCAGCAGACCGACGACTTCCGGGTTTCCTCGACGGATCCCGGAGACGTCAAGCGGAAGCTGCTGTTGCAGTTCACCAACTTCGGCAAGCCGACGGTCGTTGTCGAGGACGGCAACTACGACAACGCCGGCGAGCTGTTGCTCGCCCATCGATACAACGGGATCGTGCTGGACATCGAGCAGGCGACGGACGTGCTCGAACGCGCGTTCGAACTGTGGGGTCGGCCCGTGAACCTGCTCACCATCGACAAGGAGTACGACGACAGCGAAATAGAGGTCGCCCGCCGCCAGGACCGCGAACCCGAACCGATCGAGGTCGGGCGACGACTGCGATACGACGGTCAGGAGGTCACGGTCGACGAGGTCCCCTGGGAGATGGTCGAACACCTCGCGGCGACCGACGTCGACTACGATACCACACCCGAGGAGTGGCTCGACTAGATCCGGTCGGGACCGCCACCGCGTCGTCCGGACCGGAGACCCGGTTTTTTCGAGTCGTGGCTCGAATAGCCTGCTATGGCAACGATTTCCATCGAGACGACCGACCGAACGGAGGGACTGGACGTGACCGAGGAAGTCACCCGGGCGCTTCCCGACAACGCCGACGGCGTCGCGACGGTGTTCGTTCGACGTGTGACGGGCCGCGCACCCGGACGCTACAGGTCGAAGTAGCTGGCACGTGACGAGGGACAGAGAGCCGGGAGAACGGTCATCTTTCATCCCGCCGCCCGACTCGCTGAGCGTGGCCGTAAAGTGATCGTAGCCCACAGGATATCCATGACAGAGACGGCACTCGTCTGGTTTCGGCGCGACCTGCGCGTCCACGACAACCCGACGCTCCGGCGGGCGATCGACGGGAGCGACCGGGTCGTTCCGCTCTATATATTCGACACTCGGCGGTTCGGACAGTCGAGTCGATGGATCGACGAACCGAGAATCGGCCCTCTCCGAGCGCAGTTCGTCCGCGAGAGCGTCCGTGATCTGCGGGACCGGCTCCGCGAACGCGACGGCGAGTTGCTCGTTCGCCGCGGCGATCCGCGATCGATCGTGCCGGACGTCGCCGAATCCGTCGACGCCGACGTCGTGCACGCCCAGCGGCTCCCCGGCACCGAAGAGCGAGCGACCGTCGAGGACGCCATCGTCGACCGCGGGATCGACCTTTCGACCCACTGGACTCACACGCTCCACGCGATCGAGGACCTGCCGATGGCAGTCAGCGACGTCCAGGACACGTTCACGCCCTGGAAGGACAGCGTCGAGGCGAGCTCCCGGGTCCGGGATCCGCTCGACCCGCCTGCGACGGTTCCGACGCCCGACCTCGACGGCAGTCCGATTCCGGCGCTGTCCGAGTTGGGCTATGACGCGGGCGAGCCAGCCGACGAGCGCGACGCTCCAATGCCCGTCTCCGGCGGCGAGTCGGCCGCGCTGGAACGGCTGGAGACGTACGTCTTCGAGCGCGACCGCCTCCGGGAGTACCGCGAGACGCGAAACGGACTGCTCGGGATGGACTTCTCCTCGAAGTTCTCGCCGTGGCTCGCCCTGGGCTGTCTCTCGCCGCGACGAGTCACGCAGGCGGTCGATCGCTACGAGCGCGAGCGGGTCGACAACGACTCGACCTACTGGCTGGTCTTCGAGCTGCGCTGGCGGGACTTCTTCCAGTTCCAGCTCGCGAAACACGGCGCGGCGTACTTCCGGCCCGGCGGGATCCGGAACCGCGAGATCGCCTGGAACCGCGACGGATCCGCCTTCCGTCGGTGGGTCGACGGCGAGACCGGCTTCCCGTTCGTCGACGCGGCGATGCGGGAACTGGCGGCGACGGGCTATCAGAGCAACCGCGCCCGCCAGAACGCCGCGTCGTTTCTGGCGAACACGCTCCGGATCGACTGGCGATGGGGAGCTGCCCGCTACGAGTCTCGCCTGCTAGATTACGACGTCGCCTCGAACTACGGCAACTGGGCGTATATCGCCGGCGTCGGGACCGATTCACGCGACCGGGCGTTCGACGTGCTCTGGCAGGCCCACAACTACGACCCCGACGCCGAGTACGTCCGTCGATGGGTCCCGGAACTGGTGGACCTTCCCCCTCGCTACGCGCACGAGCCCTGGCGGATGGACGCCGACGAACAGGCCCGCTACGGCGTCGAACTGGGTATCGACTACCCTCAACCGATGGTCGATCCGACCGCCCACTTCGAGAGCCCCTCGTCGTAGGTCTCGATGGGGGGGACTACTCCTCGTAGATATCCTCGACCTGATCGTTGAACCGCTGGAGGATCGTCCGGCGCTTCTTTTTCATCGAGGGCGTGAGCAGTTCGTTCTGGGGCGTCCACTCCTCGGGCGTGAGCCGGAACTGCTTGACCTGTTCGACTGGTTCGAGCCGCCGGTTGACGCGCTCGACCTCCTCGCCGATCCACTCGCGGACGCGTTCGTCCTCGCAGAGCCGTTCGCGATCCGCCGGCAGGTCGATCCCCTCACGGTCGGCCCATGCTTCGAGGCGCTCGAAGTTCGGTGCGATGAGCGCGCTGACGAACTTCTGGCCGTCGCCGACGGCCATGATCTGCTCGATCCGGTCGCTGGTGGCGAACTCGTTTTCGATCCGGCCCGGCGCGACGTTCTTGCCCGTATCGAGCACGAGGATCTGTTTCATCCGGTCGCGATAGATCAGGTAGCCGTCGTCGGTTCGCTCGATGATGTCGCCCGTCCTGAACCAGCCGTCGTCGGTGAACACCCGGTCGGTGTCCTCGGGCCGCTCCCAGTAGCCGGGGTAGACGTTCGGCCCCGTGACCTGTAACTCGCCGACCTCGCCCTCGGCGTCCGGGAACTCCTCGTCGGTGACCAGTTCGGTGTCCAGCCGCGTCTCCACGTCGGCGACCGGCGGCCCGAGCGTTCCGGGCCGGACGTCCTCGGGCGGGTTGACGGACACGACCGGCGACGTTTCGGTCAGCCCGTACCCCTCCAGAATCGGTAGCCCCATCCCGAGGAACAGTTCGGCCAGTTCCGGGCTGAGACTCCCCCCGCCGCTGACCATGAACTCGACGTTGCCGCCGAGCCGACTCCGGACGCTCTCGTAGACCAGATAGTCCGCCAGCCTGTGTTTAGCCCGGAGCAACGGTCCCGGCGAGTCCGCCCGAGCATAGGAGCGAGCGACGTCGATCGACCACTCGAACACGCGCTGTTTGGTCGCTGTCTCGCCCGCTGTATCGCGCATCCGGTCGAAGATCCGCTCGTAGATCCGCGGGACGCTCGTCCCCGTCTGTGGCCGGATCTTGTTGATATCCTCCGGGATCGTGTCCGGGCTCTCGGCGTACCCGACGGTCGCGCCCGAAGCGAACATGAGGAAGTGGCCGGCTGTCCGCTCGAAGACGTGCGCCAGCGGGAGCACCGAGATCGTCCGCGTGCCGCTGTCCAGAGTGGGGACGTCCGCGGGCTTGTCGGGGCGGGGCCCGATCCGCTTGCGCGTCTGGTTGACGTTCGACCGGAGGTTCCAGTGGGTGAGTTTCACGCCCTTGGGCTTGCCCGTCGTCCCCGAGGTGTAGATCAGCGTCGCCAGGTCGTCGGGGTCGCGCGCCTCGAGCCACTCCCGGTAGGCCGACTCCTCGAACGCCGCCGCACCGAGGCGTGCGACCTCACCGAGCGTGTAGATGTCCTCGCGGTTGCCGTGGCCGTAGACCTCGTCCATGGCGACGATGAACTCCAGATCGAGGTCGTCTTCGACCTCCAGGACGCGATCGAGCAGGTCGCCGTTCTCGACGACGACGCCGACGGCGTCGGGATCGCCCAGCAGGTATCGGACCTGCTGTGGCGAGGATTCCGTGTAGACTGTCGTGACGACACCGCCCGCTGCGAGCAGCGCGAAGTCGGTCTGGGCCCACTCCATGCGCGTGTTCGCGAAGATTCCGACCCGATCGTCCGCGCTCGTCCCGAGTTCGCGGAACCCGGCCGCCAGATGACGGACGCTCTCGCGCATCTCCGCGTAGGTCAGCGTCCGGTACCGCCCCGATTCGGTGCCCGGCGTCTCGACCGCCGGCAGCGTCCGCTCGTAACAGTCCGTCTTGTACAGCTGTGCGTCCCGCTCGGCGTTGCGTTGGGCCGCCCCTTCGAACATCTCCGCCAGCGTGTCCCGCCCGATCACCGCGTCCGTGTGCTCGCGCTCCGCCTCGCGCCACCTCGCCGTGGCCATAGTCGGCTGTTCTATTCCTTTATGAATAATAACAATGAAAGGGGCAATCGAGGATTCGAAGAGCGAAGTGACGATTGTCTGACTCGTCGATCGAAAACCGACTCGGGAACCGATATACGAGGGGAACGTATACACACCGACAATGACCACGGACACAGGCTGGTTCGAGGGCGTCGATCCCGACGACCTCGACGCGCGCGGTGCGATCGAGAACGGGACCGCCGAATCGCCGGCGGACTGGCCGGCTCGAGCGGTCGAGTCTGGATTCGCCGCTGACGAAGACGACTACTACGACAAACTGCGCGAAGCGACCATCGAAACCGCCCGCGAGGCCGTCGCCGAACGCGAGCGCGCCGATGACCAGCAGCTCGTCCACGCCGTTCGCGCGATGGACGACTGTGAACGCACTGCAAACGAACTGGCCGAGCGTGTCGCCGAGTGGGGCGGCAGTCGGATCGGCGAGTCCGGTGGTGGCGTCTCATTCACCCGCGAGATCGCCGAGCGCGAACCGGGGGGCGACCTCGACGAGCAACTGCGCGCGCTCGCCGAGCAGGTGGTCGACCTCGACGAGCGGGCCGCCGAACTCCGGGCGTCGATCGAGCGGCTCGCGCCCGAGGTCGCGCCGAACCTCGCGGCGATGGCCGGGCCGGTGCTCGCGGCGCGGCTGATCGCGCTCTCGGGCGGGCTGAAACAGCTGGCGCGCTCGGCCAGCGGAACGGTCCAGGTCCTGGGAGCCGAAGACGCACTTTTTGCCCACCTGCGGGGGAACGCCCCCTCGCCGAAGCACGGGGTCATCTACACCCACGAGTACGTCCGCGGGACCGACCCCGAACACCGCGGCTCGGCCGCCCGGGCGCTCGCGGGCAAACTGACGCTCGCCGCTCGCGTCGACCACTACAGCGGCGAGCGCCGACCCGAACTCCAGGCCGAACTGGACGACCGCATCGAGACGATCCGCGCGCGGGGTGACGGCGAATGAGCCTCCCCGAGGGCATCCAGCGCCGAACGTTCGACGGCCGCGAGTCGCTTGCGACCCGCGGGCCACAGGTCTCCGAGGAGGCGGTCGTCGACGGGTGGCGCCGCTGGGACCCCGGCCGCTCGAAGGTCGCGGCGATGTTCGAACGCGGGCTGGATCACGGCCTCGCCGGCGGCGAGCGCGTGCTCTATCTCGGGGCCGCAAGCGGGACGACAGTCAGCCACGTCGCCGATTTCGCCGGGCCGACCTACGCCGTCGAGTTCGCCCCGCGGCCGACCCGCGACCTGATCGAGGTCGCCGCCGATCGCGAGCGGTTGTTCCCGCTGTTGAAAGACGCGCGCAAGCCCGAGACCTACGCCCACGTCGTCGAGCCGGTCGAGGTCCTGGTCCAGGACGTCGCGACGCGCGGGCAGGCCGAGGTCGCGCTCGCGAACCGACAGTTCCTCGAACCTGACGGTCGGCTGCTGCTGGCGATCAAAGCCCGCAGCGAGGACGTGACCGCCGATCCCGAAACGGTCTTCGAGGAGGTCAGCGCGACTCTCGAATCCGGCTACGAGATCCTCGATCGGGCGCGGCTGGAACCGTACCACGGCGATCACCTGGGCGTCGTCGCCACACCGCGGCAATAACCCCGCAGTAACGGGAAGGTTTTATCGGGCCGAAACCAAACGCGTGGTAGCGATGGATACGGGCACGGAGTCGCCGTTCACCCGCCTCGGAACGCTGGGTGTCGAGGAAGAGTTCTACGTCGTCGACGACGCGGGCCGGCCGACTGCCGGATCGGACGAACTGGTCTACGAGTCCGACCTCCCTCCCGTGCTCGACGATCGAATCGACCACGAACTGTTCAAGACTGTCATCGAAACCCGGACCCGACTGATCGAGGACCCGGAACACGCCCGCGAGGCCGTTCTCGAGGTGCGCAACGCGCTCGTCGAACACGCCCGCGAGCACGGGTTCGAGGTCGCAGCAGCGGGGCTGCACCCGCTGGCGAAGTGGCGCGAACTCGAACGCGCCGAGAAGCCGCGCTACCGGGCGCAACTGGACCGCATCCAGTACCCGCAGCACCGCAACACGACCGCCGGCGTCCACGTCCACGTCGGCGTCGACGACGGCGAGAAGGCCATGTGGATCGCCAACGAGATCCGGTGGCACCTCCCGATCATGCTGGCGCTGTCGGCCAACTCGCCGTACTGGAACGGCTACGACACGGGGCTGGCGTCCGCCCGGGCGAAGATCTTCGAGGGACTGCCCAACACGGGCATGCCGACGGCGTTCGAATCGATCGAGGAGTACCGCGGGTTCGAAGCGCAGATGCTGGAGACGGATTCGATCAGCGACCGCGGGGAGCTGTGGTTCGACGTGCGACCGCACACCGAGTACGGCACCGTCGAGATCCGCGCGCCGGACGGACAGGCCGACCCCGACCGGACGATGGCGTTCGTCGAGTACGCCCACGCGCTCGTGCTCGATCTGGCCGAACGCTACGAGGACGGCGAATCCAAAACGGAGATGCGGCGCGAACTGCTCGACGAGAACAAGTGGCGGGCGACCCGTCACGGCCACGACGCCTCCTTTATCGCCCGCGACGGCGACGGAACGGTCGACCTCGAGGAGGTCGTCTACCGGGACGCCGACCGACTCGGCGTCGACGGCATCCGCGAGATCTACGAGGGCGAGAGCGGATCACAACGGCAGCGCCGTCTCCGTGATGAGGCGGGCGTCGACGCGCTCTGTGACGCGCTCCAGCTGCGGGTGCAGCAGGCCGCCTCTCGTCGAATGTGAGCGGCATTCGCGCCGCGTGCCAGCCAAGGCTTTTTATTCGGGAGTCGCTTTTGTCCTCGTAGAAACGACGCATGTCGCCAGACGACACCACAGACGAGGACCGGACTGACGTAGCAGGGGGCGGAGAATCAATCGACGTCGAGGCCGAGGACGGCGGCGAGCCAGTCGGCGTAACGGTCGACGACGAGGGGGGCGTCCGCGAGCGTCTCGAAGAGGAAGCCGACCGGGCGGTCGGGGAGTTCGACGACCGACTGGTCGACCTGCTCGCGTGGGTGCTCGATACCGAGACCCGCGCGCGGATATACGTCAATCTCCGCCAATACCCCCACAGCACGAGCGATGAGATCGCCGAGGAGACCGGCCTGTACCCGAGCACGGTCCGGGAGGCGCTCGCGGAACTCCACGAGGAGGGCAAAGTGACGCGGCGCAAGCGCGAGAGCGACGGCGCGGGCAACAACCCCTACGAGTACAGCGCGATGGCCCCCAGCGACCTCGTCTCGGAGATCGTCGACGACGTACAGGAACAGCTCAACACGGTCTTCAATCTCGATTCTCACCTCGAAGAGCGCGAGTTGGACGCCGACGAACCCGTGACGATCACCGTCGAAGACGCCAGCGAGAACGACGAAGAGTGACATCCTCTGCGCCGTGAACGGCGCGGTTCTCCCGCTGAATCAAGATAGTTCCATCCAGCGTCGGCCCGGCTGCTGCTCTCGGTCCGGTTGAGCGAATCGGCCCAGACGATCGCCGGGGACACCAGCGCGTTCGCGGCGCAGATCGATCGCGGCGTTGCCGACGACGGCGCGGCCACGGTCTCGGCCGTGGCGACAGGCGCGACCGTCACGACGGCGGTCATCCAGGACGCGCTGCTGGAGACGCTGATCGAGGCCGTCGCGGTGACGCTCGTGGTCATCCTGCTGTTCCTGACAGCGCTGTTCCGCGTCCGGTACGGCTCGTGGTCGCTGGGTCCCGTGGCGGTCCTGCCGGTCGTGGTGGCGCTGGCGTGGCTGCTCGGAGCGATGTCGCTGCTCGGGGTGTCGTTCAACAGCGAGACGGCGGTGATCACGAGCCTGGCGATCGGCCTCGGCGTCGACTACAGCATCCACGCCAGCGAGCGGTTCGTCGACGAGCGCGAGCGTGCCGAGACGCTCGAATCCGCACTCGCCCGGACGATCACCGGGACCGGCGGGGCACTCCTCGCCAGCGCCGCGACGACCGCGGCGGCCTTCGGCGTGCTCGCCTTCGCGCTCTCGCCGCCGCTCCAGCGGTTCGGGATCGTGACGGGGCTGGCGATCGTCTTCGCGTTCGTCGCCGTCGTCACGATGTTGCCGGGCCTGCTGGTCGTGCGCGAGCGTCTCGGCGCGTAGTCCGGACATCCCCGCCATATTAGTCGGTGCCGCGTCCACCCTCGCACATGACGACTCCCGAGCGCGTCCAGTCGCTGATCGACCAGCTACGCGAGCAAGCCGAGACGGACCGGCCGAACGAGGAGACGCCCGACGTGGGCATCGTGATGGGCAGCGATTCGGACCTGCCGACCATGGCCGGCGGCAAGGGCAAACGGCCCGGTGCGTACGTCGCCCTCGCTGAAGAACTCGGCTTCGAGGAGCAGACCGACTACACGGACGCCCCCGGGGCACGGTTTACCTTCGAGACGTTCGTCGTCTCGGCCCATCGCACCCCCGAACTGATGTACGCCTACGCCGAGACCGCCGAGGACCGCGGGCTGGACGTGATTATCGCAGGCGCGGGCGGCAAGTCGGCCGACCTGCCGAACATGACCGCCTCGATCGCTTATCCGTTGCCCGTGATCGGCGTGCCAGTCCAGGAGAAGTCCGTCGACAGCGTCATCGGGATGCCGCAGGGCGCGCCGATCACCGCCGTCGACGCGGGCAAGTCGTTCAACGCCGCGCTGAGCGCTGTCCAGATTCTCTCGCGACAGTATCCCGAACTCCGCGAGCGACTCGCCGACTATCACCGTGACCTCCAGCAGGATGTCGGCGAGGTCTCCCGGGACCTTCACGAACTGGGGACGCCCGGCTTCAAGGACAAATACTGGGAGGAGTGACCGCGAGCGAAGCGAGAGACGGTCAGCGTTGCCGAAAACGGCAACACTGAATCCTTATATGCGACCGCCTCCAAGCGGTGGTCAGGAGTCTTATGAGCAATCCGTGGATCGCGATCGGCGCGCTGGCGGTCGTGGCGATTCTCATCCCGGTAGCGATGATCGTCGTCTCGGCACTGCTTCGGCCGCGCGTCCCAGAACTGAGTAAACGCGCCACCTACGAGAGCGGGGAGGTCCCGACGGGCAGCACGCGCATCCGGTTCAACATCCAGTATTACATGGTTGCGCTGCTGTTCGTGATCTTCGACATCGAGACGGTCCTGATCTTTCCCTGGACCGTCATCTACAGCGACGCCGTCGAGGCCGTCGGAATGACGCGAGCGCTCGTCCCGATGCTCGTGTTCGTCGGGGTCCTCGTCGTCGGTCTCGCGTGGGCGTGGCGCAACGGCGCAGTCCGGTGGGTTCGTAGCCCGCGGGCACAGCGTCAGAAGGTCGAACGGTAACCATGAGTAGCGAACAGACACCACAGGGCGACGGTACAGGCGGGAAATCAACCCAGGAGGCACGGATGGGCGAGGGCGTCGACGACCGGTTCAACTCGAAGTTGCGCGACGCCTTCGGCACGTCGCCGTTCATCCTCACGAAGTTCGACAAGTTCATGAACTGGGTTCGCGGGTCGTCGATGTTCATGCTGCAGTTCGGGATCGCCTGCTGCAGCATCGAGATGATGCATACCTATTCGGTCAAACACGACCTCGACCGGTTCCACGCGGGCGTGCCCCGGGCGTCGCCGCGACAGGCCGACGTGATCATCATCCCCGGGACGATCGTCTCGAAGTTCGCCCCGCGGATGAAGCGCATCTACGACCAGATGCCCGAGCCGAAGTTCGTCATCGGCATGGGCTCGTGTACGATCTCCGGCGGCCCGTTCCAGGAGGGGTACAACGTCATCAAGGGGGCCGAGGAGGTCATCCCCATCGACATCCACGTCCCGGGCTGTCCGCCCCGTCCCGAGGCGCTGATCTACGGCGTCGCCAAGCTCCAGGAGCGGATCGCACACGGCGAGACCGCGCCGGTGACGGTCAAACCGTACGAGCTCGAGGAGTTCGGCGACCTCGATCAGGACGAACTCGTACAGCATCTGGCCGATCAGATCGACGAGGACGACCTCGTCATGCGATACGACTGGACGGAGCAACCATGAGCCTGGAAGAGCCGGAACCCCCAACGGCCGACGAAGTCGGTGTCACCGAGGACGGGCTCGATTACGACGCGCTGGAGGCGTTGGTCTCCGAGCACGTCATCGACCGCGAGAGTCACGTCAACGCCGAGGCGCTGGTGATTCGGCCCGACGCGGTTCAGGACACCCTCTCCGCGCTGAAAGAGGAGGCCGGGTTCGATCACTGTTCGGCCGTCACGGCCCAGGAGTACGAGGACCGCTACGAGTCGATCTACCACCTCAAGAAGTTCGACGATCCGACCCAGCAGCTGAGCGTCGTCGTGCCGACCAGCAAGGACGAACCGGTCTCCGAAAGCGCCGAACCGGTCTTCCGGACGGCCGACTGGCACGAGCGCGAAGCATACGACCTCGTCGGTATCGAGTACGACGACCACCCCGACCTGCGTCGAATCCTGCTGCCGGAGACCTGGCAGGGCCATCCGATGGGGAAAGATTACAACCAGAACCAGCCACAGGTCGTCACGCTGCGCGAGCACGTCAATCCCCTCGCAGAGGACCACAGCGCGGGCGAGGACTCGGACACGATGTTCGTCAACATCGGTCCACACCATCCCGCGACCCACGGTGTCCTCCACGTCAAGACCGTCCTCGACGGCGAACAGATCGTCGACCTCGATCCGGACATCGGGTATCTGCACCGCAACGAAGAGCAGATGTGCGAGCAGTCGACCTACCGCCACCAGATCATGCCCTATCCCGATCGGTGGGACTACACGCCGGGCGGCATCCTCAACGAGTGGGCCTACGCTCGCGCGGCGGAGTCGATGGCCGACATCGAGGTGCCCGAGTACGCGCAGGTCCTGCGGACGATGAGCGCCGAACTGACCCGCATCGCCGCGCACATGCTCGCGCTGGGGACATTCGGGCTGGACGTCTACGGCGACTTCAACGCGATCTTCATGTACGCGGTCCGGGATCGGGAGGCCGTCCAGAACATCCTCGAGGACCTGACCGGCCAGCGACTGATGTTCAACTACTTCCGGCTCGGTGGGGTCGCCTGGGACATCCCCGAACCGCGCGAGGAGTTCTTCGAGAAGACCCGCGAGTTCCTCGACGGACTCCCCGAATACATCGAGGAGTACCACAACCTCATCACGGAAAACGAGATCTTCCAGTTGCGGTGTATCGACACCGGCGTCCTCCCGCCGGAAGTCGCGAAGAACTACGGCGCGACCGGGCCCGTCCTCCGCGGGTCTGGCGTCGATTACGACCTGCGCCGGGACGACCCCTACGGCTACTACGACGAACTCGACTGGGACGTCGTCACCGAGGACGGCTGTGACAACTACTCGCGCGTGCTCGTTCGCATGCGGGAGGTCGAGGAGTCGGCGAAGATCATCCGCCAGTGTGTCGATCTGCTGGAGGACTGGCCGGAAGACGACCGCGAGATCCAGGCCAACGTGCCACGGACGCTGCGCCCCGAGGCCGGAAAGGAGGTCTACGAGGCCGTCGAGGGGGCGAAAGGCGAACTCGGGATCTACATGCGAAGCGACGGGACGGACAAGCCCGCGCGCTTCAAGATCCGGTCGCCGTGTTTCTCGAACCTCCAGACGCTGCCCGAGATGAGCGAAGGCGAATACATCCCTGACATGGTCGCCTCGCTGGGTAGCCTCGACATCGTGCTCGGGGAGGTGGATCGCTGATGGTCGAGTCGGCACCCCTGCCCGAGACGTTCTCGGAACTGCTCGGCCTCGAGGGGTTCGGCGTCGCCGGGGAGTTCCTCGCCGGGTTGCTCGCCGCAGGTCTGGTGGGAACCTTCGTGCTGTTGAACACGGCCGTCGCCGGGCCGTGGGCCAAGCGGAAGATCACGGCGTCGTTCACCGACCGGATCTCGGTCAATCGAGTCGGCCCGTGGGGCCTGGGAACGATTATCGTCGACTCGGTGCGCCTGCTCAGCAAGGAGTTGATCATTCCCGAAGGCGCTGATCGGCCGGCGTACGATCTCGCGCCGCTCGTGCTCGCCGGATCGGCGCTGCTCGGCTTCGCCGTCATCCCGATGGGCAACGGCATTCAGGTCGCCGACCCCGAGGTCGGACTCGCCTACGTCTTCGCCGTGGCCTCGATCGCCTCGCTGGGGCTGGTGATGGCCGGCTACTCCTCGAACAACAAGTACTCGTTTCTGGGCGGGCTGCGCGCGGTCGCACAGAACCTCGCCTACGAGATCCCGCTGGTGCTGACCGGCGCGTCGGTCGTCCTCTTTGCTGGTTCGCTCCAGATGAGCGAGATCGTCGCTGCCCAGCAGGAGACGCTGCTCCAGCTCGGCCCGGTCGCGATCCCGGCGTGGTTCGCTGTTCTCAACCCCTTCGCCTTCGCGCTGTTCGTCGTCGCGAACCTCGCGGAGGTCGGGCGCAACCCCTTCGACATCCCGGAAGCCCCGACGGAGATTGTCGCCGGCTACCAGACCGAGTACTCGAGCGTCTACTTCGTCCTCTTTTATTTGGGGGAGTTCATCCACATCTTCCTCGGCGGCGCGCTCATCGCCACGCTGTTCCTCGGCGGGCCGGCCGGCCCGGTACTTCCGGGAATCGTCTGGTTCACGATCAAGATCTGGGCCGTGTTCCTGTTCACGCAGTGGGCGCGCTCGGCGCTCCCGCGCGTGCGCATCGACCAGCTCATCGAGATCGGCTGGAAAGGACTGCTCGTGTTGAGCTTCGCCAATCTGATTCTGACGGCCGTCATCGTCGGGGTGGTCGGCGTATGACGGCGCGGCTAACCCACGGTGATACCCAATGATCGGCATGCTCAAATCGATGGCAACGACGATGAAACACGCGCTCGACGGCCAGACCTTTACCGTCGAGTATCCCGAAGACACACCCGAAGTGAGCCCCCGGTTCCGCGGGGTCCACAAGTTCAGCCAGGAGCGGTGTATCTGGTGTCGCCAGTGTGAGAGCGTCTGTCCGAACGACACGATCCAGATCGTTCAGGACGACCAGCGCAACGGCGAGCAGTACAACCTCCACATCGGCCAATGCATCTACTGTCGGCTCTGTGAGGAGGTCTGTCCCGTCGACGCGATCCTGTTGACCCAGAACTTCGAGTTCACCGCCGACACGAAAGACGAACTCGCCTACAACAAGGAACAGCTCAAGAACGTCCCGTGGTACAAGGACATCGACCCGCTTGCCGCTCGCGAACCGGACCGCGGTGCCTGGATCGGCGAGGGCGAAGGCGAAGTCGACTATCAGTAGCGGCGAAAGTCAGTTGTTTGCCCTCGAACGAAGCGAGGTCGAGCTTTTTGATCCAGCTTTTTGCGCGAGCGGGCCGCGACCATCGGGCGCGACCCCGACGCGGAAAACGGTGGATCGACATCCTCTTTTCTGTCGCCCGCGCGAACACGAGGTATGAGTCATCAGATCGCGGTGATACCCGGCGACGGGATCGGCCAGGAAGTGACGCCCGCGGCGATCGACGTGCTAGACGCTCTGGAGGTCGACTTCGAGTTCCGCGAGGGCGAAGCCGGCGACCGCGTCGCCGAGGAGACCGGCGACCCGCTGCCCGAAGCGACGATCGAACTCGCACGGGAGTCCGACGCGACGCTGTTCGGGGCGGCCGGCGAGCGCGCGGCCGACATCATCCTCCCGCTCAGAGAAGTCGTCGGCTCCTATGCCAACGTCCGGCCGGCGAAAGCCTACCCCGGGCTGGAAGCGGTCAAGCCCGAGACCGATCTCGTCTTCATCCGCGAGAACACCCAGGGGGTGTACGCCCAGATCGAGAGCCAGCTCACCGACGACCTCGCCACGCTGACCCGCGTCGTCACGCGCGAGGCCTCCCGGAAGATCGCCGAGTACGGCTTCGAATACGCCGAGGAACACGGCTACGACAACGTGACGATCGCGCACAAGGCGAACGTGATGCAGGAGACTGACGGCCTGTTTCTCGAGGCCGCCGAGGCGGTCGCCGAGGAGCGCGGCGCCGACTACGACACCGAGTTGATGGACGCGCTGGCGATGAAACTCGTGATGTATCCCGAGGACTACGACGTGATCATCACGCCGAATCTCGCTGGCGACGTGCTCTCGGATCTGGCTGCGGGGCTCGTCGGCGGGCTGGGGCTGTTGCCCAGCGCGAACGTCGGCGACGACAACGCGCTGTTCGAGCCGGTCCACGGCTCGGCGCCCGACATCGCGGGCCAGGGCGTCGCCAACCCCTCGGCGATGATCCTCTCGGCCGCGATGATGCTCGATCACCTGGATTACGACGACGAGGCGACTCGCGTGACCGACGCCGTCGAGACAGTGCTGGCCGAGGGGCCGCACACGCCGGATCTGGGTGGCGACGCCTCGACTGAGGCGTTCACCGCAGCCGTCATCGAGCAACTGTAGCACGCGCGTATCGACCCGTTTATCAACCCCCGATGAGTTATCACCGGCTAGTAGCCTGCGCTGTATGACAGTCTATGTCTAGCCATGATACTGACAGTAACACCGAATCCGGCAGTAGACCAGACCATCGACATGGACGAACCGCTCGAAGCCGACAGCGTCCAGCGATCGACCGGAACACGGTTTGATTCCGGCGGGAACGGGATCAACGTCTCGCAGTTCGTCACGGCGCTCGGCGACGAGACGCTCGCGACCGGTATCATCGGCGGTTTCACCGGGTATTTCATCCAGCAGAACCTCGCGTCGTTCGACGTCCCGACGGACTTCTGTGAGGTCGAGGAGCCGACCCGGATGAACACGGCGATCCTCGCGCCGAACCACCAGTACCGACTCAACCAGTCCGGTCCCGAAGTCGATAGCGAGGTCATCGACGAACTCGTCGATGTCCTTCAGGAGTACCAGCCATCGATCGTCAACATCGGGGGGAGCCTCCCGCCGGGCATGGAACCCGCGGATATCGACCGACTCGCGGGTGCCGGCGAGTGGGACACTGCGCTGGACATCCACGGCAACGACATGATCGCGCTGGACGGGACCTACGAGTACGTCAAGCCCAACGAGGTCGAACTGGAAGATGCGACCGGGATTGCGATCGAGGACATCGACGACTGCGCGGAAGCTGCCCGGCAACTCCAGAGCGATGGATTCGAGCGCGTCATCGCGTCGCTCGGCGCGGAAGGCGCGATGATGGTGACGCCCGAGGAAACGCTCTACGCGCCGTCCCTCGATGTCGACGTGGTCGATACCGTCGGGGCCGGCGACTCGATGTTCGCCGCCGTCATGTGGGCCTACGAACAGGGCTGGGACGACGAGCGGGCGCTGCGCGCCGGCGTGGCGACCTCGGCGACGGTCGTCGGCCACTCCGGGACCGGCGTCAAGCATCTCGATCCGACAGAACTGATGGACGACGTCCGGGTCTGGACGCTTCGAAGCTGACACTGGAGGCTATACCGTTCGGCACGACGGGGTGCCGAATATCTCTCCGAACGTATCGCCACCGGTATGACCTGCCGAAAAGGCGTGTCTCCGAACGAAGTATCGGAGATACGCTCCCGGATCGTATCGCACGTACTGCTGTGGCGACGCAATCGCCGAAAAAGGTAACGTCCCTCCACGTCGACTTGTGGTATGGAGCGAACTGTCACCATCGTCCCGGAGGCCGGGCTGCACGCTCGACCCGCCTCGAAACTCGTCGAAACGGCCAACGAATTCGAGTCCGAGCTGCAGATCGCCGCCGGCGGCGAGGAGCCCGTCGACGCGCGCAGCATGCTCGCCGTATCAAGTATGGCTGCCGAACAGGGCGAGGACGTTCGGTTGATCGCCGACGGGCCCGACGCCGAGGCAGCGCTCGACGCGCTGGAGGAGGTCCTCACGACGCCGGAGGACGAGTACGATGAGTGAACGCCGCCTCGAGGGGACCGGCGTCACGCCTCTCTCGGGCGTCGGCACCGTCATCTGGTACGACCAGGAGGTCGACCTCCCGGAACCGCCAGCGCCCGACGAGGTCGACCCCGACGCCGAACACGACCGTTTCGAGACGGCGCTGGACGCCGCTCGCGAGGAACTCCAGGCCGAGCGCGACCGGACGGCCGAGGAAGTCGGCGAGGACGAGGCGGCAATCTTCGATGCGCATCTGCAGTTTCTTGACGACCCCCAGATCACGGGTGCCGTCGAGGACGCCATCGATGAGGGGTTGCCGGCCGAGCACGCCGTCCGGGAGGGGTTCGAGGGCGCGATCGAGCAGATGGAAGCGGCGGGCGGCCGGATGGCCGAACGCGCGGACGACCTGCGCGATATCCGTGACCGGCTGCTCCGGATCGTCACCGACTCCGAGCGCCTCGACCTGTCGGAACTGCCCGAGGGCACGGTCCTGCTCGCGGAGATGCTCACGCCCAGCGACACCGCGCAGCTCGACCCCGAGCGCGTGGCCGGCTTCGCGACCGCGAAGGGCGGACGGACCTCTCACGCGGCGATTTTCGCCCGGTCGATCGGGATCCCCGCCGTCGTCGGCGTCGGCGAACAACTGCTGGAGATCGAGGCCGACGCCGAGATCGTCGTCGACGGCGAGGCCGGCGAGGTGGTCGTCGATCCCGACGAGGCGACCCGCGAGCGCGCCGCGGAGAGCCGAGACGTCGAGATCCGGACCGAACGCGTCGCGACGGCGGACGGCGAGCCCGTCGAGGTCGCAGCCAACATCGGCACCGCCGCGGAGCTTGAGGGGGCAGTCGCGCAGGGCGCCGATGCAGTCGGACTGTTCCGGACGGAGTTCCTGTTTCTCGACCGGGCGACGCCGCCGGACGAGGACGAACAGCTCGAGACCTACGTTGAGGCGCTGGACGCGTTCCCGGAGGGGCGCGTGGTCGTGCGAACGCTCGACATCGGCGGCGACAAGCCGATCCCCTACGTCGACGCCGAGGAGGAGGAAAACCCGTTCCTCGGGACGCGGGGGATCCGTCGGTCGCTCGGGCCCGACGCGGAGCTGTTCCGGACCCAGCTGCGGGCGCTCCTGCGGGCGGGTGCCGAGGGTGACGGCGAGCTGGCCGTGATGTTCCCGATGGTCGCGACGGTCAAGGAAGTCGACCGGAGTCTCGCCGTGATCGAGGACGTGCGGGCGGAACTGGACGAGGACGGGCTCGCCTACGAGATGCCCGAACTGGGCGTGATGGTCGAGACGCCGGCCGCGGTGTTCATGGGCGAACAGCTGGCCGAGCGGCTCGATTTCTTCAGCATCGGGACCAACGACCTCACGCAGTACGTGATGGCCGCGTCACGCCAGAACGAGGCCGTCGCACACCTCCACAACCCGCGCGATCCGGCCGTGTTGCGCGCGATCGACCGCGCCGTCGATGCGGCTCACGCCGGCGACGCCTGGATCGGGATGTGTGGCGAGATGGCAGGCGACCCGGAACTGACGGAGCTGTTGGTCGGCCTCGGACTCGACGAGTTGAGCATGAGTGCCGTCACGATCCCGGACGTGAAGGCAAACGTCGTCGAGATCGACACGGCCGAGGCACGTGAGTTCGCGGAGCAGGCGCTCGCGAGTGAAACGAAAGCACAGGTGAACGAACGACTCGAAGAGTGACACCGGGCGCGTCCTGATGCTGTAACAAACTGAAGGAATTCGCCACCCCGGGGCGGCGAATATCTTTACGAACGTACAGCCGGCAGTATGATGTCTCGAACCGGGTTCGACGCGCCGGCCGGTGCCGCCCCGAGGTCAATCTGGAGGGACCCGAGCGCATACCTATGGGTGACGGGTGTCCAGTCGGAACCGAGGAGCGAACAGGCGCGGTCTCGAGCGGAATGGGCCTAGGTAGGCGGTAACACGCGCCACGACTCCACAAATGCTTTCTACGCCCCTTCAGAACAGAGTGGTATGCCCGGTCCGACTTTCCAGTCGGGCGAGCGCGTGTCCCTCCGCCCCGTCGAGGAAGACGATCTCGACGCGTTCGCCCGCGCCCGAAGCGATCCGGATCTGCGCGTGCCGCTGTGTCTCGACACGCAGCAGAACCGCGAGGCGCTCGAAGAGTTCCACGAGGAGACGATCTCCGGCGGCGACGGTCGCTGGTTCGTCGTGTCGGCGGACGAAGCGACCGTCGGCGCAGTGATGTTCCCCGACCTCCGGGAAGGTGACGGCGTGGCCGATCTCGCCTACTGGATCCTACCCGAACACCAGGGCGAGGGGTTCGGCCGAGAGGCGGTCTCGCTGTTGCTCGAATACGGCTTCGAGGAACTGCGCCTCCACCGTGTCCGCGCGGACTGTCTCGCCACGAACGACGCTTCCCGCGGCCTGCTCGAGTCGCTTGGCTTCTCCCGGGAGGGGCGGTTCCGCGAGGCCGTCTTCCAGAACGGAACGTACGTCGACACGCTCCGCTATGGACTGCTCGAATCCGAGTGGAGGGATCGCTGATGCCCGGCCCCGCGTTCCTTCGTGGTGAGTCTGTCAGCCTCCACACCTGGGAGCAAGAGGACTACGAGTTCTTCGAACGGCACCGCAACGAGAAAGCGATCCGGCGGCCGCTGACTGACGTCGCGCCGCGGAACCGGCAACAGGTCGAACAGCACTTCGAAGAGCGGGTGTACGACGACGACGGCATGGCGTTTCTGATCTGCGCGGGCGATCGCGAGGCGATGCGAACCGGCGACGAAGACGGACTGACTCGCGTCGGCGAGATCGGCATCCCGTGGATCAACGAGCCACACGGGTCCGGAATGCTGATGTACTGGATCGCGCCCGATCAGCAGGGCAACGGATACGCCACGGAAGCGACGAAGCTCCTGCTTGATCACGCCTTCGGCCAGCGACGGCTCAACAAGGTCTGGGCGATGGTGATCGAGCCCAACGACGCCTCCCAGGCCGTCCTCGAATCGCTGGGTTTCGAGCAGGAGGGATCGTTCCGCAAGGAGACGTTCTACGACGGCGAGTACGTCGACAGCCGCCGATACGGGATGCTCGCCGAAGACTGGCTGGACTGACGAAAGCAAAACCCCCCGACACGACAGATGTCAGATCCGTCCCCTACTGTTCTGAAGTATTACCTGTACCGCGCGACCAGCGGCCCGGGCTTTACCTATCCGATCTACACGCTCTTTCTGCTGTTGAACGGCCTGAGCTACACCGAAATCGGGATCATCGCGACGATACAGGCGCTCATCGTCGTCGGCGGGGAGATCCCGACTGGGTACGTCGGCGATCGGATCGGGCGTCGCAACAGCCTCGTTATCGCGGCCGTCATGTTCCTGATCTCCAACGTGGGCTATCTACTCGCCACCGACTTCTGGGGGTTCCTGTTCGTCTTCGGGACGCTCTCGTTCGGGCAGACGTTCGTCTCCGGAAGCGGAAGCGCCTGGCTGTACGACACCCTGCAGGAACACGACATCGAGGGCGAGTACACGCGGATCTCCGGCCGTGCAGGCGCGATTTCGAAAGGCGTCCGGGCGGTCACGATGATCGCCGGGGGACTGCTGTACGTCGCCGACCCGTACTATCCGTTCTACGCCGCGGTGGCCCTGAGCGTACTCAACATCAGCCTCGTCGTCCGCCTCCCGAAGAACGCCGCCTACGCCACCGGCGACGAGCGACAGGCCGAGGGCGAGAGCCTCTCGATGCTCGAGGCGTTACCGACGATCAGGGATCGGATCACGAGCCGGGAGCTGCGGTGGTTCGTGGTCTACCTGTCGCTGTTCTCCGGCGCGTTGATGACCGCCGACATGTACATCCAGCCGGTGGTTCGCGACGCGCTCGAACAGTCGTTCGGTGCAGTGCTTGCGACCTACGGCGTCGAGGAAGCCGCGACGCTGGGCTTCTTCTACGCCACGTTCATGGGCGTCTCGGCCATCGGGAGCGATTACGCCGCCGAGATCGAGTCCTGGCTCGGCGTCCGCAAAGCGATGCTGCTGCTGCCGGTCGGGATCGCGGTCTTCTATCTGGTCCCCGTGTTCGCACCGGTCGCGGTCTTCCCGATGTTCTTCGTGATGAAGGGGTCGAACAGTCTGATATTCCCGATCTCGAGTCGGTACATCAACGATCACATCGGCTCAGTCGGTCGTGCGACGGTCATCTCCGCGATTGCGATGGTTCGGGCGGTCGCCGGTATCCCGTTCCGCGTCGGAAGCGGCGCGTTCGCGGATCTGTTCACGCCGATCGCCGCTGTCGCGGCACTCGGGGCCTGCTTCCTGGCCGGTGCCGCGCTGCTGTACGCGTTCGCGACGCCGATCCGCGAGGGCGACGTGCCCGACCAGTCGGGGGCATCGACAGCAACGCCCGAACCGGTCGACTAGCTGTCGCCGTCCTCGACTGGTCGCCACAACTCGCGCGACTCCGATACGGTGCTCGTCCCTCCCGGAGAGGTCGCCCCCTCTCCGTTCGCGGCGCGGGGGATGTCCTGCCAACAATTAAGCGGGTGGGGGTACTGTCTCGCAGGTATGTCCAACCAGCAGGTCGATGACGCGTTGGTAAAAGCCGACCGGTGGAGCAAGGTCATCGCGCTGTTTTTCGCGATGGGGATGTTCGGACTAGCGACGCTGTTGACTGAGAGTTTTCAGCTCAGCGCAGTGGTCGCGGCGTTCGGTGCTATCGGTGTCAGGATTTACGTCCCGTACCACGTCAGCGTCTGGGGCGAGGACAGCGGTGGCATCGCCAGCCAGTCCTACGAGTTGACCGGCAACTACCACCACGGCGCGGCCGGGATCGCGCTGGTCGTCGCGTCGTTCGCCGCGCTGGCAGCCCTGGTGGCCGGACCCTCAGTTCACGAGATCTTCGCCACTGGTACGACCAGCGCCGTCTACGGCGCGCTCGGCGTTGCACTCGCCGTTGGCGCAGTTCTATTCGTCCTTCTGCGGACGGCGCTACCGTCGTAGTTCACTCGTCAAAAAAGAAGCGTCAGAGCAGCTGCTTTCGTTTAGAGTCCGCCGGGGACCCACACGGACGTCTCGAAGACGCCCAGGAACGCAAGCAGCCAAATTATCGAGATCGTGATGAAGATCGCGAACGCCGGTGGGTCCACGTGGGTCGCACCGTGCGCATAGAAGATCCGCTGGCCGGCTTCGGCGACGACTCCGCCGAGCAGCCCGAAGATGGCTGCCATAAGGATACCGACGATCGGATCCGCACCGGACAATATAGCGCCGTTACCGACATCCAGTGTGACCGCGAAGTACGCAGTCGCGCCCGGTAGCGTCATGTGGTGCGTCACCGGGATCTGCGCGACGCCGAGGTTCAGGAACAGCAGCGACGCGGCACTCAGCCCGAACCCGAAGAACACTGCGGGTGCGGCTGCGCCGTCGTAAGCTCCTGCGATCTGCAGCCCCGCGTAGGCCGCTGCGGCCCCCGCAAAGGCGCCGATCGTGGCGACGTGGCTCCACTTGTACTGGTGGCCCAGCCACGGTTCGACGGCGAGCATCTCGGAGTTGTCTTTCTCGCCGTCGCCGAAGTTGTGGTTGTTGCCCATCTCTTCGCGCTCGAACGGCCCCATGTCGAAGCGGCCGCTCGCCTTGTCGCTGACGACACCGAGGATCGAGTAGCCGAAGACCGCCCGGTGCAGGAACGCGCTGGCGACGACGGTGAACGCGATGGGGTCAGTCGGCACGGCGAGGTTACGGAACGTCTGTTCGAGCGCGATGCCGAACAACCCGAACGCCGCACCGACAGTGAGTACGTCAGGTCGCGTCCCTAACGCGAATGTTATGTCTTTCCCGTTATGGTATGCCATACCGGACTCCATGATGCCGTTCTTCGCGGCGTAGGCGGCCGCTGCCGCACCGCCGGCGAATGAGATGTGCGGACCGAACACCGGGCCGAACCCGACGCCGACCATGCCACCGCCGGCCATACCGGCCAGAACGAGAAAGCCAGTGAAGACGAACGCCGGGAGTGCACCGAGCGCGGCACCGAAGGCACCGCCGGCCGCGGCACCGAGCCAGATCTCGGGGTTGTCGACGAGGACGCCGGTGACGTCTTCGATGCCGCCCCATGTCTGTTCGGTCTGCAGTACGATGTCCGTCGTATCGGCTACGAGTGCCGGATCGACGAGCTCGACAGCCATACGTTATTCCTCCCGTGCCCAGTCGAGCGAGCGCTCGACGGCGTCTTCCCAGCGGTCGTGCAGTTTGTCCGCCTTGTTCGGGTCCATCTCGGGCTCGAAGGAGCGATCCACCTGCCAGTTCTGTCGGAGCTCGTCCAGTGTCTCCCAGTAACCGACCGCGAGCCCGGCCGCGTAAGCCGCGCCCAGCGCAGTGGTCTCGTCGACCTGTGGGCGTGCGATCTCCGTCTGGATGATGTCAGACTGCAACTGGACGAGGAAGTTGTTCTTGACCGCGCCACCGTCGACCTTGAGGCTCGTCATCTCGACGCCCGAGTCGGCCTCCATCGCTTCCGCGACGTCGCGGGTCTGGTAGGCGATCGACTCCAGCGTCGCCCGCACGATGTGCTCGCGACGGGTACCGCGGGTCATCCCGACGATTGTCCCGCGTGCGCGACCGTCCCAGTGTGGCGCACCGAGCCCGGTGAACGCGGGCACCATGTACACGCCGTCGGTCGAGTCGACCGACCGCGCGAGTTCGGCCGTCTCCGTCGGGTCGTCGATGAGTTCGACGTCCTCGAGCCACTCGATCGCAGCGCCGGTGATGAAGATCGACCCCTCCAGGGCGTACTGGACGGGCTCACCGGAGCGCTGGAAGCCGACCGTCGTCAGCAGGCCGTGATCGCTTTTGACGGCCTCTTCGCCGGTGTTCATCAGGAAGAACGAACCCGTCCCGTAGGTGTTCTTCGCGTCACCGGCGTCGAAGCAGGTCTGGCCGAACAGCGCCGCCTGCTGGTCGCCGAGCGCGCCGGCAACCGGCACCTCGGCGTCGAGGAACCCGTCGGCGTCGGTGTGGCCGTAGTAGTCCTCGTCGCTGGACGGGCGAACCTCGGGCAGCATGACCTCGGGCACGCCGAACTCCTCGAGGAGTTCCTCGTCCCACTCCATGTCGCGGATGTTGTACAGCATCGTCCGCGAGGCGTTGGTGACGTCCGTGATGTTGTTGCCCGTGAGGTTGTAGATGATCCAGGCGTCCGGCGTCCCCATCATGAGCTCGCCGGCTTCGGCGCGCTCCTTGTTGTCCTGCGGACGCGAACGCTGCATCTTCACCGGATCGCCCTCCTCGAGTAGCCACTCGACCTTGGTCGCCGAGAAGTAGGCGTCAACTTCCAGACCGGTCTTCTCGCGGATCCACTCGACTTTGTCCTCTTCCTGCAGTTCCTCGACGCGGTCGGTCGTCCGGCGGTCCTGCCAGACGATGGCGTTGTGGACCGGCTTGCCTGTCTCGGCGTCCCACACGATCGTCGTCTCACGCTGGTTTGTCACGCCGATCGCTTCGAGCTGACTGGCCTCGATTCCAGCCTGCGCCAGCGCCTCGATGACGACGTCTTTGGTGTTTTCCCAGATCTCCATCGGATCGTGCTCGACCCAACCCGGTTCCGGATAGATCTGTTCGTGCTTTTCGTACGCGCTTGCAGCGACCGTCCCGTCATGGTCGAAGACCATGAAGCGGGTGCCGGTCGTCCCCTGATCGATCGCACCGACGTATGTGTCTGACATGATTTGTGCCCACGGCACACTTTACGGATAGTGCCGTGTTGGTAGTAAAACTCACAGTGATTGATTATAAATCTGCCGCAAACTTGCTCGCGAATTCGAGAGAAATCCCCTCTCTGGGTCGATTACGATGAAATATTACTTCACACTTACCTGTTTTGCGGGGGTAGCTCATTTCTTTATCGGCAGTTCGGGAATAGTAGTAACAATAAAGTACGTTCAGGACAGATGTGGCTTCATCGAATGGCTTCTACACCACACGTTGTCGTGATCGGCGGAGGTTCGACCGGTATCGGTATCGCGCGCGATCTCGCGATGCGCGATCTGGACGTGACGCTCGTCGAGCAGGGAAACCTCACCCACGGGACGACCGGCCGAATGCACGGCCTGCTTCACAGCGGCGGCCGCTATGCCGTCTCCGATCAGGCCAGCGCGAAGGAGTGTATTCAGGAGAATCGCGTCCTCCGAGACATCGCATCCCACTGCGTCGAGATGACCGGCGGGATGTTCGTCAAGCGCCCGGAGGACTCGGAGGAGTACTTCCAGAAGAAACTCGACGGGTGCCGGGAGTGTGACATCCCGGCGGAAGTAATCTCCGGCGAGGAGGCGCGCAAGCGCGAGCCACACCTCGCGAAGGACATCGACAAGGCCATCGCCGTGCCGGACGGGGCGATCGATCCGTTCCGGCTCGTGGTCGCCAACGCCGCCAGCGCCGAACAGCACGGCGCGCGTATCGAGACCCATTCGCCGGTGACCGACCTGTTGATCGAGGACGGCGAGGTCGTCGGCGTCGAGGTCGAGCACAAGTCCGGCCCCGGGATCCGCGTCCACGGGACCGAAGGCGGGACCGAAGAGATCCGCGCCGACTACGTCGTCAACGCCAGCGGGGCCTGGGCGGGACAGATCGGCGACATGGCCGACGTCGATATCGAGGTCCGACCGTCGAAAGGCGTGATGACGATCATGAACATCCGGCAGGTCGACACGGTCATCAACCGCTGTCGACCGAAGGGCGACGCCGACATCGTCGTGCCCCACGAGACGACCGCGATCCTCGGGACGACCGACGAGGAGGTCGAGGACCCCGAGGACTACCCCGAAGAACAGTGGGAAGTCGACCTGATGATCGACACGCTCAAGGAACTCGTGCCGATGCTCGATGAGGCGCGGACGATCCGCTCCTTCTGGGGCGTGCGCCCGCTGTACGAACCGCCGGACGTCGGCAGCGAGGACCCGACAGACATCACGCGGGACTTCTTCCTGCTGGACCACGAAGAGCGCGACGACCTGCCGGGCATGACGAGCATCGTCGGCGGGAAGTTCACGACCTACCGGCTGATGGCCGAGAAGATCAGCGACCACGTCTGCGAGCAGTTCGGCATCGAGCGCGAGTGCCGGACCGCCGATGAACCGCTGCCGGGCAGCGAGGACTTCTCGGTCCTGCGCGATTACATGGAGGAGTTCGGGCTTCGATCGCCGGTCGGGCGGCGCAGCGTCGAGCGACTCGGCTCGCGCGCGGACGAGGTGCTCACGACCGACGACCCGAACCCGGTGATCTGTGAGTGTGAGGGCGTCACGCGCGCGGAGGTCCAGGACGCCATCGAGCAGTCCGGCTCGGATCTCAACGCCGTCCGCATCAGGACCCGCGCCTCGATGGGCAACTGTCAGGGCGGCATGTGCGTCCACCGGCTGGCGAGTGAACTCCACGAGGCCAACGTCGACGGCGAAACCTTCGACGAAACCGTCGCCCGCGAGGCCTGGGACGAACTGCTTCAGGAGCGCTGGAAGGGCCAGCGCCACGCCCTCTGGGGCCAGCAACTCTCCCAGGCGATGCTGAACTACGCGCTCCACGCGACCACCCAAAACCGCGACAACGACCCCGCAGACGGCGAGCCGATCGACTTCGCCGCGTTCGACGCCGGGGCCGACGCCTCCGGCGAGCCGGGCGGTGCCGACGTCGCGGCCGACGGGGGTGAGCGGGATGGCTATTGAATCGGACGTGCTGGTGATCGGCGGCGGTCTCGCGGGGCTGTCGAGTGCGATCTCGGCCGCGCGCGAGGGCGCTGACGTGCGACTGGTCACGTACAAACAGAGCACGCTCCGGCAGGCGTCGGGGCTGATCGACGTACTCGGGTACACCCCAGACGGTGAGGGGCCACTGACTGACCCCTACAGCGCCATCCCCGAACTCCCCGACGAGCACCCGTATCGGCTCCTCGGCGAGGATACTGTCAGGGAGGCGATGTCGATGTTCGACGAGGTCGTCGACACCTACCGGGGCGGACACACGGACACCAATGCCCTGCTGCCGACCTACGGCGGGACGGTCAAGCCGACCGCTCGGTACCCCGACGGTGCGGCCGCCGGGCTCGCCAGCGACGACCGCGACCTCCTGCTGGTCGGGTTCGAGGCGATGCCCGACTTCGACGCGCCCCACGTCGCGGCCCACCTCGAGGCCGCGGGCGTGCCGTTCGACGTGCGCGGGGAGACGATCCAGTTCCCCGGCGATCTCCAGGACGACGCCAAGGTGACCCGATACGCGAAACTGCTCGAGAAGAACGGTCCCGTCGAAGTGCGCGGCCGCGAGCGCGGGGCCCGGGACGCGCTGGTCGAACGCCTCAACCCCTTGATCGAGGACGAAAAGCGCGTCGGCCTGCCGGCAGTCCTCGGCGATGCCGACGCCGCCGGCGTCCGGGCAGCGCTCGAAGCGGAGCTCGGCGTCGAGGTCTTCGAGGTGCCGGCGACGCCACCGTCGCTACCCGGCGTCCGACTGGAGGATCGGCTCTTCGAGGCGTTCGACGAGGCCGGCGGCAACTTCGAGAGCGGCAACCCCGTCGTCTCGTTTGACGGACAGAACCGCGTCGAGACCGTCTACGTCGACAAGCAGAGCGCGCGGATTCCCTACAGCGCCGACCAGTTCGTGCTCGCCACCGGTGGCCTCGTCGGCAAGGGCGTCGAGTCCGACCGCGAGCACGTCTACGAACCGATCTTCGACTGTCATGTCGAACACTCGGAGGACCGATACGACTGGTTCGACGAGGCCGTCTTCGGTGACCACCCGTTCGCCGGATTTGGCGTCGATCCCGACACCGAACTGCGGCCACTCGATTCGGGCGGCTCGCCGGAGTTCGAAAACCTGCGAGCCGCCGGTTCGGTCCTCGGTGGGCACGACTTCGCCGCCGAGAAATCCGGCAGTGGCGTCTCGATCGCGACAGGATATCACGCTGGCCGTCTCGCGGCACAGGAGGCACAATGAGCGACGCTAGAGACCCAACGCAGTTCGACCCAGTCGTACCGAATACGGGCGAGGAATACGAACCGCTCGAGGTCTTCCCCGACGACGAGGATTTCGACCTCCGTCCCGGCGCGGATTCGTGTTACAAGTGTTCGACCTGTGATACTAACTGTCCCGTCGCGGAAGTCGACGACGACTTCCCGGGGCCGAAGTTCCAGGGCCCCGAACAGTGGCGGCTCAAACAGACGGACGACGACTACGAGATCGATCCGTCGATCTCGGAGTGTTCGAACTGCCTTCGGTGTGATACGTCTTGTCCCTCCGGGGTCAATCTGGCCCAGATGCACAACACCGCCCGCGGGGAGTACGTCGACAACCAGATGTCGAAGCTCTCGGTCAAGTACATCCGCAACCGGATCCTCGCCAACTACCGGACCTCCGCGTACTTCGCGAGCATGTTCCCGCGGACGGCAAACTTCTTCATGAACTTCGGTCCGGTCCGGTGGGCGATGGAGAAGGTGCTGCACGTCCCCAGCGAGCGGGAGTTCCCCGAGTTCGCCACCCAGACGTTCCGCCAGTGGTGGTCCGAACGCGGCGGCGCGAAAGTCCACTCGGACGACAAGAAGATCGCGTACTTCCACGGCTGTTACTCGAACTACAACACGCCCGAGGTCGCGAAGGCACTGGTCCGCATCTACGAGCACTTCGGCTACGAGGTCATGGTCCCGCCCCAGAAGTGCTCGGGGACGCCGATGTTCGCAAACGGGATGCTCGACGACGCCCGCCGCCACGCCGAGACCAACGTCGAGGAACTCACGGCCGCGATCGAGGAGGGGGCCGACGTCGTCGCCTCCTGTACCTCCTGTTCGATGGCGCTGCGCAACGAGTACCCCGAGCTGTTCGACATCGACGGGATCGACGACCTCGCCGCGCACACCTACGACGCCGTCGAGTACCTCCGGATCCACACCGACGTCCGCCAGGAACTCGAAGCGGCCGAAGTCTCGGGCGAACTCGAAGAGGAGTTCGCCTACCACGCGCCGTGTCACGCCCGCAATCAGGGGCTGGAACGCCAGGCGATCGAGCTCTTCCGCGATCTCGACGGCGTCGCGGTCGAGGACGTCGGCGAGTCCTGCTCGGGCATCTCGGGCACCTACGGCTGGAAGTCCGAGAAATACGAGAAGTCGATGGAGATCGGCTCGGAGATGTTCGAGCACATGGAGGAATCCGAGGGGACGACCGGCATGACCGAGTGTCCCACCTGTGCGAGCCAGATGGAACACGGCACCGGCTACGAGGTCCGCCACCCGCTCGAACTCATCGAAGCCGCGCTGATCGACTGATCGGCTACTCTTTGTCTTCGCCGCGCACGAACGTCACCGGACAGGGCGCGTCGAGCATGACCGCCTGCGCGGTCGATCCGAACACGGCCTTGCCGGTCGGCGAGCGCTTGCGACCGCCGACGACGACGCGATCGGCCTCGACTTTCGTCGCGAGTTCGACGATCTCCTCGGCGTGTTCGCCGACCTCTCCGCGGATCGTGTAGTCGACGCCGGCCTCGTCGAGCAGCTCCGTCATCGTCCGTACCGTCTGGTGGCGCTTTGCGACCTCGTTGGGGTCTGCCAGGTCGTCGTCGAAGTCCAGGCGCTCGGCCGCTCGCCGGAACTCGCTTTCGGTGAACACGTGACCGATGACGACCTCCGCGTCGGCCGGTTTCCCGATCTCGACGACGGCCTCGGCGAGCTCCTCCGCGCGGTGGTTGTCGTCCGGTCCGACTGCCAGCAGGATCGTATGAAGCGTCATTCCTGTCGGATATGTTTACCCGGACGTAAATAAATGGTTCTATTTTTGCCCACTTCTATGTGTAGAATTATACCCCGGAGAAGATTCCGGCTGGCGGCGACGAACGGGCGTGGGGCGAACGACTGCAGCGGCGGGCCAGACGGACCGCGACGGCGTTATCCGGTGTTTTTCATCCCGGCAGCGATGCCGTGGACAGTGAGCCGCAGCGTCTGCTGTTCGGTCTCGGTGAGGTGGCTCTGGGCCAGCAGCCGGATCTGGAGGAGGTTCAGCGGGTCGACGTACGGGTTGCGGCGTTCGAGGTTCTCTTCGAGCCAGTCACGATGGGTGAGTTCGTCGCGACCGGTGATCTTGAGGACGAGATCGACTGCGCTCTCGTATTCGTTCCGGATGGTCGGGAAGATCTTCTCGCGCAACTCGTCGTCGGCCAGGTCGGCGTACTGCTGGGCGATCTCCATGTCGGTACGGGCAAGCGCCAGCGCGGCGTGGTCCAGGATCGTGTTGAAGAACGGCCACTCCTCGTACATCGTCTGGAGCGTCTGGACGTCGCCGCCGTTCTCGAGGTAGGCCTCGATCCCGGACGCCAGCGAGTACCAGCCGGGGATGATACAGCGGGCCTGCGTCCAGGAGAACACCCACGGGATCGCGCGCAGGTCCTCGACGCTGCGTTCGCCGCTTCGCGAGGCGGGCCGGGAGCCGAGGTTCAGGTCCTCGATGACGCCGATCGGCGTCGCCTGCCCGAAGAACTCGACGAACCCGTCGGTCTCCAGCAGTCCCTGATACTCCTCGCGGGCGGCGTCGGACGCGGTTTCCATCGCCGACATCCACTCGTCGGGGACCTCCTCGATCGGCTCGTGCATCGCGTTGTGACGCGCCTTGACCTGCGCGTTGACCATCTGTTCGAGGTTCCGCTCGGCGATACTGTCGTTGGCGTACTTCTCGGAGATGGCCTCGCCCTGTTCGGTGAACTTGATCTGTCCGTTGCAGGTCTCGTTGGGTAGCGCCAGCATCGCCTCGTGCATCGGCACGCCGCCGCGGGAGATCGAACCCCCGCGACCGTGGAACAGCCGCAGGTCGATATCGTAGTCGTCGTGGATCGCCGCAAGTCGCTTCTGGTTGCGGTACAGCGACCACTGGGCCGCGAGATAGCCGTTCTCCTTGTTGGAGTCGGAATACCCCAGCATGATCTCCTGGGTGTCGTTGCGCGCCTCCAGCGCCTGTGCGTAGGCCTCGTTCTCGAACAGCGTCCCCATGATCCGCCGTGCGCCCGAGAGCGCGTACTCGCTCTCGAGCAGCGGGACGATGTCGAACCCACAGTAGCCCGGCAGGTCGACGATCCCGGCCTGATCGCCGAGGAACAGCACCTCCAGCCCGTGGCTCGGCTCTTCGAACCAGCTGATCGCGTAGGTGTCGATCGCGTCGACGCCGAACTCCTGCTGCCAGTTGGCCGCCTCTTCGAAGCGCCTGAGCACGCGCTCGGCGTCGTCGGAGAGCCCCGCTCTGTCCGTGATGTCGATGATCGGCTCGTCCTGCAGGATCGCCTCGGTCAGGAACTCCTGGCGCTCCTGTTCGTCCATGCCCTTGTAGTCGATGTCCTCTTGCTGGTCGACCGCCTCAGCGATCGCGTCGGTGTGCATCCCGCGGTGGTCGCGCAGGTCGAGGCTGGCGAGGCTGAACCCGAACGTCGCGACCTTCCGAATCAGGGGCTCGACGTAGGTTTCGGAGATCTGGCCGGCGCCGTTTCGTTCGAGGCTGTCGGCGACCACTCGCAGATCCTCGAGGAACTCATCCTCGTCGCTGTATCCGCCAGAGCGGACGTCCGAAACCCGCAGCACCGACTCGCGCATCAGCTTGAGTTTCTGTCTGTAGGGCTCGTTCGGATAGCGCTCTTTGGCCTCGGCAGCGATACCAGGCAGCCGCTCGCGGTGCGCGTCGAGTCGCTCCTGGAAGCGCTCTCCGACGTCGATCTGGCGGCCGTCCTGTGTCAGCACGCCCGACAGTTCCTTCAGTCGGTCACGGTACAGCGGGAGCACGACGTCGCGCTGTCGCTCGAGCGTTTCGGCGGTGACTTCGGGGGTCACGTACGGGTTCCCGTCGCGGTCGGACCCGGCCCACGAGCGGAACTCGTAGAGCTTGGGCACGTCGATCTCGGACTCGTAGACGTCGTCAAGCGCCCACTCGAACTCCTCGTAGACCTCGTCGATGACGTCGAACAGGACGTTCTCGAGGTACCACTGGACGTTCAGTGCCTCGTCGGTGACCTCCGGCCGGCGGTCTCTGACCTGTGGCGTCTGCCAGAGGCTCGTCACCTGCGCGCGGACGTTCTGGCGGACCCGTCGGTCCTCGTTTTCCGTCAGCCGTACCTCGTCCAGTTCCTCCAGGTTGCCGGCGATGTCACGGAGCTTCGCCTTGACCGTCTTGCGCCGCGCTTCGGTCGGGTGGGCCGTGAACGTCGGCTGGATCAACACGTCCTCGAGGATCGACTCGACGGTCTCCGGGTCGACGTCGTGCTCGTAGAGGTATTCGGCGGTCTCCTCCACGCTGTCGCCGAGCACGCCGTCCTGACTGCCCTCTCGGATCTCCCGAACGCGTTCGCGCTCTTCGGCGAGATTGATGAGTTCGAAGTAGGTCGTGAACGCACGTGCAACGACGTCCTGCTTTTCCGGAGACAGCCGATCGAGCGTGTCGTGGATCGGGTCGCGACTGTCGGCGTCGCCGCGCCGGTAGTTGATCGCCGCGTTGCGCACCGTCTCGACGAGGTCGAACGCCTCCTCGGAGCTTTGATGTTTGATGACCGATCCCAGGAGCTCGCCCAGTTCCCTGACGTCCTGGTTTATCTCTCTGGCGTGCAAAGTCATACCACCCTCTGACAGGGGCTAGGGTATAACGTTGGCGGATCTGACCGGATATATCAAAGGGATGTTCATTAAAGATCGGTCGTAACACGAATCGACAGTGGTCGTCCGGACTGAAACGCGCGTTTCTGGATATCACATCTATCCTAATATAATATATCTTATTATAATATTTCCCGGCGTCATACGGTCGGGTGTAACGAGTTACCGGTACGATCGCATACCCGATCGATCTGGAACAGACGTACAACCGACCGTATCATACTGGTGGCTATACCATTTCGAACTGATCTGGCACGCCGTCGTGCCAGATATCGTTACGAACGTATAGCCACCAGTATCAGTCGTTTGCGGTTGCGCCACGATGTACCACACACCATACCCATATATTGGGGGTCCGGTCAGCTATCCCGATCGCCGTTCTCGGGAGCGTTCTGCCCGTGAAGACTGGCGCTCTCGATCCCAGATCGGCCGCTATCGGGGTCGAGGGGGGAGAAAAGTTGATAATTGATAATTCGAAAAACTGTAACGGTTTTCCCTACAATGATGAACGTTCCTGAAGCATATTCCCCCTATCTCTTAAACACCCCGTATTTTGGGGGTCAAATGGTGAATGGGTGGAGAACATATGAGAGGGTACGGTGGCTCATAGACCGACGATCTACGTCGGAACGATTACGGGGCCATCTCATCCCGGAGGGACACACAATGTATCAAATCAGAATTCACGGACGCGGTGGGCAAGGGTCGGTCACGCTTGCCCAGCTGCTCGCACAGGCAGGCCACGAGGACGGCATCTGGTCGCAGGCGACACCGTCGTTCGGTGTCGAGCGACGCGGAGCGCCCGTCGAGGCCTACGTACGGTATAGCGACGAGAAGATCACCGAGCGAAGCCACGTCGAACAGCCGGATTGTGTCATCGTTCAGGACACGAGCCTGCTGGAGTACGTTGACGTGACGGAAGGGCTCAGCGACGACGGCATCCTGATCGTCAACACGGACGCCGACCCCGAGGACGTCGCCATCGACACCGACGCCGAGATCGTCACCGTCGACGCGACCGAGATCGCGCTCGAGAACCTCGGTCGGCCGATCATGAACACGGCGCTGCTCGGGGCCTTCGCGGGCGCGACTGACAAACTGAGCACCGAGAGCCTCGAGGCGGTCATCACCCGCAAGTTCGAGGGCGAGATCGGCCAGAAGAACGTCGCGGCCACGACCGACGCGTACACGGAGGTACACGCATGAGCGACACGCAAGACCCATACGAAGACCTGAAGATCACGACTGGCGTCGTCGCGGAACCGAACACGTCCCGCGCGAACAAGACCGGCTCCTGGCGGGAGTACAAGCCGGTCGTCGACCCGGACACCTGTATCAACTGCGGTCAGTGTGAGACGTACTGTCCGGACCAGGCCGCAAAGCCGGTCGAGGGCGAGGACTTCTACGCGTTCGATCTTGACTACTGCAAGGGCTGTGGCATCTGCGCGGAAGTGTGTCCGACCGACGCGATCGAAATGGTACGGGAGGAGAGATAATATGGCGCAAGCAAACCAGCAGAACCCCTCGGACGAACAGGAAGTGATGAAGGGGACGTCGGCGGTCGCCAAAGGCGTCATGGCCGCCGACCCCGACGTCGTCTCGGCGTACCCGATCACGCCCCAGACTGGCGTCGTCGAGAAGCTCTCCGAACTGGTCGCCGACGGCGAACTCGACAGCGAGTTCATCAAGGTCGACAGCGAGTTCAACGCCGCATCGACGTGCATCGGCGCGTCGGCGGCCGGCGCTCGCGCGTTCTCCGCGACCTCGAGTCAGGGCCTGAAGCTGATGAGCGAACCCCTCTTTACGGCCGCGGGGATGCGCCTGCCGATCGTGATGGCGGTCGCCAACCGGTCGCTGTCGGCCCCGCTGTCGATCTGGGCCGACCACACTGACGCCTTCGCGGAACGGGACGGCGGCATGCTCCAGTTCCACGCCGAGGACGTTCAGGAAGCGATCGATCACGTCCTGCTTGGTTTCCGCGTCGCCGAGCAGGTCAACCTGCCCGCGCTGTCGAACTTCGACGGCTTCATCCTGACGCACGTCCAGGAACCCGCGAACATCCCCGACGAGGCGGAAGTCAGCGAGTTCCTCCCGCCGCGCGATCCGGAGTACACGCTCGATCCCTCGGATCCGAAGACGATGGGCGCCTACGCCCGGCCCGAGCACTGGACGGAAAGCCGCTACGAGATCCAGCGCGCGATGATGGACGCGCGAGAGGTCTGGGCCGACGCCGTCGAGGAGTTCCGCGACGTGTTCGGCCGCGATTACACCGAGTACGGCGGCATGCTGGACACCTACTACGCCGACGACGCCGACCACATCGTCGTCGCGATGGGGTCGATCGCCGGCACCATCCGCAACGTCGTCGACGCCTACCGCGAGGACGGCGAGAAGGTCGGCATGGTCCGGCCCCGCGTGTTCCGGCCGTTCCCGGCCCCCGAACTGCGCGACGCGCTGGCCGACGCCGAAAGCGTCGCCGTGCTGACCAAGGAGATGTCCCCCGGCTACGAGAGCGCCTTCGCCGGCGAGATCAAGGGCGCGCTCTACCACGCCGAGAGCCAGCCCCCCATCAAGAGCTACGTGCTGGGGATGGCCGGCCGTGACGTCAAGCCCGAAGACATCGCGGAGATCGTCGAGGACGTCAAGACCGCGACGCCGCAGATGAGCTTCAAAGAGAGCGAATCGTGGCCGCAACTGCGTCCCGAACTCCTCGAAGGAGGGGATGACCTATGAGTTCCGACCTGGAAGAGCAAGACTACACCGACCAGCTCGAGCACGACGACGAACTGTGGAACCCGGGCCATCGCGCGTGTGCCGGCTGTGGCCCCGCGCTGGCGATGAAATACATCACTGAAGCCGCCGGCGAAAACACGATCGTCGCCAACGCCACCGGCTGTATGGAAGTCATCTCGACGCCCTACCCCGAGAGTTCCTGGGGCACCAGCTACATCCACAACATCTTCGAGAACGCCGCCAGCGTCGCCGCGGGCGTCGAGGCCGCCTATCAGGCCTTCGACCGGCGCGACCCCGACCACCTCGACGTGCAGGACGAGGACGACCTCAACATCATCGCTATCGGCGGCGACGGCGCGACCGCCGACATCGGCTTCCGCGCGCTGTCGGGCATGATGGAGCGCGGCCACGACGTCCTCTATATCATGTACGACAACGAGGCGTACATGAACACCGGCGTCCAGCGCTCCAGCCAGACGCCGTTCGGTGCCGAGACGACTACCTCGCCGGCCGGCAAGGAGAGCATCGGCAACGACACCAACAAGAAGGACATGGCCTCGATCGCCGCCGATCACGGCGTCCCCTACGTCGCGACGGCGTCGATTTCCAACCCCCACGACTTCAAGCAGAAAGTCGAGAAGGCCCTGGAGATCGACGGGCCGAAGTTCCTCCACGTCTACGCCCCCTGTCCGGTCGGCTGGGGCTTCGACTCCGCGAAGACCGTCGAACTGGCCGAGATGGCCGTCAAGACGGGGCTGTTCCCGGTCTTCGAGATGGAAGACGGCGAGATCACCAGCGTCAACAAGATCCGCGACCGCGAGCCCATCGACGAGTGGCTCGAGCCGCAGGGCCGGTTCAAGCACCTGTTCAAAGACGAGGAGAAGGGCGAAGCCGCGATCGAGGAACTGCAGGAGTGGATCGACAAACGCGCCGAGGATCTGGGCCTCGACGCCTGATCGTCGGTCGCGTCCCCACCCGGGACTGATACTGCCGGCTGTAAGTTCGTAAAGATATTCGCCACCCCGGGGTGGCGAATTCCTTCAGTTTGTTACAGCCGGCAGTATGAGACTGTCCTGCACGGGTTTGCGGACGGACTGCTGTTCGATTTGCGTTTTGTGAGTTCTGCAGTCGATACGAAGCGGGCTTGTAGTGCACTCTCGAAACCGATATAGCGGAGGAATTTTATCCGGAGCTGTCGAAGCTAGCGGCATGAATCTCCTCTCTGCGGTCGCCCTCGGGTTGCTCGCGGTGACGGCACTCCCGTACGTCTGGTATCTCGTCATCTATGCGTGGGCCCGGCCAGCGGGCTCGCCGGCGGACAAGCAGGACTGGGAGCCGACAGTGAGCATCGTCCTCCCGACGTACAACGAAGCCGAGATCGTTGCGACGAAACTCGATGACTTGCTGGCGCTCGAGTACCCGATGGACAAAATCGAACTCGTCGTTGTCGACTCCTCGACCGACGAGACCGTCGAGATCATTCAGGACTACCTCTCCGATCTGGCGTCGCCCGAACTGGTGCTTCTCGAGGAAGACGAACGCCGCGGGCTCGCACCCGCGCTCAACGACGCCTACGAGGCGGCTTCGAACGAGATCGTCGTCAAAACCGACTGCGATTCGAAGCTGCCGGACGACGTCCTCCGGGAAGCCGTCGCGAACCTCGCGGACGATGACGTGGCCGCCGTGACGGGACAAAACGTCGACGTGCTCGGCGGGAGCGAAGTCGAATCGGGGTATCGAGGGATCCAGTCACACATCCAGCAACTGGAGTCACACCTCGATTCGACGCTCATTTTCCACGGGCCGTTTTCGGCGTTCGAAAACGACGCGATCGTCCCGATCGATCCGAACTCTCTGGCCGACGATACCGAGTTGGCGCTGAAAATACGTCGACAGGGGAAGCGAGTCATCTTCGACCCCGCCGTACGATATATGGAAGCCTCTCATTCGGCATTCCGGAAGCGACGCAAGCAGAAAGACCGCCGCGGGATGGGATTGATTCGGTTGTTGGTGCAGCATCGGGACGCGCTGGGGAAGTACAGCCGCTACGGGACAGTCGTGTTGCCGTTCAACTGGTGGTTTATGATCGTCTCGCCGTGGTTGCTGGCGGTGACGCTGGTCGTTGGAACCGGGGCCGCAGTGTCGCTGTTCGGTATCGCTGGGCTCGCGTTGCCCGTTGCAGTGGGCGGGTTCGTCTATCTCGGCCAGAAGGACTTGCTCGGGCCGCTGCAACCGCTCTATTCGATATTCGATACGCAGGTGTCGCTGCTCCGGGCGAGCGTGGAGCTGCTGCGCGGGAACGGCGACGGCACGTGGGACGTGGATCAAGAGCTTCGAGAGGCGTTCGAATGAAGATCCTGTTCGTTACGCACCGGTATCCGCCACGCACTGGTGGTGTGGAAACGCACGTTCGCGAGATCGCGACGCGACTTGTCGACCGTGGACACGATGTGACCGTGTTTAGTGCAGATGCCGGTTCAGACGTTCCATCCAGCGAGTTCGATGGTGGAGTTCGCGTACAGCGGTTTCGGTCTTTCAGTATGGGTAATGCATTCTACGTCGCGCCACAGATGGCGTGGGCTGTCCGTCGTACTGAGGCAGATGTCGTGCACGCTCATAATTATCATGCGTTTCCTATGTTGTTCGCTGCACTGGGTGTCAGTGACGAACGGTTCATCGTGACGACACACTATCACGGCGGTAGTGCGAGCGCATACCGGGATCGATTGCTAAGAGTATACCGACCACTCGGAAAGTGGATAGTCAAGCAGGCAGATGTTGTGATTGCCGTGAGCGAGTGGGAGCGGGAACAGCTACACGAGGATTTCGAGGTTGATGCAACCGTGGTTCCGAATGGATTGGATATTGATCGATTTGCTAACGCAGACCCCGAAGAGCGTGAACAGCCATATTTGCTGTGTGTCGGTCGACTTGAAGAGTACAAAGGAATACAATATGTGATTCGAGCGTTACCGGAGTTACCCGAGTACGATTTGGTGATCGCCGGGAGCGGCCCGTATCGAGACGAACTGGTGCGGGTGGCTCGTCAGGAAGGCGTCTTGGACCGGGTCGACTTTTTGGGTCATGTCCGCGACGACCGTCTCCCAAGCCTTTATTCCGGTGCTCGTGTTTACCTAACACTATCAACGTTCGAGGCTTACGGGATGACCGTTGCCGAAGCACTGGCTTCAGGTACACAATGTGTCGTCAGGCGACACGGTGCTCTCGAGAAGTGGACCGAATCACCTGCTGTGATTGGGGTGCAGTCCAATGACCCAAAAGACGTTAGCAATGCTATAACCGAAGCAACGAAAGTAAAACCCGAATCGGATTCCACTACGTCGTGGGATACAGTCACATCCAACATCGAATCGGTCTTTCAGGGTCGACAAAATATCCATCAAGGCTTGTGATAGAGACAATATAGAATTATGATCGACTTCAACGACATATCGGTCGTCGTACCGACGAACAGAGATTCAGTAGTGACGCTGGAGACGGTTCCAGTAGAGGCGGAGGTACTTGTCCGCCGTGACGAGGGGCTGAATGTCGCTAGAAACGAAGGCGTGAAAGCGGCGGCGTCGGACTGGATCGTAATCGCCGACGACGATATACGATTCCCGTCTGACCTTGTTGTCGAAACAATCAATGAAATAGATCGAATGACGCTGGCAGGATTGGCAGACTTTCTTCCACTCCGCTGGGTTATCGGACGGCTCCTGATTTTTCACCGTGACCTCTGGGAGCGCGTCGGGGGTTTCGACGAGCGGAGACATCACGGTGGTGATACAGATTTCGCGATTCGTGTTGAGAAAGTCGGTGGGACTGTCAGGCGATTAGATCGCAAATCTGTGCCTCACTTCGACGAGGATACAGGTATCGGTATGAGTACGAGAGAGCACATTGAGTGGGCGACATACCTGCTCCGCAGGCACCCCTCAACGTTCGGACCCGTGGCCGCGAAGTTACTTTTCCGGAGGCTCGATCCGAGATGAAACTTCTGGCTCTCGTTGTGAAACTCGGGCTGTGTTGAATCGCTGTAAGGCGTTGGATTTCACTGTTTCACGGCTCGCTTGATATTGTAAACGACACACATCAGGGCAATCTCTCGGAATTCACGGAACCATGAACGTGCTCGCACGGCGAATCCGAGCGAGCGCTTGACTGCGGAGTTCACAGTCTCGTCATAGAGCGCTGATTGTAGCGTTGTTCGTCGATTCTGGCGTTGTGCGCGTGGTCGTACGGTGCGAAGATACGATGTTTGATCAGCAGTCTAATGTCGATATCGCGCAGTGATTCACGGAGTAACTGCTTGTCATAGCCTTTGTCGGCGGCTAGAGACCGCAGATCGCCCGCGTTAGGGCGGCGGATTCGTCACCATCACCAGTGACTCTTTTAGCAATCGGCACAACTTCTCCGATGAAGCGGGAGATTTGTGTCATGGACAACTCAGGTCTCCCGCTTCAACGCCTTTGATTTACTGACTCGTTCCGCCGCAGTCTAGTGATTCGACACAGCCTTTCGATGAGGCGTGGCCACAGCCCTTCGAGAACTCTCAGCGGATGTGGTCGTACGATCGCACCGTCCAGATAGAGAAACCGTTAGTAGCGGTGCCATGGCGGTCGATTGGCTTCTATGCGTTAACTGGCCAGAGCGTGATCACGTACAAAGATCGGTTAGTCAAGGAGACGATCGTTGAGGAGATCCGCGAGCAGAATCCGCGGGGCCAGATTCTGCTCGTGGCGGACAGCTATGGCTCCCATCATGCGAACCTCACCCAACAACGGGCCGACGAACTCGGCATCGAGTTCGTCTTCATCCCGCTGTACTCGCCGACGCTGAACGCGATCGAACCGCTGTGAAAAGACCCCAAGCGCGAGATTCAGTCGATCACATCGGGTTAGAGTAAGCGTCTGCTTGGGAGGAGTGTGGAAGCCAACCAAGCAGACAACGAGATAGAGGAAGAGCAGCTGCTTAATTTTGTCGTCAACAGCCTTGACGAGGAACTTGCGATAGATCTCGGTGAGAATGTCGAAGTCACGACGGAGAAACTGTACGAGGTCCTCGCCGGCGCCAGCGCCGGCGGGACCTCGATCAACCACGTCTGCGAAACAACAGACGACTCACCGCACGCCAACACTGTCCGGGGACATCTCACCGACAAGTTCGATCTTGATACTGTTGAGGCGGTTGGAGACTCGCTCCTCCAACGAGATGCGCTTGAGACACTGCCGGATCGACCGGTGGAGGTCGTTTAATGAGCGAGAAAACCTTTGTCGGTCGCGTTCGATTACAAAGCAATGAGCGGAGAGCGTCGAAAAGAGATCACGTATCATCTTTCGGAGGAGGAAATCGACGAGTTACTTCGTGAAGCCGAGGACGATCGTCGGAAAGGGCGGTTCGGGTTTCTGAAGAACCTCTATTACGGCGATTCGATTGCGGAAGCTGCCGACCGCGAGGGACGGTCGGCAGCGACCGGGAGGCGGTGGGCGGACGCCTGGAACGAAGGTGGGCTTGAGGGATTGATGCCGAGTTTCGGGGGCGGTCGGCCCCCGAAACTCGACGAAGACGAACAAGAAGAGCTATTAGAGATGCTTCGGGACGGCCAACCGTGGAAATCACAGGAGATTCAGCATCTTCTCAAAGACGAGTTCGGTGTCGAATATCATCCGGATTACCTCGGGAAATTTCTCCGTGATCTGGGCTTGTCCTACGCAAAACCCCGTCCGAAGCGTCCACATCGGCCGGAAAATCCAGAAGAGATTCTCGACGAGCGCGTCGCCGACGCGCTCGACGAGGATGACGGCCCTCACAACAGAGAGGAAGGAGACGACGAAGAAGGGTGGACTGTTGACGACGATGTTTGTACAGATGGTGGAACTGTTCTGGGATTTTTCGATGCGTCACAGCCGCAGCCGTACGATAATTCTCGCCGTGTCTGGTACGTAGACGATCCACACGTCGAACGGCCGTTAGTCAAGACAGAAGAGTCGGCGGTTGGATTCTACGCACTGAACGGGGAGAGTACGGTTCGCTGGAAAGAAACCGAGGAGAAGGAACGGATTTGCGAGGTGTTAGAAGCGGTCCGCGAGCAGAATCCCGGCAAGCGGATTCTGCTCGTCTTGGATAAGCACGGTTCACACGTCTGTGAATACACGCGCAAGCGTGCCCATCAACTCGGGATCGATCTCATCTTCCTTCCGTCAGGATCACCGCATCTCAACCCAATCGAGCAGGTCTGGAAATACCTCAAGTGGACGATGGCACCGATCATCGTCGAGGACGAAGACGAGTTCCACGAACTCGTCAAGGACGTGTTCGATCAGGTAACACAGCGAATCAGTTTTGCAAAAGACTGGTGTCAGAAGTTCCTCAATCTGCAAAAGTTTCCTTGATCATTAGCCGACCTCCACCTCGATCCCTACTACGGCGACGAAGACGAAACAGAAGCGCTGTACTTCTCGGAAGCGAAACGGGGAACAACGGCATTTCACGCGTATGCGACCCTTTACGCGCGGGTGCGTAACAAGCGGTACACGCTGGCGGTGCGCCAGCTCGTCGCTGGCGACACCACCAGTGATGTCCTCGCTGAGTTTCTTGAACTCCTCGACGGCCTTGACCTCGACGTCAAGGCCGTCTACCTCGATCGCGGATTCTACAACAGCACCTGTCTCGGACTGCTGTCTGCGCACAACTACGCCTACGTAATGCCGATCGTCAAGTGAGGCGAGACGATTCAAGAGGAACTCAGCACAGGCTGGAGCCGCGAGATCGAACACGATCTCGCCGGCGAGGTGACCTTTCCCGTGTTCATCGATTGCGTCTACCAGCAGGGACGATACGACGAACACGGGGTGGCGCGTCACGGCTACGCCGCTGACGCGCCGTTCATCGACACGCCACGGGATGCCCGAGAGCACTACAGCAAACGCTTCGGCATCGAGTCGAGCTACCGATTAGCCAAGCAGAGCCTCGCATTCACCAGTTCTCAGGACGCTGGACTACGGCTGGTGATGTTCGTCGTGAGTCTGTTGCTTCAGAACAGCTGGCGGTATCTCCACTGGAAGTACGTGGCGGCGCCCCGCTGCGGGGGGCGCCGCCTCTGGCAGTGGTCGTTCACGGAGTTCTGTGAGATGGTGCTGCGGGCCGCCTGGACAGCGCTTGGTGTGCGCAGAGCTGTTCCAGCGAACCAGTCACTCGACGACCGGTTCTTCCGGTAGCTGTCCACCGGTCCGGACAGCGGTCGTGAGTGGCGACGCTGTCGCGTCGGCGGCAGTCCGCCGCCGACAGCGACGGTCCATCCCGAAAATCACGCCCACCCGCGCTTCGAAGACGCTCCACAACCAGTTCGATCTAATTCACCGCCATCAGACAAGATTACGCGGCTGTCGATGTGATCGACTGAGATTTCACCAACCATCTTCGAAGGGAAAGACCACTTCAGAGAGTTCGTCACCGAGACGTTCCTTCTGAGCCATCGGCTCAGCTTCGCTGCTGACTGGATCGAGAGGTTCCTTCCAGATATTCAGAGGTTACAGTGATCATTCCGTGGATCGCCGCGAACCCTTCATCTGGACGGTGTTTGGCGACCGAGTTCTTCAGATGGAACACCTCGTCGATCACCTCTGAGACGATCTCGTTCCGCTGGTCCAGAGAGAACACACCGTCATCCCAGAGGTTGTAGTCAAGCGTCCGGCTGACGTGAACAAAATCAAGTTGGTGATTGCGATTTTCGTCGGTAAATGCCGTGACGATACCCTCATCAGCGTCACTGACGACCAACCAGTTTGGGGCCGGAATCTTATCTACTCGCTCTACACTGACGACAAAACATCCTATTCACTGGTGTTTCGCCAGTACGAGAAAGGAGACAAAGTACGTACGATCGCCCCCGAGAGATGGCCACAGAACTGGAAGAAGAGGTGGGTGTCCGAAGGTACATCTACATCTTTGACTCGTGGTGCACCCTGATTTTAGGCTGATCATGCATATTGAATGTTACGATGGGGGAATAAAGGAATTTTATTATCGTCCCATTTTGTACGTTAGCTTTAGGGAAGTCCGTGATCTCTCTCATCTGTTCTTGATACCGCCTACGTCACGTTCCCTACTTCAACGTGCAAAGCAGAGTGATCGTGTAGAGTCGAGACAATAATTCTTTTATCAATCCCAGCAAAAACGCGTTTGTGAAAGTTTGTACAGTTGCGCCGGCGTTCAACCGGCATGGCGGGGTACCATACGTCGCCCGCAATATCGTCGATGAACTCGATGACCGGGGCATCGAAAACTGGGTCATCACCGATCGAGAGCGGGAATCGGACGTGTCTCCGGAGCTGTCCGACGACGTGGAAATCCGGACAATTAAGCGTACCGACCGGCTATTTCCGCTGAACATCCTCGCCTTTGCCGTTCGCGCGCTCCCGACACTGTCAAAATTGGACGACACCCACGAGTTCGATCTGATTCATATGCACGGGAACTACATCATGTTGCCCGTGCTCGCCGACCTGCTCGGGAAGGTCGACGCCCCGTTGATTGAGACTGCTCACGGAACATATCTCAACGAGATCCGATCCTTTCGGGACTACCCATCTTTCGACCAGAAGTGGAAGTACTGTACGGGCGTCTATCTCGATCACCTGATCCAGAAGTACGGGAGCCGGTTCGCCGATCACGTCCACACCGTTGCCGAACGCTCCGTCCCCGAACTCGCCGAGATGGGGATTGACCCCGATCGGGTGGTCGCGATCCCCAACGGCGTCGGCCTCGCAGAGTTCGACCAGGAGACCCCAGCTGAGGATGTCCGCGCGTCCTACGGCCTGGAGGATGCGACCGTCGCAGTCTCGGTCGGCAGTGCAATCCCCCGGAAGGGCGTCCACACACTCGTTGAGGCTACTCCGATGCTCCGCGAGCACGACCCAAACGCACACGTCGTCCATGTCGGTGGCCACGGCCACGCGGGCTACGCCGACTACCTCAAGGACCGAATTGCCGAACTCGGCGTCGCGGACGCGGTGACGCTGACCGGACGGGTGCCTCGCGAGGAACTACTCGGATGGTTCGAAACCGCCGACGTGGCCGTCTCAGCAGCTTTCTCAGAGGGGTGTCCGATCAACGTCCTCGAAGCGGCCGCAAGCGGGTCGACCGTCGTTGCGACCGATGTCGCGGGCGCACCAGATGTCCTCGGCGAGCACGGTATCTACACCGAGCCGGGTGACCCCGAGGACCTCGCCGATGCCATTGCCGAAGGATTCGAGACTGACACCGGGGCGGCGCTCCGCCGGCGCATCGAAGAACAGTTCACCTGGGAGCATATCGTGGATCGACTGTTCGAGCGGTTCGAGGAGTGGTCTCGATGATAAACAACGGTCGTATCGCCTCCGAAGCCGTCCAAGCGGTCTCGGCCGATCTGACCTACGCGTTCTACGACCACCCGCGATACGAGCCACCAAAAGCCTACGAAGAGGCCCGTGAGACGTTTCTCGAACGTATCGCCGATGTTCCGGGCGTCGTCTCTGTGTACGAGTCCGGGACGGGAGGGATCTCAAGGCCAGGTATCTCCGACATTGACCTGATTGTCGTCGTTGAGGACGAAGTCGACGATCCGGCGGCACTGCGTGAGGGGATCGAAGCCGCGAAGACCGACGAGTATTATTTCTTCCACGGGCCCGAAGTGCTCACCCGATCGGCATTTCCCGAGTACTACAACGTCCTCCCGATGCCCAAAGACCTCCAACATCACTACGGTGAATCTCTCGATTACCAAAAGAATCAAGACCGGTTCAACTACTTGGTATACCTAGTCGACTCGGTGATGACGACCTACCCGATGGAGTTCCTCGAACTACTCTTGTTCCCGGGCCCGTCGGTTGATCACCACCGTCTTAATATCGTTCTGAGCGACGCGTTCGACCTGCTCGTCCCCGGGCCGATAGCCGAGCAGTTTGCGGTCGATCTGGACACACGGTTCGCAGTCCACCGTATGAATTCGCTGCGCAACGATATGATGCTGTTTTCGGAAATCACCGAGCGCGAGACGCCGACGCTTGACGCATTCGACGCGTCGATCACCGACCTCCGGGAGCGGTGGTTCGAGTTGGACCGGCCGGATCGAGAGACGCTGCTGGTCGAGCGGCTGCAAGACGCCGTTACCGCCTGTTTCGCGTTCGTCGAGCACCTCAACGCCCATCTCGCCGACATCGGTGTGCAGGTGCCGGCGACCGAGCTGACGGTTCGATCTCACGAAACGCGCCACAACGAGTTCCGGCCCGACTGGTCGGCCTCAACTGCCGAGCGCAAGACCTGCGAGTACTACCGCGAAGGGCGCGTCAGAACAGTCGTTTTGCCCCAATCAGTGACAGTCAACAAGCGCCTCCGCGGGAACGAACCCGTGACAGCACCTAAGGCCTATCGGACGGCACTGGACAACCGCGACAGGTCGAAGCGACAGCGCGACGCCGCGATGGCCGCTTACAAGTATCACCCGTTGCGCGCCTGGTACATGCGCGTGATGGGTACGTTGTTCGGGCTCAAGACCCGGCTCGTCCGATGAGCGTGGCAGATGTCTGTGTGGTCGGGTACGGCTTGCATCCCCCATGGAGCGAGGGGACCCGGGTGTTGACCCGTGATCAGATGCGAGCGCTCGCAAATTATCCCATCGAGGTGCGCGGCGTCTCGACGATTCGTCGCGGGGCGACACCTGTGAGGGAGTTCAAAATGGAATATGCCCATGAGTCCAGACTCGGCGATCTCGTTGAGGCCCTCGGTGGCTACCGGTACAATCGGGATGCAGTGATGTTCGCCCGTCTAGCTTGGCGGGTCGGCAAACGGCTCGCTCGAGATGACCCCGACGTCCTCCATCTCGGATTCGCGAGCCACAGTCTCTTTTCGTTATTGAACGATCTCGTCGGCGACGCGGCCGTCGTCGCCCAAACGTTCGGTGGCATCGAACACGGTCGACTGCTGGAGGCACTGGACACGCCCAGTCGGGTCGACGCGTACGTCTCGACGACCGATGCCGATCTCACAGCGCTCGAATCGATTGGCGTTCCCGCGGCAAACTGCCACGGGATCGACCCACCGATCTTCCTCGACCGCTTCGGCGATATAGATCAGTCAGCTGCGCGCGACCAGTTCGATCTTCCGGACGACGCGTTCGTCGCGGGCTATTTTGGCAACGTCAACGAGTCGCGATTCCCCTATACAGTCGCGGAAGCATTAGATTCGTTTGCCGCCAACGCGAGCGTTGAAGGCTTCGTCGTAACAAAACAGATTGAAGATCGCGACGTGCGCGACCTAGAGCATCTAACAGTCCACACCGGTAACCTCTCCGATGCCGAGAAACGTGCCGCATACGCTGCCGCCGATGTCTGGACGTTCCCGTTCCGTGAGTTGGGCGTCGAGGGAGCTCCAGCGATCGATCCGCCGCTGACGCTACTGGAGGCGATGGCTAGCGGTCGGCCTGTCGTCGCGACCGATACGCTCTCAATGGGCGAGGCCGTCGTCGATGCCGAGAACGGGTATCTCATTCAGCCTGGCGATCCGTCGGCGCTTGTCGACCGCCTCCAGACGTTGCGATCCGACTCCGGGGCGTGCGAGCGTCTCGGGAGGGCGGCTCGCCGGACGATCCGCGAGCGATACAGCCCCTCGGCGGCCGCCGACAGACTCGTCGAGATCTATGAACACGCCCAAACCCATGCACGCAACTGAGACCTACGACATCCACGACTTCGTGAGCGTCAGGACGAACACCGATCTGCCGATCCCCGACGCCTTCGCCGGCGGGTCCGGAGCTGCCGACCGCGTGATCGAGATCGAGTGCCGGACTGACTGGTCACCCTCACCGCCCGCGAACGCCCGTCGACTCGCAAGTCACCGCTTTTGGATCGAAGGTGACACGCTGACCGTCCGCTACCCCTCGACTCCGACCCGCAAGCCAGTCGCTCTCGAAATTTCGGGCCTCGGAGCTGATCGGACACGGGTCTTGTTCACGCCGGCATTCCGCGACCAGTCGGGAATCGGTGACATCGTCGAAGGCATCCTAACGGCTGCGCTACTCGATGCCGGTGTCGCGCTGATACATGCCGGGGCAATCGTCGAGAACGGTCGCGCAACAGTGCTGACCTCAATGGGGCGGATGGGAAAGACCTCGACGATACTGACGTTGCTTCGCGAGTCGGCCAATCTGGGATACATGGGCGACAACATCTGTTTGATCGACGCGTCGGGGACAGTTTACGGCTGGCCGGCCACACTCGGCGTGTTCCCCGGAACGGCCGTTGAGGATACCCAACTTCCCGCAGGGGCTCGACGGCGCGTCCGGCTTAAGCGCTTGATCGGGCGTTCGGAACTGCTCTCAGCGGCACTGTTACACACGTTCTCGATCGACCTCTCGGAGAATCTGCCCCCCGAGGCAGTCGCCGAGAGCGTGGTCGATCGCGCCCCGATCGGTCGCGTGTTCGTCCTGAACGGCGGCCGGACCGCCAAGATGCGGACGCTGGCGACCGACGACGCGACCGCCCGCATCGCGACCGGGACGGACATGGAACTCGATCCCACGGAGTATCACCTCTCGCTGTACGCGTTCGCCGCTGGCGACCATCGCGTCCACCCCTCGATCCTAAAAAAGCGACGACGGACGATCCTCTCCGAGGCGTTAGCGGACGTCCGCGTCCAAGAGTTGTTCGCCGACGGCGTCGCGGACTACGTCGAGGCAGTGCGGTGACGGGTCGAAACGGCCGGGGGCGGCGATCGAAACGGATTTGCCGCTTGAGAGAGCGCACTCAATCATGGCGACAGTCACGATCCCGGACGATCTCCACGATCGTATCGATGACCATCGCGATCCCGAGTCCTTCGACTCAGTCGACGAGTACGCCACATTTGCACTGAGTGAAATCCTCGACCAGTTCGAGGGACGGGCGGACGCGACCGCGGGCGATCAGGACGAAGTGATGGACAAACTCCGAGACCTGGGCTACCTAGAGTGAGATACGAACGTTTTTGACTCTCGTAACAGAAACTCGAAACCGATGGACGCGCTCGTAATCGGTCTCGATGGGGCGACGTACAACGTTCTCTCGGGTCTCATCGAGGAGGGACGACTCCCCACGCTCGCCGGACTCATCGAGAACGGCGTGTCGGGCACGCTCGACTCGACAGTCCCGCCGGCGACGTACCCTGCCTGGAAGTGTTACTCGACCGGCCAGCACCCGACGAAACTTGGGTTTCACAGCTTCCTCAGCTTTCAGGAGGGTGACCTCGAACCCGCGTCGACGTCGGCTCCCGAAATCTGGAACTACGTTTCCGAAGCGGGCCGAACTGCCGCCTCGATCAACATGCCGACCACCTATCCCGCCTCTGAGATCAATGGATTCATGACGGCGGGCTACGTCATTGGCGGCGAGGACTGGGTCTACCCGCCTGAGCTTAAGGGGGGCCTGCAGCGCGAGTTTGACTATCGGCCGGAAGTCGAATTTCCTGTCCACACGGAACTGCTCGCCGACGACACAACTGACGCCCGCGAGCAGATCCGCTCGATCATGCAGAGCCGGTTTGATCTCGCGACGTTCGCCGTCGACGAACTCGATCTTGATTTCCTGCAGTTGACGATGTACTACACCGATACCTACCAGCATTTCTTCTGGAATCAGCCGGAGATTCTCCACGAGATGTGGGAGTACGTCGATCGTGAACTGGGCAAACTCCTCGATCGAATCGACGACACGAACGTCTTTGTCGTCTCCGATCACGGCTTCGAGAGTCTCGACACCGGAATCTTCTATTTGAATCGGTGGCTCGAACGCGAAGGACACCTTACCCTCGAAGCCGGTGGGGCGTCGGGGCTGTTCGAGAAGCTATCACTCGACACACAGACACTGGCATCATGGCTCGACCGCCTCCACTTGATGGGGGTCGTGCGAACGGTCGTCCCCGACGAGACCCGTCGGAAAGTCCCCAACCCTCGCGGTGAGATCGGCGTTGATCAGCTCTCAGAGCGAATCGTCTGGGACGATAGCGATGCGGTCATGTACGGCGGAGGGATTTTCCTCAATGCCGACCGGCTGGGATCGCGGTACGAGACCTTCCGCACGGACCTGATGGAGCAACTGTGCTCGATCACCTCGCCCGAAACCGGCGATCCGGTGCTCGTCGACGCGTATCGACCCGAAGAACTCTACGAGTCGAATTCACCGCCACGCGACGACGACGAGGTACCCGACATATTGTTGTTGCCCAGAGACGATGGCTTCGTGAGTCCCGCGTATGCGTCCGACTGCTGGAACACGACCGACCTGGAAGGCCGCTGGAGTGTTCACGCCAAGCCCGGCATATTTATCGCGTCGGGCCCTGACGTTCAAGCCGGAGCGTCGGCCGACCTGGAGATCTTCGACGTGGCTCCGACGGTGTTGCACGCGATGGGCCTGCCAGTAGCCGACGCGATCGACGGTGACGTTCGTCGGGATATCTTCGCGCCGGGGAGCGATCCCGCCGAACGGCCGGTCCGCGAGCGAGACCAGCGCAAAGAGATCGCCCAGGTGATCAAGCAGTCCTCACTCACGGATCGATGACGTCGAGCGCTGGACCCAATATCGCCATCGTCGTCCTCGATACCCTTCGCAAGGACGCCTTCGACGAGTACTTCGATTGGCTCCCGGGGACACGGTACGAGCAAGCCTGGTCGACGTCGAACTGGACCGTCCCCGCCCACGCGAGTCTGTTCACCGGGGAGTACCCATCGACAGTCGAGACGCATGCCAAACGGAAAGTGCTCGATCACGATGCACCGACACTCGCCGAGAGTCTCCAGGCCGAGGAGTACCGGACGCGAGGAATCAGTGCCAACGTCCACGTGTCGAGCGCGTTCGACTTCGATCGTGGGTTCGACGAATTTTACGAACTGGGATGGCGGGCGTGCAGAAGGGTTCTCATAGCTCAACAATCGGACTTGCGATGTCACCTCCTCGTTCGTGGTTAGCGATGACAACAGCCAAACGGAGACAGAGAGCGACGAAGACGTGAGTTTTTGCCCGTTCTCGGCCTCGGACTTTCGGAGTCCCGAGGCCGAGATCCTTGCACACGCCAATTGCTGTTTCGACCTGTGACCGGTTATCGTAGGTATCCTCAAGCTGCTTTTCCCAGACGCGGACAGTGTCGCTATGCTCCTTGATTCGTTTCTGGATGCGGTACTCGATATCCGGTGGATCATTTGTGTTCCGTGGATTGTACGGAACCACTGGCACGACACCTGCTTCAATCAGGTCGTCGTGCCAGTCCAACATATCGAACTCTGCGTCACCAACGAACGTGACTGGCAGTTTGACGGCGAGCGCATCCTCGGTACTTCCCAACCGGCGTAATCAGCGGAATTGAATCGCCGAGTTAACAACGAGAAAGTGTCTGGATCTGGATGTGTTCAAGATCCCCGATCCAGACGGTTACCTTTCGGCATCGGACGTGAAAGACGTAGCGGAAGAAGTCATTACTCCACTCCCGTTGCCGGGTGTCGAGGGGAGCCCCCTCGACCCCGGCGACATCTGGCTCGTCGTCATCTTGGCTTGCGTCAACCAGACCTCAATCTGGGAAACCTGCAACGACACCAACGGAACGCCGTGTGACGACACTGTCTTCACATGGCTCCATACGCTCGACCGAGCGTGGCTCGAGTTCGTCGCTAACCGTCTGCTCGGACGCCTCGCCATGACGATTCTCGACCCTGACCGGTCGAGAATCGTCTCCATCGACTTCATCGATAACCCCTATCATGGCGAGCACTACGCCGACGACGGCGAACTCTGCTCGATGGCTCCCAAGGACGGGACAACTACCTGCCACCGCTATTGCACGGCCTACGTCGTCTCCAACAAGAAGCCGGTGACGCTGGCGATGACGTATGTCCGCAGTGACGAAGATGAGGCTGACGCGGTCGAGCGCGTGCTCGCCCGCGTCGAGAACTACCCCTTCGAGATCGACCTGCTGCTTGCCGACAGCGGATTCTACAACGAACGCGTCATCCGCCGTGCTCGTGATATCGCCGCAACGGTCGTTCACGTGCCCAAGAAGGGCGAACGCATGAAGGACAAACTCGACGTCCACAAGTCGTACATGACGACCTATCGTATGTACAAAGACAGCGAGCGGGAACTGCGCTTCCCGCTCGCGGTCGCTGTCTCCTACCAAAACGGTGATCGCGGCAAGCACGGTGAGGTTGTCCGTGGCTACGTCGCGTGCGGCGTTACTGATCGCTCGGCCAAGCAGGTCGAACGCCTCTACAGGAAGCGGTCAGGCATTGAAACAACCTATCGCTTGCTGCGGCAAGCACGCGGGATCACGACGACACGTGATCCAATCGTGCGGTTTGCGATTATGCTCGTCGCGGCACTGCTGGAGAACCTGTGGCTCGTGCTGAGGTGGGCGGTCGTCGCCCGCCCGCGGCGGGGCGGGCGCGACCTGCCCGAGGAGTTCACGTTCAAGACGTTCTGTGACTGGATTCGGCACGAACTGGAAGAGGAGTTACACCGCCGGTGGAAGATCAAAGCGAACGGGGTTGGTGTGCCAGCGTCACAGGCAACGGCAGCGGGCTGACTGGGGTCAGCCCACAGCCTATTCGTTGGGCGGTGAGCACCAGCTGTCGGCAGAGACCGTCGAAGTCCGGGTGAGATCGTCTGTTTGGAGTGGTGAATTAGACTTGTCTTGATCTACGCAGCGGTAGCAGCCGAGACTGACCGCCAAATCATACAGAAAGTGATTGTTTCGCGGCGTTCAGGCAGCATCCTCTCGACTCGTTCGGGAAGTAACGATCCTGTGTGATGCGCCTCGCCGTCTCTTTGTCCACGGATTTCTCATCTGTGAACTCTGCGGCAATCGGGATGTTGTTGTCGGTCGTCACAAGACAGCAACCGTAGCCGTAGTACGTCTCCTCAGCTGTACTGTCGTAGTTCCACGAGGCATCCTCGTCCGGGCGAGGCGCCCGGACATCGGTGCCGTCAATCCGGAAGCAAGAACCCAGCTCAACCCGAACAAGCACCTGCTGAAGAATTCGTGAGAAGACTTCCTCAACGACACCAGAAAGATCGTCGATAAACCGGCCAATCGTCCGCCGTGACGGCGGTCGCTTGAACTCACAGACACGCCAGACATCATCGTTGGTGAGTTCTTGCGCCATCGCTTCTGGTTCGTAGATGCTGTTGTAGAAGCAGTGAAGCAATCCTCGAAACAGTTCAGGTGGATGGAAATCCCGCGTTCGCCCCCGCGGATCGGGGGCGAACACGGGGAATTTATAGAGAAACTGGAGATCAAGATGTTCGAACAGTGCTGTTATCTCGGTTTCCAGTGATTTCAAGACCTCTGTGATCGTACCTTGGTGTGGCAGGGTAGTGGTTGACACATCTCACTGTCCCTGCCTCATCTCCGAGAGAGTTCCTATCGATCCTCCAGAATCACTGATCAGCCAGTAGAGCCGTGCTAACTATTCTGCACGCCCGCCAACTGGGATTCGATAATCGGTTCCGTCCCCGAAACGCATTCGACTGGCGGGCGTTCCTGTACGAACACGACCCTGGCCCAGGCCGGTACGCCTGGGCAGTCCGGGAGGCGATTACCGCCGAGGAGTCGACCATCAGGACCCTGGCGCGTGGCGGACGGCTGGCCCTTGATGCGGACGGCCCGCTCGGTCCCAATCGGGTCGAAAGCGACATCGTCGGGGCGATCAAATGTCTCGAAAGACTCTCATTCGATTCCTCGGGCGAATTTCTCTTCGTGAACGTCACGACAACACACTCTCCGTACGATACACCAGTGAACCAGGAACGCGGCACGGTCGCCTCGGTCACAGGCCTCGTGGACGCCCTAACGGGTGATCCGTCGGTCGAAGCCCACCGAACTGCCTATTACGATGCCGTCGAGTACCTGAGCGAGAGCTATCGGCAGATGTTCGATCTGCTCGATCGGGAGTTCGAATACGTCATTACTACTAGCGATCACGGGGAACTCCTCGGAGAATACGGACATTGGGCCCACGAATACGGGCTCTATCCGGAGTTGACGCAGATTCCGCTCGTCGTCTCTGGGATGGACGAGCGTGTTCCGGAGCCGATCTCCCTCCGGGACGTGAACGGGCTAGTTCGACTACTCTCGGGAAACGATCGGGAGAGCATACCGACCGACGACGCATCCGGGGGCCACTACACCGAATATCACGGCTTGTTGCCCGCCAGACGGAACACCCTGCTCGATGCAGGAGTTGCAGTAGAGACGGTCGACCGGTACGACGAGGGACTGGCTGGATACGTCGACCACTCTGGGTCATATACGTACCAGAGTGACGACGGTATCGTTGGAGGCGATTCGGCATCGGTCGTCGATCGGATCACCGACCGAGCGCTCGATACGACCGGTCGCGAGCACCGAGGCGTCGATCGTGCGACTGAGGAGCGCCTCGATGCAATGGGATATATTTGACCAGGGTGATTACTGTCACAGATGGACACCCCCAAGGCTCCGACCTGTCCGGTCTGTTCTGTCGAGATGGATGAATTCACTACTGCACTCGACCGTCGGTACGACACGACACCGGACGACCGCTTCGAAGTGCTGAAATGTGAGATCTGCGGGCTGGAGCGGACCCTGATCGGCGATGCAGACCTGGATGAGTTCTATCCCTCGACGTACACGCCACACAGCCACCAGTCAGCATCCCAGTCAGGGCTCCAACGCGTGTACGGGCGCTTCCTCTCGACGATCGATCAGGCGGTGGGATTCGACGATCTGAGTGAGTTCGTCAATCAGATCGCCGAAAGTGGAACCGTCCTCGACGTCGGCTGTGGCAGTGGTGAACTGCTCGCAGACCTCGACGAACTCGGGTATGACGTGACCGGGTGTGACGTGTCTAGCGATGCCGCTCGTGTGGCGGCAGACCGAGGCTACGACATCGACATCGGACGACTCCCCGATTGCTCCTATCCTGACGATGCCTTCGATGTGGTCTGTTTCGAACACTCCTTCGAACACGTCGCCGACCCGATCGGATACCGACAGGAAGTCCATCGGATTCTCAGACCGAACGGGTCCGTCGTGATCGAAGTACCCAATCCAGCGTCGATCGCGGCACGCGTGTTCGGCGAGTACTGGTGTGAACGAGAAGTTCCCCGGCACGTCTTCAACTGGCCACCAGAGGCACTCCAGTCGTTTTTCGAGGCAGGAGGATTTCGGACTGACGAGATCGAACACTCCGGGTCACCACGGGCACTCCGAAACTCTTTGCGGTACTGGCTTGCGGACCGCGGAATCGATACGCCACGAGTGGACCTCCTCGATCCGGTGTTGATGTGGCCGACGGCCCTCACCGCGATTGTGAACGGAGGCGAACGGTACCGCGTCGCCTTCTCGGCCACCGAGTGACGACCAGAGCTTCAGGCGGGCAGGTCAAGGTCAGTCGAGACGTCGATCGTCTGAAACAGTCGGACGACAATCAGCCCAAAGAGGAGTGCGACGCCGTAGACCGAAGGCTGGAGCCAGCCGATCAGCCAGAAGTGTCGTTCGATCCCCAGAAGGAGTTCCGGACCGAGTTTCGTGATCGCCTCGATCGCACGGTGGTCGACCTGTACGAGCACGAGAGAGACGCCGAGGAGTGCGATCCGGGGACGCTCGCGGCCGAGTTCGTGGACCGCCATCAGGAGTTAGACCGGGATCAGCACGTTGAGGACGTGGATGTTGGGGCTGGGAGTGACGATCACCATCGTCACCAGTCCGAGGACGAACACGAGTCGGTCGGTGTGTTCGGCGTCCGACCAGCGGGCCAGCACGGCGAGCGCGACGACACCGACGATAGTGATGCCACGAACGACCATATCGAACTCACCGAACGCGAACAGTGGCTCGTACTGTCCTGTCGGCCACTGACTCGGGGGCAATTGTTCGCTTCGGCCGCCGCTGATCGTCGCGACATACGCCAGATGGGTTTCGACACCGAACACCGCGAGACCAGACACCATGACATCGCTGAGCATCCGTCTTTAACTACTTGACTTCGCACGTTATCTCGTTTGAGCGCGTATAGAGCGTGTGAACCGTGGATGCTGCCGATAACGTCGTTCCTGTCGTGTACTGAACCAATCGACCAGTTCGAGTGTTTCTCAACACGGCAGAAACATCATGCCAAAACCTACGTCACAGGTCTTGTTGCGGCCTGGCACCTGCTGATGCTGGCCTACAGTCTCCTCAAGTTCGGTGCTGCACACAGCGCCTTTGGAACGATTCTCGGACACGCAAGTTCACTCCGAAACGACGTCAAACGATCCTTCCGTGAAAGCGTTCAGAACCTTCTCTCGTGGGCACTGACCAGTCCGAACCGCAGCATCGACGGGCTAATGCAACAAATCAATGGGATGTTCGTCTAACGTGCGAAGTCAAGTAGCTAAAGACGAATGGCAGCTAAAGACGAATGGCTGTCACGTCATCCACGGTGGAGAAGAAGAACTATACGATCTGCAGAACGATCCGGATGAAACCAACAACCTAATTGAGGACGAACCGAAAATAGCCAATAGGCTCCGAGCAAAACTCGCTGAGTGGCGTGTGAGCCACCGTACAGACCATGCCGAACGGAGAGAAAGTGATACAATCGAGAATCCACAACTCGAACAGCGATTGAACGACCTCGGTTATCTCTGAAGAAACCTTCTATAAACTAGTAATAATGGAGCGACCGTCACTATCGATACAATCGGAAGATACTTTCCCGTATGCCCAGGAATCACTGAAGCTTATGGCTCTCGTGGATTCCCGGGTAAACTTGAGAGTTTCTCCAGACAAGATACAAGATCTTGCAAACGATCTACAGCAAAACAAACTGTCGCGAGAGCACATTTCTGATCGTTTTCAAGGATTCCAAGAGGCAGCAAAGGACCGATCACACCGCCAGGAGAGAGCCGAACGCGTCGAGTGGATCTGCTCTCTTCTGAACGACGCTGGTGTCTCCTACGCATCGATGAAAAACCTCCGGACGCCTATGGCGATGATGAGCGACGTTGATCTCCTCATCCCGGACCCCAGCGAACAGGCTGCCGCAGCTAAAGTACTCGCAGACGAAGGGTTCGAGTTTTACCGGTTCCGACTGTTGGCACATCCCCGCAAGGTTATGGCCAAGCAATCGGCCGAGGATCCACGACCCGTAGACATTTATCCCGACGCCATGTGGATTCGAAAGGTCGTCTGTGATGCGGAAGCAGTCGTCGAACGAGCGGATCCCTGTGGTGAACGGACGCCGGCCCCGGCCGATGATCTTTATCTCGTCGCCACACATGCCTACTCTCATCTGTCGGTGACTTTCGCGGAACTGTTGCACGGGGTGCAGATCATCGTCGAGACAGACGAAATTGACTGGTCGATCGCGATCGATTCGGCCCGTGAGTACGGCTGTCTCGACGGGTTGTACGCATATCTCCTATTGTTAGACGAGTATCTTGCCGCGACCGATCGACAACGTGTTCCGGCCGCAGTATTCGATTCAATCCCAAATACCTGGGCTATTACATTAATTCACAGATGGTGGAAGCGCAACCGACCACGTTCGTTCCCGATCGAATTTCCCACCTGGCTGCCGACAATAGTTTCATCTGGACATCACATCCCGCGAGCTAGAAGGCAACTATCACCGCGAGAGACGTGGAAGGATTTCCAGTCGCATTACTTGACCGCGGCGTCGAAAGTCCTATTGGGAGAAACATGACTCGAATACGGGATTACATTATCGCTTTCGGACTGCTCCTCCCCCCACTCCTTAGCCTCGTTGGGGGTGTCTTTTTTTTCCCGCTGGCCCTCATCGGTGTACCCGGGTTACTCTTCGTTGCCCCGATAAGTTACAAACTATTCAGGTATCCATCCACTCACAAGAATTCTCTAGGGGAGATCGCCGCAGCGACTCGTCAGACAGGGAACGCTGGTCCGTTCGGAACTGGAGGAGCACTTGTTTGTTTCTCCGGAATTGATGGGTCTGGAAAGACGACAGAAGCAAAGTCCGTTGTTTCCGAACTACAGGAAAACGGAGTTGATGCCACGCACGTTTGGGCTAGGTGGCGGCCGTTCGTCTCGTACCCCTTTATGGGCGTCCTCTACGTCATGCTCGGGTGGCGGCGAAAGGACTATCACAAAAGCAAACTAATTCAACGACTCTGGGGATATTTTCTCCTTGTTGATCACATTGTATTCTTTTTCAGATATATTTATCCATCTCTTCGTAAAGGGGAGGTCGTTGTGATCGATCGCTACATTCTTGACCAGCTCGTCGAAATGGAATACGACGGGTTATATTGGGATCGATCCGCCGCATTGATCGAATCGTGGTTACCGACACCAGACGCAACGTTTCTGATGGACGTTCCAGCGGAAGTCGCAGAAGAGCGAAAACAAGATACAGAAGAAATGCTCGATCGTCTCAGGATCGACGAGGAACCGATCGAGTATCTCCGTACGCGACGGGAACTGTTCCACCGATTTGCGAGTGAAGATGTGACTGTCATCGATACGACCCGACCCATCGAACAGACTCACGAGAAGATTACCGACGAAATCTGGCAGGCATATATCGAGTTTTAATATGGCTAAGCACGCACGTTCTTCGGCACTCCAGTTCGGGATCGAATTACTCCAGACTGTTGCGGGATTCGTTGCCATGATTTATTTCGCCCGAACGCTTGGATCAGCAACTCTTGGCCAGTATTTTCTGGCTCTCGCGGTCGTCAACTGGGTAATGATTCCGACGGCAGGTGTCCGAGGAACTGTACAAAAGCGTGTGAGTGAAGACACGGATCAAGGCAAATTCTTCACCGCCGGACTGCTCATTCAGCTTTGTATACTCTGTCTTTTGCTGGGAAGTATAATCTTTTTCCGAGAGACTGTCAACCGGTATTTAGGATTCGATGGGACGTTTCTGGTCGCGGGACTGATATTATTAAAAGGGCTTGGGACGTTCTTCAGGGCCGTGTTACGTGCAGAACACCGGGTTGAACTTGCCGCTCTGGTAGGGGGTTCCTGGGAGCTGCTCCGGATTGGGTTGCAGGTAGCACTCATACTCCTCGGGTACAAACTATTCGGCTTGTTGGCAGGTGAGATTGCTGCCGCTGGAGTGATTACCATCGCCACAGTTGGATTAATATCCCTCCATCTCTCCCGTCCGGCTTGGAAACACTTTCAACGACTCTACGATTATGGAAAATATGCTTGGTTGAGCGCGATCAAACCCTTCGCGTACTCCTGGATGGACGTAGTAATACTCGGTTTCTTCGTGACGGATTCTGTCATTGGAATCTACGAGATATCTTGGCGAATCACTGCCGCTTTTATTTTGTTGCCGTCAGCAATGGCGAAAGTGACCTTTCCGTACCTGAGTAAACACGCGGAAAATGAACAGATGGAGGAGATCGCGAACATACTTCGAACCTCGACTACGTTCGCAGGTATGCTCGCGATTCCAGGACTTATGGGTGCAGTGGTCATCGGAGAGGATGTTTTAGCCATATACGGGGAAGAATTCGCGGGCGGGATCGTAATCATGGTGATATTGACAGCCGGACGAATCGGGCAATCATACGAAACCTTTCTACTTCAGACGTTGAATGCAATAGATCGTCCGGACGCCACGTTCCGTATCTCGATGATTTTCATCCTAGCAAATATCACGTTGAACGTCGTGCTCGTCAGCCAGTTCGGTGCCATCGGCGCGGCAGTTGCCACTGCAGTGACGATGCTCTTAAGTGCGATCCTGGCTATGCGCGTCCTCCGTCGCGTCGTCGGGTTCACGATCGATTGGGATATTATCGCCGTTCAATTCGTCAGTGCAATTGTCATGGCTATTGCAGTGACGGGGATCCGCCAGCAAGTACAACCACTCACGGACATCGAAACGCTCATTCTGGTCGTATTCGGCGCCGCCGTCTATTTCGTCGGTCTCCTGATCGGATCAAGCGAAGCACGGGCACAATTTCACAGAGTCATCGATCAAACAATTCCATAGCCTGTTGCACGGTTGGCGTGGTGTAGAAGTCTTCCTAAAAAGTGGTAGGTCGAAATTAAGGTATCCAGCAGTAAGTTCGTCCTGCCGAGCAACGGTACAGCCGAACAGTTTTTCAAAGCACTGGAAACAGAGACGTCAGCACTGTTCGAACACCTCTATCTGTCGTTTCTCACCGACTATCCCGTGTTCTCCCCCGGTCCGTGGGGACGAACACGGGTTCACGGGCCCCAGAACTCCTGAAGGGGGTCCTTCACTGCTTCTACCACGATATCCTCGGTCCTAGTCCGATGGCGTGGGGACTCCACAACGAGGATGTCTGGCGACAGTATGGCTTCGAGAGTCCACCGTCTCGGCAACCCTCTCACGGTCCATCACTGACGTCGAACCCGTCATGGCAGACATCTTCACCGAGTTAGTTCGCGACGACCACCAAAACACCAACACCACAATCACACAACCGACCCCTCGGACCGATCCAGCCCGTAGGTATCCCGGAGCGTCTCGGCGAAGTGCCCGCCTTTCGTCAGCGCGATCGTGACCACGACGTAGCCACCGTCGTCCGGCCGGAGGACGAACACCTCCCGCGGTGCCGCGCCCTCGCGTTCGTTGACGCGATCGACGAGCGGCTCGAGCGGGCGCGTCCCGTCACGGAACTCCCGAAAGCGATCCCCAGCGCCGCCGTCGGCGAAGACGTAGCAGACGCCGTTGACCTCGCCGTCGGTGTTTCTGGTGACGCTGCTGTGCATGCCGTCGCCGTTCGCCCGCGCCGTCTCCCAGAGGTCCCGCGCGACTTCGAAGACGGGATCGACCGCATCGGCAAACGCATACAGCGTCGGCCGTCGCAGCGAGAACGCCTCGAGACGGGCCGGCTCCGACCACTCGATGTCCGCGTCGATGAGATACCCCGGTCGCAACTCCTCGCCATCCCCGACCAGAACCTCGACCGGCTCGTATCGGTCCCGATCGAGCAACCTGACCGTTCGCCGGTCGGCACTCGCCCAATCCTCGTCGGGGTCCGGAAGCACCCGGGCCGCCAGTGTCTCGTCCATGCCGTCCGTATACCCCCGACAGCCAAAAGCAGTCGGTCCCGCAGACTTTTGCCCGGCCGCTCGATAGCGAGCGTATGCACGACATCAGATTCCGCGATCCCGCGGGCACTGTGCGAAACGGCCTCCTGCACGACGACCACGTCCACTTCGGCGACGACGCCCACGACCTCGAGGCGGTGGACGTCCTCGCGCCCGCCGAGCCGACGAAGATCGTCTGTGTCGGTCGCAACTACGCCAGACACGCCGAGGAACGCGGCGAGGACGTCCCCGACCGACCGCTGCTCTTTCTCAAGCCACCAAACGCCGTCGCCAGCCATGGCTCGACGATCACGCTCCCGGCGGGCAAAGAGCAGATCGAACACGAGGCCGAACTCGCGGTCGTCATCGACGAGCAGTGCAAGGACGTCGACCCCGAGGACGCCGATGACGTGATCCGCGGGTACACCTGCTTCAACGATGTCTCCAACCGCGACGACCAGTCGCGCGAACAGAACTGGGTCCGGGGCAAGGCCTTCGACAACGCCGCCCCGATGGGCCCCGTCCTGGCCGAGGAGATCCCCGACGACGCCGCCGTCGAACTCCGGGTGAACGGCGAGACGAGACAGTCCTCCTCGATTGAGCACTTCATCTTCTCGATCCCCGAGCTGATCGCCGAGATCACGACGTACATGACACTCGAGCCGGGCGACGTGATCGCGACCGGGACCCCCGAAGGCGTCGGCCCGCTGACCGACGGCGACCACGTCGAGATAGAGATCGAGGGGATCGGCACGCTCGAGCACGACGTCCGACAGGACGCGTGAACGTGCCCGGACACGGCAAGCAACGGAACGACTGAGTCCCCGCCCCGAATGGAAACGCCTAAATTTAGGGTTGCCTAAACCCGTCGCGGATGGAAGTCGACCGAACGCCGTCCGACCGCGCGGACGTCTGTATCGTCGGGGCCGGGCCGGCCGGGGCGCTCGTGGCCCATCGCCTCGCGGCGGCGGGCTACGACGTCGTCGTGCTGGAGGCCGGGCCGCGGTTCGACCGCGAGCGGCGGATCGGACGCATGGAGCAGTCGCTTCGGCCGGCACACGCACCCCAGTCGGTGTGGGACGTGGGCGGGCAGCGCGACGCCTACACCTCCTCGGGAGCGGACCACTACCCGCTGAATCGCACCCGGGTGAAAGGCGTCGGCGGGACGACCCTGGCCTGGCAGGGGATGGTCGTCCGCCTGCACGAGCGGGACTTCGACGGGCGAAACGGCGGCGATCCCTGGCCGATCGACTACGCTGATCTCCAGCCCTACTACGCGCAGGCCGAACGGGCGATGGGCGTCGCCGGGGCCGACGACAACCCGTTCGGGCCGCCTCGCGAGGAGCCGTTTCCGATGGCCCCGTTCCCGCCCTCCCACAGCGACGCGATCTTCGCGGAGGCCTGTGAGTCCCTGGGGATCGCGACCCATTCAGCACCGAACGCTCGCAACTCCGAGGAGTACGACGGTCGCGGCGCGTGCGTGGGCTTCGGGACGTGCAAGCCGGTCTGTCCGACCAGGGCGAAATACGACGCCCCGATGCACGTCGAGCGGGCCGAGGCCAGCGGCGCGCGCGTGATTGACCGCGCGCCGGTCCAGCGTCTCGAACACGACGCCGATCGAATCCAGGCCGCCGTGTACGCGACGCCAGACGGGACCGAACACCGACAGGCGGCGCGGCAGTTCGTGCTCGCCGCCGGCGGCGTGGAGATCCCGCGACTGCTGTTGCTCTCTAAGAGCGATCACTACCCGGAGGGGCTGGCGAACTCCTCGGGGCTGGTCGGCCGGTACTTCACGGAACACCTCGGCGCGCGCGTCGGCGGAACGGTCGACCGGCCCACTCGTCAACACCACGTCGAGTTCATCACCACCGAGAGCCACCAGTTCTACGACAGCGACGACCACCCGCCGATCAAGCTCGAGCTGCTGAACTACGCCGGCCGGCCGCCCGCCGCGACCGCGCTGGAAGCCGACCACTGGGGCGACGACCTGCTGGCGACGCTACGGGAGACCTACGGGAACACGCTCGAAGTCGCCGGCCTCGTCCAGCAGGAGGCCAGACCGGACAACCGGATCACGCTCGACCCCGCCCGCACTGACGATCACGGCAACCCCGTCCCGGAGGTCCACTGGTCGATCAGCGACCGCGACCGGCGCACGGTCGAGCGAGCGACCGAGATCCAGCGGTCGATCCTCGAGGAACTCGACGCCGACATCGAGTGGGTCGTCGGCCCGGACTCGACGGGGCCGGCCGCACACCACATGGGGACCACCCGGATGGGCGACAACCCGGCGACCAGCGTCGTCGACTCGCAGTGTCGGACCCACGACCTGGACAACGCCTGGATCGCCTCAAGCAGCGTCTTCGTCAGCGCGGGCGCGATGAACCCGACGCTGACGATCGCGGCGCTCGCGCTCCGAATCGGGGATCGCCTCGAGGAGACACTATCACAGACGTGATCCGGTCGCCGTCACTCCCAGCGCGTCTCGTATCCCGCGTCGTCGATGGCCCCGTCAGTCGTGATGATCGCCTCCGTATCTCGTACTCGGTGGCTGGCGACGATCAGCCCGTCGTGAATACTGAACTCGTCAACGACGTGCGCGTACTCGGTGCCTGAATGATCGTTTCTCCCGCTTCGGCTTCGGCGAAAATTCGGTCGGCTCGCTGTGGGAGCGCATCGACGAGATAGACCAACAGCGAGACGGCGTCGGCCGTGTACGTCGGCATCTCATAGTGATTACTGTACGTCTGTTCCGAGTCGACCGCACGAAGTAGTGCGGTCGTACCGGTAAATCGGTACAGTAATCACTATCAGGTCTCCTCGTAGTTGCGGTCCCGACAGTTTCGGATACGCTGTCCCAACTCCTCGGCGATTTCCTGGCGCTTCTCCTCGGCAGTATCGTCGGGAACGAGCATCCCGCGCCCGCTGGTCCGCGTGCGCTTCTTGACGACGATGCCGTCGTCGGTGTCCATCCAGATGACCTCGTCACCCGGCTCTAGGTCGTACTTCTCGCGAAGGTCCCTGGGAATCGTCGTCTGACCTTTTTTCGTGATGCGGGTAGACTCGCTCATGCTTCGTAATACCTGCTGTAATACTATAGATGTAACGCTGCTCGCATGAGAAAATATCAGTTAGCTCGTTACGACTTACAGCGTCCCGGCAGCCAGCAGGCCGGCGTCGACCAACAAGAGCACGGCGACGACCGTCGCCCCGAGGAGGAACGGTCGGGCGTTGCGGGCGGGTTCGCGCACCTTCCGGCGGCCGGTCCCATCGGTCAATTTGCCAGCACCGACCTCGACGAGCCCCATCAAGACCAGCCAGAGGGTGACCATCCCGACCAGCAGGTACCCGCGCGTCGTCTCGAAAAGGACGGTCGTCTCGGTATAGTCGAGTACCATCGCCATCCGGACACCGGTCAGCGCCAGCAGGACAGCACTGATCCGCGAGAGGCGTTTCACCCGGCCGGCGATCGATTCGAGCGGCTGTGCGTCGAGGTCACCGTCGCGAGCGAGCGGCAGGACGGCCCACGTCACGAAGACGACAGCGCCGGTCCAGAGCCCGGCAAACAGCACGTGCAACGCGTACAGCCCGGCGAGTTCAGGATCCATATTCGCGTTCGAGGGCGGCGCGTCCTTGAATGTGGAGGATCCGGGTCACAGCGAACCGGCGGACTCGGTCCGATCGGAGATCTCATCGACGCTGAGGTGATCGAGGAGGTTGACGAACGATCCGGGATCGGGAACCAGGAAGACCCGGATCTTGAACGCGGCGTCCTCGTCGGCGACGTCGATCATCGAGTCGAGGACGATCGACAGCGCGTCCGTCCGGACGTGCGACAGCGTCTCCTCGGCGACGACCTGGCCGTTGGAGTACTGCAACTCCGGGGTCTCCATATCGATGGTCGTCCCGAGCGTGTTCGCGATCCCGTCGATGAATCCCGAGGTGAGGATGTTGCACATCTCCTGCAGGGCGCTCTTCTGGAGTCGATTGAACCCGTCTTCGACGGGCGAACCGGTCATCAGCGTCGCGATCTCGACGGCCGTCTCGGGCGGGAACGTGAGCAGGAAGACCCCGTAGGGCGGCTCCCGGAGGTCGATCGACGCGCTGTAGATCTCGTCGGTGCCGATCTCGGCGGCGATGTCGCTGGGCTCGACGAACGAGAGGCTCGTGATCTCGACGTCCGCGTCGACGTCGGCCAGCGACGACAGCGATCGCGTGACGTTCTCCGTCCCGCGTTTCATCAACGTGTTGATGATCCGGAGCTTCCGAATGTCGATCAGCAGCGGCATTCCCTACCCGTGAGTCTCCGTCGGGCGTGGTAGTCGTTTCGGTCGGGCGACGTGCCCGGTCGAACGCGAACCGTTGCCACCGACGCGTGCGGCCCGCTTGAGCACCCTTAAGGTCCACCGCCCGCTTGCCCCGAGTATGGAACCACGGGACCTCTCGATGCACTCGGTCTACCGGGCGGGACGGGGAATCGAGGAAGTCGCCCGGGACCTGGGACTGGACCCGGACGAGTTGATCAAACTCTCCTCGAACGAGAACTCCCTCGGCCCCTCGCCGAAGGCCGTCGAAGCGATTCGTGACGTCGCCGAAGCCGTCCACTACTATCCGAAATCCTCTCACACCGACCTGATCGCGAAACTCGCCGAGACGTGGGACGTCAGCGACGAACAGATCTGGCTGGCAAACGGCGGTGACGGTGCGCTCGACTACCTCTCGCGTGCGTTACTGGAACCGGGTCAGGCCGTGCTCGTGCCCGACCCCGACTTCACCTATCACGGGATGAGCGCGAAGTACCACCACGGCACCGTCGAGACGTTCGAACTCTCTGAGGCCGACGGGTTCCACCAGTCGCCCGAGCGCGTGCTGGAGGCCTACGACGGCCACCGGATCGTCTACCTGACGAGCCCGCACAACCCGACCGGCTCGGAGGTCACGATAGCGGAGGTCGAACGGATCGCCGAGGCGACCGACGAGCAGACGCTGGTCGTCGTCGACGAGGCCTACGAGCCGTTCAGCGAACGGGAGAGCAAGATCGGGCTGGTCCGCGAGCGCGACGACGTGGCCCTGCTCCACTCGTTCTCGAAGGCCTACGGGCTCGCGGGGATCCGGCTCGGCTACGCGATCGTTCCCGAGGAGTGGGGCGACGCCTACGCCCGCGTGAACACGCCCTTCGCCGCCAGCGAGATCGCCTGTCGGGCCGGACTGGCCGCGCTGGACGACGAGGCGTTCCTCGAGGAGACGATCGAGACCGCCCGCTGGGGCCGGGCGTACATCCGCGAGCATCTCGACGCCGAGACCTGGGAAAGCGGCGGGAACTTCGTCCTCGCGAAGGTCGGGAACGCCGAGGCGGTAGCCGACGCCTGCCAGCGCGAGGGCGTCATCGTTCGGGATTGCACGAGCTTCGGCCTGCCCGAACACATCCGGATCACGACCGGCACGCGCGAGGAGACGCCCCGCGCCGTCGAGACGATCAACGAGGTGCTGGCGGATGTCCGGGGGTGACCTGGGATGAGAGTCGCCGTCACCGGGACGCCCGGGACGGGCAAGACGACCGCGACGGACCTGCTCGCGTCCGACTTCGAGGTGATCCACCTCAACGAGGTCATCCGCGAGCGCGAGCTGACGACCGGGCGCGACGACGAGCGAGACACGCTGATAACTGATCTGGACGCCGTCGCGTCGTGGCTGGACGACCGCGAGGACGTCGTCGTCGAGTCCCATCTGGCTCACGAGTTCGACGCCGATGGAGTGATCGTCCTGCGGTGTGCGCCCGAGGTGATCGAACGCCGGCTTCACGAGCGCGGCGAGTCGGCCGAGTCGGCCCGCGAGAACGCCGAAAGTGAGGCGCTTGACGTGATCCTGGGTCACGCCGTCCAGAACCACGGTGAAGACGCCGTCTACGAGATCGACACGACCGATCGCACGCCCGAGGCGGTCGCGGCCGAGATCGACGCCGTGATCGCCGGCGAACGCGAACCGAGTGCCGGCACCGTCGATTACACCGATTACCTGCGATGACGACAATCGATCACGATGACACTGGATAAATACCGCTCGCTCGCCGATCGCGCGCTCGAACCGTTCGTGACCGCCGCAGCGAGACTCGGGCTCACCCCCAACGGCGTGAGCGTCCTCGCGATCGTCGTGGCCGCGGCCGCGGCCGGAGCGTTCTATCTCGGCGGCGACGAGCCGCTGTTGTACGGCGTCGGCGCCGTGCTCGTCTTTGTCAACGGCTGGCTCGACCTGCTCGACGGCGCGCTCGCCCGCCGACTCGACGCCGCTTCCGAGGCCGGCGACCTGCTGGATCACGCCCTCGATCGCTACGCCGACATCCTGATCATCGCCGGACTCGCGGCCGGGATCGGCCGGTACGACCTCGGGCTGGCCGCGGTGACGGGCGTGTTGATGACCTCGTATCTCGGAACGCAGGCCCAGGCGGTCGGTCTCGATCGCGTGTACGGCGGCCTCCTGGGACGGGCCGACCGGCTCGCGCTGATCGGCGTCGTCGGCGCGCTCGCCGTCGTCGTCACCGACCCGATCCGCGAGTTCACGGTCGTCGGGTGGTTGCTGATCGTCTTCGCGGTCGTCGGTCACGTCACCGCGCTCCAGCGGTTCTACTACGCGATGGGCGACCTGCGGTGATGGGACCGGAGCGGCGACAACGGGAGCCTTTATCAACGGCGGGCCAGTAGCCGTCGGGTATGCACGACCCACACTCGGGACCGGAGTTCTCACAGGACCGCCCCCACACCGGCGGTCGACAGCTGGACTCGCCCTACGAACCGCAACTGGGCTCGCTCCCCAGCGGCGACCGCGACGAGGAGACCGTCAACAAGACCGGGACGACGACCATCGGCATCGCGACCGAGGACGGCGTCGTCGTCGCCACCGACCGGCGCGCCAGTCTGGGCGGGCGGTTCGTCTCGAACAAGAACGTCCAGAAGGTCGAACAGATCCATCCGACGGCCGCGCTCACGCTCGTCGGTAGCGTCGGCGGTGCCCAGTCGTTCATCCGGACGCTGCGCGCGGAAGTCAACCTCTACGAGGCGCGCCGTGACCGGGACATGAGCATGCAGGCCCTGTCGACGCTCGCGGGTAACTTCGCTCGCGGCGGGCCGTTCCTCGCGATCAACCCGATCCTCGGTGGGATCGACGAGGCGGGCAGCCACGTCTACAGCATCGACCCCGCCGGTGGCGTCATGGAGGACGACTACACCGTCACCGGGTCCGGGCTGACCGTCGCCTACGGGACCCTCGAGGACCGGTACGAACCGGACATGAGCATCGAGCAGGCCACCGAGGTCGCCGCCGTCTCGATCGAGGCGGCCGCCGAGCGTGACACCGGGTCAGGGAACGGACTCTGTGTCGCCGAAGTGACGTCCGAGGGCGTCGACATCACGACGTACGACGACTACGACATCTAGGCGGCGGGTCTGCAGTCTTGCGGGCCTCTCCCGCGATGACACCTGGTCTATTGCTCGGAGACGGCACAGCCGACAGTCTATTTACCGTCGGCGAAGCAACGCCGGGTATGGAGCTGTTCGGAACGGCCGGGATTCGGGGCCGCGTCGAGGAGACCGTCACGCCGGAACTCGCACTGTCGGTTGGGCAGGCCGTCGGCCGCGAGGCGGAGACGGTAGTCGTCGGTCGGGACGGCCGTCAGTCGGGGAGCGCGCTGGCCGCGGCCGTCGAGGCCGGCATCGAATCGGCGGGGGCTCGCGTCCGAAGACTGGGACCGGTGCCGACGCCGACGCTGGCGTGGGCGTCCCGCGGCCAGTACGGCGTCATGCTCACGGCAAGTCACAACCCGCCCGAAGACAACGGGATCAAACTGTTCGTCGACGGCGTCGAGTTCGACGGCGACGCCGAGGACCGGATCGAGCGACGCGTCGAGAGCGGTCTCGAGCCGGCACCCTGGGACGAGTGGGAGACCGTCGAACGTGCGGACGTGCTCGGGACGTACCGCGAAGCGATCGCCGCGTACGCTCGCGGGCACGGCGCACCGCTTGAGGGGCTCGGCGTCGCGGTCGACTGCGGGAACGGGATGGCCTCGCTCGCGACGCCACAGGTACTGTACGAACTCGGAGCCGAGGTGCGAGCGCTCAACGCGAACGTCGACAGTCACTTCGACGCCCGGGGGAGCAAGCCGACGCCCGAGACGCTGACCGGCCTGTGCGAGTTCGTCGCCGGGCACGACGCCGTCGAGCTGGGGATCGGTCACGACGGCGACGCCGACCGGATCGTGATCGTCGACGGCGACGGCGCGATCGTTCACGAGGACACCGTGCTGGCGGTCCTCGCGGAACACTACGTCAGCGCCAGCGACGCGGCCGATCCGGTCGTGCTGACGACGCCGAACGCCTCCGAGCGGATCGACGAGCGTGTCGCGGCCGCCGGCGGCCGCATCGAACGCACGGGCCTCGGCGTGCTCCACGAGGGGATCGCCGAGATCCGGGCGACGGCCGCCGACGGGACGGAGATCGTCTTCGCCGCCGAGCCCTGGAAACACGTCCACCCCCGGCTGGGCGGGTGGATCGACGGCGTCGCCAGCGCGGCCGTGTTCGCGCGTCTGGTCGCCGCGAACGGCCTCGAAACGTTGCGCGAACCGGTCACCGAACGACCCTACCGGAAAGACCCGGTACGCTGTCCGGACGCGCACAAGTCGGCGGTGATGGACCGGCTCGAAACGCGCCTTCCGGAGGCGTTTCCCGACGCCGAGGCCACCCTCGACTACGGCGTGCGCCTGTCGTTCCCGGACGGGTCCTGGACGCTGGTCCGACCGAGTGGGACCGAGCCGTACGTCCGGATCTACGTCGAGAGCGAGGCCGCCGACGAGTTGCTCGCGGACGTGCGGTCGGTCGTCGAAGAGACGGTATCGGACGTCACTCAGACGTAGCGATCGAGCGCGTCGGTCACGGCGTCGACATCGTCAATATGGTGGGGATCGAACCGCTCGTTGCGCGATACCAGTCCGTGCACGTGATTTGACGGCGGACGTTCTCGGGCGGCCCGGCCTCGAAGGAAACGACTGTCGGCAGCCGCTCCTGCAGTCGGTGCTGTCGGACGTCGTGGCCGAGCAACAGCGCGACGATCCACACGGCGAGCGCGACCGTGCCGAGAAACCGCGGGCTGACGAACACCGAGACGACCGACTCAGCGCGTGTCACTGCCGGGATGAGCCACACCGGCGCAGCGCGTGTCACTGCCGGGATGAGCCACACCGGCGGGAAGACATACGTGTGGTTTGTTCCGATCACGGTGGTGGGTCTGTTGCTGGTTCTCACCGGCCTGTTCGTCACCCGTTTCGAGTATCGGATGAAAGTCAGGCACAACGACAACCACGGAATCACAGATATGCTGTGACGGTCGTGTTCAACCCATACAGCCGAGAAATGCGGCCTTCGTTTAGGCCAGATCGAAGGTGACCAGCGGCCGCCCGGTCGTCTCGGATTCGCCTAGTCCGACTTCGACCGCCGACCCGACCTCGACGTCCTCGGCATCGGCCTGAACCCGGCCCGTCAGGCGCACGTCGTCGAACTCGGCGACCCCAAGCACGAACGGAACGTCGTCACCGAAGTCGGGCGTCGGGACGTACGTGACGTTGTAACTCAGCAACTCGCCGGAGAGGGGGATCTCGACTTCCTCGAGGTCACTCGCACCGCACTCGGGACAGACCTGCCGGGGCGGCATCGACTGGTGTCCCTCCGGACATTCGAGCGCGTACGGTTCGCCGTTCTCGATCGCGTCGAGCGCCTGATCGTACCCGTCGTTGGAGATTTCGTCGTCGCTCATTCTGCCACCTCCAGAACGTGGACGACCGCAGAGGCGACCGTCCCACCGGCGTTGTGGGTCAGGCCGACCTCAGCGTCTTCGACGGCGTCGCTGTTGACGTGGTCGCCGCGGAACAGCTTGGTCATCTCGCTGATCTGGGCGACGCCGGTCGCGCCGACCGGGTGGCCCTTGGCCTTCAGCCCGCCGGAGAGGTTGACCGGCAACTCGCCGTCGGCGGCCGTCTCGCCCTCGCGAGCGGCGGTGATCCCCTCCCCCTCTTCGTAGAAGCCCAGTCCCTCGATCGCGAGCACCTCAGCGATCGTGAAGCAGTCGTGGACCTCCAGGAAGTCGACGTCGTCTTTCGAGATGCCGGCGTCCTCGTAGGCTCGCCGACCCGCGTCCTCGGTCGCGGGCGTCCAGACCATCGAGTCGCGCTCGGCCAGCGCGAGATTGTCGGTCCCTTGCCCGGTCCCGGTGATCGCAACCGGCGTCTCCAGTCCGTGTTCCTCGGCGTACGCCTCGCTGACCAGCACCGTCGCGGCCGCGCCGTCGGTGATCGGCGAGGAGTCGAACAGCCCCATCGGCAACGCGACCGGCGGGGCGTCGAGTACCTTCTCGACGGAAATCTCGGTCTGGTACTGCGCGAGCGGGTTGTTGGCGGCATTGGCGTGGTTCTTGACGGCGACGTGGGCCAGATCCTCGCGGTCGCCACCGTGGACTGCGAAGTAGCGCTGGGCCATCAGCGCGTACGCCCCGGGGAAAGTGATCCCCTGACGGATCTCCCAGAGGTCGTCGGCCGCGACCGACAGGCCGCCGGTCGCGCCGGTCGTGCCCATGTTGTGCATGCGTTCGACGCCGCCGACGAGCACCACGTCGGCCTCGCCGTTGCGGACGTCCTTGACCGCCTGGCGGACGGCCATCCCGCCCGAGGCGCAGGCGCTCTCAATCCGTGTGGCGGGCGCGTCGATCCCGACGGCCTTGGCCATCAGCGGGCCCATATGGCCCTGGTTTTCCGAGAGTTCGCCCATGAAGTTACCGACGTACAGCGCGTCGATCTCCTCGCGGTCGATCCCGGCGTCTTCGATAGCGGTGCCGCCGGCTTCCCCGAAGAGGTCGCGACCGGTCCGCTCGGGGAACTCCCCGAACTCGGTCATGCCGACCCCCGCGATGTGTGCGGATGCCATGTGAATCCTCCGTGTAATTGCAGGGCCTACCCAGTGATATAACTTCAGTTATTTCGTGTCCTCTCTCCGGCAACACCGCTAGACCTGGAGGACGTACAGAAGCAGGTAGACGACGATCCCAAGCGCGAACGAGACCAGCCACAGACTGGCGGCGACGCGCCCGACCCGCGGGTGGAGCGTCTCGCCGAGTTCGGACGGCGCGTGCGTAAGCGCGAGCAGGAGTACGTAGTACACCAGCGGCAGACAGACGATCGCCAGCAGTATGTGGATCCCGAGCACGGGGTAGTAGACCCACAGTTCCAGCGCCTGCGGTCCGTCGAACGGGGTCGGCCCTTCGATCGCGACCCGGAGGAGGTACAGCCCGAGGAAGGACAGAAAGAGCACGACGCTCGCACCCATCGCCCGACGGTGGTCCGTCAGCCGTCCGTCGCGGATCGAGCGCCAGCCGTAGGTGATCGTCCCGATCGCCAGTGCGCTGATGAGCGCGTTCGCGTGCGGGATCGCGCTGAGAACGGGTTCCGGGAGCGCCGGCAACAGCGCTTCGGGAACGAACTGCCTGACGGCCGCGACGACGACGAACAGCGAGACGATCGTCAACAGGGCAGTCACCAGCGGGACGTGACGGCGAAGCGTTGCTCGCATCAGGCCGCTGTTGGGAGGGCAACTCGTAAGTCCATTCCGGATCGGAGAGCCCGGACTGGAGTATACCGGTGGCGATACGCCAGTGAGAATCGGGTTGACGCCGAGAACGAACCGACGAGGCCGCCGTAGATGTCGAGGATCGAGAGTGCCCCAACAATCCCAAAATCCGGGCGTCAGAGTAGACGGCGACCAGTCACTCCCAGAGCGACTGTCAGTTGCGGGAGACGTCTCATAACCGATTTAATCCGTCGGTGAGTCGCCTCTGACATGTGCGCGTCAGACGCTGGAACGATCGGCGACGGCGAACCGGCCTGGTGGAAAGAAGCGGTCGTCTACGAGATCTACCCCCAGAGTTTCAACGACAGTGACGGCGACGGAATCGGTGACATTCCCGGAATCATCGAAAAGGCGGACTATCTCGACGAACTGGGGATCGACGTCGTCTGGCTGACCCCGCCGTACGACTCCCCGCATGCGGACAACGGCTACGACGTCCGCGATTACCGTTCGGTCCTCGAGGAGTTCGGCGAGATGGACGACTTCGAGCGACTGCTCGAGGCGCTGCACGACCGAGATATCCGGCTGATCCTCGATATGGTCTTGAACCACACCTCGGACGAACACGAGTGGTTCCAGAAGTCCCGCCACGAGGAAGACGGATACGGGGACTTCTATCACTGGGTCGAGGGCGAACCCGACGAACCGCCGAACAACTGGACCTCCGGGTTCGGCGGCCCGGCCTGGAGCTACGACGAGACTCGCGAGGCGTGGTATCTCCATCTCTTCCACGAGAAACAGCCCGACCTGAACTGGCGCAACCCCGACGTTCGCCGGGAAATGTACGATGTCGTCGAGTTCTGGCTGGAGAAGGGTATCGACGGCTTCCGCTTCGACGTGTTCAATGTCATGTCCAAGCCGGAAGGCTACCCAGACGGTGACCCCGACGATGACTGGGTGGGGATGGAACACTTCGCGGACGGCCCCCGCATCCACGAGTATATCGGCGGCCTCTACGACGAGGTGCTCTCGAGCTACGACGTGATGACCGTCGGAGAGGGGATGGACATCACGCCACGAGAAGCCAAGCGGTACTGCGGCCCCTCCGGTGACGGGCTGAACATGGTGTATCACTACGACCATACGATGGTCGATCACGGTGCGGACGGCTGGTGGGATATCGTCGACTGGGAGGTTTCGGAGATCCGGGGGGCGCTGACGGAGTGGGTCCGCCAGCTGGAGGTAACCGACGCCTGGAACACCGTCTATCTCGGCACGCACGACACGCCGCGGATCGCCTCACGGTTCGGCAACGACGACCGCTATCACTACGAGTCGGCGACGATGCTCGGGACGCTCCTGCTGACGTTCCCGGCGACGCCCTTCTGCTTTCAGGGCGACGAGATCGGCATGACCAACTACCCGTGGTCCTCGCGCGAGGAGATGCGCGACGCCGACGCCACGAACCGCGTCGAGATAGCCTTCGAGGAGGGTCGCGCCGAGGACTTCTCGGACGTCCAGGACGTCGTCCGCTATCGCTCGCGGGACAACGCTCGCACGCCTGTCCAGTGGTCCGACGACCGCAACGGCGGGTTCACCGACGGCGAGCCCTGGATCCCGGTCAATCCGGCCAGCGAGACGATCAACGTCGCCGACCAGCGTGACCGCGATGACGCAGTGCTTTCGTACTACCGGGACCTGATCGGGCTGCGCCACGACGAGGACGCGCTGGTCTACGGCGTCTACGACCTGCTCACCGAGGATCACCCGCGCGTGTGGGCGTTCGAGCGGACGCTGGACGACGAGACGCTGCTGGTCGCGCTCAACTGGGCGGGCCGCACCTCGCGAGTCGACCTCTCCGACAGCGGGGCCGTCCAGGCGGTGCTGGCCTGCAACTACGACGATCCCGGGACGGAACTGGGGTCGCTGGCGCTGCGACCCTACGAGGCGCGAGTGTACCGACTCGAGTAGAAAGCCTCGCACGGTGACTGATCGGGCGACTACGGCTCGAACGACACCCCGATCGCCTCGGCAATCGCCTCGAGGTCGGCCTTCCGGAACGTTGAGTCGTCGGCTGCCTCCGGTGACTCCGCGGTGCCGACCCGCGCCCGAATCAGTCGGCGCATCCGCGCTGTCGACGGCCGCCCCGCCTCGTTGGCATCGATCTCGAGCGCCTCACAAATCGCCTGTAGCTCCTCCTTCGTGAACGACGCGTCGACCTCCCGCTCGAAGCGGCCCGTCGCCGCCCGAATCGCGTTCCGAATCTCGTGAACAGTCGGGCTCATCGTTCTCCACTCTCCTGTTGGCTCCTTCACGGTTCCGACTCGAACCGATTCGCCACAATGGCGTGCCGACTGTCTCTGCGAACGTACAGCCACAGTATCACTGGAGGTCGCCGTGGCGAATCGCTTCCTCGGCCGCCGCCAGCGCTGCGTCGGGATCGAACTCCGAGACGATCGTCTCCAGCGTCGAAGCGGGTTCGTCGGCCAACTCGCGGGCGTGGGCGGTGATATTCGGAACGGCGCGCAGGATGTTGTCAACGATCGGCACGGCCGCGACCTGGGCGGACCGCGAGAGGGGGTTCAGATCGATCACGATCTCGGTTTTGCCCATCGAATCGAGCGCCTCGGCCCGGTCGCCGTCTTCCAGCGGGACGACCACGACGTCGGCGCTCTCGATCCCGTCGGCGTCGACCTTCGCGCGCTCGTGGTCGAGTCCGGGGATCCGGCCGTCGGCCCGGAGTCCCTTGACCTCGCTCGCGCCGTGCTCGCACAGGTGGTCTGCGATGGCTTCCATCCGTTCTTCGGTCCGGTTGAAGAGGTTCACCTCGATGTCGGCACCGGTCGCCTCGGCCAGCTCGACGATCTCGCCGGGGACGAGCGCCGCGACGTTACCGTTGACCGAGAGGACGGGACGGTCGGCCAAAAGCAGGGATGCGGCGGCGACCCGTTCGGCCTCGTCGGCGCTCTCGGTCGTCCGTTCGCCGAGCAGGTAATCGAAGGCCTCGCCCCGCCCCTCGGCGATCAGTCCCTGTGTGCTCGTGATCCCCTTCTTGACCCCTGCCTCGATCCGGTGACGAGTGAGCAACGACTCGTAGCGCGGGTGGCTCTCGGGGACGTCGAATTCGTCGGCCATACGTCTACTCGGGGAAGCGCGGGAAAAACCGCTTTCGTTCCCGTGGGACCCCAGACGTTTGATTCGTGGACGCTGACATCCCGATTGCCTGAGATACCGGACTCTCAGCGATCAGAGAGGTCGGTACAGGAGACGGTGATCGGTTGAGTACCGACAGTGTAGAATCCCGGATGGGTTCGGGCGGATTTGAACCTCGCCGAGACGTGCTCACGTCGTTGCGCGCGACTCGTCTGGTCCAAATCCGAAGAAACAACAGGCGCTCGCGGATTGCTCGCGCCGAAAATGGGTTCGGGCGGATTTGAACCGCCGGCCTCCTCCATGTCAAGGAGGTGTCATAACCGGTCTAGACCACGAACCCTCGCTGATCGGATGCATCTCCTGATTGCAGGCAGAGGTAATTGAAGGTTTCGAAACGGCGTCGCCTCCGGCGGTTGTCTACGTGCCCCACGGTTCCCGACAGACGAGCGCGGTGATTCACGGCTGGCCCCCTCGCGACCGTACTGTCCTCCCACCGCTTCCCGACACGCTTAAGTCGATGAACGGATTTGTACACTACAATACGAATCAGTCCATTGGTGACCACAATGAAGGAATACATCGAACGCGTCACAGACGGGGAGGACCTCACGGTCGCAGAGGCACGAGCGGCCGCACGGGCGGTTTTCGAGGACGCCACCGAGGCACAGATCGGAGCACTGCTCTCGGCGTTGCGGTCGAAAGGAGAGACGGAGACCGAGATCGCGGGCTTCGCGCAGGGGATGCGCGAGGCCGCGCGCACGATCGAACCCGACCGGTCGCCGCTGGTCGACACCTGTGGTACGGGCGGGGACGATTACGACACGATCAACGTCTCGACGACGGCCGCCATCGTCGCGGCCGGCGCGGGCGTGCCGATCGCCAAGCACGGCAACTACTCCGTCTCGTCGTCGTCCGGCAGTTCCGACGTGCTCGAGGCGGTCGGCGTCACGCTGGAGAGCGATCCCGACTCGGTCCGCGAGCACGTCGAGTCGCTGGGGATCGGGTACATGCACGCCCCGGAGTTCCACCCCGCGATGAAGGCCGTCATCGGCCCGCGCAAGGAGCTGGGCGTCGAGACGATCTTCAACGTGCTCGGACCGCTGACTAATCCCGCCGGCGCGGACGCGCAAGTGCTCGGCGTCTACGACGACGAACTGGTCCCGCTGATCGCCGACGCGCTCGCGCGCATGCCCGTCGAACACGCGCTGGTCGTCCACGGGGCCGGCATGGACGAGATCGCCGTCCACGACGAGACGACTGTCGCCGAGGTCGAGGGCAGCGATGTCGAACAGTACACGATCGCGCCCGAGGACGTGGGGCTGGACCGCCACGACATCTCGGCCGTCGCTGGCGGGACGCCCGAGGAGAACGCCGCGGATCTGGAAGGGATCGTCGAGGGGTCGGTCAACAGCGCCAAGCAGGACATCGTGCTGGCCAACGCCGGGGCGGCCGCCTACGTCGCCGGACAGGCGACGTCGCCGGCGGACGGCGTCGAACTCGCCCGTCAGGCCATCGAGTCGGGCGCGGCAGCCGAGAAACTCGACGAACTCCGCGAGGCCAGCGCATGACGCGGGTCAAAGTGTGTGGGTTCACCCGCGAGGCGGACCTGGAGGCGGCGATCGCGGCCGGCGTCGACGCGGTCGGGCTGATCGCCGGCGTCACCGTCGACACGCCCCGGGAGATCGATCTCGAGGTGGCGTCACGGCTGGCGGCGACCGTTCCCCCGCTCGTTTCGAGCGTGCTGGTCACGATGCCCGGCGACGCCGGCGAGGCGCGCCGACGGATCGAGCGCGTCCGTCCCGACGCCGTCCAGTTGCACGGACTCGACCCCGTGGATGTCGCCGCGCTCGCGGACGCGCCGGCTGACGTGATCGCGGTGGTCGAGCCGACCGATCCGGAACTGGACGCCTACGCCGAGACCGCTGACGCGCTGCTGGTCGACTCGATCGACGCCGAGGGCGGCGGCGGCACCGGCGAGACGCACGACTGGGAACGCACGCGTGAGATCGTTACGGGTCTTGACGTCCCGGTAGTTCTCGCCGGCGGGCTCACGCCCGAGAACGTCTCGACGGCCGTCGAGACGGTTGATCCCTTCGCCGTGGACGTCGCCAGCGGCGTCGAACGCGAAGGCGGCGTCAAGGACTACGACGCGGTCGAGCGGTTCGTCGAGCGGGCCACCCGCGCCCGGGTCGCGCCATGACCGCGGATCGGAATTCGGGCGACGCTGCGACCGGTGAGGTCGACTTCGATCGCTCGCGCGAGGCGTTCGTGGATCTGGCGTCCGGCGGCCGGCCGGCCGTCGTCCGCCTCGAGGCCAACCTCGACGCAGACGTCGATCCGCTGTCGGCGTACGCCGCTCTGACCGGTCGGACGACCGACCGCGAAGTTGCCGATTACACCTTCCTGCTTGAAAGTGCCGGGAAGGTCGCCTCCAGCGATCCCGACGGCGCGTTCGCGCCGACGCCCGACGACCGCCACGCCCGCTACTCGTTCGTCGGGTACGACCCCGTCGGCGTCGTCACCGTCGACGCGGAAACGACGGTCGAGGTCTTCGACGACCGCTACGCCGACTTTCTCGCGCCAAACGGCGGGGACGTCCTCGACAGCCTGCGGGCGTGTCTGCCCGACGCCGAACTGCGCGGCTTCCCCGAGCACGACCGACAGTTGCTCGAGGGCGGGCTCGTCGGCTTTCTGGCCTACGACGCCGTCTACGACCTCTGGCTCGACGAAGTCGGACTGGACCGTCCCGACTCGCGGTTCCCCGACGCACAGTTCCTGCTCACGACGAAGACGCTCGTGTTCGATCACGCCGAGGACACCGTCTCGCTGGTCGCCACGCCGCTTTTCGGACCCGGCCACGACGCCGGCGAACGCTACGACGAACTCCGGGCCGAAGCCGGCCGGATCGGGGGCCTGCTCGCCGACGCGACCGACGTCGAGTCGGGCAACTTCGAGCAGCAGGCCGAGACGGCCGGTCCGAAAGACGACTACGAGGACGCCGTCAGACAGGCCAAAGAGTCTGTGCTCGACGGCGACATCTATCAGGGCGTCATCTCCCGCAAGCGCGAACTCTACGGCGACGTCGATCCGCTGGGGCTGTACGAGGCGCTGCGTTCAATCAACCCCTCGCCGTACATGTACCTGCTCGATCACGACGATCTGTCTGTCGTCGGCGCCAGCCCGGAGACGCTCGTCTCGGTCGACGGCGACCGCGTGATGGTCAATCCCATCGCGGGGACGTGTCCGCGCGGAACGAGTCCGGTCGAGGACCGCCGGCTGGCCGGCGAGATGCTCGCCGACGAGAAGGAACGAGCCGAGCACACGATGCTCGTCGACCTGGGGCGAAACGACGTCCGGCGGGTCGCCGAACCCGGCTCGGTCCGCGTCGAGGAGTTCATGAACGTGCTCAAGTACAGCCACGTCCAGCACATCGAATCGACGGTCACGGGGACGCTTGCCGACGACGCTGACTCCGGACGTGAATCGGCGGCTCGCGAGACCGACGAGTTCGATGCGTTCGACGCGGTGCGAGCGACGTTCCCGGCGGGGACGCTCTCGGGCGCGCCGAAGATCCGTGCCATGGAGATCATCGACGACCTGGAGCGCGAACCGCGCGGGCTGTACGGCGGCGGCGTGGGGTATTTCTCCTGGGACGGCAACGCCGACTTCGCGATCGTGATCCGCTCGGCGACGATCGAGGCCGACCAGCGGCCGCCTGACTCCGCGACTCCGTCGGAAACGGCCGACCGGATCACCGTCCAGGCCGGCGCGGGGATCGTCGCCGATTCGGTGCCCGAACGCGAGTACGAGGAGACGGAGAACAAGATGCGGGGCGTGCTCGACGCCATCGAGGCGATCCGCGTCGAACCCGAGGAGGTCTCGCCATGAACGCGCAACGAACCGGCGGCCACGCTTCCGCGGGCACGCCCGACAGCGAACAGTTGCGCGTGCTGTTCGTCGATAACTTCGACTCGTTCACCTACAACCTCGTCGAGTACACCAGCGAGCACGCCGAGACCGAGGTGCTCCGGAACACGGCCTCCCTCGAGGAGGTCCGCGCGGTCGATCCCGACGCGATCGTCGTCTCGCCCGGCCCGGGACACCCGAGAAACGACCGCGACGTGGGCGTGACGATGGACGTGCTGCGCGAACTCAGTCCCGAGGTACCGACGCTGGGCGTCTGTCTGGGGCTGGAGGCGGCCGTCTACGAGTACGGCGGCTCGGTCGGACGCGCGCCCGAACCGATCCACGGCAAGGCGTTCCCGATCGACCACGACGGCGAGGGCGTGTTCGCGGGCCTCGAACAGGGCTTTCAGGGCGGGCGCTATCACTCGCTGGTCGCCACCGACGTCCCTGACTCCTTCCAGGTGACAGCCACGACCGAGACCGACGACGGGACCGAACTGGTCATGGGGATTCGCCACCGCGAGTACCCCCTCGAGGCGGTCCAGTTTCACCCCGAATCCGTCCTGACTGCCGTCGGTCACGACCTGATCCACAACTTCCTGGACGGTGTCGTCCGGTAGTTGTCACAGGCCGTGGGTATCGTGGACGTGCGATTTTGGGGAGTATACAGTCAGGCAATCAGGATCTGCCGGCGTCTTTCTGACCGGATTTCCCCTCGACTACCGCTCGTCGGGGGATCGCGACCGGATCCGTGTCCCGAGGCGCTCTCCTGGCGGTGCCTGCGGTTTCCCATCTGCAGTTCGTCACGCTTCCCCGTCGAGATGCCAGGAGAGACCGAGCGCGTCGGTGACTCGGCGAGGGTCCTCGACGTGCGGGAGCACCAGTGGCTCGCTCTCGTCGGCGTCGTCTTCGGTGTCGACGTCCTCGGGGACGAACAGCCTCCCATCGGGACCGTCTCCGTGATCCATCACCTCGAAGGAGAGCGTCTTCGTCCCGAAGAGCCGGTCGAGCCAGCCGGTCGACGCGGTCGCGTCGGTGACAGCGTGGTCGTCCATCCGGGCCTGTGGCTCCTCGAGTAACGTGTCGTAGACGACGATCGCGTCGTCGTAACAGCGGTACTCGACGGTCCCGTATCGGACGTACCGTGCGACGATTCGGGGGACGCTCACGGCCACGCCGATTCCGAGCCCGACGAGTGCGATCGTGGCGTTCGACGTGAGGATGCCGTACCCGACGACGAGCCAGGCGAAGATCGCCGGGACGCGAAACCAGAACAGCAGTCCGTGGACGAGAGCGTCGATCAGCGCCATCCCCCTGTTCATCGAGACACGCCTGACCGGTTCACCGCCGGGTATCTCGACCGGCGTCGGTTCGATCTCGGTCGCCGCGCTCCCGTACAGTCGCTCGAAGAGGCTCCGGCGTTCGTCGTCGCGCTGGACGCGCCAGGACCGGATATCGTACCCGAGTTTCCCCACCGCGAGCAGCAGGACCGCCCGTTCGGCCCCGATGATCGCATTCACCTCGATCACCGACTCCAGCACGAAAAACGCCAGGAAGACGATTCCGACGATCAGGAAATACTTGAACGGCGTCAAAAGCACCGATCGCGGGGAGTGCTCGCGGTACCCCGCTCCACGGAAATACTCGCGCCAGGTCTCGATCCCGCGTGCGACGAACACGACGATGCCACCGACGATGAACGCCCCGGCGGCTGCCTCGGTAATCTCCGGCCGGGTCAGCGAAAAGGCGACAAACGCGATAGCGAGCGCGAACGGTGTCAACACGAGCGCGACGATCAACGTCGGGACGTTCCGCGGGTACAGCGGCGGGAGCGGCCCCGGGATCGAGATCGACCCCCGCTTTTGCTGGATCGGACGGAACACGGCGGAGTCGTCGCCGATGATGCTGTTGGGTCGCTCGATCATGTTGTTCGGCCGCTTGTACGCGAACGGGACCTTCAGAATCGTCCAGAGAAAGATCGCGGCCAGTTCTGCCTGGTAGACGAGCAACACCGCCGCGGGGGACCAGTCCAGCGCGAGGACGCCGGCAATCGGCACCAGGTTACCGACGACAGCCGGTAACGCTGTCGGCGAGGCCGCGTCGTGGAGGGCACTGCTCACGAACGCGTAGGCGGGCGCGGCGGTCTTTTTTCTGACGATTCTCGTGCACTCACTCGACGACCAGCACGCGCAGGTCGTTGACGTTCGTCCCCGTCGGCCCGGTTTCGATCAGCGCGCCGGCGTCGTCGAGGACCGACAGCGCGTCGTTTTCGACGAGCGCGCGCCGGGCGGCCGCCGGGTCCTCGACGGTCGCGCTGTCGACGAGCGCGCCCGCGGCGTCGGTCGCCCCGTCCGAGCCGTCGGTGTCGACGCTGGCACAGACGACGCCCTCCGGGAGCTCGATCCCCGCCCGCAGTGCGAACTCCAGATTCGGCCCGCCCTCGCCGTTGCCGAGGACCGTCACCGTCGTCTCGCCCCCCGAGAGCAACACCGCCGGTGGTTCGATCGGACGGCCGGTCGCGCGACACTCCTCGGCGATCGCGACCTGGCTCAGCGCCGCCTCGGTGGCCTCCCCGCGGATCCGCGAGGAGAGGACGACCGGTTCGTACTCGGTGTCGGCGACGGCGTCTTCGGCGGCCGAGAGCGCCGTCCACGCGCTGGCCAGCACGTGATTGTCGACGTGTGACAACCCGTCCGACGGCGTCTCGTCGTAGTCGCCGGCGACGCCCGCCCTGAGGTGCTCGACGACTGGTTCCGGCGCGTCCACGTCGTACCGATCGAGGACGGACAGCGCGTCTCCATATGTGGTCTCGTCGGGAGCGGTCGGGCCCGAAGCGATCGTGGCGAAGTCGTTGCCGACGACATCGGAGAAGACCAGTCCGACGACAGTCGCCGGCGCGGCCGCCCGCGCCAGCCCGCCGCCCTTGATCAGCGAGAGGTGCTTGCGGACGGCGTTGATCTCCTCGATCGCCGCGCCGCTCTCGACGAGCGCCTCGGTGATCGCCTGCAGATCGCGCAACCGGACGTCCCCGGCAGGCAGCGGGAGCAAGGCGCTTCCGCCGCCGGTTATCGAGACAAGCAGGAGCGTCCGCTCGTCGTGATCGCGCGCCCGGTCCAGGATCGCTCTGGTACCCTCACGAGCGCGCTCGTCCGGCACGGGATGGGACCCCTCGACGACCTCGACGGCGTCGGTCTCGACGGGATCGCTTGTCACGACCAGCCCCCGGTCGAGTCGGTCGTCGAGAACGCCCTCCAGCGCCCGGGCGACGGCGTCGGCGGCCTTGCCCCCACCGAGCAGGACGAGTTCGTCGTACGCCGACAGATCGTAGCGAGTCCCGGCGATCGAGAGCGCGTCGCCCTCGACGGCGACCTGTTCGGCGACGACGCGGTCCGGCCGGGCGGCCTCGATGCCCGCCTCGAGACAGGACAGCGCGAGCTCCCGGGCCCGCGTGGTCGCCAGTTCGTCGCGGTTTCGGATCATTAGCGGAGCGAAGTCACCCGTCGGAGCAGAGCCCAGAGCCGGTCGCGAACCCGATCCGGGAGGTACCGCGCGAGCGTGGCCGCCTTCGCGAGCCGGCCGACGGGATAGCGCGGGTCGGGATCGGTCACCGTCGCGGCGTCTTTGATCGTCGTCGCCACCGCCTCGGGGGCCATCCCGAAGGAGTCGCTGGCCTCGATGGCGACGCGGTCGTCCTGGATCTCGTAGATCGTCTCGTAGGCACCTGACCGCTTCAGGCAGTCGCGCGAGGCCTCGACGCGGCGCTCGAACTCGGTCGCGACGGGCCCGGGCTGGACGACCACCACGTCGATCCCGTACTGATCGACCTCGTTGCGGAGCGCGTCGCTGAGCCCTTCGAGGGCGAACTTCGACGCGCTGTAGGCCCCCTCGCCCGGCGTGGCGAGAAAGCCGGTCACGCTGGAGACGTTGACGATACGGCCCCGCTCGCGATCGCGCATGTGAGGCAACACCTCGCGGATCAGCCGGTGTGGCCCGTAGACGTTCACGTCGAACTGGTCCTCGAGGGCGTCCGTGGGGACGTCCTCCAGCGGCCCGAACTGGGCCGTCCCGGCGTTGTTGACCAGGCAGTCGATCCGCCCCTGTTCGTCGACGATCCGATCGACGACGCGTTCGACCGCGCGGGCGTTCGTCACGTCCAGCTCGGCCGTCTCACAGCCCGCTTGCGCAAGTTCAGAGAGATCCGCCTCGTCGCGGGCGGTCGCGTAGACCGTCCACTCGTCCTCGAGGAAGGCCTCGGCGGTCGCGCGTCCGATGCCCGACGAACACCCCGTTATCAGCACCGTCTTTGCCATACGCGCCCCCTCGGAGCGCGGACAGGTAATACCGTCGGCTCGCCGGACTCGAAGCGCTTGGGTTCGTAGCGGTCACTCTTCGAGTCCGGGTCGGGTTCGCAGTCGCTGGCGCTCGAGCAACCGCCTGACCCCGGCCCCCGGACCGCCGTCGATCGGCCAGCCGCCGGTCCGCCAGGTCGGCGGTTCCGGCTCGTATTCCGGACAGCCGCCGCGACACTCGCTCGCTGTCTGGTGACACGACTTCGCGTCGCAGTGAGGCAGGAACCCGGCCGGAACGTCGTCCAGCTCGAAGTGTCGGCAGTCGGGGCGCATCGTCCCGACGTACGACCGGAAGCCACGTTCGTAGGCCCGCTCGGCGATCGCCAGTCGCTTCTCGCGTTTCCAGTCCGGATCGACGTAGGAAAACCGAGCCGCCGAGGCGTCGCGTTCGCCCCCGTCCGGTCGCTGTTCGATCCGGGTGCCCGGCTGCTCGGGCGACAGCGACCGCGGCTGCCAGATCGCCTCGGCGTCGCGCCCCTCGACAAGCAGGATGCCGACCTCGACCGGGACGTCCTCAAGCAGCGCGCGCTCGAACTGCTCGCGGCCGCCGGCCGTCGCCACCCACACCTCGTCGGCCAGCCCGACGGCGACGTCGCGCTGGAGCTGGTCGGTCAGTGCGCGGGCGGCACTGGCGTCGAAGTCCGGCTTGTTCTCGATCGCGACGATCCGTTCGACCCAGTCGGGGTAGGCCCAGCGTCGGCGGATCTGCAGTCGGTTGCCCCGCGTTCGCGTCTCGAGAATCTCGCGGTCGTCGGCCCGGTGGATCGACTCGCGGACGTACCGCCAGGGATAGCCCGGATCGGGCAGGGCGTCCCGGTACCACGCCCACTCCTCAGGGGCGTGCCGGAGCACGTCGAGCAGGTCGGAATCGAGGCGCTCGCGGCCGAACCGTGCTCGTGTTTCGAGCGCGTCCGGATCGCACTCGACGACGATCGTGTCCCAGCGCCGTCGCTTCGTGCCGAGCTGGCGGGCGATCAGGATCGGCCGCGCCCGTTCCGGCGGCCAGTCCCGTTCGGCCCACTGACAGACCTGCAACTCGAAGACGAACTCGCTGTCTGCGTCCACGTGCGCCTGCAGACGCCGCTCGTGGAAAACCGTATCGCCGGACGCTAGATGTCGCCCCGCTCTCGCTTGTCGTCGAGGAAGTCGTGTGCGTCCTCGAGGATTTCCCGCGGTCCGTCCTGGGTGATGGTGTTGATCGCCTGCTTGTAGTCACGCCACTGCAGGTCGCGGTGTTCGTTCGACAGTTCGGCGCTCGCCTCGTAGGACTTGGCGACGAACAGGTGGACGGTCTTGTGGATCGTGTTGCCGTTCGCTTCGAAGATGTAATCGTAGTCCTCGCGGAAGCCGTCGAGGAGTCGGAACTCCTCGATCCCGGCTTCCTCTTTCACTTCGCGGATGGCCGTCTGCTGTAACTCCTCCTGGCCTTCGACCCCGCCTTTGGGAAATTCCCAGTCGCCGGGCCGGCTTTTCAACAGGAGGTATTCACGACGGCCACGCGTATCGCGAAAGAGGATCGCTCCCGCGCTCGTGGCCTCTATCATTACTGATGTATACTCGACGGTGACTTAAGAGAATATCGGAGCCATCGTCCTCTTTCATACTGGCCGTTGTACTCCTCTCCGGGTCGATCGCGCGCGATCGCACCGGTAAATCGGTACAACGTTGGTACAACTTGGAAACGACGCAATCATCGGTACGTTTCGACTGTTACGCCTGGAATCTGCTCATAGTGGCGGTCGGCGGCGAGTACCGGCTCGTCACGCTCCAGCGCTGTTGCGGCGATTGCCGCGTCCCCTTTCCCGATCCCGGGACCGTCGCCGTCCGGTCCGTCAGCCATCTGCTCGCCCAGCAAGCGACCAGCACGCCGTGCGACGCTCGGCGTCAGATCCGCCACTGGATACGAAGCCAGTACACCTTCGGCTCTTCGACGCTCCGCTTGCGTCTGTGCGACCTTGCCGACACCGATGTACAGCTCCAACAGTGTCATCGATGGGATCACCAGCGGGACGCCGTCAGATTCGAGTGCCTGCTCTTTCTCGGCAGCTGCCTCAACGCCGTCGATAACGTCAAGGACGAAACTCGTGTCGACGATCATTCGAACCGCTCCGCGACCTCCCGGACCGCCCGCTGATCCTCACGGTCCGCATCTTCGATCGCCTCCCGCATCGTTGCCACCTGGTCGTCGTCGAACACGCCGCGGAGATCCCGGAGCGATTTCCCCCCGATCAGCCGATCGACGGCCTCGGAAAACGTCTCGTCCGCTTGCTTGTGGCTCTTGATCCGCTCGTATACGTCGTCACTCAGTCGGACCTGCTGGCTCATGTGAATACGTCGTTGACAGAAACGGATAGGTGTATCGCCGCCCGTGAACAGTAGTTGCTGATTTGAAGCAGTCCGTCTCGACAGCCAAGCGGATCCGTCCCTTAAATTGGCGTGCACTCGATGCACGAGGCAGCGAAGCCGTGAACGAAGCGACCGGATATATCAGAAACACGACTTCAGCAACTACTGTGAACGGGTGGGTTTCCGCGCTGTTACCGCTATGATCCGGCACGCCGTCGTGCCAGATATCGTTCCGAACGTATAGCCACCTGTATCAGGATGTCGCCGTCATCAGGCGAAGAAAAGCATCAATCTGATTTAATGAACTCGTTCAGGCGGTCGAATTCCTCGGCCGAGAGAACGATCTCAGTTTCGAACTCGTCGAACCGTTCGAAATCGTCGTCTATCGTCACCACCGTCTCGACGCCTTCTTCGATCGCGACCTGCGCGTAGTACCCGTCCCAGCCGTCGACGTTCGCGTCACTTGCCTGTGAGAAACCGCCCCGAACCGTATCTGGGGCCAGCCCGTCGTACCAGCGGATTCGCTGTGCGTCCATGAAGTTCTGTAGCAATCGGGACGCATTCTGGCCGGAGTGTCCATAGGAGGTCGTCAGGACAGTGTGGGCCCCGAACAGCGCCGGGTACGGGACCACGGCATCGATCTCGCCGGCGATGGCATCTCGGACATACGAGAGCGCGGCGTCACGGACGGATGTCGCCGTGTGTGCAAGAGCAATCACCCCAACGTCGAACAGGTACGGCCCACCCGCGTCACCCATTGTCGCGGCCCTCAGCGTCGCTTCCCCCGTACTTTTCGGCGCCGCGCCGAATAGCGTCTCGATGCTTCCGAGCGACTGGTTCGACCCCTTCGTCGATCCCCGCCGTCTCCTCGCGCTCTGCGGACGCCTCTGCGACGAGTCGCTCCATGCGTTCAAGCACTTCGTCGGGGGCGTCTTCTGGTTCGACGACGGCTCGACCATCCTCTTCACGGATCTCGACCTCCGTCCCAGGTGTGATGCCGAGCTCCTCCCGTAGCTCTTTCGGGAGGACGACACGCCCTTTCGAATCGACTTTCGCCATGTTCCCACTATAGGTGGGAGATGTATAGCAGTTGTGGCCTTGCGCGCGGGAAGTCATCGCAGATAGCCGAGGAGCCGGTAACCTCACCTTTCAGGCGTGCGTCGAACCGCGCATGGACGCTCACGGTGGGACACGCGAACTGGCGGCGCGCCTGCGGGACCGACTGGCCGAGGCCGACGAGACGCTGGCCGTCGCCGAGACCTGTACCGGCGGCGGCGTCGGCGCGGCGCTGACGGCCGTCCCGGGGGCCAGCGAGTACCTCGATCGAGTGCTCGTTCCCTACGACTACGACGCGTTGCGGACGGTGACCGGTATCAATCGCGAAACGCTCGACCGACACGGTGCCGTCAGCGAGGCCGCGACCGCCGAGCTCGCCCGGGCCGCCCGTGACCTGTCCGACGTGACGTGGGGAATCGCCAACACCGGCGTCGCCGGGCCCGGGGGCGGCACCGCCGAAACGCCCGTCGGAACGGCCTTCGTCGCCGTCGCCGACGCCGCCCCCTGGGAAAGCGGCGACTCCGCGACCGCCGTCGAGCAGTACCGTTTCGACGGCGATCGGCAGGCGGTCCGCGAGCGGATCGTCCGGCAGTCGCTGACCGATCTGCTCGACGCGATCGGCCGGGAGCGGTAGCGAAGTCGGGCCACGGCCGGCGACCGCCGGAGGGAAACGCTTGAGTCCCCGCCGTCCATCGATTCCGGTAATGAACAAGCGCGGCCACGTGTTGAACGCCATCCTGTTGAGCGTCGGCATCGGGATCATCGTCCAGCCGAGCGCCGACCTCGAGACTGTGCGGACGATCACCGAGGTGCTCGTCCCGGTCGTGCTCGGGGCGCTGTTCCCCGACGTGGACACGGCGTTCGGAACGCATCGCAAGACGCTACACAACCTCCCTGTGCTCGGGATCGTCCTCGCCTATCCGATCTACTTCGCCAATCTCCAGTACGTCTGGATCGGCGTGCTCACCCACTACGTGCTCGACGTCCTGGGGAGCCGCCGCGGGATCGCGCTGTTTTACCCGCTCTGGGACGAGGAGTTCAACCTCCCGGTGGGCGTGCCCGTCAGCAGCAAGTGGGCGACCCCGATGATGCTCACAGTGACGGCGTTCGAACTCGTCGTCGCGGCGGGACTCGTCTACGGGACGCCACCCGAACTGCAGGCGCAGGTCCAGCAGGTCGTCGGCCTCTAGACGACGCGGACGTCGTCGAACCGCCCGCCGTAGGCGACGTGGCCGGGATGGGTCGCCTCCATCCCCGACAGGGCGATCCGGTCGAACTTCTTCCAGGTGTTCTCGTAGCCCAGATGGGAGAACTCCAGTAGTTTGCGGGCGCGATGTCTGTGCCCCGATCGGTGAAAGAGGCGTCGCTGAGCGCCGCTTTCGAGGGCGTCGACGAGGTCGCCCGCAGTCCGGATCTCGCTCTCGAAGCGGGTCCAGACTTCGCCGACGGTCCGCGGCAGATGCGCGTACGAGGAGGCGAACGCCGGCAGATCGAGGTCGCTCGCGAGCGACTGGGCACGCCGGTTGTGCCAGGGCAGGTGCTTGGGGTTGTACGCCTCGACCGCGTCGATCGTGGGCCGGTACTCCCGGAGTTGTTCGCGGCCGAGACTGACGCTCAGAAACGTCGGATGGGGCGCGAGGACGGTGGCAGCCTGGCGACGCAGTTCGGCCATCGCCCCCTCGAGCGTGACGAAATCCGGGATCGGTTCGTCGAGATCGAGCGCCAGCACGTGTCGCCTGTCGTACCACGGTCCGGTGAATATCTCCCGGCCCGGTACGACGAGGAGGTCCTCGTCGCTGAACGCCGCGGCCCGCCGTGCGATCGTCGGCCAGCGCGTGAAATGCGGTGCGTACACCACCACGTCGAGCCCGCGGGCTTTGGCCCGCTCGACGACGCCGTCGTCGAGTACCTTGACGTGGAGGTCCACATGCGTCCCGTCGGTTCCGGTCACCTGTCGGTCTACTCCCGAGGGACAATTATCGCTTCTGATCGCTCGCGGGGAAACATTCACGGTCGTCTCGACACCTATGGTAGCGTATGACCAGCTGGGAGTGCGCTATCGAGGGCGACGGCCGAACGTTCGACCGGGTCGAGGACCTGATCGTCCACCAGGCGACCGACCACCCTCGCGTCGAGTGCAAGGTCTGCGGGACGGTCCTGCCCGACGGCTATTTCGCGATCCGCCACGCCTTCGAAGAGCACAGCCGGGCCGAATACGTCCGGGCGTACGACGCGACGGCCAGGGAAGTCCGCAAGCGTGAGAGCGTCAAGGAGACGATCGAGAGCGAAGCCGACCTCCGGGACGTCGTCGATCGGCTCGAAGGCGGCTCTGGAGCGGTCTGATAGTGGTTACTGCAGGTCTGTTCCGGGTCGACCGCACGGAGTAGTGCGGTCGTACCGGTAACTCGGTACGACGGTCACTGTGAAAGCGAGCGCCGCTGCGGCGACCGGGACTACAGATCGACGTACTGCTGTTCCCATTCGCGTCGCGCCTCGATCTCTCGACGGCCGCGCCGAGTCAGGCTGTAATAGTTCGTCCGTCGGTCGCGCTGTCCCTTCTCGACGAGACCCTTGTCGACGAGCGTATCGAGATTCGGGTACAGCCGCCCGTGGTGGATCTCCTTCTCGTAGTATTCCTCGAGTTCTTCTTTGATTGCGAGCCCGTGCGGCTCCTCTTTCCCGGCGATGACATATAGCAAGTCTCGCTGGAATCCTGTCAAGTCGTACATCGGTAATGTCCACTTTTACGTTAGTGTCGGAATAATATAAATATATCGGAGAGAATGCCACGGCTGGATTCCAGGCCCGCTGTTCGACCGACTTCGGGGAGCAGCTGAAGGATAACGCTACTGAGGAGTGGGGTGATAACCGAGTGACATCGGACGAAAGCGATCAGTTGTCACTCCACGCTGGTAGGTGTCACAACGCCGGCAACGACGCCAGTCGAATCGACGCACGACTGCGATCGGGGTGGTGCTGGCCACGGACCAGCGCCCGTCACAGACGGGCATTCCCACCGGGAGTGTTCCGTCGGATGCCGTGCCGATCCAGGCCGGTCCCCGACCGAGACTGCGGCCCGGATGGGCGTGTCTCGGACTCGGCACCGATCGACGGGACCTATAAGACATAGCATGATATTATTCGCCTTATTTTGACGGGTCGTCAAAATACGCCGAGTATTTATCCCTATCCGTCTCCAACAGTCGAATATAGAGTGAGCGAGCGCAGCCAGCGGATGTGACACCCGAGGATACAAAGTATGGAAGCGATTTCGACATCAAGCCGCGTTACAGCACCGGGCGGTCGTTCGGACCACATGCCGACAGGGGTGACGTGCCGATGAAGGAGCTCGAGCGCGACCTCGGGCTGGCGTCGGTACTGGCGATCAGTGTCGGTGCGATGATCGGCAGCGGTATCTTCATCCTGCCCGCTCTCGCGCTGAAAATCGCCGGACCTGCGGTGATCGTCGCGTACCTGCTCGCGGGCCTGCTCGTCGTGCCCGCCGCGCTCTCGAAGTCGGAGATGGCGACTGCAATGCCGGAGGCCGGCGGGACTTACATCTACATCGAGCGCGGGATGGGGCCGTTACTCGGGACGATCGCCGGCGTCGGGACGTGGTTCTCGCTGTCATTTAAAGGTGCGCTGGCGCTAGTCGGGGGCGTCCCGTACCTGCTGCTCGTGTTCGATCTCCCGTTGAAGCCGGTCGCGCTCGGACTGGCGACGGTCCTGATTCTGGTGAACCTGCTGGGCGCGAAACAGACCGGCAGACTGCAGGTCGCCATCGTCGCCGTCATGCTGGCGGCGCTTGGCTGGTTCGCCGCCGGGAGCGCGCCCGGCGTCCAGTCGGGGAACTACGCGAACTTCTTCGCCGACGGTCTCGGCGGGTGGCTGCCCGCGACCTGTTTTGACAGGTCGTCCGCATGAACAGGCACTTATATCGCGCTATCCGTAGCAGGGAGACATGAATCGTCTGGTGATCGTTGCATGAGCAAACACGGACGAGATCACAGCCTGCGGACTCTCGTGACCGGGACAGCGCGTCGGTCCGAGGTGACGTAGCATGGTCGGCGGGTCCGATTCCGAACTGAGCCGTGACCTGGGGTTGTTCTCGGTGTTCACCGTGACGACCGGAACGATGATCGGAGCCGGGATCTTCATCCTTCCCGGTCCGGCCGCGGAAGCAGCGGGGCCGGCAGCGGCCCTCTCGTTCGGTCTCGCCGGGCTGATCGCGCTCGTCGCCACGATGTGTGCGGTCGAACTCGCGACAGCGATGCCCAAGGCCGGCGGGTCGTACTACTTCACGAGCCGTGCGATGGGGCCGCTCGTGGGAACCGTCGTCGGCTTCGGCACCTGGCTCTCGCTCATCTTCAAGGGCTCGTTCGCGCTCGTGGGACTCGGGTGGTACGTCACTGAGTTCCTCGAGGTGCCTGTCCTCGCCGTCGCCGTCGCCGGCGGCGTCCTGTTGATTCTGGTCAACTGGGTGGGGGCCGAGGAGAGCGGCAAACTCCAGAACGTCATCGTCATCGGTCTGGTCGGCATCCTCGCGGTCTTCGCCGGCGGTGGCGCTCTGGACGCCGATCCCGGGCTGTGGGACCCGTTCGTCATTAGCGGTCTCGAGGGGATCGTGGCGACGACCGGGCTCGTGTTCATCTCGTATCTCGGCGTCATCAAGGCAGTCGCGGTCGCCGAGGAAGTCAAGGATCCGGGCGAGACGCTCCCGAAGGCACTGTTCGGCGCGGTCATCTTCGTCACGTTGCTGTACATGGGCGTGGTGTTGATCGTGACTGGGGTCATGCCGATCGAAGACATCGCCGCGAGTACGGCACCCGTCGCGGACGCCGGCGGCCTCTTCCTCGGTGCGATCGGCGGTGCGATCATCGCGTTCGCTGGCATTCTCGCCACTGTCTCGACCGCCAACGCCGCGGTGCTGACCTCCTCGCGGTTCCCGTTCGCAATGTCGCGCGACGGGCTCCTCACGCCGAAGCTCCGAGCGCCTTCACCCCGGTTCGGTACGCCGACGTTCTCTATCTGGTTGACCGGCGGTGTGATGATCGCGCTCGTGTTCCTGTTCGACGTCGAGGGACTGGCGAAGATCGGCGGGACGTTCGGGATCCTAGTGTTCGCGCTGTTGAACGTCACCGTCGTGTTGCTTCGACGCGCCCAGCCCGAGTGGTACGATCCGGCGTACAAGGTACCGCTGTTCCCGGTGTTACCGCTCGCCGGGACGGGAGCCGCACTGGCGCTGATCCCGTTCATGGGCCGGGACTCTCAGATCGTCGCCGTCGCGTTCGTCGGGATCGGTATCGTCTGGTATTACGTCCAGACACGGCGGGGCGAACCCGTCGAGCCCGACCACGACCTCAGAGACCTCCTCCGGGGCGCACAGTATCAACGTTCGATCGAGGAGAAGCGATCGGAGTTCGGCGAACTGCAGACAGACAGGCCACACATCCTCGTCGAGACGGTCGAAGGGGAGACCCACCCGCATCTTGAAACCGTGATGGGAGCGTTCAGCACGCACTTCGACGCGGACCTGGACGTGCTCACGAGTACGGAAGTGCCGGCACCGATCCCGCTTTCGACAGCCACGCATCCCGTTGACGACGACTGGATGGCCACGATCGAAAGCGACCTGCGCGTGGCTGATCACGACATCTCCTTCGATCACGTCCGGACGCGCGATCGGACGGACGCGCTGTTGAACGGAATCAACGATCAGACTCAGTGCGTGCTCGTCGACTGGCACGACCCCATCCGGACGTACCACCTCCGGGAGAGCCACGTCGACGAAGTGTTGCGCTCTGCGTTCCCGGTGCGGCTGGCCGTCCTGAAACATCGCGGTGAGGGCACTATCGACGATATCGTCGTCGCCACCGACTCCGGGCCGTACGACCGGGCCGAGATCGAACTGGCCGACGCCATCGCCGCGACGACCGGGGCGACGCTCACCCTCGTGCAGGCGATTCCGGAGGACGCCCCCGAAGAAGCGGTCGCGTCGGCCAACGAGTACCTCTCGGAGCTCGCCGGCATCCTCTCGACGCCGGCCGAGACGAAGCTCCACCGCACGGCGGACGTCGAGGGCGCGCTGATCGCGGAGGCGAACGAGGCTGACCTCCTCGTGATGGGTGCCCCGTCACACCCCGACCGCGTCCACGAGTTCTTCGGACAGACGACCGATATCGTCGCCGCCGAGGTCGACAGCTCCGTGCTGGTCGTCAAAGAGCCGACCGAGGCGATTCCCTCTTCTCGACGGCTCTGGCGGTGGCTGCAGGATCGGCTGTGAGCGCTGTCGGAATCTGTGTCAGTACCGCGCCGGGGAGAACACTTTTCGGTAGTAGCGTTTGAGCCGCCCGAGCAGTGAGGGGTCGTCCTCGTCGTCTTCCTCCTCGAGCGAAACCGCTTCGTCACGATCCACGACCATACAGTCAGCACGGTCGCCACCGGCAAGAATCTACTGCCGACCGATCTCGCGTTCGACGTACTCGACAGCTTGTTCGGGCGTCTCGACGGCTTCGACGCCGTCGACGCCGTGGGTGTCGAGCCCCGCGACCGGGAGTCCGCGATCCAGCGCGAGCGCGATCTCCGAGAGCGTGCCGGTCGAACCGTCGATCGCGACGGCGGCGTCGCCGTTGAGCACGACCAGCGCGTTGCGGGCGTTTCCCATCCCCGTGGCGACCGTCGTCTCGACGTACTCGTTGGCCGCGGCCCGGTCCTCGCCCGGGAGGATCCCGATCGTGTGGCCGCCCGCCTCGATCGCGCCGCGGCAAGTCGCCTCCATCACGCCCGTCAGGCCGCCACAGACGACCTCGTGGCCGCGCTTGCCCAGCAGTCTGCCGACTTCCCGGGCGCGATCGTAGTGCTGTTCGCCGACGCTGCTCCCGCCGATGACGCTGACTCGCATGCTCAACGCTGGGTGGTCACGGGAGAAAAAACCAGCCACAGGCATCGTCGGCTACGGCTGCTCGTACCACTCGGCGAACTTCTCGAACGCGCGGCCGCGGTGGGAGACGGCGTTTTTCTCCCCGGGATCCATCTCCGCGAAGGTCCGACCGTCGTGTTCGAAGATCGGATCGTACCCGAACCCGCCGTCCCCTCGGGGCGCGACGACCTCGCCAGCCACCCGCCCCTCGAAGGTCCGTACCGAATCCTCGTCCGTGCCGTCACAGTACGCGACGACAGTCCGGAACGCGGCTCCGTGGTCGGCTTCCGGTTCGACCAGTCGCCAGACGCGTTCGATACCGACCGTGTTCTCGACGTAAGCGGAGTACGGTCCCGGAAACCCCTCGAGAGCGTCGACGAACAGTCCGGAGTCGTCGACGATTACCGGCTCGCCGACCTCCCGATAGGCCTCGCGAGCCCCGTGGGCGGCGATCGCCTCCAGTTGCGGACTCTGGATCTCCGTGTAATCGAACTCGAACTGCGAGACGTCGGCGTCAAGCAGCGCCTCGACTTCCCGGACCTTCTCGTCGTTGCCCGTCACGAACTGAAGCATACCCGGACCGCCGTGTCCGGCGCGGTTAGGTGCGTCGCTCTCCGGACGGACACGCAATCGCCGATCGCTGAGAGCGGATCGGGGCCCGGCTACTCGGTCGGGACCGGCCCGTGGCCGATCACGTTCCGGACGGCCGACTCGAAGGCCTGGCGTCGATCGAAATAGACGGCGTCGATCTCGTCGAGGATCTCGCCGAGTTCGCGCGGCCCGTCCGGCGTCCGGATCACGGTGTCGCCCTCGCGGCGGCGAACGTCGCTTTTCTCGATACCCCACATCAGTCGCGCCGAGACCTGCGCGATCGGGACGCCCTCGACGTCCGCGCCGTCGCCGAGCTCGATCGCGGGTTCGTCCTCCTCGTCGTCGCTCATGCCACCCTGTTCCGGCCCGCAGCGATTAGAGCTTTCGGAGTCGAGAGGGACTCGAGCGTCCCGTCTGCCCGGGCGCGATCGACCCTGCCGTCTGCCGTGTGTCTGACGGGTAGTTTTGATGGTACTCGCCGTACAGTTCCGCATGACCAGCCTCACAGATGTCTACGAGGAACGGGGGGCGGTCGCGAGCTCCCGGCGGCTGTCTCTGGGTGTCGGGCTGTTCGTCGCCGGTGCCGCGCTCGTCGTCGCGGGCATCGTCGTCGCCACGACGGGGCTGAGCGAGTCGCTCGGACTCGGCCTCTACGAGGCGCGCAAAGTCGCGGGTATCCTCGCTGGCGTCGGCGCTCCCGCCGCCATGCTCGGCGGGTTCGTCGTCCTGCCGGCGAGTCAGTCGACACGAGCGGCGGCGGTCATCGGCGCGAGCGTCACCGTCTTCGGCGTCGCGCTGTTCGCACACACCTATCCCGATCAGTGGCTCGGCGCGGCCGATCCCAGTGCGACGCTGACGCTCGCGACGACGCTCGTCTACGTCGCCGGCCTGCTGACGACGGCGTGGTGTCTGTTCCTCGCGGTCGCGACCTTCGAGACGCGCAAACAGCCCGGCGGAACCGCCCGCATGGAAGTGACCGAAGCGGGCCGTATCAGGCTCATCGAGGAGTCGACGCCCGAGCAGGGCCTCGGCGGCATCGGGTTCTTCGGCTCGACGCCCGACGGCGAGGTCCAGACCCAGACCAATCGGCCCCAGTCCGGCCAGCCGGCCAGCGACGGTGCCGGGGCCGCGACGGCCGACGACGCCTTCCTGGATTCGGTCACCGTCCGCGGACAGCCCGACCGGTACTGCGGCAACTGCGAGCAGTTCAGTTACGTCCGTACCGACGACGGGATCGCTCCCTACTGCGGTCACGACGGCCGCTACATGGACGACATGGAGCCCTGCGAGCACTGGGACTCGAACGTCCGGTAGTGCTGTCGTCCTGTAACGGTGGTTTCGGTCCGATCGGCTGCTGTCTGGCGATTCTCGGCACACCACGACAACGATACCGCGGGTCGGTTTGCGGAGAAACACGGTACTTAAGTTCCTCAGTCGCCATATCCGACGATATGGAATTTTGCGACGAATGCGGATCGATGATGAAAACGGAGGGTGACAAGTGGGTCTGTTCGAACTGTGGTGCGGAGAAGCCACGCAGCGAGGCCACTGAACGGAAGGCAGTCACCACGCAGGGCCAACAGGAGAGCGAAGTCGTCGACACCAGCGAGGTCAGTTCCGAGGACATGGGTCCGACGACGGAGGCCCACTGTCCGGAGTGTGGCAACGACCGCGCCTTCTGGGAGATGAAGCAGATCCGGTCGGCCGACGAGTCCGAGACGCGGTTTTTCACCTGCACCGAGTGCGGCCACAAGTGGCGCGAAGACGACCACTGACGTGACGGTCCCCGAACCTGCCCATCCCGTCGATCGCCTCCACGACGGCGGCTGGGCACGGATCGAGTCCGAACAGCGAGTGCTGGCTCGCCTCCCGGTCGTCACCGTCCACGGCCACACCGTCGTCTACGGCGACGAGCGACTGCGCGAGCGCGTTACCGACGCGACCGGCTGCGACCGGCCCTGGCGGTTTTTCTTCGTGACGCGACTCGGCCTCTCGCCGTCGCCCCCGGGATCGATCCCGTCGATGGTCGCCCGGATCGTCCGCTCGCGGGTCCGTGACGGGTTCGCCGACCGACTGCGCGAGCGCGGCTTCACCGACGTCTCAGAGAGCCGCCGCGAGGAGCTGCGGGTTCGCTCCGGCGAGCGTGCGGGGCTAACCGGCTATCGGGCGCGAGACTCGCTGGACTGTGCCGACGGGCCGGCGGACCTGCCGGTCAAGGGCTGGGTCGGAATCTGGAGCCACGACGGCACGTTTTACGTCGCCGGCGGCGCGTATCCCGCGGTCGATCTCGGCGACGTGCTGGGGATCGACCTGGAGACCGACCCCGGCGCGTTCCGGACCGAGCTGTTCGAGCTGATCCGGACGGTCGGCGAGTAGCCGCAGGTTCACGGTCGCCGGGCGATCGTCAGATAGCCCGTGTGCCCGACGCCGGCCGTCGAGGGGCGCGAGCCCCGGTCGTCGAAGTCCATCTCCCGCTGGATCGTCTCCAAGGTCTCGATCGCGGTCAGTCCGACCTCGCGGGCGGCCGCGACGGCCTCCCGGCTCGACTCAACGAACGGCGAGTAGACGGCCACGAACCCGCCACGGCCCACGAGCGTCGGGGCGCGCTCGACGACTGCCGGCGCGTCCTCGGTATCGAGCGTGAGCACGTCGAACGATCCGCCCGCGAGCTCCTCGAGGTGGTCGGTCAGATCGCCCGTCCGCACCTCGATTCGGTCCTCGAGTCCGGCCAGCGCCACGTTCTCACGCGCGACCTCGGCGAACTCGGGGTCGCGCTCGAACGTCGTCACCTCGGCACCGGCCCGGCCGAGATAGGCCACGAGAACGCCGGTTCCGGTCCCGGCATCGAGCACGCGATCGCCCGAGCCGACGCCGGTCAGCCCCATCACGAGCCCGATGTCACGAGGCATCATCGGCGCGCCCGTCCGTTCGAAGTGTTCGAACAGGTCTGGGCCGCGCAGCGTCTGCACCCGGAACGTCTCGCCCAGATGTGACTCGACGACGTCGCCGGGTTCGGGGTCGTCCGGCACCTCGATGATCCCCAGATCCGTCTCCAGTCGCTGACCGGGATCGACGAGGTACTCCCGGTCTTCCCTGACGAGCAGGACCGCCACTATTCCAAGTCGGCGACTGCCGCCGCGAGGTCCCCGTCATTCGCTTCGAGCGCCTCGCGCGCCTCGTCCTCGCTGACGCCGCCGCGCTGGGCGACGATCTCGACGTCCTGGGCGTCGAAGTTGTCGTCGCCCGCGCTCGCGTTGCTCTCGGCACTATCGGCCCCGCCTTCGCCGCGTGCGCGCCTTTCGGGTTCGCCGACGACCTGGTAGGTCTTCTGTCCCTGGGCCTCCATCAGCTGGACCTCGGCGTCGGTGAACACCAGCTCTTCGTCGCTGGTGCGGATAATTACCTCCTCGGCGTCGATATCCTCCATATCGATGCCCATTTGCTCCATCATCTGTTCCATCTTCCGCGGGTTCAGACCGCCTCCGCCGCCTCCGAACATACCCCGAGGTGTGCGTTCCGTGCTCAAAAGCCTACTGTCATCGGGCGCGCTGAACGGTGCGATCGAGCGACTACCGGGGGTCGTACTCGCTTGCGACGACCTCGCGGATCCGTTCGGCGGTCACCTCGCCGACGCCCTCGACGTCCTGCAGCTCGTCGCGATCGGCAGTTAGCGCCGCCTCGACGCTGCCGAAGTGTGCCAGCAGCGACTGGGCGGTCACCGGGCCGACGTCGGCGATCGAGGCGACGACGTACTCCTGCTGTTCCGGGAGCGTCTTCGCTTGCTTCTCACCGTGGGCGCTGACGGCGCGGTCGGCCGCCTCCTGTTCGCGCGTGGCAAGCACCTCGAGCATCGCAGCGGTGTCGTCCTCGTCGTCGGTCCGGACGACGCTCGCCCCGAAGTCGACAGCCAGCGAGGCCAGCGCCCCCCGGATCGCGTTGGGGTGGACGTTGCGCTCGCCGTACAGCCCGTCGCCCTCGATGATCACGACCGGCCGGTCGTAGTAGCGCGCGCCGTCTTTGACCTGCTCGAACAGCGACCGGTCCCCGCCGGTCAGAGTGTCCAGGAAGTCGCTGACGGTCTTGCGCTCGACGACGACCCGGTCGGAGACGACGTAGTCGCCGACTGCAAGCGTCTCCAGGCGCGTCTCGATCCCCTCGCGTTTCGAGAGGTCGCGGGCGATCGTCGCGTCCAGTTCGCGCTGGTCGACGACGATTTCGACGGTCTCGTCGATCCCGGAACCGGCCTCGGCGACGGTCCCGTCGGAGTCGTCGTCGGTCCGTCCGGAGCCCGCTTCTCCGTCGTCGGTCCGGTCGGGGTCGGTGCTCCCGTCGTCACCGCCCGCTTCCTCTCCCGCGAAGGCGTCCAGGCCGGTCTGGCCGTCCGCGCCCTGATCGTCTCCGGTCGGTCCCGTCGGCTCCGACTCTCCCCGCGTTGCCTCGTCGGAAGACGGTTCGTCGCGCCCGCCGTCGTCTGCCGGGGTGGTCTCCCCGCCGTCGGCCGCGTTCGCGTCACTCTCGCCGGCTGTCTCGAACTCCTCGACCGACGCCTGTGAGAGTTCGGCCTCGATCTCACCGGTCATCGACTTCAGCGACTCCAGCTCCTGGTACATCCGCTTCTCGTCCTGGCGGGCCTTCCAGAAGTAGGCCTCGTCGCGGGTGTCCTCCGCGATGAGCACGACCACTCGTCCTTCAGTCTGGCGGCCGGTCCGGCCCTTGCGCTGGATCGCCCGGATCGCCGTCGGGACAGGTTCGTAGAAGAGCACGAGATCGACTTCCGGTACGTCAAGCCCCTCCTCGGCCACCGAGGTCGAGACCAGCACCTCGAACTCGCCGGCGCGGAACCGATCGAGCGTTGCCTGTTGCTCGTTCTGGGTCATCCCGTCCGAGCCCTCCGTGTCGCTCTGGCCGACGAACTTCTCGGTCGCGAAGTGCTCGCTCAGGAAGTCCGTCAGCGTCTCGGCGGTGTCGCGGGACTCGGTGAAGACGATGACGCGCTCGCCGTCCTCGATGCCGAGCGTCTCGGCCAGCAACATCCGCGTCCGGCGGAACTTCGGGTGCAGGTCGTCGAAGTTCTCGGCCTTGCGCATCGCCTCGCGAACCCGGGGATCGCTCACCAGACGCTGGCTGGCCTTCGAGGAGCCCGACGCGCGGGCGGCGTTGCGCTGGCGCTCGAAGTACCGGCACAGCGACTCGACGCTCTGGGTCTCGGCGTAGGTCACCGCGGTCCGCAGTTTCCGCACCTCCGCGAGCAGGCTCATCCCCTGATACCCCTCGCTCTGGTCGTTGTTCATCAGCTCCTGCAGTTTGCCCTGGATCTCGTGGATCTCCCGCTCGGACATGTCGGGCTGGGTCTTGCCGGTCACGCCCAGTTCCTTCAACTCGGTCAGTCGCTCCTGAATGACCTCGTGGAGGGCGTCGCGAATCTCGACGACCGGCTCGGGGAGTTCGATCCGCTTCCAGTCGACGTCTGTGCGGTGGGTGTACTCCGCGACGTCGCTGTCCTCGTCGGTCATCACCTCGACCTCGCGCAGGCCGAGGTTCTCACACACCTCAAGGATCGACTCCTCGTCGTCGCCGGGCGAGGCGCTCATCCCCGTCGCCAGTGGATCGTCTGCCTGTTCATGGTAGCGCTCGGCGATGTACGTGTAGGCGTAGTCGCCGGTCGCACGGTGGCACTCGTCGAAGGTGACGTGTGTCACGTCGGCCAGCGAGATCCGGTTGCCGACCAGATCGTTCTCGACGACCTGCGGAGTCGCGACGACGACGCGGGCGTCACCGAACAGTTCGGCGCGGTCCTCGGGCCGGACTTCGCCGGTGAACACGACAATCTCCTCGTCGGGGATCGCGAGCGCTTCCCGGTAGAAGTCGGCGTGCTGGGAGACCAGCGGCTTGGTCGGCGCGAGCAACAGCGCGGTGCCGCCGACCTGGTGCAGCCGCCGAGCTGTCACCAGAAGCGAGATCGTCGTCTTGCCCAGTCCGGTCGGCAGACAGACCAGCGTGTGGGCGCTCGCCGCCGATTCGGCGAGCTCGAGCTGGTAGCGTCGCTCTTCGAGGACGCCGTCCTCGATCAGGGGCCGGTCGATCGTCGCCTGGGTCGCCGCCATTCGGTCCCCGCTTCGGTGCGCGCGAGGTTAAGCGTTCGGCGAGCGCGGTGAAAGTGAAGGGAACGCGAGCGACGCGGAGCGACTACGCGTCGCCGATCCGCACGGTCAGGACCGGGACCGGCGACCGGCGGACCACCCGTTCGGCGACGGAGCCGATGAGGTAGTGGTCGATCCCCGTGCGACCGTGTGTCCCCATCACGACGACGTCGACGTCGGTCGTCTCGACGTACTCCAGAACGGCCGCGTGCGGGACGCCGGATTCGACGGACCGGTCGGCCGACACGTCGTCCGGGAGAGCACCGGCGGCGTCTTCGACGGCCTCTCGTGCTCGTTCCCGTTCGGCGTCCTCCCAGGCGTCGGAGCCCAGCCCCATCGACGGGCCCTCGAACCGGTTGCGCGTGTCGACGACCGACAGGACGTGGACCGTCGCGTCGTACTGGCGCGCCAGCGAACCGGCGTGTTCGGCGATCCGCTCCACGCTGTCGCTCCCGTCGGTCGGCAGCAGGATGTCCTGATACATCTCGTCGCTCCCTTCGTGCTCCTGACGGTTGTCGTTTGGCCGAGTCACACGCCGCCACCCCCGGCCATCAGGAACAGTGCCGTCGAAATGAGGGCGAACAGGACAGCGACCCCCTTCTGGATCGTCCCCGTGTCGAGCGCGTTCGAAACGTACGGCGCGATCTGGCCGCCGGTGACCGTCGCCGGGACGGTGAACACGACCATGTTCCAGGGCGTCGACGCGAGCGTCAGTGAGTGGACGCCGGGCAGGACGCTCCCGGCGAACACGTGGACGAGCGACGCGAGTATCGCCGTCGTCGCGACGATGATGTGATTCGTCCCGATCGCGACCCGAGGTGGGACGTCCGTTCGGAGCTGGGAGATGATCCCGAGTTCCCCGCTACCGAACCCGGCCAACCCCTGGAAGGTCCCGCCGACGCTGTAGTTTGCAAACCGTTCGAGATACCCGGACCAGGAGTACCGGTAGGTGTCGCCCTCGCGGTCGACGCGAGTGACTTCCCCCTCGGACGACGTCTCGACGCCAGCAGGGCCGAGTTTGCCGTCGTCGTCCGGGAGGTCCGCCGGCGTGCCGCCGTCGGCGGAGACGTCCGGGCTCCCGTCTGCGGGCTCTCCGTGTCCGAGATCGGCCTTGAGCATGAGATACCCGGCCGTCAGCAGCGCCGCACCGAGCGCCGCGTGGAAGAGCGGTTCCGGGATGAAAAACGACAGGAGCGCACCACCGATGACGAAGGGCACGCTCCCGGCGACGATCGTGAGCGCGAGCCGTCGATCGACCAGCCCGTACTGGATGAACGCGATGGACGAACTCGACAGGCCGAACGACTCGCTGATCAGCCCGACCTTCACGATCGTCTCCGGTTCGAGCGGGAACGCCAGCAGCGGGAACACGAAGATCAGGAACGGCACGAACAGCGCCGAACCGCTGATACCGACGGTGTTGACGGTGATCGCCCCGAGCAGGAAGAAGGGGAACAACCACCAGTATTCCAGCCAGTAGCCCAAGCCGCCGCTCCCGTCTGTCGGGGCGGCGAACACGACCAGCAACACGAACAGCGCCGGCGCTGCGAACACGAACACGTGCTGATACTTCAGAAACGACTTCTGGAGGCGTTGGGGTCGGGTCGCACTCATCGGTGATCAAAAGCGCAGGATCAGTGACACGGTGGTTCCGTGATCGCTTGCGAAACGGTCGTTATCGAGATGCGCAGCAACGGGCATCTATGGGCCTGCTCCCGTTGGTGATTCCGGGCTCGTCTGTGCATCGAAGCGGCGACGACTGTCTCGGGTCATGGATTGACCGCCCGCTAACGAACGCCCGAAGAAAAGTCCTGTGGAAACCGCAAGACTGCGGCCGGAAGGGGATCGTTTTTCGGGATAGTTCTGCGATCGCGCGGACAGAGTGGCGGTCCCGAACCGACCCGGAACACATAAGTCTCACTTGGCATATTTACCGCATATGGCGTCCACTTCCACGGACTGGCGCTGGCGTGGCCCGGGAGTGGACAGTCTCGCGGCCGTCGGCCGGCGGGCCTAACCCGCCGCCGCGGCCGGCGATGCTCCCTCCGCTTTCTCGGCCAGATGGCTTCGAGACGACGACTACGACACCAGATACGACACAATGACGCGAGATTCAGACCCCGACGACGAACCGACAGACAATCGACGACCGCAAACTGACGGCGGCGCGGCGGCCGGTGCCGACGACGTGACCCTCGACCCGTGGGGTTCAGCGACCGTCGACGACTACCGCAAGCTGTTCGAGCAGTTCGGCATCGAGTCCTTCGAGGCGGTCCTGCCGGAGGTGCCGAACCCCCACTACCTGATGCGCAGGGGCGTCATCTTCGGCCACCGCGACTACCGGCCCGTCGCCGAGGCGATGCGCAACGACGAGCCGTTCGCCGCGCTGTCGGGGTTCATGCCGACCGGCGACCCCCACATCGGCCACAAGCTGGTCTTCGACGAGATCATCTGGCATCAACAGCAGGGTGGCGACGCCTACGGGCTGATCGCCGACCTGGAAGCGCACGCTGCCCGCGAACTCTCCTGGGAGGAGATCGACGAGCACGCGCGCAACTACGTCCTCTCGCTGCTCGCGCTGGGCTTTGATCCCGAGGAAGGCGAACTCTACCGCCAGTCGGACAACCGGGAGGTACAGGACCTGGGGTTCGAACTGGGCGCGAAGGCCAACTTCTCGGAGCTGCAGGCGATCTACGACTTCGACGGCGAGACCGACGTCAGTCACATGCAGAGCGTCGTCACGCAGATGGCCGACATCCTCTACCCCCAGCTCGAGGAGCCCAAGCCCACGGTGATCCCGGTCGGCCCCGATCAGGACCCGCACATGCGGCTGGCGCGCGATCTCGCGGCACGGATGCGCTACTTCAAGGTGACCGAGGCGTTCGCGAGCTTCGAGGCCGACCCCGACGAGCGGGCGATCATCGCCGAAGCCTACGACGCTCTCAGCGAGCGCCACCCCGACGAGACGATCCGCTGTGGGGACGCCGCCCGCTATCTCGAAAACGAGCGCGACCCCGACGCGACCGATCCGAACGCGACCACCACGGATTCGGTCATCATGATGCTCAAGGAGGCGGGCAAGGAGCCACTTCGGCCGCGGACGCGGTTCCTCGATCGCAACGCGACCGACGAGGCCTTCGACGCGCTGATTGAGGCCATCGACGGCGAGAAGCGCGTCTACGAGGCCCACGTCGATGCGTTCGATCTCGCCCGTGCGGAAGCCGAGGAACTCGCCCGGCAGGTCGAGATCGACCACGGCGGCTACGGCTTCCTGTCGCCGTCCTCGATCTATCATCGGTTCATGACCGGCCTCACCGGCGGCAAGATGTCCTCGTCGATCCCTGCGAGTCATATCTCGCTACTCGACGACCCCTCCGAGGGCTACGACAAGGTCAGAGCCGCCACCACGGGCGGGCGCGAGACGGCCGAAGAGCAGCGCGAGCTCGGCGGGAAAGCCGACGAGTGCCCGGTCTACGAACTGTACGCGTACCTGCTCTCCGGCGACGACGACGAGTTCGCCACCGAGGTCTACGAGGAGTGTGTCAACGGTGAACGCCTCTGTGGCGGCTGCAAGGAACAGGCCGCCGAACTGATGGAAGCCTTCCTCGAAGACCACCAGGAGAAACGCGCCGAGTGGGAGGCGAAACTGGACGAACTAGACATCGACTTCGACAGCGACCGCAAGCGGCGACGATAACGATCAATCGCTGGCACTGACACCGATCAATCACTGGCCGAACCGGCCACGATCAGCTCGGCCACCTCGTCGAGCCCCTCGACCTCGTAGTCGGGAGTGGACGACAGCTCGAGGTCGGCACGGTGTGAACGCCTGACGAAGGCGGCGTCGATCCCCGCGGCGTGGGCCGCCTGAACGTCGGTCTCGCTGTCGCCCACGTACAGCGCGTCACGGGTGCCGAGGTCCGACAGCGCCTGTTCGATGTAGTAGGGCTCGGGCTTCTTCCGGCGGAGACTCTCGACGGTCGGCGGACGGCCGTAGACAGTCTGGAAGTGTCGATCGAGGTCGAAGTACTCGAAGGCGAACTCGACGGTCGCGTCCTGATTCGAACTGACGACACCCAGCGGTAGGTCGAGCGCCGAAAGGGCCTCGATGTCGTCGTACGGTTCCTTGCGACCGGCGCGCATCTCCGTCTGCTGCTGGCGGGCGATCTCGCGGTCGCGAGCGCGCCAGAACGTCTCGGGATCGAGGTCGTAGCGCTCACAGACCTTCAGGAGATCAGGGACCGTGACGCCAATGCTCATCGCCTCGACGTCTTCTTCGGCAGGGTCATCGACACCGACGGCGGCGAACGCGTCCCGCGCGCCCTCGTAGTGGGGCGGCATGCCCGTCAACTCCAGGAGCACGCCGTCGTTGTCGAAGACGACCGCGTCGTACATACGCGGTACTGATGCGGGGAAACAACCTGACGGTTTCGGTCGACGCACTTGCTCCGTATCGAGTCGGCACTGTTATGCCCCATGATAACGTATTGCTAGGAATGGCCGACACGAAACGAGGCCGTGACAAGAAGGGCCACGACGAAGAGAAGCGACAGCGGGAACGCGAACTTGACGAGGAGCGCGAACAGGAGCAAGAAGCCGAAAGCGATCGAGAGCGCGAAGACGAGCAGTAGGATCGGGATCGTCGAAGTCGGGCTACAGGCGACTCGCCCTGTCGTCCAGCTACGTATCACCGAGATACGACCGGGCCTGTTCGTCCGATACCTGATCGAACGTCGCGTAGAACTGCCCGACAGCACGGAAATCCGATGGAGCGTCGACACAGATCACGTCGTCGGCTTCGGTGCGCAGCCGCTCGAGGGTCCCGAGCGGAGCGACCGGCACGGCCAGTACGACGCTGTCTGCGCCCGCGTCGGCGATCTGTCTGAGACACGCGGTCGTCGTCGCGCCCGTCGCGACGCCGTCGTCGACGACGAGCACGCGCTTTGCCCGCAGGTCGAGCGGCGGACGACCGCCGCGGTAGCGGTCGATTTTCTCCCGCGCTCGCCGTTGTTCGCGCTCGAGTTGCTCGCTGACGTATCGGTCCGCGACGCCGAGGTCGTCGATCAGCGAGTCGTTCAACCACGCGGTCCCGTCGCTGGCGACGGCACCGATCGCGAGTTCGGGATTGCCCGGGGCCCCGAGTTTCCGCGCCGCGACGACATCCAGCGGAACGCCGAGCCGGTCCCCGACGACGCGCCCGACCGGTAACCCGCCACGCGGGATCGCAAGCACCACGTCGGCCTCGACGCCGGCGTCCACGACCGCGCCGGCGAGCCGACGACCGGCGTCAGTCCGATCCGCGAACATGGCTCTCTAGCCCTCTCGTCGTGCTGGTGAGGCGCGCTCTCGATGCCGGGACGGTACTCGCCACGGACGGCCGCAATCTCGCAGTGTGAATGGTTTTTCCTCCCATGCTCTCTTCTTTGTCCTGCACCACCAAGGAGTTATTTAGTCCCCAGCGGTCCTAGGGAGGAGTATGACAGATGCGACCCTGATCTACGACGACGCGTGCGGGTTCTGCACGTGGGCAGCGGAGTTCGTCGCCGAGCGGTCGGACGTCGAACTGATCGGCTTTTCGGACCTCGACGAACGGACGCGCGAGCGCCTGCCCGCCGACTACGAGAACTGTGCCCACCTGATCGTCGGCGACGCCGTCTACTCCTGTGGCGCGGCGATGGAACAGGGGTTCGTCCGGACTGATCTCGGTGACGATCTCGCCCCGCTCGCCCGCTTTCTCGACCAGTTCGAGGATTACACCCGGGTTCGCGAGCACCTCTACCGGGAAGTCGCCGATCGCCGGGACGTGCTGGGATCGATCGTCTCGCGCGAGCCGCCAGCGCAGTCGGAGGACTAGCGCCGGTCGGAAAAAACGATCGGTCGCGGCTCTAGCTCTCGGCGACGGCCTCGTAGCCCTCGACGTCCAGCGACCCGCCGATGGTGCGGTTCGGGTAGGGGATATCGATATCTTCCTCGTCGAACCGCTCTTTGACGGACTGAACGTACTCGCTTTTCGTCTTGACGAAGTCACCGCGGCCCGGGTCGGCGATCCAGACGCGGGACTTGAGTCCGACCGAGGAATCGCCCAGTTCGGTCAGCCGGACCGAGGGCGCGGGATCGTCGAGGATCTCGTCGTGCTTTTCTGCCTCCTCGATGATGATCTCGGTCGCTTTGTCGATGTCGTCGCCGTAGCCGATACCGAAGAGGAACTGCAGGCGCAGCTGGTCTTTGGCAACGGGGTTTTTGATAACGCCGCTGGTCAGATTCGAGTTCGGTACCGTCAGCAGTTCGTTGTCGAAGGTCCGCACGCGGGTCACTCGCAGGCTGATATCCTCGACGACGCCGGCGTTGCCGTCCCACTCGATCCAGTCGCCGATGCGGAACGGCTTGTCGGTGTAGATGAACACGCCGGCGACGAAGTTCGCGATGACGTCCTGCATGGCGAACCCGATCGCCAGCGTCGCGGCGGCGGCGATAGTCGCCAGTGACGTCAGGAAGTTGCCGTAGCCGGCCATCCCGAACGCGACGGCGATCGCGGCGAAAAGCACGAGGATCGCGACCATCTTCCGGATCGGCGTCCGGGCGTGTTCGTCCAGTCCCCGCTTGCGGAGGACGCGACTCACCATCGGTAACACGACCGCCTTGCCGCCCCAGTACAGCACGGCGAACACGAGGACGAACGTGAGCAGCGATCCCAGCGGGTTGGCTATCGACGCCTCGAGACCGGCGTCGATCAGGAACTCGGAGACGACCTGCAGCGGGATCATCGCTGGAATACGGCCGTGTGGCCCCGGGTCTGGACGACCTCGGCGTTCGTGCGTTCGGCGAGTTCCTCGGCCAGTTGCTCGCTGGTCGTGCCGCCGCGGGCCGACCGCAGGAACTTGACTTTCACGAGGTCGCTCGTCTCGAGTTGCGACGCCAGTTCGTCGGCGACCGAGTCGACACCGCCCTTACCGACCCGAAGCGTCGCCTCCAGGTCGTGGATCCGGCGCTGCTGGTCTGTATCCGTCATGTCCCACTCGTTACGTCGTCCCCCTTTTCAACGTTTGCTTCGTCCGGTCAGTAGCCGAGCCTCAATCGTGCCTAAAGCACCGCGTCCCGGTCATGACCATCGTCATCCCGAGTTCGTCGGCCGTCTCGATGACGTCGTCGTCGTTGACCGAGCCGCCGGGCTGGATGACCGCCTCGATGCCGGCCTCTGCGGCGGCCTCGATCCCGTCCGGGAACGGGAAGAAGGCGTCTGAGGCCATCACCGCACCCTCGGCGTCCTTGCCCTCGGCATCGCTTTCGGCTTTCATCTTGGCGATTTCGACGGCGTCGACCCGCGAGACCTGTCCGGCCCCGACGCCGACGGTCTCTGTGCCTTTCGCGAAGAGGATCGCGTTGGACTTGACATGCTTGATCGTCTGCCAGGCGAACAGCATCGACTCGATCTGCTCGTCGGTCGGAACCCGGTCGGTGACGACCTCCAGATCGTCGGGGGACAGCGACTGCAGGTCGCGCTCCTGAACGAGTCGCCCGCCGACCAGATTCTTCTCGGTCAGCGTCTCCGTGGTCTCGAACCGGTCGCTCACGTCCAGCACCCGGAGGTTGTCCTTCTCGAAGAGCGTTTCCAGCGCGTCGTCGGTGTAACCCGGCGCGACGACGACCTCCTTGAACGACTCGACGATCTGTTCCGCCGTTGCGGCGTCACACTCGCGATTGAGAGCGACGATCCCGCCGAACGTGCTCTTGGGATCCGTCGAGAGCGCGTCGGCGTACGCCTCGCTGATCGAATCCGCGACCGCCGCACCGGCGGGGTTAGTGTGCTTGATGACCGCACACGCGGGCTCGTCGAACTCCTTGACGATGTTCAGCGCGGCGTCGGCGTCGTTGTAATTGTTGTATCCCATGCCCTTCGCGCCCTCGTTGCGTTGCGGCGCGTGGACGACACTGGCCTCCTCGCAGGTCGGGTCGGCATACAGCGCGGCGTCCTGATGGGGGTTCTCCCCGTAGCGCAGGTCGGCGGCGCGGTCCTCGCTACTGACCCGGCGAGCCGGAAACGTCCCCTCCTCGTCGCCCTCGACGCTGACCGTGCCGGCCTCGCGGTCGACGGTCACGCGGTCCTCGGCGAACCACCGCACTGCACGCGGGTAGGCTCTAAACTCGCCCCGAGAGAGGACGCGCTCTTTGAGGTCATCAACGTCGTCGCCCTCGAAGACGGGAACCGGTTCCTGGGTGACGATCGGCCCGCCGTCGACGGTCTCGTCGACGACGTGGACGGTACAGCCGGTCTGTCTCACGCCCGCCTCCAGGACCTGCTCGTGGGCGTCCATCCCCGGGAACGCGGGCAGCAGCGACGGATGGACGTTGAGGATCGTCGGCTGGCCCTCGACGAACGCCTCGGTGAGGATCCGCATGTACCCGTCCATGGTAACGAGGTCGAACTCGTACGCTTCGAGGGCTTCTTCGACCCGCAATTCGTGTTCGCGGCGGGTTTCGTCCCCGTCTTTCGGGACGACTTCGGTCGGAATACCGCGTTCTCGGGCCTGTTCGAGGACCGGCGCGTCGGGGTCGTTCGAGAGGACGACGGCGAACTCCACCCCACCCGGAGCGCGGTCGGCGATGTTCAGCAGGTTGCGGCCGCGATTGGATGCCATACCGGCGAGTTGCATATTCGTGAGCGCGTGTCCAGCGCGCAAAGTAGTTGCGGAATCGTCGACACGCCCGTTTCGAGGCAGTGGTACGGCCGACAGATAACGAACGAACGCCGAGACGAGCCTCCGACAGACCGAGCCGAACCGTTGCGTCGCTCTGCTCCCGTGACTGGTCGGTTCCCAAACCAGTTTGGTACAGGATATAGGGACGATACGGTGGTAACTACAATGTAGTCATGTCACAAACTACCGCGACCGTCGTCGCGCAGGTATCCCAACAGGACATGTTCAAACACGTACTCAACGACCCCCTCCTCGGGAGTTCGATCTACGTCAACATCGCGCTCGCGGGGCTGACGTTGCTGTTGTTCGTGTATATGGCGCGCAGCCTGACTGATCCGCGCGCCAAACTGATCGTCGTCTCCGTGATGGGGGTGTCGGCCGTTTCGATCGCCAGCTACACCGGACTCGCGTCGGGACTGACGATCGGAATCCTTGAGATGCCGGAGGGCCACGCGATGTACGAGACGACGACAGAGCTGGCCCACAGTGGAGAAGAAGTCGATGGCACGGTCAGCCTCTGGGGTCGGTACCTGACGTGGGCGTTCTCGACGCCGTTCATCCTGCTCGCGCTCGGCCTGATCGCCGGGTCGAACCTCACGAAGATCTTCACGGCGATCGTCTTCGACATCGGCATCATGATCACCGGGCTGGCCGCCGCGCTGACCACGTCCTCCTACCCGATGCGGTGGGCCTGGTACGGGATCAGCGTCACGTTCTTCCTCGTGGTCGTCTACATCCTGCTGTTCGAGTGGCCCGAGGACGCCAGACAGGCCGGCACGGCAGACATTTTCAACACCCTGAAGATACTGACGGTCGTGCTGTGGTTCGGGTACACGATCTGGTGGGCGCTCGGCAACGAGGGACTGGCGGTCATCGAGTCGGTCGGGCTCACCTCCTGGGGCTACAGCGCCTTCGACATCGTCGCGAAGTACCTGTTCTCGTTCCTCGTGGTGAAGTACGTCGTCGACAACGTCGAGAAAGTTAGCGCCGGATCCGATTACGGCGCGACCTCGAGCGCGATACCCGCCGACGACTGATCGTCGCGTCGTTTCACTCGTGACTGAGGCGGCTCGAACGGACGGCGCGGACCGAAACGTGTTTCGCCCCGTCCGAACAAGACCCCGGCATGCACGACCGAATCGAGCGCGTGACCGGCGCGACCACCGCGATCGCGCTTGTCGCCGCCGCCGTGCTGCTCGCGCCCGCGTTCGCCGGCTTCGGCGCGTCGCTGGCGCTCGCGGTCGTTGCGGTCGGTCTGACCGTGCTGGCGTTTCTCGCTCGCGAGGCGATCCGCACGCTCGCGCCGGTACCGTGGCTGCAGTTGCACTTCGAAACCGTCTGGGTCGGGGCGGCGGTCGCCGCGCTCGTGCTCGTCGCGTTCGCCGGCGTGACGCCGGCCGAGTTGCAGACGCTGGGTGCGGTCGTCGGCCTGCTCGGGCTGTTCAACTACCTGCTGCGACCGATCTATCTCACGCTTGGGAGCGTTCTCACCCGGGTGACGAAGTGACCGATACGGCCGGAAACAGCGTCGGGGTCGCGTTACGGTGCGGCCGGAACCGATCACTGAACGCCGAGCACCGTCGAAAAGACGGTGTAGATGCCGTATCCGACGGCCACCGACGTCCCGAGCGTGAGAATCCAGAAGAGGACGGTGACGCCGATCTTCCGCCGGGAGACGCCCGCGGACCCGGCGGCGAGTCCGCCCCCGATCACGCCCGAGATGATGATGTTGTTGAACGAGATCGGGATCCCCAGCGCGATCGCGGTCTGTGCGATGACGAAGCCGGGGACGAGCGCGGCGATCGATCGCCTGACACCGAGCTGTGCATACTCCCGCGAGGTCGCCTGCAACAGACGCGGGGCACCCATCCACGCGCCGGCGAGGATCCCGACGGCACCGATCGACAGCAGGACGATCACCGGCAGACCGAGATCGTCAACGAACAGTGCCTGTAGCGGGCCGGTCGCGAGGCCGACCTGACTGCCGCCGCTGGAGAAGGCGACGATGCTGCCCAGCACGACCAGAAACGTCCGGATCCCCTTCTCGACGGACCGCTGGGTCCGACGGCGGATCGCGACGAACCCGAGCACTGCGAACGCGATCGTCACAAGGACCTGCACTGGACCGACGCCGCCGACTGTCGGCAACGCCACGACCATCGAGACGAATCCGGCGATCGAGTTCTGGTCAGCGCCGGGCGGGGACGGAACGACTCCGAGCTGAATGTTCGCGACGATAGCGGCGACGACGGCCGCCAGCAACGGGACGCCGACCGTCTCCGGGATGTCGTCCCGCCGGAGCAGGGTGGCGGTCGCGTAGGCGATCCCGCCCGAGACCGGCGGGACGAGCAGCCAGAACCGGCCGAGTTGCCGGTAGGTCTCGACGGCCGGATCGCCGCCGAGCGACAGTCCGACGCCGACCATCGCGCCGGTCGTGGCGAACGCCGCCGGCACGGGATAGCCGGTATAAACGCCGAAACCCATGAACCCCGCCGCGGTCAGCAGTCCCGCAGTCGCGGCCAGCGGCGTGATCGAGACGCCGTTTATCAGGTCCGTCCCGACGGTCTCGGAGATCGCGCCACCCTGCGCGACCGCGCCGAGGGCCGCGAGAATCCCGATGACGAACGCCGCGCGCATCGTCGAAATGGCGCTGGCACCGATCGCCGGGGCGAACGGCGGGGAGTTGCTGTTTGCCCCCAGCGCCCAGGCCATCCCGATCCCGGCCAGCGTCGCCAGCACGGCCAGCGCGTAGAACGTCGCAGCCACGTCAGCGCCACCCCCGGTCAACGCTCCGACGCCAACGCGATCTCGTCTCTCGTCGCAGTTCAGACACGTCGATCAGCCGGGCGGGTGCCGAGCGTCCGGAATCGATCCTGGGTAACGCCACACACAATATATCATCGCCACTCGGGAAAAGCGTTCGCGAGGCCCCCGTCGGTGTCTGGCGGCACCTTCTTGCCTTCGGGGGCGTATTCCCTGATATGTACGCTGTCGTCGGGTGCAGCGAGTGTAGCGCGCTGTGGGTCGTCGAGGGGCGACCGGAGACGACCCGGTGTCCCCGGTGCGGCACTCGAAAGCGGTTCGATCGACTCAAGCAGTTCGTCACGACCGACGACCCCGACCGGGCGAAACAGGCCCGGGCGGCGATGCTGGCCGAGCGCCAGGAGATGGGCGAGGTGTTCGCCGACCTCGATGACTTCGCGAGCATGGCCGCCCGGCTGGACGAGGCGGGGATCGACGACGAAACCTATCTGGAATCGTCGGGCGTCGATCCCGAGGCCGCTACACAGGCGGGCGATCGAGCCGAACAGGGAGTCGGCGGTTCTCGCAGTCGCCAGGAGACTGTGACCGACGCGCTGGTCGAACTCGACGAGCCGACCAGAGACGAGATCGTCGCGTACGCACGGGAGCGGGGCATCACCGAGGACTACGTCGATCGCACGCTGGAGAAACTGCGTCGGGCCGGCGAGATCACGGCGTCGGACGGCGCCTACCGGCGGCTCTAGCCGGCGTCGAGGCGGCGTACCGCCGGCATAGAAGACTCGAGCGCTGTCGACACTGTCCATCAACCGTCAACTGCCACCCCGCGCACGGTGGCACGGGGCTTGAATGGCTTGTCAGTGAACTCGGCCTCTGCCGACCGCGTGGTTAGTCGGACGGGACAAATCCCCGATTTGGCGTCACTATTCCTGACTTCAGGGCGAGTTGACTGTCGCCCGTCCGCCGCGACGACTGTAGGCCGCGACGGACGTACCGCCACCCAACATTCTTCGCACCCACGTAATCTGCATTCTGAGTTGCACCACACGACTCACACTCAAACTCCGCCTGTCGCACTCGGTTCCCCTCACTCGTATGACCACACTCGGGACATCGCCGACTCGTGTTCTTCGGGTCTACAAACTTGACACTAATCCCTTCGGCTTCGGCCTTGTACTCCACGAGGTCAACGAGTTGTCGGTGCGCCCACTGGTGAAACTCTTTGACGGGCGGCGCACGCTTCCGGATGTGTTTCAGATTCTCAAACGCGATGTACTCGCAACCATGAGTACGTGCTTCTTCGAGAATCTGGTTCGCAACTTGATGGAGTTGGTCACGAAGATACCGTGATTCTCTACCGCTCATCTGCTGTATCGTCCGATGGGCGGATTGTGTCCCAGTCTGCTGAAGGTTGCCGCGAATCCGCTCGAACTCTCGATGCTGGTGCCTGAGTTCTCTGCCAGAGGCGAAGTATGCTGTGCTGGTGGTGGCGATGTTGACGATGCCGAGGTCAACACCGAGAACTGTCCTGTCCTCATCGTCACCTTGCACGTCAACTTGCTTTTCGGGCTTTTCCTTTCGGAAACCGAGGTGCAGGTAGTATTCGCCATCACGCTTTGACAGTGTAGACTCTGTTACCTCCCACTCGTCATCGTTGAGGTATTCGTGTTGATACCCGTCTTCGTTGTCTGGCAGGTTCAGGTCACACCGAATCCGACCATCGACGGTGGAAAGCGACACAGACCCGTCATCGAACAACGTCATCGTCCGAGTGTCGTATTTCACCGTATTGCTAGTGAACCCTGGTTGAGACGTTTTGTAGTGTTCGTCAAGGTCTTCGATTGCTTCGACACCATCAAGTGCGGCTGCGGCCTGATGAGCGGCGAGAATTGCGTGCTGACTCCCGAGACAGGTTTCCTCCATCACCGTGTCGTAGGCGAGGTCTTGGAGGTAGGTTTTCCGCGTTTCACCGTGTTTCCATCCGATGTGACTGCTGATGTTACAGGCAGTTTTCCACTCGCTGATGGTGGTATCGAGCAAGTTCTGTTGCTCGTCGGTGAGGATGGGACGGGTGATTGCGGTGCGTCTCAGGTAGTCGTCTGCCACAGGTTTCAATAGACAGTAGAGGTACTTAATAGTTGGTGGTTTGTGGCAACGAGTGTCGGCTTCAACCCCGCCCACGGTGTTGACGCAAATCGAAGATTTGCGAAAGCCGAAAACCTACGGTTTTCGGAAGGGCGGGGAATCCGCCTCGCTACCTAGTTTGAAATATGTCGGGAGTGAATACCCGATAATGGCGTCTTCCCTCCCTGCGGACGGACGCGACCTCGTCTTCGGCACCGGAGCCGGCGTTGTCGGGTTCCTGTTCGGCCTGGCACTGCTGGTCGTGGGTGCGACCGGCCGGATCGACCTGCTCGATCAGTCGCTCGCAGTCGTCGTGCTCGTGGTCGTCGCGTTCGCGTTCGGCGTCGCCGGCCTGTACGACAACGTCGCGCTCGGCGTCCCGAGACGCGGTGCAGCACACCTCGTCTCCGGCTCCGCGATCGTGCTGGCGTTGCTCGCACCTTACGGCGAGTCGAGCCGGCTGTTCGCCGTCACGGCCGGGCTGTTCCTGCTGGCCGCCGGGATCTATCAGCTCGCGATCGCGGTCGGGGTTCTCGAATCCGACCAACAGCCCGCCGACGAACTCGAATCATGAGCGGCGCGCCCCCGGCTCGACCTCGCTAGCGATGTCGTCGGTGTCCTGGCCGGGGCTGTCATCGTCGCGGCCGGGCTGGTCGGGCCGCCGACCGTCGCCGGCGTCGATCTCGACGTCACCGCCAGGGGGCTGTTCGGTGCCGGTTTCAGCGCCGTCGGGATCGATCATCTGCGAGCCGGTGCACGCGCCCGCGGATACGGAGAATTGATCGCTGGCACGGGCGCGGTCACGTTCGGGCTGTCGTTTTTCGTTTCCCCGTCGATCACCGCGTTCCTGCTGGGCGTGCCCGGACTGGCGTTCGGCGGGACGGTCCTCGTCACCGAGAGTTTCGGTCTGTCGGCGCCGGAGTGATAGTGGCCGTTGTACCGATTTCCCGGTGCGACCGTACGACGGCGTGCGATCGGCACAGAATCGACAGACGGCAATCGCGATGACTGCAGTCACCGACCGTGTTCGGCGTGGGCACTCGCGAGATGGCGGCCCGCGAGCGCACCCAAGAGCGATAGTTCGCCGGCCAGCGCGCCCGCCGCGAGCACTTCCGCGAGCGCGTCGCCGTTCGTCCCCGGCGGGTCGCCACCGCCCGCGAGCCCGATAATCTCGAGCGCTTCCGACTGGGTCGGGAGTCCCGTCCCGCCGCCGACAGTCCCGACTGCCAGCGCCGGGAGTGTCACCGACACGTACAGGCCGTCTTCGCGGGCTTCGACGCTCGTGATAGCGTGTGCGCCCTCGACGACCTGGGCGACGTCCTGTCCGAGCGCGAGAAAGGCCGCGCCGACGACGTTGGCGACGTGAGCGTTGAACCCCAGGCTGGCGGCCTTGGCGCTGCCGAGCAGGTTCTTGCGCGTGTTGACTTCGGCGATCGCCTCGGGTGTCGTCCCGAAACGGTCCTCGGTCGCGTCCGCCGGGAGGACGACGTCGGCGGCGACCGACCGGCCGCGACCCTCGATAGCGTTGATCCCGGCCGGCTTCTTGTCGGTACAGAGGTTCCCCGAGACAGCCACCATCGAGGCCGGCGTTTCCGATTCGATCACGTCGGCAGCCGCCCGGGTCGCGATCGTGGCCATGTTCATCCCCATGGCGTCCTTGGTGTCGTAGACGAACCGGACGAAGACGCTGTCGCCGACGACGTAAGGCGTCGCCTCGCGAAGCTCGCCGTGGCTGGTCGTCGACTCCGCGGCGTCGGCCAGCCGATCGAGGCTCCCTCGAACCCAGTCGGCGACAGCGGCGGCCTCGCGGACGTCGCTCGTCTCGAAGACGGGTGCGCGGGTCATCCCGCGTTGCAGGACAGTCGTCGACGCGCCGCCCGCCGCCCGGATCGCGCCAGCGCCCCGATTGACACTCGCGACCAGCGCGCCTTCCGTCGTCGCCAGCGGCAGATAGACGGATCCGCTCGCGGCCTCGCCGTCGACGGGGAGCGGTCCGGCGACGCCCAGCGGGACCTGCGTCGCGCCGATCATGTTCTCGACGTTCGACTCGGCGCGCTCGGCTGGGAACGCGTACTCGCCGATCGTTTCGAGGTCGACGCCCGGTTCCGCCGCGAGGAGCAGTCTGCGAGCCGCGGCAGCAGTGTCGGCGTCGGCATGATCTTCGAGTTCGTACAGTCGAAGTTCGCCCGCCCTGACGCGCTCGGCGAGCGTCGCGGCGTCGGTCATATCCCTCTGCTCGTCGGGGAGTCACCTAACGGTTGTCCCGCAAGAGGGACCGATCGATTTCGAGGTATTCAAACCGCTCCCCGGAGTAGACGCTCGCATGGACGCCGACGAGACACGCGACAACGTCGTTCCGGGGAGCGACGAGGAACTGGACACCCCGGACGTTCGCGGCTACGACTTCCGCGGGGAGTTCGACTTCGAAGCGATGATGGACGCCTACGCGACGACCGGGTTTCAGGCGACCCAACTCGCCGAAGCGATCGACATCACCGAGCGCATGCAGGAAGAAGACGCCGAGATCTATCTCACCTTCACCTCGAACATTATCTCTTCGGGGCTACGTGAGACCGTCGCGTACCTGATCCGCGAGGGATACGTCGACGTCGTCATCACGACCTCCGGATCGCTGACCGAGGACGTCATCAAGACGGCCAAACCCTTCAAGATGGGCGAGTGGGAGGCCGACGAGGCACAGCTTCGCGAGCAGGGGATCAACCGCCTCGGCAACATCTTCGTTCCCTCGGACCGGTACGTCTGGCTCGAGGAGTACCTCTATGACTTCTTCGACGACTTCTTCGCCGAGGAGAAGATCCGGACGCCGACCGAGTTCGCGCGCGAGCTGGGCGAAACCCTCGACGACGAGGACTCGGTGCTCAAGCAGGCCGCGGACAACGACGTCCCGGTCTACTGTCCGGCGCTGACCGACGCCGAGGTCGGCAACTTCCTGTACTACTACCGGCAGGCCTACGACTCGGAGGTCGGCATCGAGATCCTCGACGACTACGATTCGCTCATCGAGGACGGCCTGCTGGCCGACCAGACCGGACTGATCGCGGTCGGCGCTGGCGTACCGAAACACCACGCGATCATGACGAACCTCTTCCGTGGCGGCGCGGACCACGTCGTCTACATCTCGACCGGGATGGAGGGCGACGGGTCGCTGTCCGGCGCACCACCCAGCGAGGCAGTCTCCTGGGGCAAGATCAAGGAGGACGAGGAAACCAACTACACGCTCGTCGAGGCCGAGGCGACGCTCGTCTTCCCGCTTTTGGTCGCGAGCGCGTTCAAGTAAACCCACTTTTTACTCCCTCGGGTTTCCTCGCGCCTACGGCGCTGCGGGAACCGCTCAGTCGCAAAAACTTGGGGAAAAACGACCCGGACGACTCACTCACTTCGTTCGTTCGCGTCCGGTGAAACGGCGCTCACTCCGTTCGCGCCGTATGCTAGTCGCCGACTGCCTCTTCCACGACTTCGATTTCCTCGTCGGTCAACCCGTACAGTACCACTTTTTACTTCGTCGGGTGTCCTCGGGCCTGCGGCCCTGCGGGCACCACTCCTCGTAAAAACTTGGGGAAAAACGACCTCGACCTCACTGCGTTCGGTCGAGTGAAACGCGCCTTCGGCGCGTATGCTAGCGTCTGATCGTCTCTGCTAGGGCACGGTCGACCGTCCAGTTTCACGGGAGCGTCTCGCTCACGTCGACGAGGTCCTCTTCGGTCTGCCAGCGATACAGCCGTCCTTCCCGGTCGAACAGTTCAAAGACGCCGTCTTGCATCCAGCCGAATGGGTGCGCGTCCTCGTACTCCCGCTTGAGCACGTGGCTCTTGGAGAAATACTCGGTCGTCCCGACGAGCAGCCCCTGTTCGACGAGGAAATCGCTGGGCTCTTTCTCGGCGACGCCGACGAGATACGTCACGATATCGGCGATCAAACAGAACTTCTGGATGCTGTTGTCCCACTCGCCGCGGATATCGACCATCCGGAACGCGTAGGCGTCCTGACGGCGGTTGAGCCGATCGACCACCAAATTCAGCCGTCGGATCGGCTCTCGGTCGTAGTTTCCGAGCACGAAGTACGACCGATCGTTCTCGTAGACCGGCGTCAGTTCGCTCAGCGCGTGGAGGATTTCCTCGTTGTCCGCCAGCGAAATCTCTTCGTCTTCGAGTCGGTCCATGGCACTGGTGAGGACGTCTTCGGGGACGGGCGGCACCGAATCGGACATGGACGCTTTTTCACCGAGTCGCGCGATATATTTTATGGCAGAGGTGTGCCGTTCGAGCGTTCAGTTCACTCCAGAGTAATTTACTCGGAGGTAAACTACTTGCCGCCGGAGCACATACGACGACGTATGAGCACCGAACTGGAAACCGCGTCGGGGATGGGATCCCGCGAACTCGTCCACTTCGTCACCCAGCAGACGCGGTTCGCGCTGGTCACCAACATCCTGCAACACCCCGAGCAGCTTCCCTCGATGTACGAACTCGAGCAGCTCAACCCCAGCGTGAGCGAGGCGACCGTCTACAAGCACGTCCAGAAGCTGATCGACGCCGGCATCGTCAAAGAGGTCGCACTGGAAGACGACCAGCGCCAGCAGGGCTACCCCTGGAAGTTCTACGGCCTCACTGCAGACGGCCGGGAGTTCCTCGAGGCACACAACCTGCTCGCCGCCGAGGACACCCTCCAGCGGATGTACGAGACTATCTCCGACAAACCCGAGAAGATGGTCAAATACGAGCAGGCGCCTCGGCCCTAGACAACCACTTTTTACTCCCTCGGGTTTCCTCGCTCGCTTCGCTCGCTGCGGGAACCACTCGGTCGCAAAAACGTGGGGAAAAACGACCTCGGCTTCGCTCCGCTCAGCCGAGTGAAACGCGCCTTCGGCGCGTATGCTAGTCTCCGACCGCCTCCTCCACAACCACTTTTTACTCCCTCGGGTTTCCTCGCGCCTACGGCGCTGCGGGAACCGCTCAGTCGCAAAAACGTGGGGAAAAACTACCTCGACCTCACTGCGTTCGGTCGAGTGAAACGGCTCGCTTCGCTCGCCGTATGCTAGTCTCCAACCGCCTCCTCCACAACCACTTTTTACTCCCTCGGGTTTCCTCGCGCCTACGGCGCTGCGGGAACCGCTCAGTCGCAAAAACGTGGGGAAAAACGACCTCGGCTTCGCTCCGCTCAGCCGAGTGAAACGCGCCTTCGGCGCGTATGCTAGTCTCCGACCGCCTCCTCCACGATTTCGATCTCCTCCTCTGTCAGCCCGTACAATTCGTAGACGATCTCGTCGATCAACTCGTCCGTGCGCTCGATCTTTTCCTCCAGTTCCTCGGCCCGGGCTTTCGTCTCGGTGTAGTTTTCGAGCCCACTCTCGATGTCGGCCGCACGGGGCAAGGTCAGCTGTTGCAGGCGGTCGATCAAGGAGTTGGTCTTGGTCGCGGTCTCCCGGAAGTCCGCGAACCCGCCGGCCTCCTCGACAGCCACGGGCACGAACGCCTCAACCAGAACTATCTCACCGTTACAGTACCCGTTCGACGACAGTAGACAACCTCTCTTCAAGTTCGGACGCTTGAAGGATCCGGATCGATCGCTGTTCGTCTAGCGATGCAGTCGCCGTGTCTTCCAAGTCTTGTACCACGAGGACACCGTTCCAGCCCGTTCCGAACGCTGGGTCGTCGTAAACGAACCTCTCGTCTTGCTGGAGAAAGGCCAGATACTCTAACGTCTCTTTGATTCCCCCTCGAATCGTCTCGGGACGCGTCGAGTTCTTGACTTCCGTGATCAGGTACTCGCGTCGGTCGTCAGCGCTTATCTCAAGAACGATCACGTCGGGACGACCCGTCGCGTCGGAGAACTCATCGTCCAGAAAATACGTGTTCGCGACGCGCCGTGATTCGTGCTGAATGAGTTCCGTTCTCGAAAGGTCTTCGCGGTCTTTCTCAGAGATGTCCGAGAGGAATTTCAGTCCCCGATCACGGCCGGAACTGTTGTGATACAGGACGACTTCAGTGCCGTCCTGGGAGAGGCGTGCCACTTCCTGTGTCGCGGACTCGATCGTCCGCATTTCGAAGCGGTCGTCGCTCAACTCCTCGATCGCGGAGACGTATCTGAATAGCACGTAGAGTTCGAACAACGTCTCGTCGTCGTCCGGCGTGATCGCAGTCGTCTCCAGCAGCGATCGGATTGCGGCCTCGTCACCGTCGATACTCCGTTCGTAGTCTCCCAGGAGGCGTGCCGCGGTTCGATACAACTCGCTTCGGGAATCGGCAGCACGCTGAAGCATGCGTGGCGTCGGTTCGTAGCTCGCGGGTGACCTGATCCGACGAACGTGGACGTTCCGTTCGAACAGTTCCCGCATCCGTTCGATCAGGTCCGTACTCTCACGCCACCGATCAGTGATCCACTCGTAGTCACGCCGAAGGTACGGCTCGGCCTCGTCGAGCGTCGTGTATATGATCGATAGCAGGCGCTTCAGCACGAGGTTCTCGTCGATGTCGTAGCTCTCCGTGCGGTGCTCGCAGACGAACAGCGACCGATCGTCGGGATTGCGTGAGTGTCGGGCCTGGAGGGTCTTCCCCCAGTTGATACGGCCGTCGACGCTGCCACGGGTGCGCCGAGAGGTGTTCTGCGTCTGTGTTTTGATACGCCGGAGTTGCTCGGGGAGCGACTCGACGAAATCGACGACGGCGGGTCGAAGAATGAAGTGCAATCTGACGAGTCGCTCGTAGTCGTGAAACCGTTCGTCGAGCGCGTCCGGTGCGATCTCCGAGACGACGTGACGGTCCGAGAAGGAACCGTGCATCACGTACGCCAGGATGTCCTGGGTGAGTTCGTCGAGGAGTTCGTCCCTATTCATCGATCGCGACCTGCAAGACGTCAGTTGCGAGCCGACCCAGCCGCGTCTCGTCGACATCGTCGACAGCGGCGAGCTGGGCAGCGATCTGTTCGCGACGCGGAACTCCTTCGAGTTGAGGGAAGACGTAGCTACCTACGGCCTCGGTGAGCGATCGCTCCAGTGAACTGGGTGTCGCCGCGACGTGAGCGAGTATGTCCTTGATGATCGCCGGACCGATCTTTCGCTCGTCGACGACGTTGTTCGTCACGTACCACACGTCGCCCACGGCCTCGCGAACGTCTGACTCGACATCCATGCCCCAAGTCTCCGCGTACGCGTCGACGAGCGCGTCACGTTCGTCGTCGTCTTCCGGGACTGTGGGTGCGTCGACGTAGACGAACGCGAACCGTCGCATGAACGCGTAGGACATCTCGTACAGCGATGTCTTGTCGTAACTGTTCATCGTCGCGATGAGCCGCCAGGATTTCGGAACGGCGTACTGATGCGGTGCAAGGTCACCGTCGACGTTGTCGGCGGGAAGCAGTTCGATCTCCTCACCGGCGCGAGTGAACGGCAGCGTCACCGGCTGGCCCGAAAGAAGCGTAAACAGCTGTCCGAACGACTTGTCGATGTCCGATCGATTGATTTCGTCGATTATCAGTATCTCGTTGCGCTGGCTGTCCTGGCGCTTGAAACAACGGAGGATCTGTCCGGGCGTGAACGACAGGTCGTCACTCTGCTCTTCCGGCATGTACCCGCCGACCGTCTCGAACGTCGACCAGTCCGCCGTCGCAGTCGTCGTCTCGAACCCAGTGAAAACGTCCGAGTTCTGTGCTGCGAGATGAGACGCCACGAGCCGTGCGATTTCGGTCTTGCCGGTCCCTGGAGGGCCGGTGAGAACGATGTGTTTACCCGCATCCAGCGCCGCCGTGATCTGCTGAGCGATCTCCGCGGCGCGATCGTCCGGAAAATACAGCTCCGAGAGCACGTCCGGATCGACGTCGAAGTCCGGTGTTGCATCTAGATACAGTTGTTTCTCTGGGGAGGATTCGCCGTAGACGAGCGATTCGACGGAGCCGTACCGACCACGGATCCCGCCCACGCCCATCTCGTTGAGTGACGAGAAGCCGAGTGGATAATCGCGACCGTATCCAGCCAGTTCATGTATCTCGGCGGAGTCGACGCCGAGTTCGACAGGCGCGTCGAGATAGATCAGACAAACCCACGGCTCGTCCGGCTCGTGATTTGGCCAGATATCGCGGCCGATCCGCTCGTTCTGTTCCGTGGCCCGAACTTCGGCGGCGTACTCGTAGGACCCGTTTCGGTAGAAGAAGAGGAAGTCACCGGGCGAGACCTTCTTCCAGCTTCCCTCGACAGTCGACTTCGTCCCCCACAGACGGACCGTCTCACCGTCGATATCTGTCCCCGCACGTGGGCGAACCTGATCGGCTGAGACGCCGTCGAGGACCGTCCGCCGGAAGTTGTCGGCTGCGGCCTCGTTTCCGATCGGCGCGAGAAAGACGTCTGGCCCCGAGTAGGTCATGGCCCGAACATGGACCCACGGATGGATAAAACATCTAGGGCTGTCCATCGATCGTGTCCGACGATTTATCACTGGATTCGCCACCAACCGGAGGTGATGGACTTGCGTCGACATCCGACTGCTCGGTGTGAGCGCTGTGACAGTCGGCTGTGGTACGGCCTGAAATCGGAGGGAAGCGGCTGGAAGGTGCTCTACAAGTGCCAGACAGCAGGATGCGAGGGCGAGGTCGCCACTTCGTTCATCGACATGGCATCGGTTTCGAGTCGTGATGAAGTATACGAGCGTGCTGAAGATATCGGCCGGACGCTGTGACCGCGAAACTGAAGCGGTATCGTAACCGTGATCTACCGTTTCTCGATCAATCACGCCCAAAATTCAGTATGCTCCTCGTCACACGAAATAGCGCAGAATAGAGCTTTGCCAAAATACTATATTACTCTACGCGGTACATCCCAGTATGGAAGACCGAGGCCCGCCAGAGTATACAGACGTCAACGAGGCGGTCGGCGACGAATGGGAGTCCGAGACGACTCCCTACGAGCGGATCCGACACGTCATTGCCCACACCTACCGTCCAACCGCGGCTGATGCGGTCGCCGAGGCCGCACGGACCGCGCCGAAAACGGCGCGCAAGCACCTCAACGCCCTCGCAGACGAGGGGTTCGTCGAGACGACGACCGGCGAACACGGGGGGACGCTCTATCGCCGCTCGTCCGAATCGCTCGTCGTCGAGCAGGCTGCGGACATCCTCGAACACGTCACGACCGACGAACTCGTCACGCGGATCGAGGACATGCGCGAGCAACTCGCCGAGTTCCGGGCCGAGTACGGCGTCGACTCGCCAGAAGCGTTGACCGTCGAACGGACGAACCGGGCGCTCGTCGAGTCCGACATAGCGGAACCCGAGATCGACTCGGAGACGATGCAAGAATGGAAAACCCTTCGCCGAAACCTTGCGTTCGCGAACGCTGCCCTCTCGATCGGGAACGCCGAACAGTTCGTCGACGGCGACCGCCGTCCGACTGATGAGGGCACTCCCGCGTGAGACATGTCGGATTCGCCTGTCCGAGCCGAGGACCATACTCTCCGCGGGGCGATCGACCGGCCGGCACTGCTCACGATACGCGATACTGTCGAGGAGATGGAACCGTTCTGATTTTCAGTAGCATTTGGTAGCATTCACCCATAATCGGGAGCACTGGCGAGAACGTGCTGTGTTACACTACCGCTGGGCCGCCGCAGGCCCGTGTTACTACTGTGATTTTGCTGCAGTCCACCCATGTCGGTCCCGCTCCGTTTCACGATGAGTGACGGAGCACGGTACTGGGACAGGTGGGTCTGACGACCGCTCGCCTGATCCTGTTGGTCGGTCGCGGACTGAACGCCAGAAACGGCAAGCGTTTCTGAGGCTCGCGAAGCCTCGCTTCGCTCACCGCCAGTAGAACGGGCACCTCGCGGTGATGGAAAACTGGCGTGCTTCCCCACCTCCATATAGGCGGCAGGGTTCGCCTCCCCCATCTTGGAGCCGTCGAGGTGCTTCCGACCGACGTTCACCGCCCCAACTACGTCGCGGTCGCACTCGTACCCACACTCAGGACAGTGAAAGTGCCCGCCGTGCCGTTGTTCAGTATGGTCATCGGGCGCTTTCACCGTCCGCCCGTTCTCACCGCACCGGGGACAGTGCCGACTCGTTCCCCACGGATTCACCGTCTCGAAGTCGATCCCCACCAACTCGGCTTTGTATCCGACGCGATCGAGGAGTTCGCCGCGAGCCCACGAGGAGATCGACCACGCAACTGAACCGCTCGTCTCTGGTGCGTCGATTTGCCCGAGTGACTCGAACACGATGGTTTCACAGCCGTACTCTATCGCCAGCCACACCAACTGGTTCGCTACGTCGTGCTGGATTTGCTCACGCAACCGCCGCTCTTTCCGCCGTGTCTGGCGGTACTCACTGAGCAAGTGGGTGAACCGTTCCGTGTGGGCAGTGCCCTGTCGCCGGAGTGCTGCCAGTCGGTCGTTGATGCCCTCGGCGTCAGCCTTGAGACGGAACAGTTTGTCTTTGGCCGGATGGTCAAGAAACTGCGGTGGTGAAATCTGCTCGTGTGTCCTGTCGTCGCCGTTATCGAGGACGACCGCCGTGGCCTGTTTTTTCACGCCGAGGTCAACCGACAACACGCGGTCACTGACTGTCTCAGTGTCCTGGTCGGGTACAGCAACGGGCACGTCAAGTGTGTACCCATGCTCGGATGCGTGGAGCGTGGGCGCTTTCACACACCCGGTTTCGACCATCGCACTGAACCGTGCGTGGGTCGGGAAGCGGATTTCGTGGTCTGTCCAGTCGTGATAACTGTCTGGTGAGAGTGAGTCCGGCGCGTTCAGTACGACCACCACGTCGCCGTCCTCGATGGTGAGGTCGTGGATGTGGTAGTCGCCTACGTCCGGGGCGTACGGAAGCGTCCCGTTCGGTTCTGGCGTCTCGATAAGTTCTGTGTATGTCTCGGGGAAGTGGCCGTGTCGGTCGTAAAACCTGTTGAGTTGTTCGACGACAGTTTCGAGGACGCGCCACGCGATGTACGGGGAGTCCTCGTCAAACAACCGTCTGCGAAGGCGGTGCCAGCCAATCCGCTTGATCTTGCGCTCATCAACTGTGTCGAGGACAAACTGGAAGGCCTGAAACTCGTCGGTGTGAGCATCGAGGACGTGGGTGACGCGGTGGTAGACACACCGCTTGAATCGGCTGTAGACATACTCCTCAACGTCTTCGAAGGCGTCATAGTCGTCGTCACGGATGTAGGTGTAGGATTGGCCGGTGTGGTCGGTGATGGCGTTGAGGTGGTCGTTGCTCCAGTACTCCTCTTCGAGCAGGCGTTGGGTGTGTTTCTGGACGAGCGTGGTGAGACGATCGCACGCTTCGTGATACGCATCCGGGATGTGGAACTGTTCGGTGAGTTGCATCGGTTATTCGTCGTCAGGATCGGAGATTCGTGTGATTTTGACTTGTGCGCCGATCCAGTCTTTTGGGACGATGATATGAGCGCCGTTGCCCTGTGGTTTCACCTCTTTTTCGATTGTTTCCTCGCCACGAATGAGGAACAAGTCTTCATCGTCAATATCGAGTGTGACGCTACTCATTGTTCGTACTATGTATTAGTTATATACGAATATCAAGGCTACGGAACCAGTGCACTACTGTTTCATACTGGTTACTACGAAACCACTCCGAATTCTGTAACAGTTACACAACCCCTTGCGACGGCCCGGATCGACGACTATCTCAACCCATCAGTGCTCGAAGTGACGCTCGACGACGGGCTCTGTGACGCCGACCGGGGCCGGATCGACGTCGAGTGGACGACACGAGACGACTACAAATTTCACTACACCGATACGGCGGGCGTGAACGTCCGCTGGGGAAACCATCCACATGGTGGTGACTACGTTCACGTCGACGGGACTGAACACTTCCATCCGCCGCCCGACGCGAGTTCGGACCCCGACGAGGTCGAGGACTCCTGTATCACACAGTCACCTGAGGAGTTGGTCACGCGCGCTGTGCTCAAACTCTGGCGTGCGGCCTATCATACCAGTTCGTATCTGCCGCTGAACTCGGGAAGCAATCCCCCATGATACGGTCGGTTGTAAGTCTGTTCTGGACCGATCGCACCGGTAAATCGTTACAGCCGGCCGTATGAGGGCTATTTTTCTGACACCGGCATCGGTCTCTGCTCGTCACTGTCTTTCGCCACCGTCACATCCCTCGGGACGAATAAACGGTGTTTAAGTCAGGCCGACCAATAGGGCCGAGCATGGACGAGCGAACCTACACCGCGGACGCCGAGCCCGGCGAGGACGTGACGATCAAGGGCTGGGTGCACGAGATCCGCGACCTCGGTGGTATCGCCTTCATCATCGTGCGTGACACGACCGGCAAGATCCAGGTCAAATTCGAGAAAGACGAGATGGACGACGACCTGGTCGAGACCGGGCTTGACGTCCACCGCGAGAGCGTCGTGGCCGTCACGGGCGCAGTCGAGCAAGAGGAGCGCGCCCCGACCGGCGTCGAGATCGTCCCCGAGTCGGTCAAGGTCATCGCCGAGGCCGATCCCGAACTCCCGCTGGATCCCTCCGGGAAGGTCGACGCCGAGCTGTCGACGCGGCTGGACAACCGGACGCTCGATCTGCGCAAGCCCGCCGTGCAGGCCGTCTTCGAGATCCGAGCGGAGGTGCTGCGAAGCGTCCGAGAAGCCTTCCGATCGGTCGACGCAACCGAGATCAACACGCCCAAGATCGTGGCCACCGGGACCGAGGGCGGGACCGAACTGTTCCCGATCACCTACTTCGGGCGCGAGGCCTTCATGAACCAGAGCCCGCAGCTGTTCAAGCAGCTGATGGTCGGCTCCGGGCTGGAGCGGGTCTTCGAGATCGGCCCGATCTTCCGCGCCGAGGAGCACAACACGCCCCGACACCTCAACGAGGCGACCTCGATCGACTTCGAGTCGGCTTTCTTCGACGACGGCGACGCGATGGACGTCTGCGAGCACGTCGTCAAGTCCGCCTACGAGGGCGTCGCCGAGAACTGCGGGGCCCAGCTCGAGGCGCTCGGGATCGAAGACGACTTCGAGGTGCCCGACGGCGAGTTCGAGCGGTTGACCTACGAGGAGGCCATCGAGCGGATCAACGCGACGGGCGAACTCGACGAGCCGCTGGTCTGGGGCGACGACCTCTCGACGGAAGCCGAGCACGCCCTCGGGCAGGCGGTCGGCGAGCACTACTTCATCACCGACTGGCCCAGCGAGATCAAGCCCTTCTACATCAAGGACCGCGACGACGACCCCGAGGTCTCGACGGGCTTCGACATGATGCACCCGTCGATGGAGCTGGTCTCGGGCGGTCAGCGTGAGCACCGCTACGATCAGCTCGTCGCGGGCTTCGAACAGCAGGGCCTGGACCCGGAAGCCTTCGAGTACTACACCAAGATGTTCAAGTACGGCATGCCGCCCCACGCCGGCTGGGGGCTGGGTGCCGAGCGCCTCGTCATGACGATGCTCGGGCTCGAGAACATTCGTGAGGCCGTGATCTTCCCGCGAGACCGGCAACGGCTGAGTCCGTAGGACTCTCCGTTGCCCGGCGAGCGGGAGCCCGGAAGTCGCAGCCCGCGCAGGCGTAGCCGAGCAGGAACGTCTTCAGACGTTCCCGCGAGATCGCCAGCGACTGAGTCCCTGACGAAAACGTTGAGAGCTCACGGGAACAGTGAGCGAAACAAGCCGTTTCACTGCTGGCGAACACAGCGAGTCAGCAGGGCTTTTTCGCGAGTTTGCGGTCCGAGCGAGGGATCTTTCGGTCCCGCTGGTCTGTGAACCGCGGCGAAGCCGCAACGCTGTTCCTGCAGCGCCGTAGACGCGAGGAAACCCGAGGGAAGAAAAGTGGTTGTATATTTTTCAACCCCGCCCACGGTGGGGCGGGGAATCCGCCTTGCTACCTAGTTTGAAGATGGGGGCCGCGATGCCCATTGGGATGGGGAGTCGACTCACAACCGCCCCCTTTTTGCTCGCCCGGCCGGATCTTCGAACGATGACCGACGAGGCGACAGCGTTCGTCCCCGGGCACGTGACCGGCTTCTTCACGGTCCATCGGGACGACGATCCGACCGCGAGCGGTTCGCAGGGGGCAGGGGTGACACTCGCCGACGGCGTCAGCGTGACCGTCGAGCGGGCCGAGGATCGACGCGTCGAGTTGAACGGCCGGCCCGCGAGCGTCGAGGCCGTCGAGACGGTGCTGGAGACGCTCGGCGTCGAGGGAGCCGTCGTCGCCGAGACGGACCTGCCGATCGGGTCGGGCTTCGGGATTTCGGGGGCAATGGCGCTCGGGACCGCGCTGGCGACCAACCGGGTCTACGAGCGCGACCTCTCGCGCAACGAACTCGTCACGATCGCTCACGGGGCGGACGTTCAGGCGGGGACCGGACTGGGCGACGTCGTCGCGCAGGCGGCCGGCGGCATGCCGATCCGGCTCGAACCGGGCGGGCCACAGCACAACGTGATCGACGCCGTGCCCTACCGGCCGCGCGTCGAATACGTCACCTTCGGCGAACTCGACACCGGCGAGGTGATCGGCGGCGATACCGAATTGATCAGCAAGGCCGGCACGGAGGCGCTCTCGCGGCTCGTCTCCGAGCCGACGCCCGCGCAGTTCGCCTACGCTTCCCGGCGGTTCGCCCGCGAGTCGGGGCTGCTGACCGACCGCCTTCGGGACGCGATTCGGGAGGTGAGCGAGGCCGGCGGCGAGGCCTCGATGGCGATGCTCGGCGAGACGGTCTTCGCGCTGGGGACCGGCCTCTCCGATGCCGGGTACGACCCCGACGCCTGTCGGGTCGACGCGGCCGGGGCGCGACTCGTCTGATCGCCGGTTGGAAGGCGTATCACTGTCTCGACCTGCCTGTCCGCCCGGACCACCGGATGTGAACAGTTCAGGGGCTGAAGCCGTAGGCTTCCGCGCTGTATCGCTGTGAACAGTCCAGCCAGGAGTCATGTGGTGACGACGGCCGACTCGCGAGCGCGTTCATGCGCGAGTTGTCCAGCCAGGAGTCATGTGGTGACGACGGCCGGCTCGTGAACACGCTTGTGTGTGAACAGTCCAGCCAGGAGTCATGTGGTGACGACGGCCGACTCGCGAGCGCGTTCATGCGCGAGTTGTCCAGCCAGGAGTCATGCGATGAAATTTACGAGCAGTCTCGAGACCGATAGTAAAGAAAACTATTTGACGGTACGCGTTGACATTCACAATGAACCATGAAGAAGCTGATCAACGATCCGGAAGACGTGGTAGACGAGATGCTCGACGGGATGGAAGCGGGCTATCCCGAGCGGTTGCGCCGGCTCGATGGGACGAACGTGATGGTACGGGCGGATGCGCCGGTAGACGGGAAAGTCGCGGTCGTCAGCGGCGGTGGATCGGGCCACGAGCCGACACACGCGGGCTACATCGGCGACGGGATGCTCGACGGCGCGGCCGCAGGCGAAGTGTTCACCTCGCCGACGGCCGACGAGTTGAGCGAGATGATCCAGGCGACAGATTCGGGCGAAGGCGTCCTCTGTGTCGTCAAAAACTACGAGGGCGACGTGATGAATTTCGAGACGGGCGCCGAGATGGCCGAGATGGAAGGCGTCGATCAGATCGAACAGGTCGTCGTCAACGACGACGTCGCCGTCGAGGACTCGCTGTACACGTCGGGACGTCGGGGCGTCGCCGGGACGATTCTCGTCCACAAGGTCGCGGGCGCGGCCGCGGACCGTGGTGACGACCTCGAGGAGGTAGCGCGGCTTGCGGAGAAGATGATCGACAACGTCCGCACGATGGGGACGGCCCTGACCTCCTGTGTCACCCCCGAGAAGGGCGAACCGACCTTCGACCTGGGAGAGGACGAAATCGAGCTCGGGATCGGCATCCACGGCGAGCCCGGGACCGAACGAGTCGACATCATGCCCGCAGACGAGATTGCCGAGGAGTTGACCGGCGAGGTGCTTGAGGACCTCGATCCCGACGCGGGCGACGAAGTGGTCACGATCGTCAACGGCATGGGCGGGACGCCACTGATGGAACTGTTCGTCCTCAACCGCAAGGTTCAGGAGCTGATGGACGACCACGATCTGGAGGTCTGGGACGCGATGGTCGGCGACTACATGACCTCGCTGGACATGATGGGTGCCTCGATCACCGTGGCGACCGTCGACGACGAGCTCAAGGAACTGCTCGGTGCAGAAGCCGACACGCCGGCACTCAAGCGCTGATCGGCGTCCGGTTCGACGACTCGTTTTTTCGGTGCGGTCACTGGCGGATACGGACGATGCCGCGTTTGAACACTCGCTGGTTCGGGATGATGTACTCGACTTCGTCGCTTTCGATGTGCGTGACGAAGACGTTGATCTCCTGAACGATCCCGCGCGTCCCGTCGATCTCGACCTCGTCGCCGATCCCGTACGGCTGTGAGAGCAACAGGTAGATACCGGCGGCACCGGCCGCGAGCAGGTCCTTGAACGCCAGCCCGCCGAGAAAGACCAGGCCGAACGCGTAGACCGCGAGCAACACGAGCAGTGCGGCCGTCGTCACGCCCAGCTGCCCGAGCGCGATGAGCGCGGCGATGTAGAAGATGCTGTACTTGACGAGTTCAGGGATGATCGAAACTTCCGGGAGTTTGACGCTCTTGAGTCGGTCGCTGACGACGAGTTTGGCCTTGTCGCCGACGACGAGTCCGAGGATGACCGCCAGTGCGGCGACGAACAACCGTGGGAGCAACGTCGTGAACCTGATCCAGAAGAACTCGGTGTCGATTAGCCGCGCCACGTGCAACGCGAGGAGGACGCTCAGGAAATAGACGGCGATCGCCGCCAGAAGCGAGAGGATTCCGACCGTCGATAGCCCGACGTTGTTCGCTGTCCGCTCGAACAGCGTCCCCTCGACGGCGTCGTCGACGCCCTGCCGACAGAGGAAGTTCCGCGTCCCGCGCCAGACGAGATAGCCGACGATCGCGCCGATGACGAGCACCAGCACGGCCGCCGCGACCGCGCCACGCTCGGAGAACAGCGCCCTGACCAGCGTTGGGAGATCGAACTGCTCGAGTACCATCAGTAGTCCTCCGGATCGAGCTCCAGGATCAGCTCACCGCCCTTGAACGCCCGGACGAGTCCGTCGCTCTCGCTGAGGACGATCGCAATGGCGTTCGTGTCACGGGTAACCGCACCGGCAGCCATGTGTCTCGCGCCAAGCCCCTTCGGGATGTCGACCCCCTCGGCCGACGGTTCGAGATAGCGGTACGCCGAGACGATCTTGCCCGAATCGGAGATGACGAACGCGCCGTCCAGCCGGGAGAACTCCTTGAGCATGACGTTGACGATCGGGTCGCCGACGTGGACGTGGGACTTCTCGAAGGGGTTGTAACTGAGCGGGCGGGACTTGTTCATCACCTTGCCGGCGTCGCCGACCACGAACAGCGCGCCGACGGGCTTGCCCTTCTGTCCTTTCTTTCCGAGTTCGACCGCGACTTCGAGCACGTCGCGCACGACCGAAGGGTCGGCCCGCGAGTTCGCGAACAGGTCGTAGACTCCCGAATCAGCGAACGCACCTGCACGGACGCGCATCACAGTGTCCATGTCGCCGCCGAAACTCCCGAGTAGACACAACAGCGTCATGTCTTCCTCGACGGCATCCTGTCCGAGCGCACCCTCAACGCCAAACCGGATCCGTTCTGTGGGGTCACGAAACTCCAGCGGCAATTCGACGAACGTCTCGGCGTCGACTGTGTTTTCGATCCCGATTACCACGACTGGCAGGTCCGCTTCCGCGAACGTACTATACACCGACGAACTCGGCGAGAACAGACAGACTCCCTCGATGTCGTCCGTGAACTCCTCGAGGAAGTTTCCGACAGCGGTCATTATCGTACCAACTCAGCCGAGAGAAAAAAGGATTGCGGCGTCGTCCGACGTTCCTCGGATCGACGGCGGGAAACTGTCTGTCAGAAGCGGTGGATGCCAGGAAGTGAGAGCTCGCCCCCCACAGTCGGTAGTTCTCACCGTTGTTGATTGCTGACTCGGTTTCTGGGGTCGCCTGCAGTATCTGGGTGGAAATCAGGTCCGCTCAGATCGAAATTGTCAGCGATATATGGGGAGAAACACCGCCGATCACGGCTACGAGTCGGCCCTCCGAAGCGTCACCGTCACTGTCGTCCCCGTCTCTCCGGTCTCGAACGCAACCGTCCCGCCGACGCGTTCGATCGCCCAGATGACCAGCCACAGCCCGACACCGCTTGCGTGTTCCAACGGCGTCTCGGCACCCAATTCTAGCACCCGAAGGTCCTGTTCGGGGATCCCCGGCCCGTCGTCGGTAACCGCGAGCCGGGCATCGTCTCCGTCGGTCGCGAGTTCGACCGTCACTGTCGGGTCCGGACGGTCCGCGTGTTCGAGCGCGTTTTCCAGCACTTCCTGTATCGCGATTTCGATGGACGGGTCGCCGACCACTCGACACGTCTCGGGTGCCTCAAGCGCGATCGTCGCTTCGGGGAACTCCTCCCGGAACGACCCGACGAGTGCAGTCAGGATCGAGGCGAAATCGATCGGCCGCATCGACTGGCCCTCGACCGATCGAGAGAGAGCGCTGATCTTCTCGCTTCGCGTTATCACCTCGTCTGCGGTGTCGATGATCGTCGCCACGTACTCGCGGTGGGCCGGCGTCGCCAGGCGCGCGTCCAGCAGTTCGGCGTTGCCGCGCACGACGTTCATCTCGTTTCGGAGGTTGTGCCGGTAGAGCCGGTTCATCACGTCGAGGCGCTGCTCGCGGCGGGTCCGCTCGGTCACGTCCCGGAGACTGATGATCCGGCCGGTGATCGTCCCGTGAGCCCGATCCAGTTGCGAGACGCGCACGTCGTAATAACAGCGTCGCCCCTCCCGTTCCAGCGTGATTTCGTCGCTGTCGTCGATGCCGACAAGCGCCGGCTCGAATGCCGCCAGTTCCGTGCCGATGGCGTCGTCCGATGAAACCCCGAGCAACGACTCCGCGGCCGGGTTGAGATCGACCACGCGCCGTTCGGCGTCGACGATGACGACCGGATCCTCGAGTTCGCCGATCAGCTTTTCCCGGCCCAGTTCCCGGGTCGCGGGTGCGACATCAAGCAAGTGCTCGGAGAAGATCGCCCCCGCGAGGACAGTCCCGGAAAGGACGAACGCAATGCCCGTCGGATCGACCGTCGCGGGCGTGTATCCGAAGAGATACAGCGCGTTGACGATCATCGGGACGGCGATCGCCACCAGCAGCGCGGTGCTCTGGTCCCGGAAGACGTCGTCGATCCGCCACAGCATGCCGACCAGCAATGCCGCGCCGATCGCGATCAGCCCGTAGGCGTATACCTGATGACCCCACAGGGCCAGCCCCGGCGTCCCGTCGAACACGTAGTAGCCGTCGACGAGGACGACCCGACTCGACGCCCGCCAGATGACGTGGGAAGGATTCGTCCAGACGAGCACCGAGACGACAACCGGTTCGACGCCGAGGGCGAACAGCCGCGATCCGGAGAGCCAGCGCTCGCGACCGGTGTACTCGAAGACGAGCGCGAGCCACGCGAGCGGGACCAGCGTCGCGATCGAGAGTTTCAGCGACGCCCAGAAGCGCGGCCTTCCCGAGGCGATGCCGACGGCGTCGGTCAGCGACCAGAGACTCGCGGCGAGCAGAAAGAGCGCGAGCGGTGCCGCACCCGGCGTCTCGCGGTGCAGCCAGGCGAACAGCGCGAGCCCGGATCCGGCGACGGCGGCGAGCAACATCAGCGGCAGGTACAGCGACGAGAGCATGCCGGTGGCTGTGTCCTTGCACGCCCCTGGGTAAATCGTTTCGCCGACGCTACCGGCGCGCGGCCAGCGCGGCCCAGACACCGAGCACGCCGAGCCCCACCGCCGGGATCAGGGGCACGACCAGAAACGTCTCCCGCCATGGGAGGCCGACGGCCGCGACCGCCTCGCGGGCTGACGAAAACAGGATCAGCGCCCAGGGGACGACCAGAAACGAGATTACGAGTGCGCCGACCAGCAGCCAGCCCCGCCACCCGAATTCCCGCGTAGACTCCACGGAGCTGTCCGGTCGGTGGACGTATCCCTCGTCGCGCTCGTCGCTCATCGTCCGCACGTCGTGTCTCGCGTGCAAAACAGTGACTATTCGTGGTCGGCGAGTTACACTATGGCAAACTACAACATGGTGGGGGCCGAACCACGAGTATGGCAGACGAACCTGCGTCCCTTGACGAACTGCCGGAGATTCCGAACGAACTCGCGCGCGAACACCCCGAGGTCTGGGAACAGTACAGCGACCTCGGCCGGGCCTGTGCGGAGGCCGGGCCGATCGACGGGGAGACCAAGCGTCTCGTCAAGCTCGCGCTCGCGATCGGCGCGCGATCGGAGGGTGCCGTCCACTCCCACGTCAGACGCGGACTCGAGGAAGGCGTCGATCCCGAGACGTTACAGCACGTCGCGACGCTGTCGATCCCGACGCTCGGGTTCCCGACGGCGATGGCTGCACGGAGCTGGATCGACGACGAACTCGAGTGATCACCGCCAGTCGTACACCGAGACTGCCCGCTGCGCCTGTTCGCTCGCGCCGTGTGGGTTGCGCGCCCGGGATCGATCGCGTGCCCGTGCGGACAGGCCGTCTTTGAGCCCCACGACCGCCCCCGAAAGCACGTCCCGGCCGGTCGCCAGCCACTCCGAAGGGCCGGTCGTCCGGTGGACGACATCTCTGAGTGCGCCAACGGCATCGCTGGCGGCGTGACCGGCCAGTCGTCGGAATACGGTGGGATGGGTCCCGTAGTTTTTCGCCAGCCGGTAGGCGAGCGACCGGTATTTCCACTCCCAGTCGCGCTGTGGCTCGCCGCCGTCGGTCCCGTATGTGCGCTCGACGGCCATCGACTGGGTCCACTCGACGCGGAACTCGCTGTCGGCGAGCCGGTGGGCCAGGTCCCGGGACCCGCCGACCTCGAGGTACTCGTCGTAGCCGTCAAGCGCGTCGAGAGTAGCCCGATCGAACGCCACGTTCCCGCTGTTGAAGTACGTGACTTCCCGGCCCGCGACGGTCCGGGTCTCGAGCGTCTCCGTCTCTGCACCGGCGCGTCGCGGCCGGTGTGTCGGGCCGGTGACGACGTCGGCCTCCGCGAGTCCCGTTCGGACTGCCTCGGCCCACGACTCGTCGACGGCGAGCCCGTGATCGACGAGTGCGACGACGCTACCGCTCGCGTGGTCGAAGCCGGCGTTGCGCGCCGCCGTGACCGATCGGTCGGAGATCTCGACGAGGACATCCACGTCCTCGCGTTCGCGGACCATCCCAGTCGTCCCGTCGGCCGACGGGCCGTTGACGACGACGACCTCGGCCTCCGGGATCGAATTCGCGAGGGCATCGAGCGTGCCCGCGAGCCGGTCCCGGCCGTTGAGCGTCGGGACGACCACGGAAAGTTCCATACGCTACATACCCCATCCAGCGACTAAAAACGTCTCGAAACGTCACATCGCGGCTCAATAGCTGTTCACATTGGACGTGACGCACGTTCGCCGCTACCGATCGCGCGTCACCGACTCCCCGGGTCCCGTCCGTGCGCCCTCGGCAAGGACCACGCCCGCGTTCAGGCTCGTGTTGATTCCCGTCTTCACGCCGTCACCGGCGACGACGCCGAACTTCCGTCGCCCCGTCGAGACGCGCTCGCCTTTGACTGTGATCCGGACGTCTCGCCCGTCGTGACGGAGGTTCGCGACGTTCGTCCCCGCGCCGAAGTTCACCTCGCGACCGAGGACGCTGTCGCCCACGTAGGAGAGATGCGGCACCGCGCTGTCGGCCATGACCACGCTGTTCTTTATTTCGACGCTCTGGCCCACGTGGGTCCCCTCCGCGAGCAGCGTCGCCCCGCGGATGTAGGCGTTCGGACCCACTTCCGCGCCGGAGCGAACCAGCGCCGGTCCCTCGATGACGACGCCCGGTTCGACGGTCGCGCCGTCCTCGACGACGACGGACCCCCGCAGATCGGCGTCGTTGCTCACCTCGCCGTCGATCCGACGTTCGAGATCGCCGAGTTTCCACTCGTTGGCTTCGAGCAACTCCCAGGGTCGGCCCACGTCGAGCCACCGATCCAGTTCGACCGGCGTCACGTCGAACGCCTCGATCACGCGGGCGACGACGTCGGTGATCTCGTACTCGCCGCGCTCGCTCTCGGGAACGTCCAGCCACTCGCGGGCCGTCGCCGGGAAGACGTACGCGCCGGTGTTGGCGCGGTCGGTCGGCGGGTCGTCCGGCTTCTCGACGATCCCAGTCACGCCGTCTTCGACCGAGATCACGCCGTAGTTCGACGGGTCGGCGACGCGGTGGGTGGCCAGCGCCGGCCCGGACGACAGCAGCGTCTCGATGCTCTCCGGGTCGTAGAGGTTGTCGCCGTTCAACACTGCGAACGCCCCGTCGAGGTGCTCGCTGGCGGCCCGGACGGCGTCGGCGGTCCCCTCCTGAGAGTGCTGGACCGCGAACGTGACCGGCACGCCGCGATACTGTTCGCCGAAGTACGCCCGGACGGCCTCAGCCTCGTAGCCGACGACGATCACGAGTTCGCTCGCGCCAGCGTCGACGGCCGCGTCGGCCGTGTGCGCGACCAGCGGCCGGTCGGCCACCGGCAGCATCGGCTTCGGACGCGTCTCGGTCAGCGGCCGCATGCGGGTTCCCTGTCCCGCTGCGAGGATGACAACTTGCATGGTCGCAGCGTCTGTGCCCTCTCGAATAAGTCCCCCGGGATTCGAATCCGGCTCCGCAGTCGCTCGCGAGTTTGCGAGCGACAGACATGCGCCGAAAGGCTCGCGCCTGCTCGCCTTTCGAGCCCTCGCTCACGTCGTTCGCGAGGACGCCGGCCGGGATTTGAACCACCTCCACTTCACTCGCTGTCGCTCGCTCGTGGCGTCATTCAAATCCCTCTTGCCACATTCGTCGCTCGCGAGTTTGCGAGCGACAGACATGCGCCGGCCGGGATTTGAACCCGGGCCATGAGCTTGGAAGGCTCAGGTCCTACCACTAGACCACCGGCGCTCGTTCACTGCGTTCACGTCGCGCCCTCCAGGTCGGGCGCTGACGTTCGCACTCGCCAGTTGCGGACGGGTCACTAAGGGTGTTTCCTTTCGGACTCGCCCTCCCTCTGACCTCTGACCTCCGCGTAGCAGTTCCCGCTGGAGACGCGAACGCTCTCGACCTGCAACTCGCTCGCTTCCAAATCGGCCTCGAACTCCGCCGGCGCGTAGATGTGATAAAAGCGCGGTACGACGTCCCCGTCCGGGAGCGTCCAGTCGATCGTCGTGTCGAACCCTCTGGCGGCGTCCGGGTCCGCGTCGAACCGATCGTGTGCCGTGCTCCAGGCGCTGACGAGGGCCGACCCATCCGCGCGCAACACCCGAGCCAGTTCGTTCAGGCTCTCGATCCGACGTTCCCGACCCGGAAGGTGATGGAGCGTCGCGACGTACACCGCCAGCCCGACGCTGTCAGTCCGGAGCGGCAACCGCGTGGCGTCACCCTGCACGAGTCGGGCACCCGGCTCGCCGAGGCGCTCTCGGGCGACTTCGAGCAGGTTCCGGCTGGCGTCCAGCGCTACGACGCGATCCGCTCGCTCCGCGAGGACAGCTGCGTGGCGACCGTTGCCACACCCCACGTCGAGCCCGACGGCGGCCGACTCCGCGCGCTCGACGAACGTCTCGACCTCCGGCCAGGGATGGGCCCGCGTCTTCGCGAAATGGTCCGCGATCGTCTCGTAGGTCTCGCGGACGTCCCGGGCGTCGGCGTTGTCCATACTCGGTGCTCGTCGACGAACCGTATCGGCGTTTCGGATGTGTCCGGGTCGCTACGAAGAGGGCTTGCGCTCGACTCGCCAGGTCGTCGCGTTCGTGTACGACCACTTTTCGACGAGCAACTCCGAGGACGACTCGGCGATGCGCCCGAGGACGCTTCCGACCTCTTTCGAAGAGAGGTCCAGTTCCTCCGCGAGGAACTTGCTCTTGACGTAGATCGGCTCTTCATCGACGCGTCTTCGGAGGTGACTCTCGACGCGCTGGCGCTTGTCGGCTGTTGCGTGCGACATCAGCGATCGCCCTCCCCGGTCGGCTCTGTCGCCATCGACGCGAGCACACTGGCGTCGATCCGCGGCTGATGGCGATGTCCGACGAGCAGACACACGACGTTCGCGCCGATCAACGCGACGATCACGACCAGCGGCCCGTCGAGGGCGAGCGCCGCGAGATATCCCAGAGGCAGAAGGATCGAGCCCCAGAACGCTGCGGCCTCGACGGCGGCGACGAACCGTCCGAAGACGACGGCAGGGAGGCGACCGAGTCGCTGGAGAGCGGGTTCGGGGCGGCTCATACACGGAGCCACGTGCGAGACCTGTCAAAAGCCACCGGAAGCTCAAACGAGCGTTTGAGAGTCCAGCGAAATCCCTTTCTCTCCCGCCCGTTATCCATGCGGTATGGGGCTGTTCGACGTGATCAAGTCGGTGCTCGGGGCGCGCGAGAGTGACGAGTCCGATCCGGAGTCGTCGACAGCCGAGCTGTCATCGAGTACTGCGGGCCCTGACATGGACGAAGCGGCCGGCGAGGAAGACGATACGACGGACACGGCCGGCAGTGACGCGACCGATCGAGAGGCCGGGTTCGACCATCTAACGACCGAGTCGGTCGACGACGGCCCGGACATGGGCGACGACGCCGCCGAGTTCATCACAGAAGCCGAGACGGACGACGACGCGATCGAGGCGGAGCCCGACGAGGCCGAGACGATCCCGGACGACGATCCTCGCGTCGAGTTCGTCGATGCGGCGACCGAACTGGCGGACTTCTGGGGGGAGTACGAGCTGGACTTCTCGCTCGCGTCGTTCACTCGCCTGGACGACCTCGTCGCCGAGCAGTGGGACGCCGAACGCTTCGAGACCATCGAGTTCGGGGACGACAGCTACGACGCGAAGGTCTACACCGAGACGGCGACCCAGCTCGGCAGTTACTTCGGAGAAGTGCTGGTCCGCCGCCACGACGCCGTCTGGCAACAGGAGACCGGCACCGGCTGGACGGTCAGCGTCCCGTCCGGACCGGACAGCGAGGCCGCCGGGGCGACGGTGACGGTCTTTCAGGTCGCCGAAGACTGCCTGACCGGCGACTCGACGTTCACCGGCATGCACGATGCTCTGGCCGATCGGCTCAACCTCTCCGGGCGGGCCGGTGACGGCGACACGCCCGTCGACCTTGACCGTGCCGACATCGAAACCGTCGCGTCCGACGCCGAGATCGAAGACGCCGCCCAGCGCCTGCGAGCGGGAGCCGAAGACCTCGCCGAGCGCTGGCCCGAGTACGATCTGGATTTTTCGGTCGAATCGCTCGAGCGCCTCGATGAGTTGCTCGAATCGGAACTCGACCGCGACCGCTTCGAAGACGTCGAACTGGGCGACGACTCCGACCAGGAGTCGATGTTGCTGACTGCCCACGTCGTCGGCGTCGCCGGCTACCTCGCGGAAGTGCTGCGCCACCGGCGTGACGCCGACTGGGCCGAGCAGGGGCGGATGGTGCTGGTGGTCGAACACGACGACTCCCGGACCCGGATCGACCCGATCGAAGTCGCGATCGCCGCCGTCCGCGGGACGAGTTCGCTCACCGCCGCCGTGCCGGGGACCGGCCGCGACGACGGACTTGTGTGAGGTGGCGGTCGTCCCTCCCCGCTCGCCTCTAGGGGCCTCGCTTGGCTCACCCCGTTCGTCTCTGCGGGCCTCGCTTCGCTCGCCCCGCTCTACTCACCGACCTCAACTCAGTCGGTGACTAGATGTTCGGCCACGAGGATCTCACTGGCCTACTCACCGACCTCAACTCAGTCGGTGACTAGGTGTTCGGCCACGAGGACCTCACTGGCCTACTCACCGACTTCGAACTCGTGTCCACATTCCGGACACGTCACCTCGTCGTGGCGCAGCGCCGCCGACTGCTCGCGGACGTCGCGCATGACACTCGAGATCCGGTCCTCGGCCTCGAGTTCGTCCTCGACGGCCAGGTCGACGCCCTCGACCTCCAGCAGGAACTTCGCGACCTCGGTGGCCTCGTACATCACGTCGTCCAGTTCCTCGGCAGTGAAGAAATCACACATCGCCCCGTACAGGAACGTCGCGCCGGCCTTGCGGACCTTCTCCTCGAACGACGCGCGGGCCTGATTGACCGCCTGCGGCGAGTAGGTGTCGGTCATGAACGGAACCAGTTCCGGCAGGTTCTCGCCGATCTTTGTCATCTCGACGCCGGTCTCGGTCCGGAAGTCGGCACAGAGCCGGGCGATCGCCCACTCGCGGGCCGTGATGTAGGTCCGATCGCGCAGGAAGTCGTTCGCGCGCTCGTATGTCGAGCCGTCGATCTTCTTGAACCGGTCGTACTTGCGCACGTCCGCGGGAACGTCGTCCCCCTGGCTGTCCTCTGGCGTGGCTCCGTGCTGGCTGTCTCGGGCTTCGTCGTCGGCCGGGGAAGGCGCGTCCGTCCCGGTCGTCGTATCGGCATCTTCCGGGACGCCGTCCTCGTCGGCGGGCGTATCTGTCATAGCCGAGAGTGTGGTCGCCCCTGTGAAAAAGGGTGTCGCCCTCTCGAACTGAAACGGCGATCCCCTGTATTTTAATCCCCCGGACCTCTTGAGGGGTTGTATGAACGTGTTGCTGGGCCACGACGGTAGCGAGGGGGCCTGGGAGGCCTTCCACCAGACACTCAAGCGGGCGGTGGTCGCCGGCGACGACGTGACGATCGCGATCTACGACGACACGGCGGTCGACGCCACGCCGTCGGAGATCGAACAGCAGATTCGATCCGAACTCAACGAGTACGACCTCGACGTCGAGATCCGCCATATCGACGGCCACGTCGCCGGGACGCTCGTCGAGACGGTCGACAGCGAGAACTTCGATCGACTGGTGATCTCCGGCGGGCAACGGAGCACACTCGGGAAAATCAGACTCGGAAGCGTCGCGGAGTTCGTCGTCCTCAACTCCGAAACCCCGGTGACCCTCGTTCGATGACTCTCAATCGAACCTATCCCGACGAGCCGGCCGGCGAGTTTCCGAGGCCGCCCCGGACGATTACCGACAGGGAAGACCGAGAGATCGAGATCCGCGTGGCCGAACCCGACGATCGGGACGCGCTCGTCGAGATGTACTCGGCGTTCGATCCGTCCGACCGCGCACAGGGGATCCCACCAGTCAAGGAATACGCGATCGATAACTGGCTCGATACGGTGCTGGCCGAGGACTGCCTGAACGTCATCGCCTGGGACGGCGAGGACGCCGTCGGCCACGCGATGCTCGTCCCCGACAACGAGGACGCTCACGAACTGGCGATCTTCGTCCTGCACACCTACCAGGGCGCGGGGATCGGGACTGGACTCCTCGAGACGCTGCTGGGGCACGCCCAGCGCGAGGGGATCGAGACGGTCTGGCTGACCGTCGAACGGTGGAACGAACCGGCGATCGAACTGTACAAGAAGGTCGGCTTCGAGATCTGCGGGACCGAGAGCTTCGAGATCGAGATGTCGATCCGACTCCACTAGACCGACAGGACAGGTTGGCTCGCATACGAGAGGACGTACTGTGCGACTTTGCCGAGCATCGCGCCGGGGGCCTCGCGCATACTCTCGCGCGGCACGACGATCAGGTCGGCCTCGATTTCCTCTGCCGCGTCCAGTACGACGCTGACCGGATGCTGGCTGAGACGTTGCGCGGAGAAGCCGGCCACCGTCGACTGGGTCGCCTCGACTTTCCCTTCGGGGCCTCTGGTTGTCTCGTGGACGGTGGCCATGAACGCCCGGTGCTCGTCGGCCACAGCCTCGGCGTCGATCTCGTCGCGCTGGATGGCACGCGCGACCGAATCGTCGATGATATGCAGGATGTGGATGCTCGCATCGTAGCGCCGGGCGACCGCGACGGCGTACTCGACGGCGCGTTCGGCTTCGTCGGTCCCGTCGACGGGGACGAGCACGGTATCGATTTCGACGGCCATTGATAGCGTATCTGTCCGGTGGTGGCAAAAAGCCACCGAGGAACGAACTCGCAGGTGTCTCCACCCCTTTTATGCTCCGACCGCCAGTACGTAGACGTATGTTCGAGACAGTCGTGCTCGCGACCGACGGGTCGGAGAGCGCCGCCCGAGCCGTCACGCTCGCGTTCGACTTCGCCGAGCGGTTCGACGCGACGATCCACGCGCTATACGTCGTCGACGAGACGGAAGTCGAAACGTCGCCGGAACGAGTCCGCGCTGACCTTCAGGCCGCACTGCAGGAACGGGGCGAGGAGGCACTGTCCGAGATCGAGTCCCAGGAGACCGACGTGACGACGGCCGTTCGGAGGGGCGATCCCGCCGACGAGATCTGTGCGTACGCCGAGAAGATCGACGCCGATATCGTCGTCACGGGGACCCGGGGCCGGCACGGCGAGCACGCGTTCTTGCTCGGGAGTGTCGCGGAATCGGTCGTTCGCCGGTCTCCCGTGCCGGTGTTGACGGCACGACAGCTCGATCCCGAGGAGGCGGGTGACGTCCCGGAACCCGGCGAGATGGGGGTCTGAGCATGGACGCCGGACTCATCGACGACGAGTCGCTGTCGCTCGAGCGCAAGTCGCTGCTCCCCGGTGAGGGGTTCTTCCGGCCGGATGACATCACGCAGGCGGAACGAAAACAAGAGGTCGAAAGCGCGCTCGAGGGTGCCAAAACGGTCGTTATCGCCGACCCCGACGCCGACGGACTGGCCTGTGTCGCGCTCGTCCGTGCGGCCCGCGACAGCGGTGTCCTCGTGTCCGCCAGCCCGCACGAACTCCGGGAGCGACTCGACTGGACGGCGGCGTCGCTGGAGGCCGGTGCTGACGTGTTCGTCTGCGACCTCTGTCCCGACCAGCCCGCCGATGTCGAGCCCCTCGAAGCGCTGTCCGAGCAGGCGGGGTCAGTTCGCTGGTTCGACCACCACCAGTGGGACGACGATATCGCGGACCTCGTCAGGACTGCCGGCGTCGAACTGGTCGTCGGCGAGTCGGACGAGGAGTGTTCGGCCGACGTAGCGCTGCGCGAACTCGATCACGAGTTCGATCAGTCGCTGGTCGAACTGGCCGAGGTCACGCGCGATCACGACCTCTGGATCCGCGAGGACCCACGTAGCGACGACCTGGCGGACTTCTCACACTGGAGCGAACCCGAAGAGTACCTCGAAGCGGTCGTCGAACACGGTGCCGACCTGCCGCCCGCGGTCGAGGAGTTTCTCGAAGAGAAGCGCATCGAAAAAGAGGCGCTCATCCAGAAGGCGGTCGACCGCGCCCAGATGCGGGCGGTCGGCCCCTGGACCGTCGGAGTGACGTACGGTCGGTGCTCGCAGAACGAGGTCGCAGAAACGCTGCGAGAGCAGGGGGCCGACGCCGCCGTGATCGTCAAGCCCGCCGGGAGCGCGAGCCTGCGCGGGACGGAGTCGTTCGAGCGCTGTCACGAGGTCGCCGAACAGGTCAACGGCGGTGGCCATCCCCGCGCGGCGGGCTGCAAACCCGACGTGTACGACGACATGCTCGATTACGCCCACCACTGGACGACTCAGGGTGCGGTTGCAAAACGCGCGATAATCGACGCGTTCCGGCGGCTCGCCGAGGAGTAGCATCCGCGAGCGAAGCGAGCGGCTTTTTCCCAAGTTTTTGCCGTGAGTGGTACCCGCAGGGCCAACGGCCCGAGGATACCCGAGCGGGAAAAAGCTGTGGCAAAACGCGCGATAATCGACGCGTTCCGGCGGCTCGCCGAGGAGTAGCATCCGCGAGCGAAGCGCGACTCACTCTGACTGGAACTGCCTGACGCGGTAGTAAACGTAGCCACCGACGACCAGACCGGACAGCGTCAGTTGTGTCCCGAGCGCCCACCACCCCCGGAAGACGACGAACATAACGCCGAGACTGGCAGCCAGCAGCGCGACGTTCGCGAGGGCGGCAAGCCACCAGAACAGCCCGTGAATCTCGCGGTCGACGTCGCTTCCGTCCGGCGGGTCGGGCGCGCTGGGCGTGTCGGGTCCGAGCGAGGCGGGATCGATCCTGTCCGGTCCGAGCGACTCCGGATCGAACTCCTCGGGTTCGTGCGAGGGCCCCTCGCTGGACCCGTTGGTCATACCCGTCTTACGGGCAACCGACGCAAAAGCGTTCCGTGCTCGCTGAGAGCGCTTACACGGCGTCGGCCAGCGAAACCGCCGAGTCCGACTCGATCCACGCGATGGGGTTCTCCGCGTCGTAGAAGACGACGGTCCCGTCCTCTTCGTAGGCCTCGATTGTCTCCGCGCCGGTCGTCGTCTCGGAGGTTGCCGCACGGTCCGACTCTCCTGCTGCGTTGACGCGGTTCGACATGTCTTCAGAAACTGGTATGGCACCACATACCAAAAACCTTGTCCATCCGTCAGAGATTGCCAGCCCGACCGCCGGGGTTTTTACTCGCCCTGCCGAAGTGAGGTCAACATGAGCGAGGGCGAGCAGACGGGCCTGTCAGCGTTCGGCGAAGGCGGGGCGGATCGGCCCGACGGCGAAGCGGCCGTAATCGCCGGCGACGAGTACGTCTCCGCCGATATCGTCGAGGCCGAGGAGTTCCGTTATCCGGACGCCGAGGGGGCCGTGGAGTTCTCGGTGACGCAGGTCGATTACACGGTCGAGGGGTCCGGCGACGACGAGTACCCGGTCGTCCACGTGTTCGGCCGGACGCCACAGCGGGAACTGATCCACGTCGAGGTCTACGAGTTCCGGCCGTACTTCTACGCGCCGACCGCGAATCTGGACTTCGACGAGTTGCGATCCCGCGACCGGATCACCGGCTGGGAGACCGGCTACGAGTCGATCCGGGGCGAGGACCTGACGAAGATCTTCGGACAGACGCCCAGAGACGTCGGGCAAATCCGCGACGAGTTCGACCACTACGAGGCGGACATCCTCTTTCCCGACCGCCTGCTGGTCGACAAGGACATCACGAGCGGCGTCCGCGTGCCCGACCGTCGCACCGACGACGGCGAGCACCGGATCCGCGTCCCGCACGACGAGATCGAGGCCGTCGACGTCGACGCCGAACCGCGCATATCGACGTTCGACATCGAGGTCGACGACCGCTCGGGGTTCCCCGAAGACGGCGAGGAGCCGATCATCGCGATCGCCAGCCACGACTCCTATCGCGACGAGTACGTCCTCTGGCTGTACGACGCCGGCGAAGGTGCCGAAGTGCCGGATCGACTCGACGGCTACGAACCGCTGGAGGACGACGGCCTCGACGCCGACATTCGGGTCTTCGAGGCGGAACCGGCGATGCTGGAGGCGTTCGTCTCCTACGTTCGTGAAACCGACCCGGACATCCTGACGGGCTGGAACTTCGCCGACTTCGACGCGCCGTATCTCATCGACCGACTGGAGGTTCTCGATCCGACGACCGACCGCGATCTGGACTACAACCGCCTCTCGCGGGTGAACGAGGTCTGGCAGAGCGACTGGCAGGGGCCGGACATCAAGGGCCGGGTGGTCTTCGATCTCCTGCGGGCGTACAAGCGCACGCAGTTCACCGAACTGGAGTCCTATCGACTGGAAGACGTCGGCCAGGAGGAACTCGATGCCGGCAAGGAGACCTACACCGGCGACATCGGCGACCTCTGGGAAGACGACCCCGAGCGGCTGCTGGAGTACAACCTCCGGGACGTCGAACTCTGTGTCGAGCTGGACCGCAAGCAGGACATCATCGCCTTCTTCGAGGAGATCGCCTCGTTCGTCGGGTGCCGACTCGAAGACGCCCCCACCCCCGGCGACGCCGTCGACATGTACGTCCTCCACAAGGCACACGGTCGGTTCGCCCTGCCCTCGAAGGGAACCGTCGAGTCCGGCGAGGAGTTCGAGGGCGGCGCGGTCTTCGACCCGATCACCGGGGTCAGGGAGATGGTCTCGGTGCTGGACCTGAAGAGCCTCTACCCGATGTGCATGGTAACGATTAACGCATCGCCGGAGACGAAAGTCGATCCCGACTCCTACGACGGTGATACGTTCGTCGCGCCCAACGGCCAGCACTTCCGAAAGGAGCCCGACGGGATCGTTCGCGAGATGGTCACCGAACTCCTATCAGAACGCGAAGAAAAGAAGGAACTCCGGAATAGCCACGAGCCAGGCACTCCAGAGTACGAACAGTACGACCGTCAACAAGGAAGTGTAAAAGTGGTTATGAACTGCTTCACGCCGGACACAGAGGTGGTGACCCCAGACGGCGTTCGGAACATCCGGGAGCTTGACGTGGGCGACGACGTGTACTCGATCGATCCGGACACGCTACGGATGGAGGTCAAGCCCGTCACCGAGACGTGGGCATACCCCGATTACGACGGTGAACTGGTCGACATCGAAACCGACAAGATGGATTTCAACGTCACGCCGAACCACCGGATGCTCGTCCGGAAGGCAGAGACGAACGGGATCTCGTGGGACGAAGACGACTACCGCTTCGTCGAAGCCGGAGAGCTCGATCGGGCGACGAACTACCAGTTACCCCACGACTGGACGGGACCAGCAGGCGAGCGGATCGAGACCGTCGATCTCACGGAGCTCTACGACGGCGAGTACGAGGTCTGGGCGGACAACGACGTGCACGGGCACACGCTGGCCGCCGAGATTGGCTACTATCCGGACAAGGTCCAAAAGGCCGATGAGGAGACAACCGGATACGTCTTCGACGCCGATGAGTTCGAAGAACACCGTGCGTACCTTGCGGATGCGTGTTCGACGTTCTACGTCCACACGGCGGCCAACCGCAAGTGGATTCCGCGTCAGTACGGCGGTGATGACTTCCTCGAACTGCTTGCGTGGTATATTACTGAAGGGTCAGTCTACACGTCCGAAGACGGCGATAAATTCCGTGGCTCCGCAACGACGGTCTCGATTGCACAGGACGCACGGGCGATCGCTGACGGGGGAGACGACAGAGACACTCACGCGGCGATCGGGGAACTACTCGATCGGATGGGCTTTGACTACTACGCTGGCGAGAACGGGTATCAGTTCACGTCACGGCTCCTCGGCGATCTCCTAGAGGACATCGCTGGCGAAGACAGTTACAGCAAGCGGATCCCGGAGTTCGTGTTCGAGGCGAGTCGCGACCAGAAGCGGCGCTTCCTCGAGACGCTTGTCGCTGGCGACAGTGACTGGCAGGTCAATTCCTGGCGATACAGCACAGCGAGTAGGCAATTGCGGGACGACGTACTCCGGTTGTGTGCCCACCTCGGCCTCACTGCGAGTTACAGCGAAGACAGCGGCGTCTATCGCATCCACGTGGCCGAAGATTCGAAGAACACGCTCCGGATGCACCGAAGCGGCACGCGTAGCGAGGCAGAAAGCGGTGTGTACAGTGTCACTGTCGAGGATAATCATACCGTCCTCGCAGGTCGAAACGGCAAATTCCAGTGGGTCGGGCAGTCACTGTACGGCGTTTCGGGGTGGGACCGCTTCCGTCTGTACGACAAGGACAACGCCGCCGCCGTGACGGCCACCGGCCGGTCAGTCATCGACCACACTGAAGATGCTGTCGAAGATCTGTCATACCAAGTTGCTTATGGTGATACTGACAGCGTTATGATAAGTTTGGGCAGCGACACGTCAGTCGAAGACGCGATCGAGCGGAGTTTCGACATCGAGGAGGCGATCAACGCGTCTTACGACGAGTTCGCCCGCGAGCAGTTGAACGCCGAGGAGCACCGGTTCCAGATCGAGTTCGAGAAGCTCTACCGGCGCTTTTTCCAGGCCGGCAAGAAGAAACGCTACGCCGGCCACATCGTCTGGAAGGAAGGCAAGGAAGTCGACGACGTCGACATCACCGGCTTCGAGTACCAGCGCTCGGACATCGCGGCGATCACCAAAGAGGTACAGCTCGAGGTCATCGAGATGATCGTCAAGGAGGGCGACATCGACGGGGTGGCCGATTATCTCAACGGCGTCATCGAGGACTTCCTGTCCGGTAACGTCGACCCCGAAGAAGTCGCGATTCCCGGCGGGATCGGCAAGCGCCTGGACAACTACGACACCGACACCGCACAGGTCCGCGGCGCGAAGTACGCCAATCTCCTGCTGGGGACGAACTTCCAGCGCGGGAGCAAGCCAAAGCGACTGTACCTCGAGAAGGTCCACCCGGACTTCTTCGAGCGCGTCGAATCGGAGATGGGCCTCGATCCAGCTGAGGACCCGCTGTACGGCGAATTCAAACGCGATCCGGACGTGATCTGTTTCGAGTACGCCGAGCAACTGCCCGACGAGTTCCAGATCGACTGGGAGAAGATGCTCGACAAGACGCTCAAGGGCCCGATCTCTCGCGTGATCGAGGCGTTGGGAATCTCCTGGGAGGAAGTCAAGAGCGGCCAGGAACAGACCGGACTCGGACAGTTCATGTGATCCTGCGGTGCGGCCGTCCCACTGGATTGCGAGACGCAAAACAAATTTTTCGGTTACGGAAACTGATTCCCCAAGAATGCGAAAGGGTTATGGGGCCGACGACCTCATTTTCGGTTGACCTAGACCATGGCAGTACTCGAGATTTCGAACCTCCACGCAGAAGTCGCGGAAGACGGCGGCGAGACGATCCTGGAAGGGGTCGATCTCGAAGTCGAATCGGGCGATATCCACGCACTGATGGGACCGAACGGCAGCGGGAAGTCCACGACGGCGAAGATCATCGCCGGCCACCCCGCCTACGAGGTGACCGAGGGCGAAGTGCTGATCCACCTCGAGGACGACGAGTTCGGCGAGGACTTCGAGATCCCCGAGGACATGCGGACCTGGGAGCTGCTCGATCTGGAGCCCAACGAGCGCGCCGCGCTCGGCGTCTTCCTCGGCTTCCAGTACCCCGCGGAGATCGAAGGCGTCACGATGGTCAACTTCCTTCGGACGGCGCTCAACGCCAAGCTCGAAGAGCGCGAGGAACTGTTCGAAGAAGACGAAGAAGCGAGTGAGGACGAGGAAGAGGACGCCGGCTACGAGACCTCGCCGATGGAAGGCCCGGCCGACGACGGCGAAGTCAGTGTCGCGGCGTTCCAGCAGATCCTCCAGGAGAAGATGGAGCAGCTGGACATGGACGAGAAGTTCGCCAACCGCTATCTCAACGCCGGCTTCTCCGGCGGGGAGAAAAAGCAAAACGAGGTGCTGCAGGCCGCGGTGCTGGAGCCGTCGATCGCGGTGCTCGACGAGATCGACTCCGGGCTCGACATCGACCGCCTGCAGGACGTCTCGAAAGGCATCAACGCCCTCCGCGACGAGCAGGGGGCCGGCATTCTGCAGATCACCCACTACCAGCGCATCCTCGATTACGTCGAACCCGACCACGTCCACGTGATGCTCGACGGCGAGATCGCGATGAGCGGCGGTCCCGAACTGGCCGAGAAGCTCGAAGACAAGGGCTACGACTGGGTCCGCGAGGAAGTCTACAGCGCTGCGTAACTACAACAGGCTAGAGAAACAACTTACCGTAAGGAAACAAACTAACATACATGAGTTCAGAAGACCTCAAAGACACCGACACCGAGGCTCGCTTCGAGTTCAAGAAAGAGGAGAAATCCGCTTTCGAGACCGAAAAGGGCCTCACCGAGGAGACCGTCCGGGTCATCTCGGAGGACAAAGACGAACCCGAGTGGATGCTCGAACGCCGTCTTCGAGCCCTCGAACAGTTCCAGCAGATGCCGATGCCGACCGACTGGCCCGGCCAGCCGGACCTCTCGGAAGTAGATGTCGCGGAGATCGTCCCGTACATCCGGCCCGACATCGAGACTCGCGGCGGGGCCGAATCCTGGGAGGACCTCCCCGATGAGATCAAGGACACCTTCGACAAGCTGGGCATTCCCGAGGCCGAGAAGAACGCCCTCTCGGGCGTCGGCGCGCAGTACGAATCGGAGATCGTCTACCAGAACATGCAGGAGCGCTGGGAGGAGAAAGGCGTCATCTTCATGGACATGGACAAGGCCGTCCGGGAGCACCCCGAGCTCGTCCGCGAGCACTTCATGACGAAGTGCGTGCCCCCGAGCGACAACAAGTTCGCCGCGCTGCACGGCGCGGTCTGGTCCGGCGGGAGCTTCGTCTACGTCCCCGAGGACACGACCGTCGAGATGCCGATTCAGGCGTACTTCCGGATGAACTCCGAGGGAATGGGTCAGTTCGAGCACACGCTCATCATCGCCGAGGACAACGCGGAGGTCCACTACATCGAGGGCTGTTCGGCCCCCCAGTACGCCGAGTTCAACCTCCACAGCGGCGGCGTCGAGGTGTTCGTCGGCGAGAACGCCCACGTCCAGTACTCGACGGTCCAGAACTGGTCGAAAAACACCTACAACCTCAACACCAAGCGCGCCATCGTCGAGGCCGACGGCACGATGGAGTGGGTCTCCGGGTCGATGGGTTCGAAGGCGACGATGCTGTACCCGGCGACGATTCTCAAGGGTCCCGGCGCGACGGACAACCACATCACCATCGCCTTCGCCGGCGATGGGCAGAACATCGACACCGGCGCGAAAGTCTATCACAACGCGCCCAACACCTCCTCGACCATCGAGTCCAAGTCCATCAGCAAGGACGGCGGCCGCACCAACTACCGGGGGCTCGTCCACATCTCCGACGGCGCAGAGAACTCCAAGACGAACGTCGAGTGTGACGCGCTGATGTTCGACAACGAGTCGACGAGCGACACCATGCCGTACATGGAGATCCAGGAGAGCAAAGTCGACGTCGCCCACGAGGCGACGGTCGGCAAGATCGGCGACGAGGACGTCTTCTACCTCCAGTCACGGGGGCTCGACGACGACGACGCAAAGCAGATGATCGTCGCCGGCTTCATCGAGCCGATCACCGAGGAACTGCCCATCGAATACGCGGTCGAACTGAACCGTCTCATCGAACTGGAGATGGAGGGTTCGCTCGGGTAATCCCCGGTCGATATCATGAGTACGCAGGTACACGCAAATCTAACGGACGAACAGGTGCGGACGATCAGCGAGGATCTGGACGAGCCCGAGTGGCTGCTGGAGACGCGGCTGGACGCTCTGGCGGCGCTCGAGGACCTCGAGATGCCCAGCGTCATCCGGACGCCGGGCCGTGACTGGACGAATCTCGACGCGCTGGAGTACGAGCGGATCGTCGATCCCCTCGACCGTTCCCAGGAGAAGGATCGCGTCGAGGCCGAGGGCGTCGACGTGCTTTCGTGGTCGGAGGCGCTGTCCGAGCACGGCGACCTGATCGAGGATCGGTTCGGCAGCGTCGTCGACCCCCAGCGGGACTACCTCACCGCGCTCTCGACGGCGCTTTTCAGCGCCGGAACGGTCATCTACGTCCCGGAAGGCGTCGATGCCGAGGACGTGAAGATCCGGACCCGGATGCACAGCCAGTCGCTGTTCAACTACACGCTGGTCGTCGCCGAGGAGTCGTCGTCGGTGACGATCCTCGAACGGCAGACGACCGGGACGGATCTAGAGGACAAGCAGTACTACTCCGGGATCGTCGAGGTCGACGCCGCGGAGAACGCCCACGTCCAGTACGGCGCGCTCCAGAACCTCTCCGAGGAGACGTACAACTTCTCGGTCAAGCGCGGCCACGCCGACACCTACGCCACGGTCAACTGGATCGAAGGTAACATCGGCTCCCGACTGACCAAGACCAGCGTCGAGACGCGCCTGATCGGCGACTCCAGCGAGTCGAAGATCGTCGGCGCGTTCTTCGGCCACGAGGACCAGCACTTCGACCTGGCCAGCCGGGTCTGGCACGAGGGCGAACACACCGTCGCCGACCTGGTCACTCGCGGCGTCCTCGACGACGAGGCCCGCTCCGTCTACGAGGGCGTTCAGGACGTCGGCACCGAGGCGTGGGACACCTCCTCCTACCAGCGCGAGAACACGCTGATGCTGAGCGACGAGTCCGAGGCCGACGCCTCGCCCAAGCTCATCATCAACAACCACGACACCGAGGCCAGCCACTCCGCGACGGTCGGACAGGTCGACGCGGAAGACCTGTTCTACATGACCTCCCGCGGTATCGGCGAGAAACGGGCCACGGATCTGCTCGTCGAAGGCTTCTTCGTGCCCGTCATGGAGGAGATCGCCGTCGACGAGCTCCGCGAGGACCTGGACGAACTCGTCGTCGAACGACTCCAGCGGTAGTCGAGTCGGTATTTTCCGCCAGTTTGGGCTCGTCGTCGATCGTCACGAACGTTTTCGGCACTGCTGTCGGATCTAGATGCCGAACGTCGCCCGGAGCATGTCGCGGGTTCCGGGGCCGAGCCCGACGGCGGCGATCCCCATCAACAGGATGATCGCGTACCGGGGGTTCTCGTCGATGAACTCGTCGTTGAACAGCCAGACGATTCCCAGCGCGACGACCATCTTCACCAGCAGGAACGGCCAGGAGGTCCCGATGACGCTGGTAATCGAGGCCGGGACGACGGTCTCAGTGACGGAGATGATCGTCGCGTTTGCGGGGTGCTTGGGAACGTACTGGAAGGGCAGTCCGAAGGCCTCCCACCAGTCCGAGGCGAGGACGTTCGCGACGCCGTCGATGGCGTGCGCCCAGAGGACGACCAGCCCGATGTACCCGGTGCCGCTGTTGATCTCCGGGGCGAACCGATCCGCCAGCCAGTACAGCCCGTAGGCGATCCCGGTCGCCAGCCCGACCGTCACCAGCAAGAACGCGGGGTACTGGCCGACCGACTCCTCGAGGACGGAGATGACGACCAGTCCGGAAAACGTGACGACGAACAGGACCGTCCCGATCGCCCCGAGAACCGGCGGATACGACTCGACGAAACCGTTGCGGGACAGCCAGACGCTGACCAGCAGCGCCGCGAGCGTCAGGAAGAAGACGGTGAAGTAGATCAGCGGGCTGATGAGGATCGTGTTCAGCGGATAGCCGATGATCTGTTCGGTGCCCGCCGCGTCCGCCAGCCAGTTGTTAGCGTCTTCGACGACCCGGAGCGCCCCGCCGAACAGCATGAACGGGACCAGCCCGAAAAACAGGTTGCGGTTGCGGCCCAGATGCAGCCGTCGGAGCAACAGCAGGATGCCGATCAGGAAGAACAGCCCGACGATCATGTAGCCGACTTCCGAGACGAGCGTGTACCCGGGTTCGGCGACGATCAGTCCCTGATCGCTTGCGGCGGAACAGCTCTCGGGGATCGAGACCGAGCCGCCGTCGTTGACTGCACACTGTGCGTTGTGCGCGTCAGCGTAGACGGGCCCCCAGAAGTACTGCCAGATGAACCCGTCGTAGACGCGACGCGGAGCGAGCACCGAGCCGCCGGCGAGCGCGACGACGCCGGCGACGAACGTCGCGAGCCACGCGCGAGCGGGTCCGATTCTCTCGATGACGTCCATGCCGAACACGGCGGGACGCGGCGTGTTGAGGTTTCCGGTCGCCGGCGACCGCGACGCCGCCAGCGACGGAGCCGAGGGCTTCCGGGACGCTTATCCTCGCCGGCGACCAACCGACGGACACGCGTGGCCATCACGGACAAGATCTACGTCAAAAACCACCGCCAGCTCGCCACCCAGATGGAGACGAACTTCCCGAAAGGGGCGTTCTCGGGGGCGACGCTCGATCTCCTCTTTCGGGGGGAGAACCTGGCGAAACTCGACGACACCACCCGCGATCGGATCCTCGATTTCGCCGAGGACTTCCTCGATTGCGATTGTGAGGCCGCACCGCACTGTGGCCATCCCGAACGGAAGTTCGTCGCCTACCTGCTGGAACTGCGCGAGACGGGGCTCGGCCCGCAGGCGATGGTCGACGTGATGAGCGACGAGTACATGGTCTATGCCTATCCGGGCGATATTCGGTCGTTTCTGGACGATTCGATCAGACAGCTCGAGGCGATCGAGACGCTGGCCGACGTCGACGGGCACTCCGACGCGGCCGAGAGCGCGCGACAGGCACGGAAACGACTCCGCTAGAGGTCGTCGAAGTCGCCGATCCGGTAGGGCTTGTCCTCTTCGTCGCCGTCGAGTTCGTCAAGCAGGACGACGTCTTCCTGGTCGTTCTCGTCGAGTCGCTGCCTGAGTTCGGTCGCGTAGCGCTTGTACTCCTCGAGTTGCTCTCGGAGGTGGTCGGCCTCGAGTTCGAGCCGTTCGTGCTCGCGGACGAAACTCTTGGGAACTTCGATTTTCGGCGGGAAGCTCTGGCTGTCGCTCTGTTCCTCGTTGAGTTCGTGTTCCGGAACGACCTTCACCTGGCCGTCGTGGGCGACGAGCATGTCGACGTAGTCCCGGAAGACGGCAGACAGCGAGATATCACGCTCCTCGGCGATGTCACGGAGCGTCTCGAACTTCTCCTGGCTGACCCGGAAGGAGATGGTCTTGTTTTTGTTGCCCATGGTTGTGTGGATATGTCTTTTCCTCGTACTTAATCGTTTGTCAGACGCTCCCACGTCCGGCGACCAACCGTCCTCGAATGCGGTTGAGCGGTCGGGGCGACTACTGTGGCAGCGCGATGCCGAGCAACACCGCGTTGATCACGGCCGCGAGCAGCCACGGCACGGCCAGCCCGACCGGGACGACCACGCCGCGCTCGCCGAGCGTCAGCCGCACGCCGACGCCGAAGATAACGATCGACAACTTGATTCCGAAGAGCGCGGCGATACCGGCCGTCTCGATCGCCGCCCGCATCAGCGGGTTCCCCTCCGCCAGCCCGACCTGCAACCCGTAATGGGTCAACGCGACGTCAGCAATCAGTGTCACGAGCATCGCCGCCCAGAGCTGTGGCTCGACGGCCACGAGTCGGTCGGTCAGCGATCGGTGTCGGTTCGCCCCTCGACCTGCCTGTGCTGAAAGCTGTGTCGACATCCTGTTCCCCACGGACTACACGCCACCCCAGTCCGTGGTGTTAGTTCGCACGGCTGCGGTAAATCGTTTGCTGTTATTGTTCGCTCATGGCTTCGCTGGCCATGTTCCGGCCCTGCGCGTTCAGCGTCACTTCCGTCCGGGTGCGGACCTCGTCGACGGCACCGATCTCCAGCAGGTGCTGATAGATCGCTTCGACCTCGTCGACGCTGATGCCGACGAAGTCCGCCATCTCGAAGGGAGAGACGCCAGAGTACAGCGCCATCAGGACCTGACTCTCTGTTTCGGAGAGCTCGTGATCGTCTTCCCGGCGTTCGACGACGTGCTCGAACAGCGTCGCCGCCACGCTGGCGTGTCTGGGGGTTCCGGAAATGTGGGTCTCGACGCTTCGGTCCTGGTCGTCGGTGTGTTCGACGGCGACGATATCGCGCTGAGATCCCATGACCGTGCCGGTTCGTTCTTCGACCGTTCCAACGTCGTCGATCCGGGCGGTCAACTGATCGCCGTCGGGAAATCGAAGCCTGAACACGTCTTCCTCGAGGGCGAACTTCGCCTTCGACCACGTCGCCTCGTCCCGGACGACGCCGCCCACGACCGCCGGGTGTTTCGCGAGGACGACGGCCCCGCCGAGATTGGCCCGGCAGTAGGTCTCGACGAAATCGTCTCTGTCGGTCGCCGTGACGGCGAGGACCGACGAACCGACGCGAAGCGTCACTGCGCCGGTCGTGTCGATGTCGTCGGGAACGGCCGAGTCGTCGCGCGGGATCGTCACCTTCCCGTGGGGGATCGTCCGCTTCGAGCCGTTCTGCGCGACGACGAGTCGCCTGTCGGTCAACAGCAGCCGACAGGAACTCCACGCAGGCTGGGCGACGGGCTCGCCGTCCCGTACCACGTGGCACACGTCGCCGGTCGTCTCGAGGAGTTTCTGTTCGTCGCCGCTCATTGACTCGCCGTTGCTCGAACGTAGGTCTGCCAGCCCTTATATAAATTCCAGTCGTGATCGACCGCAGCAGTCACGCGAGCAGGTCTTCGACGGACAACCCCGTCACCGAAAAGACGGCGAACAGCGCCCGCTCGAAGACCGCCCTGACCAGTGGTCGGATCGTCTCGCTCCCCTCGAGGGTGATCGTCACGCGCGTCCCGTCGCGGGTAATGTCGGCCTCCCCAAGTGCGCGCTCGATGGTCTCGTCGTCGACACGCTGGCTGATGAGGACCGGGATCGCTTCGGCGTATTCCTTGAGCTGTCGCGCGCCGGTCCCGTCGTCGCCCGTCACGTGCAGTACCACCCGCGGGCGGCCGTCGACGGTCGACAGCGACCCGGCGACGAACCGGATGCTGTCGATCACGTCGCGGGAGAACCGCGGCAGGTCCCGGGTGATCGCGTCGGTCGTCCGCTCGCCGGTGGCGGTAGCGTCGATCGCGAACCTGACCGGGCCGGCCGGGACGCGCCCGTACGCCCGCCGGACCGCCGGCCTCACGGCCCCATTCGATCCGGCCGCCGTCGCGACGATAGCACGCACACCGCCGCCGATGCCGGCGACGTGTCGCCCGTCTTCGAGCGTGCTGACGGTCAGCCCGACCCCCTCGAAGGCATACCCCGGACGGCCCTCGACGGTCGCCTCGGTCGGCGCGTTGGCCTGTGATTCGATCGCCGAGACGAGTTCGGAACGCGACCAGTCGGCGTCGACGACCGTCCCGGCGACGCCGTCGGCCGGCGTGGCGAATCCGATCGCTCGCCGCGTTTCGCGGGGGTCGATCCCGGTCCGGTCGGCGACGAGTTCGGCCAGTCCGTCGATGTCGGTCGCAGGGACGGCGTCGTCGAGCAGGTCACGCAGCGGCCCGGAATCCAGCAGTGCGGCCACGTCGGCAGTCACGAACGCCGTCGCACTCGCGGGCACCGGCCCGACGGACGGCGCTGCTCCCGCCCCGAGTACCGGCACACGGTCGAGACAGCCAGCGAGTGCGAGTCCGGCGGCCGCCCCTGTCGCGCCGAGGAAGTCACGCCGTCGGAAACCGTCCATGCGGCGGGATACGACCGCCCGGTACAAGTATCGTGGCGATACACGCCGACAGAAACAGTCGGAAGAGCGAGAGCCGTTACTCGACGTAGTCGATGTCGTCGCCGAGTTGCTGGGCGGCTTTCTCCTGTTCGGCTTCGCTCTGGCCGTAGATCTGCGGGCTCTCGACGCCCGTGACGACGATCATCGTCTCCATCTTGCCGTCGTGGTCCTGATCGACCGACGCGCCCCAGATGATGCGGGCGTCGGGGTCGATCCGGTCGTAGATCTCCTCGACGACGCCCTCGGCCTCCTCGATGGACATGTCCGGGCCGCCGACGACGTTGACCAGCGCGGAGTTCGCACCGTCGAACTCGACGTCGAGCAGCGGCGAACGCAGCGCCGAGCGGATCGAATCCTGGGCCTTGTTCTCGCTGTCGGACTCACCGAGTCCGATCATCGCGACGCCGCCGTTCTCCATGATCGTACGGACGTCGGCGAAGTCGACGTTGACCAGGCCGGGCTTGGTGATCAATTCGGTCATACCCTTGACCGAGCGCATCAGCACGCGGTCACAGATCTTGAACGCGTCCTGCAGGGGCATGCTGGGCGCGTAATCGAGCAGTCGGTCGTTGGGCACGACGATGACGGTGTCCGAGACCGCGCGCAGCCGCTCGAGCCCGGCGTCGGCGTTGGCCCGACGTCGCTCGCCCTCGGCGGTGAACGGGATCGTCACGATCGCGATCGTCAGCGCGCCCTGCTCCTGGGCGGCCTGGGCGATGACCGGGGCCGAACCCGTCCCGGTGCCGCCGCCGAGACCGGCGGTGACGAAGACCATGTCCGAGCCGTCGATCGACTGCTGGATGTCCTCGATGTTCTCCTGGGCGGCCTCCTCGCCGATCTTCGGGACCGAACCCGCGCCTCGACCGCCGGTGCGCTTGCGTCCCATGAGGATCTTCGTGTCGGCTGTGACCTCGTCGGCGAGGTGCTGGGCGTCCGTGTTGGCGGCGACGAGTTTCGCCCCGTGGATGCCCTCCTCCATCATGCGCGTGACGGTGTTCCCGCCGGCACCGCCCGTCCCGACGACGGTGATCTTCGTTTCGAGGTCTTCCACGACGTCTGCCAGTTCCGCGTCCGTCATCTGCCCGGAGGTCGAAACCTCCTGGGATGACTGCTCGGTGCCATTGTCGGAAGCCGGCTGTTGGTGCTCCTGTTCGGCTTCCTCCATGGCGTCGTCGATGATCGAGTCCATATTTAAAGGGGGATTGCAGAGCCACATTTATTATTCTTTGCACCTCGGCTGACGTGCGTCTGACGATGTATTCTCCGCTACACTCCCGGAAAATGATTCAGACAGCGTCGAGACACGTTTCGAGGGGAGCAAAGCGACGTTCAAGAATCTGGAAACGAAACAGAGGGTGGGGCGGTCGACTACAACGGAAACCGGTGCTCGCGGTCGACGTGGACGACGTCGGGATCGATCGTTCGACCGTCGACTTCGACAGGCTGGCCGGCCGACAGTTTCCCGAACGCCGGGCCCTCGGGAACGCCGAGCGTCGCGGCCTTCTCGGGATCGAACGCTCGCTCGCGTGCGACGACGGCGTCGTCGGTTCGCTCGACGGACTCGTATTTCGTCGCGAGAATCTCGGCGAACTCGTCGACGATCGACGAGCGTGCTCCTTTCGTCGAGAGTGCGACCCGCCCGCCGAGTTTCGTCCCGCCCTCGACGGTCTCGAACCCGACGGCCCGCCGGCGGACGGCCGCACGCGCGCGGTCGGGATCGATCCCCTGGACTTCCTCGAGGAGGTCGGCCGGCAGATCGAGGACGGCGAGCGGTCCCTCGTGGTCGGCGGCGGGGTCGCCCAGTCGGATCCCCTCGTCGATCCGGCCGAGCGCGTCCTCGACCCCCTCGACAGTCGACAGGGGCACGCCGGTCGTCTCGCGGGCGAACGTCTCGCCGACGACGCGGTAGCCAAGCGACTCGATCGTCGATGCGAGTTCCGGCCGGTCGTCGTCGAGCAGCGCGTACGCCGCCCCGCTCGCCTCGAAGGCCGCCCGGAGCACGTCCGGGTCGGGCTCGCCCATCGCCTCCAGCGCCCAGTCCGCCCCGATGTGGCCGATCGACCAGTCGGTCTCGCGGACGACCCGCTCGAACCGCGGGACGTAGTGGCCGCCGCCGAACCCGACGAGGTGACGACGCGCTCCGTTTTCCCAGGGCGCGTCGGCCGCCACGCCGCGCAGTTCGAGGATCGCCTTCGCGACCGCCCGTGCCGGGTCGGGATCGTCCCACTGCGGTTCGGCGCTGCCGACCTCGACGAACATCGAGGGCGTGTCGATATCGGTCGGGCCGTGGTGGGTGCACTCCATGCCGGCGTCGTAGTCCCCGGGCGCGTGACGCGCGAGCGCCTTGACGACGGCGGCGTGGGCGTTCGGCGCGGCGCGGGCGAACGAGCCGTCCTCCCCGCCGTACTCGGCCGGACCGAAGTTGCCAGTGTGATGTGCCGTCAGGAGCTTGCCGGTCTCGCCGGCGTGTTTGGAGGCGAACACCAGCAGGTCGGGGTCGTCGAAGACCGCGTCGACCGCCTCGAGTTCGAGGTGTCTGGTCTCGAACTCCCGGAGTTCGACGTCCTCGAGTCGGTAGACGTCACCGCCGCCGTCGGCGTCCGGCCGTCGCTCGTCGGTCTCGACGGTCCAGTCCGCCAGCGCCAGCAACTGTTCACCGATGTTGACCGACGCTCGGTCGGCCCGTGAAATGACGATCCCCAGCATCAGTCGGACGCCCCGTTCACAGTCGGTTCCTGCCCCGGTCCAGTTCCGACAGTCGCACGTGGGCGGTCCCGCGCTACGTCCGGCGAAGCCGAGCTCTCGATCATGCTACTCCGTCGAGTAGATTACTACTGAGACGGATTACTGTAACGATTTGCCGGTCCGGTCACCGCGTAGCGGGCGGTCGATGCAGCACAGACCGACGATACGCCGTCTGGCGTCACCGCATCCGGACGTACGCCAGCCAGCAAGCGAGCGCGACTGTCGCGCCGAGAGCGTTAGCGACCGCGTCCGCGGCGCTCGCGTGACGGTACGGCACCAGCAACTGTAGTCCTTCGACGAACAGACCGTAGGCCGTCACGACCAGAACCGACGCCGCGCCGCCTGACAGCGGCGACTCCGCGTCACTGTCGATCGCCGCGAGCACTGCCGTCTCCAGCACGATATAGGCCAGCGCGTGCAGCCACAGATCCAGCCCCAGTCCGAACGGGCCGGTCCGGGCGACGGCGTCGCCGGTCGGGACGAGCGCCGACGCGAGGATCGCGAGAGCGACCGCCGCGACGATCGCGAGTCGTCTGGAGCGATTCGAGTCCACGGGTGATCTCATCGTGACCGTTGGAAGTCTGTCACCGCGTTTCGGTGTGGCGGACTTCGCTGGCGATCCCGCGGGTGCTCTCGGCCATCTCCGGGCCGGACATCTCCGCGCGGCCGACCGAGACGGCGCTCGGCCCCTCGAAGACGACCTCGTCGCCGACGCGGATGTCCTCGTCGGCGTCGACGACGCCCGGCGCGAGGACGCTCCCGCGCGGGACGAAATCGTCGATCGCGGCGCGCTTGGTCGGGACGTCGCTGTCGAGCCAGCGTTTCGCGCCCGCCAGCGTCAGCGACAGCGTCCCGTAGTTGGGGACCAGCGCCGCCAGTTGCTCGCCGTCGGCGTCGTGGGCGCGCAGTTTGGGATAGCGGCTCTCGATGTGCAGGTCCTCGAAGAGTTCATCACCCGCGCCCTCACCGAACTGGTAGTCGGCGATCGCCCGGAGCGTGTTGTGCTGGCGCTCGCGCTTGCGGTACTTGGGTTCGCCCGAGAGCGTGCTCGCGAGGTTCGACAGCGAGTCGGCGTCGGTCGGGTGCTCGGCGACAGTGTACTCGAAGTCGATCCCCAGCCGGTCCTCGACGCGCTCGACGATCGGCAGGTAGTCCTCGGGCAGGTGGGCGATATGTCGGGGGTAGTCGTTGCGCTCGAGGTAGGCCTCGAGCACGTCGGCGACGAACTCGATCTCGGTCGCGCTCCAGCGGCCGGTCACGACCGAGTCGTAGTGCTGGGCGGGATAGGTCAGCTCCAGTTCCTGTGGCACGACGCCGATCGGCGACGTCATCGAGACGGTGTGGCCGCGGAACTGGATGGCGTCGTGGAACCGGCCGTGGCTCCGCGACTCGCTGTAGGGTTTGCGCGCCGAACAGGGCACCAGCACCAGCGGGGCGTCGAAGCGGTTGCGATAGCGCCCGGTAACTCGCTCGGCGAAACGCTGAATTTCGACCCGCCGGAGCGTGTCGTCGCTGGCGGCGGTCAGCTCGGCCCTGCGGACGATCGGCGTCCGCTGTTCGAGGTAGGCGTACTGCTGGTCGAGCCGCCGGAAGGTGGCGGTCAGCCACTGCTCGTGGCGGGCCTGACCCTCGAGGTAATCGCGGAGCCGGCCGGCGCGGATCCGCTCGCGGACGCGGGCGAGTTCGGCCTGCAGGGCGTTGACGTTGTGCTCGAGACAGTCCTCGCGGTCGGCCTGCTCGGCGGGTTGCTGGCAGGCCGGACATGAGCAGGGCAACTCCGCCAGATCCTCCAGGAAGGCTTCCCCGTCGCCCGTGAGGTACTTGCCCTGCGTTCCCCTGATGACAGCGCGGTCGGTATCGACGAGATCGACGCCGGCGTAGGCGAGCGTGGCGACGTTGGCGGGCGTCGCGACGCCGGGCAGGTAGAGCGCGCTGTCGGCCGGAATCGCCTCGCGGACGGCGACGATCGTCTCGACGAACGCCTCGGCGTGGCCGACGATCCCCTGTGCGCCCGAGAGGACGTAGACGTCCGAGCCGAAATCGGTTGCCGTCTCGCGGGAGACGACGACGCCGCTGGGGGCATCGAGTTCGGGATACTCGGGGGCGAACGCCTCCTGGACTTCCTCGGGTGTACCGCTGGGGAACCCGCGATGGGGCAAGATCGTTACCCTGCTGGGGTCGCCCTCGGGCAGTTCCCGGCGCTCGGGCCACTGACTCCCGGCGTCATCGACGACATCGTCGGCGAGCGCCGGCGTCCGCACTGGCTCGGACAGGCGCAGTTCACCGACCCGCGCGGCCCCGTCGCGGTGGTGAACCTCGAAGTACTCGGTCATATCTGCACTGGGTGGCGGCGGGTGAATGAGACTGTCGGTCCCCGTCGGAGCGATCGCGAGCCGGAGGGGGAGAGCCGATCATACTGGTGGCTATACCATTTCGAACTGATCTGGCACGCCGTCGTGCCAGATATCGTTACGAACGTATAGCCACCAGTATCATACTGCCGGCTGTACGTTCGTAAAGATATTCGCCACCCCGGGATGGCGAATTCCTTCAGTTTGTTACAGCCGGCAGTATCAGTACGAGTCGATGTTCGTCCCGACCGAGCAGACGTACTCGCCGGTCGCGACCTGCGGGAGTCGGCGAGTTCGCCAGAAGATGCCCTCAGAGTCGGCCGTGACGGTCTCTTTGACCCGGCCGAATACGTCGGTAATGGAGAAGAGCGTCTCGCCGCGTTCGACCCGCTCGCCGAGGTCGAACTCGAAGTCCACGAGCCCGCCGGCCGGAGCGCCGTACTGGTCGAAGCCGCCGGCTCGTGTCTGGGTCGACAGCGCCGCGTCCGCCTCGACGAAGTCGTAATATTTCAGGACGTTCCACAGTCCCCGGCGACCGTACTCGATGCTCTGTTCGTCCCAGCCGACACAGCCGCCGAGTTCCGGATCGATCGTCGGAACCCCCTCGTCCGGCGCGGCGCGGGCGAGCTGTCCGTCCGGCCCCTTCTGATCGAGGACGTGGCCACAGTCGAACACCTTCGCGAGCTCCAGACACGACTGGTGGCGGCGGTGGCGTCGACCGCACCGCACCCGGACCTCGTTTATCATCCGACTGGTCGAGCCCTGATGGAGGTCGACCGCCAGATCGGCCCGGGTCGCGGCCTCGAAAGTCGCCGCGGCGATCCGCTCGCTGGAGGTCCCCTCCTCGTCGCCGGGATAGACCCGGTTCATCTTCGTGTCGTCGACCGGGTTGCGGTGTTCGGCGACCTGAAAGGCGTGGTAGTTGACGATCCCGGTGACGAGGATCGTCCCCGAGATCGCGTCGGGATCGAGCTCCGGGAGCCACCGCTGTATGACGCCGACGCCGTTGAGTTCGTCGCCGTCGCTTGCGGCCTGGACGTACAGCGTCTTGCCGGACTCAGCCCCGTTGACGACCGCCACGGGGAGTCCGATATCGGTGCCGTCTCGCGTCTCGCCGACCCACAGCCGCCCCGTGTCGATCTCGCCCGGGGCCGCACTCGCCGTGCCGAGACTCGTCATTACAACATAGGGACGGACGGACGGTATTAGTCGATTCGATTGCGGATGCCTCATACGGTCGGTTGTAAGTCTGTTCCGGATCGATCGCATCCGTTATGCGATCGCACCGGTAAATCGTTACAACCGACCGTATCAGTGACCCGTCTCCGAAGGGATGTGGGCTCTCGCGCCGTGGCTCTCCGAAACGTTCATGTGAGTGGTCGGACAGGTGGCGTGTATGGGAAACGGAGATACCCTCCTGAACGCGGTCGTCGGTGCGGTCGTCACGGTCCTCGCGAGTTTCATCCCGTTCTCGCCGGTGCTCGGGGGTGCAGTCGCGGGATACCTGCAGAAGGAAGACTCCTCGACGGCGCTCAAAGTCGGTGCGGTCTCCGGAGCGATCGCCGCAATCCCGTTCCTGTTCGTCGTCGCATTTCTCGGCAGTGTGTTGCCGTTCCTCCCGGCGTTTTTCGACGGTCCGGGTGCGTTCGCGGGGATATTCGTCGTGTTTGCGATCTTCGCTATCCTGGCGTCGGTCGTCTACACCGTCGGTCTGAGTGCCATCGGCGGGTACCTCGGGTGGTACCTCGAAAGCGAGACGGATCTGTAGGCGGCCGCTACTCACCCGGCGCGGCTGCACCGGCGTCGCCGCCACTGCTGTCGGCGTCCGTATCGACGCCTGCCCGTTCGACAGCCGCTGCGTGATCTCCAGCGAAGCGACCGCACGCTGGGCCCGGTGGATCGTCTCGAGCGTGCCGTCGCCCGCGACGCCGTCGCGTATCAGGACGCTCGCCTGCGCGTCCTGGCGCTGGAAGCGTTCGTTGACGTACTCGAGGTTCGCCTTGGCGTTGTACTCGCCCGGTACGAACGGTTCGGGCAAGTTCTGCGTCCAGTCGGGCGGCTCCTCGGCGAGGAAGTCCCCCTGGGCGAAGGAGGTGTCAACCTGCGTCGCCCCGTAGACGCCGCCGGCGCTAACTATCTGCTTATCAGGTCGAGACTGCTATATGTTTGGCGGTTCCCCCGGCGTATACCGCTTCTACCGACACGTGTCCATCAGGACACGGCATACTGCAGGAGAACACCGTCATCGATTCGTTCGATTTCGTCCAGTCGCAGATCCACGAACGACTCGACGAAGCCGTCGCCGTCCGCCAGCGTCGGCGCATCGCGGCCGCCGATCACCAGCGAGCCGACGAACACGGACAGTTCGTCGACGAGTCCGGCCTCGAAAAGCGAGAAGACGAGTTCGCCACCGCCCTCGACCATCACCCGCTCGATACCGTGATCCGGGAGTCGACCGACCGCTGCCGGGAGATCGACCCGATCGTCGCCGGCGACGATGACAGTCGCGTCGCGCGCCCGGGCGTCAGCGACGGCGTCGTCGCCGGCGGCCTCGCTGGTTAACAGGATCGTCTCCGCACTGTCGTCGTAGACGGTCGCGTCCGCGGGCGTCCGAAGCCGCGAGTCGGCGACGACGCGAGCCGGCTGTGGCGGGTCCCCGCGGTCGGTTCGGGCCTCGATCCGATCGGGGTCGTCGACGGTCAGCGACGGATCGTCGGCCAGCACGGTCCCGACGCCGACCATCACCGCGTCGCTATCGGTCCGGAGCGCGTCGACGCGGTCGAAGTCCTCGGCGCCGCTGATCGCGATCTGTTCGCGTCGGCGCGTCGAGAGTTTCCCGTCGGCGCTCGTGGCGGCGTTGACGATGACCTGCATACGACCCGGTTCCCGGAGCGAGCGAAAACCGTTTGCGATCGAGGCCCCGGCCGACAACCAGAAACGATTGCCGGGAAACCGTGATAGAGCCGATAAGGCGTCCGGACTGTTCCCAATCGATGGGAACGGGCGCGGTCAGTAAGGATGCGAGTGGAGTACGAACAGCCAATGCCAGCTCGACCAGCAGCACGGACGGCGGCCGGCCGGAGCGACCCCGAGGTGATCCCCGACGCGGAATGGGTGGTGTTCACTCGAGAAACGCCGACGGACCCGATGGTACACGTCGGGACCGTCAGGGCCGACGATGAGACGGGCGCCCGCGAACGTGCGGCGTCGCTGTTCCCGAGTGTCGACGCCCGGTGGCTCTGTCCGGCCGACGCGATCGACCGCGACGGATCGACGACGCTCGACAGGGGTGAGTTGCCGTGATCCAGCTCGACGCGCTCCTCTGTGACTGCGAGCACCCGACGACCGCACCGTCGGGCACGCCGACCGTCGAGTGGGAACTGACAGACGAGGCTCTGCTCGGTGACCGCGCTCCGCTGTCGGCGTCCGAACGTCGTGCCGTCGTCGACCAGCTCGCGGATTTCGGCGTCGAAACGCTGCGACTAACCGGCTCTACCGGACTCGATGCGGCGGCTGTCGGCGAACTGATCTCGTACGCCGACGACCGCGGTCTGGAAACAACGTTGCGCACTGACGGACAGCAACTCGATCGCGACCGGCTGGAGTCGCTGGCCGACGCCGGCTTGCACCGGATCAGCGTCCGCGTCGAGGGGCTGTCGACCCCGCGACAGGAACACGCCGCTGCCGACGACATCGACGCCGCGCTGGAGACGCTCCGGGCGGCCGACGACACGGAACTAGCGACCGAGTTGCGCTTCCCGCTACATGCCGAGAGTGTCACCCACATAGAGGAGATCTACGACCTCGCGGCACTGCTGTCTGCCGACCGGTTCCGGCTCACACACGTTCCTGAACCAAAACTCGACGGAGAACGGCGTCGACGGGCCGTCCGGCGGCTCGCGGATCTGACCCGCGATGCACACGAGCGGAACAACCACATCGAAACCGTCCTGAGCGGCGGTATCGACGCCGGATACGTGACCGAGTACGCACGGGACAACCTCAACGGGGAGTGTGCGACCGACGTTCGGACGGCCCTGCGCGAACGGCTCGGTGCCGCACCCTCCCCGCCGGTGGCGAAACTCGGCCCGGCCGGACAGGTGTATCCCGGCCCGTTCTGGGACCGGTACGCGCTGGACTCGGTTCGGGCTCGACCGTTCGGTGCGATCTGGACCGACGAGGCGAACCCGCTGCTTGTGCGGCTCCGCCACGAGGAAGCCGGCCTGCCAGACAGATGTCGGAGCTGCCAGTTCGGTGACGTCTGTAGCGGCGGCTCCCGGGGACGCGCGCTGACCGCCCACGACGACCCCTTCGAACCGGACCCCGTGTGTTACGTCCACGAGGAACCCGCAGTCGGCGGGTCGGCAGCCGAATCGCCGGCTGACTGATACTGGTGGCTATACGTTCGTGACGATATCTGACACGACGGCGTGCCGGATCAGTTCGAAATGGTATAGCCACCAGTATGACCACAACTCTGAAGCCGCTGTCAGGTGACGTACATCCACCGATGATCACGCTCAGCTCCGACTTCGGCTCGCCGTATCCAGCCGCGATGAAAGGCGTCATTCTCCAGGAGAGCGACGCCCGTCTCGTCGACGTCTCTCACCAGTTCCCGCGTCAGGACGTCGGGGCCGCGGCCTTCTGGCTCCGGGAAGTCCTGCCGCACTTCCCGCCCGCGGTCCATTGTGTCGTCGTCGATCCGGGCGTCGGCACCGAACGGGCGGCGATCGTGATCCGGGCCGGCGAGCACGCGCTGGTCGGACCCGACAACGGCGTCCTCGTCCCGGTCGCCCGCGAACTCGACGGGGACGTCGAGGTCTTCGAGATCGAGTACGACGACCCCGAGAGCGTCACTTTCCACGGTCGAGACGTGTTCGCGCCCGCGGCCGCGACCGTCCACGAAGCCGGAATCGACGACTTCGAGCGCGAGGACGGGTTCGTCGAGGCGGACTCGTTCGTCGACCTCTCCGTTCCCGAGCCTGTCGAGCGCGAGGACGGCGTCACCGGCGAGGTGCTCGTCGTCGACGACTTCGGCAACGCGATCACCAACATCCCCGGCGAGCGCCTCGAGGGACAGTTCGGCTCGGACGTGACCGTCAACGGCGTGTGGGCACCCGCTCGCCGGACCTACGCGGCGGTCGGACCGGACAAGCGCGTCGTCACCGTCGGCAGCCACGGCAACGTCGAACTCGCGGTCAATCAGGGACGGGGCGACAAGCGCTTCTCCGTCAGCCCAGGTGCGCGGGTCCGCCTTCGGTGGACGTGAGCCGTGTCGAGCGTGCGCGATCCCGAGTCACTCGATCAGCGGCGTCCCGTCGGCCTTCGGGCCGAGCATCGGGCCGTGGGGCGGGTCGCCATCGATCCGGCGGCGCGTCCGGTAGTCGGTCGAACGCTCGACGGGAACCCGGCCGATCGACTCGACCAACTCGACGTACTGGTCGAACGAGCGGTACTCGCCGAAGTTACCGCCCGCGCGCTTGGTGATCTCCTCGGAGAGGATCGTTCCCATGAAGTCGTCCGCGCCGGCGTTGAGCAACTTCAGTCCCTGCTCGTCACCGTACTTGACCCACGAGGCCTGAATGTGGTCGACGTTGTCGAAAAACAGCCGCGAAACGGCGATCATCAGCTCGTCCTCGTGGACGCTCGGGCCGTCCTCGACCAGCCCGTAGTCGTACAGCGCGGTGTTCTGGTGGACAAAAGACAGCGGGATGAACTCGGTGATCGCGCCCGTCCGGTCCTGCAGCTCCCGGACGCGATCGAGGTGGACCGCGCGGTGGGCGGCGTTCTCGACGTGGCCGTACATGATCGTCGCGGTGATGTCAAGCCCCACCGACGCGGCGGCCTCCATCGCGTCCAGCCAGCCGTCGGTGTCGATCTTGCCCGGACAGATGACGTCCCGGACCTCGTCGACGAGGATCTCGGCGGCCGTCCCCGGCGCGGAGTCGAGCCCCGCCTCGACCAGCCGCCGGTAGACTTTGTCGTAGCTCCACGACGTCCCGCGGCGAGCGTGTTCGGCCTCCTCGGGAGTCATCGAGTGGACGTGGACGCCGTCGACGCTCATCGCCTCGATCTGCTCGACGTAAGTCCCCGGGTCGGTCTCGTAGGCGTCCGGCGAGCGGTAGTTCAGGTCGCCGCGCTCGCTCGCCTCGAGTACTTCGCGGTGCTCGGCGTCGAGCGCCAGCGCGGGGTGCAGCCCCGAGACGGAGGTCACCTCGTAGATCCCGCGCTCGACGGCGTCGGCGACGACTTCGCGGGACCGGGCAGGCGTCTTGGTGAACCCGCCGTGGTCGACGTCGGACGATTCGAGGAACTGGTCGGAACGGTCCTTGAAGTTGCAGAACAGACAGCCGGTGTTGCAGGCGGTCGTGACGTTGTTGTTGAGGTTGGCGACGAACGTGACCTCCCGCCCGACCCGTTCGGCGCGGCGGTAGTCGGCGGCCTCGAGCACCTGCTCTTTGCGCTCGCGGTCGATCCCCTCGCTGTCGCTGCCGGTCGTGAGCAGTTCGATCGCGTCCGCGACCGCCAGTCGCGTCCCGTCGCGGGCCTTCGCCAGCGCGTTCTCGAAGTGCTGGTCGCTCGTGGGGCGATGCTCGAACTCGAGTGCACCCCCGGCGTTCGGTTCGGCAGCAACCATCAGTTCGACACGGGGGCGCGAGCGTGAAAACGACACGGGTCGCGTCGCGGTTGTCCTGTATCGAAACCACGTCGGGAGACGATCCGCCGGCGCCGCGGAAACGCAACCCTAATTGATCGTTGCTTCTGAGGTTCAGGTCGTGACAGATCGTTCCGAGGACGATCGCCGCCGGACTGACGAGAGGTCGCCCGACGAGTCACCCGACTCCGAATCGGACGCGTCGGTACCCGAGCCGACGCCCGACGAGTCGGCCGGATCCGTCACCGGGGATCCGGAACCCGGCGGCGGTCCGTCCGGTGGCGGCGACGACCCGGAATCGCCGGCAGACGATCCCTCGGAGTCGATCACCGAGGGGAGCCTGATCCGGCCGCTCGTCCGGCTGGCCTGGCCGATCATCGTCATCCAGCTGCTGCAGGTCACTTACAACATCGCCGACACGCTCTGGCTGGGCCGGCTCTCGACGGACGCCGTCGGCGCGATTAGCCTCGCCTTCCCGCTGATCTTCCTGCTCATCGCGATCGCGGGCGGGTTCACGACCGCCGGTGCGATCCTGGTCGCACAGTACACCGGCGCGAAGGGGAAGCGCTCGGCCGGGCTGGTCACCGGTCAGACCGTGATGTTCGTCTCGCTGCTGTCGGTCGTGATCGGGATCGTCGGCTACTTCTACACGCGGCCGGCCCTGGAGTTGCTCCCCAGCGATCCCCAGACGTCGGCAGCAGTCATCCCGCTGGCTGCCGACTACATGGAGGTCATCTTCCTGGGGATCCCGCTGATGTTCGGGTTCTTCGTCTTCTCGGCGCTCATGCGCGGCTACGGCGACACGCGGACGCCGATGTTCGTGATGGCGATCTCCGTGGGGCTGAACGTGGTGATCGATCCGATCTTCATCTTCGGCTTCCAGTCGAACCCGCTGTTCGGGATGGTCGGGCTGAGCGGGATCGAAGCGACGCTGCTGTCGGCGACCGGCTTCACCGGGCTCGGGATCGGCGGGGCCGCGCTGGCGACGATCCTCTCGCGGGGCGTCGCGACCGCGATCGGGCTGTACCTGCTGTTCGCGACGGGGATCGGTCCGGCGGTGTCGCTGTCGCATCTGCGACCCGACCTCGGCGTGATCGAGGACATCATCAGACTGGGGACGCCCAGCATGATCGAACAGTCTGCCAGCGCGCTGGCGATGATCACGCTCACCGCGATCGTCGTCACGTTCGCGCCGCCGGTCGTGGCCGCCTACGGGCTGGGCAACCGGCTCATCTCGCTCGTGTTCCTGCCGGCGATGGGGCTCGGCCGGGCGATCGATACGATGGTCGGCCAGAACCTCGGGGCCGACCGGGCTGATCGGGCGGCACGCGCGACGTGGCTGGCGGCCGGGACCGGCGCGGGCGTGATGATCGTCGTCGCCGCGGTCGCGCTGGCGTTCACCGAACCGATCGTCAGCGTCTTCCTCGGCAGCGGCGTCGAGGACGCCGCGGCGACGATCGATCTCGGCGTCGAGTACGTTCGGATCCGGTCGGCGGAGTTCGCCTTCATCGGCGTCTCGCAGGTCATCTTCGGGGCGTTCCGCGGGGCCGGCAACACCCGGACCGCGATGGTGCTATCGATCGTCACGCTGTGGATCGGTCGGGTCGCGAGCATCGCCCTGCTGGTGTTCGTCTTCGACTGGGGCGCGACCGGGATCTGGGTCGGGATGGCGCTGGGCAACATCGTCGGGGCGACGGTGGCGGTCCCGTGGTTCCTGCGAGGGACCTGGAAGGAACGGTACATCGACGAACCGGCGGTCAAAGCCGAGGAGACGGTCGCCTGATAGTGACCGTTGTACCGATTTACCGGTGTGACCATACGCAGTCGTACGGTCGACCCGAGAGAGACGTACAACGGCCACTATGAACGATCAGGTCGGCAGCAAGTCGACCGCGACATCAAGCGTCTCGAGGACGATCCAGAGGACGAACAGCACGTACGCGGCAAGCAGCCCGTACGACTCGACGACTGAGAGCGCAAGGTCGGTCCGGAGCGCGGTGAACAGCATGATCGTCGCCAGCGTGAGCACGCCGAACATCGGGATCGCCATCGAGAAGTTGATCGGGGTGCTGCCGACGAGCATCACCCCGACCGGAATCGCGACCAGCAGATCGAACGTGTTCGAGCCCAACACGTTCGCGAGGGCGGTTATCCCCCTGTCTTCGCTCGCGGCCCGGACGCTCACCATCGCGTCGGGCAGGCTGGTCGCGGCGGCGGCGATCGTCACGCCCATGATGAAGGCGGGCACGTCCAGGCTCGTCCCGATGACGTCGACCGAGTGAACCAGCCGCTCGACTGCGACCAGAATGACCGCCAGACCGGCCGCCAGCAGTCCCCACTGGCGACCGACCGTGATCCCGGTCTTGTCGACATCGCTGTCGTGGTCGGCGGTGTCCTGATACTGGATGAAGACGTACAGTCCGTACATACCGAGCGGGATCACCGCCAGCGGGCGGGTGACCTCGCCGGCGAGGTAGGCCGTGCCGTCGACGGGGTTGTAGATGACCGCGAACGAGAACGTGATGACGAGAATCGAGACGGCGAGCATGTAGAACAGCGCCTCCTTGTACACCAGCGCACGGTTGGCTTCGAGTTCCTCCGCAGTGGAGATTCCGGCCAGCGCCGGAATCACGAGGATGTTGAACACCGCGGACCCGACAATCGCACCGACGCCCAGTTCCAGCGAGTCGACCGTGATCGCCGCGACGACGACCGTCGCCAGTTCGGGGAAACTCGACCCGACCGCGGTGACGATCGACCCCTGGACGACCTCCGGCAGTCCGTAGTAGGTCGCGAGCCGTTCGCTGGCGTTTTCGAGCCAGCCGCTGCCGACCCAGATCGCACCGGTCGCCAGGAGGATGATGATCACGTCGACTGCGAGTACCGCCATCACCTCTGTGATCGAGCAGTGGCGGTAATTATCTGCCGATCCGCGAAGGTGACCGACCCGTTCGAGACGATCACAGCAGCGGTCGCGGGCCGTTGCGGATCGTGATGACCGGGACCGGAACCGATCGAACGGTCTTCTCTGCGACGCTCCCCAGTAGAATTCGTTCGACACCCTGTCGACCGGTCGTACCCATCACGACGGCGTCGATCCCCTCCCGGTCGACGACCTCGTGGATCTCCTCGGTAGGCGAGCCCGATTCCACGTGCGTCGTGACGCCGTCGAGGCCGTGTTCCGTCGCGGCGTCCGCGACCGTCTCGACGACCTCCGAGGCGTGTGATTTCCCGGCGTCGGAGAGACGCTCGGAGCGCACGTCGGAACTGAACGCACCGGTATCGACGACCGACAGCGCGTGGACGTCCGCGCCCATCGCCGCTGCCAGTTCGAACGCGTGCTGTGTGGCGCTTTCGGCCGCCTTGCTCCCGTCAGTCGGGACGAGGATCCGATCGAAGGGGACGACGAACTCCTCGTCGGCAGCCATCCGCGCCGTCAGCACGGGCGTCTCCGAGAGCCGGACGACCTTCTCGGTGACGCTACCCAGCAGGTACCGGGACAGCCCCTGCCGGCCGCTGGTCGGCATGACGATCACGTCGAAGTCGTGATCCTCGCCGTACTCGACGATCGTCTCGGCGGGCGTCCCCTTCGCGATATCGGTCGTGTACCGTACGTCGAGCGACTCCAGGATCCCGGCGGCGTCCGAGAGGATCTCCTCGCCGTGTTCGATGAGACTATCGAGCATCTCGTCGCCGACGCGCGAGACGCTCACCTCGTTCGTATCGGCGACGTACAACAGTCGGATCGACCCGTCCTCCCAGTGGGCGAGTTCCCCCGCGTGCTGCAGTACTTCGGCCGCCCCGTCGCTCCCGTCGAACGGAAAGAGGATCTTTTCGTACATGGTTGATCGACCGGGACCTCACCTAGATACTTTGTCGCGCGGTGATGTGAAACCCTATGGTGGTCCGGGCGGAAACCCCGCCAATGACGAGCGTCAAAGACTTCCGGATCGACCAGGAGCCGACCGCCGAGGACCTCGGCCGCGGCGCGTTCGTGTTCACCGACGACTACTCCGTGTTCGACTGGGGGAAGATGCCCGACGAGATCCCACAGAAGGGCGCGTCGCTGTGCACGATGGGCGCGTACAACTTCGAGGTGCTCGAGCAGAACCACATCCCGACCCACTACGAGGGCGTGGCCGTCCCGGGCGAGGCGGTCGGGGCCGACGCCGAGCGGGCGGTCGTCGACCTGAGCGAGGCGCTCGTCGCCGGGATCGCCCCGCGCGAGATGGTGATCTCGCTGACGCAGGTCCCTGACCTCCCTCACGACGGGGCCGATTACGATTACGACGCCTACCACGAGGCCGCGGGCGAGAACTACCTGATCCCGCTGGAGATCGTCTTCCGCAACACCGTCCCCGTCGGATCATCGCTGCGAAAGCGCTCGGAACCCACAGAGTACGGATTGGACTATGAGGAGTGGCCGGACGAACCGGTCGACCTCCCCGAACCGATCGTGGAGTTCTCGACGAAATACGAGAAACAGGACCGGTATCTCGACCGCGAGCAGGCCGATCGGATCGCCGGGGCGGCCGACATCGACCGTCTGGAAGAGCTGGCGCTGTCCGTCGATCACATCCTCACCGAACAGGCCGCACGGTCGGGATTCGTCCACGAGGACGGCAAGATCGAGTGTTTCTACCACGAGGGCGAGATTCGCGTCGCCGACGTCGTCGGTACCTTCGACGAGAACCGCTTTTCCTACGACGGTCAGGAGGTCAGCAAGGAGGTGCTCCGGCAGTACCACAAGCGCACCCAGCCGGAGTGGGTCGCGGCCGTCAGCGAGGCCAAGGACGCGGCCGACGAGCGCGGCGTCGCCGACTGGAAGTCGCTGTGCGACCGCGAGCCCGAACCGCTCGAGTCGGCCGTCATCGAGACCGCGCGGGACCTGTACTGTGCCGGCATGAACGCCTACGTCGGCGGTGACGTCTTCGATGCCCCGGATATCGATACTGCGGTCGAGGCCGCGCGAGAGCTGTAGTCGGGCGAACGCGAGCCGTGGACGGCTAGCTACTCCGGCGCGATCGACGCGGCGTCGGCCCCGGTTTCGGGTTCTGAAACGTCTTCGAAGAGGTGCCACCGCTCGGTGTGGCTCGTGGTCTCGCCGGGCGCGAGTTCGACGAGCGGTCCCAACGTCTCCAGTTCGAGCATGTGATCCAGCATGTACACCTCGACCGAGGCCCCGCGGTCGGGATAGGTCGCCTCGGGGTCGTACTCGAAAGTTTTGACGAACGCCCGACCATCGTTGACGTAGGCTGCCCACCCATCGAGTGCGTTTGCTCCGATCTTGAACTCGGGCCCGTCGGCCTGTTCGACGAGGACGTGATCGTCGACGTACTGGATACGCTCGTCGCTGACGTCGGTACGCGGCCAGAACACCAGCGACCGGTCGGGCAGTAACTCGTCGGGATCGCCGTCCGGGAACGGGACGACGGCCGTCCCGCCGGGCTTGCAGACCGAGATTGCCCACGGCGCGAGTTCGACGCTCCAGACCCCCTCGTTTGTCAGTTCGTGGCCGATCTCGACGGCCGGTTCGCCGTCGGGCATCTCGATCTCGATCGCCTTCCGGATCCCGGTCTCGCCCTCGACCGGCTGGACGAGTCGACATCCCCGATCGGTGCGTTCGACCTCGACCAATTCATTGTCGGGCTGGTAGGTTCGGGGGTCCGACTCCGGGGCGTGCCACAGACGATGGCCGCCGTACAGCTCCCAGTCCTCGCCGCCGGTCGTCCCGGTCGCGGCCTCGTCGAGGAAGAACACGTTTTCCCCCGCGGAACGGCGAAAGTCCACAATTCGCGGCCCGACATCGGTCGTGACGACGAGTTCGACCAGCCCGTTGTCGATTCGAACGCAGTGCTCCCAGCCCTCGTAGGCGATGTCTTCGACCTGTGTCATAGTTGCTCCGAGCCGCAAACGACGGTTCAGGCGGTCGGTTGCGGCCTGTTACCGCTGCGATTCGACCGGCCGGTGGAAAAGTGTAGCGCCGGCCCTGACCGGGTCACGATCAACCGCCGATCGCGGCGGCCGTCCCGCTGTTGCGAAGCGCGAAGAGCACGACGTTGTTGACGGCGGGGCCGAGCCCCAGCGCGATGATGGCTGCGAAGGTCAGGTTCCCGCGGGTCGGTTCGGCTTCGAGGTAGTCGGCGAAGACGGCAACGAGGACGACCGCGAGCGCGAGCTTGACGACGACGAACAGCCAGCCGACGCCGATCGTCTCGGCGACGGGCAAGCTGCCGGCGACGTCCATGATCGCCCGGGGGAGCGGCGAGCGTTCGCCCGTCCCGAGGGCGTCGATCCCGATCGCGGTCGTGATCCCGTCGAGGGCGTGCGCGAAGATCACGAGCCCGCCGACCAGCCGCGTTCTGGCGACGATATCGGTCGTGAAATACGCCATCCCGAAGTAGACACCCAGTGTCACTGGCACCGTGATGACGACGCCAGCGAGCGACCAGAGCGGCTCGCCGGCGACAAGCGTCTCCTGGCGACTCGCGAAGACGAGCAGTCCCAGCAGCGCGACGGTTCCGGTCACGCCCAGGTCGCGCGCGACCCGGTCCTCGTCAGTCCGGAGGCTGGCCCGGAACGCGAGCGACGCCCAGACGGCACCGAGCGCGACGAACGCCGTGACGTAGACGGCCGGAGCACCGAACAGTGGTTCGGCCCAGGTCGGATAGACGGTCCGATCGAGCTGGTGGAGCCCGTGCGCGACCGCACCGGCGACCATCCACGGCGTGAACGCCAGCACGTGGCGCTGGCGGACCCGCGGTTCGAGCGCGAGCAGGAACGCGGTCACCGTCACGGTCCCGACGATCAGGGCCGCGAGATGCGCGAGCGGCGGGACGACGAGCCCGCTCGGAAGGAGTGGCATACGCGAGAGAGCGTCCGCCACGACCGAAAGGATAGCGATCCGGAGGTGCGTTTTTGACGCTGGCCGCCCTCCGGCCGATATGGACGACGTCGCCACGCGGATCGAACACACGGTTCTCGGCCCGACGACGACGCCAGGGGACGTGCAGGCCGTCCTCGATACGGCAATCGAGACCGGTATGCGCGCCTGCGTCCCGCCCTATTGTGTCTCGATGGCCGCCGAGTACGCCCCTGGCGTCGAACTGACGACGGTCGTCGGCTTCCCGCACGGCCAGCACACGACCGCGAACAAGGCCGACGAAGCCACAGCGCTCGCAGAGGAAGGCGCCGACGAACTCGACGTGGTCGCGAACCTCGGGCTCTTGCGGGCGGGTGAAGACGAGTCGTTCAGACGGGATCTCGCAGAGGTCGTCGCCGCGACGACGCGCCCGGTGAAGGTGATCGTCGAGGCACCGCTGCTCGACGAGGACGAGAAACACCGGGCGGCCCGACTCGCGACCGAGGCCGACGCGGCCTATCTCAAGACCGCAACGGGCTTCGCCGACGGCGGTGCGACGGTCGCCGACGTCGAATTGCTCTCGACGTATCTCCCCGTCAAGGCTGCCGGCGGAATCGATAGCTGGGAGCAGGCGACGGCCATGTTCGAGGCCGGAGCCGAGCGCATCGGCGCGTCCTCGGGTGATGCGATCCTCGAGGAGTAACGACGCTCGAAAGCATGAGAACGGTTACGCGTCAGGCCGCGTCTCGGAGACGCTTGCCCGCGATCGCAGCGCCACCAGCCGCGCCGATCAGGGCGGGCACGAGACCGAAGCCGGGGCCGTCTCCGTCGCCGCTTTCGGTCTCGTCGTCGGTCTCGGTTTCACTGTCGTCGGTTTCACCGTCGTCAGTCTCGCCGGCGTCGGTCGCGAACGAAGCCAGCGACCGGCCGTCCTCGTCCCACTCACCCGGCATGGTGACGTCGGTTTCGTCGCCGACGAACGACAGCGCCTGTATCGCGTCCTCGTCGGCGTCGCTCTGAAGCCCGGCGTCCATCAGCATCGCGGTCTGACCGGTTTCGAAGCTCGTCTCGCTGGCTTCCATCATCGAGAACGGGGCCGGCAGTCGGTCGCTGACTGCCGTACCGTTACCGACCGAGAGGGCCCCTTCGACCGTGGCGTTCCCTTCACCGACGTCTGCGGTCAGGCGAGCCTGTTCGAACTCGGCCGCCCGCATCGCGTCGATCATTGCCGTGACGTCGGTCTCGTTCGCCGTGCGATTGAATTCCGTCAGCGCGCGGTCGAGCATCCCCTCGTCCTCGACGCTTGCGGACCCTTCTGCAACGATCTGCTCGTCGTCCGTCCGCACGTCGATTGACGTCCGCATGCTATCCGTGATGGGGACTTCCCGCTGCTGGAGTTCGGAGACGTACTCCGCCCAGTTGGTCGTCTCGGAAGTCGCTGTCCCGTTCAGGCTGACGAACGACTGTCCGGTCATACCACGCGTCGTGAGGGCGAACGCCCAGTTCGAGGTCGTCTCGAGGTCGGCGGCTCGTCTCGCCTCCGTCCGGTCGCGAAGCTGTTCGATCGAATTTGCCAGCCCGAAGTCGAACGACTCTCCGGCGTCGGGCGTCTGCGGGCTGGACATCGCCGCGTTCTCGATCTGTTCGAGGAGGTCGACGTACGCGAGCGTCAGGTCGTCGGTCCCGTCGAGGCTGACGTTCCAGTCGACGCTCGCCTGCTGGCCCCCGCTCGGTCGGCGCTCGACGGACAGCTCCGCCCCGACGCGCGAGAGCGTGACGTTCTCGATCCGGTCTGCCAGCTCGGTCGCTTCGGCCTCGGTCACGTTCGTTTCCGGACCGCCGAGCCCTTCGACGATCGCCGTCGAGACGGCCGAATCGACGCCGTCGACAGTGACCGTGTAGGCGACATCCAGTCGCTTGCTGTCTTCGCTCTCGTTGGTCAGCTCGTGGCTGTCGAGACTGACCGAACATGTCACGTTGGTCGTCTCGAACCCGTCACAGTACTGCGACCGGAGGGTCTCCTCGGTCCGGTCGGTACTGTTCCAGCGCTCGGCCCGCTCGGCGCTCATCGTGTACGATTCATCGACCTCGAGGGTGTAGGCCCCGTCTGATTCGGTCAGGACGAGCTCGTGTGACCGCTCCGGGAGCAGGGGCGAAGCAAGCTGGACGCTCGCGGACCCCTCGGCGTCCAGCGACGTCGCGTCCGTCATGACGGACCCGCTCGTTCGGGCCTCCTGCAGGAACGGGAGCACGAACGACAGCTGCGAGTCCCCCGGGACTGCCACCGTGCTGTTCAGCGCCATCGACGACTCCCTGACGGTCCTGTTCTGTACGGTTTCCAGGTCGAACCGGAGGTCCCTGAGGTAGGCCGGCCGGTCGGCGACGAGCGCTCCGTCGGCGGTCAGCTCGTCGGGCGTCGCCAGCAGCGTCAGGTTGCCCGTCGCGTCCGTCTCCGTCCGCTGGCTCATCACGAACTCGGCGACACCGTCCGAGACGTCCATACGAGCGTGCCCACTCGCATTCTCGAGGTCCTCCTGGTCTCCGTGCTCGTAGACCAGTATGATCGACCCGTCGCTCGTCACGTACGCCGCGTCCGCCGCCGACATGGTCTCGTTCACTGGCGTTTCGTCACCACTCGAGGCGGGGACGGTACTGTTCCCCAACTCCCCTGTCGTCGTCGCAGTTGCGACGCCCCCCATCGCCGACAGCACGAGGAGGGCTACTGTCAGGACGGCTCCTGTTCGTTCGGTCAGCATGTGTCCTGCCTGTTTCTGTTCCTGTAGAATAATTGTTGTGCTCGAACCCCTGGTGGTCGTCCGTCTGTAGCGCTCGCGACCGTGCTGATCGACGTGATCCGTCGTGTTTTTGCGTGCGTGGATGTAGTAGTAGACAGACGCGATGGCCCGCTACTACGTCGAAACCTACGGCTGTACCTCAAATCGAGGTGAGACACAGCAGATCGAGCGCGCCCTGCGGGAGGGCGGCCACCGGCCGGCGTCCTCACCGCAGGACGCCGACGTGGCGATTCTGAACACGTGCACGGTCGTCGAGAAGACCGAGCGAAACATGCTCCGGCGGGCCAGAGAACTGGACGAACAGACGCCCGCGGACCTGATCGTCACGGGCTGTATGGCGCTGGCCCAGGGCGAACAGTTCGCGGACGTAGACGCCGAAATCCTCCACTGGGACGACGTCCCCGAGTACGTCCTCAACGGCGAGTGCCCGACGATCACGCCCGACACCGAGACCGTCCTCGACGGCGTCACTGGCATCCTCCCGATCGCTCGGGGCTGCATGAGCGACTGCTCGTACTGCATCACCAAGCAGGCCACCGGGCGGATCGATTCGCCGACCGTCGAGGAGAACGTCCGGAAGGCCCGGGCGCTCGTCCACGGCGGCGCACGGGAGATCCGGATCACCGGCCAGGACACCGGCGTCTACGGCTGGGACATCAACCAGGGCGAGAGTCTCCTGCCCGAACTCCTGAGTCGGATCTGCGCCGAGATCGACGGCGACTTCCGGGTTCGACTGGGGATGGCAAACCCCGGCGGCCTGCACGGGATCGCCGAGGAACTCGCGACCGTGTTCGCCGAGCACGACGAGATCTACAACTTCCTGCACGCGCCCGTCCAGAGCGGCTCTGACGACGTGCTCGCGGACATGCGCCGCCAGCACCGCCTCGAGCAGTTCCGCGAGATCGTTGCGACCTTCGATCGCCACCTCGAGTACTGGACGCTCGCGACGGACTTCATCGTCGGGTTCCCGACCGAAGACCCCGGCGATCACGAGGCGAGCATGGACCTCCTTCGGGAAATCCGCCCCGAAAAGGTCAACGTCACGCGCTTCTCGAAGCGCCCGGGCACCGACGCCGCCGAGCTGAAGGGGCTGGGCGGCACGGTCAAGAAGGAGCGCTCGAAGGCGATGACCGACCTGAAGATGGACGTCGTCGGCGAGGCCTACGAGGCGATGGTCGGTACCGAGCGCACGGTGTTGCTCACCGAGGACGGCACAGCGGACTCGCTGGTCGGCTACGACGAGGCCCACCGACAGGTCGCCCTGCCGAACGCGCAACTCCAGGGGCTGACGGTCGGGAATTTCGTCGACGTCGAGATCACCGGCCACAACACGGTCTACGCGATGGGCGAGCCGATCTCCCCGCCCGAGACGCCGACGGCCGCCCGGGCCGACGACTAGAGCGCGAGGACGTCAGCGTCGCGAATCAATACGAGTCGATTTCGAGTCCGGGGATTCGTTCGAAGTGGTCGACGTTGCGCGTGAGCACCGGTTCGTCGTGGACAACTCCGGTAGCACCGATGATTCCGTCACCAGGGTCGTCTAGTGGCCGTCCGTCGCTGGCAATCGTTCCGGCGATACGTCCGGCTTTGCGTGCGATTTCGGGCGTCACCGGGTAGATCTCTTTCGTTTCGAGGACCGAATCGACGACGTCACGTTCGGCCTGAGATCGGTCGACGTAACCGACGCCCCAGTACAATTCGTACAGGGTCATCGCCGAGAGTCGCTCTGGCGTTCCGGTCTCGGCGAGCGCGTCGGCTTTCGCGAGCGCGTCCTCGTCCGCTCGTGAGACGTCTTCCACGAACGACGTATCGAGGATCATTGGGATCGATCGGTCAGTCCCTCCGATCGACGATCCGCATACGCCTCGTAGGACGCTTCTCGTGCTTCTCGGATCGTCTCGACGTCGTTCCCGGATAGCGCACCCGCGAGGTCACTGATCGGTCGCTCTTCGACGAGGCGCTCGACGACATCCGAAAACGACTCGTCGTCCCGTTTGCGCCGCTTGAGCGTTTCGTACGCGTCCGCTGTCAGCCGGACGTTCTTGTACTCGGTGCCCATATGTATACACCTGCACACACTCGGCAATAACTGTTGTGGGGGCGGTAGCAGCGACTGTTCCATACGGACCGTTATTGTTTCCGGCAAACGCCGACCCTGAGGACGGCTCTGACCGGTACTACAACGGTCCGTATCACATCTCTTTGAGCGTGATCGTCACGTCCTCGGAATCCAGGCCGATCCGCTGAAACTGCGTGCGAACGTGGTCTTTCGCGGCCTCGATCGCCTGCTCGCGGGTTTCGAACCCGCGGGGGCTGGGCGATTCGAAGGCGACGTTGACCTCTCGGTCGCCGATCCGCTGGACCTGGCCGCCGCTTGCGACCTCGTAGAAGGAATCACAGACCCACACGTAGGGCGCGCCGTCGTCGGGCGCGCCGCTGAACGACGGCGGGTCGTCGCCGGGTTCGTACAGCGTCCCCGTCAGCGCCGTTCCGCCCGCTTCGCCCCGGATCAGTAGCATACTCACGTCTACGCGATTGGCACGCAAAAGGTCGCCGACGTGGGTTTCCGGGAGAGTTTCTCTTTCCCCCGCTCTTTTCACTCGAGTCGGACCTGCGCGAGCACGGGGAAGTGATCCGACGGGTAGCGCTCCGCGGCGAAGAGGTCGGTACAGACCCCGTGCTGACGAACCTCGACGTCGTCAGTGACGAAGACGTGGTCGATCTTGCGGTTGGGGACGAGGTGTTCGAAGTCGGTGACGGAGGTTTCGGGGCCGTAGTGGCCGTGTTCGGAGCGGTCGATCGCGTTGGACAGCGTCCGTCGCCCCGCGTCAGGATCGACGATCGTCTCGTGGGGGGACTCGCCGGCGACGCAGTTGAAATCGCCCGTGACGATCACAGGCTCGTCGTCGGTCAGCTCGTCCAGTCGCTCCCGGAGCAGGCGGGCGCTGTGGCGGCGCGCTTGCGGTCCGTCGTGTGAGAAGTGCGTGTTGGCGTGGACGAACACCGCACCGGTTTCCCGGTCGCGCAGCCGCACCCAGGTGACGATCCGCGGGTGACGGGCGTCCCAGCCGAGGCTGCCCGCCCGTTCGGGCGTCTCCGAGAGCCAGAACGTGTCGGTCTCGACGAGGTCGAACCGTCGCCCGTCGAAGGCGACCGGTGAGTATTCGCCCTCGCTGTCGCCGTCGACGCGAGGGTCACCGGCCCACTCGTAGCCGGGAAGTTGCTCTCGCAGGTACGACAGCTGGTGTTCGAGCGGTTCCTGCAGGCCGAGCAACGACGGCTCGCGAAATCGGATCGTGTCCGCGACGCCCTCCCGACGGTTCGACCACCGGTGCTCGCCGTCGTCGGGGTTGTCGTAGCGGACGTTGTAGGTCATGACGCGAAACCACGCGGTCATCGTCCCCCTGTTGGGCGTCCCCCCTAGTGTCCTTTTGGGATGCGGTCCGGCCCGCAGAGTGGCACGCGGTGTCCGACCCGTCGCCGGCTACGCGTTTCCCGGCCAGTCACCGCTGACTACGCGTTCTCGGGCTCGCCGTCGCCGTTGAGGATGATCAACGCGTACGTACCCGGGTCGAGTTCGATGCCCGGGTGCTCGGTGAAGCTCACGCCGATCGAGATCGACTCCTCGATCGCAGTAAACTCCTCGTCGTCATCGAAAGCGTCCTGATTTCGCTCGTCCAGCACGAACACGTTGACGTTCGGCCCCTCGAGAACTTCGATCGAATACGCGACCTCGGTAGTCTCGACGATCTCGAACCCGTCGCTGAAGTAGCTCCCGGGATCGAGCTCCTGCTCCCGGCCGTCCGTGAGCGGCTCGTCGCTGCCGACCTCCTCGAGCGTCCACCGGACGGTCACTGGCTCGCCACCGCCGAGGATGTCAGTACACCCGCTTGTGCCCGCGACTGTCGCCGCTCCGACGGCCCCGAGTACCGTCCGCCGCGTCGCCGTTCTCTCGCGGTACATGCTAGATTATTTATTATTATTCCTAATAGATCTTCCCCCGGGGGTGGCAGAACGCCTTAGTCGCGCCCGCCCGTCGGGTCGTGTATGTCCGATCTCGGGGATTTCACCGATTTCAGCGCCGACGATTCCGGGGACACTGGCGACGAGAGTCGATCGTCGCCGTCCGCCGAACGGGACGACGAACGGTTCGAACCGGTCGAGGTCTCGCCGACGCGATCCGAGCGCGGGATCGGCGTCCTCTCGGCCGCCGAGGGGCTGACCATCAGCGAGGACGAGGACGACACCACGCTCCGGGCGTACATCACCGTGCGCAACCGCTCGGCCGTCCGGATCGGGACGTACCTCCTGGTCCCGTATCCCGACGGCGAGCGGCTGTTCTGTCGGATCACCGCACTGGAGTACATGCCGGAGTTTCGCGCCGACGACGCCACGGAGATCCACGCCCAGCGCGCGATGAACTCCCGGGAGATCGACGAGGAGGACTTCAAGTTCATGGCGACGCTGGAACCCGTGGCCGTTCTCTACGAGGAGGGAGACGAACTCAAGCGGCGGATGACCGACCGCGTCCCCAAACCCGAGACGGCCGTCCGGCGGGCCGACGACGCGGGCGAGATCAAGACCGGGCTGAAGATCCCCGCGGAGGGCGTCTTCCTCGGCCATCTCGCGGTCGGTGGCGAGCGAGTCACGACGGCCGCCGAACCGCCGACCATCGACTACCGTCTGAAAGACGACTACGCCAACGGCGACCCGCTCGTGTTCCGACACACCCTCGTGGCGGGCGGCACCGGTTCGGGCAAGACCCACGCCGCGAAGAACGTTCTTCGGCAATATCTCGCCGACGAACGCTCTTATCCCGTCGAATCGGGAAGCGACCGCAAGGTCTCGCCCGCACTGGTCGTGTTCGACCCACAGGACGAGTACGCACAGATGCACGACGACGGCGACCTCCCCCGGGAGTTCCAGCGACGCTGCGAGCGCGAGGACATTGCCTGTGGCGGCCACGACGACACCGTCGCGTTCGTCCCCGACGTCGACGGGGCCTCCTACAGCGCCGACCACCACCGCGCCGAACAGGCCCCCTTCACCATCCCGTTCTCGATGGTCGACGACAACCCCTGGCTGATCGCGGGAAGCGGCCTCAACGACAACCAGTACTCCGCGCTCGTGAACGTCCTCCTGCCCCGCTTTCGCGACGAGTACGGACAGGGCGGAACCTACGAACAGTTCACGCGCTTTCTCGACGACCCGGCGCTGCGCGAACAACTGGACGAGTCCGGCCGGGTCCACGAGGCGACCTTCGATGCCGTCCGCCGGCGCGCGCTCGGGTTCGGTGGCGTCTTCGATCAGGACGCCCGCCCGATTACGGATCTCGTCCACGAGTTCGTCCGCCCCGGCGGGCTGACCGTCGTCCCGACCTACCACATCAACGATAGCCGGGCGACCGAGACGGTCGTGCTCGCGCTCGCCTCGTTGCTGGTCGACGAGAAACTCTCGAACGACCCGACCTTCGACCGCATCGAGGAGACGCCGCTGATCGTCGGCATGGACGAGGCACACAACTTCCTGACCGACGCCGATACCGTCCAGGCACGGAAGGTCATCGGGAAGTTCACCGACGCCGCCAAGCAGGGCCGCAAGGAGCGGCTCGGCCTCTTTCTGATCACGCAGGACCCCCAGGACATCGCCGATCCCGTCTTCAAGCAGATCAACACGACGGCCGTCCTCAACCTGGGCGACGAGGACGCCATCTCGGCTGTCAACATCCCCTCGAATCTCGAATCGAAGGTCCCCTACATGGAGAAAGGGCAGATGGTCGTCTACTCGCCGGACAACTCCGAACCGGTCGAGTTGATCGGGCTGTCGACCTGCGTGACAAAACACGGCCGGTAGAGCCTGATACGGTCGGTTGTAACGATTTACCGGTGCGATCGCATAACGGATGCGATCGATCCGGAACAGACTTACAACCGACCGTATGACGTGCGCTTTCGGCCCCGGTGGCCTAGACGCACGGGGTCAACGAGTCTCACGGAGAGAAAACGAAACGCCTTCTTGTTCCAATCGTCGATGTACGCTCATGAGCACGATTCGGGTCGCGTGGGGGAGCGCCACGAGCCCGACCGCGATCTCGGCCTACGACGGCGCGCTGGCGGCCGCGAACGTTCACAACTACAACCTGATCACGCTCTCGTCGGTGATCCCCGCCGAGCCGTCGCTCGAGGAGGTCGGAATCGCTCCCGACCTGGGTCCGGCAGGGCAGGGACTGCCGGTCGTCCAGAGCCACGAGACGGTCGGGCCGGGCAGTGACGACCCGGCAGTCGCCGGACTGGGATGGATCCGCAGCGAGTCGGGTCACGGACTGTTCTACGAGGTCTCGGGCACCGATCCCGACGCCGTCGAAGCGACGATCCGCGAGGGAATCGCGGACGGACAGCGACTCCGCGACTGGACGTTCGATTCCGAGCCGACCGTCCGCATCGAGACTGCCGAGCCCGAACCCGACGCCTTCGCGGCGGCAGTCGTCGTCGCCGCGTACGGTCACAGCGAATCGCTGCTGTGACTGCCGTTTCGAGCGGACGGCAGTCCCCGGGGTCGACGACCAGCGCTTTTTTATCCCTCCCTCGCCTACCGGCATAGCAATTCATGTATGGCAATCTCTCCGGCGGCGGTGACGTCAGTGCTGACGATCCGCCACTGTCGTCCGACCAGCGGCGTTCGCTCCGGCGCGATCTCGCGAGCGTTGCCGCCCGTACTCGCGAACTTCTCCCCGGTGATTTCGTCGTCGGTTCCGAGCTCCGGACCAGTGCGACGGGTCTCGAGGCGACGATCGCCGTCCAGCCGCCGGTCGGGTCGGTCGTCAGCGCCGGCTACGCACCCAGCGAGGACGACGATATCTCGATCGACGACGAGGAACGCGAGGACCTGGCGATGGGACTGGCCGCCAGTGCTGCCCTCCAGGTGAAACAGGCCTACCCCGACGAGGGCTCTCCGGCCGCGCAGTGATACTCGCTGTTCTAGCACTCGACGTCGTCCCACGACGGCTATCGGCTCGTTCTTGTCAGGATGACTATCGGTTCGCCGTCGGGGGGTTCCCGCTGTAACAACAGTACGTACGTCACCGTTCCAGTCGGTCGCCCGAGGTCGACCGGTGAGTTCATCGATTCGTCGACGATCGGAGCGTCGATCGTGACAGTTTGCGTCGAACCGCCCTCGACGCGATAGCGGGCGACCGTGACGTTCTCGCCGTCGACCCGATCGAGTTCGAGGTGTCGAACCGGGGCGTTCGTAAGCGAATCCGATGGGAACGAGAGGTCGACGGACCGCTGTGTCCCCATGAGGCCCTTCGGGGGGAGACGCTCCTGCTCGACGAGCGCCTCGGCGGCCGATTCGATCGCGGCGACGTTCGACTCGACGGTGCATTCGCCCCGGACAGTCGCCGCGGATTCGACTGCCGGCAGCGACGCCGCGATCAGTGCCGCCGCCAGGATGACCGCGATGACGTACCGGATCACGGGAGTTTCGACTTCAGCGACGAGAGGAGACTATCGTCGTCCGGGTCAGTTTTGCCGGTCTCGCCGGCCTCGTCGGCGTTCATCTTGCTATCGGGGACCGGATCGGGTCGTTCCCCGTAGCGACGGTCGATCTCCTCGGGATCGGCCTCGGGAGTGTCGGCGTGCGGATCGTCGGACGACCCGGCAGCATGTGTAGGCGTGCCGACAGACCCGCCGTCGGTCTGACCCACCGCAGTCGTGCCGTCACCGGCGGCTCCGGCGCCCGGTCGCTGCTCGCGGTCCGTCCCGTCGACCAGCCTGTCGACGGTCTCCGCGATCGAATCCTCCTCGATAGGCTGTTCGGTCGTCTGCGAGCGGGAAGTCGGTCGATACTGATCGACGCGTTCAGTCGTCTCCGAGCGTCGTTCGAGTTCCTCGACGCGCTCCTCGATCGATTCGACCGCGGCGAGGGCCGACGCCGACTGCTGTTCGACCGATTCGTTGACCGAGTCCACGTTGGTGACATACCCCTGTAAAGAATCGGTCCGCCCTTCCAGATCCGCGACGCGATGCTCCAGTTCCTCGAACCGGTCTTCGAGACGCTCGAGTCGATCGACGACCTCTGCGAGGTCCGCCAGTTCCTCGAAATCGTGTTCGCCGTCGATCACCGTCCGCTCGACGGCCGACAGTCGCTCTTCCAGCCGCTCGATGTCGGTCATACCGGTTCTGGCCCCGTCATCGTACTTAAAATTCGGCGACGAAAGTCCCGGTCTACTGCTCGGAGGCGCGCGGACTGTCGCCGCCGTGGGGCGTGTCTCGCCTTCGAATCGTCGCGGCGTGGACCGTCTCGGTGGCGTCGTCGACGACGATCACGTCGCCGGTCTCGGTCGGCATTCGCTCCGCCAGCGAGGCGTCCATGTAGGTCGGTTGCGTGGCTTTCAGCGCCTCGATGTCGGCACCGGAGGTCAGCCGGTGCGAGACGATGACGTCAGACTGGGAGACGCCGACCGGCGGCACGGCGCTCGGGCGCTGGGTCGCCATCACGAGACTCACGCCGGGTGCGCGGCCGCGCGTGAGAATCGTCTCGAGGGCTGGCGCCGCGACGCCGTCGAAAAAGGTGTGTACTTCGTCGATCAGCACCCAGGGCAGCCGATCGATCGCACGGTCGACGCGGGCGCGATACAGCGTCTCGCCGATGGCGCGCGCGACAGCGTTCATCGGGGCGGAGTCGAGCCCCGACACGTCGACGACGGTGATTGCCGGGCTGGCGAGGTCGGCCGCCGCGACCCCCTCCTCGTCGAAGACCCCCCACGAATCGGCGAGGTCGAGATGGTTGATCGCCGCGCGTTTGTCGGTTCCGGGCGCGTCGGCGTCCCGGACGTGCCGGCGCATCCCCGCCAGACTGTCGTGTTCCCCCGCGGCCTGCCAGACCAGTGCGCCGGCACCGCTCTCCGGCGAGAGTTCGAGCAGGGCACACCACGATCGGGGATCGAGCGTGTTCGGCCGGACGGGCGGTGCCGACATGACCTCGGCGGGAACGGGTTCATCGCGCGACTGCTCGGCGAGCGTGTCGAACACGCCCATGGGGTCGATGACGACGGGTGCGACGCCCTCCGCGCGGGCGAGCGCCTCGGCGATGACGCCCAGCGTGTAGGACTTGCCGTAGCCGCGTTTGCCCACGACCAGCATCGCGTGCGGGCCGTCGAGGTCGACGTACAGCGGCGCGCCGCTGGAACCGTCCAGCGCGCGATACGTGCCCAGCCGCCCGGTGGGTCGTTTCTCGAGCGATTCCCCCTCCCCACGTCCGATGACGAACGTCACGGTGGTGTGCTGTCGGAATCGGATATTTTGTCTTTCGGTTCGGGATTACAGTCGCCCGGTTTTCCGTGTGAGAATTTAAATACGAATACGGGACCAGCGGTGGGTGTATGCGTGAACGGAGGTCGTTCCGCACGGACGAACGGGGTATCGAGGGGTTACCGATACGGCTCGTGATCGCCATCGTGGTGGGGGTCGCGGCGCTGTCGGTCATGATGACCATTATCGACGACGTCGGAACTGTCGGTGAGGAAGAACTATCGGCGAATCCGAATGAAGAGGTATTATCAAATAATATTAAATATCCTATAGATATCACCGTGACTGATGAAGACGGTCAAGGAATTCCGAACGCCACTGTATATCTACAATCGGGAACAGCAAATCTAGACAAATCGGATACTACGTTCACCGAAACAGATTATAATGGGTCAACAAATACTCTGAATATTAATCCAAAAACAGATATTGACTGGAGACCCGGACAAGAATCGGGTGAGATTGAAATCCATATCAAGCCTCCGGGAGATGGAAATTACAAAGATGATCAGATCGATAAAATAACCGTTCTGAACCCCAACGTATAGGATCGAAGACGTAACCGCGTTTGTATACTGTGTCGCACCGACTAACCGCTGTGCGACAGTATCAATCCACTTTATCAAGAGATAACATAAGAGTTTTATAGTGCGGTTGATTTATCACAAACTGATGCCATCAAAGGTACGTGGGGCGTGGGGCCCGGTAGTAGTGACACTGCTCGCGCTGTTCATGGTTGGTGTGGCTATATTCGCCACACCCACCACGGCAGCAGAGGACGTATCGCTTGACGAGATGGAAGGCAATGGTACTGCTGACGATCCATACGTTATTACTAACGCTCGTGAACTACAGGCTATCGAACAAGACAAAAATGCACACTATATTCTTGGGAACGATATTGACGCATCCGGAACAGAAAATTGGAATAATGGTCAAGGATTCAACCCGATTGGAACTCCCTCCGATGGTTTCGGGGGAACACTTGATGGACGAGACCATTCTGTGACCAGTATTGAAATATTTCGGCCAGGTACAGAATTTGGTGGTATCTTTAAACTAATCAACTCTGATGGTTCGATTGAAAATATTACATTTTCTAATGTACTAATTAATGTCGATGGATGGGCTGGTGGAATTACGATGCGAAATGAGGGAACGATCACAAACGTCGTCGTAACCGGGGAAGTTCGAGCGTACCGGGCCGGGGCTGTTGCGCGAACAGCCTACGGTCAAGTTGAGCGTGTTGCAACCAATGTTACACTTGATAGTCCAATAAATGCCGGTATCGCTCCCAATCTCTGGGCCTCAACTAGTCAAGTCTATGTAGGTGGCATATCGCTCAGCGATGGAAATGGTATATATAAAGATGTGAATATGGACTCTCAAGCACTGGGGTCAGTACGAAACGCCCGTGTAGACATTGCCAGTGTGAACACAGGCATTAGCGGTAAGACCCGACGAACTCAAGACGTGGTGATCAATACCCAGGTCGAAAACCCTGTTGGTGCAAACGATGACGATGCCGTCCGCGACGTCTACTGGAGCGAAGCGATCAGCGGAGCCACTTCCCAGCACGGCACAGAACTCACCCGCGAGCAGATGACCGGTCAGGAAGCCGCCGAGCACATGGACGGGCTTGATTTCGAGGCGGTCTGGACGACGACCGACGGACTCCCGGTCCAGCAGTGGCGGATCCAGGACCTCTCGCTGCGCGTCAATGACCGGCAACTCATGGTCGGCAAATCGACCGACGCGACGGTCACGCTCGAGATGGCCGCCAGCGACAACACCACGGCGACAACCACCGCCGAGTACGATCTCAACACCTCGGCGGCTACAATCGAGAACGGCACACTCGAAGCCACCGACTGCGGCACAGCCGAACTTACGGCCTCGGTGGCCGGCCACTCCGACACCGTGACCGTCGCGATGCTCGCGCCGCCGGAACTCGGCGTCGCCGACGCGACCACCGGCGATGCGCTCGTCGCTCGAGATTCGACCGTCACTGTCGACACTACCGTCGAGAACGTCGGCGATCTCGAGGGCAGCGACACGTTCGACCTTGAGGTCGACGGCGAGACGGTCGACTCGACGACCGTCGCTGTCGACGGCCGCGAGGAGCGATCGGTCGCCTTCCGCTGGACACCGACCGAAACCGGCAGCTACACCCTGACCGTCGGCGAAGAGACGGTCGGTACCGTCGAGGTCGTCGAACCGCCCGAAGTCGCCGTGACTGACGCGTCTGTCGAGGCGGACGGACTGCTCGTTGGACGGGAAGCGACCGTCTCGACGACACTGGAAAACCCGGATCGACTCGCCGGCTCGGAGACGGCGACGCTCGTTGCGGGCGACACGGTCGTCGAGTCTCGAGACGTGTCGGTCGCGGCCGAGACCACCGACACGGCGGCGTTCACCTGGACGCCCGACGAACCGGGCACGTACAACCTGACGGTCAACTCCGTCGACGCTGGCACCGTCGAGGCCGTCCCCCGGTCGGCGGTCTCTATGACGAACGTCACCGCGGCCGAGCAGGTGCTCACCGGCGAGACCGCGGAGGTGGCCGCCGAGATCGTCAACGAGGCTGACCTCCCCGTCGAGACGTCCGTCGCCTATGCGGTCGACGACGACCACATCGAGACGCGGTCTGTCACACTCGATCCCGGCACCAACACCGTCGCCTTCGAGACCGAGTTGTCCGAGACGGGCACCGCTACGCACTCGGTGTCGGTCGCCGATGCGACGGGCGACGGCGAAACCGACGTGCGTTCCCCCGCGCGGTTCGATGTCACGGACCTCGTCGCCCCCGAAACCGTCGATGCGGGTCAGGAGGTGACGATCAGCGCGACCGTAGCGAATACTGGCGGTGTCGATGGCGAAGCGACGGTCGACGTCACGATCGACGGCGCGACCGTGACCGACAAGACAGTCTCGGTCGAGGCCGACAGCAGCACCCGCGTTTCCGCGACGTTCACGCTGCAGGCACAGGGGGAACACACGTACAGTGTCGCAACCGGCGACGACAGCATGTCGAGTGCGATTACCGCTGAAAGTGCGGACAGCGATCAGATCCCCGATCAGTCCACCGGCGGACCGACGACACAGTCGGGCGAGGAAACAGCGTCGGGCGACGGGTTCGGCCCCGGCTTCGGCGTCGTCGCCGCCCTGATGGCAATTATCGGGTGCGGTGTCGCGCTCCGCGAATCGAGTTCGCTGTAGACGCGAGTCGGCCGGTCACCACCGACGGCCCCGAGCGACGTGACACAGTAGCGCGCCGATCAACGACCCAGTTCTATCAGTTCTTCGGACAGCGTGACGAGGACCGTCGCAAACGCCGTGCCGGCGCTCCAGAACGCGGTTTCCTGATCGTCGTCCTCGACAGCCGCCGAGACGACGCTCATCAGGAGCGTGTCCCCGTCGACGAGCAATATCCGGGCCGTGCTGACCTCGGGCTGGCGATCGGCCGGGTGCAACAGCGGGCGATATAAGTTCGTCCCACACAGACGGGAAAGCATGCAGATCGGGGTCATCTCGGACGTGCACGGAAATATCGTCGCGCTGGACGCCGTGCTGTCGGACATGCCGGAGGTCGACGAACTGGTCTGTGCGGGGGACGTCGTCGGCTACAACCCCTGGCCGGGGGAGTGTGTCGATCGGATCCGGGAGGCCGAGGTCCCGACGGTCGAGGGCAACCACGACCGGGCGGTCGTCACCGGTCGCTATCCCGGGTTCAACGACATGGCTGCCGCTGGCGTCGAATACGCACGGGAGCACCTGACAGACGAACAGATAGAGTGGCTATCTGAGCTGCCGACCGAGCGGACGCTGTTCGACGGCCGCGTGAAAGTCGTCCACGGCCACCCCGACGATCCCGACCACTACACCCGCCCCTCGGAGTACAGTCCCGACCTCCTCGGTGACGAAGACGTGCTGATCATGGGACACACGCACGTCCAGCACCACGAGATCTACGACGAGGGGATCGTCCTCAACCCCGGGAGCGTCGGCCAGCCCCGCGATCGGGACCACCGGGCGGCCTACAGCGTCGTCGATCCGGACGCTCGAGCCGTCGAGGAACGCCGCGTCGAGTACGACACTGACGCCGTCGTCAAGGAGGTCGTCGACGCCGGTCTCCCACAACAGATCGGCTTCCGGCTGACACAAGGCCGGTGAGGGTACTGAAGGCGATCTCGTTTCGAACTAATTCGACACACCGCCGTGCCGAATATTGTTCCGAACGGACAACCACCAGTCTCAGGAAATGTAGAGCGGCTTCTCGTTCGGCGTCAGTTCGGGCTCCCGCCCCGTGCCGCCGCAACTGGGGCAGATATCACCGGCTTGCGTCCCTGTTCCCCCACAGTCCGGACACTCTCTGGTATTTCGGGCCATCGTCTGTATGTTGTACGGTAACATGCAAAAAACTTTGCTAGGGGCTTACAGCTAGGGGAAGAGACACCGGTGACGGTGGACTTTTGCACTCACCGGCCGAAACGAAGAGTGTGTATCGCGCCCGCGACGCCGTCGAGAACGAGCAGTGGATCGCCGCCATCGAGGAGGCGAGCGAGCGTCTCGACCTCGGAACTGAGACGCGGTCGCGGGCGGCCGATCTGTTCCTGACGAACGCCCCCGAGTCCGACCGCTCCAAGCGGGCCGTCCTCGCGGCGAGCGTCTACGTGAGTGCACTCACGACGGGCGAGCGGCGATCCCAGAGCGCGGTCGCGGACGCGACGGGCGTCTCGCGGCTGGCGATTCAGAGTCGGTGGAAAGAGATCCTCGAATCCGCGGGGTTCGACGCGCCGGACTGGTAGCTACTCCTCGATCGGCTTGCGCCCCTCGCGTTCGGGCGTGAGATTTCCGTGTTGGTCGATCTCGCCGGTGACGATCCGCGTGCTGGAGATGATGTCGCCGTCTTCGGCGAGCACGTGATCGACGACTTCGATCTCGAGCGGGTCGTCGCCGTGCTCCCGGCGGATCTCGTTGATCCGGCGGCCACCGGTTTCGGTCTCGGGCGAGACGACCAGCGCGTCGAACTGCGGTTCCGTCGCGATGCCGGTCGGCTCGGTTAACTCTCGGACCTCGAAGTCCCGGTCGTACTCCTCGGCGTAGGAGCGAAGTTCGGTTTCGAGATCGCGTTTGCGCCGCTCGAAACTCCGGATCGGTCGGTCCTCGTTGCGGGTGCGCGGTGCCAGTTCGTCGCTGGTGAGCCCGACGGTGACGTCGGCCAGTTCGAACGCGCGCTCGAACAGCGCCCGGTGGCCGTCGTGGATCGGATCGAACGTCCCGCCCAGCGCGACCTTCATATCACGTCCCAGGTCTGCTCCCGGTAAAGTGGCTTCGCTTCCGTCGGTCCGCCTATATCGTCGATCATGATAGACTCGCGGGCGTACGCGCACTCGCCCGGGCAACCGTTTTGGCTCTCGCGCCCGGACGGGAAGTAATGGCGCTTGAACGCGAGACCGCACTCGACCGCGCCGAGGCGATCGTCGAGACGGTCGCGACCGAGACGACGCCGGTCCCCGTCCGGGAAGTGTGGGTCTACGGTGACGTCGCGCTGGGGATGGATCCGGTCGATCGGCTGAACGTCTACGTGACCAAGGACCTCCTGTTCGGGCGCGACGAGGCAGCCGCCGAACGCTTCCGTGACTCGCATGGCGTCGAAGGCGTCGGACAGACGATCCGGGCGGAGTGGGCCGAGCAGCATCCCGAGTTGGTCCGCGCGAACCGGAGCGGCCACGTCGCCCCCGAGCAGTGTCTCGCTGCGCACTTGCTCGAACCGGACGAACCCGTCCATCTGGAGGTCTGCAACGCCTCCTTCGAGGACAACGTCACCCAGCGCCTCGAAGGTGCGCGGGCGCGCGGCAACTACGAGCAGTTGCTCGATCCGCGCGGGGTCTGTCTGTGGCTCGGTGACGGCGAAGGCTCCGGTCGTCGAAGCGACGACGCGTTCCGGAAACTCCGGGAGGGGTCGCTCGCGTTCCCGACGCTCGCCGAATCGCTGTCGATGCTCGGACTCAACGAAGACGAGGCGCGCAAGGCCGTCGACGCGCTCAGGGCCGTCCGCGAGCGCCGGGACGGTCGGTCAGTTCGCAGCGATGTCGTGTGACGGTATCGGCCTCACCCGCGGAGCACACTCTCGATGTCGCCGAGAGACGCGACGACGTGGTCGGGCGTCACGTCCCCGCTGGCGTCAGCCCCGGTGCGGACGCGGACGGTCGTCATGCCGGCGCGCTCCCCGAGCGCGACGTCCGTCTCGTTCCGGTCACCGATCACGAGGTACTCCGCCGGCGGCCCGGGAAGCCGATCCGCTATTGCCGTTACCATCGCGTCCGACGGTTTCCCGAAGATCCGGTCGGGTTCGCGCTCGGCCGTCTCGGCGATCGATCGAACGATCGCTCCGGAGCCCGGAATCGGCCGACCGTCCGTGCCGGGAAACGTCAGATCGGGATCGGTTCCGTAGAACGGCACGTCGCGTTCGAGTATCCGGAGCGCGGCCACCAGATCGTCGTACTCGAACTCGGTCGTCCACGAGGCGAGCAAGACGTCGGCGGCCGAGCGTCGCTCGCACAGGGTAACCCCGGCCTCCCGCAGTTGCCGACGGAGCCCGTCGGTGCCGATCACGAAGACATCGTCCCCGGCATGCACGTCGGCGAGGTACTCGGTCGTCACGGCACCCGACGAGAGGATCCTGTCCGGTCGCGTTTCGAACCCGATGTCCTCGAGGCGCTCGACGTACTCGCTGGGGCTGTGCGACGGGTTGTTCGAGACGAACCAGACGCCGTCCGGGAGCGACGCGAGCCGTTCGAGTCCCGCCAGCGCGCCGTCGATCGGATCGCCGTCCAGATAGACCGTGCCGTCCAGATCGACGACGGCACCTGCGACTGTCATTACGTCCGCTATGCGCCCAGGAGACAAAATCGCTCCGCTCGCGTCGCATCCGCACGTCCTGACAGAAACGACAGTGGCGGGTCGCTACGGACTGTCGGCTGTCGCCTCGTCGCCATCAATATCCGACGATTCGACGATCGGGCGAAGTTGCTGCTCGTAACACTCCCGACAGACGTAGGCGTCGACGACGCCGTCTTCCCCTTTCGTGTGGACGAGGACGTGGACGGTGTCGGCGAACGGAACCTGCTCGCCACAGCTCCCGCAGGTTTCCAGCGCCATACCTAGTGGTTCGGTGACGAGTACCAAAGAATTTGCTGCGGGCGCGCCTCTCGAAAGTTCGGCATCTAACGGCACGACACTGCGGAAATCCGCCGATCGAGGCCCGATCAGTCCGCCGCGACCGGCTCCTCCTCGGCAGCCGGCAGGTCACGCGTCGCGACGATGGCGACGCCGGTACCGCGGATGTCCTCGACGATCACGTCGCCGAGTTCGATCGGGGCCTCGACCTCGACGGTGGCGAGTTCCTCGACGGCTGCCTCGAGTTCCCCTTTCGGGATCGGTTCGGCCGTCTTCACTGGCACGTACGGCAACACGCCGCCCTTGACGCGCACCGTCGTGGGCAGCACTCTGGTCGGGTTCCGGTACTCCTCTCGGGCGTAGTCTTCGCCCTGGATACAGCCAGCCCCCTCCATCGAGAGGATCTCGCCGTCCTCGACCTCCAGGTCGATGTCACAGCCTACCGGGCACCTGATACACGTAATGGTGATAGTTTCGGTCATGCTTCCTCCCGTTGAACGACATCCAGTTCGAGCCGCGGCTCGGGCAGCTCCGCGAGCGTCTCGCTGTCGACGTTCAGCGTGATCATCTCGCCGGGTTCGGCTCGCCGTTCGAACGTCCGGGCAAGCTGCTCGCCGCCCGAAGAGAGGGTAACGAACACCTCCTCCATCGGCGCGTGGACACGCATGTACAGCGGGATCTCCTCGCGGTCGGGATCGACCGTCGAGATCCGGTCCGGGACGACATAGCGCAGTTTCTCCGTGCTTTCGATCTCGATCGGCTCCTCGCGAGTCTCGACGCGATCCTGCAACGACCGGGCGGCACTGCGACCGGCGATCATGCTCTCCTCGGTGACCCAGTCGACCACGTCGTGGACGTGCAGGACGTTCCCGCAGGCGTAGATGTCCTCGACGTTGGTCTCGCGCGTCTCGTCGACGATCGGCCCGCCGGTCACCGAGTGCAACTCGACGCCGGCGTCGATCGACAGCTCGTTCTCGGGGATCAACCCGACCGAGAGCAGTATGGTATCACACTCGATCTCGTATTCGGTCCCCGGGATCGGTTCGAAGTCCTCGTCGACCTCCTGGACGGTGACGCCCTCGACGCGATCGTTCCCGTGGATCTCCGTGATCGTCTGCTGGGTGCGAAGCGGGATGTCGAAGTCCTCCAGACACTGGACGACGTTGCGAGTTATCCCGCCCGTGTAGGGCATGATCTCGAGCACGGCCTCGACCTCGGCACCTTCGAGGTGCATGTGACGGGCCATGATGAGCCCGACGTCGCCGGAGCCGAGGATGACGGCCTTCTCGCCGGGCAGCTTGCCCTCCATGTTGATCAACCGCTGGGCGGTCCCCGCGGTGAAGATGCCGGCCGGCCGCGAGCCGGGGATGTCCAGCGCGTCCCGCGTCCGCTCGCGACAGCCCATCGCGAGGATCACCTTCTCGGCGTCGATCTCGGTCACGCCGTCCTCGTCGTTGACGGCGTAGACGGTCCGGTCGTGGGTGACCTCGAGCACCATCGTGTCGAGCCGGATGTCGACGCCGCGCTCGGCGACGTTCTCGATGAACTGCTGGGCGTACTCCGGTCCCGTCAGCTCCTCCTCGAAGTACTCCAGCCCGAAGCCGGGGTGGACACACTGCTGGAGGATACCGCCGAGTTCGAAGTCGCGTTCGAGGATCACGATGTCGTCGACGCCCTCGTCGTAGGCGGCCTGTGCGGCCCCCAGCCCGGCGGGACCGCCGCCGACCACGACCAGGTCGTGTTCTTCTCGACGCATCGCATCGAGGTCGCCGGTGACTGCCTGTCGGCTCTCAGTCATCGGCGTTCACCTCCGAACCCTCGCGGGACTTCTCAAGCAGTGGCTGTTTGATCTCGTCGGTCAGCAGCTCCGACCCCTCCTCCTCGAGTTTGATTTCTGTCATGGGAACGTCGAGTTCCTCCGAGAGGATCTCGATGACGCGCGGGCCACAGAACCCGCCCTGACACCGGCCGGCGCCGGGCCTGACCCGGCGCTTGATCGCGTTGACCGTCTGTGCGGGGACGGGCTGGTTGATCGCGTCGCGGATCTCGCCCTCCGTGACGGTCTCGCACCGACAGATGATCTGCCCGTAGCGGGGGTCTTCCTCGATCAGTGCCGCCCGCTCCTTGTGGCTCATGTGCCTGACCTTCGGCGGGCCGCTGTAGTTGGGATCGAACGTCGGGTCCTCCTCGAGGTCGCCGGTGAGTTCCTCGACGAGGTCGACGACCAGTTCGGCGGTCGCCGGTGCCGACGCCAGCCCGGGCGACTGGATCCCGGCGGCGTTGATAAAGCCCGGGACCTCCTCCTCGATCTGGATCCGGAAGTCGCCGGTCTCCTTGATCGCCGGCCGCAGCCCGGCGAACTCCTTGATCACGTCCTGTTTGGTCAGGTCCGGGACCGTCTTTTTGGCCCCCTCGAGGACCTTGTCCAGCCCCTGTCGGGTCGTCGCCTTGTCGCGCTTGTCGTCGATCTCCTGGGCGTTGGGGCCGATCAGCAGGTTGTTCTCGTCTGTCGGGGTCACGACGATCCCCTTGGTGACCTCCGTGGGCACGGGGAAGATTGTCGTGTCGATATCGATCTCGAACTGCTTGTCGTAGAGGTAGTACTCCCCGCGCCGGGGCGTGATCTCGAAGTCGTCGATCCCGACCATCGCCGAGACCTCGTCGGAGTACAGCCCGGCCGCGTTGATCACGATCTCGGCGTCGATCTCGCCTTTCGCGGTCTCGACGGTGAACCCGTCGTCGGTCTCGGTGATGTCGGTCACTTCCGCTTCCAGTTCGACGCTCGCGCCGTTCTCGACGGCGTTGTTGGCGAACCCCACCGTCAGTTCGAAGGGATTGACGATCCCGGCCGTCGGTGCCCACAGCGCCGCGACGGCGTCGTCGCTCAGATGGGGCTCCTTCTCGAGCAGCGCCTCGCGCTCGAGGATCTCCAGCCCGTCGACGCCGTTTCGCTGTCCCTTCTCAAGCAGTTCTTCCAGCTTCGGTCGTTCGCTCTCATCGGTCGCGACGACCAGTGCCCCGCGCCACTCGATCGGCACGTCGAGCTCGTGCTGAATCCGCTCGTGGTAGAGTTCGTTGCCGCGGACGTTCAGCCGGCCTTTCTGTTTCTCCGGGTCGGCGTTGAACCCGGCGTGGATCAGTGCCGTATTGGCCTTGCTCGTCCCGGTGCAGACGTCGGGTGCCTTTTCGACCAGCACGACGTCGAGCCTGTACCGCGAGAGTTCGCGTGCGATGGCCGTCCCGGTTACCCCGCCGCCGACGACCAACACGTCTGTTTCTGATTGCATGGTGTGTCTCCGAGCGACACCCCGACTGCGTTGGAGTCGATTCGGCGATGCCATCCGTCGTCGCCGGTGTGTCGCTCCCTCAGTGAGACTACGACACGTACCCTAAATTCTTTACCGGCGATTCCCAGAAACCAGTAAACAATGGGGTGTTCAAGAGCGCCGCGCACGGGGCCGTTCGCGTCGCTACCGCTGTTTTCATACTGGTGGCTATCCGTTCGGAAAGATATCTGGCACGACGGCGTGCCAGATCAGTTCGAAATGGGATAGCCACCGGTATCAGGCCAGCTGGCCGGCGAGCGTCTCTAGGGTCGCCTCGAGGACCGCGTCCCGTCTCCCGGCGAGGAACGCGATCTGCTGTGACCGACTGCTCTGCGCTTCGACGCCGGCGTCCGGAACCGCTTCGTCGACCTGTGTCGCGACGTCACGCACGTCGAGCGCGTGCTCACTGCGGAGGTGCAGGTCGTCCTCGCCGATCCCGACGATCGCGTCGACGTCGTCGCGAAGCCGCCGCAGCAACTCGTCGAGCAACAGCGTCTCCGACGGGAAGTCGAACCGGTGTGTGAACGCGTCCGTGTCCAGCACCGCGACGTCGACGCCCTCGACGGTCCGATGGTCGACGTTGGCCTCGGCCGTCTCGACGGCCGTGTCGAGTTTCGACCGGAACTGCTCGCTGACGTGGCTGGCCAGTCCGCGCGCCTCGTCGCCGGCGACGTCGCTGGCCCGCCCCTCGAAGAGCAGGTCGGCGATCAGCTGGCGCTTGTCCTCGTAGGACTGGTAATACGCCTCCAGCGCGACGGCGTCCCGGACCTCCGCGAGCGTCTCGACGTCGTAGCCCGCCTCGCTGGCGGCGTCGGCGTACGCCTCGGGCGGCGCCTCCCAGAAGCTTGCGGCCGGCAGATACGACAGTTCCTCGCGGACGTCGTCGTTGACGTGTGCGGCGACGTTCGCGGCGATCGCCGCCGTCGTCGGCCCGTCGAGCTGGCCGTCGACCGTCGTCAGCGTCGCGGGATCGGTGTCGGGGCTGACGACCGTCTCGACCTCGTCGGTGATCTCCGGCTCGGCCACGGTGTCGATCACCACGCGCGGCGCGTCGTAGACGTCCAGAAACGCCAGTCCGTCCAGCGACTCGCGCGTGCCGCCGACGCCGACGAACACGTACAGCGGCAGTTGCTCGTCGTGGCGCTCCCGGTTGTCGAGCATCGTCGTGACGTCTTTGGTCGCGTCGTCCATCTCGTAGACGTCACCCTCCAGCGGACGCCGGTCGAAGTAGTGATACTCCGCGTCGGAACGGGTGTGTTCCTCGCGGATCAGCGGCAGCGTCGCGTGCTCGATCGCGGCCCCGGCGACGTACCCGTCGGCGGTCGCGCCGTGGCGGACGACGACCGGCCGCTCCTCGAAGACGGCCCGGCGGATCTCGCCGGCCGCGTCGCGGAACGCCTCCGTCAGTCCCGACAGCACCTCGTCGTCCGCGAGCAGTTCCACCGCGTCCGGCCGCGCCTTCTCGGTCAGCGCCTCCTCCATACGTTCCCGGACGGCCTCGCGCTCGTCGTCTTCGAGCGCTTCGAGCTGTTCGGTCTCGACCTGCAGTTCACCGCGACGCTCGCGGATCTCGCCCGTCAGTCGAACGACGTCGTCCTCGCCGATATCGGGATAGGCGCGGACGCCGGCCTCCTCGAAGGCCGCACAGTCGACCGTTCCTGTCCCGTCGGCGAGTTCGAACACCGTCGGGCCGCTGGTCTGGCGAGCCGTCTCGATCGTCCCCTCGAGCTGGACGACCTCGCCGACGCGGTCGCCGAGCGCCTCGACTGTCACCAGCGGCGCCTCCTCGGTCGCGTCAGCGCCCTCGGTGGAGACGGTCTCCACGTCTCCGGTGGCGGCCGCTCGCGTCTCGCCCGCCTGCGGGCCGGCCGATCCGGACTCGCGCGCTCGGACGTCCCCCGCTTGTGGGCGGTTGTCCCCTTCGCTCGCCGCCGACTCGTCGGCCGGCGCTGCCGTGCTTGTCGACTCCTCGCCTGCTGTCTCCGAGTCGTCCGCGCCGGTCTCGACTTCTTCGGGAAGCTTCGGCTGGTCGAACTCGGGGTCGTCGATCAGCTTCCCGCGGAACTCCCGGTCGGACTGGCGGATCGACCACCCGAGGTCGACGTTACCGTTGTCTCTGACGTTTTTCACCTGGACGTACACCGTGTCGCCGGGCTCCCACTCGAGGTTCTCGAGTCGGCCGTCGAGTTCGCTCTCGTGGAGCAGCCCGGTCACGCTGTCACCGATGTCGACGAAGACGCCGAACTCGGCGAAGCCGTCGACCGTCCCCTTGTAGTAGCGGCCGGATGTCAGCTGACCGGGACTCGATCCCCGGAACTCGAAGGCGACGTCCTCTTGGTGAATGTCGCAGATCTTGCCATCGACAGATGTGCCGCAAATGATGCACGAACCCATTGGTCTGATCAAATGCATCCGGATTAAAACGGTTGTCGAATCGACTTCGAGCGCGGGCGGCCGTCAACCCCCTCCCGAACGACGGCTACAGGACTGTCTCGGCGCCCGCAGACGGCTCCGGCGGTGGCGATGTGGCCACCGGATCGAACCGGACGTTCGCCACGCCGGGGGTCCGCCCACACGAGATCCAGTCGCCACCGCCGTTCGCTCAAAGATTACTGAAGTAATAGTACCACCTTCATTATGATGAGCGTTTGGGTAGATCCGCCTCGAACGTCGGTCAGCCGGCGTCGCTCCCGCCGAGTCGGGACCAGTTCTCCAAGCCGACGCGGAGGGCGGCTTTGAGCGCCCCGAGGACGACGGGCCCGAAGAACAGCCCCATGACCCCGAACGCGTACGCCCCTCCGAGGATACCGAGGAGGATGACGGCGGGATTGAGCTTCGCGTATCTGTCGACGGCGAACGGACGGAGATAGTCGTCGGTGAGTCCGACCACGACGACGCTGTAGACGAACAGCCCGACGGCGAGCAGCGGTTCGTTCGTGAGATACAGGTAGAGCACTGCCCCACCCCAGACAGGAATCGCACCGACGAGCGGAACCATCGCGAGAACGATCATAACGGCCGTCCAGAACAGCGCGTTGGGAACGCCAGTCACGGCGAGCCCGACTCCGGCGACGACCCCCTGGACGACGGCGACGAAGACGTGTCCGAAGAGAACGCCCCACATCACGTTGTTGATATCGGTATAGAGATCGCGCTGGATCTCTCCGGGAAGCGGTACCGTCTGGTTGAGCCAGTCGACCAGGTCGTCGCCGTCTTTGAGCAGGTAGTAGACGAGAAAGAGCGCCAGCGCGATTCCGATGAGGTGAAAGGTAATCGTACCGAACGCCTGGGTCGACCGTTCGAACACGATCGTCCCGATCTCTCGTCCCGAGCCGGCGAGTTCGCTGGCGACGTCGATCTCCTGTCCGGTGAGTTCCTCGATCCGGGATTCGATCACCCCGATCTGCATCGAATCGGTATCGAAGTCCCGAAGGAGCCGGTCAGCACGATCCGCGACGGTCGCGAGGACGACGACGAAGGGCGCGACGAACCCGGCGACTGCCAGGCTCACGAGCGAGAGTGCGGCGACCGCCGGCGACACGTGCGCCTCGAGGCGAATCTGTAGTGGATAGAGGACGTAGGCAAGGAGGACGGCACCGAGGACGTACTGGAGAAACGGCTGGACCAACAGGATCGATAGCGCGAGCAGGGCGACGATGAGGGCGAGGACGAACCCTTTGCTGAGGTTCACAGTCGCGTATTTATCGACCACTGACAAAAAGATTCGATATTACATGCGGTTGCGAACCGATCCGGTCGCAGTCGTCTCGTACGCCTCACGCAAGTCCTCGGCCACGCGCTCGAACGTCCGCTCGGACGCGAACGTCCGCATCGAGTCGGGGTCGTAGGTCGCGGCGGGGTCGGCGGCGAACCGCGCGAGTTTCCGCCTGATACTGCCGGCTGTAACAAACTGAAGGAATTCGCCACCCCGGGGTGGCGAATATCTTTACGAACTTACAGCCGGCAGTATGAGGTCGTTGGGGTCCTCGGGGACGAACGACCGCAGGAGGCTCCCGCCGCTGTCCGGCAGTTCCTCGTCGCCCGTCTACACAGTCCGGACACGTCACGGCGTACGTCCGACCGGACTATAACCTTCGGGGACCGTATCTCGCGGCAGCGGTTGCCGGGAGTGATACTTATACACGAGGAAGCCGACAGGCGAGTCATGTCGCTTGCGGACTATCACGTACCCGAGTTCGAACCGGTCGCCGATGAGGCGGCGATCGTCGAGACCGACGCCTGCCGGTTTACCGTCCTCTCCTCGCGGCTGCTCCGCCTGGAGTACGCTCCGGACGGCGAGTTCGAGGACCGACCGAGTCAGGCCGTCTGGTACCGCGACCAGCCGGTCCCCGAGTTCTCGGCCACGCGCACGGACGGCACGCTCGAGATCGAGACCGAACACCTGCAGCTGCGATACGCGATCGGCGGCGGGTTCACGAGCGACTCGCTGTCGATCGAACTCACTGGCCTCGAAGAGACCTGGCACTACGGCGACAGCGAGGACAATCTCGGCGGGACGACGCGGACGCTGGACAGCGTTGACGGCCAGACCGACCTGGAACCGGGGCTGCTCTCTCGCGACGGCTGGACCGTCCTCGACGATACCGACCGACTCGTCTTCGACGACGACGGCTGGGTGACCCCCCGGGACGCCCACGACGACTACGAGGACCTGTATTTCTTCGGGTTCGGCCACGACTATTTCGGGGCGTTGCGGGCGTACACCGACGTCGCCGGCGACGTGCCGATGATTCCCCGGTGGGCGCTAGGCAACTGGTGGAGTCGCTACTGGGAGTACAGCCAGGACGAACTCCGCGGACTGATGACGCAGTTCCGCGAGCGAGACCTGCCGCTGTCGGTGTGCGTTCTCGACATGGACTGGCACGTCGTCGACAACCCCCATCACAGCGGCTGGACGGGCTGGACCTGGGACGACGACCTCTTTCCCGACCCCGAGGGGTTTCTCGAGTGGCTCCACGACGAGGGGCTGAAGGCGACGCTCAACCTCCACCCGGCCGACGGCGTCCACCCACACGAGGCGGCCTATCCCGACATCGCCGAGCACGTCGGGATCGATCCAGCGAGCGGACGTCCCGTCGAGTTCGACGCCAGCGACCCGCAGTTCCTGCGTGGCTATTTCGAGCACGTGATCAACCCGCTGGAGGACGACGGCGTCGACTTCTGGTGGATCGACTGGCAGCAGTGGCGCGAGTCACCGGAAATGGATGGACTGGATCCCCTGTGGGCGCTCAACCACCTCCACGCGCTGGATCGGACCCGCGACGGCAGTCGGCCGTTCGTCTTCTCGCGGTGGGCGGACGTCAGCAATCACCGCTATCCGATCGGCTTCTCGGGGGACACTGTCATCTCCTGGGACTCACTTTCCTTCCAGCCGTTCCTGACCGGCTCGGCCGCGAACGTCCAGTTCGGGTGGTGGAGCCACGACATCGGCGGCCACTTCGGGGGCAGCGGCGACCCCACCGAGTTCGGCGAACTGTACGCCCGCTGGCTGCAGTTCGGCGTGTTCAGTCCGATCAACCGGATCCACACCTCGAAGATGCCGTACGTGGACAAACGTCCCTGGGCGTACGACGGCGAGGTCCGCGAGGCGCTGGACGACGCCTTCGTCCGGCGACACGAACTGGTCCCGTATCTCTACACGATGGTCCGGCACAATCACGCCCGGGCCGAGCCGCCGATCCGGCCGCTGTACTATCACCACCCCGAGGCGGACGTCGCGTACAACCGGCCCAATCAGTACTACTTCGGCAGCGAGTTGCTGGCCGCCCCGCACGTCCGCGAACGCGAGGACGACATCCACCTCTCGCGTCGGCCCGTCTGGCTGCCCGACGGCGAGTGGTTCGACTTCGAGACCGGCGAGCGCTACGAGAGCGGCTTTCATACCCGCTACGGCGACCTCGACGACGTGCCGGTCTACGCAAAGGCGGGCGCGATCGTCCCGCTGGACGGCGAGCCCGGCTTCGGCGACGTCGAGGCCCCGGAGGCGCTGCGGGTCGTCGCGTTCCCCGGCGCGGACAACGCCTTCGACCTCTACGAGGACGACGGCGTCACCTGCGCCAGCCGCGACGGCGACTACGCCACGACGCGCCTCGCACAGTCCTTCGAGGGCGATCGGCTCACGTTCACGATCGGGCCGATCGAAGGGATCCCCGAACACGTCCCCGATGACCGGACCTACGAACTCCAGTTCCGCGGCGTTCGCGAGGACGTGACCGTCTCCGTCGAGGGCGCGGCCGGCCACTCCCGCGCGTACGACGAGGACACGCGGACGCTGACGGTCAGCCTCGACGACGCCGGCGTCGGCGTCGATGCGACCGCCACGGTCGTCCTCGACGGCGAAGGGACGAACCTGGTCGCCGAGAGCGACTGGCGACGCTCCCAGCTCGAGGAACTGCTCTGGAACCTCTCGATGCCGGCCGGCTCGAAGCCCCCGCTCGAAACACACGCGAAGGCGTTTCTCGCAGGCGAGCGGACCGACCTCGACTGGCTTGGCAACTTCGCCGCGGCGCTGACCGACGCCCAGCTGCGTGCGATCGCGGAGACGCTGGTCGACGCCGGTATCGAACGGCTCGATTACGCCGGCGACGACCGGCTGCTCGCCTGGAACCGGACCCGTCGCATCGACGTCACGTACCAGTTCGCCACCTACGACCGGACGGGAACCCCGTTCGGCCACGAGGGCGGGTTCCGACACGGCTCGCTGCCCGGCTACGAGGTGATCGAACTCTCCGAGTTCGAGACCTACGACTGGGCGTTCACGCTCGAGTACGACGGGGTCACCAGTATCACCTACGAGGGAAGCGCAAGCGACACCGATCGGCGCTGACAGCCGGACGGCGTTGCCCTTTTTGTGTGCGGGGACTGACCGTACGGTCAATGACGCTCGCGCCGTATCACGTTCCGGATTTCTCACCCGAGGCCGACGAGGCGGCGATCGTCCGCGGCGACCGCTTCCGGCTCACCGTGTTGACACCGCGGATCGTCCGCGCGGAGTACGATCCGGACGGCGAGTTCGAGGACCGCCCGAGTCAGGTCTTCTGGCACCGCGAGCAGCCCGTGCCGGAGTTCGATGTCGCTCGCGGCGACGGCCAGCTCGCGATCGAGACCGAGGCGCTCCGGCTGGAGTACACGGCCGAGGAGCCGTTCGCCCCGTCGACGCTGTCGGCGCACGTCCGCGAATCCGGATCGGTCTGGCACTACGGCGACGACGACGTGGCCAACATGGGGGGAACGGTCCGGACGCTCGACCGCGTCGAGGGCAGTACCGACCTCGAACCCGGACTGCTCGGCGGCGACGGCTGGACCGTCCTCGAGGACACCGACCGGCTCGTCTTCGACGACGGCTGGGTGGCCCCCCGGGACGCTCACGACGACTACGAGGACATCTACTTCTTCGGGTACGGCCACGACTACCTCGGCGCGCTCGAGGATTTCACTGCCGTCTCCGGGGACGTGCCGATGATCCCCCGGTGGGCGCTGGGCAGCTGGTGGAGTCGCTACGCGGACTACAGCGCCGACCGGCACCGGTCGCTGATCGAGCGGTTCCGCGAGGAGGAGCTGCCGCTGTCGGTCTGGGTGCTCGACATGGACTGGCACGTCACTGACAACGAGTACCACGGCGGCTGGACGGGCTGGACGTGGAACCGCGATCTGTTCCCCGACCCCGAGGGATTCGTCGACTGGCTTCACGACGTGGGGCTGAAGACGACGCTCAACATCCACCCGGCCGACGGCGTCCACCCACACGAGGCGGCCTATCCCGACATCGCCGAGCACGTGGGGATCGATCCGGCGAGTGGACGCCCTGTCGAGTTCGACGCCAGTGACCCGCAGTTCCTGCGGGGGTACTTCGAGCACGTGATCGACCCGCTGGAGGACGACGGCGTCGACTTCTGGTGGATCGACTGGCAGCAGTGGGACGAATCCCCCGAAATGGCGGGGCTGGATCCCCTGTGGGCGCTCAACCACCTCCACGCGCTGGATCGGACCCGTGACGGTCGGCGACCCTTTATCCTCTCGCGGTGGGGCGGCCTCGGCGGGCACCGCTATCCAGTCGGGTTCTCGGGCGACGCGTACATCTCCTGGGGCTCGCTTTCCTTCCAGCCGTACCTGACTGCGACCGGCAGCAACGTCGACTTCGGGTGGTGGAGCCACGACATCGGCGGTCACTTCGGCGGCAGCGGCACGCCGACCGGCTTCGGCGAACTGTACGCCCGCTGGCTGCAGTTCGGGGTGTTCAGTCCGATCAACCGGATCCACACCGGCAACATCGAGTACATCGACAAGCGACCGTGGACGTTCGAACCGACGGTTCGGGAGACGCTGTCGGAGGCGCTACGCCTGCGCCACGCGCTGATCCCGTATCTCTACACGATGGCCCGGCGCAACCACGACCGCGGCGTCCCGCTGGTCCGGCCGATGTACTACCACCACCCGAACGAGGAGCTGGCCTATCACGTCCCCCAGCAGTACTACTTCGGGGACGAACTGGTCGTCGCCCCGCACGTCCGCGAGCGCGGCGACGGGACGAACCTGTCGCGACAGACCGTCTGGCTGCCCGACGGCGAGTGGTTCGACTTCGAGACCGGGCGCCCGTCCCGCGCCGGGCTCGACGCCAGCTACGGCGACCTCGGCGACGTGCCGGTCTACGCGAGGGCGGGCGCGATCGTCCCGCTGGACGGCGATCCCGGTTTCGGCGATGTCGATAGCCCGGAGACGTTGCGGGTCGTCGCGTTCCCCGGTGCGGACAACACCGTCGACCTCTACGAGGACGACGGAACCAGTCAGGCCTACCGCGACGGCGAGTACGCGACGACGACGATCCGCCAGTCACACGAGCCCGGGCGGGTCGCGCTGACCGTCGAAGCCGCGAGCGGGGCGACCGAACACGTCCCGGCGACGCGCGACCTCGAACTCTGTGTCCGCGGCGTCCGCGAGGACCTCGCGGTCGAGATCGACGGCGCGGACGGGTCCGTCGCGTACGACACCGAGACGCGAGCGCAGACGATCGCGATCCCCGACCACGACGCGACCTCGCGAGTGACGGTGACGCTTTCGGCCCCCGACCGGGGGCTGGTCGTCCCCGAGGATCCGCGCCGCGACCGCGTCCGGGAGCTGCTCCGCCATCTCGAGATCCCGGCGCGGTCGAAAGCCCGGATCGAGGAATACGCGGCGGCGTTCATCGCGAGCGAGCGGGCCGACCTCGACTGGCTCGGGGACTTCCGGGAGCGACTGACCGGCGAGCAGGCCCGGGCGATCGTCGAGACGCTCGTCGACGCCGGCGTCGCGCACGTCGGCAACGCCGAGCAGGAGCGACTGCTCCTGTGGAACGGCGACGGTCGAACCGACGTGACGTATCGACTCTCGACGTTCGAGCGGGGGTCGATTCCGCTGGCGGCCGAAGGCGAGACCGAGTCCGGCCCGCTGCCGTCGCTGAAGATCCTCGAACTCGACGACCTCGGTGGCGAGGACTGGACGCTCACCGTCGAGTACGCCGACGCGGGACGTGTCACGTTCGACGGTACAGGAGAGGCCCAGCAGTACGACGGCGAGATCTGGTGATACTGCCGGCTGTAACACACTGAAGGAATTCGCCACCCCGGGTGGCGAATATCTTTACGAACTTACAGCCGGCAGTATGAGTCGCTCGCGCCGCTGCCCGTCGCAAGCGAGAGACCGTCAGCGTTAGGCTCTCGCGCGTGCCAGTCGGGAGTATGCTCATCACGGACGCGACGTTGCCGGACGGCCGCACGCGGGACGTCCGGATCGACGGCGAGACTATCGCCGAGGTCGGGGAACTGCTGTCGACGACCGCCGACGAACGGTCGATCGACGCCTCGGGCAAGCGGCTCCTGCCCGGGATGATCGACGTCCACGTGCACTTTCGCCAGCCCGGCTACAGCCACAAGGAGACCTGGGCGAGCGGCTCGAAGAGCGCCGCCGCCGGTGGCGTGACCACAGTCGTCGACCAGCCCAACACCGAGCCGCCGACGACCGACGGCGAGCGCTTCGACGAAAAGGCGGCGCTCGCCGCCGACTCGCTGGTCGATTTCGGCATCAACGGCGGCGTCACCGAGCAGTGGGTGCCCGAGACGCTGTTCGAGCGCCCGCTGTTCGCGCTCGGGGAGGTCTTTCTGGCCGACTCGACGGGCAACATGGGGATCGACGCCGACCTGTTCGCCGACGCCGTCTCGCGGGCGAGCGAGCGCGGCGTGACCGTCACCGTCCACGCGGAAGACGCCACGCAGTTCAACGACAGCGCCCGCGAGCGCGACGACGCCGACGCCTGGAGTGCCTACCGCACGCCGCAGGCCGAGATCGACGCCGTCCGCCGGGCCTGTACGGTCGCCAGCGAACACGACGCGCGGATCCACGTCGCTCACACCTCGACTCCCGAGGCGATCGACGTCGCCGACGACGCGGGGATGACCTGCGAGGTCACGCCCCACCATCTGTTTCTCTCGCGCGACGACCTGCCCGAACTGGGGACGTTCGGCCGGATGAACCCGCCGCTGCGCCGGGAGACTCGCCGCCGGAAGGTCTTCGAGCGCGTCGCCGACGGCACCGTCGACGTGATCGCAACCGATCACGCGCCCCACACGCGCGAGGAGAAAGACGCCTCGATCTGGGACGCGCCCAGCGGCGTCCCCGGCGTCGAGACGGCGCTCCCGCTGCTGTTGAACGAGGCCCGCGAGGGGACGCTCGGCTACGAGCGCGTCCGTGACCTGACGGCCGCCAACCCGGCGGCGATCTTCGGGCTCTCGAACAAGGGCCGCATCGAGGAAGGGTTCGACGCCGACCTCGTGCTCGTCGATCCCGACGACCCCCGCCCGATCCGTGGCGAGCAGACCCACACGAAGTGTGACTGGACGCCGTTCGAGGGCATGGACGGCGTCTTCCCCGAACTCACGATGGTCCGGGGGACGGTCGTCTACGAGGACCGCCACGAGGAACTGTTCGGCGAACCCGTGGGCCGGAACGTCCGGCGGTAAGACTACGTCTCGGCGATCAGGCCGGCCCGTTCCAGCGCCTCGACGGCCGGGGCGTCGTCGTGGATCACCGCGGAGACGGCGCTCGTGATCGCCTCGGGGTCGTCGTGCTGGAAGATCGACCGTCCCATCGAGACGCCCGCCGCGCCCGCGTCCATCGCGCCGCGGACCATCTCCAGCGTTTCCTCGTCGGTCCCCTTCGAGCCGCCGGCGATGACGACCGGCTTGGCGGTCGCCTCGACGACGTGCTGGAAGCTCTCGGCGTCGCCGCTGTACCCGGTCTTGATCACGTCCGCGCCCAGTTCCTCCGCGAGTCGGACGGCGTGGCCCAGCGCCTCGGGATCGGACTCGTCGATCCCCGGGCCGCGCGCGTAGGCCATCGCCAGCACCGGCATGCCGTAGCGGTCGGCCTCAGTCGTAAGGTCGCCCAGCTGGGTGATCTGGTCGGGTTCGTGCTCGGAGCCGACGTTGATGTGAAAGGAGACGGCGTCAGCCCCCGCGCGGATGGCGTCCTCGACCGTCCCGGTGAGTCGCTTGTCCTCCTCGTCGGGGCCGATCGTCGTCGACCCGTTAAGGTGGACGATATAGCCCGCGCCGTTCTTGTGGGGGTGGACGCGCGAGGCGATCCCCTTCTGGGTGAGCACCGCGTCCGCGCCACCGGCGGTGATCCCGTCGATCGTCGATTCGATGTCTACGAGGCCTTTGACTGGCCCCATTGTGATGCCGTGATCCATGGGGACGATGAGGTGTCGCCCCCCTGTTCCGATCCGTTCCAGTCGTGCGGCTTTCCCGGCGTCCATGGTATGTGAGTCTGTGGCAAGTCACGGTTAAAAGGGTTGCGAGGCGACGCTCATGCGGCCCGCCGTCAGAGAGGGACGCCCCGTCCGCGGCTCGAGCGATTACCGCTCAACGGGGGAGAACGATATCGAGTCCAGGTCGGCCGCGGTATACACGAGACGCCGCCCGTCGATTTCCATCGTCACCCGGATCTCTGCTCTACCGTCGGCACCCGCAACGTCGTCTGACGCGGTCTTGTGGCGTTTCATTACATCGAATGGTAATAGCCACCGATAGAAGGTCGTTGCCTCGAAATAGTTCGGAGTTTATAAGAAGGGCAGCGACGGGACGGTCACTTGGATACGTCATCGGGAGTGGACGCCCCGAGGAGTACAGTCTCGACGACGTGAGCGAGCGCGTTTCGAAGACGGGTCGACATCGTCGATTCCGCGACACCGAACTGCTCGGCGAGTTCAGAGAGATCGGTCTCACGCGGAACCTCGAAATAACCCGCGTCGTAGGCAGCCTGCAGGGTCTCGAACTCGCCGGGTTCGACCGGGACGGGGAACTCGCCGATCGGCTCGCGAGCCTCGAACAGGCGGTACAGCTGGCAGTCGATGTCCTGGGTGTCACAGAAGTCCAGGAAATCCCGGATCGAGGCGCGGTCAGTGGTCCGGATCTGGACGCGCCAGCCGTTCGCAATCGAGCGAAGCGTCAACAGTTCGTCCCCGAAGCTGGCGACGTGGTTGGTCATGACGGGTACCTCCGAGGCGATCGTGAGCCGATAGGTGCGTCGCTCGTCGTAGGTGACGAACACCTCGACGTCCTCGACGGTTGGATCCGCCTCGACCGTGCGCTCGAAGGCCTCGAAGTCGGCTGCAGAGACCGTCACGTCGAACCACGTCGTCTCCTCGTGGGAGACGGGAGGCTGTTCGGCGTAGACAGCCACGTCCAGATCGGACGACAGCGTCGGCCCGAGGACGACCCGTGGCGAGGTCACGTCCAGTTCCACGATGATCGACTGATCGTCCACAGCCGGCATTGGTCGGGCACAGGTATCGGTCTTTCGTCCATTGTCGAACCATCCGGCGAGTGTGGCTGCTCAAGATACTCGTTCCGAGTCTCTGCCATGGGATCCACAGGGACGGACCAGACATTTTGCAAGCCAGACACCCGCTGTCGTCAACGGTCGACAATTTCGACGCCAGTGAACTCGAACCGCGCGCCGCCTGCGTCGCTCTCCGTGACGCGGACGTCCCAGCCGTGTGCGTCCGCGATGCTGTCGACGATCGCGAGGCCGAATCCCGTTCCGTCCGCTCGGGACGTTTCGCCGGGCTCGAACACCGCCTCGCGCCGCTCGGGGTCGATCCCGGGGCCGTCGTCGGCGACGTAGAACCCCTCGTCGAGGGCACCGACGGTGATCGTCGCGTCGGTTCCGGCGTGCTCGACAGCGTTGCGAAAGAGGTTCTCGAAGAGCTGTTCGAGCAGTCGCCCCCGATCCGCACTGATCGTGATCCGATCGGGAACTCGGAGGGTGGCGTCGGCGGTTTCGACGCTCTCCCAGGCGTCTCTGACGGCCGATTCAAGCGCGACGGGCTCGGTATCGATGTCAGTGTTCTGGCGAGCCAGCGCGAGCACGTCGTCGATGATCGCCTCCATCCGCTCGTGGGCGTCGGAGATCTCGTCGAGATACTCCTCATCCGAAGTCCGCATGCGCTCGACGTATCCGTCGGCGACGTTCAGGGGATTGCGGAGGTCGTGAGCGACGACCTCGGCGAACTGATCGAGGCGTTCGTTCTGTCGTCGCAGCTCGCGCTGATGGCGGCGGCGTTCGGTCACGTCTTGGAGGATGAACACCCGGCCGATCGAGCGGCCGAGCCGATCCGACAGCGGCGACACGTCGACGCGATAGATACGGGTTTCATCGTCGACGGACAGTTCGACCGTCGCTTCGTCCGCCGTCGCGTCGACGTCGAAGACCGCAGCACGGTCGTCACCCACTGCGTCGGCCGGCAGCCCGACGACCGTCTCGTCGGGCTCGAGTCCGAGGATCTCCCGCGCGTGGTCGTTGATGTCGGTGATCCGGTCGCCATCATCGAGAACGACGATGCCGACATCGATCCGATCCATCACGGTCGCTCGTGCGGTCGGGACGACCTCCAGCAGCCGGAACCCGAAGATTGCGACGAACAGAACGAGTGCCCCGATCCCGGTTCCGACGACCTGCAGCGCCGCCCGTTCGGTCAGGATCGTCCCGGCGTTGCCGGCCCACGTGACGACGAGCGCGACGCTTATCAGCACCGACTGTCGGCGGTGCAACGACCGGGACCGAACCGCCCGGATCACCAGCAGCACCGACGCGACCACGAACAGCCCGTACATGTACGAGAGGTGGAGGCCGAACAGCGGTCCCGGCACCATCCGAAAGTGTCCGAAGTACTCGGGCGCGCGCTCGAACGACGACCAGTACAGGCCGTGCAATCTGTTGGTCAACACGACCGGGGCCATGGCGATCGGTTCGACGAACAGCAGACCGACGCCACGTCGCGTCGCGAGGTGTTCGTATCCCGCGAACTCGAACGTGAAGACCAGAAACCAGACGACGGCGCTCGCCGAGGCGAGAAAACTGAACGTCTCGGCGACCAGCGACGGATCGTACGCCGTCGTCACGGCCGTCGTCAGCAGGGCGAGTTCCCACGCCGCGATGGAAAACAGGAACAGCGCGATTGACCGCGCGCCCGGCTTCGGCCGCTGTCGCCACGCCGTGCGTCCGGTCGCGGTCGTGACGAGCGCGAGCACGAACGTGGCGACTTCTGTCAGCGGCGCCATCCGCTAGTCGTTCTTGCTCTCTGTTGATAAATGTGACAGGCGGACCGGGGTTCTGCGCAAGCGACGGTACACGCTATCGCGAGTCACGAACGTTTAAGGAGATATTTGCCGAATCCAGGGTATGGGCCTCAGAAGCTTTCTCGACGATGTCGGCGACCGGAACGTACTGACGGAGCCGGTCGAGACGCGGTTCGAACTCCCGGCGCTGGCCGTCCAGGACGAGCGCCGGCCGATCGTCTTCGAGTCGGTCGCTGACTATCCGGACGTGCGCGCGGTGTCGAACCTGGTCTCCTCGCGAGCGCTGATCGGCGAGGCGCTGGGCGTCGAGCCGTCGGGGATCATCGACGCCGTCAGCACCGCGATGGACGACCCCCTCGCGCTCGAGCGCGAGCGTCCGGCCGCCTTCGAACACGTCGCCGACGAGCCCGACGTCGCCGAGCACGTCCCGATCCCGATCTACTACGACGAACACGAACGGCAGTACTTCGCCTCGACGGTCGTGATCGCGAAGGACCCCGAGACTGGCGTGCACAACCTCTCCTTTCACCGGATGATGTACGACGAGGGCAACCGGCTGGTGATGCGACTGGTCGAACGGCACCTCCACGACATATACACGCGCACCGAGGGTGGTCTTGACGTCGCGATCGTGATGGGCGTCAACCCCGCCGTCGAGATCGCCGCGGCGACCTCGTTCTCGCCGGATATGAGCGAACTCGATCTCGCCAATCGGCTGCTCGACGGGGAGCTTGCGACCACGGAGTTCCACGGCCTGACCGTTCCCAGCGAGGCCGAACTCGTTATGGGGGCGACGATCACCGACGAGCGCGCCGAGGAGGGGCCGTTCGTTGACCTCTCCCGGACGTGGGACCGGACCCGCCAGCAACCGGTCGTCGAGGTGAACGAACTCCACGCCCGACCGGATCCGCTGGCGCGGGTGATCGTCCCGGGTCGGAAGGAACACGCCCACCTAATGGGGATCCCACAGGAACCGCGGATCTACCGGATCGTCGAGAACACCGTGCCGACGGTCGAAAACGTCGTGCTGACCCCGGGCGGCTGTTCGTGGCTGCACGGCGTCGTCCAGATCGACAAGCGGACCGAGGGCGACCCCAAGAACGCCGGGATGGCCGCGCTGGCGGCCCACCCCTCGATGAAGAAGGTCACCGTCGTCGACAGCGACGTCGACCCGGCCGATCCCGACGCCGTCGAGTGGGCGACCGCCACGCGGATGCAGCCCGATCGGGACATCGAGACGATCGAGAACGCCAAGGGGTCGTCGCTGGACCCCTCCCAGGACTACGAGACCGGCACGTTGACCAAGTGGATCGTCGACGCGACGATCCCCGGCGATCGGGAGCGCTCCGAGTTCGCGGAAGTGACCGTTCCCGGCGCGGACGAACTCGATCTCTCGGAGTATCAATAGCCACCACACGGACTAACCACCTATGCACCTGACAAAAGAGGAAGAACGACTGCTCGAATCGGACACGCCGGCCACGCGCAAGGCGATGGAACTGCTGGTCGAACTCGGCGACATCTACGGGGCCGAGGAGATGGTCGAGATCGAGTCGGCCCAGGCGTCGGGCATCTCCTACAAGTCGATCGGCGACCCCGGCGTCGAATTCCTCGAGGGGTTCGCCGAGGAGGGCGCGGAGGTCTCGGTGACGACCTTCGCCAACCCCGCGGGGATGGACTTCGAACAGTACGAGGAGATGGGCGTCAGCGAGGAGTTCGCCGAGAAACAGCGGCGGATCAGAGACGCCCTCAAGGAGATGGGGATCACCCTCTCTTTTACCTGTACGCCGTATCTCGCGGGCAACCTGCCCCATCGCGGCCAGCACGTCGCGTGGGCCGAATCCTCAGCGGTCTCGTTCGTCAACAGCGTCGTCGGCGCGAAGACCAACCGCGAGGGTGGTCCCTCGGCGCTGGCGGCGGCGATCACCGGCCGGACGCCCAAGCACGGCCTCCATCTGGAGGAGAACCGCCGGCCGACCCACCGGATCGACGTCGACGTCGACCTCGACGATCAGTCGGAGTTCGCCGCGCTGGGTTCGTGGGCCGGGCGGATCGTCGAGGACGGCAAACCCTACTTCACCGGGATCGACGCGGCGACGACCGACGAGCTCAAGGCGCTCGGCGCGGCGATGGCCGCCTCGGGGGCCGTCGCGCTGCACTTCGTCGAAGGGGTCACCACCGATATGGAGCCGCCTGAGCACGTCGACAGCGCCACCTTCGGCGCGGGCGAGCGCGAGGAGGAGCACGCGAAGCTGAACGACGGCGAGGACCCCGAACTGGTCGTCATCGGCTGTCCCCACTGCTCGCCGGAGGAGATCGCCGACGTCGCCGAGGCCGTCGAGGGCGAGACGCTCGAAAGCGACCTGTGGGTCTGCACCAGCGGCGCAGTCAAGACCTGGGCCGACCGCAACGGCCACACCGAGACCATCGAGGCGGCCGGCGGACAGGTGCTCGCCGACACCTGCAACGTCGTCTCCCCGATCGAGGAGCTGGGCTACGAGACCAGCGCGACCGACTCCGCGAAGGCCGCCAACTACCTGCCCGGGTTCGGCAACCAGCAGGTGGTCTTCGACGACAAACGTTCGCTGGTCGAGGGGGTGATCGAAGATGAGTGAGCCGGACGGGACAGGCGAGGAGAGCGTCGTCGAAGGCAACTCGATCACCGAGGGGACGGCCGCGGGCGAGGTCCTGCGCTCGACGGAGCCGATCAGTTTCTACGGCGCTGTCGAGCCCGACACCGGCGAATTCATCGAGGAGGGCCACCAGCTCGAGGGCGCAAACGTCGCCGGAAAGGTGCTGGTCTTCCCGCGCGGGAAGGGCTCGACGGTCGGCTCGTACGTCCTCTACGGGCTGGCCCAGAACGGCGTCGCACCGGCGGCGATCGTCAACGAGGAGACCGAGACGATCGTCGCGACGGGCGCGATCCTCGGGGAGATTCCCTGTGTCGACGACGTCCCGGTCGAACGACTCGAGGACGGCGAGCGCGTCACGGTCGACGCCGACGACGGCGTCGTCAGGCGGTGAGCACCGTGGATCGAGTCGTCGTCGGGATCACCGGCGCGTCGGGAATCCCGATCGCAGTCCGGACCGTCGAGGCGCTTTCCGAGCACGGCGAGGTCGTGACGGTCGTGACCGACGCCGCCAAGTCGGTGATGGCCCACGAACGGGGTGACCGCGAGGCGACGATGAAGCATCTGGAGGAGCTGTCGGCGGCTGTCTACGGCGAGGACGCCGTCCACGCGCCGGTCGCTTCGGGGTCGGTCCGGACCGACGGGATGGTGATCGTCCCCGCCTCGATGAACACCGTCGCGGCGGTCGCGACCGGTCGCTCGGACACCCTGGTCTCGCGGGCCGCGGACGTCACGCTCAAGGAACGGCGCAGACTGGTGGTCGTCCCCCGCGAGACGCCGCTCAGCGAGTTGCATCTGGAAAACCTGCTGAAACTCGCCCGGATGGGCGTCGAGGTCGTCCCGCCCGTGCTGGGGTTTTACTTCGATCCCGAGGATCCGGCCGATTTCGTCGATCACGTCGTCGGCAAGATCCTCGAACGGTTCGATCTCGAGCACGACCGCTACGACGCCTGGGAGCCCGAGTAGCGGCGGACGGCTACGACGCCTGAGAGCCCGAGTAGTGACGGACGGCTACGACGCCCCGGACGGAGTCAAGACACGACGACATCGACGTCGGCGAGGTGGTGGATTGGTGTCTTGTCGAAGTCGTTGCTGTTGTGGGTGACGAACGTCGCGCCGGCCTCGTGAGCGGTGGCGAGGTTGAGGAGGTCAGCCGTCTCGAGAGACACGCCCTGCTCGCCGAGCTGTTCGTCGAGATAGGCAGCTTCGAGCGCGACATCGTCGGTCAGATCGAGAATTCTATCGAGCGTTTCTCTGAGAACGCGCTGTGTTCGCAGCATCTGGGAGCGGCCCGAAGCAGCTTTGTACGACTCCCAGGCGACGACTGTCGGGATCGTCCATTCTTCCTGACGGTACCGTTGCAGGTGGTTCAAAATATCCTGGTCGGGGTGCTTGCCAGTGATTCTCGCAAGGATGTCCCGGTCAAGAACGATCATTCGACTCGCTTCTCCAGCGACTCGTTCAGTTCTTCGTGAGCTTCGTTCATCTTCGCTTCGAGATCGCCGTCTTCATCGAGGAAGGCGAGACTCCCCGCGATCTCCTCGACCTCCTTCTCCTGGCGGCTGAGCCGGTCCAGCAGGTCATTGAACGATTCGTCGTCGCGCTTCAGATCTCGAAGGCGCTCTTTGACGTCGTCGGACACACGGATCGTACTCATGCGTATACGTTGTGTACGGTGTCGGTTACACGTTTCGCCGGTCACATCACGCACCGAGCGCGTCCCGGAGATCGGCGGCGACGTCGGCGATCGCTTCGGTAGCGCGGTCGATCGCGTCGGTGCTCGTGACGAACCCGTGGATCATGTCCTCGTACTCGACGTGGCGGGCCTCGACGCCGTCGCTCCGGAGACGGTCGGCGTAGGCACGACCCCCGTCCCGAAGCGGATCGAAGCCCGCGGTAAGGACTGTGGCCGGCGCGACGCCGGAGAGGTCACAGGCGGCGATCGGGTCGGCGTAGGGGTTGTTCCGATGGAGCTCGCTCCCGTAGTAGCACTCGTTGAACCACTCCAGGTCGTCCTCCGAGAGGACCAGTCCGTCGTACTCGCGCACCGACGCCTGATCGCGCTCGACGCCCACGCCCGGATAGATCAGTGCCTGATAGTCGATCTCGGGGTCGCCGCGGTCACGGGCCGCGAGCGCGGCGACCGCGGCCAGGTTCCCCCCGGCGCTGTCGCCGGCCACGGCGAGCGAGCCGTCCCCGCCCAGGGCTCGCGTGTGCTCTGCGGCCCACTCGGTCGCCGCGATGGCGTCCTCGGCGGCCGCGGGGAAGGGGTGTTCCGGCGCGAGCCGGTAGTCGACCGAGACGACGACGCACTCGCTCTCGCGAGCCAGGTGTCGACAGAGCGCGTCGTGCGTGTCGAGATCGCCGGTGACGAACCCGCCGCCGTGGAAGAACACGACCGTCGGGAACGGCGTCTCGCCCTCGGGACGGTAGACCCGGATCGGAAGGTCGCCGCCCGGTCCCGGGACCGTCCGATCGGCGACCTGTGCGACCGGCGGCGGGTCGCGCCGCCAGGCGTCCAGCCGGGAGAACGCCCGAAGGAGGCGTGCGCTCCGGATCGGCAGCAACTGCTGTACTCGCTGCTGGCGTTCGACTGCGGCTGCGGCCTGCGGGTGCAGTCCCTCGGTGTCCATGACGGCAGGTGGTGGGTGAGACACAAAAACGTCCGTGACGGTCGACACTGCCGATCGAGCTGTGGATGGGAGTCCTTTTAGGGAGCCGGCCGGAAACGGGAGATATGACCGGTCCGCCACGCACAACCGAGTACGAGCCGGGTGAGCTGGAACGCAAGTGGCGCACCCGCTGGGAGGAACAGGGGCGCTACGAGGCCGATCCGGAAGACGACGGGGAACCGACGTTCATCACGGTTCCCTACCCCTACCCCAGCGGCGGGATGCACATCGGACACGTCCGAACCTTTACCGTCCCCGACGTCTACGCCCGATATCGACGTCTGCAAGGCGACAACGTGCTGTTCCCGCTCGGCTGGCACGTCACCGGCACGCCCATCGTCGGAGCCGTCGAACGCCTCAAAGAAGGAGAGGAAGAGCAGCTGTCGGTGCTGCAGGACACCTACAACGTCCCCGAGGACGAGCTCCAGGAACTCGAGACGCCGATGGGCTACGCCCGGTATTTCATCGAGAACCACTACAAGAAGGGCTTCGAGCAGCTGGGGCTGTCGATCGACTGGCGGCGGGAGTTCACGACCAACGACGAGCGCTACTCGAAGTTCATCACCTGGCAGTACGAGACGCTCAAGGAACGTGGCCTGCTTGAGAAGGGGCTGAACCCGGTCAACTACTGCACCAACGAACAGCAGCCCGTCACGACCCACGACCTGCTGGAGGGCGAGGACGCCGAGTATCAGGAGTTCACGCTGGTCAAGTTCGGTGCCGAGATCGGCGGCGAGGACGTCGTCGCGCCGATGGCGACGCTGCGACCCGAGACGGTCCGAGGAGTCACCAACGCCTACCTCAACCCCGACGCCGAGTACGTCCTGGCCGAGGTGGACGGCGAGACGTGGTTCGTCTCGAAGGACGCGGCCGAGAAGTTCGATCTGCAGGCCCGCGAGGTCGAGGTACTCGAGGAGGTCGACCCTGCGGACGTCATCGGCGAGACCGCGGAAAACCCCGTCACCGGCGACGAGGTCCTGATCCTGCCCGCGGACTTCGTCGACGCCGACAACGCGACTGGCGTCGTCATGTCCGTGCCCGCCCACTCGCCGGACGACTACGTCGCCCTGCAGGAGGCCAAGGCCGACGACGAGCGCATGCGCGAGTACGGGATCGATCCCGAGGCAGTCGCGGCGATCGAGCCGGTCCCGATCCTGAAGATCGAGGGCTACGGCGAAATCCCGGCCCGCGACGCCGTCCAGTCCGCCGGGATCGACTCCAGCGACGACCCGCAGCTGGAGGACGTGACGGCCGGCCTCTATCAGGACGAGTTCCACAGCGGGCGGCTGCTTGCCTCCTACGGGGAGTTCGCGGGCGAGGTCATCGAGGACGTCCGCGAGCGGTTCCGCGAGCACTACAGCGAGCAGGCCCTGTTCGACACGATGTACGAGTTCACCGAGGAGGTCGTTTGCCGGTGTGGCGGCGACGTCGAGGTCGCCCAGAAGGAGACGTGGTTCCTGCGGTACAGCGACCAGGAGTGGTCCCGGAAAGCCCACGAGGTCGTCGACCAGCTGGAGGCGATCCCGAAGAGCACGGCCGACCAGTACGATCACACCATCGACTGGCTCGAGGAGTGGCCCTGCATCCGCAACTACGGGCTCGGGACGCGCCTGCCCTGGGACGACGAGTTCGTCATCGAGCCCCTCTCCGATTCGACGATCTACATGGCTTACTACACCATCGCCCACCGGCTGGAGGACGTCCCGCCAGAGGAGATGGACCGGGACTTCTTCGATACGCTGTTCTACGGGCCCGACGGCGGGGACGCCCCGGCGGGCGTCGAAGTCGACGTCGAGGAGCCCAGCGAGACCGCGCTCGAACTGCGCGAGGAGTGGGAGCACTGGTATCCCGTCGACTTCCGGTGCTCGGGCAACGACCTGATCCAGAACCACCTGACCTTCTACCTGTTCCACCACGCCGAGCTGTTCGATCGCGACAACTGGCCGCAGGGAATCACGGTCATGGGGATGGGGCTGCTCGAGGGCAAGAAGATGTCCTCCTCGAAGGGCCACGTCGTGTTGCCGGACGAGGCCATCGGCGAGTACGGCGCCGATACGGTTCGGTTCTTCCTGTTGAACTCCTCGGAGCCGTGGCAGGACTTCGACTGGCGGGCCGATCAGGTCGCGACGACGCGCGACCAGCTCGAGCGCTTCTGGACGCGCGCACAGGACGTGATCGAAACGGACGTCCCCGACGACGCGCGCGACGACCTGAAGCACATCGACCGCTGGCTGCTCGCGAAGCTGCAGGCGACGATCCGCGAGGCGACCGAGTCGATGGAGCGTTTCGAGACTCGAAGCGCCTCACAGGCGGTCTTCTACCAGTTCGACGAACACCTCACGTGGTATCGCCGCCGGACGGACACCGACCGGCCCGGCGCGAAGTGGACGCTTCGGGAGGTCCTGGGGACCCGCCTGCGCTTGCTCGCGCCGTTCGCGCCGTTCATGACGAACGAACTCCACGAGCAACTCGAAGGTGAGGCCGCCGAAGACGCCGGCTGGCCCGAGCCCAACCCCGAGTTCGAGTCGATCCGGACGGAAGTCGAAGAGCGACTGGTCGCGGACGTGACCGACGACGTCGCCGACATCGTCGAGGTGACCGACACCGACCCCGAGACGATCCGGCTGTACGTCGCCGCCGACTGGAAGCACACCGTCTTCGAGGAAGTCGTTGACACCGGGCCTGACGTGGGCGCGGTCATGGGTAACGTAATGCAGTACGAGTCGCTGCGCCGGAAGGGCGACGCGGTCAACGACCTCGCCCAGGGGATGGTGCGTCTCGTCCGCGAGCGCGACGACGAGACCCTGCAGGCGATGCTCGGGATCGACGAACAGTCGGTCTACGAATCCGCCCGGTCGTTCCTCGCCCGCGAGTTCGACGCCGAGGTCGAGATCTACGCCGAAGACGGCGATCCCCACGACCCGGCCGGGAAAGCCGGCCAGGCCGAACCGTTCCGGCCGGCGGTCCATCTCGAGTAGGTGCGTCGATCGCCGGAACAGCCCTTATCTCCTCAGGAGACCAATAGGTTCTCATGAGCGAAGACGAATCAGAGACGAGTGAAGATTCCGCTGTCGTCGAAGCGCTGCGAACGGTAACACCCGGCTACAGCAGCCACAGAGACGTCGAAATGGACGTCATCGGCTGGTCGGTGTTCCTCGGGCTCGTGGTTTTGCTGGTACCGTTCCTGCCCCTGCTGATCGTCGTCTGGCTGATCTCGAAGGCCCTCGAAAAGATCTAGATCTCGGTCCCGACCAGATCGAACGGGGTCCCGGCATCGGCTTCCGTGGCGTGCTCGTAGGCGACGTGGGCGGCGGCGACGTCCTGGATCGCCAGCCCGGTCGAATCGAAGACAGTCACACCCTCCGGGCCCGCTGGGTCGTCCCGGCCGGGGACCTCGCCGGCGACGATCTCGCCCAGTTCGGCGTAGATGTCCCCGTCGTCGAGCACTCCCTCGCCCCAGGGGACGTTGATCTCGCCGGAGTGGGTACACTGTTCGTAGTCGTCGATGACGATCGTCGCCGCCTCGAGCACGGCGTCTGCGATCTCGTGTTTCCCGGCGGCATCGGCGCCGATCGCGTTGACGTGCGTCTCGGGGCCGACCGCCTCGACGATCGGCTCTTTGACCGGGGTAGTCGTCGAGACGACATCACACTGGGTCGCTTGCTCGATCGTCCCGCCGCGGGCGTCGAAGCGGTCCTCGAAGGCCGCGACGAAGGACTCGACGGCTTCCGGGTCGGCGTCGGCGATGATCACCTCCTCGATGTCCCGGACGGTCGCGATGGCCTCGAGCTGGGTGTTGGCCTGCGTGCCGGCTCCGACGAGTCCCAGCGACGTCGCGTCCGCGGAGGCGAGTTCCCGGGTCGCCACCGCGGCCGCAGCGCCGGTCCGCAGGCGCGTGATCGTCGTCCCGTCGATCAGCGCCAGCGGGAAGGCGGTCTCCGGGTCGGAGTAGACGATCGTCCCCATGACGGTCGGCAGGCCGAACCGCTGTCGGTTGTCGGGGTGGACGTTGACCCACTTGACCGCGGCGGCGTCCCAGTCGCCGGCGTCGAGGTAGGCGGGCATCGACCGGAAGTCGCCGTTGTACTGCGGGAGGTCGATATACGATTTGGCCGGCATCTGGACGTCCCCGCGGGCGTCAGCGGCGAAGGCGTCCGCGACGGCCTCGACGACCGCCGCAACCCCGGTGTGCTCGGTGACGACCTCGGCGGGAAGCAAGCGCGTCTGCATACAGGCCGGTCGCCGGTTGGCTACTTAATCGTTGGCCGCGGACGGAATCAGAACCCGAACGCGCGCCGGTACTGCGGCGGCCCCTCGATCTCGTCGGTCGCGTCCAGCGCCTGCGCGGCCCGCAGCGCGAAGTACGGATCCCGGAGGTGTTCGCGGCCGACAATCGCCAGGTCAGCCCGCTCGTTGGCGACGACGGCCTCGGCCTGTTCGGGCGTGGTGATCCCGCCGACCGCACCGACCGCGACCCTCCGGTCGGTCTCCTCGCGGACCCGCTCGGCGTAGCGGACCTGGTAGTTCGGGCCGGTCCGTTCGGGACTGGAATCGGGATGGATCCCGCCGCCGCTGACGTCGATCAGGTCGACGCCCAGTTCGGCGAGCCGGTCGGCCAGCCTGATCGAGTCCTCGACGGTCCAGGAGTCGCGGTCGGGCAACCAGTCGGTCGCGGAGAGCCGGACGAAGACGGGTTTCCCGTCGGGCCAGACGTCCCGGACGGCCTCGGTGACCGCCCGGAGCAGACGGGTTCGGCCCTCGAAGCCGCCGCCGTAGGCGTCCCCGCGGGTGTTCGTGACCGGCGAGAGGAACTGATGGAGCAGGTAGCCGTGGGCGGCGTGGACCTCGGCGATCTCGAAGCCGGCCGCGAGCGAACGCTCCGCGGCGGCGCGGAACGACTCGACGACGCCCTCGATCTCCTCGGGCGTGAGCCGCTCGGTCGGCGGGGCCTCGCCGTCGTGTGGCCAGGGGTCGTCGGTCGGGCCGACGACCGTCCAGCCGCCCTCCTCGGGGGCGACCGGGCCGTGGCCCTCCCAGGGGCGGGTCGTCGAGGCCTTGCGCCCGGCGTGGGCCAGCTGGATCGCCGGCACCGAGCCCTGCTCGCGGACGAACTCGGCAACGGGAGCGAGCGCGTCGGCGTGTTCGTCCGACCAGATGCCTAGGTCCTCGGGCGATATCCGTCCGCGGGGCTCGACGGCGGTCGCCTCAGCCATCACGACCCCCGCGCCGCCGACGGCACGCGAACCGAGGTGGGTTCGGTGCCACGCCGTCGCCAGCCCGTCACGGTCCTCACAGGAATACTGGCACATCGGCGAGACCATCACGCGATTTGGAATCGACGTCTCGCGGAGTTCGAGCGATGAAAACAGTCGCGTCATGGTCGGCGATTGGGTCGGGCGCGACAAACCCGTGTCGGTACGCGTGACATCCCCCCACCGCACATTGATAGTGACCGTTGTACGTCTGTTCCGGATTGTCCGCACGCAGTCGTGCGGTTACACCGATAAATCGGTACAACGGTCACTATGAGAGTGGTTGCTGTAACGATCACTATCAGTTCCTGTGCATACCGCTCTGCGGTAGCTCACACTGGTGGCGATACGTTCGGAAAGATATCTGGCACGACGGCGTGCCAGATCAGTTCGAAATGGTATCGCCACCGGTATCAATCCGGAGACTCGTCGTCGAACTCCCGTTTCATCCGGCGGAGCTCGTGCTGGATTTTCCGGAGCTCCGACTCGGTCTCGTCGACGGTCAGCTCCGCTGGCGGCGTCTGCCAGTCGGGTCGGTCAGCATCCGACTCGCGGCTTGTCGCCGGTTCGCGTCTGTCTCCCTCCACCTGCAAATCTTCGATGTCGGCAGCGAGGAAATCGATGCCCAGCCGCTCGGCTTCGAGGTATTGCTCCCGGGATTCGAGCGCGTCGAAACCAGCGGTCGCGGCGATCGTGTCCGCGTCCGGCCCGAGCAGTTCGTCGATCTCCTCCCAGTCGGTCCGCAACTGCCGGCCGGTGTCGATGACGTTCGACAGCGAGCCGAGCCGACTCAGCGAACCTGAATGCTCCATCCCCTGACCGCGCTCGCGTGCCCGCAAGTGACTCATCTTCTCCGTGAGGAGGACTGCCGCCTGGGCCTCCCGCCAGCCGTAGACCGGGTCATCGCCGAGTGCCACCCAGGAGACGCGTGTGCGATCCGTCTCGACATCGCCCAGCAGTTCGATCTCCGATGTCACAAGGTACGTGAACGGCGGCAGCGAGCCGGCCCCCGTGCGCGTGATCGTGTTCTCGATGCGCCACTCGCCGTCGGTCCCCCGGTCGAAGACGCGCTCGACGTGGATCTCGAACTGACCACGCTGCCCGACGTAGCTCTTCAGGAGACACAGACACCGGTCCGCGTCACCCGGAAGTGTCTCCGACGCCAGCCACCGCTGCCCTTCGAGCAGGTAGTCCTTCTGTGCGGAGACCTGGACCGGGAGCAGCTCTTTGACGTGCCTGTTGACGCGTCGATTGACGACGTCCTCCGGCCCGAATCCAGACCCCATCGGTGAAAGTGTACTTCAGCGAGACGGTTAAATTGTCAGCAAATGACAAATTTTGCGACGGTCTCGACGTTTATCCACGCCCGAACCCGTAGGTGATATCAAGCCAGCGGTAATTCGCAACCGCATGTGGCGCAACATGTATTGCGGGAGGAGCTGTACCGTCAGGTATGGCAACGGAAGACCCTCCCGAGGAAACCACAGTCAGCGACCGGGGGATGGTCACGATTCCAGCGTCACTCCGGCACCGGCTCGACATCGAGGCTGGAGACAAACTTCGCTGGGACATCGACGACGAGGGGAACCTCTCGGTCGAAGTCGTCAAGCAGCGATACGGTGCGTTCGAAGATGACAATCTGAAGGCACCGATGGGTAGTGATGGCCTCGAGACGCACGATCTCGCCGGGCACGAGGCAGATCCTGCGTTCACGGAGGAGACCTGAACTGGATTCACGAGCGCCAGCGCCACAACATCGCGGTCGATCTCCGAACCCGCCTGTCAGAGTCAGCAGGCTTCGAACTCGTCCACGCGGCACAGAAGGACTTCCACCGCGCGGTGGAACTCTTCGAGATTTACGATAAGGTGTCGTTCGGAGACGCAACGATCGCCGCGTACATGGAACGCAAAGGCATCGAGTATCTGTATTCGTTCGACGACGACTTCGACACTATCGATGGCATCACGCGGCTGGAAACGCCGGACGATCCGTTTATATAACCGTTGCGACGGACGATACCAGAGTGATCAGGCAAGTCCCGGTGGCTATCGATCAACCTTGTCGAAGACTCGAAGCGGGACCGCCTCTGCTGCGGTTGGAATCGCAGGGACAGTCGTCGCAGTATTCGAGTCGTTTTCAGTTGCGCTGTTGTGTGGCGTCAAATACGCCGGCATTAGCTGTCGATACGGTCGACGATCGTGGACGCGTACCGATGTCCGTTTGATGCGAATGCGTTTGACAGGAAGAAGACGAGAAAGGCGCCCGTCACGACGCTCACTTCCCGTCATAGTGCGGATAGTGTTCTGCGACGTGTTCAGCCGTGAGACGTCCTTCTTCGAGGTCCCGAGCGATTGCCGCCGGCGACCTGTCCTCTGGCGGGCCGAACCCGCCGCCGCCGGGCGTGCGGACGCTCACGAGGTCGCCGCCGCTCAGTTCGAGCGTCGTCTTGCTGTCGAGGAGGCGCTCCTCGTCGTCGATAACGACGCGGTCCGCACCGGCGGCTCCGGGTTGCCCACCGTCGAGGCCGTACGGGCGGTTGCGACGGCGGTCGCTCAACAGGGAGAACGACGCGTCGTGATCGAGCACGCGGATGTCTCGACGGATGCCCAGACCGCCCCGGAACTCCCCTGCACCGCCGGTATCGGGCCGGAGTGCGTACCGCTCGACTCGGAGCGGATAGGCGAGTTCCAGCGCCTCGATTGGCGTATTCTGCGTGTTCGTCATGTGGGCGTGGACGCCGTCGACGCCGTCACGCTCGGGGCGTGCGCCGTACCCGCCGCCGATCGTCTCGTAGAACGTGTACGGATCGGCGAGTGACGAGTCCGCGCTCCCGAAGGTGACGTTGTTCATCGATCCGTTGGCTGCGGCAGCCATGGGACGGACGCCAGCCGCTGCCATCGCCCCGAGGACGGTGTCGACGATCCGCTGAGAGGTCTCCAGGTTGCCGCCGACGACGGCCGCCGGCTTGCGAGCGTTGACGACAGTCCCCTCGGGTGCCGATACCGAGAACGGTCGATAGCATCCCTGATTGGGCGGGACGTCGGGATCGGTCACCGTCCGGAGTGCGTAGTACGTGGCGCTCGTCGTGACGGCGATGGGGGCGTTGACCGCGCCGGCGACCTGTGCGGCCGACCCCGCGAAGTCCACCGCGACCGACGAACCATCGACGGTAACCGTCGCACGGATCGTGACGTCCTCGGCTCCCGCGCCGTCGCTGTCGAGGGCGTCGGCGAACTCGTAGACGCCGTCGGCGAGGTCGTGAACCTCCTCGCGCATCCGCCGTTCGCTGTAGTCGAGGATCCGATCGGCCGTCGCCTCGACGGTCTCGCGGCCGTGTTTCTCGATCAGCGCTTCGAACCGCTTGCGACCGGTCTCGTTCGCGGCCTGCTGGGCCCTGAGATCCCCCTCGCGTTCGTCCGGCGTGCGGACGTTCTCGGTCAGCAGATCGAGCACGCCGTCGACGACCTCGCCGCGCTCGAACAGTTTGACCGGCGGGATCTGGATCCCCTCGGCGAAGACGCTCGTGGCGTCGGCAGACACGCTCCCCGCCAGGCTGCCCCCGACGTCCGCGTGATGCGCGCGGTTCGCGACGAACGCGACCAGTGTACCGTCCACGAACACCGGGCTGACGAAGGTGATGTCGGGCAGGTGTGCCCCGCCGCTGAACGGGGAGTTATGTATCACCGTGTCACCGGGCTCGAACGCCCCCTCGAAGGTCTCGACGACCGTCCGCACTGAGTGCGGCATCGCACCCAGGTGGACGGGGATGTTCTCGGCCTGAGCGAGCATCCGCCCCCGTGCGTCGAAGACTGCCGAGGAGGCGTCCTTTCGCTCCTTTATGTTCGGCGAGTAGCTCGTCCGGATGAGGTTCGCACTCATCTCCTCTGCGACCGTCGCGAAGGCGTTCCGGAGTACCTCCAGGGTCACGGGGTCGACGTCGTCTCTCTGACTGTCGTCGGTCATGCGTTCCCCGTGGTGATGACGAGCGTGCCGCGATCGTCGACCGAGACTGACTGTCCCGGGTGCACGACAGTCGTCGATTCGGCGGCCTGTACCACCGCAGGCCCGTCGAACTCGCCGCCGGGTGGCAGTCGATCGTGCTCGTAGACCGTGACCTCGTGTTCCTCGTCGCCGAACTGAACCGACCGCTCGCCCAGGACGGCGTCCCGGACGGCCCCCTTGACGCCGGTTCGAACGTCGATCGACGGGATCTCTCCGATCGCCCGGAGGCGGACGTTCACGAGTTCGACCCGTTCGTCGGGGTTCGCGTGGCCGTACTGGGTCTCGTGTTCCGCGTGGAACCGATCGGCCGCGGCCGCGAGCGTCTCCCCGGACGGTTCGCCCTCGATCGAGACGTTCAGCGAGTACGATTGCCCCGCATACCGGAGGTCCAGCGACCGCTCGAATCGCATCGACGCCTCGTCGATCCCGTCCGCCGCGAGCGTCTCTGTCCCTTCGGCGACGAGCTCGGCGAACCGGTCGCGGAGCTCGCCAGCGGTCACGTCGGCCAGCGGTTCGACGACGGACGTCACGTAGGCGTGTTCGAGATCGGACGCCAGCAGCCCGAGCCCCGACAGAACGCCCGCGAGACGCGGGACGAGAACTGTCGGAATCGACAGCTCTTCCGCGAGCCGGGGCGCATGAAGCGGTCCGGCACCGCCGAACGCGACCAGCGCGAACGATCGCGGGTCATACCCCTGTTCGACGCTCACGACACGCAGTGCCCGTTCCATGTTCGCGCGAGTTACCTCGAGGACGCCCCGCGCCGCGTCGCGAACTGACTGTCCCAGCTCGTCGGCGACCCCGCGTTCGATGGCTTCCCGGGCCGCGTCGACGTCCACCGAGAGGTCGCCACCGAGCGGGTACTCGGGATGAATCCGCCCGAGGACGACGTGTGCGTCAGTCACCGTCGGCCGCGTGCCGCCCCGGCCGTAGGCCGCGGGTCCGGGATCGGCACCGGCCGACCGAGGACCGACCCGGAGTGCACCACCGGCGTCGATCCAGGCGATCGAACCGCCGCCAGCGCCGATCGTGTGGATGTCGATCGTCGGGACGCCGAGGGGGTAGCCCGCAATCTCCCAGTCGGTCGAGAGCGACGGTTCGCCCCCGTCGACCAGGCTGACGTCGGTGCTCGTCCCGCCCATGTCCATCGTGATGACGTCCTCGTATCCGGCTTCGTCGGCGAGATACTGGGCACCCTGGACGCCCGCGGCAGGGCCCGAAAGAACCGTATTGACGGGTTTCTCGCGGGCCGTGCGGACGCTCATGAGACCGCCGTGTGACTGCATGACGGCCCACTGTTCGTCGATGCCGATCGATCGCGTCCTGTCGGACAGTCGGCCGAGATAGGCATCGAGTCGCGGTTTCAGCGCGGCGTTGAGCGCCGTGGTCGACGTGCGTTCGTACTCGCGGAACTCGGGCAGCACTGCCGACGAGAGCGCGATAGCGACGTCGTCGTGCTCGCGCAGTCCCTCGCGGATCGCTCGCTCGTGGACCGGGTTGCGAAAGGCAAACAGCGTCGAGACCGCGACCGCGTCGACGTCCGGGAGTCGATCTGCGAGTTCGCCCACTTCCGAGTCGCGCAGTGGCTCGACGACGTTCCCGTCGGGGTCGATCCGTTCCGAGACGGTCAGTCGGCGATCCCGCGGGACGAGTGAGGGGGGCCGCTCGAAATCGAGATCGTAGAGGTCCGGTCGGTCCTGTCGCCCGATTTCGAGCACGTCGCGGAACCCGTCGGTCGTGACGAGCGCGGTCGGCGGGAGGTCGTCCTCGAGGACGGCGTTGGTCGCGACAGTGGTCCCGTGACCGAGGAATTCGGCGTCGGCCACGTCGATCCCGTCGTCACGGGCCTGTGAGAGCCCGTCGATGACGCCATCGTCCGGCTGCGCCGGCGTGCTCGGGGTTTTCACTCCCCTGAGGCGTCCCTCGTCGTCGACGATCACGACGTCGGTGAAGGTGCCGCCGATGTCGACGCCGATGCGAGTCATTGGTCGGTGCCTCTCCTCCGGTGGACCGAGACCGCCCGCCCGGAGCGCGACCCGTCTCGCCGGCCGGTCGCGTGTCGGTCAACGGCTGGTTCGCACGGAACGTCCTGTGTCGCGGTTGATCGCTTGTATATCATATGTCGGTCGTATCCGGGCCGCCGGTCGCCGGAGGCCGCACAGTCGCGTGCGGCAAGTGGGGACGTCAACCCGGAGAATCGACGCCCCACCGGGAGCGGCGGTCGCCCGATGTGTCATGCGGATTGTCTCTCCCGTATCGACCGCGAGGGGGTGCGGGTCAATGATCCGCGTCAGTAGGTACTGCCTGGGGAGTCAGGCACTTCATACTGCCGGCCATGCCCGTCCTCGGCCCATGCACCGCGTCTGGCACTCGCATGTCGATAGAGAGATCCGCCGAAGACGCCGACTGTCAGGAACGCGGCCTGCACTGCCCAGGCGTTGGGGCCGAGCGTCCTGCGAACGACGCTCGCGCCGTGAGGAGATGACGAGAACCACCGGTTCTCGAACCACTCGAGCCCGGGGCGATTCACCAGGTGAGGCCCTCGATGATCGGGATCGCACGCGTGTAGCGAATGTCGTCGGTCCCGGGCTTGAACGCCAGTCCCAGCACGGCGACGCGCTTGCCTTGGACGTCGGCGTGGTCGTCCAGCAGGTCGAGCATGCGTTCGGGCTGGCGGTCGTTGACTGCGACCGCCGCGTCGAGCAGGACGGGATCGTAATCGCGGTCACGGGCTGCGTGTCTGATCGCATTCATATCATTCGGGAATTACGAGCCGCCCCAGCCGACGCCGCTACGCAGGAAGTGCTCGTCGATGCGGTGATCCAGCGCGATCGCGTCGGCCACCTCGTAAGCGTCGACGCCGTACGCCTTGCAGACGTTGCCGATCTCGTTGATCAGGCTGATCTTCGTCGCGAGGAACGCGTTGTTGGCGTACTTGATCATCTCGGCCTCTTTGATCCTGGTCTCGACGATTTCCCGGGAGACCAGCTCGCCGAACGTCCCCGAATCGACGGGGACGTCATCGAACGTCCAGGTGTCGCGCTCGGCGTCGACGGTCAGCAGTTCTTCCAGCGCGGTTTCGAGGTCGGGCCTGTCCTCGAGAAGCGACTCGGTCGCCGCCCGCACGTCAGTCATAGTTGTGCAGCGCGGAAACCCACGACTTCAGTCGTGGGAGGAAGCGCGTCGGATGCGCTGCCGACCACCGCGCTCTGGCCGGCGACGGTTTCGCTATCGGTACATTTAGGCCGGTTGAGTCCGTACATAACTCCGGACTCCGAGGCGGCCAAAACGGACGCCCCGGAGGGGCCGCCGTAGGCCGGCCCCGAACAGCGGGACGCCGACGACGCCGCTCCGACCGCCGGTATGGCGGCCTGAAGTGTCCGAGTCCACGCTGAATTAAAGCGGCGTGTTGACGCCAGCGCCCCTCGCCGGATAAAGCCCGGCGAGAGTACGTGCGACCGAACAGAACAGTTCGGTCGCACAGAACCACGGCGTCGTGCAACCCGCCCATGACGGCTGACGAAGCGAAGGCGGAAACCTCCACGGGGAAAGCCCTTGACTTTAGTCATGGGTAGCTTACATGCTCACTCCACCGTGGAACGCGCTTAAAAGCACAGGTTCCATCGATCCGATGACCCAATATTTGACTGCGTCGCGTTCGTAGCGCGCGGTCACGCCTCTCGTCCAGAGTGGAAGCCAGCGATTGGACATCCTCAATGTGACATCGTCAATCGGTCGCACCGGTAAATCGGTACAACGGTCACTATCAGGCATCTGTGAGCAACGAGCGTGCGCGCTGAACGTAGCTGTTTGTCTCCCAGCTACGAGCGTCGCTCATCGTATCAAGCAGCGTACGAGCATCTGACCCGGACAGCCGCCCAGTTCGAACGAACACCGACAGAAGCGTCGGCGTTGTCACGAGCCGGCTATCCGCGAGCGATGCGTGGATCAATCCAAGCTGGTTGAACTCGTCACAGAGTAAGAGAGCAGCATCAGTCTCGTTTGACAGAGAGACCGCAGCGTTTTCGCCGTCATCGAGTGGAAACCTGGCATCCAACTCAACCGATCGTATTTCAAACTCATCAGTTCGGTCCAGAACCGTTGTTGCTCCGCGAGCATGAATATCATCGTACGAAGCAATCTCTTCGAGTTCCGTGACGACGACCGATGGGATACTGACCTCGTACTGATCGAGACAGAGTGCGAGAGGATCAGGATCTGAGGTGGCGACAATACCGAGACTGACGAGTCCCGACGTGTCTGCTACGAGCACCGACATTATGCGTCTGCAGCCTCGTCGATGAAGTCCTCATCCAATTGTTGTTTCAACACTTGGAGGTTCGCGGCCTCTTCAGCGCCGACAAGCGATTTGAGCTGTTCAAGGGAAATCTCATCGTCGTAGTAGGCGGCCGCGATTTCTTGAGTGAGCGCGTCGTCGTGGGTAGCATCTTGGAGGTATTCACGGAGCGCGGTCACCAAGATATCGGTCCGATCCTCTCCGAGGACGTCTGCGAGAGCATCGGTTCGGTCAACAAGCCGGCGTGGGGCCCGGAACTGGACACGTTTCTTCTCGCTACTCATTATGTGTACATTGTGAGCCAACTCACTTAGCCCTTGCCGTGACCCGAGTGAGAGCCAAAAGCACAGGTTCGCGGGCGACCACGTCGACAGCTCGCGGGAGAAACATTCACTTTGCTGTCTCCCATACCCTGGGACATGCACGTCGATATCGTGCCGGTCGGCGACGTGTCCGCCTCGGTCAAGCGCGAGGCGTCGGCCGGACTCCGATCTGTCTACGACTGCGACGTGACCGTCCACGACACGCAGTCGATCCCGACGGGGGCCTACGATTCGAGCCGCGAACAGTACCGGGCCGAGGAGTTCATCCAGCTCGCCAGCGATATCGGTGGGGGCCAGAAGAACATCGCGATCACCGACAAGGACCTGTTCTACCGGCGGCGCAACTACGTCTTCGGACTCGCCTATCTCGACGGCAACGGGTCGGTCATCTCGACCTATCGCCTGCAGACCTCCTCCGACGGCGGCTTCACGAATCGCTCTTCCGGCGAGGTCTTCGCCGAGCGCGTCCGCAAGGAGGTCGTCCACGAGATCGGCCACACCCTCGGGCTCGAACACTGCGACAACAAGCGCTGCGTGATGAGTTTCTCCCCGACCGTCCGCGAGGTCGACGTCAAGGAACAGCACCTCTGTGGGTCTTGCCAGCGCGAGATCCTCTAGTCGCCGGGTTCTTGTTCCGACCTCTCCTTTCCCGACACATGTCCGACCTGCTGGCAGTCGCCGAGCGCGCGGCCGACGCCGGCGCCGAGTTCGCGATCGAGCGGTTCCGTCGCGACGTCGCCGTCGAGACGAAATCGACGGCGATGGATCTCGTCACCGAGGTCGACCGCCGCGCACAGGACCGCATCGTCGACGTCGTCCGCGAGCACGACCCCGACGCGACGATCGTCGCCGAGGAAGACGACTTCCGCAAAACCGTGCCGGACCGCGGCGAGGCCTGGGTGATCGACCCGATCGACGGCACCACGAACTTCGTCCACGGGCTGCTGACGTGGGGCCCCGCCGTCGCAGTCGTTCGGGACGGCGATCCCGTGGCCGGTGCCGTCGTCGCTCCGGCGCGCGAGGAGCGCTATCTCGTCGGCCCCGAACGCGCGACCGGGAACGGCGACCCCCTGCGCGTCAGCGACCGCTCCGATCCCGACTCGTTCGTCGTCGCCCCGATCCTCCGGTACACCGGAAGTGCGGCCGACAGGGACCGGTTCGCCGCCCTGACGACCCGGCTGGTGACCGAACTGGGCGACGTGCGACGGCTCGGATCGGCGCAGGTGACCCTCGCGCTCGTCGCTGCGGGAGTGCTCGACGCGACGATCGGGCCGTTCCCGCCGAACGCGTGGGACACTGTCGCAGGGGCGCTCATGGTCGAACGCGCCGGCGGGACCGTCACCGACCTCGCCGGCGAGCCGTGGACGCCCGACAGCGACGCGATCGTCGCGACCAACGGCGAGGCGCACGACGCCGTCCTCGACCGGCTCGACGGGTTCGACGAGTGATCGACGGCGAGACATACGACGCCCCCGACCGACTCGACCGATTCGCCGCGCTAGCGCGCGTCTCTGAGCGCGCCGATCAGTTCGGTCTCGTCGACGAACAGTTCGAACCGCTCGCGGCTGTCGACGGCCACGACCGGCACGCGGTCGCCGTATCGGTCGCGAAGATCGGGGTCGCTGTCGACGTCGACGGTCTCGATCGCGACCGGAACCGCCGCCTCCTCGGCGGCCGATTCGATCGTCTCGACGGCCTCCTCGCAGAGCTCGCAGGGGTGGCGGCGATACACGGTGATCGGAACCGGCTCGGTCATCGATCGGGCTTTGCGCCGCGCCCGTTTTTGCCTTCCGGCCCGTCTGGACGGTATGAGCAACTGGTCGATCGACGACGTGCCACGGCTTGAGGACGAAACGATCGTCGTCACTGGAGCCAACAGCGGGCTCGGTTTCGAGGCGACGCGGGAGTTCGCACAGCGCGGCGCGACGGTCGTGATGGCCTGCCGGAGTATCGAACGGGGCGAGGACGCTCGACGGGAGATCGAAGCGACCGATCCGGACGGGAAACTCGACGTCCGGGAGTGTGATCTGGCCGACCTCGAGTCGGTCGAGCGCTTCGCCGAGGGCGTCCGCGAAGCGTACGACTCAATCGACGCCCTCTGTAACAACGCCGGCGTGATGGCGGTCCCCCGTAGCGAGACCGCCGACGGCTTCGAGACGCAGTTCGGCGTCAACCACCTCGGACACTTCGCGCTGACGGCCCGGTTGCTGGAGCCGCTTCGCGCCGGCGGCGAGACGCGCGTTGTCACCCAGTCGAGCGGGATGCACGAGCGCGGCGAGATCGACTTCGAGGACCTCCACGGGGAGCGCGACTACGACAAGTGGGACGCCTACGGACAGAGCAAGCTGGCGAACGTGCTGTTCGCCTACGAACTCCAGCGGCGACTCGACGCGGCGGGAATCGACGATATCACCAGCGTCGCCGTCCACCCCGGCTACGCGGACACGAACCTGCAGGCCCGGACGGGCCGCGAGTCCGGTTCGAAGCTCGTCTACGCGGGGATGAAACTCGCCAACACGATCTTCGCACAGTCGGCCCGACAGGGCGCGCTCCCGATGGTCTACGCGACGGTCGCCGAGGCGGTCGACGGCGGCAGCTACGTCGGGCCCGGCGGGTTCCTGAACATGCGAGGCGCGCCCGAGGAGCAGCGGTCCAGCGATCGATCCTACGACCGGGAGACCGCGAAGCGACTGTGGGCGGTGTCCGAGGACGCGACCGGCGTGGCGTACGATTTGCCGACAAGTGGTGACGGTCCGTCGAGCGCGTAGTCGCGGCCGTTGGACGGGACGCGCTTCGCGACCGTCCCGACGGCGCCCGGTATGACGAGGCGTCGATCAGACGATGCCACCGGACTTGAGGAGTGTGGACACCACCGAGAGAATATCGCGTGCGGCCCCGAACGCCCGGAACCCGTACCCGAACCCGATCGCACCCACGGGAATCGCCGCCAGCGTCGCCCGCCGGTAGGACGTCTCGTGGACGACGGCGATGCCGACGACCAGCAGGACGAACCCGTACACCCCGCAGGCGAGTCTGACGGCCGGCACGGGAACGCCGGCCGCGACGCACGGCGCGCTCGCGTACGCGAGTACCTGCACCGTCTCGCTGACGCCGGCGCGATCGGAGACGAGCGCCATCAAGACGAGCGTCTGGAGCGCGACCAGCAGGTGCAGCGCCACCGGCGCGACGAGCACGACTGTCAGCGCGAGCGCGAGCGCCGGGCCGGCGATCGGGTGGCTGCTGACCGCCGGCGCGCCGTCGGCGACGAGCAGATACCGCCCGCCCTCCGCAACGAACACGACCGCCATCAGGAAGAACAGCCCGGGGGCCTGATCGGCCGGGGCGACGCCCGTCCGGAAGAACCGCCGCGGGGCGGTCAGCACCTCGAACCAGGCGCGGGCGACCGCTCGCGGCCCCCGATCGCGCCCGCCCTCCGGGTCCTCGATCCACTGTGTCACGGTCGTCCCTTGCAGCGGTGGTGATTTGTCCGTTTGGAAACCGGCCGTCCGCTCGCGAGACGGGCGGGCACACTACCGTTGCGCGTTGCTCCTGACCGTGCTCCCGATCGCGAGCGCGGCGCCGATGATGACGAGGTTCTTGACGATGTACTGGCCCTCGACGGTCAGCGCGTAGGGCACCGTCGTGAAGACGACCTCGGGCAACAGCACAATCGGCAGGAACGTCCCGGGCAGCTGTAGAAAGAGCAGGAAGATCCCGGCCCGGATCAGCGGCCGATAGAGCAGGAAGAGGCCGATGAGCATCTCCCAGACGCCGAGCACGGGGACGAACACCTCCGGCGGCACGACGTAGACGGTGGACGCGACCAGCTCCGCCGCCGGGCTGACGTCGAGCACTTTCAGCGCGCCGAACCAGATGAACACGACAGCCACGGACACCCGGAGCATCGGGATGCTCCATCGCTCCATTGCCCGGGCGATGGTTCTGTCGAGTTCGTCGAACCGCTCTCTGTACGTCTCGAGTCGCTCGCTGACTGTTCCGTTTTCCATGGCTGACATACGTGCTGGGTCGGAAAGTCCCTTTCTGCTGATACCGGTAGTTTCCCCGTCAGGTCGCTACGTGCGAACTTCTCAGCCGATCGCCAGCGCCTTCGACACCGCCGCTCAGTTCGCACGGTACATCACTCGTGAAGCTAATCGCCGGCGCCGACGTTCTCCTCGCTCTCGAACGACGCCGGTTCGGGTTCGATGTTCGCGTACTGGACGGCGTCCGCACCCAGCGTCGCCACGCGCGCCTCCAGGTCGCTATCGACGAACTCGCCGTCCTCGATCGCGGTGCTGGCTCGCGGAACGGCCGCCTGATGGGGGATCACCCAGCAGTCCAGCGCTCGACAGACCGACCGCAGGTGATCCAGCGCGGTGATCGGGAACGACCCGCCGGCGACTGCGAGCAGCCCCACGGTCTTCTTCTCGAACTCGTCGAACCCGCAGTAATCGAGCGCGTTCTTCAGCGGCGCGGCGTACGAGCCGTGATACACCGGCGTCCCCAGCAGGATCGAGTCAGCTTCTCGGATTCGTCGTGTGAGTTCGGGGGCGTCCCCGGCCTCCCGGGCGTCCGCGTCGAAGACCGGCAGTTCGAGTTCGCGGAGGTCGATCAGGTCGGTGCTCGCGCCGGCCGCGCTGGCGTCACGCAGCGCGCGCTCCAGCGCGACTCGCGTGTAGCTGTCCTCCCGGAGACTTCCCGCGATCGCGGCGACGTGTGGCTCTGACATGGATCGACATATTCGCACCGTCGCAAAGAAGCCCCCGGAGACGCCGACCAAAGAACCAAGCCAGTCGACGGCGCAACGACAGGTATGGATCTCGGACTCATCGTCGAGACCAACGACCCCGAGAAGGTCTGGAACGGCTTTCGACTCGCGAACACGGCACTGGAAGACGGCCACTCCGTCGAGGCGTTTCTCCTCGGTGACGGCGTCGAAGCACCCGACCTCGAACACCCGAAGATGAACCCGCGCGGCGCGATGCGCAAGTACGCGCTCAACGACGGCGAGCTGCTGGCCTGTGGCACCTGTCTCGACTCGCGCGACCTCAAGTCCAGCGAGCTCCGCCCCCGGGCGACGATGAGCGACTGTCTGGCCGTCGTCGAGAACGCCGATAAGGTACTCACGATCGGGTAAGGCAACGGGGCCGAACACGACGACAGAGGTCAGTCCGCCGGTCGTTCGGATCGGCCCTGCTCGACCGACAGCGGGTCACCTGTCGACTGTGCGGTCACCAATCGCAGGAACTCGCCCGCGCTGGTGAGTAGCTTGTTCTCGGCTTTCCGGAGGTGCTCCTCGTAGGTCGACCGGGCGACGTCCGTCTGCGCGGCCAGCTCCCGCAACGAGGTCCGTCGAGGCTGTTCGTAGTACCCGCGCTCCAGCGCCAGCCGGAGCGCCGCCAGCTGTCGGTCGGTCAGTCCCTCGAACAGTCGATCGACCGGCGCGAGCATGCTGTGGGGGACCGGGTCCTGCTCGATCGACGTCTTCGAGAGGACCTCGATCTCGCGGTCGTCCTCCAGGTCCTGCAGCAGCGCCCGGACGTCCGCGTCGTCGAACGCGATGACAGTGTAGTGCTCCCAGCCCTGACGGTGGATCGTCGGCGGCTGATAGAGGCAGTTGTGCTCCTCGAAACGCTCGACGATCGACCCCTCCAGCGAGCAGAGACACGACTGCGTGACGACGTGCAGCCCCGACTCGTCGACCGATTCGTGCAGGACCATCCCGATGTCGTCGATTCGGTCGAGCACGTCCGCGTCCGGGACATCCGGCGCCGTGATCTCCACGACCTGACAGTCGTCGAGGTACCACTCCCTGATCGTCAACTCGGGGTTTCGCTCGGAGATCTCCCGGTAGGGACACTCGTGTCTGACCCGGAAGGACGCCTCGTAGAGGCTCATGCTTGCTGTTGGCTCGCGACAGTCTAAAGGGTGCCGGACATGGCCGGCAGCATATACAATCGAATGGTGCTCGTACGGGCGAGCACTCATGGACGAGACCACGGAATTGCGACAGGGGATCCGCGAACACCTCGGGCAGTTCTCGCTGCACGTGCTGCTGGTGTTCGCGACCGGACTGACGATCGGTTCCGAGCGGACGGTCGTTCCCGTGCTGGGCGAGGACGTCCTCGGCGTCGAGTCGTTTCTCGTCATCGGGTCGTTCGTCGTCTCCTTCGGATTCGTCAAGGCACTGCTGAACCTCTACGCGGGCAAGTGGGGCGAGGAGTACGGCCGCAAGCCGGTGCTCGTCGCCGGGTGGCTCACTGCGCTGCCGATCCCGGTGATCCTCATCTACGCGCCCAGTTGGGCCTGGATCACCGTCGGGAACGTCCTGCTCGGGATCAACCAGGGATTGACCTGGAGTATGGCGATCAACGCGAAGATCGACCTCGCCGGTCCCGACCAGCGCGGGCTGGCGGTCGGGATCGACGAGGCGTTCGGGTACACCGGCGTCGCCGTCGGCGCGTGGGTCACGGGCGTCATCGCCGGTCGGACGAGCCTTCGGCCCGAACCGTTCTACTTCCTGGCGGTCGTCGTCGTGCTGGCGCTGGTGCTGTCGGTCGTCCTCGTCAGAGAGACCGTGCAGCTGGCGCGTCTGGAGGGCGACGACGACCACCGCGACGCGAACCTCCCGTTCCGTGCCGTGCTGAAGCGGGCGACCTACGGCGACCGGACGCTGTTCGCCGCGGCCCAGGCCGGCCACGTCGAGAACTTCGTCGACACGCTGTTCTGGATCGCCGTCCCGCTGTATCTCACGAGCGAGGGACTCGCGATCGAGGCCGTCGGCGTCGTCGTCGGGATCCACAGCGCGATGTACTTCCTGCAGATCGGGACCGGCGGGCTCGCGGATCGGATCGGCCGCCGGCCGCCGGTCGTCTGGGGGATGTTTCTGGCCGGTGGCGGCGTCCTCGGGATGGCCCTCGTCGATAGCTATCTCGGCTGGGCGGTGCTGGCCGGGCTCTCGGGGCTCGGCATGGCACTGCTGTACCCGAACCTGATGACCGTGCCCGGCGACGCGGCCCACCCCTTCTGGCGTTCGGCGGGCATGGGCGTCTACCGGATGTGGCGCGACGCGGGCTACGGCGTCGGGGCCGTCCTCATCGGCCTGTCGATGGAACTGGTCAGTGCAGAGGCCGCGTTCTACGTGACCGGCGGGCTGATGTTCCTCTCGGGCGCGATTGTGTACGGCTGGATGGAGGAGACCCACCCGGAGTTCGGGACGCACGAACCACCGGCACCGGCTCCGGAGGCCGCGGTCGCCGACGACTGATCACTACTGCAGTCGAACCACGGCGTCGCCGTCCCGCGTGTCGAGTTCGACCAGTCCGTCGGCCTCGAGATCGGAGACCAGTGCTCGCAGCCACTCGCGGCCCCCCTCGCCGTCGCCGTCGGGGACGTAATCGACCCGGACGCGCGGGCCGAGGTCGTCAAGCGGCAGTTCGTCGGCGTCTCCGAGCACCGAGATCACGCGACCCCGGAACTGCCGGCGGCTCCCCTCGAACTCGGGCTGGGTCGGGACGTCCGGCGCGGTGAAATCGCCGGTCTCGTAGGCGTCACACCACTTCCGCCAGGGACAGGCCGCGCCGTCACAGGCCGGCGTCTTCGTGCAGGCCACGCCCCCGAGTTCCATGATCGCGTTGTTCCAGACCCGCGACTCGCCGTCAGGCATGAGCTGTCCCGCGACGCGTTCGAACTCGCCATCCTCGTCCGGGACACCGAAGGCGCGATACAGCACTCGCCTGACGTTCGTATCGACGACGGCGTCGCCGTTGTCGAACGCGAAGGAGGCGACGGCGTTGGCGGTGTAGGGACCGACGCCCATCAGCTCCTGCAGGCCGTCGGGATCGCGGGGGAACTGCCCGCCGTGTTCGCCCCGGACTTCCCGGGCAGCCTCGTGGAGGTACTTCGCGCGGTTGTTGTACCCGAGGCTGTGGTCGGTCCAGAAGCCGACGACGTCCGCCCGGTCGGCCGCGGCGAGATCCTCGACGGTCGGCCAGCGGTCGAGAAAGTCCGCCCAGGCGTCGACGACGCGGTCGAGCTGGGTCTGCTGGCTCATCACTTCCGAAACGAGGATCGGGTACGGATCGGTCGTCTCCCGCCAGGGGTACTCCCGGTGGTCGTCCTCGTACCACTCGATTAACGCCGCCCTGACGCGGTCGGCGTCGTCAGGAAGAAAGTCGTCACCGGACGCCTCGGTCATCACCGGACTGTTCGGCCGTAGACGCTTGATACTGTCGGCACGTCCGCGGGAATCGAGGTCCGATCGGACCCACACTGATATGTACGAGGAGAGTAAACACCCCGGGGAGAGCCGATGTCAGATCCCGACGCACCCGTCGTGCTTATCGTCGAAGACGAACCGGACGTCGCCGAAACGTATAATCTCTGGCTACAGGACGAGTACGTGGTCCGGATAGCCCAGAACGGCGACGAAGCCCTCAACATGCTCGACGAGGCGGTCGACGTGGTCTTGCTGGATCGGATGATGCCCGGCCTGTCGGGAGACGAAGTCCTCTCGCGGATCCGCGAGAGCGGCTACGAGTGTCGGGTCGCGATGGTGACGGCGGTCGAACCGGACTTCGACATCCTCGAGATGGGGTTCGACTCGTATCTCACCAAGCCGATCCGGAGCGAGCAACTACACGAGACGGTCGAAACCCTCCTCGAACGCTCGGAGTACGACGGGCTGCTGCAGGAATACTACTCGCTCGTCGAAAAGCAAGCGACGCTGGAAGCGACCAAAAGCAGCGCGGAGCTGGCCGAAAGCGACGAATACAACGAATTAACGGAGCGGATCGACGACTTGCAGGACGATCTCTCACAGACGCTGGGGGGAATCGAAGACGACGAGGACTTCATCGCAACACTGCGGGGGCTCGGGAATGGCGACGAACACTGATCACACCGGGACAATGTACGATCTCACTTCCGTACTTGATGTGGATGCACTGGCCTCGGTCAGGCCCGGCTCGACGATCCTCATCTCGGGTCCGGCCATGACGGGAAAGGAATCGCTCGCGTACGACCTGCTGGCGGACGGCGTCAGGCAGAACGAGGGTGCCGTGATCGTCTCGACCGGCGACCGGACCGACAGCGTCATCGGGGACTTCAGCGAGCGAACCGGGCGAGAGTCGTTCCCGCTGGGCGTCATCGACTGCGTCTCGGATCGGTCCGGCGGCGAGACGACCGACGACGGCGTGTACGCACACCACGTCTCCTCGCCGGGCGACCTGACGGGGATCGGGATCGGGATCACTAAAGCCCTCGAAGGCCTCCACGAGAGCGGCGTCGAGAAGGGGCGGCTCGCGCTCGCATCGCTGTCGACGATGCTGACCTACACCGACCGCAAGACGGTCTTCAAGTTCTGTCACGTCCTCTCCTCGCGGCTGGACTCGGCGGGCTATCTCGGCCTGTTCACCATCGACTCGGGCGCACACGACGACCAGACGCTGCAGGTCATCAAGCAGGCGTTCGACGGGATGATCGAGATCCGCGAACGGGACGGCACCCGAGAGGCACGGGTCGTCGGGCTGACCTCCTCGCCGTCCGACTGGCAGACCCTAGAGTAGCTGGTCGATAAAGTTGACCCAGCGGCGGTTGCTCTCGACGTATTCCTCGTGTGTGTGTTGCTGAAGGTCGGGTTCGCGGAGACTCTTCAGCGCGGAGATCGCCCGGTCGAGCCCGACGATCGTATCGGCCAGTTCCTCGGCCTCGTCAGGGGAGACGTCCGCAGTTCGAAGCCGGTCTTTCAGCCGGTCGCGCTCCCGATTGAGCGTTGCGCGAACGTCCTGGACGGCCTCGCGTTTCTCCGGCGGGACGACGCCCTGCTTTTTGGTCTCCCAGACGAACGACCGCAGCGCGATCGTCTGCCCGTCAATCGTCACCTCGTCGGGGATCTGTTCGCCGATCGTCGCCCCCCGTTTGGAGATGCGATCGAGCAGTTCCGATCGTCGCTCCTCCGAGACGACGTCACTCTCGCTGCTCATACCCGTCACTGGACGGTCCGGCGTAGCCAGTCTTTCGGTTTCCGGCGTCGTCTCGATGAGCGCTCGAACGTGCGCGACCGGGATGGCAGGTATTATCTCTCCGCCGGTCTCGAACGTGCGTATGGACGTTCGTCTGCTGGACGCAACCGACGACCCCGAGAAACTGATCTGTCAGGCCGCCCGCAACGACTACGCCTCGGAGTTCATCGCCGACCAGTCCTTCGAGGAGGTCATGTCGACGATCGACGGCGACTCGATCGAGGACAGAAAGGAGACGCTGCTCACCCACCTGCTCGAGCACGGCCACTTCGGCCCCTTCGAGCACCCTCACGCCACCTTCGCCATCGAGGGGGTCAGCCGATCGTGCATGGCCCAGATCACCCGCCACCGCCACGTCACCTTCGACATCCAGTCGATGCGGTACGTCTCCTTCGACGACGTCGATCCCGAGGCGGTCCGAGAGGGCGAACTCGTCGTCTACCCGCCCTCCGCGACCGATCCCGACTGGGTCGGACGCAACCAGGACACCGGCCCCGTCGACGAGGAGACCGTCGAGAAACGCGAGGAGGTCTTCGCAGACACCGTCGCCAGCGCTGTCGAGTCCTATCAGAAACTGCTCGAGCTGGGCATGCCGCCCGAGGACGCCCGGTTCGTCCTCCCGATCGGCACGAAAGTCAACATCGTGATGACGATGAACGCCCGCATGCTGATGCATATCGGCGATATGCGGGCCGCTGCCGACGCCCAGTGGGAAATCCGGGAGATGACCGAACAGATCCTCGACCTGGCCGAGGAGTGGGCACCGATCACCTTCGAGTACTACAACGAGCACATGAAAAACCGCAAGAACCGGCTCGCGCCGTGACAGTCGGCCACCCGATGGGTTGGGCGCTGTCACGGCCGCGGTTCCGGGGCGACCGCGCGGAATCAACCGCTCACACCGGTTTAACGGCCACGGTCAACGTCGAGCGACTGTGAAGACGGGATCACGGACTATTTGACGCTCACGAACCGAGACCACGTATGGTCGAAGTTCTCCTCGTAGTCGGCGTGCTCGTCGCGATGTTCGTCGGGTACAACATCGGCGGCTCGACGACCGGACCGGCGTTCGGCCCGGCAGTCGGCGCCGGTGCGATCTCGAAGACAGGGGCAGCGGGACTGATGTCGATCTTCTTTTTCGTCGGTGCGTGGACGATCGGCCGCAACGTCGTCGAGACGCTCGGGTCGGATCTCGTGACCCGGGCTGGCGTCTTCACCCTTGAGACGAGTATCGGCGTGCTGTTTTTCATCGGGCTCGCACTGTTCGTCGGGAACGTCTTCGGCGTGCCGGCCTCGACGTCGATGACTGCGGTCGGGGCTATCGCTGGCCTCGGCGTCGCAACGGGATCGCTAAACCTAGAGGTGATGGGCGCGATCGCGATCTGGTGGATCGTCGCGCCAGTGCTCGGGTTCTGGGTGTCACTGATCATCGGCCGGTACTTCTACGCGCGCATCAACGAGGCGGTCGCGATGGACCGCTCTTCGGGGCCGCTGGTCGAGTTCGATCGCTCCGGGGTCGTCCCGGTCCCACGCCCGCACGAGACGACGAGTCGCCGCGAGTTGCTCGGCGTCGTGACAGTCGTTTCGATCGGCTGTCTCATGGCGTTCAGTTCCGGCACCTCGAACATCGCCAACGCGGTCGCGCCGCTGGTCGGGAGCGACTCCCTGGAGATGAACCGCGCGATCATCCTGGGCGGCGTCGCCGTCGCGATCGGGACGTTCACGATCGCCCGACGCACCCTCGATACGATGGGCAGCGACATCACCGAACTCCCGCTGACGGCCGCCATCGTCGTCGCGTCGGTCAGTTCGGCGCTTGTAGTCTTTCTCTCGGTGATCGGCATCCCCGCGAGTTTCGTCGTCATCGCCACGGTCTCGATCATCGGCCTGGGCTGGGGGCGGGCGACGCGGCCGGTCACGCTGCCCGAGGCGGTCACCGGCGAAGAGACGCCGCCGGTCTCAGTCGACGCACTCGCCGAGGACGAACCCGGACAGGAGTTGCCGGGGATCGGCGAAGAGGAGACTGCCGTCCCCAGTGCGACGGACCTGTTCGATCCGGCAACGACGGCCCGGGTCGTGCTGTTACAGAACGTCGTGCCGGTGATCGCGACGATCGGCGCGTATCTGACCTTCGAGTTCGTCCCGGTCTTCGGCCTCTAGGCCTCCCCGTAGACCGGGACCGAGGCGCCGCTGGTGACGCCCGCCGCGTCGCTGCAGAGAAACCGAACCACATCGGCGATCTCGCGCGGGTTGACCCACGCGTCGTGGTCGGCGTCGGGCATCATCTCGCGGTTCATCGGCGTGTTGATCACGCTCGGCAGGACCGCGTTGGCTCGCACCGCCCCTTCGTTCTCCTCGGCGATCGTCTCGGTGAGCAGTTTGACGCTCGCTTTCGAGGCGCGATAGATCCCGTCGCCTTCGCCGCCTTCGAGCGCCGAGCGCGCCGAGACGCTGACGATCGCGCCCTCGCGTTCGCGCAGGTGCGGGAGCGCGTGCTTCGAAGCGAGGAACATCGTCTTGAGATTGACGTCGAGCAGGAACTCGAAGGTCTCGACGTCCGTCTCGTCGATGGGTGTCCCGCCGCGCCAGGTCCCGGCGACGTTCGCGAGGACGTCGATCCCGCCGTGGTCGGCGACGACCGCCTCGACGGTCTCGCTGACCTGTTCTTCGTCGGTGAAATCGGCCTGATAGACGTCGATCCCGTCTCGTTCGGGATCAAGCAGGAAGTCCTCGCTCTCGGGCTCGACGATGTCTACCGCCGCGACTGTCGCCCCCGACTCGGCGAAGGCTGTCGCGATCGCGCTTCCGAGCGCGCCGCCCGCGCCGGTCACAAGTGCCACCGAATCGCTGAAATCGAACTCGACTGACATCGGTGACTGTTCTCAAGGCACGAGAGCGAATAAAACATGGCATGCTTACACCGGCCGCGCGAAACCACCCTCCAAAGCCCTATTGGTGCCCCGACCGTGGCTACCGGTATGCGCTGTATCGCCCATCGCGGATTCGCCGGGCTCTATCCCGAGAACACGCTGACAGCCGTCCGCCAGGCCGCAGACCGCGCGGACATGATCGAAGTCGACGTCCGCCAGTGTCGCTCGGGTGACCCGGTCGTCATCCACGACGAGACCGTCGACCGTGTGACCGACTCGACCGGGGTCGTGGCTGACATCTCTCTGGCGACGCTACAGTCGATGGACGTGCTCGAGACCGGCGAAGGTGTCCCCTCACTGGAAGCGGTACTGCGGGCCGTTCCCGACGACGTCGGGCTGAATCTCGAACTCAAAGAGCCCGGCCTCGTCGAGCGAGTGCTCGAACTCCTCGAGGAGTTCGACACCGAGATACTGCTGTCGTCGTTCGACGTCGAGACGCTCGCGACCGCCCGGGACCTCGATCCATCGGTCGATCGGGCGCTGATAGTCGATTCCTCCTCCGAGGCGGCGATCGAGCGGGCGGCGAGTCTGGACTGTACGGCGATCCACCCCCACTGGCGGCTGGTCGATTTCGCGCTGCTGGAGCGGGCGCATCGCTCGGATCTGGCGGTCAACGTCTGGCCGATAAACGATCCGGAGCGGGCCACGGAGTACGAGAAAATGGGAGTCGACGGCGTCATCGTCGACGAACCCGCGGCCTGTCGGTGAACAGTCGCACTGGCGTCACTGTCAGGTCCGCATCCCGCGGAGGTTCTGCCGGAGCTTGATCGTTGAGGTCATCAGCGTCGTCGCGGTCATGATCACCAGCACGACCTGGACGTGCAACACGATCACGCGATCGAGTCCCGCGAACACGGCCAGTTCCGCGATCGGGATCAACGCCGCGAACAACAACACCGGAAGCAGATGGCGCAACAGCGTCTCCAGAAGCGTCCCGCGGACGCGCGTCCGGTCAAGCTGTCGCTGCCCGAACCGGTATCCGTACGACAGAAAGAGGAGCCCGCCGGTCCCGACCAGCCCGGCGATCGACTGACGATACGCGGGCAGCGCAACGAGGCCGGCCGTGACAGCGCCGACAGCCCCCAGAAACAGCACCGTCAGCGACGCCTCCGTATCCGATCTCGTCCGCCCTCCCGCGCTCGCAGCGTCGATTTCCCGTAACGCGAGCGCCAGCACGAGCGCGAACAGCAGTGCTATCCCGCTGGCCACCTCCAGCAGCCAGTCCGCAAACAGGACGATCCGGCCGATCCCGACCAGTCCGTATCCCGTGGCAACGACGCCGACAAGCAACAGGTATCCCCACAGCGTCGTCTGAGTACTGTTACCGGCGCGACCGTTCCAGTAGGCGTACAGCGCGAATCGAACGCCGAGGACGGCCAGCAGGAAAAACGCGATGAAGGCGATGAACGTGAGATTCGGATCGTTCGCCAGTTCGTTGAGTCCGACCAGATCAGCCATCATATTCGCCCCCGTGCGTCGAGCAGGTCCTGTTTGAACGCGGTTGCAGTCTCGTAGCGCGTCAGTTTCTGTCGGTCGAGCGCTTTCGAAACGACGTCGTCGAGCACCTCGGGGCTGTCCGCGATCGCGGAAGGGGGTGTCGGACGGGTATCATCGGGGACCTGCGCGCGCACCTCGTCGTACTCGCCGCCGTAGGGCGGTTCCTCGGCCAGCAAGTAGTAGAGGACGGCTCCGAGGTGATAGATATCGGTCGCCTGGTCGATCCCGCCGAAGGAGACGTCGAAGTACTCCGGCGCGGCGAAGCGAGGATCCAGACACACCGAGGGATGGACGAACTGCCGATAGACGGGCAACAGCCCGACGTTGTCGAGTCTAGCGCGACGGCCCGATTCGGTTTCGAGTTCGACCGCGACGCTCCCGGGATCGATTCCGCCGTGAACGACACCGCGCTGGTGGATCGCCGCGAGCCCGTCCGCGAGCCGCGCGACGGTTCCGACAGCCTCGGAGACGTTCCAGGCCGGCAGGTCGGCTGCCAGCGTCAGGTCGACGTGCTGTGTCGCCGCCCACGGCTCGGGTCGAGGGCCGCCGTCGTACAGCGAGACGACGTGTTCGTGGTCGAACTGGCCCCACTGCTCGATCGCGGCTTCGAGTTGTGACCGAAACGGTTCGCGGTCGCCCGCCGGCTCGTGAAACAGTCGAAGCGAGACCGCCTCCTCGCGGCCGGCACGCGTCGCCAGCACGCGATAGCTGTCCGCGTAGCGGCCGGTCGACTCCCCGGTCAGCAACATCAACCGATCGAATCTGCTCCGTTTGACGATCACATCGACCCGCTCGCGGAGGCGGTCGATTCGCTGACGGGGCGTCTCTGTCGACGGCTCGTCGGTCCCCGACGGCGCGCCTTCGTCGGACGACGCGTCCGTCTCATCCGGTGGCGCTTCCCGATCGGACTCGGATCGCTCGTCAAGCGAACCGTAGACGAGTCCGTCCCCTCCCTCGCCGGGGCGGCGCACGCGCCCGACGTCGTCTCGGTGTGTCTCGGACGGCTGGAAATACCCGCTCCGGACGAACCCGCCCTGTCGAGTGTACCGGAGCGGTTCCGCCTCGCGCTCTGCCCGGAGTTGCTGCAAGACATCGTCGACGCGTTCCGGGAACTGTGTCATGAGATACTCGAATGCCAGAATCGCCTCCGGCCGCGACGTGTCGTCGTCGAGCCGATCGACGAGCCGCCGAACCGTGTATTCGATGCTCCCCGGGTCGTCACTGGCGATCAGACAGATCCCGCAGGCCGCCCCGAGTCGAACCGTCCGGTCGTCGCTATCGAGACTTCCGAACAGTCGCGGTAAGGCCCCCTGGCCCCGGTCCGGGTCGCCGACGATGTCCGCGAGCACCGTACGCACACCTTCGCTTTCGAAACTCGGCATGTGACAAGTATCATGACACTATTCGGTCCCGAGTAATGATAGTACCGGCCTACCAGACTGGCACCAGCTATCCGATTGTGTTATCACTGGTGAAAATAGAGTGGCTGCGTTTTAGTATCGCAAGACGAATATCACGGTGATGCAACCGTCGAAACGATCGCTTCTCCCTGCAGTCGTTCGCCGGAGCTACGCGATGCGTCTAGGCGCGGCGCTCGCGTTCTCGGTAGTAGTGATCGTCGTGTTTGGGGGTGTGATTAGCGCCCAGACGAGCGGGCAACTGCAGGAGAACGTCGAAGGAGACCTAACGGCACAGTCGAGTACCGAGGCACGCCAGCTAGACACGTGGCTGCAATCGGTCGAAAACGACGTTCAGACGACCTCACAGCTATCAGTCTACCAAAGCGGCGATGTCGACACGATAAAAGGACAACTCGATGAGTTGATCGCCGACGAGCAGGTTCCCGAGGACGTCGTGGCGGTCCACTACATGAACACTGTCACGATGGAGTTGACGACGAGTTCCGCCGACGAGATGATCGGCGTCGACGCCGAAGACCAGGGCGCGCCGTTCGCGACCGACCCCCCCGAATTCGACGGGCCTGACGACGTGGTCGTGACCGAACCGTTCAGCGCTCCGATCGTGGACCACCCGATCGTCTCCGTGATGTCGCCGATCGAAGGTGCCGAAGACCGGGCACTGGTGTATATGATCGATCTCTCGGCACACGCCGACCGGATCACACGGGACGCGACCGACACCCGGACGGTAGTGCTCGACCAGCAGGGACGGTACGTGGCTCACCCCGACGAGAGCCGACTTCTCGACACACGCGCCGACTCCGGGGGGATCGGCTCGCTGGCCGCCGGTGAGAGCACGTTCGTTTCCGGTGAGGAGGTCGTGACCGGGGCGACGCGACTCGAGACGGTCGACTGGACAGTGATGGTGCGTGCCGACCACGACGACGCCTACGCGCTGGCCGACCAGATCAACGCCGACCTGCTCGCGCTGGTCCTGCTCTCGGTCATCAACCTCGGACTCGTCGGCGTGACCATCGGGAGCAACACGATCACGTCGCTCCGTCGGCTGACAACCCGTGCCGAGGAGATGGCCGACGGCGATCTGGATGTGGATCTCAGGACGACCCGCGAGGACGAACTCGGCTCGCTGTACCAGTCGTTCGCGGACATGCGAGATTCGTTACGGGAGAAAATAGACGAGGCCGAAACGGCACGCAAAGACGCCGAAGACGCCAGACAGGAAGCCGAGCAAGCTCGCCGGGAAGCCGAAAGTGAACGCGCCGAGATGGAGGCGATGACCTCACATCTCACTTCCAAGGCCAGCGAATACGAGTCGGTGCTCGATCGCGCCGCCGACGGCGACCTGACCGGCCGGGTCGAACCACAGAGCGAGAGCGAAGCGATGGAACGAGTCGGCAAGCGGATCAACGCGACGCTGGACTCGCTGGAACGGATCGTCGCCGACGTCGAGTCGTTCTCGACGGACGTGCTGGCGGCGTCCGATCGCGTCCAGCGCAACGCCGACGAGGTCAGCGACGCAAGCCAGCAGGTGACCAGTTCGATCGACGAGATCTCCGAGGGGGCACGCAAGCAAAGCGAACGCCTCCAAGACGCCTCCGGGGAGATGGAGAACCTCTCGGCGACCGCCGAGGAAGTCGCCTCCTCCGCGCAGGAAGTCGCGGAGACCTCCCGGGCCGCCGCCGAAGCCGGCGAAACCGGCCGCGAGGCCGCACAGGAAGCCATCGAAGAGATGAACGCGATCGAGGCCGAAACCGAGGCGATGGTCGAGGAGATCAACGCGCTGGACGACGATCTCGACGAGATCAACGACATCATCAACGTGATCACCGAGATCGTCGAGCAGACGAACATGCTGGCGCTGAACGCCTCGATCGAGGCCGCCCACGCCGACGGACAGGGCGACGGCTTCGCCGTCGTCGCCGACGAGATCAAGAGCCTCGCCGAGGAGACCAAGTCGGCCGCCGGCGACATCGAACAGCGCATCGAGCGCATCCAGAGCCAGGCCGGCGACACCGTCGAGACGATGGAGTCGACCAGCGAGCGGATCACCGACGGCGTCGAGACCGTCACCGAAACCGTCGACGCCCTGGAGACGATCGTCGAACGCACCGAAGACGCCGACGCCGGCATCCAGGAGATCGACGACGCGACCGCCGAGCAAGCCCGGACCGCACAGGAGGTCATGCAGACGATCGACGACCTCTCCGCGATCAGCCGACAGACCGCCCAGGAGGCGGACACGGTCGCGTCGGCCGCAGACGATCAGGAACGGGCGATCTCGGAAGTGTCCGACTCCGCGAGCGATCTGCGCCAGCGGGCGGCCGACCTCGAACAGCTACTCGAACGATTCTCCGTCGAGACGGCCGCCTCGACGGGCCCGACCGGCGAAACCGCGGCCACTGACGATTGACCATGGAGCTGACTATCACGACCTGGTTCGCGCTCGGTACCGTCGGCATGGCAGCCGGAACGATCGGCCTCGCGGCGGGATACACGCGCCTGTCCGATCCCCATCGCATCCCGTTTCTCGATCTGGTCGCCGTCACGGCGATCGCAACGGTCGCCTACGCGCTGATGGCACTGGACCTCGGCGCGGTCACCAGCGCCCGCGGCGCGACGCTGTACGTCCCACGCTACGTCGACTGGTTGCTGACGACGCCGCTGCATATCGTCTACGTCGGCTGGCTGGCCGGTGCCGACCGATCGACGCTGGCCAAACTCGCCGCGCTACAGGCATCGACGATCGTGCTCGGGTTCGCCGGCGGCATGGTCGCCGCGCCGCTGAATCTGGCGCTGTTCGCCGCTGGCGCGGTCGTCTTCGGCATGTTGATATACCTGCTGTATACCGATATCAGCGAACTGGCCCACGAGCGCGACGACATGACGCTCGCGCTGTACCGGACGCTGCGGAACTTCGTCGTCGTGCTCTGGCTGGTCTACCCGGTCGTCTGGCTGCTCGGCGGCCCCGGGATCGGATTCATGGACACCGAGACCGCCTCACTCGTCGTCACCTACATCGACGTTGTCGCGAAGGTCGGCTTCGGCCTGATCGCCTACTCGACGCTGCGCGACATCGAGTTCCTCTCGGCGGACAGCGCGATGGCGACATCGGCGGACTAGAGGCGTTTGGCTACCAGGCTGGGCCGTTATTATTTCTCAGTGAGAGTGAGACAAAGGTTTATGTTTTTGTTGTTCTAATCGACGCTAGATGTCGCAAGACGCCGAGAAAAAGCGTTTGAAGAAAGCCTCCGACGCGTGATCGAACAGGCCCACGCGAACGCGGACGATTTGCGGGGCGCATACTACATTCCTCTTGACGACAGTAGTGGGTATCAGGTCGAAATCTCCAAGGTCGAAAGTTGACGTCACCGCGGACCGGGGGTCTCGTTCAAATCACCGTGACCGATGCTTGCCGCTCACGGGTTTGTGAGCGGCAAAACATAGCGGGAGGTGGATTTGAACCACGCGAAACGCTCGCTACGCTCGCTACGCTCGCGTTTCTCTCATTCAAATCCACGCTATACGACTTGCGACGACGCAGACTCGTCACTTCGCTTCTCGTCTTGCGTCGTCAGAAAGTAGCGGGAGGTGGATTTGAACCACCGATCTGCGGGTTATGAGCCCGCCGGAATCTCCTGGCTATCCCATCCCGCTACCGGGTCATAATCCGGCACTACGATTAAGGGTTGTGATTCGTGTTCCGTCCGTGACTTTCTACCGTGGCTCGGCGTTGCACGTCTACAGCGGTGTGCAACACAGGCCGCGGCAAAACAGACGCCTGTCACTCCGACTCCGGTCGCTCTCGCTGGACGATGAGAACCGGCCCGAGGAACCGTTCGGCGACCTGCTCGGCGGGCATCCCGAAGACGAACGTCGCAAGGGAGGGATCGCTCTCGCCCATAACGACAGCGTCGAACGTGTCGCTGGCCTCGATGATCGCGGCGAGCGGCTTTCGGTCGCGCTCGATCCGCGTCTCGATCCGGTCCGGGTCGACGCCCGACTCCGCCAGCCGATCGGCCAGCCCGGAGAGGAGCGTCTCGGCGTCGGCGTCGCTCTCGGACTCGCCCGCGACGTGATAGAGGGTGACGTCCGCGTCGGCGTTCGCGAACAGCCCGGACACGACCCGCGCGAGGCGATCGATCCCGACGGTTCCGCGGACGGCCACGAGCACGTCCTCGAGTGCAACGACGGCGTCGGGAACCAGCACGGCCAGACAGTCGTGTTCGTAGATCGTCCGGTCGATCGTCTTCTGGGCCTCGCCGGTGAACACGAGCCGTCGCTCGACTGTCGCGCCGGCGTCTTCGAACAGCGATTCGAGTTCATCCATGCGGGCGGTGGCCTGCTCCTCGAACTGCATCCGGGCCTGACCGGGCGGGGTCTGCTCGGGGATGACGTGATACCCCAGCAGGACGACGTGAGCGTCGGCGAGCAGTTCCGGGACGCCGTCGGGGATCGATTCACCTTTGAGCACGCGGATCGGGACGAGTACGGCTGGTCGGTCTGACATGGTTAAACGTCTCCTTTGAGTCGAATGTCGGTCGCGTAGTAGCGATACCACAGGTACGACAGGGCCATGATCGCGACGCCGATCGCGATCGAAGCGAGTTCCATGAACGCGATGAGGCCCGCGCTGGCGACGGCACCGAGGACAGGCACGGCGGGATAGCCGGGAATGGTAAAGCTCGGATCGTACCACGGCGGATCGCGACGCCGGACGACCAGCAACGCCACGCACATCAGCGCGTACAACACCAGATGCAGGAACGACGCGACTTCGGCGAGCACCTCGACCTGGCCGGTGGCGACGAGCACCAGAATCGGGCCGCCGGCCATCCCGAGAGCGACGTGGGGCGTGCCATACTGGAGGTTGATCCGGCTGGCCCACCGCGGGAGCAGGGCGTCGCGGCTCAGCGCGTACACCGACCGCGAGGCGCTGAGGATCGAGGCGTTCGCGCTCGAAAACGTCGCCAGCAGCCCGGCGGCGAGGATCAACACCGCGCCGGGCCGTCCAAGCAAGTCGCGGGCGACCTCGACCATCGCGGTCTCGCCGAACTGCCCGAGGCGTTCGGCCCCGAAGGAACTGGTCGCGACGAAGATCGTCACGACGTAAAACAGCGTGACGATCAGCACGGAGCCGACCATCGCCAGCGGGAGGTTGCGCTTCGGCTCGGTGATCTCGCCGGCGACGGTCGCGACCTGCGCAAACCCGAGATACGAGGTGAACACGAGCGCGGCCGTGCTCAACACCGGGAGCTGTCCCTGCGAGAAGAACGCCTCGGGGACGGACTCGCGCCCGAACAGCCCGGTGGCGTCGAGCACGCCGTAGGTCAGGAACCCAGTGAGGATCACCAGCAGGACGACGACGATCACGTTCTGGAGCGAGGCGGTGTTCTCCGTCCCGGTTACGCTGAGTGCCGTCAGCGCGATCCCGAACAGCAGGCCCAGCAGGACGTGCGGTCCGACCGGCAGTCCCGTGATCGAGACGCCGATCTCAGCGAGGACGGCCACGACGTAGTGGCCCAGCCCGACGAGGTAAAACGCCGAGGCGAACACCAGTCCGAGCCACAGTCCCAGTCCGACGACCGCGCCGTAGGACGTGCCCATGGTTCGGGAGATGAAGTAGTACCCGCCACCGCTCCGGGGCATCGCCGTCGCCAGCTCCGAGGTCGGGAGCGCGACCAACAGCGCGATCACGCCGCCGATCGCGAACGACAGCGTCGCCGCCGGCCCGGCCTCGCTGGCGGCGAGCCCGGGAAACACGAAGATCCCCGCGCCGATCATCGTCCCGATCCCGATCGCCAGCCCGCCGACCAGTCCGATCGTCCGCTCGAGCTCGACGTCCTCCTCGTGGACAGTCGTCTCCTCGGTAACGCCGACTGGCTCCGCTTCCGGCCGCTCGCCGGTGACGTTCTCCCCGCCCGGTTCGTCACCCGCTTCCGGGGTGGACATACGTACTACTGGCGTGACTCGATACAAAAAGACCGGGGCCGAAACGCGCCGGTGTCACTGAGGGGGCAACCCGAACAGCGCGTACCCGACCAGTCCGGTCGCCGGAACCGACCCGGCCCCGATCGCCGTCGCGAGCGACAGCGACGAGACGACACCGACGGCCGCGCCGATCACGAGCGGTGCCGGGATCAGCGCGAGCAACCAGTCGGCCGGACTCAGTTCTGTCATAGTGACTGTTGTACCGATTTACCGGTGCGACCGCGCGGATTCGTGCGGTCGATCGGGAACAGACTTACAACGGTCACTATCACGTCTCGACCATGTGGCCCCATCTAATTAAATATTATTACCCGAGTTGTGCGTGCTCGAACCGCCAGTAGCCCAGTCCCAGCGGGACGACGACCCAGGCGGCGAGGATGACGATCATTCGAGGAGGTGCTCGTAGTTGTCGGGATTCCGCCCGAGTTCCTCAAGTACGAACTCGAGCATCTGCGTCGGGCTGACCGGCAGGAAGTTCCAGACGAGATTGAACACGAAGAAGAAGCCGATCCCGCCGGCCATCGCCTGCGACCGGATACGGTCGCCGCCGATATCGCGACCGCGACGGCGACGTACGCGAGCGCGTACAGCAGCGTCACCCCGATGAAGATCGCATAATCGGCATACTCGAACGTCATCTCGGGGACGAGCACCTGGGCGATTCCCGTGCCGATCACGAACGAGACGCCCAGCCCGGCCAGCACGACGCCCGACCGCGAGAGCAGTTTGCCGAGCACGACCGCCGATCGGTCGACCGGCGCGCCCAGCGTGAACTTGATGCTGCCCGATTCGCGCTCGCCGGCGATCGAGAGGTACGCGGCGACGAGCGCGATCAGCGGCACGACCAGCGCGACCGGGGCCCAGACGAGTTTGGCCCGCCACACGTCTAGGAAATCCCGCTTCGCGACCGCGAGCGTGCTCATGCGGACACCTCCGCTCTCTCAGACTCGGCTTGTCCGTCTGCCCCGGACGTGTCAGCGCTCGACGCGGAGGAGTCAGCCGTCCCGGGTTTCTGGCCCGTGTATCGCTGGAACAGCTCCTCCAGGGAGGTGTCCTCGGAGACAATATCGCTCACTGTCGTTCGCTCGTCGACGTGTCTGACGACGTCGACCTTTCTCGCCGCGCTCGAGCAGACGGCCGTGATTTCCCTGTTGGTAACTGTCATGTCCCGGACCCCGTCGATCGACTGCAGGTCGAGGCCGTCCGGGACGGACGCGACGTCGAGTTGGATGCTGGCCGTGCCCCCGTTCGCGCCCGGATCGCTTTCGACTCCGAGTGGACGTCGTGACCCAGCACCTCGGCGTGTCCCGCCGTCGGCTCGATGAAATCGAGCAACACGTTGATCGTCGTCGACTTGCCGGCCCCGTTGGGCCCCAGAAAGCCGAAGACTTCCCCCTCTCGAACCGTCAGGTCGAGGTCGTCCAACGCCAGGACCGCGTCCGATCCGGACCCGTATCGTTTCGTCAACCCCTCCGCCCGTATTGCAGCCATATATCGGCCAGTGATACGTGTCTATAATATGTTTTTATAAACCAGATGATGTGTCATCACATGCCACGAGCAGTTTGAAGCGCGGCGAGGACGACGGGCACGTATGGCCGATTACGTCCCGATACCGGGCGGTCGTGACGTTCGCGGCGTCAGAGATGGCCCCGAGGAGGTGGACTCGATCGTCGTCGCGTGCCCGCCGCATCCACAGCAGGGCGGTTCGAGAGCCGACAGCCGGCTGGGGAGCGTCGCCGACGCGCTCGCGGAGCGGTCGATCGCGACGCTTCGGTTCGATTACGGCCCCTGGGACGAGGGGCGTGGCGAAGTGACCGACGCCGTCGCAGCCTGTCGATGGGCGCGCGAGCGGTACGACCGCGTCGGGCTGTTCGGCTACAGTTTCGGCGGCGGGGTCGCGATCCTGGCTGCACCCGAGGTCGAGGCCGACGCGCTCTCGGTGCTCGCACCGGCGGCGACGATCGGCGACCGCGACGTCGCAACCGCAGTGGCCGGCATCGGCGTCCCGATGCAGATACTGGTCGGCGAGCGCGACGAGACCGTCGAGTGGCGACGCGTCCTCGAAGCCGCCCGTGAACGCGGCGCGACTGTCGAACGCGTCGGCGGCGATCACTTCTTCGTCGGCCAGCGCGACCGGATCGCCGAGACGGTCACGTCGTGGCTGGCGGCCGAGTTAGCGTAGCGGCAATGCAAGGGGAAGGTTTGAGACGGATCGTCTCCTAGGAAACGTATGGACAGAGAGCAACTGATCGAACTTGTACCACATTACGTCGCAATGCTTATTCTAGCTTTCCTGACTCTTGCGGTCGTGTCAGTGGCAGTGGGCGAGATTGGTTTCTGGATCGAAGTCGCGCTCATAGTTGTCGTTGTCTTCGGTTACCGTCTCGTCGTAGTGAGACTCGGCGTCGGACCCAGCGTATGGGAATCGCCGTGAAAAGTTCGCGCAGTACGTTTCGCACGCCGTTGCTGCCAGTCCCCGAGAAGGTGTACCGGAAGTGTTGTTCCGCAAGTGCCTCTCAGAGTCGCTCGCGGACGGCTTCGGTGACAGCCTGCTGAACGATGTCCGGCGGCCGTTCGGCGTCGATCCGGACGAACCGGTCGGGCTCGGCCTCGATCAGCTGTTCGTAGTTTTCGGCCACCGACTGGAGGTAGTCCGTCTGCTCGAACTTGTTTGTCGCGCCCGCCCGTTCGGCACCGACCGACGGCGAGACGTCCAGATAGACAGTCAGATCCGGCGGTCGCGTCCAGGGGTCGTGGATCTCGCGGACGAACGCGAGCGGGTCGTCCAGTTCGGGGTGATCGGATAGCGTCGCCCCCTGGTAGGCGTACCGCGAGTCCGAATAGCGATCCGAGATCACGACCTCGCCCCGGTCAAGCGCGGGCCGGACGACGCGCGAGAGGTGGTCGGCGTGGTCGGCCGTATAGAGGAACAGTTCCGCCAGCGAGTCGGCCCCCTCGTCGTCGATCGAGCGGGCGACGGCCTCGCCGTACCACGAGTCGGTCGGCTCGCGCGTGAACGTCGTCTCGACGCCCAGCTCGGCCGCCCGGAGCGCCTCCCAGGCGCTCGTTTTGCCGCTGCCGTCGATTCCTTCCAGCGTGACGAGCATATCCGCACCTCGCGGCCCCGGCCCGTAAACGCCGCGCTTGTCGTCCGAAGGAGGTGACAGTGATTCGAATGTTAAGGTGTGAATTCACAGTCACACTCGCCGTCGGTGTCTTGCCCTCTGGCGCAAGCAAACACCCGGCCCTCATACCTTCTTCGGAGTAGGCCGCGAGTGACTTCAACAAGAGGCGACAGAAGGTCCGTGAAGCCGCTGCTTGCGAGTCAGAGTAGTGTGCACCACCGACTCTGCGCTGCCGAGCGGTGCGCAGCGAGGTCCACGGTACAAACTGCGCATCCGAACGCGCGGAATCGAAACCGGACAGAATCAGGTGGGAAGCGAGAGTCAGTCGTCCGTTGTGGTAACGTCGCTGTCGTCGCTCTGTGGTGGTAGCGCGCCCGCCGGAACGTCCGTCGAGCCGAGCAGCAGCCGCCGGTCCCGCAGGGTGTGATATGCGGCAACGAGCGTAAAGAGGCCCGCAACTGCAAGCGCGTAGTCGAAGCCGTCCAAGACTGTAAATGGCGGGATACCGAGTGCTGCGACGGCGACAAGCGTCGTCAATACCGCGCCGAGCGCGAGATAGAAATGGCCCCACGGTAGATCGTTATGTGGTACGATATCGAGATAGATGTCGAACTCGTTGGCGTAGTCAGTCAGCGACACGACCCCCCGATTCCGGTCGTACTCAACAATATCGGACCTGTCCATCGTGGGAAGATGCGTCTGGTGGAGTGCCGTGTAGAGGCGCTTGCGTTCTTTCGGCGTCACTGCATCGGACTCCTTTCCCAGCTCCCAGGCCGAAAGCTGTTCGGAGAGTTCGCGAATCGGGACTGGACGATCTTGCTGGCGCAGGTAATGCAGCACGTAGCGGCGACGACGGCTACCGAGCACCTGAAACACCACGTCTATGGATAATTGCGAATCGGTATTCCCACCACTTGAGATCCGACTCCGCGTTCCTTTTCCGGAGTTCATTGTACCTTGCCCCACTCATATCAGGGACGTATTCGTAATAAAGATTTCCTAACTGACATACAGTGCGAAGTGAGACATAACCAAAGTGGAATGTCAAACACTGATCTCAGAGGGATGATCTACGGGCCATAAAGCGGCTTTTCGCAGATATATATCGCATCCGAGCAATGGTAGGATGTTGGAACTAAAAAGAATTACGGATATACACCTAAGAAAAATCACCTCAAGACAGTGTGGTTCAGGGCAGATATCGCCCAAGCAACGTGGTCATGGAGTGCAGCGACCGGCTGAGCGTCCCTACTAACTGATATACCGTCGAGAGTGCGAACAGCGCGAGGGCGCCACTCGCAAAGACCAGTGGATCGACAGCGGCAAACACTGGCAGTGAGGTCAGCGACGCGACCACGGTAAACAGGCCAAAGATACCCAGCGCCCGGTAGTACTCACCCCACGAGATCCCGACAGGCGCCATCGTGTCCATATATCTGGCGAGCGATCGACTCTCAGGGTTCGACCGGACGAGTTTCCGGTCGGGATCGTACTCAACGAGCCCGTACGTGGCCAGTTTGGGCAGGTGTGTCTGATGTAATGCGTTGTAAACGCTCTCTCGGAGCGGGCGTGGTGCTGGTGTCGTCTCCGATTCAATGCTCGCAATCTGCTCCGAGAGGGAACGGAGCGTCAGCTCGTCGTCGAATTCCCAGAGTATCGTTAACGTCTCACGGCGTCGCTCGTTGCTAAGGAGATAATACACGTCCGATTCCGAGATAGTGACTCGCTGGAACATCTGATAACTCTGCGCGTTCGGACGCATGCCTGAGACATACGTATAGAGATCATACGACACCGAACGATATTGTCATCTATCGGTATGATTTTGAACACACCTGGTAGTATGACTGTGCGTAGCTGGTAGGAGGCTCGTACACAGCCTATCGAAGGCGGTACGAGGATCGTACGACCCGATACGAGGGCCGTATAGAATGTCAATACTCGTGGCACGAAAACCGTACAAACACAGTATGAATGTCCTGAATCGGTTGAATCTGTGCATAAGTAATACCTGACTAAGCGAGGGGATGAATATCCCGAACGGCCCGACCAAGTGGGTGGCCGGACGGGGGAGAAATCACCATGACTGACGACCCGAAACTGTACGACCTTTCGCGCCGCAAGATGCTTGCCGGACTCGGAGCCATCGGACTCGCCTCTGCTGGCGCTGGTCTGGGTACGAGCGCGTACTTCAGCGACCGTGAAGAATTCGAGAACAATACCCTCGCCGCCGGAACACTTGATATGACCGTCACCGCGGACGTGGTGGCCGCCAATCAGTACTGGGTGAACCAGGGTGGACTGGACGTGTCGGCCGTCGCCGACGCGCAGGACGCGGTGATGGGCCTGCAAATCGACGACATCAAGCCCGGCGACTGGGGCATCATCTGCTTCGAGATCGAAGTCGGCGACAACCCCGGCTACGTGCAGGTGTGCACGGAGAACTTCGCCGAGGATGGCGGCGACAACCCTGAACCCGAACAGGCAGTCGAAGGCGACGCCGACAACGACGCCGACCTGGGCGAGTTCCTCCTGACTACCGTCTGGCAGGAGTACAACGGTGCAACCGACGGCACCGGTATGAAGACCGATCTGAACATCCTCGACCCGGTGTTCAACAACAACAGCGACATCGTCCCGCTGGCCTACGGCGAGCCCGACCTCGATGGCGTGGTTGACGCAGATCAACACCACACCACCGCGCGCGAGGCCAACGCCATCCTAGACGTGGCCAACGACGGCTACATCATCAAAGACGATGCTGGCGAACCGGCGGTCATCGGCAGCGACGCTGAAGTCTACGAGTTCTGCCTCCTCATCGAGTTGCCCTACGAAGTCGGCAACGTGGTGCAGGGAGACAGCGTCTCCTTCGACCTCGTGTTCAAGACCGAACAGGTCCGGAACAACGAGACTCCGTTTATGAACGACGTGGAGGAGAGCCCGACCAACGAGACCGCCTAATAATCCGCTACGAACACCACCACACATTCACTAATTATGGCAGAAAAGACACAACTCTACAACCTCAGCCGGCGGAAAGTGCTGGCCGGACTCGGCGCAGTGGGCGTCGCATCGGTCGGCGCCGGAGCCGGGACGTCCGCGTTCTTCAGTGACCGCGAATCGTTTGCCAACAACAGTCTCGCCGCGGGTGAACTCGACCTGCTAGTTGACTGGCAACAACACTACATGGCAAACGGCGAGACGACGTTCGTCAACGCCCACCCGGACCACGATGGCGACGGCGAACAGTCAATCATCACCGACGACCAAGTCATCAAGTACAGCGACTTCCTTGACCCGGAAGACCCCGACAGCATCGGGGAGAACATCCCAGTGCTCGACTGTGAGACCATCCCGCCGCTCTCGGAAGCGGACTTCGGCGTCGACCCGACAACCGGTGAGGCGATGGACTCACTCGTCCAGTTGGCCGACGTGAAACCCGGCGACTCGGGCGAAATCACGTTTAGTCTCCACCTCTGTGACAATCCCGGCTACATCTGGATGCAGGCCGACAACGTCAGTGAAAGCGAGGGTGTCAACACCGACCCCGAGCTGGCCGTCGACGAGACGGACGGACCAGACCTCGCCCGCCAGATCGAGGCAAAGCTCTGGTACGACGCCGACTGCGACAACGTCCACGACGAAGACTCGCCTGCCGACATTATGTTGACGCTGGACTTCTCGGGGTCGATGCTCTACCGCCAGTTCGGTGGCGTCGTCAGCGAGGACTCCATCCAGGTCAACGGTGACAACTTCACCGAGACGACCAAGATCGACCTCGTCGAACTCGCAGCTAAGGAGTTTGTCCAGTACCTCGATGGCCAGAACGCCGACGTGCAAGTCGGGATCGCCTACTTCGATGGTGAAGGCAGCGACGACACCGAACCCCGGACGGGGGTCCTCCAGCCGCTGACCAGCGATCTCTCAGTCGTCGACGGTGCTCTCTCGGACCTACGCCAGAAGCTCGCGAACGTCGTGAGCGGCGGCCCCGGGTCGACGCCCTTCGACGGCGACGGCGACCCGGACCCGGCCAACGGCGGCGGTACCGCCACCGGGACCTACATCGGCGAGGGTGTCGACGACGCCCAGGACGAACTCGCGAGCAATGGGCGCACGGGCGCTCGCGCGGCGAACATCGTCCTCTCCGACGGCGAGTCGTTCAACGGCAGCGGCTCCACGCAATTCAGCTCCCCGACCAACGCGGCCGACGACGCACGCGCGACCTCGCCGGCACCGGCGACGGATATGTACACCATCTCCGTCGGGAGCGCCAACGACAGCGTTCTCCAGCAGATGGCCGGTGCCGCAGCCGACCCGACGGGCAACGACCCGCAGTTCTTCTACGACGTCGACGACCCGGTCGCGATTCCGAGCGTCTTCGGCGTGCTCGCCAGTCAGTTCGTTGCCGAAAAGGTCATTATAGAGGACACGCTCGACAACATCCTCGCGGAACTGGCCGACGGGAACGGCATCCCGCTCGACGGCAACGTCCTGACGCTGTACGACGAGCTATCGGACCCTGCTAACGACCCCGACCGCGACGCCTTCGAAGGCGACGGTCTGATGTACTGTGTCGCGCTCTCGTGGGAACTACCCTTCGAGGTCGGCAACGAAGTCCAGGGCGACTCGGTGACCTTTGATCTGGGCTTCTACACTGAACAGGAGCGCAACAACGACGGTAGCGGGCCAGCGCCGGCCTGACATACCCGTCTCTTCGGACGACGAAGCCAGTTTGTCCGCTCGAAAACAGTCCGTACGGTTTTCGTACCGACTTCGACGGGACCGGCAACCGCGCTATACCTATACCGGAATCAGACGAGAGAGTAGTATCGAACGCGACCATCCCACGGAGATTTACAATGCAACTCACACGGCAGAAACTGCTGGCGGGCACCGGAGCGGTGGCTCTCTGGTTCGGAGGGTTCAGCCTCGAATTTGGACCGGACAGTGATATCGACGATGCCGACGGCCAGTGCGTCCTCAACTCGCTTGACCCTGGACAGACCCGTTGCATCGCGCTCTCGTGGGTCTTGCCCGAGAGCATCGCAACAAACGTCGCCCAGGGCGACAGCGTGACCTTTGACCTGGCCTTTGTCGGCGTCTCGATCGGGACAGATAGCCCGTGTACCGGAGGGTCGGCATGACGATGACCCGACGCCGCGTCCTCGCGGCACTCGTGGCGGTCGGCGGTGCGGGTGCGCTCACCGAGCGGACGACCGGTGCTGTTCTCCGGAACCGCGAACAGGGCAGTCTCGACCTCTCAGTCGGGCTGGTCGATCTCGTCGTCGAATATTGGGAGAACCCCGAGGATGGGGTCGACCGTTCGAACCCTGACGGTATCGTCGACGGGCAACAGCTCGCCGTCCCGATTACATCTCTCACAGCAGACGGGCGCGGCCGGACGGTCCTCCGGCTCTCGCTCCCGCAAGACGAGGGGCCGAACAACCCCGGGAGCATCTGGCTGCGGAGCGACTGTCCCGAGAAAACGACGCTCGCGGAGTTGCTACAGGTGACGGTCTCGTACGCTACCGCCGACGGGACACCGACGACCGAGATTGAACGCGGATCACTCCGGGCGGTAGCGGACGCGCTTCGGGGCGGTCGTCGGATCGATGGCGACCCGACCACACCTGAACCGGACTGTCTGAGCGACGAGGTGTTCCTCGTCGTCGAGTACGAACTCGGAACGTTCCTGGGCTCGGAGACCGTCTCCCTGCCGTTCTCGTTGGTCGCGACGCAATGTCGCAACGCCGACCCCGGGGCGAATCCGTTCCCCGCTGACGCGATCGACGACCGTTGCCGTCCCGCCTACAGCTGTGACTGCTGCTGGACCATCGGAAAAGTCGAGGTGGACGCGCGATTACAGTCGGGTCAGACCTACGCCTTCGACGAAGGACTGGCGGGATACGCCGTCCACGTGACCGATACCGACGGCGACAGCGACGTCGCCTTCGAACTAGTCACGACTGACGACGACGTGCCGCGCCTTCCGCTCTGTGACGTGGCGGTCAAGGGCGGTCCACCGGACGTTCACTACCCCCGACAGGACGACACCTTCGGCTTCGATACGAACTCCCTTGACGGTGCCATCGACGGCATCGTCTACGCGCCCGAGAATCCCGACAGCGGCGAGCGCTACGGCATCAGCTATCTCCTCGTGAGCGTCTGCTCGCCGACGCTCGCCGACGGGACCTGTCCGGTGCCGGTCGCCACCGGCGCCGCGAGCGTCGGCGGCTCCAAGCCGCCGCGTGGCAAGCCAGACACTGGACTCGGAGCGGGCAAGCAGGAGGGAGACGAATGAACAGTCTCACCGAACGGCTGCCGGGCGTTCGACGCGTCGCGGCCGCACTGGCCGTCATGGTGCTGATCGTCGCGGTCGTCCCCTTCGTCGTCTTCGCCGTCCCGCAGGTAGTCGGGGCCGATCACGGCTTTGTCATCCTCTCGGGGAGCATGGAGCCGACTACCTCGCCCGGAGACGTTGTCATCGTTGACGCCTCGGCCCCTATCTCGGTCGGTGATATCATCACGTTCGACGACGGCAACACCGTTCCGACGACCCACCGCGTCGTCGCTATCGAGGACGGCCAGTACGTTACACAGGGCGACGCGAACTCGAACCCGGACGCACAGCCCGTGTCACCGGACGACGTGCTCGGCCGTGTGACGCTGACGATTCCGTTCATCGGCCGCGTCATCCTCTGGGTGAACACTCCCATCGGTTATGTGAGTCTCGTCGTCGGACCGCTGGTGTTGCTCGTCGCCAACGAATTGTTCGCGTGGGCGGGCAAGGACAGCAGCAGTGGCGATGGATCGGATACCAATGACGACGACAGAGCGGAGGGCGGTCCGGTCCCGAAGCCGGTCCTCCGTCGTATCGACGACGGGCGCGCCGAACAGGCCGACGCCGCGAGCGCCACGCGTGCCGACACAGACCGAACAAGTGACAACGATACTGCGACCGAATCCGACGACGCCCGCGAAACGGTGGCTGTCGCTGTCGCTGACCTGAAACTTACTGTCCTCGCAACGCTCGGGCTGGTCGGCTACGCCGCCTGGAACGTCTACCGCGAGGTGACCGCTGTCGCCGCGCCAGACCCCGTTTCGGTCGGCGCGCTCACTGGGGGTCTGCTCGGTCTCGGATTTGCAATCTGGGTAACGGTCACCGCACGGCTGGCGGCCGGAGACGCCGGCACTGACCGGCCAGCGACGACACCATCAGCGCGTGCCGACGGCGGCACGGAGGACGAACGATGACCCGCCCGGTCGTTGTCTTTGTCGCCGCGGTCGTCGTATTCGCAGCGGCGACGGTCGGCTTCGGCCACGGCGGCGAGTCCGCCGCCCTGCTCAGCGACGAGGAACGCCTCGCGCTCGATTTCAGCGCGAGCGCCGGTACCGAGGGCTTCGACATCGTTGAGCGGTCGCCGGAGCCGACCGTGTTTCACACCAGTGGAGCGAACGAGACGACTGACGACCGTGGGACCAAAGAGCCAACCAGTAGCGACAGCGGGACCGACACGCCGGCTGCCAGCAACGAGTCGGTCGGCTCTGACCCTGCCACGCTGGCGGCCGACGACAGCGACACCGCGTCACCGCCCGTGCCGGTCAGCGGGGTTGCCGGTAACGACATTGACAGTACCGGCACCGACGGCAACACCACCGAGAGTAGCAGTGATCGTACCGCCGCCGTAGACGGCATTGATAACGCCGACAGCACTGACAGCAACGCCACCGCTAATCTCGATGGCGTGAACGCTACGCCAAAAGGGGAAGTGATGAACGACCCAGACCCACCGGGAGGCGACAGACACACTGATACGAACGTCACGACCGATGCGGGCAGTAGCACCGACGGGGACACGACCGCTCGGACTGTCGCTAACGGAACGGAGACGACAAGTAGTGCCACTGTCGGCGACGACATCGAGAGTGGCGCGACTGATAGAACGTCAGCCGATGGCACTGACACTGGAGACGCCACTGAAACCGCACAGCAGCACGGCGACGAGACGATCACTTGGAACGAGACGAGTGCTGACGGAGACGGAAGCGTGTCCAGTGCCGATGAGAACGAAACTGCGTCGCGTACCGCTGAGATGGCCGAGACGGGTAAAATGACAGACGAACCAACCACATCAATAAATACAACTGAGAGAGGTGTCACTGACAGCACCGGCACCGAGACGACTGTCGCCGACAGAACAAACAGTGAGAGTGACAGCACCGACGAACAGATAGCGGACGACGCAGACGCGACTGTGGCTGACAGCGACGCTACCGGAGAACACGCGCCGGGCGACGGAACCGGCTCGACTGCTGGCGGAGCTACAGACGTCACCGACAGTGAGACAGTGTGATATCCCGACAGCGGTTGCACGAACGGCTGCTCCTGCCGGGGATGGCCAGTGGTGCCGTCCGCCGGAACCTTGTTCTCTTGCTCATCTATCTCTTTGTCGTCTCGCTGGGCGTAGCGCTCATACTCGTGGCACTCTGAGTGTCCGGCGACGATCACACCCCTCAGTCAAAGAAATACTCCGATGTCATACGGAAACCGGACATATCCGTGATGGGGTGACCTCCTCTCACTTGACGTCTTCCACACGACTGAAGTCGTGGGCTTTCTCCTAGATTTCTGTAACGCCGTGGGCTTTCGCCTCGGATCTCTGTAGGACAAAGCCCCACGGACCTGCGAACTGCGCGAGCGCTGCGACGTATCGCTATACGCCATCTGTCGCACGCGACAGGCTAAGAAGGCTCGAACGGTAGCACAACGGACGTCCCCCATCGGCGATTGCAGTGTCGACGAACGGCGTCAGCCATTCGCCACGGGATACGTGGGTTCTCGCCGTGTGAACCCGCCAAGTCTGCGGCCAACGAATCGACCACCGAAAGTCTGTATCGGCTTGCTTTTCCGGCAACCGAACCGGTTGCGCCAGGGATTTATCAAGGATCCGACCCTGTATGTCGACATGCGCGTCCTCGTGACCGGCGGTGACGGTTTCGTCGGCCGTCACCTGTGTGTCGAACTGGCCGATCGTGACCACGACGTGGTGAGCCTCTCCCGGGACCCTGACCCGTCGGTGTTACCCGACGGCATCGAAACCGTTCGGGGCGACGTGACTGACCCCGACTCCTTCGGCGACGCGTTCGAGAGCGTCGACGTCGTTATCAACCTTGTGGCGCTGTCCCCGCTTTTCACGCCCAGCGGCGGCGACGAGATGCACGAGCGCGTTCACCTCGGCGGGACCGAGAACGTCGTCGCGGCTGCAGAGCGAGCGGGCGTCGATCGGATCCTCCAGATGAGCGCGCTCGGTGCCGATCCGAACGGGCCGACACACTACATCCGCGCGAAAGGGCGAGCAGAAGAAGTCGTTCGGGAGTCTGATCTGGAATGGACGATTGTCCGACCGTCGGTCATCTTCGGCGAGGGCGGGGAGTTCGTCAGCTTCACCAAGCGCCTGAAGGGGCTGTTCGCGCCGGGCGTGCCGATCTATCCGCTCCCCGGCGGCGGGACGCGAACGCGGTTCCAGCCGATCTGGGTCGGCGATCTGGCTCCGATGCTCGCCGACGCGGCCGTCGAAGCCGCCCACGCGGGCGAGACCTACGAACTCGGCGGCCCGGAGGTGCTGACGCTCCGGGAGATCACAGAACTGGTCTACGAGAGCGAGGGCCGCTCGATCAAGATCGTGAGCCTCCCGATGGGGCTTGCCGGCGTCGGACTGAAGACGCTCGGCTCCGTCCCCGGGTTCCCGATGGGAGCCGACCAGTACCGGTCGCTGCAGTTCGACAACACGACCGACGATAACGACCTCGGGGCGTTCGGCGTCGACCCCGAAGCGCTGACCCCGCTCGCGGCGTATCTCGGACTCGACTGATCGGGAGCCGGACCTGTCGTCTCGTTGTCCCGCCTCCGGTCCCGTGTGTTATTTCCACACAGAAGCCGTTCTTAGAAATGATAGACGGACACAAGGCTTTTAATGGTTATACGTATCGTACTACCTCAAGAGATACTTATGAAGCTCGCGATGATCGGCTTCGGGCAGGCCGGCGGGAAGATCGTCGAGAAGTTCCTAGAGTACGACGATCGGACGGGCAGCGGGATCGTCCGCTCGGCCGTGGCAGTCAACACGGCGAAAGCCGACCTGCTCGGGCTCGAACGCGTTCCAGAGGAAAACAGGGTATTGATCGGCCAGACGCGCGTGAAAGGTCACGGCGTCGGCGCGGACAACGAACTCGGCGCGGAGATCGCCGAGGAGGACATCGACGAGGTCCAGAGCGTCATCGACAACATCCCGGTCCACGAGATCGACGCGTTCCTCATCATCGCCGGACTCGGCGGCGGGACCGGATCGGGCGGCTCACCGGTCCTGGCGAAACACCTCAAGCGGATCTACACCGAGCCGGTGTACGGGCTGGGCATCCTGCCCTCCAGCGACGAGGGTGGGATCTACACGCTCAACGCCGCACGGTCCTTCCAGACGTTCGTCCGCGAGGTGGACAACCTGCTGGTGTTCGACAACGACGCCTGGCGCAAGACCGGCGAATCGATGGAGTCCGGCTACGAGGAGATCAACGACGAGATCGTCAAGCGGTTCGGAATTCTCTTCGGTGCGGGCGAGGTCGGCGCCCAGGGCGAGGTCGCGGAGAGCGTCGTCGACTCCAGCGAGATCGTCAACACGCTCGACACCGGCGGCGTCTCGACGGTCGGGTACGCCGCCGAGGAAGTGACCGACGACTCCGGCGGCGGACTGCTCTCGCGGTTCAAAAGCGACGGCACAAGCGACAACATGGACGCAGCCAACACCACAAACCGGATCACGTCGCTGGTCCGGAAAGCCGCGCTCGGTCGACTGACGCTACCCTGTGAGATCAACGGGGCCGAGCGCGCGTTGCTCGTGCTGTCGGGGCCCCCAGCCGAGCTCAACCGGAAGGGCATCGAGCGGGGGCGCAAGTGGCTCGAAGAGCAGACCGGCAGCATGGAGGTCCGGGGCGGCGACTATCCCGTCTCCGACTCCTCGTACGTGGCGAGTGTCATCCTGCTGTCGGGCGTCCACAACGTGCCCCGGATCAAGGAACTCCAGCAGGTGGCCATCGAGGCCCAGGAGAACATCGACGAGATCCGCGCAGAAAGCGAAGAAAACTTAGAGCAATTGGTCGAAGACGATGAAGATGAACTCGATCCTCTCTTCTAAGCGTACGGCGGTCGTGGTAGCGCTCGTGATCGCGGCGGCGGCAGTCGGGACTGTCGCAGCCGTCCAGCCGTCCGACACTGCCGCACCCGACGAGGCGGGGGTCGGCGAAGAGGTCACCGTCGAAGTCACCCTGTCGGAGCTGTACGAAACCGACGACGACTGGACGCTTCGGGGGACGACCCAGCTGGAAAACGTCACGGGCTGGGACGTGGTCCAGACCTATCCGAACGGGACGACCGCCGAGGTGAGCTACGAGGGCGACTCGGAGTTCGAACGGCAGATCTCCTCAAGTGACAACTTCGAGTCGATCACCGTCTCGATCACCGGCGACGCGCCCGCCGTCGAGTCGTTCTCCTACCAGCCGCCACAGTCGTTCGCGGCCGCCGAACTGACGAAAATCGTCGGTGACAGCGAAAGCGTCATCGAGGCCGTCGAGGTCCACCACTACACCAACGAGAGCGAAAACGCGCGTCAGATCATTCAGGACGCCGAAACGGCCGTCAGCGACGCCGACAGCGCCGACGCGGAGTCGGATCTGCAGAACGCGATCGACTGGTACAACGAGGGCGAGTTCGATCGAGCGATCAGCAACGCCGAGGACGCCGAGCAGACCGCAAACGAGGCTACCCAGTCTCAGGACACGATGCAACTGCTCCTGTACGGCGTCGGCGCGCTCGTCGTGCTGGCGCTGATCGGGGGCGGCGTCTACTACTACCGCAACCAGCAGGACGACTACGACAAACTCCGGTGATGCACGTCGTCGTCCCGTTCGACGCTCGCGAGCCGAAAACCCGTCTGTCTCCCGTCCTCGATCCCGGCGAGCGCCGCGAGTTCGCACGGGTGATGCTCCACAGCGTCTGCTCGACCGTCGAAGCGACGGGCCACGAGCCGACGGTCCTGGCGACAGCCGATCCCGACATCGAGTGGCCCGTCCGCGTCGACGACCGGTCGCTGAGCGACGCCGTCAACGCGATGCTGGCCGAGCGTGACGACCCCGTGGCGGTCGTGATGGCCGATCTCGCACTGGCGACGCCCGCCGCGCTGAAGCGAGTCTTCGCGGCCGACGGCGAGGTCGTCCTCGTGGCGGGCCGCGGCGGCGGCACCAACGTCGCGCTGGCGCGCCACCCCGACTTCCGGGTGGACTACCACGGCGTTTCGATCCGCGATCATCGCGAGCGAGCCGCCGCCATCGGCGTCGATCCCACACTTGTCGATTCGTTTCGGCTCTCGACCGACGTCGACGAACCGGCCGATCTGGCCGAGGTGTTGCTTCACGGCCAGGGGGAACCGACCGCATGGCTCCGCGATCACGCCGTCGAAGTGGCCGTCAGCGACGGGCGAGTGACCGTACAACGAAACGAATGAACATGTTCTCGATCCCGCTCCGTGACCGACTCCGCAGTCTGGCCGCGGCCGATCGGCTCGCGCAGTTCGTCGCGGTCGGGACGATCGGCGCGAGCGTCGACATGTCCCTGCTCGTCGTCTTCCACAGCGTCGTCGGCCTGTCACTGGTCATCTCGAAACTCGCCGGGGCCGAAATCTCGTTTCTCGTGATGTTCGTGATCAACGAACGCTGGACGTTCGAGTCGTTCGGCAAGACGTCACTGCGCGCTCGACTGCGCCGGCTCGCCACGTCCAACGGCGTTCGGCTGGGCGGGCTCGCGACCGCGACGACCGTGCTGGTCGTGCTCACCGAAACCGTCGGCCTCTGGTATCCGCTGGCCAACGCCGTCGGGATCGGCGTCGGCTTCTTCGTCAACTACTCCTTCGAGAGCCTGCTCACCTGGCGCGTCCATCGCGGGTGACGTGGACGGCGGCGCGTCCATCGCGGGCGGCGAACGGAACAGTCTTGGCGCGAGCAGTCCCAACGATCGATCCTCGATGGATCCACTCCGGTCGATTCGACGGTCAGTGGGCGCGTTGCGCGGCGAGGGGCGCGGCCGTATTCTGGTCGCGATCGCGTCGGGCTGGGGACTGCTCGTCGGGACGCGAATGACCTATCCGGTCTTACTGCCGTATTTCCGGGAGACCTATGGCTTCTCGCTGTCGGTCGCGGGGTTGCTGGTCACGATCCTGTGGCTCGGCTCGGCAATCGGACAGCTCCCGGGGGGTATCCTGGCCGACCGCTACAGCGAGCGACGCGTCCTGACCGCCGGGCTCGGCGTCGTCGCGGTCGCGCTGACTGCCGTGGTGCTGGCCCCCGGCCCGGGAGTCGTCTTTCTGGCGACCGGGCTCGTCGGGATCGGGCTCTCGCTGTATCCCATCGCCCGGATCACCGTGCTGTCGTCGATCTATGCCGACTCGGTCGGGAGCGCGCTGGGCGTGACGATGGCGACCGGCGACGTCGGCCAGACGGTCCTGCCGCCCGCGATCGGTATCGTCGCAGCCGCAGTCGCCTGGCAACTCGGACTGGGGCTGCTCGTCCCGCTCTTTCTCGTCCTCGCGACGGTCGTCTGGGTCGTCGTCCCCGACGACGGGACCGGCTCGGAACGCGAGGCGCTCTCGGCCGACCTCGCCCGGGACGTCCTCGGCGTACTGCGTACTCGAACGATGGGACTCGTCACGGTCGTGCTCTTCTTCTACATCCTGGTCTGGCAGTCGTTCACCGGCTTCTATCCGACGTATCTCGTCGAGATGAAGGGGCTGTCCGAGAGCGTGGCGGGCGGGATCTTCGCGCTGTTTTTCGGCTTCGGGGTCGTCGTGAAGCCGATCGCCGGGACCGCCTACGACCGCGTCGGGATGCGTCGATCGCTACTTGCCGTGCTGATCGGACCGGTCGTCGGACTGGCCGCGCTCCCCTTCCTGGAGGGGTTCTGGCCGATCGTCGCGCTCACGGCGCTGGTCAGCACGATGCTGGGATCGGGGGCGATCACCCAGTCGTATCTCGCCGACGCGATCCCGGCCGACATCCGGGGGACGGGGCTGGGCGTCGTCCGGACCACGGCAGCGTCACTGGGCGCGCTCGGCCCGGTCGGGTTCGGCCTGCTCGCCGACCGCGGATACTTCGATGCGGCGTATCTCGTCCTCGCGGGGCTGATGGTGCTGATCGTCGCGCTCACGACGCGACTGCCGCGGTCGTCCTGACGGTCGCCGCTCGGCTGGCAATCGTCCCCGGTGGCGAGTGCGACCGGTGGCGGTACGCTTTTGGCCGTCAGTCGGCTATCGGTCGATGTGATTCCCGGGGCTGACGCCCACGACGTGGACATCGAGATCGACGAAGCGGCCATCGAGCGACTGCTCGAGGTGACGCCGGCCGACGTCGAGGCGGCCGACGAGTTGACCTTCGCCCGCAACGTCTTCGTTCCGCTGACGACGGCCTGCCGGTACACCTGCACCTACTGCACCTACTACGATCCGCCGGGAGAGGCCTCGCTGCTCTCGCTTGAGGAGGTCAGAGAGATCTGCCGGACGGGGGCACAGGCGGGCTGTACGGAGGCACTGTTCACGTTCGGTGATGATCCCAACGACCGCTACACGGCGGTCCACGACCAGCTCTCGGAGTGGGGCTACGGCTCCATTCACGAGTACCTGCGGGCGGCTTCGGAGATCGCGCTCGAGGAGGGACTGTTGCCCCACTCGAACCCGGGCGACCAGACGCGCGAGCAGATGGCCACGGTGGCCGACGTGAACGCCTCGATGGGCGTCATGCTGGAGACGACGGCCGACGTCCGGGCCCACGCCGGTCCGCGTTCGAAGTCCCCCGGCCAGCGACTGGCGACGATCCGCACTGCCGGCGAGCTGGGGGTGCCGTTCACGACCGGGATCCTCGTCGGGATCGGCGAGGACTGGCGCGATCGGGCCGAGAGCCTCCTGGCTATCCGCGAACTCCACGAGCGATACGGCCACATCCAGGAAGTGATCGTCCAGCCGGTCGTCGAGAACGAGCGCTGGTCGGGCGGCTCGCCCGATCTGGCGACGATGCGACGGGCGACGGCGATGGCTCGCGCCGCCCTGCCCAACGAGGTCAGCGTCCAGTCGCCGCCGAACCTCGCGCCCGTCGAAGACCTGCTGGACTGTGGCGTCGACGATCTCGGCGGCGTCTCGCCGGTCACCGACGATCACATCAACCCCGAGCACGCCTGGCCCGCAGTCGACCGACTCGAGGAACTCGCCGACGAGGCCGGCGTCCCGCTGTCGGAGCGACTCCCGGTGTACGACCGCTATCTCGAAGCCGGCTGGTGTCCCGACCGGATCGAGACCGCGATCGAAGCAAACGACGATGCCGGCCGGCGGTTCAGGGCCGTGCTGGAAGAGGCCGAACGGTAGTCGATCCCGCTATTTCGTCCCCGATCGGTGTTTCGCCCACCCGACGCGCTCCCGCCCGGCCGCCACTAGGCTGTCGGCGTGTCGTCCGGGGGCGTCCGGTCGATATCCGGATCGTAGTCGGCGAGCCGGTGGTGCTGGGACGGCGTCCCGAGGACGTACAGCGAATCACCGGCCTGCAACGTCACGCTGTCGTCGGGGAACGGGATCGGCTCCTCGCGCTCGATCAGGAGCACGTCGCCGGGAAGCCATCCGACGAACTCGCCCACCATGGAGCTCCCGGCGGCCACGGACACCGTTGTCACCGTCGAATCACTCTCCCAGACGTGTTCGGCCAGTTCGCGGGCGTCGTCGACTCCGTCGGGGCGGACGAGTAGTCGATACTGGTCGCCGTCGAGCGCGGACGCGTCGTCGGCGTCGACCGCCACTGTCGTCACGTCGCCGTCTGTCGCACGGACGCTCCCGGTCGCGACCGGCCGGGTCGTGTCGCCGCGGTCGTCCCGGATCTCGACGGGGTCGCCCGAACCGACGCTCGCGGGCGGATCGGCCACGATCCCGACAGCGCCAACGCCGGGCGGAACTCGCGGACTGAGCCCGCTCGGGCGCGCGCCGACCGCGAACCGCTCGACGGTCCCGTCCGGCCCGACCGTCGCGTGGACGTGATCGACATCGAAGTCCTCCCGGACGCGCTCGGCGAGGCGGTCGCCCAGTTCGTCGGCAGCGAGTCGGCGCGGGAACAGCATCGTCCGACCGGCCAGTCTGGCCCGCGTCGCTTCTCCAACCGGCTCGTAGCCGTCGAGGCGTTCGATCGCGTCCGGCAACGTCACGGGGACCGCGAGGTTCCCGGCGCGAACGAGTCTCGCCGCCGGCCCGCTTGCGTTCACGTCGTCGATATCGTAGACGTCCCGGGCGATTCGGTCGCCGATCCGGCGGCCGACCACCGATGCGACCGTGGCGACGACGAACACGCCGAGGACGTACGCACCGCTCGCCCGGTGGAACAGCGGCGTCGGGGAGACGAGAGAGCCGTCGGTCACAGTTTCGACGTACAGCCACGCCGACGGGACCGACAGGCCGACGAGCAGTCCGACCCCGGCGGCGAGACGACGACGGCTGTACCACCGGTGAGCGACCGCGACGAGCACGGTCACGACGCCCGCGAGCAACCCGAACCCGAGTATCCGGACGAGCGCGCGGACCGTCCAGTCGCCGACCACCGCCAGCGGGATCACGAGCCGTCACCCCCCTTCCGGGCCCCCTCGAAGCGCCGGAGTGCGTCGCTGCCGGTCGTCCCGGTCACGAACGCGGTCCGACCCGGCTTCATGACATCCCGTTCCGGCGTAAACTGCCAGCCGCCGTCGGACGCCTCGACCGCGAGCACGCTGACGTCGTCTCCGAGGTCGGCCGTGTCCCTCTCGCCGACGAGCACCTTTCGGACGGACGCTCCGGCTTGCGAGAGCGCGCGGAAGGCCTCGAAAGCGCTGGTCGCCTCGTCCGACACGGCGACGACGCGGACCCGATCCGCCGACAGGATCTCACCCGCCGATTCGACCGGCACGTCGACCGTGATCCGCGTCTCGCCGCCGTCGGCGGCACGCTCACGAACAGTATCGTCGAGATCGGTTCCAACAGCGAGGACAGTCCCGTCGGCCGATTCGTCGCCCGTGTGAACGACGACGGAGTCCCCGGGCGCAAGTTCCGTCGGCGCGACCACGCGTACCGAGACCGCTCTGTGATCCGCCTCGAGTCGAGACGAAATGGTGTTCGACGGCGGCGCCGCCGCGATCGTCGCCCGACCCCGCGGGTCCATCTCCACGGACGCCGCCTCGATGCCGTACTGTGTGATCAGCGTCGCCTCGAGACGGGACGCGAGCGCCGAGAGCGGAAGGTCGGCCGGCAAGCGCCAGCTGTCGTCGGCGATCTGCGTACGAAGTGTCGGCGACAGCGGCGGGTGTCCCTCGAGATCGCGGACCCGACCGGCCGGTCGCACCGTCACCTGTCCGAGACCGTCGACCGCGTCGATCGCGTCTTCGGACAGCGTTCGCTCCGGCCTGACGGCGACGCCGACGTTGCGCGGAAGCGTCCGCGCGAGACGCTCGCCCTGACTCGCGGCGAACACCGACAGCAACACGCCGACGACGAATACGACCGCGTTCCGGGCGACCATCCCCGTCTCGAGGGCGAGCACGTCGGCGTAATACCCGCTCACAGCGACCAGCGCCAGTGCGAGCGACGCGACGACCGACGCCGGCAGGGCCCGATCGGCGACGTAGGCGACTGTTGCGTGCAGTACCCCCAGTGCGATCGCCGGCAACACGCCGACGAGCAACCCGAACGAGATCCCCAGCAGGATCTCGACCGCGATATCCCCCATGTGACGTCAATATCCAACGAGAGATAAATCAATTTCGATTCTATCTAATTCTATATTTTGTCTCTATTATACATCTTCCGTGTGGCTCGGGATCGGTTGTCTCGTGGACGACGATCACCGGGCTGTTGCCGTCCGGCCCGATTCACCGTTTCCAGACGGCGACGGACAGTCTGCCGGACTCGACGACGCCGGGCGCTATCCGGACGGGGATCGGACGGACGAGCACGTCGGCCCGTTCCGGTGGCTCTCCGGATCCGTACGCGTCGGTGTTCCCGTCCGGTGTGTAGACGACTCTACCGTCTGACTTCCGGCCGTCGCCGGTGCGGTACGTGACGTCGACGGAGACGCTGAACCCCCGGGGAAGTACCGAGTGATCGATCGCACCCGACGGATCGGAGAGCGTCCCGGCGTCGTAGACGCCGTCGCCGCCGAGTTCGTCCCAGACGCGCTCCGCGGTGGCGTCCGTCGGCGCTCTGTCCGACTGCCCGGGCAACAGTTCCGTCAGCACGCCGCCGTAGGTCGTGATCGCGATCGCGACCAGCACGACGGCGAACAGCGCCGCGATCGGTTCCGTCTGTCCGCGATCACATCGTGACCAGGACGACACGGCGCTCACCTCCCCACCAGTACTCGATGGAACGCACGCGCAACGTCCCGTCAGCGCTACGCCACTCCGGGTCAGCCGAATCGACGGCCGCGATCGCTTCCTCAATGTCCTCGTGGAGCTGCTCCTGTGCCGGTTTCAGAGGGGACGTGTACGCGCTCGTAATCGGTTTGCCGTGCAAGACGGCCGCGAGTTTCGTGTCCTCCTGGACCGGGACCACGGACCCGTACGCGAGCGTCGCCTTCGTGACGCCGTGCTCGTTTCGCATCGCGATGCGTTCCCTGTCGACCCAGTAGGAGCGCGCGTCGTGTTCGTAGGTCCCGGTGGCCTCGTGTGCGCTCCCGGCGACACGATCGACGGCGTTGGCCGCCGCGTGTGCGTCCGGCGGCGGCCCCGACGGGAGTCCGAGCGCGATCCCCATCGCTGCGACGCTCACCATGGCGACGCCCACCCAGACGTACCACGCGTCGGCCGGTGCCTCGAGGTCCATACCGTCGCTGGTCCAGCCATCGTACTTAAATCGTCACATCAGCTGCCCAACGAGGACGACCGAACCGACGTACAGCGGCATCGCCGTCAGTAGCGACTGGCCGACGCGATAGCCGACTAGCGGACGGTCGAGCCCGTGTCGGAGCCCGACCGAGAGCGTCGTCAGCACGGCCGACATGACCAGCACGTACACGCCGACGACGAGTCCGAGCGGTTCGGTCGAAAGCGGTTCGGCTCCGAACTCGCCGACCGAATCGGTACTGTTGATGACGTCTGCGAGCGCCAGCACCGTGCCGGCGATGAGCGGGCCGAAGTACGCGGCCGTCGTATCGAGCGTTCCGGTGACCGTCGACAGCTGGCGTTTGGCCTCGCTTTCGACGTCCTGGAGTTCCTCGAGGTGGTCGGCCATCGAGACGACCGCGCGACCGGCCGGCTGTCCCTCATCGGCCGCGATCGAGAGCAGTGACGCCGTCCCGTGTGCGCGAGCGCTCGGAACCCCCCTGAGTGCGCCGTATTCCCCGAAGAACGCCTCGCGAACGGTCAGGTGGAGTCGCTTCTGGATCCCGGCGGCCTGCGCGAAGACCTCGCCCGTCTCGGCCGGGACGCGGTCGCCGGCCTGCCGGATCGCGGCCTCGACGGCCTCGCCTTCCGATACCTGGCGTCCGACGAGGTACAGCGCGTCCGTGAGGTGCTCCTCCACGTCGCGGACGTGCTCGCGAACGTCAGTGATCGGATCGAAATACGACAGCAGGAACCCGCCGACCCCCGTCCCGAGGGCGGCGACGGGCGAGAGATAGCCGACGCCGAACGCCCCGAGCGACGGCACGGCGTACCCGATCGCCCCGGTGACGAGTCCGACGACCAGCGGGAGCCACAGCCGATCGGGGACGTCCGGGTGATCGCGGTCCACCCGTGGTGGCGGAAACGCCACCGGTCGTCGCACGAGCAGCCAGACGCCGGCCCCGATCAGCACCGCCGGCAGCGCGATATCGTAGAGGACGACGAACACCCAGATCGACACCGGCACGCCGGCCATCGCGGCGGCGGGAACCAGCGCGATCATCGCCATCGGGATCATCACGCCGAACGCGTACAGCCCCGTCGTCGGCCCGCGGATCGCGTCGGTGAAATCGGCCATCTGCTCGCGCGTGCCGTGCAGGATCGCTTCCAGCGACCGGTCGAGAGTTCGAGTGCGCTCGCCGTCCGGTGCGTTCTCCGCCGTCGAGAGCAGATGCGCCGACCGTCGCAGCGCCGGGAAATCATCTGCCCAGTGCTCCGCGAACTCGATCAGCCCCGTCCGGGGCGTCCCCATCGCCCGGTCGATGCTCGACTGGAGGCTCTCCGAGAGCGGGCCCTGGCCGGTTTCGGCGGCGAACGCGACCGCAGTCTCGGTGGCCGGGCGGATCTCCATCCGCAAGACTGCACGCCCGATGAGGTTCGGGGCGTCCCCGAGCGCCCTGGTGCGCTTGAACGCCGCGAGCAGTCCCGGCAGTTCGTGTACCGCGTGGACCGAGCCGAGCGCGAGCGCGAGTGTCACCAGCACTGCGACGGGCGGCGGGACAGGGAGGAATACGGACAGCCCGACGCCGAACGCGACGCCGACGATTCCGGCGCCGTATCCGGCTCGAACGACCGTCTCCGGATCGTACGGTGCCTCGATAAACGCCACCGCCTGCGTGAGTTCGTCAGACGGGTCCGCCTCGACCGGTGCCAGCAGCGCCAGCGTGTCGAGTACAGCAAGCATCCCCTCACCCCGACAGTTCGAACGCAGTCGGTCGATTGGTCGGCTGGCCCGTGCCGCGGTTCCCGTAGGCGACGGCGACCTCACGCGGCTCCGTCGTCCCGTCCGCGGCGAGCCCCGCGATCAACTGCTCGCGGTCGTCGACGCGTGTGAGCAGGTCCGCGTACTCCTCGGTCGGCTTTGCGAGTTGCCCCAGCAGCCGGCTCTCGCCGCGGTCGATCCGGTCCGTCGCGGTCGCGCTGTCGCCGTCGACCTCGTACAGCGGTTCGAACCGGATCTCGCCGTCCTCGACGACGACCTCTTCGATCCGCGAGAGCCGACGCTTGCGGCCGGTCGGGGTCTGGTATGCCTGCACGGTCACGACGAGGTCCGTCGCACCGAACGACGACGGCGCGACGTTCAGGTCCGACACCACCCGCTCGTAGACGTCGGCGGCCCCGTCGCCGTGGATCGTCCCGAGGACCGCGTTCGCGTTCGCCCCGACGCGCATCGCCTCATAGAGGACCTGCGCCTCCTCGCCGCGGATCTCCCCGACGACGAGTGCCCCGTCACCGAGCCTGAGGGCGGTCCGGAGCGCGTCGACGGCAGTGATCTCCGGCCCCTCGCCGGTCCCGGTCCGCAGCGCCTGCACGTCGCGGTCGACCCGCTGGAGCTGTTCGACGGGAAGTTCGGGCGTGTCCTCGATAACGACCGTCCGCGTTCCGGGCGGGAGCTCGTACAGGAGCGTCCCGAGCAGCGTCGTCTTCCCGGCGCCGCGCGTCCCCGCGATCAGCGTCGCAGCGTTGCGCTCGACGGCGACCGAGAGAAACGCCGCGGCCCCGGCAGTGAGCGTACCGTTCGCGACCAGTGCCGGGAGCGTGAACGCGTCGTCGGCCCGCTCGCGGAACGCGAAGGCGACGCCGTCGGCGACCGGGTCGGTCACGCCGGCGATCCGGATCCCGGTGCCGTTGTTCAGCGACGCCGTGGCGTCGACGGTCGGGTTGGCCCGCGAGAACGACCGGCCGCTGGTCTTTCGCACCCGCGAGGCAAGCGCGCCCCCGCCGCTGCGGGTCAGGGTGACGTTCGTCGACAGCAACTCGCCGTCGACAACGACTCGAAGCGGGTTCGTCGTCACTGGCGAGGTGACGTACACGTCCGTCACGCGCGGGTCCGCGAAGAAGTCCTCCAGGACCCCGTACCCGCTCGTGTGCTTCTCAAGCACCGCTGTCACGCGGGGGTCGACCGACCCGTCGGCGACGTACTTGATCGCTTCCGAGGCCAGCCGTCGGCCGTCGACCAGCCCGTTCGCGATCGCCTCGTAGCCCTCGACCACGAGCCGGCGCTGGTCGGCGTCGAGATCCGTATCGACGAGCTCGAGCGCGTACAGCGACGCCCCTTCGGGCCGGTCGTAGATCCGGGCCTCACTGCCGGTCTCCAGCGACGTGACGTCTCGGAGCGAGGCGTGCTCGGAGACGCGCTGATCGACGAAGTAGTGGCCGACCGACAGCCCGATCGTCGGCGTGAGGACCGCCTCGTAGTCGTCGATTCCCGCGGCGGCCTCGATCAGCCCGGCTCTGCTCGCGATGTTCGCGATCGGATCGACGCGGTCGCGCAGTTCATCGGCGACCGACAGCGGGTCGGTGACCGCCGTCGCAGCGAGTCGGTCGTGACGATCTCCCAGAAGGTCGACGAACCGGGCGGCCGCGGCCAGCAGATCGATCGCGCGCTCGCTGTAGCCGTATTCCAGGCCCCGATCGCGGACGATCAGTTCCGTGACGGCGTGATCGATCATCGTCTCGACGACCGTCCGGCGACAGGCCGTCGACGCCGCCAGATCGCCGCTGCACTCGGAGGCATCAACCGTCAGCGTCCCGTCCTCGACTACCGTCGTACAGGTGCATGCCGGCGGGTCCCGGTCGGGCAGAATCGGCGCAAACAGCGACTCGATACCGAGCGACGCGGCCACTGACCGGGCGGCCGTTCCAGCGCTGGGTCCGGACATACCACGCGTGGCCTCCCGATCGGACTTAAACTTCGACAACGAGCAGGGCGACGGCACAGACGGACAATTGACGATGGCGAAATGGAGATAGCCACCAGTATGACAAACGATTAGGGGGAGAGACGTGTACTTCCGGTCAAGAGATGTACGACGACATTCTGCTCCCGTTCGACGGCAGCGACGGAGCGGCGGCGGCCCTCCATCACACGGCCGAGATCGCACACTGGGCCGACGCCACGATCCACGTCCTCTTCGTGGCGGATACGACGCGCGACAGCGTCACGGTCGTCGAGGCCCACGTCGTCGACACGCTCGTCGAAAAGGGCGAAGAGATCGTCGAGGACGCGGCCAAGACCCTGCGCACGCTCGGAGCGGACTACGAGACTGACGTCATTCAGGGCAACCCGGCGCCGATGATCGCGGAGTACGCCGAGCAATACGGCCACGACCTGATCGCGATGCCGACACACGGCCGAGCGGGCATCTCCCGGTACGTCATCGGCAGCGTCACCGAGAAGGTCGTCCGGCTCTCGGACGTGCCAGTGTTGACGATGCGGATGCAACCCGACGAGCAACTGACGTTCCCCTACGAGAACGTCCTCGTTCCGACCGACGGGAGCGCCCGGGCGGTTCGGGCCGGCGAACACGGGCTCTCGCTCGCCGCGGCGCTCGACGCGACCGTGCACGTGCTGTCTGTCGTGGAGGACGACCTGCTCGGCCTGGACGTCGGATCGGCCGACGCGGAGCGCCAGCAGGCCGCGACCGATGCCGTCGACGACCTCGTCTCGGCGGCCGAGGATCGCGGCGTCACGGACGTCGTCCGACACGTCGAACGCGGGACGCCCGACGAGGTCATCCTCGAGACGATCGAGGCGAACGATATTCACGCCGTCGTCATGGGGACCTCGGGCAAGCGCGGCACCGATCGCATTCTGCTCGGGAGCGTCGCAGAGAAGACCGCCCGATCCGCGCCAGTCCCCGTCATCACTGTCGGGCAGAGTGAGTAGCCGTTCCGGAAACGCTGGTGGCCCGTCTGGGAACTCGAACCAGGGACTCCCATCGATATCACTCCGGTGCCCACGGGCCGATCCCGGCCAGTCGTCCCAGCAGCCACCCGAACACGAACGGCGTCAGGACGGCCAGACAGAGCAGTCCGATCCATCGCAACGGCGGCGGCTGGAGCGCGAGGTAGCCGAGATACAGGATCCCGATCACCGGCAGCCCGCGCTGGAGGAGGCTCATCAGAGCACGTACTCCGACTCGTGGAGCTGGACGTACTTGCCGTCCCGGAACTGTCGCCGGAGCCACCTGTAGCGGGCGACCACCGACAGCCCACTCAGGCCCGCTCCGAGCGCCTGTCGATAGCGCGACCCCTCGATCAAGAGCATCCGACCGACGGTGGCGAAGGTTTCGTCCCAGTCCGACGGCTCCATGTCACGCGCCAGCTCCGCGAGCGTGACGTTGCGCAGGACTTCGTCACCGAGCGCACGTTTCCACGCACGGTTGTAGCGACGGAGCCGGTCCGTGGCGGCGAGCCGACCGGCGAGTTTGCCGGTCCGGACGGCGACGTGATCGCCGCCCTCGTGGAACGCCGAGGTCGCGCCCATCGCGCCGCCGACGACGGCGATGTCGGCCTGGGTCGGTGACTCGATCGGCCGCGTCGAGGAGATTGGATACGCTTCCGTCCCGCCGCGTTTGCCCCGGTCCTCGACGAGCGGGAAGTCATCGAGGTCGTACTCGGGATAGCGCCACTCCAGCAGCCGACGGAGGTAGACCCGGCCCGGCGGCACCTGCTCGTCGCCCGGCTCGAGCAGCGCGTAGTCGCCGCGGTTCCGGACGTCTCCGAGGTCCGTTCCGATCGGCATCGTCAGTCCGACGCGAGCGACGCCGTCGTCGTTCGGGAAGATCCAGGGGTAGGCGGTGTGACCGGGGATGATGCCCCACCAGAACTTGAGTAGGTCCTCGTCGAACAGCTCGTCGGGGATACGGCGGTGTTCCTGATAGGCGATGTGGTTCGCGCGATCCGGGCCGAGGAGGTCTGCGACCGACCGGTCGTCGGGCATGAACTGGTCGAGCGCGTCGATCGTGACCGTCCGCTGGGGGCCGTCCGCGAGCACGAGCGCGTCGGCCTCGACTTGCTCTCCGTCCGCCAGCGTCAGCGTGTGCACGAACGAGCCCTGTTCGAACGTCGACGTGACGTCGTTGACGCTCGTACCGACCTCGTAGGACGCGCCGGCGACCTCGGCTTCCTCGCGGAGCCAGTCGTCGAAGCGGGCGCGGTGGAAGGCGAACCCGAATTCGTCGTAGCTGGCGTCGATCCCCGTCTCTCTGAGCGTCACCGACTCCGACGGCCCCTCGAAGACCGCACCGTCGAGCTCCTGCAACACGATATCGTCGGGGATCTCCTCGGGTTCGTAGTCCATGAGGTCGACCCAGTAATCGAGCATGCCGGCTGCGTCGGTCGAGTCGGGGCCCAGCCGCTCGCGGTCCGCCCGGGGGACCCCCTTCTCGACGACGAGCACGTCCGCATCACGCTCGGCCGCGGCCCGCGCGGCTGACGACCCCGCCGGACCGCCGCCGACGATGGCGACGTCGACTCGTTCCATACCTGTACCCCGACCTGTCGATAGTTAAATCTCGTGACCTCGGGTCACGCCGCCAACGGGAGCATTGATACTGGTGGCTATACCATTTCGAACTGATCTGGCACGCCGTCGTGCCAGATATCGTTACGAACGTATAGCCACCAGTATGACAAACGCGGCACACCATGACCCGTACGATGACAGCGTTACCCGAGATTCTCGTCCTCCCGCAGAAGCCACACGGGATCCCGGTCGAGTCGCTCGTCTCGTCGCTGCGCGCACGCTACGACGGGGACGTGTCGCTCGCCCGGACGAGCGACGAAATCGACGCGGCGTTGCCCTCGGCGACCGTCGTCGTCGGAAACTACATCTCGCCCGACGACCTCGACCAGGCCGGGGCCCTCGAACTGTTCGCCTGCTCGTACGCGGGCACCGACCACCTCCCGCTCTCGGAACTGCGCGAGCAGGGCGTAACGGTGACCAACGCCGGCGGCGTCCACGCATCGAACGTCGCCGAGCACGCCGTCGGGTCGCTGCTTTCGCTGACTCGCGGTCTCTTCCGGGCGCGCCGCCAGCAACGCAACCACGAGTGGCGCAACTTCCAGCCCGGCGAACTCGCCGGCCGTACCGTCACTGTCGTCGGACTGGGCGCGATCGGAACGGCGATCGCCCGTCGGCTCCGGCCGTTCGACGTCGACCTCCGGGCAGTCCGTCACACGCCGGAGAAGGGCGGCCCCGCCGACGCGGTGTTCGGCTACGACGACCTCGAGACGGCGCTTGCCGGTTCCGAGGGGGTCGTACTCGCGTGCCCGCTGACCGAGACGACCGAGGACCTGCTGGACGGTGCGGCGTTCGACCTGCTCGATCCCGACGCGGTCGTCGTCAACGTCGCCCGCGGCGGCGTGATCGAGACCGACGCGCTGGTCGACGCGCTGCGGTGGAACCACATCCGCGGGGCCGCGCTGGACGTGACTGATCCCGAGCCGCTGCCCCCGGAGCACCCGCTCTGGGACTTCGAGAACGTCCTGATCACGCCGCACAACGGCGGGTACACGCCCGAGTACTACGATCGACTGGCCGATATCGTCGTCGGGAACGTCGAGCATGCGGTCGAGTCCGGCTCGTGGGACAACCTCGACAATCAGGTCGTTCCGTGACTACTCAACGTAGGTGTACTTCCGCTCGCCCATTCGACCCCAGCCGTCGAAGACAAACTCGCCGTCCGGCGTCGTGAGCGGGTCGACATCGACTGACTCCTCGTGATTGTGCACGTCGTGGATCGCCTCGTACTCCTCCCATGAGATGTCGTAACGCTCGACCAGTTGATCGTCGACGTTGAGCTGTGCGATCTCGTCCTCCCAGCCGGGCTGGACCGTCTCGCCATGGATCTCGGCCTGCGCCCCCGAACCGTACGAGCCGACCAGCAGTCGCTCGTTGTCGAGGTCGATGCCGTTCTCGCGGGCGTGCTTGAGCGCCGAGATGCGGGCGAGGTGGACGGAACTGGTGTACCAGTTGCCGACGCGCGAGGAGATGTCAAGCGTCGGCTCGATCGCGCGGCTGTACCACTCCTGATAGCGCTCGGTCTCGGTCAGCTTGTCGGTGTACTCTTTGAGCGCCTCGCGGTACGCCTCGTCGTCGTCGAACGCCTCGGGCCGGGGCTGGCGGCCGATCTCCTCGGCGAGTTCGTCCTCGACCTCGGTACCGCGCGCGACGTGTCGATACCCCAGCGGGGCGGCCTTGCGCACCATGCCCGGGAAGGGTGTGTGGAACGGGATGAACGCGAAGTCGTCCGGGTGGGTCTCCACCTGCGTCTCGTAGTCTTCCAGGGCCTCGCGCATCCGCATGAGATACACCTGCATCGAGCGCTTGCCGTCGACGCTCGGGAACTGCTGGTTGGGCTTGAGGAAGTCCGTCTCGTCGACGCTACCGATACCCTGCTCGGGCTCGATCGTGACGAGATCGGGGTCCTCGTCGATGAGCATCGCGACGGCACCGGCACCCTGGGTCGCCTCGCCGGAGTCGCCGCGCTCGTAGAGGGCCGTGTCGGTCGAGATCACGATCGCGGCGCGACCGCGGTTCTTGTCGGCGGCGATCCAGTTGACGGCGTCGTCGACGCTCTGGGTGCCGGCGATGCAGGCGAACTTGCGCTCGCCCTTGTTGGCGTGGCGGAAATCGCCGTCGTAGACCTGTTCCAGACAACCGGCGACGTACGTCGAAACCGGCTTCGAGTGATCGAACGCGCTCTCAGTTGCGACATCGATCCGGCCGATGTCGTCCGGTTCCAGACCCTTGCGGTCCATCAGCCGCTTGGATGCGTTGGCCGCCATCGTTACGATGTCCTCGTACGCGTCCGGGAACGAACTCGCGTGCAGTCCCAGCCCCTTCGTGTACTTCGCCGGGTCTTCGTCCTTGACTTCCGCGAACGTCCCCGGGAGATCGAGCTTGAGCTTCCCTGACCGGAACTCGACGGCGTCGATTCCTACGTCCTTCATGTTCACCTGTCCTGACGGGGAACTGGGTTAAGTGTTTGTCGACTACTGATACGACGATCGTCGAAATACGCCGGTTTTTTGTCCGACGCACGTCCCACCCAATCCATGACACAGCGAGTGATTCACGTCGGCTGTGGCGGCTGGGGCGCGATGTGGTGTCACGAGTCCCTTCCGGCAAACGTCGAAGACGACGAATAGCGAACCTCGGCGTTCGTTTTCGTACGGGAAAAGCTAAAGACTTAACCGCGTCACAGGCCCAGGTACGCACAATGGCTTTTGAGGATCTCCTGGAGGACCCGGTCATACAGAAGTACCTCCACGAACTCGTCGGACCGAAGGGGATGCCCGTCGCCGCCGCGCCGCCGGACGGCGAAGTGACGGACGAGGAACTGGCGGAGGAGTTGGGACTCGAACTCAACGACGTCCGCCGGGCGCTGTTCATCCTCTACGAGAACGACCTGGCGAGCTACCGCCGACTGCGCGACGAGGACTCGGGGTGGCTGACCTACCTCTGGACGTTCCACTACGAGAACATCCCCGAGCAACTCGAAGCGGAGATGCACCGGTTGCTGGATGGACTCGAGGAACGCCGAGAGTACGAGTTCGAACACGAGTTTTACCTCTGTGAGAACTGCGGGATCCGCTTCGAGTTCGGCGAGGCGATGGACTTCGGCTTCGAATGTCCCGACTGTGGCTCCCAGCTGGATGCGATGGAGAACACGATGTTGCTCGAGGCGATGGAGGAACGGATCGAACAGTTGCGCGACGAACTCAACGTCGAACCCGACACGGAACGAGTCTGATGGTCGTCCTCGCAACCAAGTGTTACGTCGCCGGCGACGCCCGACAGCGAGCGCTGGATTCGCTGTCCTCGCAGATCGAGAACCTGCTCGGCGAGCTGGACGTGACCTACGAGGTCGGCGTTCGCGACGACGACTTCCCGTCGGTGACGGTCGAGGGGGACGACGCGACGGTCGCCCAGAACCTCCTGCGCGAGGAGTTCGGGGAGATCACGCCGCATCTCACGCCGGGCGATGTCCACGTCGGCACGCTCGAACGGTGGGACGACGACGGGTTCTACCTCGACGCCGGACGGGAGGTTCACGTCCCGGCCGAGGAACTCGGACTCGGACCGGGGTCGCCTGAGCAGATCCGGACCCGGTTCGGGCTGGTTCAGCATCTCCCGCTGCGGTTCGTCCCGCAGGAAGACGGTCCGGCGCGACTGGCCGACCGAGAGCGGGACCGGCTCTACGAGTGGACCCGTGGCAACGGTCGGGTCAACGTCAACAGCGCGACCCGGGCCGAGGTCCGGGCGACGGTCAACCGTGCCGGCCACGCCCGGGACATCGTCACCGTCGAACGGCTCGGACTGCTCGAACAGAGCATCGTCTGTACGGACGACACCGACCCGCCGGGACTGCTCTCGAGCATCGGGTCGTATCTCTCCGCGGAGTTGCTCGCTGTCGTTCCATGAACCGTCGACTCCTCGCACTCCTCGGACTGGGCGTTGTGCTCGTTCTCACGGGCTGTCTCGGCGGTTCTGGCCCGTCGGACGCGCAGCTGAGCGAAGACGCAACGTACGACTGGAACACCACCGCGAACGGGACCATCCAGCTGGGCGGGGACAGCTACACTGCCGTCTACGAGGTCGCCAACACGTCGGCGCTGAACCTCTACCAGCGGGACATGTTCAACAACCGCGAGCCGCTCCCGATCAGAGCGCTGCAGTTCCGCTACCCGAACGGCACGGTCGCCAACGCCTCGGCGTTCGACGTCTCCAGAAACGCCGAGCGGATCCGCCTCGAGTTGCCCGACCGAACCGGGAAGGTCGCTTACACCGTCGAGCAGAACGGCAAGGCCGTCCGGACGGCGACGTTCGTCGACGACAGTTACGAGGTCGTGCTCCCGCCGAAGACCGACGTCGGCGTGCCGATCCTCTCGAACGTCGCTCCCGGCGGCTACGAGACCGAGACGATCGACGGACGGGTCCACATCACCTGGGACGACGTCGACAGCGACCAGCTGGTCGTCGAGTACTACCTCGAGCGCGACTTGTGGCTGTTCGGTGGCCTGTTCGCGCTGCTCGTGATCATCGGACTCGGCGGCGGGCTGTACTACTGGCTGCAGATCCGGTCGCTACAGAACCGCCGCGAGGAGGTCGGGCTCGACGTGGAAGATGAGGACGACGACCTGGGAGACCGGGGGCCGCCGCCGGGGATGGGACGATAAGCCCTCGAACGAGCCGAAAAGAGGGCGACACGCCTTTGCTATCGAGACCACAACGAACAGGTATGCGCGTCGCGCTGGTAACCGTCGGCGACGAGTTGCTTGCCGGTGACACCGTCAACACGAACGCCGCGTGGCTCTCCCGGAAGTTGACCGACCGCGGAGTGACGGTCGAACGCGCCACCGCCGTCCCGGACCGTATCGGAGAGATCGCGCGCGTCGTCAACGAGTACCGCGCCGAATACGACGCCGTGGTCGTCACCGGCGGGATCGGACCCACGCACGATGACGTAACGATGGACGCGGTCGCGGCGGCCGTCGGCCAGCCGATGGAGCCGAGCGAGCCGGCCCTGGAATACATCGAGACACAGCGCGGCTACGCCCGCGAGGACCTGACCGAGGGGACGACCGAGATCCCCGCCGGCGGGCAGTTCATCCCGAACCCGGAGGGGGTCGCGCCGGGCTGTCACGTGGAGAACGTCTACGTGCTCCCGGGTGTCCCCGAGGAGATGCGGGGGATGTTCGGCGAGATCGCCGACCAGTTCAGCGGGACGGTCAAGCACACCGAGACGGTCGTCGCCGACGAGCCCGAAAGCGCGCTCCTCGACCGGATCGAGAACCTCCGCGGACGCTTCGACGTGACTGTCGGCGTCTATCCGGGGGATCACGTCCGCGTGAAAGTCTCCGGAACTGACGTTGAAACCGTAGAGTCAGCCGCGAGGTGGCTCGCCGAGCGCGTCGATCACCCGGACGATCAATCCAGATAGAGTTCCTGCAGCCAGGCGTAGGTCAACACGAGCCCGCCGACAGCGACGATCGCGCCGGCGAGATTGATCACGTCCCCGTTGACTGCGGTTTCCGCAAGCGGTACGAGCATGTCCGATACTCCGTCGTCGAACGATAAAAATGTGCGTGGCCGAGCCGTCCGACGTGTCTGGCAGGCTCTCAGAACCGAGTGCCGCTGTCGACCCGGGAAAGCAGTGTCACAGTCACGCCGGACACCGTGGCGCTTTCCTTCCGAGGCCCCGTGGAACGGGTATGCGCACTATCGGGTTCGTCGTCAACCCCATCGCCGGCATGGGCGGGCGCGTCGGGCTGAAAGGCACCGACGGCAAGCTGGCGCAGGCCCGCGAGCGCGGCGCGCGACCGCGTGCCCCCGACCGGGCGCGGGAGGCGCTCGACGCGATGGCCGCGACCGACACCGACGTCACGCTCGTGACCTACGGCGGCGTCATGGGCGCGTCTGCCGCTCGCGAGGCTGGCTTCGATCCCGAAATTATCGGCGAATCCGAGGCCGGCCCCGACGCCGCTGTCGGCGAGACAACAGCCGAGGACACGCGCGCAGCCGTCCGGGCGTTTCTGGATCGCGGGGTCGACATCGTCGTCTTCGTCGGGGGCGACGGGACGGCCGTCGACGTCGCCGAGGCGCTCGGGGAATCGGGCGTACCGGTCTTCGGTGTGCCTGCCGGTGTCAAGGTCTATTCGTCGGTCTTCGGCGTGACGCCGCGCGCCGCCGGGCGGGTCGCGGCGACCTTCGAGGAGGTGACCGACGGGGAGGTCAACGATATCGACGAGCAAGCCTACCGGGAGGGCGAGGTCCGCTCGGAGTTGCACGCCGTCGTGACCGTCCCGCGGGCCCAGCAGCGTCAGTCGAGCAAGCAACTCGCCGGCGGCACTGTCGAGGCAGTCGCGGAGGGGGTCGCCGAGGAGGTCCGACCGGGCGTCACGTACGTCCTCGGACCGGGGGGGACCGTCGGCGCGATCAAATCACGGCTGGGATTCGACGGGTCGCCGCTCGGGGTCGACGTCTGGCGCGACGGCGAACTGCTGGTAGCCGACGCTCGCGAGGACGAGGTTCTCGATTCGCTCGGCGACGAGAACGTGATCGTCGTCTCGCCGATCGGCGGCCAGGGGTTCGTCTTCGGACGGGGCAACCAGCAACTCTCGCCGGCCGTGATCCGCCAGTGCGAGACCGAAATCGTCGCGTCACGGCAGAAGGTCGATCAGCTGGGCGTCCTCCGGGTCGATACCGGCGACGCCGACCTCGACGAACGCCTGCGCGGCTGGCACCGCGTCCGTGTCGGGCGCTTCGAGCGCCGCCTCATGGAGATCGTCTAGCCGGCGCGATCCCCCCGCTGACACTGGTTTGTTGGCGAGTGGCGTGCGCAGATCGCCGAACTCGATTGCCACCACCGCGGGGGACTTACCCCTGCAACACCAACACGAAGCCATGACTGAAACGGCGACGCTTGGCGGCGGCTGCTTCTGGTGTATCGAAGCCGCGATGAAAGAACTCGGAGGCGTCCGGTCGGTCACGTCCGGCTACGCGGGCGGCGACGTGGCGACCCCCTCATACGAGGAGGTCTGTTCGGGTTCGACCGGCCACGCCGAGGTCGTGCAGGTCGAGTACGACCCCGAAGAGATCAGTTATCTCGAACTGCTGGAAGTGTTCTTCAAGGTGCACGATCCGACGACGAAGGACCGCCAGGGGCCGGATGTCGGCAGCCAGTATCGGTCGATCGTCCTCTATCATGACGACGAGCAACGCCGACAGGTCGAGGGGTTCCTCGAGCGCCTGAACGAGGAGGTCTACGACGGCGCGATCGTTACCGAGGTCGAACCCCTCGAGACCTTCTACGAGGCCGAGGAGTATCACCAGGATTACTACGAGAAGAACCCTGCAGACGGCTACTGTCAGGTGCAGGTCGAGCCGAAAGTTCAGAAGGTCCGCGAGGAGTTCGCGGCGTTGCTCGCGGAGTAACCGGAACCAGAAACGAGAGCGACGATCCGGCGACAGTATTAGGTACGTTCGGGGGCTGGTACGGCCATGGCCATCGATCCGAACTTCGAGCAGAACCGCGAAAAGGTCGACGAGCATAACGGCCACAACGTCTGGGGGCCGGTCGACGAGCCGGAGTCACTGGGGATCCACGGGACCCACGTCGCGGTCGATTTCGACATCTGTCTCGCCGACGGGGCCTGTCTCGAGGACTGTCCGGTCGACGTCTTCGAGTGGGTCGAGACGCCCGGTCACCCCGAGAGCGAGATGAAAGCCGACCCCGCGAACGAGAGCCAGTGCATCGATTGTATGCTCTGTGTCGACGTCTGCCCGGTCGACGCGATCGACGTCGACGCGAGCCGGCCGGACCGCGTCTAGACACACCGCGTCCGTTTCGCAGGTCGCTCCGATCGAGGCGGAATTGACTTACGACGAGCGCCGATCACCACTGGATATGGAGGTGGCGGCCGCGCTCCGGGCGGAGGCACGGGACTGCAACGAGCGTCGGCTGCTCGTGCTGGCCGGCCAGCCGGAGACGACGCGTGCCCGCGCCGCGGACGCGCTCGAAGCCGCCGGGATCGACGATGCGGAGACGACGCTGGTCGGCCCCGAACCGTTTCTGAATTGCGAGCGTTTCGACGCCGACCGCGCCAGCGAGTTGCTCGGCCAGACGCGCACGGCGGTCGTCTACGACGCCCACGAGTCGCTCCGGCCGAACGCGCTCGGCCAGCTCGTCGGGGCCGTCGAGGGCGGCGGCCTGTTCGTGCTGCTCGCGCCGCCGCTGTCGGCGTGGCCCTCGAGGCGGGACGACTTCGACGAGACGCTCGCCGTTCCGCCGTTCGAGTCCGGTGACGTGACCGGTCACTTCCGGTCGCGGGTAATCGAGACGCTGTACGCCCATCGCGGGGTCGCAGTCGTCGATGTCGAGCGCGACAGCGTCGAGTCCGACGGACTGACCGATCCCGCGCCACGACTGGCCTCGCCGGATCCCGCCGTCCCGGACCGCGAGGACCGCACGTTCCCGGTCGAAGCCTACACCGCCTGTCTGACGCGCGATCAATCCGAGACGCTGGTAGCGATGGAGGCGCTTTCCGAACCCGGCGGAACCGTCGTCGTCGAGGCCGACCGCGGTCGCGGAAAGTCCAGCACTGCGGGGCTGGCCGCGGGGAGTCTCGCGGCGTCCGGCCGGGACGTGCTCGTGACCGCGCCGCAGTACCGGCGGGCCGGCGAGGTGTTCGCCCGTGCCCGGGAACTGCTCGACGCGCTCGACGAGCGAGTCGAGGTCGACGACGAGACGACGCCCCATCTGCTCTCGACCGACGGCGGACGGGTTCGATACGCGCCGCCAACCGACGCCGTCGCGTTGCCCGGCGATCCGGACGCGGTCGTCGTCGACGAGGCGGCGGCCCTGCCGGTCCGACTGCTTTCGGGGTTTCTCGACGCCCGCGCGGTGGCGTTCACGACGACGATCCACGGCTACGAGGGGGCCGGACGCGGTTTCTCCGTCCGGTTCAAGGACCGGCTGGCCGAGTCCGACCGGACGGTTCGGGAGGTGCGCATGGACGAGCCGATCCGGTACGCGGCTGGCGACCCCGTGGAAGTGTGGGCGAGCCGGGCGCTGTTGCTCGACGCGCGCCCGCCGGTCGAGCCGCTGATCGCCGACGCCCGCCCGGAGACAGTGTCCTACGAACCCCTCTCGGCCGAGCGACTCCTGTCGGACGAACGCCTGTTGCGGGAGGCGTTCGGGTTGCTCGTGCTCGCTCACTACCGAACCGAGCCCGACGACCTCGCGCGGCTGCTCGACGGCCCGAACGTCTCGGTTCGCGCGCTGTTGCACGACGGTCACGTCGTCTCGGTCGCGCTGCTGGCTCGCGAGGGGGGACTGGACGCCGCTCGCCGGGCCGATATGTACGCCGGCGGGCGAATCAGGGGGAACATGCTCCCGGACGTGTTGACGACCCAGCTCCGCGACGAGGCCGCCGGGATCGAGACTGGCTGGCGCGTCATGCGGATCGCGACCCACCACGCGGCCCGCGATCGGGGGCTGGGCTCGCTGCTGCTGGAGCGAATCGAAGCGGAGGCTGCCGGCGGATCCGGCTCGGCCGAAACAGGTGAAGCCGACGCATACGACTACCTCGGCGTCGGGTTCGGTGCGACGCCGGAACTCGTCTCGTTCTGGGCCGACAACGGCTACCGGACCGTCCACGTCTCGACGACCCGCAACGACCGCAGCGGCGAGCACTCCGCGATCATGCTGCGGGCGCTCTCGGAGGCGGGCGAAGCGCTGCATGACCGCCACACAGCGTGGTTCCTCGAGCGCGTCCGGGGGATGCTCACCGATCCGCTCGCGGATCTCGACCCGGACGTGGTCCGGGCGGTGCTGTCGGCCGTCGAGGGGACGACTCGACTGGAACTGACCGACTGGGAGTGGCGATTGCTCGCCGGCTCGCCGCACGGGGCCGGGCTGTTCGACACCGCACCCGACGCCTTCCGTGCGCTCGCGCTCCGGGCGTTGACCGACGCTGACAGCCCGACGCCGACTGGCGACGGAGAACCGGCGCTCGAACCCCGGGCCGAACGACTGCTCGTCCGGAAAGTGCTGCAGGCCCACGACTGGGACAGTGTCACGGCGGAACTGGACGTCGTCTCCCGCCGGGAGTGTATGCGCGCGCTCGGAGACGTGACTGCACGACTGATCGAAGCCTACGGAACTGACGAGGCGCAAGCGGAACTGGAGCGATTCGAATGATTCGCGATCCAACGATACTCACACCCCTGATACGCGGGGTACCGATTCCCGACCCGTTCGTCGTCGTCGCGTTCGCGTTGCTGATCGCGGGCGTCGTCTTCAGCGTCGTCCCGCTGTTACCGGGGCCAATACTGTCTGTCGGCGGTGTACTCGTCTACTGGTGGGCGACCGGCGATCCAGGCTGGCTAGCACTGGCTGCGTTGCTCGCAGTCGGCGTGGCGGCGGTACTGGTCGATTGGCTGGGTGGTGCGGCGGCAGCGAAGGGGAGCGGTGTCTCGACACGAGTGAGCCTACTCGCCGGCGTCGTCGGCCTTGCCGGAACCGTCGTCGCCGGGCCGGTCGGTCTGCTCGTAGGCGTCGCAGGGACGGTGTTCCTGGCGAGTTACGCCCGTGAGCGGGAGGCGGCTACCGGGATCCGAACGGCGGCGTACGCGACTGCGGGCGTACTCGGGACGGTCGTCGTCCAGACCCTTCTGACCGGGTCGGTCCTGGTCACTGTCGCGGTGATCGCGCTGCTGTAGCCGGATATCCAACAGTCCTCGTATCCCGTCTCACCACCTGGGTCCAGCTAGTGGCCGTACTATCCAGAGTGATCTGCCAGGGCAATGTGACGAATAGCTGTCCGAACGTGTGAAGTACCCCGCGCACGGTGGCGCGGGGCTTCGCCGTTTGGCCTCTCCCAACAGGGAGCGTAACGGCGGCAGGCGAATTTAATTCCCTCCGCACTTCCCAGATGGGTCGTGTGGGAGCAGTAACACCCGAACACACCGCGAATCCCACCGCAACAGGGGTCGCCTGTTGCCGCCGTGGGTGATGTGTCCGTGGAGGTCGGCGGCTTCACCACTGCCCGACACACTTGAAGCCCGGCGCAACCTTGCGGTGTTTTGCGAGGCGGATACCGTGGCTCCCGTACTGTAAATATGGTTCGACAGCAACTTGAAGATATGGATTGTGCAGCGGAGCGTACGCGCTTCACCCCCGCCCACGGTGGGGCGGGGAACTCGCGCTGCTTTCCGTTTAGAACAGACTATCGGTCGTCACTGCGCCGACGACACTGAAGACGGCACCGACGCTGATGGCCCGGAACGTCACGATCAGGCGGTCGGTCAGAGCAAGCCCGCCCAGGAACTGACTGGGGGCGGTGACCGCGAACGCGAGGGTCCCGACAGAACCGAACGCGACGATCAGCACCGAGATGAACCGGACCGGAATCCCGGCGACAGCAGCCTCGCGTCCGGGGTCACGGTCGTTGTCGGCACCGTACAGACCGCCGTATCCGATCGCGACGACGATACAGATGATGAACACGTTGTGGAATACGGTCATGTTCAGCGCGAGCGCCCACACTTCTTGGGTTACGACAAACGGACCCGACAGGAGGAACCCGCCGACGATTTGCTGGGCAGTGTCCGCGAGTTTGTGCTTTTGCCGTTCCTTCATGTCCTTTGCTACCTCAGCCGGCCGGAAACGCGTTCGGGAAACACCTTTTACCAGCGGGCGAGACAAACAAGGGGATGAGTGTCATTGACGTGACGGACCTGACCAAACACTACGGCGAGGTCCGGGCCGTCCGGGGGATCAACTTCAGTGTTGAGGCGGGTGAAGTGTTCGGTTTTCTCGGTCCAAACGGTGCGGGCAAGACAACGACGATCCGGACAATGCTAGGGTTACTGGATCCGACGGCAGGGCGGGCGACGGTACTCAACGCGGATAGCACCGACGAGCGGGCGATGATCGAGGCCAAGCGATCAATCGGCTACCTGCCGGCGAATCCCGCGTTCGACGACGGCGCGACCGGCCGGGAGATACTTGACCTCCACGCCTCGATCAAGGGCGACGACCGGCGCGAGGAGTTGCTGGAACTGTTCGAGCCCCCGCTGGACCGCAACGTCCGGGAGTACTCCTCGGGAAACGTACAGAAACTCGGCGTCGTCCAGGCGTTCATGCACGATCCAGAGCTGGTGATCATGGACGAACCGACGAGCGGGCTCGATCCGCTGATGCAACAGCGGTTCAACGAGTTCGTCCGCGCGGAGCGCGAGCAGGGCGTGACGGTGTTTTTCTCCTCGCACGTGCTCAGCGAAGTGCGGCGGGTGTGCGACCGGGTCGCGATCCTCCGGGAGGGCGAACTCGTCACGACCGAGGCGATCGAATCGCTGCTCGACCGCTCGGGCAAGTTCGTCCGCGCCCGGATCGTCGGCAGCGTCGAACCCGGCGCGTTCGACGGCGATGCGGTCCACGGTCTCGAGCGAACCCGGATCGACGACCGCGCCGGCGAGTTGCTCGCAGCGACCGGCCACGAGGGCGACGCCGAGGTCGTCACCGAAGTCAGGTTCACCTACACCGGCGACATCAACGATCTCGTGACCGAACTCGGGAAGCACACGTACGTCGATCTCGACGTCGAGGAGGCCCCGCTCGAAGAGGTGTTCATGCGGTTTTACGGACCCGAGGGAAGCGACGACTCGGACAGACAGTCGACACGGGACGTCGAAGCCGAACCGTCCGGGGGCGATCTCGATGCTTGAACTCGCTCGCTACGAAGCGCGACGCCGGCTGAGGGGGACGGTCTATCTGACGGTCGGACTCACGCTGCTCGCGGGGATGTACATCGCGACGTTCCCGTCGCTGGCTGAGGGCATAGACCTCGATCAGTTTCTCGAGCAGATGCCCGAGGTCTTTCTGGAGCTGTTCAACATCGCGACGATGAACACCATCGAGGGCTTTCTCGCCGCCGAACTGTATTCGATCGGCTGGGTCCTCCTGCTGGGACTGTACGTGGCCTACAGCGGCGCGGGACTGATCGCGGGCGACATCGACCGCGAGCGGATGGACGTTCTGCTGTCGCTCCCGATCTCGCGGGCGCGCGTGCTCGGCGAGAAGTTCCTCGGGCTGTTCGTGCCGATCCTCGTCGTGAACGTCGTCCTGCCGGTCGTCATCTACGCCGGGACGGCCGCGATCGGGTACCCGATCGATCCGGTCAACCTGACGGTCGTGCATCTGCTCGCGATCCCGTATCTGCTGGCCTGTGGTGCGATCGGGGTCGTCCTATCGGTGTTGACCAGCCGATCGTCAGTCGCTCAGCGTGGTGCCCTGGTCGCGATTTTCGGGTTGTTCCTGTTCGAGTCGGTGACTATCATCGCAGACTACGAGCAGCTGGGTTCGGTCGCACCGATGCGGTACTTCGACGCGACGGCGGTGCTCGTCGAGGGGAGCTACGACTGGGCCGGCGGCGCGATCCTGCTCGGAGCGACGGCGCTGCTGGTCGGCGCGAGCATGCTGTACTTCGGCCGCCGGGACATCGCGTGACGGTATCGTCCGTCGCTTCGACCGGTATGTGCCGCCCCCACACGCAGTGAGCGCTTCGAAAGCGCTTTTAGGTGTGGCAGTTCACTATCGAGTACAGCCTGCGCGGGGTTGATGATGCTCCTAGCCATCTAGGATTTGCGCGCGCCGGTTTCGGCGCGGCCGGAGGGTCGGCCTCCGAAACGGCGGGGGAGCGCGAGCCCACGTGCAGGAGGTGACCAACACATGCCAGTATACGTCGATTTCGACGTCCCTGCCGATCTCGAATCCGACGCCCTCGAGGCGCTCGAGATCGCGCGGGACACAGGATCCGTCAAGAAAGGTACCAACGAAACGACCAAAGCCGTCGAGCGCGGCTCCGCCGAGCTGATCTTCGTCGCCGAGGACGTCCAGCCCGAGGAGATCGTCATGCATCTGCCCGAGCTGGCCGACGAGAAGGACGTCCCGTTCGTCTTCGTCGCCCAGCAGGACGACCTCGGAGCGGCCGCCGGCCTGGAGGTCGGCAGCGCGGCCGCGGCGATCGTCGACGCCGGCGACGCCGGCAGCGATGTCGAAGACATCGCCGAGAAGATCGAGGAGCTTCGGTGAGGTGACCGGTTATGAGTGCTGAGGAATCCGAAGACAGCGGATCCACGGCCGCCGAGGTCATCGAGATCGTCGGCCGGACGGGGATGCACGGCGAGGCCATGCAGGTCAAGTGCCGCATCCGCGAGGGATCCAACCAGGGCCGGATCATCACCCGGAACGTCCTGGGCCCGGTCCGGGAAGGTGACGTATTGCAACTCCGGGAAACCGCCCGCGAAGCCGACGCAATCGGAGGCCAGTAAGATGCCACAGACACGCGAGTGTGACTACTGCGGGGGCGAGATCGAACCCGGAACGGGGACGATGCTCGTCCGAACCGACGGGACGACGCTGTACTACTGCTCCTCGAAGTGCGAGAAGAACGCCGAGCTCGGTCGGGAACCCCGCGACCTGAACTGGACCGAAGCCGGCCGCGAGAGCGACCGCCAGGAGACTGTCGCCGCCGAGCGTGAGGCCGAGACGGAGCAGACAGACGACGTCGAGTCGGACGCCGAGACAGCCGAAACGGAAGACGAGTCCGAGGCTGCGCCGGATCTCGAAGCCGCCGAAACCGAGGGGGACGACGCCGAGAAGACGGACGACACCGAGGCCGACGCGGACGAATCGGACGATTCCGAAACAGACGACGACACTGAGGCCGAAGAGGCCGAGGCCTGATCACAATGAGCCACCACGACGAGCGAACGTTCGTAATGGCGAAACCGGACGCCGTCCAGCGTGGGCTGGTCGGCGAGATCATCACGCGACTCGAGGAGCGGGGCCTGAAACTCGTGGGTGCGAAGTTCATGCAGATCGACGAGGAACTCGCACACGAGCACTACGCCGAACACGAGGACAAGCCCTTCTTCGACGGGCTCGTGGAGTTCATCACGTCCGGGCCCGTCATGGCGATGGTCTGGGAGGGCGCTGATGCGACCCGGCAGGTCCGCCAGATGATGGGCGCGACCGACCCCGCCGAGGCCGAACCCGGAACGATCCGTGGCGACTACGGGCTGGATCTCGGGCAGAACCTCATCCACGGCTCCGATCACGAGGATCCCGGCTCCAACGAGCGCGAGATCGACCTGTTCTTCGACGAGGAGGAACTTGTCGACTACGAGCGGACCGACGCCGTCTGGGTCTACGAGGAAGAGGATCACTGAGATAGAGTATCTCTGTTTCTGATCGACTGCCCGGCGTGGGGCAGTCGGAGCGACAAACCGGTACAGTAATCCGTCCGAGACAGTAGTACCGACAATGGAGATTCGGTTCCTCGGGGGCGCGCGAGAGATCGGCCGGAGTGCCGTCCTCGTAAACGACTCGCTGCTCCTCGATTTCGGTATGTTGACCGGGAACCCGCCCCAGTTCCCGGTCGGGAGTCCGGACCCCGATGCGGTCGTCGTCTCACACGGCCATCTCGATCACGTCGGGACGGTCCCGTCGCTGCTTTCCGGTGACGACCGCCCCCCGATCCACTGGACGCCGCCGACGTACGAACTCGCGCTCACGCTCGCCCGCGACACGCTCAAACTCCACGGCGGGTCGTACCGTTGCCCGTTCACAGAGAACGACATCAAGCGCGTGACCGAAGTCACCGAGACACACGGCTACCGGGAGCCGTTCGAGGCGGCAGGTCACGAAGTGACGTTCTACGACGCCGGACACATTCCCGGGAGCGCTCACGTGCTCGTCGACGACGGCGACACGCGACTCCTCTATACGGGCGATTTTCACACTGACGACCAGCGCCTGGTCGCAGGGACGACCGCACGACCTGACGCGGACGTCGTCGTCTGCGAGAGTACGTACGCCGATGTCGAACACGACGACCGTGACGAAGTTGCCGAAGAGTTCGCACAGAGCGTCAAGACGACGCTCTGGGAGGGCGGGACGGTCGTCGTCCCGGCGTTTGCCATCGGGCGCACCCAGGAGCTGATGCTCGTCTGTGAGGCGTACGACATCCCCTGTTACGTCGACGGGATGGGCAAGCAGGTCACCGAAACCCTTCGACAGTATCCCGGGTTCGTCCGGGACGCCGACAGACTGCGGCGTGCGAAGTCCCACGCCCGGTTCGTTACCGGCCGCGAGGGGCAGCGAAAGCGCATCGCCGACCAGAAGGCAGCGATCATCACGACCAGCGGCATGTTATCCGGGGGTCCCGCCATGACGTACATCCCCGAGATCCGGTCCAATCCGACGAACAAGATCACGCTGACCGGCTATCAGGTCGAGGGCACGCCCGGCCGCGAACTGCTCGAGACCGGCAGCGCCGAGATCGACGGTCGGCGGATGCCCGTCGCCGCGCAGGTCGAGACCTACGACTTCTCCGCGCACGCCGACCGCGACGGACTGCGTTCGTTTCTCGAGCCGTACCGTGACGCCGAACTCCTGATCGGCCACGGCGATCAGTGCGAGGCCTTCGCCGCGGAGTTGCGCGAGACGGGATACGACGCGAGCGCCCCCGAACTCGGCGAAACGCGACGGCTGTAGGTCGGATACGCGGAGTCAGTATTTCGACGATCCCACAATACAAGTCAGTGTGGCCCACAGGACACGTATGAGCGCGACGCTACTTGCGATCGGACTGACCGGGGCCGCGCTGCAGTTCGTTCTGACGGGGCAGGCGGCGATCGACGCCGAACGTCGGCCCTGGCCGCCGGACGAGATCACGGGGCGGTTCGGGCTGTACTGGCTGCTCGTGATGTCGATGGCGGGGTCGTTTTTCACCCTGATAGCGACCACGTCGGGCAGTCTCTATCCGGTCGGCGTCGTCTCGATCCTCGGAGGCGGCGCGTTCGTGTTCGGTGCGGCAGTCAACGTCCTGACCGCCGACGAGTTCGAGGGCCCCGAAGAGATCCTTGGACTGGAGTGGAACCACCACGCCGACGGTCCGTTCCGGTTCTCGCGCAATCCCGAAGTGGTGGGTCACGCCGGTGCGGTCGCCGGACTCGCGGTCGCGGCCGGCTCCTGGCAGGCGACGGTTCTGGCGGGTGCGATCGTCGCCTGGTTCGCGGTCAGGCCGCTCGCCGAGGAGCCGGTGCTGGCGGAGCGCTACGGTGATCGCTACGAGGACTACCGCTCGCGTGTCGGGCGATACGTCGACAGGGAACGTCTCTCGGAGGCGTTCGGTCCGTGTCGAAACGACTGTCCCTAGGTGGCGTCTGGACTCCGAAATCGACGGTTCGGAAAAGAGCGGTTGACTATCTTTCAAGCGTATCGATCCCGGCGAGTTTGTAAGCGGGACAGCGGCCCGTCGCTCCCGTTGCAATCATCACGCTGCCGACACCGGCAGCGGCCGCGCTCTTTGCCGGGGCTTTCGGCCCCGCGAGCAGTCCTGCACCGACGAACGCTGATCCTGCGGCGATGCGCGCTTTCCGGTCCGTCCGACCGACGTTGCGTTCCATGTACACACGGGATAATTGCTGGACCAAGTAATACATTGGGACGAGCACAAGACTGTGCAATCACCGCCGTCGGCTCGTCGACGGTCACAGCAGGTCCGGAAGTTCGGAAAGCGACTCGATATGGTGGGCGGGTTGGGGTTCGCCGTCGGGCACGTCGTCCCGGGACAGCAAGGCGGCGTCGATGCCGACACGGTGGGCCGCCTCGACGTCCGAGCGGCGGTCACCGACGAACAGGGCGTCGTCAGTTCCGAGTCGATCGAGCGTCCACCGAAGCAGGTGTCCGTCGGGCTTGCGGCGGCCGAACTCCGACAGCGTCGGGTAGCGGCCGCGGGCGATTTCGACCGGCCAGTCGAAGTAGTCGGCGGCGAACCGGACCGTCCCCTGGCGGTTGTTGCTGACGATTGCGAGCGTCCGGTCCCCGGCAAGCGCCGAGAGGACGGCGGTGTCCTCGAATGGGACGCGATCGCCGGCGACGATACGCTCGTTTTCGAGGTCAGTCGCGGCCCGTTCGCGGTAGGCCCAGGCCGGGGCGGCCGCCAGTCCGAGGTCGTCACAGGTCGTCCGTATCTCCGCGACGTCGTCAGGCCTGACCAGTCCCGGAGGCACACCGTCGTAGTCGATCCCAAAGTCGGCGAGCGTCGCGGCGGCCGCCTGGCGGTAGACATCGGGGTCGGTGTGATAGCCCGTCAGCAGCACGCCATCCATGTCGAACAGGATCGTTTCGTAGGCCACGGCGGAACTCCGGGTCGGGAGAGTAAATCAATTCTGCCGGGTGGATTGACAGGACGGGCAGATATCCCCGTCGCAGGAACGGAACGGTACTGGCCGCTGTACGGGGACTTATGCCGATCGATCCCTTTCGAAGGGTGATGCGCCCGACCCCGCCACAGCCCAAAGGCGAGCCGCTTTTCGGTAACGCCAGGCAGTACGCCGATGATCCGTTCCGGTTTCTGACGGCCTGCGAACGATCGTACGGCGACGTCGTCAGTCTGGATCTCGGTCCGCTGGAGACGTACATGCTCACAGATCCCGGCGAGATCCAGCGGGTGCTCGTCGCCGACGCGGACGAGTACATCAAACCCGATTTCCAGGACGACGCGATCGGTGACCTCCTCGGAGACGGGCTGCTGTTGAGCGAAGGTGACGTCTGGCAGCGCCAGCGCGAGCTCGCCAACCCGGCGTTCGCGATGACGCGACTGGGCCAGTTTACCGACACCATCGCCGATCACGCACAGGCGATGGTCGATACGTGGCAGGACGGAGACAGTCGCGATATCGAACTGGAGATGACTCAGGTGACGCTGGACGTCATCTGTGACCTCATGCTGGACGTGAAGCTGACCCACGGCCAGCGCGAGACGATCCGGGAGAACCTCGAGCCGATCGGTATGCGGTTCGAACCCGATCCGATCAGGTTCATCACGCCCGACTGGGTCCCGACGCCGGACAACCGCGAGTACCGGGCAGCCCTGGACGAACTCGACGGAGTCGTGTCGGAAATCATTGCAGAGCGTCGCGGGACCGAAGGTCACGAAGACGACGAGGACCCGCCGATGGACGTACTGTCGATCCTGTTGCGGGCACAGAACCGCGGCGAGCAGTCCGCCAAGCAGCTGCGCGACGAGGTCGTCACGATACTCCTGGCCGGACACGACACGACGGCACTGACGCTGACCTACAGCTGGTATCTGCTGGCGAACCACCCGGAGATCGAGCGGGCAGTCCAGGCCGAGGCAGACGCCGTCGAAGGCCCGGTCACGTTCGAGGCCGTCCGGCAGCTGGACCTGATCGAGCGGGTGATCCAGGAGTCGATGCGACTGTACCCGCCGGTGTACGTGATCTTTCGCCAGCCGACCCGGGACGTCGAACTCGGCGGCTACCGCGTTCCGGAAGGAGCGGCGGTCATGCTGCCACAGTGGGCAGTCCACCGGTCGCCCGACTTCTGGGACGAGCCCGATCGGTTCGAACCGGATCGCTGGCTCGACCAGGGCGACCGGCCCCGATTCGCGTACTTCCCGTTCGGGGGCGGGCCGCGCCACTGTATCGGCAAGCACCTCGCGATGCTGGAGGCGCAGGTCATCCTGACGACCGTCGCCCGCGAGTTCAGTCTCGACACCGACCGCGAGGGGGAACTCGATCTCCTCCCGTCGCTGACGGCCCATCCGCGTGGCGGGATGCCGATGACGCTCCGCCAGCGGTAGGCGGACGCTCCGCAGCGACAGGCAGGCACTCGCGGGGCCGGCAGTATCAGACGTCCCCGAGATTGCCAGTCGAACGAAGTCAAGGACTCGCGAAGCTGTCGACACCGGACGGATCGACCGCGCGTGCGAGCAGCGGTCGCAACATCTTCACCAGCGGGGCGCGCTCGCTGTCGGTCCAGACCGCGCGGTGATTGCTGACGCCGGGCAGCGACGAAGCGGCGTCGGCGCTGACCAGTATCGACTCGCCATCGACCATCAACACGGCACTGACGGCACCGGGTCGAACGGGGTAGGCCTCCCACCAGGTCCAGGTCTCGACGACCCTGGCGGTCGCCGCGGTCGCCGCCACCCGATCGCGGATCGGTTCGCCCGGCGACCCGACAACGACCGATACCCCCCGCTCGGCGGCATCGTCGAGTGCCGCCAGGAGTTCGTCGGTGAGCAACTCCTCGACGGCCAGCGCGAGCAGGACTTCGTCTTCGGCCGCCGAGACGAGTTCGCGGAGTCGCTCGCTCACTTCGGTCGACCCCTCCATCACCCAGACGTCGACGCTTTCGTCCTCGCGGTCCGGCGATTCTAGCCGCGGAAACAACTCTCGGAGGCGATCGAGCCGGTCCATGTACTGTCGCTGGAGCGTCGCGACCGCCTCCTCGGAATCGGACGCGCGAAACCGCCGCGGCGTCGACTGCTGGATGTCGACCAACCCGCGGTCGTGCAAGGTCTCCATGCAGTCGTAGACTCGCGCCTGCGGGATGTCGGCGACCTCCGCGACTTCTTTGGCCGTCCCGGTCGAGATGCGCGACAGCGCGACGAAACTCTTGGCCTCGTATTCAGTCAGTTCGAATCCCTGGAGCAACTCGACGGACTCCTCGACCACCGCGTCGATGCCGTCCGGTGATGTTCGTTTTGTCATTGGTGGACGCCCCGCTGATCTGCGCGCCTTTCGCGTGGGATCACTAAAGTCGCTTTGGTTTTTCTACTATCCTCGAAAGGCTACGGGGCAGCTACAGAACGCATAATCACGATCGAATTGCGGACCCGTTGCCGAGAGGGTAAGATTTATATCGGAACAGCCTGTTTTCTACAATAGAAAAAAATACTCGGGGCCGGACCCGGGCGAGATAGATAGACGATGTCAGAGACCAACACGCGATTTCGAGCGCACGCACAGACCCGAACCGCACGCGAACGAACGCAGAGCGAGCAGGAGACCGAAGACAGCGACGAACTGACCTGTCCGGAGTGTGGCGCGACGGGGATCACAGTCGAGAAGCGCGGCGAGACCGTCTGTGAGGAGTGTGGTGTCGTGATCGAGGACGACATGATCGACCACGGACCGGAGTGGCGGGCGTTCGATTCCCGCGAGCGCGATCAGAAGTCACGAGTCGGCGCGCCCTCGACGAAGACGCTCCACGACAAGGGCCTGTCGACGAAGATCGACTGGAAGGACAGCGACGCCAGCGGATCGGCCCTGTCGGCGCGCAAGCGCTCGCAGATGGTCCGGCTGCGGACCTGGGACGAGCGATTCCGGGCGAAGAGTGCTCGCGAGCGTAACCTCAAGCAGGCACTTGGCGAGATAGATCGCATGGCATCGGCGCTGGGGCTGCCCGAAAACGTCCGGGAAACGGCAGGAGTCATCTATCGGAAGGCGCTGTACGACGACCTGCTGCCCGGTCGGTCGATCGAGGCGATGGCGACAGGGTCGCTGTACGCCGCTGCGCGACAGGGTGGCACGCCCCGGAGTCTCGACGAGTTCCAGCCGATCAGCCGCGTCGACCGCCAGGAGTACGCCCGCGCCTACCGGTATCTCGCCCGCGAACTCGGGCTGGCGATCGAACCGGCCGATCCGGCGAAGTACCTCCCGCGGTTCGCCTCCGAACTCGAGGTGCCCGAAGCAGTCGAGCGCCGCGCACGCGAACTCCTCGAAACGGGCAAGTCACAGGGCATCCACTCCGGGAAATCGCCCGTCGGGCTGGCCGCCGGCGCGCTGTACGCCGGCGCGCTGTTGAGCAACGAACGGATCACCCAGCAGACGATCGCCGAGGAGACCGACGTCAGCGAGGTGACGATCCGCAACCGCTACCAGGAACTACTCGACGCTCACGAGCAGGCCGAACAGGCCGCGTAGGCCGAACGACGTCACCGCATCGCTTCGAGCGAGTGCGCGTCACTGGCGTCGGCGGTCAGCCAGTGTGTCGCGCGGTCGTCATCCGTCATTCCCGGCGCGTCGAGATACAGCGTCACCTCGTCGCCGTCGCGGGCCACCCGCACCGCCCCCCGCGTCGGATCTTCACTGTCGAACGACCCTTCCTGCGGCGCGTGGTGGATGGCGCTCATATCTCGTGATTCTTCAGGAACGTTAATAATGATATCGGAACGGATCGATCGACACGGATTATATTGCCGGCTTCTGGCTGTTGAGGCCCCGACCGAACGATACCGACAGACATATGCCCTGATACGTTCGACCTCGACCGATTCGGCTGAAGCCGTATCAAAAGTCACGTCCGTCGGTATACTACACGAACTCGTCGAGTCCGGTCTGGGTAGCGGGCTCGACCTCCTCGAGGACGCCTGAATCGTCGTTGGTCGGATCGTTGACTCGCGTCGAGACGGGATAGGCGCGCCACTCTCCGGCCGATGGCGTGTCGAGCACCGACCGATCGGCCGCCGAGAGCCATCGCTGCTGTTGTTCGGGATCGAGGACGACGGCCATCCGGTGGTGCAGTGGTTCGACGACCGCGTTCGGCTCCGTCGTGACGACGGCGACGGTCTCCTCGATCCCGCGCTCGCCCTCGCGGCGCTCGAACAGCCCGGCCATCGCGAAGGGCTCGCCGTCGGTCCGCTCGACGCGGTAGGGCTGGCTCCCGCTGCGGGTGTCGGCCCACGAGGGGAGCAAGCCCCACTCCAGCAAGTCGATCGTCCCCGGCGAATCGTTGCGGATGACGGCCAGTTTCTCCCGGGGCGCGATGTTGTACCGCGGTTCGATCGGCTGTGTCGCCGTCGCGTCGAAGCGCGCTTCGAGGTGGGACTGCGGGGTGAACAGCGAGGTCCGGCCACACATACCCGGCCGTTTGGCTCGCGCACCAATAGAAGCGTCGCCACTACCGGCGTGGTCGCACGAAAACGGAACGTCGCCGCTACAGCAGCTCGGTGACGTCGTCGTAGTCCTCGATCTCGACGCCCTCGTCGGTGACGACAGCGAAGTAGATGCCGTTGCCCGAGCCGGTGTCGCGCTCGGTGGCGGCGTGGACCGCACGCGCGGCCAGCGTCCGGGCCTCCTCGATCGAGAGGTCCTCGCTGTACTCGCCTTCGAGCGCACCGTGGGCCAGTTGCATCCCGCTGCCGGTGACGGTGTAGTCGTCTTCCATGACGCCGCCGGCGGGGTCGATGCTGTAGACGTGACTCCCTTCCTCGTCGACGCCGCCCAGGATCGGGTTGATCGCGATGAACGGTCCGCCGCGGGCGAAGTTGCCCGCGAGTGTCGCCAGCGCGTGAATGCTCATCGGCTCGTCGCGGCGCGACTCATAGAGGTTCGACTCGACGCGTAGCGAGCGGATGAACGACTGGGCACCGCCGACGCTGCCGACGAGCGTGAGCGCGGCCGTCGGGTGGATCTGTTCGACCTTCTGGACGTTCTTGTTCGAGACGAACCGCCCGCCGAGGCTGGCGCGCTTGTCCGTCGCGATCACGACGCCGTCCTCGGTCGCGATGCCGACGGTCGTCGTCCCGGTCTTGGTGACCGGCTCGTCGTCGGCTTCGGGGACGTCCTCGAAGCCGCCCAGTTCGGGTTCGTAGGGGGAGAAGTCGTTATTCATCGTCCTCACCTCCGAGGTCGCGGTCCTCGATGTGATCGGCGATCGTCTCCTCGGTGACCGGCTCGACCCGGCCGGACTCGGCGGCGATCGTCGTCAGTTCGACGCCCGAGGCCGTGATGCCGTCGTCGCTGGCCTCCGCGATCGCTTCCAGCGCCAGCCCGACGCCCTCCTCGAGCGAGAGATCGTCCTCGTAGTTGTCTTCCAGATGCGACTGAATGTCCTCGCGCCCGCCGCCGATAGCGGTCGCCTGCCACTCGTAGGGCGTGCCCGAGGGATCGGTCTCGAACAGGCGCGGCTCGCCGTTCTCGACGCCGCCGACCAGAAGCGCGACGCCGAACGGGCGCGCGCCACCTGTCTGGGTGTACTCCTGGATGTGGTCGGTCACGGCTTTCGTTAGCGTCTCGACACCGATCGACTCGTCGTAGCGCAGTTTCTCGACCTGTGCCCGACGCCGGGCGAAGTCGATGAGTTTGCGCGCGTCAGCGACGTGACCCGCGCTCGCGAGCGCGACGTGGTCGTCGACGCCGTGGATCTTTTCGATGCTCTCCTCCTCGATGAGCGGGGATCGGGCCCGCCGGTCGGCCGCCAGGACGACGCCTTCGGGCGTGCGGACGCCGACGCTGGCACTGCCGCGCTTGACTGCTTCCCGGGCGTACTCGACCTGATAGAGCCGTCCGTCCGGCGAGAAGATAGTGATTCCCCGGTCGTAGGCCTGCTGTTCGTGGTTTCCTTGCATTGTGTCGGTATTCACTCCGGGTTAGGGGGCGATATACATAAATCTTTTAGAAAGGTATAAGTATTTGGTTGGGTTGCGGTCGTCAGTAGAGCCGCAGATCGCCGGTGACAGCGTCGACGCGATCGTCGGCCGCGGGCCCGACTGCCAGCGCGGTGACGGTCCCGGGATCGAGTTGCGTGTGGCCGGCGTCGCGGACGATCGCGTGGGGGATCCCTTCCGTCTCGGCCTTTTCGGCGAGTTCGAACAGCCGGGACTCGCCGTCGGCCTGCAGAACGATCTTCTTCTGGCCGCTCTCTTTCCACTCGTTGCGTGCACGCGCTGTCGCGTCCTCGTAGGCCGACAGCGAGGCGTGGGCGACCTGCGCCGCCAGTTTCCCTTCGCCCATGTTCAGGTCCGTGCGGGCGACGATGGCCTGTTTCATGTCCGATGAGAAAGGGGCGCGAAATAAATGCCTGCCTACTCCCGGATACAGCGGTTCTCGACGGCCCGAAACGGAGCCGTTCGATGGTGGCCGGACGTTCGTCGAAAAAGGCCCGGTCCTTTTGGTCGCCGACGACCAACCAGCGAGTAGATGACAGAGGATTTCGAACTCGTCGCGCCCGAGGCGGTCGATTCACCCGGCGACGAGTGGGAGGAGATCGACGTCACCGACACGGAGGCCGATCGGATCGCCCGCCGGCGGGATCGGGAGTTCAACGAGTTCCGCAAGCGGATCAAAGACAGCGAGCGGTTCAAGCTCGAGGAGTCGGTGTTCGACGAGGCGACCTACGCCGCGATCTACAAGCTCGTCCAAGACGGCTACATCGACGCCTTCGGCGGCCCGATCTCGACGGGGAAAGAGGCCAACGTCTACACGGCAAAGTCGGGCGATCGAACGGTCGCAGTCAAGGTATACCGGATCAACGCCAGCGATTTCAAGGACATGCGCGGGTATCTCGACGGCGACCCGCGTTTCGAGGGGATCGGCCAGAACAAACGCAAGGTCGTAATGGCCTGGGTCCGCAAGGAGTTCGCGAACCTGCAGCGCGCAAAGCAGGCGGGCGTCCGCGTCCCGGACCCGATCGCAGTCGAGCGCAACGTCCTCGTGATGGAGTACATCGCGACCGACGGCGACCGCGCAAAGCGGCTCAACGAGGTCCACGTCGAGAACCCCGAGACCGCCTACGACGTCGTCGCCGAGTACATGCGCCGGCTGTACGACGCCGGGCTGGTCCACGGCGACCTCAGCGAGTACAACATCGTCTTTCAGGAGGGGCAACTCGTCGTGATCGACCTCGGGCAAGCCGTCACGAAACACCACCCCAACGCCGAGGAGTTCCTCCAGCGGGACTGCGAGAACGTCGCTGCCTTCTTCGCCCGCCAGGGGATGGACGTGACCGGCGACCAGCTGTACGAGTCCGTCACGGACGAGACCGACAGGTGACACTGTCATCGTTCACGGTTCCACAGCCTCGTTTCCAGCGGCTGAGAATCGCCGAGACCCCCTTTTATTGGGGGTCGCAACGTGCAACCGGAACAATGGTTGAAGTTGACGAGGCGATCTGTACGGGTTGTCAGGTGTGCGTGTCGGTCGCACCGGAGACGTTCGAGATGGACGGCGGCGTCGCGGTAGCCGTCAGCGACGAGGTCACGCCGGAAGCCGAGCAGGCTGCCGAGCAGTGCCCGGTCGACGCGATCTCGCTCTAGGACTGCGAGAGGCGTTCTGCGGCTTTCCAGGACGGATCACGAGCCGGCGGCTCGACTCGCTGACCGTCGGCGTAGACGCCACTCCCTTCGCGCACCCGCCCGACGACCGCCGCCGGGGTTCCACGCTCCTCGAGTGCTGCGACGACAGTCTCGCCTTCGCCCGACTCGACGCTGATCAGCAGCGTCCCGCAACTGGTCACGTGCCAGGGGTCGACGTCGATCGCCGAGCAGACCGCTTCGACGCTCTCGGCCGTCGGCATCGCCCTGGGGTCGATATCGAAACGGACGCCCGCGCCGTCGGCCATCTCGTCGAGCCCGCCGGCGATCCCGCCCTCCGTCGCGTCGTGCATCGCGGTGACGGCCCCGGAGCGGTGGGCGGCAAGCGCGTCTTCGACCGCCGGGATGTCGTTCACGCGTTGCTGGGCCGTCGCGACTGTTTCGGGATCGAGTCCGAGTCGCTCGGGGTACCGCGTGGCGAACAGCCCCGCGACCTCCGCGGCCGGACCGGTCGAGATCACGAGTTCGTCGCCCGGCCGTGCGCCGTCCGGGCGGACCAGATCCTCCGGGTCTCCGATGCCGAGCGCCGTCGCCGAGCCGATCCAGGAGCGCTCGACGCCAGGGTAGCGCCCGACGTGCGTCGCTGTCACCTCGACGCCCAGTTCGCTCGCGTGGGCGTCGATACCGCGCCAGACCGCGGCCAGCGTCTCCCGTTCGTAGTCGGGCGGCAGCGTCAGACCGAGCGTCAGGTGGTCGGGTTCGATTCCCGAGACTGCGACGTCCGAGAGCACGATGTCGATCGCCAGCCGACCGGCGCGCTCGAGGCCGAGCACCGGCAGGACCGACAGGGGATCGGTGGCGGCGACGACCGCCCGCCCGCCGAGTTCGAGGACGCCGAAGTCGACCCCGGCCGTCGGGCCGAGCGAGACGGCCTCGCGGTCGGCACCGATGTTCGGAGCGATCACCCGTTCGAAGAAGTCGGCGTCGATCTTCCCGAGATCAGTCATCGTCGGCCTCCACGGGACGCGAACTCGCCTGTGGTTCGTCCAGAACCGTCACGTCTGCCGGATCGACTGCCAGCCGAACGTCGCCGTCCGGCGGCTCGTCGGCGTCGGTCTTGACCAGCAACTCGCGGCCGCCCCACTCGCAGTGGACGCGATAGGCGTCGCCCATGAACTCGGCCGTCGAGACGGTCGCGGGAAACGTGATCCGGCTGTCCCCCTCCGGGGACGATCCTGACTCGACGAGCGAGAGCGATTCGGGCCGGATCGACAGCGTCACCGCCCGGTCGGTCGCGTGAGGGATGTCCACGGGGACTGTCACGTCCGAGCGACCGGCGGGGCCGGAACGCGCGTCGAGCGCGACTCGCGGCGGGTCCGAGGAGACGACGACGCCCTCCAGCAAGTTGTTATTGCCGACGAACGCCGCGACGAACCGGGTCGCCGGCTCGCGGTAGATCGACTCGGGCGGCCCGACCTGTTCGACGCGGCCGTCGGAGATGACCGCCACGCGGTCGGAGATCGCCAGCGCCTCCGACTGGTCGTGGGTGACGTAGACCGTCGTGATATCAAGTTCCCGTTGGATCTCCCGGATCACGACGCGCAACCGCTCCCGAAGTCGGGCGTCAAGCGCCGACAGCGGTTCGTCCAGCAGGAGGACGTCCGGGCCGGGCGCGAGCGCTCGAGCCAGCGCGATCCGCTGTTGCTGGCCGCCCGACAGCGATTCGGGATCGCGGTCGCCCATCCCGTCCATGTCCACGAGATCGAGCAGTTCCGCGACCCGCTCTTCCGTCGAGCCGCCCCCCGGCGGGTCACGATAACGCAGGCCGTAGGCGACGTTCTCGCGGACGCTCATGTGCGGGAACAGCGCGTAGTTCTGGAAGACGATGCCGACGTTCCGGTCTTCCGGGGGAACGCCCGCGACGTCTTCGCCGCCGATCGCGACGGTGCCGGCGTCGGGCGTCTCGAAGCCGGCGATCGCCCGCAGCGTCGTCGTCTTCCCGCACCCGGAGGGGCCGACCAGCGTGAAGAACTCGCCCGCCTCGATCGACAGCGACACCGACTCGAGCGCGGGGACGCCGCCGAAGGCGACCGAGACGTCCTCGAGGGCAACGTCGCTCACGGTTCCCACCGCCCGCCGAGGCGATCGATGACGACGAAGCTGACGGCCGTCACCGCGAGCAGGACGGTCCCCATCGCGGTCGCCGGGCCGAGGTTGGGACCGAGCGAGCGCGTGCCGACGTACCGTTCGAGCGCGACCGGCATCGTGTAACTGTCGACGCCCTCCGCGAGTAAGACCGTCGAATCGAACTCGCCGATGCTGATCGCGAACGCGAAGGCCGCCCCCGCGAGCAGCGCCGGCGCGATCACCGGGAGTTCGACCTCGAGCAGCGCCCGCAGTCGCGTCGCGCCCAGCGATCGGGCGACCTCCCGGAGCCGGGGATCGAGTCCGCCCAGCGCGGGCGCGACGTTGCGCGTCACGAACGGGTAGGCCGCCGCGGCGTGTGCGAAGACGATCGCGACGGGACCGGTCACCACCAGTCGGTGGCCCGCGACCGTCGTCCCGAAGACGAACGTCAGCAGGAGTCCGATCCCGACGACGATCCCGCTGACCGCCAGCGGTGCGGTCAATATCGCCTCTGCGACGCGGCTGCCGCGACCGCCCCGCGTCGCGACGACGGCGACGACCACGCCCATCGGGATCGCAAGCAGCAGCGTCCCCGCCCCGAAGACCAGCGAGTTGATCACGGCCGGCATCGGCCGGACGGTACCGACGGCCCCGGAAGACTGTCGGGCCAGCAGGAACTCGTAGTAGGCCGTGGTGAAGCTTCCGCTGGGATCGGTGACGCTCTCGACGAGCAGACTGACCAGCGGCCCGACGATCACGACGGCGACGACCGCGACGTAGGCGGCGATCGCCAGCCGACGCGGGTCGAAAAGCGACCGCCAGCCGGCGACTAGCCGTTCCCTGGGGAGCGACTGACCGCCACCCCGGGTCGTGACCTGCCGGTTCTCGTAGCGCAGATAGACGTAGATGAACGCGAGCGAGAGGACGGTCTCCAGGGTGGCGAGTGTGGCGGCCTCCTGGAGTGCCAGCGACTGGACGCGGGCGTAGATCCACACCTCGACGGTCGCCAGATCGAGCCCGCCGAGCGTCAGCACGATCGGGAACGACATGAACGTGAACACGAACGTCAGCACGGCCCCGGTGAGGATCGCCGGAGCCAGCGCCGGCAGGACGACATGCAGAAAGGCCCGGATCCGGGACGCGCCCAGCGAACGGGCGCTCTCGACCTGCCGTCGGTCGACGCCCTCCCAGGCGGTCGTCACCAGCCGCGTCACCAGCGGCGCGTTGTAGAAGGCGTGCGCGAGGACGACGATCTGCAGCGTGCCGAGCAACTCGACCGGTCCCAGCCCGACCGCGCCGAGCAGGTCGTTGGCGAGCCCGCGGCGGCTGAACATCGCCCGGAAGCCGACCGCGACCAGGATCGACGGGAGGACGAACGGCACGAGCGTCAGCGACCGGATCGTCCGCCGACCGCGGAAGTCATAGCGGGCCAGCACGTACGCTCCGGGAAGCCCGAGCAGGACGCTCGCGACCGTCGACAGCAGCGCCTGGTAGGCCGTGAATCCGAACAGACCGAGCCGGACCGACGGGAAGCCGGCGGCGATCCAGTCGACGACCCCGGCCGGGACGCCGAGCGGATCGACGAACAGGTGATGGGCGACGCCCGCGTAGAAGGGGTCGGTCAGGACCGCCCGGATCGGCTCGATTGTCAGGTGACCGCCCTCGCGGACGGCCGAAACGAGCACGTGGCCGACCGGGTAGTAGAAGACGACCAGCAGGACGGCGATCGTCGCCGCGACCCCGACCGGGAGCGCGGCGCGCTGGAGCGCCCGGGAGATGGTCCGATCAGCAGTCATTGATGGAAGTGCAGGAGCCGGATGTACGTCCGTGACGATATTCGACACACTGTCGCATCGACGCGGCGTGATCCGGCCGCGCCGACTCACACTGCCGGCGCTGTGACGGCGATCGACCGGCGGCGATCACGGGCCAGCGATCTGTCGGGCCCACTGCTCGATCCACCCGTCGACTTTGCCCTGCAGTTCGTCGTAGGTGTGCGTGACGGGTTCCGGTGGCTCGTAGGCGTACTCGGAGAACCCCTCGCCGGGGTCGGCGTCCTCGACGGCCGGGAACTGGACGTTCTTGACCGCGATCTCGGCCTGCTGTTCGGGCTGCAGGACGAAGTCCATGAACTCCAGCGCGAGATCCGCGGTGTCGGTGTCGGCAAACCGGGCCATCGCCTCGGGGTTGGCGTACCCCTGGTCCTCGATGAACCCGACCTGATGGCGGGACATGTCCACGTCGGGACCGTGATAGTACACCTGATCGGTCGAGTAGGAGACGACCATCGGTGCACTTCCGTCGAGGTAAGCGTTGTAGGCGGGCTCCCAGTCGCTGAGGATCCGGACGCCGTTGTCGAGCAGTCCCTGCCAGTAGTCGAGATACTCGTCTTCGCCCTGATCGGCGATCGTCCACAGCAGGAACGCCCGGCCGGGGTCGGACTGCTGGGCGTTCTGAGTGATCAGCGCGTCCTCGTAGGCCGGCTCGAGCAACTCGTCGAACGTCGCCGGCGAGTCGACCTCGTCCTCGTCGTAGACGAGCGTGATGTAGCCGGTGTCGTAGGTGACAGCCCGCCCCTCGGGGTCGATCTCCAGATCCGACTTGATCGCGTCGGCCCGATCGAGATCGCCCCGCGAGTCGAGAAACAGCTCCGCGTCGAGTTCGTCCTCGGCGCGGACGAGTTCCGCCGTGTTCAGCCCGAGGTACATGTCGGCGCTGACGTTCGACCCCTGTTGTTTTTGCAGGATGTACTGGTTGAGTCCGTTCTCCGGCACCTCGAACTCGACGGTCACGTCGTCGCGGTCGTCCTCGAACGCCGACTTGAGGTAGTTTCCGGCCGTGTCCTCGCCGGTGAACGACGAATAGGTGGCGACCGTGAGCGTCCGCTCCGGGTCGCCCGTAGTCGTCGTCCCGTTCTGTTGGGTATCGCCTGATGACCCGTCCTGCGGAGTGTCACTCGGTGTCCCGTTCTGATCGCCGTTTCCGGTACAGCCCGCCAGCGCGACGACCGAACCGGCACCCGCGGTCCTGAGGAACGTTCGACGTCTCATTACCCGGTTGTTGTACCCAGTGATATTAAAGGACACGCACCGGACTCGCGAGAGCAGCTGCTCGAAGTCCGCCGGATCGGCCGCCCGACGGGGCGGTAGAACGGCAGTTTATACTGGTGACTATACCATCGCGGAACGATCCGGCACGCCGTCGTGCCAGATATCTTTAGAAACGGATAGCCACCCGTATCAATCGAGGTCGAACGACTGCAGCGTCTCGTAGGCCTCGGTGGCGTACATCAGGGCCGGACCGCCGCCCATGACGACCGCGATCTCGAGCGCTTCGACGATCTCGTCCTCGGTCGCGCCCGCCGCTATAGCCGCGTCGAGGTGCCAGACGATACAGTCCTCACAGCGCAGCGTGACGCCCAGCGCGAGCGACATCAGTTCCTTCGTCTTCGCGTCCAGCGCGCCGTCTTCCTCGGCCGAGTGGACGAATCCCAGGAACGATTCGACAGATTCTGCTTCCCCGGCGAATTCCTGTACGTTCTGCTTTTTCTCCGCGACTTCGTCTTCTGGAGATGCCATATCCGGTTTTTCGGATGGACGCCAGCATAATAAGCGTATTTATCAATGGTTTTCAATGCAAAAATTGCCGGTACCGGGTGCGCGACCCACCGACACGTTTCGATCCGCGTCCGGCTACAGCTGTCGGTTCCACTCGTCGGTGCCGAACTGTTCGTCAGCGAGCGTTCGTGCCTCCGTGAGCACCTGCTCGGAGAGTTCGCCCTCGAAGACGTCGTATCGGTCTGCCGCCGCGTCGATCATCGCGTCGACGACCTCGCTGCGGTCGGCATCGATGTGATCGCTGATACGGGCGACGCGCTTTTCGGCGGACTTGATGGCCTTATCCGAGACCTTCTGCTCGCCGATCCGGAGCACGCGCAGCATCTCCGCGATGTCCAGTTCGTAGCTCATCGTCGTGTGATGGAGCACGGCGTCGTCCGTCCGAAGCTGGGCAGCGCCGCCGATCTTGCCCTCCGGGTGAGCGATGTCGTTCAGCGGCTCGTGGCGGACCGCCAATCCGAGGTCCCGGAGCGCGTCGAGCGTGAACTGATCGAGTTCGGCGTAGCTGGCCTCGACGTCGTCCGAGACAGTCTCGCGGGGGAGATACAGCGAGTAGGTGATCACGGCACCCGGTTCGACGTACATCGCACCGCCGCCGGTGATCCGGCGGACGACCTCAACGTCGTGTTCCTCGACGTAGTCGGTCGCGACCTCGTCGGCGTAGGCCTGGAAGCGACCCAGCGGGACCGCGGGGCCGTCGCGGTACCAGAACCGCAGCGTCGGCTCGATCTCGCCCGCCACCAGCCGGTCGGTCAGAACGCGTTCCAGCGCCTGCTGGACCGGCTCGCTGTACCGCCCTGAGTCGACGACGCGAAGGTTCATTCGATCGCCTCCAGCGTCGCCTCGGCGAGGTGGTCGTGGTCGAAGCCGATGAGCCGTGCGTCGACGCTCTCGATCGACGCCACGAGCGTCTCGCGGTCGACCTCGAAGGAGTGGCCCTCGATCGCGGCCTCCAGTTCGGCTCGCGCCTCGGGCGGCTCGAGGAAGAAGTCACCCGTGATGCGAGCGGATTCGATCCGGTCGGTTCCCGAGACGGCCACCTCGACGAGTTTGCCGTCCGGCACCTTGACTGAGCTACGACGATCCATAGGAATCGAAAGGGGTGGAGCGTGTTTCTGCGTGTCGGTCTCCGCGCTCGCGGTCGTTACGCCGAGGCCGTCGCGAAGGCCTCGGTCTCGACGGTGACGTCGGCGTGCAGTTCCTCGCGAAGCGCCGTGTGGACATGACAGAACTGCTCGCCCAGTTCGACGAGTTCCTCGGGGTTCTCGACGTTACCCTCGACTTTCAGCGTGAAGCTGATCGACTCGAGGTTGTCCTCGTCGGTCAGGTCGGCCTCGGCCTCGATCTCCATCTTGCCGAGGTCGTAGCCGGACTTGCGCGCGCCCATCCGAACCGCGGGCAGGAAACACGCCGCGTAATCGGCGACCAGTACCGAGTTCGGATCGGGACCGGTCTCTGTCATCGGATCGATACCGACTGCGAAACCGCCGATGACGCTTTCAGTGTCGAAACCGCTCGTGTTCGTCGTCGTCAGACTGATATCGGACATGTCTGTATTGTGCAGTATCCACCATACAGTAAAAGGGCTTGTGGAATCGATCGCTACAATAGGCCCCGCTGAAGAAGAAAAACGATCAAGGATCGTGATGGACCGGCGAGTATCAGTGCGTATGGATAGCCTCGCCGGCGGCGTCGGCGGCGGCTTCCATGATCGCTTCCGAGAGCGTCGGATGGGTGTGGACCGTTCCGGCGAGTTCCTCGAGGGTGAGACGCTGTTCGACCGCCAGTGCGACCTCGCCGATCAGTTCCGAGGCCTCGGGCGCGACGATCTGTGCGCCGAGGACGGTTCCGGTCGGCGCGTCGGCGACGATCCGGACGAACCCTTCGGGGGATTCGACCGTCAGCGCGCGGCCGTTCCCACTGAGGGGCATCTGTCCGACCGCCGTCGTATACCCGGCTTCCTCGGCGTCAGCCTCGGTCAGGCCGACCGTCGCGACCTCGGGGTCAGTGAAGACAGCCGCCGGCATCGCTCTGTGGTCCAGCGCAGCGGGCTCGCCGGCGACCGCGGCCGCGGCGACCTCGCCCTCGTGGCTGGCCTTGTGGGCGAGCATGGGTTCGCCGGCCACGTCGCCGATCGCGAAGACGTGATCGCGGGCGGTCCGCCCCTGCGCGTCCGTCGGGACGAAGCCGTCATCGTCGGGTTCGATCCCGAGCGCGCCGAGACCGACCGTGTCGGTGATGGGTTCCCGCCCGGGGACAGCCAGTACCGCGTCGGCTTTCAGTTCCGCCGTCGCGCCGTCCTCGTCTTCGGTCGTGACGACGACGCCGTCGCCGTCCCGTTCCCAGTCGGCGGCGAGCTCGCCGAACCGGAACTCGATCCCCAGATCGGCGGCTTCCTCGCGGACGATCCGCGAGATGTCTCCCTCGTACATCGGCAGCACGTCCTCGAGCATCTCGACGACCGTGACATCGGTCCCGAGCTTCGCAAAGACCGTCGACAGTTCCATCCCGATATATCCTGCGCCGATGACGACCAGCGAGTCGGGGATCTCATCGAGATCGAGCGCGTCTCGCGAGTCGAGGACGTACTCGCCGTCCGGCTCGAAGCCGGGGATCTCGATGACGCGGCTGCCGGTCGCAACGATCGCGTTCTCGAAGGCGAGCGTCGACGCCCCGCCGTCGGTCTCGACCTCGGCGACGTGGTCGTCGACGAAGCGTGCGGTCCCCTCGATCAGCGTCGCGCCGGCCGCCTGACAGAGGTTCTCGACGCCGCCGGTGAGCTGATCGACCACGTTGTCCTTCCAGTCGACGAGTTTCGCGAAATCGACCTCGACGTCGGCAGTGATCCCGAGGTCCTCGGCGTTGCGCGCCTCGTGGGCGACGTCGCTGCCGTGAATGAGCGCCTTCGAAGGGATGCAGCCGTAGTTGAGACAGGTCCCGCCGTAGGCGTCCCGTTCGACGAGCGTCACGTCCAGCCCGAGCTGTGCAGCCCGGATCGCCGCGACGTACCCGCCGGGTCCGGCACCGACGATCAGCACCTCCGTCGCGTCGTCGGCCTCGTCCGGTGCGACCGACTCGCCTTCGACGTGCGAGACGGCGGACGTCGGTTCCTCCCCACCTTCGTCGGCCTCGCTCTCAGCGTCCTCGCTCCCGTCGTCGACGCGCGAGACGGCGGACACCGGCCCCTCGTCCGCCGACGATTCATCGCTCTCGCTCTCGGCGTCGTCGACCTCGTCGTAGGCGACGAGCGGTTCGCCGACCGGGATGTCGTCGCCGACCTCATGGAGCAGTTCTGTCACGACCATCCCGCCGGGGGCGGTGACCTCGATGACCGACTTGTCGGTCTCGACGTCGGCGATCCGGTCGCCGGACTGAACCGTGTCACCGGGTTCGACGTGCCAGGCGACGAGTTTCCCCTCGTCGCTCCCGTCGTCGCATTCCGGCATTTCGAATTCCATCGTCATCACCCCTACATGGCGACCGGACCACCAATAGGGCTTTGATACGCCGGATATCCGTCCGATCTTTCGTGAATATCCCACGACCATGCACAGCACGAGCCCGGTGTGGAGGTCCGTGGACCGAACCAGTGTACTGTGGACAGAGCGACTCATCTGCTTCGAAATTCACGCGCGCGAAACCGAAAAAAGCGGACTGGAAGAACGTATACATCACTATTAAATGGGGTTGTCGGATCCGACGAGTTGAAGACGATCCAGCAGAGAAAGTACACAAACACACAATACTATGAGTCAGGTCACTTCGACATCGACGAGGGCGAGAGTCGCAAACACGGTCGAGTTCTTCGGTCCGCAGTGGTTCGGATCGACGATGGGGACCGGCGCGCTCGGCGTCGCGCTCGGGTTGCTCGCCGCCCAGTCCGGGATCGACGCGTTGCTCCCGTTCGCGCAGTTGTTCGTCGCGCTGACGGCCGTAATGACGGTCACGTACACGCTGCCGTGGCTGGCGCGGATGTGGCTGTACCCACATCGAGTCCGAACGGACCTCACCCATCCCATCCGGAGTCAGTTCTTCCCGACGATGCCGATCACGCTGATCGTCCTCGGTCTCGGGATCGCTCGCACGATGGGTGATATCGTCCCGTCGAGCGTCCTCGAACCGCTACTGACGGGGCTGTTCGTCCTCGGAAGCGCCGGCATCTTCGGGTTCGGGCTGGTCGTCGTGACGATCATGTTCACCAACGACGAGATTGGGACTGAACACGGCGTCTTCGCCTGGTACATCCCGCCGGTGAGCCACCTCGTCATTCCGCTGTTGGGCTTCGAGCTCGTCGCCGGTCATCTCGCCGGGACGGCCACCGGACAGCTCGTCTTCGTCGTCTCGATGATCGCGCTCGGGATCGGGACGTTCATGTTCTTGTTTTTCGGCTCGATCGTGCTCCATCGCTACGCCTACGAGAGCCTCCCGCGTGAGAAACTCGCGCCGACGTTCGTCATCGGGCTGGCCCCGACGGCCGTGCTCACGATCGCCCTCGTGAAGCTCGCCCACGCGCTCGAGGCCGGCGTCGGACTGGGGCTCGCAGTCGAGCCGCTGGTGCCGGGTCTGAAGCTCCTCGCGCTTGTGATGTGGGGCTTCTCCGCCTGGTGGTTCGTGCTGACCGCCGGACTCGTGGCCCACTACATCACTCGCCGGACGCACCCGTTTTTCTTCACCTGGTGGGCCTACACCTTCCCGCTCGGGGCCTTCGCCATCTCGGCGGGGTCGCTCGGCGGCTTCCTCGGTATCAGTGCGTTCACCGCCGCGCTCGCCGCCGTGACTGGCCTGCTCGCAGTCGTCTGGGTTGTCACTGCGGCACTCACTACCCGGATGGTGCTTCGGGGCCACGCGTTCACGCCCGAATAGCGGCGTCTCAGTGGCTGTCACCCCTCGTTTCGGAGTATTGGGCAAAACGCAAAATATAACACAGTCAGAGTGCCAACGTCAAGGTAGAATGTCAGTCCTCTCCGCAGACGACCGCAGTCAAGTCAACGAACTCCTGACCTCCCTCGAGGAGACAGTCACCGTCCACGTCTTCACTGAGGACGGCTGTCAGTATTGCGAGGAGACACTCGATCTCTACGACGACGTCGAAGGCGAAAGCGACGACGTCGTCGTCGAGACCCACGACATGGACGATCCGCTGGCCGAGGAACTCGGCGCGACCAAGTACGACGGCGCGCCCGTCACCGTCATCACTCGCGACGGCGTCACCGGCGTCCGGTACTTCGGCATCCCGTCGGGCCAGGAGTTCAGCGCCTTCCTGCAGGGGCTCATCGCGGTCGCGCAGGGTCCGGGCGAGACGGACCTCCCCGACGACGTGCGCGAGAAAGTCCAGAACATCGACCAGCCCGTCAACATCAAGGTGTTCGTGACGCCGACCTGTCCGCACTGCCCGCGCGCAGTCCAGGCCGCCCACCAGATGGCGATCGAGAACGACCGGATCACTGCCGACGGCATCGAGTCCCAGGAGTTCATGGAACTCTCCCAGGAGTACGGCGTCCGTGGCGTCCCACAGATTAACGTCAACGATTCCGGACAGTTCACCGGCGGGCTCCCGCCCGAGCAGTTCGTCGACGAAGTTATCTCCGCGCTGGAATGACATCCTCCGCGCCGTAAACGGCGCGGTTTCCTCCGTGGGAGTCTCAGTCGGTCTACGATCCCCCGGAGGCAACATTCCCGTTGTGGTGGACGGTACTCGGGTCTGTGCGCTGTTCTTTGGGACTTTCGTGAGAGCGTGGTGACTCCGACCAAGTGTGGTCGTCCCACTCGAACCGCACGGGCCGGGCCATCGGCCTGACTGCCTTCTCTGTGTGCCGCTTCAGGAACGTTTCTGACGTCCCGAGAACCGAAGGTTCTCGTGGGCACGCAAGACGCGTCGCGTCTTGCGAACGCTGTAAGGTCGGCGTGACCCTCGAATCCACACGGGCAGGTGAGCGTGTCCTGATGCCGTGTCGTTCGGTCTGTGCCGCCACACTGTGGGCACTCTTGGCTGGTCCACGCTTCCGACCGGACTTCCACCGAGATGCCGTATTCCTCGGCGGTACAGACCAGTCGCTCGGTGAAGTGCTTGAACGCCCAGAAGTTGTGCGTCTTGGCGTTCACCCTGACCGACCAGTGCGTTTCGAGTACGTCAGTCAAGCCACCGACATACACCGTGTCCACGCCCTCGGCGTACAGTCGTTCCAGCAGGTCACGACACAGTGCTTCTTGAGCGTGGTCACGGCGACGGGTTCGTTTCCGATACAGTCGCCTGATACGCTCGCTACTGTATCGGCCTTCCGGTAGCTTGGACTGCAACCGGGCAATTTCTCGTGTCGTCTCGCGGAACCGCTGGAACAACTCGCGGCCCTCGTACAGATATTGCTCGCCGGTCGTGGTGGTACAGGCAACGAGATTGTTTGCACCAATATCCAGAGCGGCCTTTTCATCGGCCAGTGGAGGATCCCGTACATCGTCAGAAACAGTCACGGGTTGCGAAGCTCGGAAGGTGCTCTCAGTCTCGTCGTACCACAGTTCCAACCGGCTCTGGTCTTCGTAGTCGGGCCAGTTCGGGTCGCCAACGATTTCCAGCCGGAGACGGCTTTTCGGGCTGTTGTGCCTATCACGGAGTTCTTTTCCGACGACCATCTCTAGCCGGGAGCGGTCGCCCCATTCGACGGTGTAGGCGTCCTTTCGGATGACGCCTTTGAGAACACGTCCGTCGTCCTCGTTGCCACGGAAGCCGGGCGGTTCGGGGTGTTCAGTAACCGACGTGTTTGACTCGTCGTGATACGCTTTCTTGTTCTCGAAGAACGACCGCCACGCTTCGGTGTTTACTCGCCGGACAGTCTGGGCGGTGGACGCGCCGAGAACGCCTTTGTATTTGCCTTCCAGAGCGCCAGTATCAGCGTCCCACACGTCGCCCTCGAAGCCGTCCTCGTCGTTGTAGCGCATAAGGCGCTGGTAATTGATTTCGTTCCAGAGAGCGGCACACGCGTCCAACAGGTCCTGTAGCACCTGCTCATCGTCGTCGGTGAGCGGGCGCACGGCGAACGTGTTGGTACGCTTCACGACGACAGATTGTTAGGTTTCCGTAGATAAAAGACTGTTGGACTATGCGACCAAACGTAGAAATAACCCACACGTTACAGGGACGTATCAAAGACTTCGCAGAGGAACGCGACCTGACGCTATCAGAAGCCTATACAGAGTTGTTAGAAGCCGGACTCGACACGTTAGAGACTCAAGACCAGCAGTAACTCGGCGGCTTCTCACCAGAGCTTACGCGATTCACTCCCGCCCTGCTCAGTCCTCGGTTCCGACTGAGCGTCGGAACGCTCGTCCTTCGCGGGAAGGGCGGGATTCTCTCGCTGAATCAAGATAGCGTCGTTGTCGCACCTGGTTTTCTCGTCCAGCATCGCCTGCCTCAGAGAGCGAAGCGGCGAGTTGGCGTCCCCGACGACGGCGGCGACGTGTAGCACAGCCAGTCTGGCGGCGAACGACCGGCAATATTGCGCCCGAAGCTGTTTGCTACCTGAGAACATGCCGGATATGAGGGGGACCATATATCGACGAATCGATCGGAGGGCGTGGCGGTTTGCGCTCGTCGGTGGAGTGATTGGGTTGCCGAGCGGCCTCGTGTGAATTGGGTACACTGTTGGACGACTGGACCACGTTACCATCCGCATTCGACTCGGGCAGGACGACAGAACAGACGGACGATAGCGAAATGGGGACGCCGGGAGAAACGGGCGTCCACGTCGGTCGATCAACAATGGCGGGACGGGCACCGATCGATGACACCAACAGTGGGGGCAGGGTTGGTATCGGGGACCCGCCGCGTCGTGATACGCCCATCACGATTATGAATCTTGTTGGTGCGGTAATACGATCCGGGGTCTCAGACGAAGGGCCTTACAACGTCGACATCGAACTGTCGAACGATGTCTGTACCGACAGTCACGCTTCCGGACGGTGAGCTGCCCGTCGTCGGCAAGGGAACGTATCGTCTCGACGGCGAAACCGCCAGAACGGCCGTCTCGGCGGCGCTCGAAACCGGCTACACCCATATCGACACCGCCGAAGGCTATCACAACGAGGACGAGATCGGCGACGTGCTTGCCGACCACGATCGCGAGGACCTCTTCGTCACCTCGAAGGTACTGGCGAAGAACCTCGACTACGAGTCGGTGATCGACGCCTGCGAGTCGACGCTCGATCGCCTCGGCACGGAGTATCTCGACCTGTATCTGATCCACTGGCCGAACCCCGCGATCTCGCTGCGGGAGACGCTGAACGCGATGGCGACGCTACACGACCGCGGGCTCGTCCGCAACGTCGGCGTCTCGAACTTCAGCCGGTATCAGCTCTCCGCGGCGCTGCATATTTCGGACGTCCCGATCGCGGTCAACCAGATCGAGTTCCACCCCTACCTCCAGCGGCCCGAACTGGTCGAGTACTGTCAGGCCAACGACGTCGTCGTCGAGGCCGCCGCGCCGCTGGCTCGCACAGAGGTGCTCGACGACCCCGCCATCGAGGAGATCGCGGACAAGCACGACCGCACGCCCGCACAGGTCGTCCTCCGGTGGGCGCTCGATCACGACGTGGTCGTCCTGCCGCGGTCGACCTCCGAGGGCCACATCCGGCAGAACTTCGAGTTGTTCGGCTGGGAACTCGATCCCGAGGATCGCCGGCGCATCGACGACCTCGACCGCGACGAGCCGGTCTACGACGTCCGCGGCCGGAGCTGGGACGACGACGTCTGGGGCATCGCCGAGTAGTTCCTTTAAGTGGTTCTGGTCGCAATGGCTGATAGTGAGCCTTCTAGGGCCACCAATCGTCGAGCAGCTGCGCCCTCAGAGGCAGGTCCCGTTCGCTCGCCGGTCCGCGATCGGCGGAACGCTCTTTGGCCGGCCCGCCGAACCCGGGCCTATGGCTGCCGCGGCGTCGCTGACCGAGCCGACCGTGCTCGCGCACACGAAGTCCCAGCTCTTTCCCGAGGATGACAGCGACAGCTACGTCGTCGCGGACACGCAGTTCGCGCGCGATAAGTGGGTCGAGGACCGCGAGATCGCCGCCGAGGTCACGTCCGCTCTCGCGCCCTTTAATCACGTCCGGGTCGGCTCGGGCTATCCGGATCTGATCGGCGTCCGGAGACTGGAGGCGGAGTACCTGGCGGTCGATCGCCTCGGCGACGAGCCGCCGCTGGTCGTCGTCGAGGCCAAGGGCCGCAAGCGCGGCGGGGTGGACGTCCAGCGTGGCATCGTCCAGGCCTACGATCGGCTCGGCGAGGCCAACGTCGCGTTCGTCAGCGCGCCGGCCGGGGCGATCACCGCGACCGACCGGACGCTCGCCCGGCAGCTCAACGTCGGCGTGCTCGGCGTCGAAGCGGACGGTTCGATCGAGGTACTCGAACGCCCGCGCGTGGTCGGTAACCGAACCGCGGAGGAGGCCACGGCGATCCGATTCCAGGCCAGCGCACAGGGCGTCGCCGACCGCAACTTCAGTCTCAATCACCCGAAGAACTATCTGGCGGTCCCGCTCGCGCTCGCTCACGACCGCGATCACCGCGCGTTGCTCGAGGCGCACGTCGTCAGCGCGGTCGACGGCGCGATCGACGGCGCGGCGTTTCTGGGGTTGATCGACGAGCGCGGCGCGAGCTACCGACTCACCTCGCTCGGGCAGGAGGTCGTCCGGTTCGCGCTCCGGGAGTATCCCGCTCTGGACGACGCGCTCGCCGCCTTCGAGCAGTGGCAGCGCTCGCGCAAGCGCTTTCGTGACCTCGCGCCGCGCTGGGGCCAGCTCGCCCGACGAGTCGTCTTCGAGTATCCGGCTACCGAGTTGCTCGTCACCGAACTGCAGACGATGCACGACGACGGCCTCGGCCGTCCGTCGCTGGTCGACCTCGTCACGTGGCTCCACGAGCAGCATCCGACCTTCACCGTCGAGCTCTTCCTTCGAGGCGACGAAGACGTGCGCGAGCGTGCGCTGACCGCCGACGGCGAACTCCGGACGCCAGTGCTCGAAGAGGGGGCGAGCTACCACTCGCCGACGGTCTTCCAGCTGAAGGCCATGTTGTTCCACGCGGGCATCCTCACCGAGCGCGGCAGCGAGCCGACGAACCTCGATCCCCGAACCGACGAGTGGGGGCTCTGCGAGCCGCTGTCGCGTCGACGGTAGGCCTGATCTCGGTGCCGTTTAAGTGCTTCTGGTCGCAATGGCTGATAGTGAGCCTTCTACTGAGATCGATCGAGTAGCCGTAGCCTCGGCTGTTCGGTCACAGTTTCGGCACACCAGGTCCGGCGCACGGGAATCGCCCGCAACTCGCGGACCGACTACGCGTCGTCGAAGGTTTCCCACTCCGCTTCCGTCCCCAGGATGTCGGCAAGCGAAGAAACCATCGACTGCAGTTCCTCGATCTGTCGGCGCTGCCGTTCGACGACCGCCTGCAGTTCGTCGACGCTCGCCTGCGTCTGTTCGGACTGGGTGGTCGCCGTCTGTGCCTTCTCCGAGAGCCCCTCGATCGCCTCCGAGAGGTGCGTGATCTCTTCCTGCGTCGCCAGCCCGTGTTCCTGGGGTTCGCGCAGCATCTCCCGGTTGGTCACGATCGCGTCCGAGACGCTCGTGCTCCCGTCCGGCAGCGCGATGGTCAGCCTGGGTGAGTTCGACTCGTCGTCGCCCGGTGACTCGGGGTTCGAATCTGCGGGTTCGCTACTCATACACATAGATCTGTCCCTCAACGATATAAAATACCGTCAGACACCGAACTGTTTGCTTACATGACGTCGGCGCTCATACTGCCGGCTGTAAGTTCGTAAAGATATTCGCCACCCCGGGGTGGCGAATTCCTTCAGTTTGTTACAGCCGGCAGTATCAGGGACCCTCAAGCCGGTCCTGCCATCCCTGCACCTTCGACAGCAGCTCGACCGGGGCCGTCTCGTCGACGTCGAGGTCGGACAGCGCTTCTAGCACCTCGTCGGCGTCCTCACCGAACTGCTCGGCGATCGAGTCTTCCGTTGAGCCACCGTCGGCGCTCGCCGATCCGTCGCGCTCGCCGCGAAACTGCCCCGAGGAGAGATCGAACACCGCCTGAGTCGTCCCGCTGCTGGCGCCGCGGACGTCGATCGCCTCGTCGTTGCGGAGCCGATCGAGCACCTCGCGCGAGCGCTCGACGACTGGTTGTGGTACGCCCGCGAGGTCGGCAACGTGAACGCCGTAAGATCGGTCGGCCGGCCCCTCGCGGACGGTTCGCAGGAACGTCACCTCTTCGCCGTCCGAATCCGGATCGCCGTCGACCGCCACGTGGACGTTCCGGACGGGATCAAGCTGGTCGCCCAGCTCCGTGAGTTCGTGGTAGTGGGTCGCAAACAGCGTCTTCGCGCCGACCTCGTTGACCAGATACTCCGTGGCGGCCCAGGCGATCGAGATACCGTCGAAGGTCGCCGTCCCGCGCCCGACCTCGTCGAGGATCACCAGCGACTCGTCGCTCGCGGAGTGCAGAATGTTCGAGAGTTCCTGCATCTCGACCATGAACGTCGAGCGGCCCTGCGCGAGTTCGTCCAGCGCGCCGACGCGGGTGTAGATGCCGTCGACGAGACCGATCCGCGCTTGCCGGGCGGGCACGAAACTGCCCACCTGCGCGAGCAGCGTGATCAGTGCGGTCTGGCGCATGTAGGTCGACTTCCCGCTCATGTTCGGCCCGGTCACGACGAGGAACCGCCGGTCGCGGTCCATGCGGACGTCGTTGGGGACGAACTCGGTCGTCCGCTCGACGACGGGATGGCGACCGGCCTCGATCGCTATCTCGTCGCCGTCTGTCAGTTCGGGGCGCGTCCAGTCGGCCCGGACGGCGTGGGTCGCGAGCCCCGCGAAGGCATCAACCGCCGCGAGCGCGCGACCCACGTCCTGCAACAGTTCGGCGTGGGCGGCGACCGCCTCGCGGATCTCCTCGAACAGCCGGCGCTCGAGATCGTGGCGCTGTTCTTCGATCCGTAGCAGTTCCCGCTCTTGTTCCTCGAGTTCGTCGATCGTGTACCGCTCGGAGTTCTTCAGCGTCTTGATCTGCTCGTAGCTGTCGGGGACGGCGTCGGTCTCGCTCTTGCCGACCTGGATGTAGTAGCCGTCGGTCTTGTTGCGATCGACCGAGAGGTGCGTGATTCCGTGGCGCCGCTTCTCGCGTTTCGGGAGTTCGTCGAGCCACGCCTCGATCGCTTCGTTTCGCTCGATCAACTCATCCAGTTGTTCGTCGAATCCTTCCCGGATCAGCCCGCCCTGGGTGACCGTCCCCGGCGGGTCCTCGACGAGTGCGGCCTCAAGGGTCTCCCGGAGCTCGCGAGCGCGATCGAGGTTGGCCCGATCGAGCACGTCTCCGAGCGTCGAGTCAGCCAGCCGATCGGTGTCGGCGACGATCTCCCGGACCGTCGGCAGCAGGGAGAGCGTCTCGCGGGCGGCGACCAGATCGCGGGCGTCGGCGCTACCGGAGGCTGCCTTGCTCGCCAGCCGTTCGAGGTCGTAGGCGTCGCCGAGCACCTCCCGCAGCCGGTCGCGGGCGAGCGCGGCCTCGGCCAGCGCAGCCACGGCGGACTGACGACGCTGTAGTTCCGCACGATCACGCCGAGGGCGCTGGAGCCAGCTTTTCAGCAGACGGCCGCCGGCACTGGTGACAGTGTGATCGATCGTCTCGAACAGCGATCCTGACCGATCGCCCTGCATCGTCTCGGTGAGTTCGAGGTTGCGCTGCGTCGTCGCGTCGAGTTCGACGTGATTGCCATCGCCGTGGGCCTGCAATCGCGTGATCGAGGCCAGCACGCCCTGGCCGGTCTCCTCGACGTAGCTCAACACCGCACCGGCCGCGCGGACGGCGGCGTCGGCCTCGACGCCGACGCTTTCGAGTGCCCCCTCGCCGAACTGCTCGCGGACGCGGTGGCGCGCCCGTCCGGGGGCGAAGGCCTCGGGCGTGTGCAGCGTCAGGGCGGCGTCGGTCCGCCCTCGAAGGCGCTCCAGCAGGTCGTCGTCGTTGCGCACGTCGGGTCCGGGCAGGATCTCGACGGGATCGAACCGGTAGATCGTCGTCAGCAGTTCGTCGGCGTCGGCAGCAGTCGTGACGTGGAACCGACCGGTCGTGACGTCCGTGAACGCCAGGCCGTAGACCGCGTCGTGGACGATCGTCAAGAGGTAGCGCGCGTCGGCGTCGGTGACTTCCAGCAGGGTCCCGGGCGAGACGACGCGAGTGATCTCGCGCTCGTGGCCGTCGCCCGCCTCGCGCTGGTCGGCGACGGCGACGCGGTAGCCGCGCTCGACCAGTGCCTTCAGGTAGGGCGTCAACTCGTCGACCGGAACGCCGGCCATCGGATACGAGGAGCCGTGGCTCGACTTCTGGCTCACCTTCAGGTCGAGTTCGTCGGCGACCAGTTCGGCGTCCGAGTCGAAGAACTCGTAGAAGTCGCCCACCTGCATCGCGAGTATGTCCGCGTCGGTCTCGGCTTTCAGATCGAAGAACTCCCCGACGATTCCCGTCGCCTCGCTCATACTCCCTGGTGAGTGTGGTATCGGCTAAAACACTTAGGACTCGGCTCGCCCGGCGGTCACGACTGATCGCTCCGAGGAGAGGAAGTGTGAGACGTGTGCCCGGACCGAAATGATTGCCGCAATTCAAACAGTTAGTTGTGTAAGTACCCTGTTTGAGTACTGTGAACAACTGGAGCGATCGTCTGAAAGCCAGCTCGAAGATCCTGCGCCGACAGGCAGTTCGAATTCCGCTCCCGGACGTGGAGGCCGAGCGGTCCTTCCACCAAAATATGATGAGAATCGCGGCGGCCGGCGAGCGAAAGAGCACGTTGCTCGACGACCCGGACGTGCCGCTCACGGAAGCATACGAAGACGAGCTGCACGAGATGAGACAGAGTTTCGAGCATCGCTTGCAACAGGTCGGTGGCGAGGACTACTACGACGTTGCGACCGCGTATCTCGACGGCGAGCGCGACGACTGGATCGGGGCGCTCGCGGCGTACTATCTGGAGTGTTACTATCGCCTGCAGGAGCGCTACACGGTCGACGAGCAGATCTTCTTCCTGGCGATCCTGCGATATCCGAAGAGTTTCACCGTGAACCTCAGCTTTCTCACCGGCGATTTCAGCGCTGACGCAGTCAGTTACGAGTCCTCCAAGCACGTCGAGGCCGACCTCGACGAGCACGAACAAGAACAGCTCCACGCCGACTGCCAGTACTCACAGCACGAAGCCGCGAAATACATTCGAGAGCACATCGACTGCATTCGAGAAGCCGTTCCCGACCCGGACACGACCCCGTTCGAGCAGCGCCAGTACGGTGGGTTCGTACACATCACCGGGAGACAGGGATCGACATTCAAGGAGGTGCTGGAGTATCTCTCCCCGGATCCGGACCGGTTCAACGACGAACCGTCGACACCCGGCCTCGTCCCGGAGGGGCCGGAGGCCAAACGAGCCAAGGAGACGTTCCTCATCGATGTCGAAGTCGTAATCTGATACGCTCCCGAGAAGTTAGTAAACAACCTCGGGCGCGGTGGCCCGAGGCTTTTCTAATTCCCTCAGCCGTGCGCTAGCACTCCCTGCTCGGCAAGCGAGCGGGATGAGGTTGGGCGGCTTACTCGCCCCGACCCGGACAGACGCACCAGCCGAACTTGCGGCTGGGTTTTGTGAGTCCGGTAATCTGATTCGTTGCCGTCGAGTTTTGCCTTCTCGCGCCACGCGATGTTCACCGACGCATTCCGGTCGGCGTGGTCTTGCACCACGTCACACTCGTCGTTCGTACACCGAAACCGCCGTCCCTGACGATACCCACGCTCACCACAGCACGAACACGTCTTCGAGTTGTAATAGGCGTCCACCGTGTCCGTGGGAATCTCTCGCCACGTCGCCTTGTACGAGACGAACTTTTCGAACTTGTGGAACGGCAGTTTGTGCAATCGACGGTTCATATACGACCCGTACTTGATTTCGTCGCGGATGCCGCTCATATCCTCGAACACGATAACCGGATTCGAGAACTGTTCTGCGAACTCCACGGCAGCACGGGAGAGCCGATGCAACACCCACTCGGTGAACCGCTCTTCCTTGTCACCGAGTCTGTGGTGGATGCTCGTCTTGCCGTGTTCCTGACAGCGAGTGGTGATAGTGTGGTAGCGTTGACATTCCTGCTTCACTCGCCCGTAGTCAAGGACGAGTGTCCCTTTCGTCCGCATCGTCTCACGGTCAAGGGCGGTAAGTGCGACGTTGCGCTCGTTGATGTCTACGCCGACCACAGTATCAGCGGTGTCGGGTTCGGGCACGTCGAACTCGCGTGTGACCGTGACGTGTAGGTAGTACACGCCATCGCGGTATCTCGAAGTGCGGAGCACTTCGATGACTCGTCGAAAATCTTCGATTTTCGAGACAGGAGTTCGGCCTGCCCCACATCCACCTCATCCGACGTGATGGCGTCTCGAAGTTCGTCCATCGCGTCCGGCTCGCCGCGCAGATGGCCCTTCACCTTCTTGTAGGGTTTCGGGCTGATGCGGACTTGGACGCGGTTCGTGTCGTCGTCAACGGTAAGGCGGTAGCCTTCCGTGTGCGCCATCACGAGCGGGTACGAACCAGATTTGTCCGTGCTTGGCGGTGTCGGCTTGCCGCCATCAGGGTCATCCTGTTCACGCCACCAGTCAAGAAGTGACTGGTAGGATTTCCACGTTTGGAGGGCTTTGCTGACGACCGCGCACTTGTTGTTTCGCAAGAAATCATCGCGGTCAACCTCCTTCTGTATCTCGGTTCGATTGTACCCTTGTTGTTTGAAGCGGATTGTTTGGTTGAATATCTCGCGTGATGCGAGGCGGGCGTCGTGAAGCCACGACCGTTCACCAGACGCTATGTGAAGGCGCGTCTGAATGGTTTTCGTGGCTTCCTCACCCATACTTTGACAATCGTTCCAGACTGTCATAAATGTAGGGGTTAGGGTTGGAAGAGTACCGCAGTCACGCGCATTTGGTTAGTTCCTGTAAGTATCACTTCGTCTGGTGTCCCAAGTACCGCCACCCGGTTCTTGGTGTAGTGGAAGACGATGTGCGAGAGTTGTTTGGTGAGACTGCTGACCACTTCGGACACGAGATTCTGGCGTTGGAGATTGCGGACGACCACGTACACCTGTTCGTCCAGTGTGACCCGAAGCACAGTCCGGCGGACATCGCTCGCCAATTCAAGTCGTACTCGGGTAAGCACTTGCTGGAACGGAATCCCGAAATTAGGGAGTCGTATTTCTGGGGTGGCGGATTCTGGAAGGTTGGGTACTACGTGGGAACGACGGGAGCAGTATCGGAGGAAGTGGTTGAACGGTATATTGAAGAGACGGAACACGCGCCGGAGTGACGCGCTTCACCCCCGCCCACGGTGTTGACGCAAATCGAAGATTTGCGAAAGCCGAAAACCGTAGGTTTTCGGAAGGGCGGGGAACTCGCGCTGCCTTTCGTTTAGATCCCTGACGATATTCGCCATGACAGCAGTCGCGCGTCTGCGAACCTTCTTTTCCACGCCGCCCCACCACCCGCCATGAGCGTCATCGAGGGCATCCACGAGGACCACGGGGCGACGTTCCGATCGGTCGGGGGCAAGCGAGTCGTCGCCGACTACGGCCGCCCGGAACGGACCCACCGGGCGGTTCGCAACGTCGCCGGCGTGATCGAGATGGGCTACGACATCCGGGCGGTGACCGGCCCAGACAGAATCGCAGCCGTCGGGCGCGCGATTACCGCTGACGTGCCGCAGTCGGAGGAGGAGGGCCGTTACGGGTTCGTCCTCAACGACGGGGCGATCGCCGCCGACGCGCACGTCTACAACGCCGGCGAACGGCTGCTGGCCCTGCTCGCGCCCGGCCGCGGCGACCGGTTCGATCGGGCGTTGGCGGATACAGGAGTCGAGAGTACCGATCTGACCGGCGAACTGGCGATCTTCGGCGTCCACGGCGGCCAGGCCACCGAGAAGGTCGCGAGCGTCCTCTCGACCGGCGGCGGCGCGCCGGAGCCGGCCCACACGTTCGTTCGAGGGTCGATGGGCGACGAGGGCGTGACAGTCATCGCGAGCGACGCTCCGACCGGCGAGGCGGGGTACGAGGTCGTCTGCGGGGTCGACGACGCCGAGCGCGTGTTCGACACGCTGGTCAACCGGGGGCTCAACGCCGCGCCGTTCGGCTATCGGACCTGGGAGTCGCTGACGCTGGAGGCCGGAACGCCGCTGTTCGAGACGGAACTGGACGGCAACGCTCCGTCCGTGCTCGCCCGGCACGGCGACGAGGAGGGACGGCGGCTGATCGGACTCGCGCCCGACGTCGTGCCCGATGCCGGTGCGACCGTCTACGAGGACGGAGATGCGATCGGAGCTGTCACGCGAGCACTGGAGAGTCCGACGCTCGGCGAGCCGATCGCCTTCGCGGTCGTCGCGGGCGAGCCGACGACCGTTGAAGCCCACGACGGCGGACGAATAGCGGTCGAGAAAACGCCTCTGCCGTTCGTCGAAGGGGGACAGCAGTCACGGCGGATTCCCGATACGTGACCGAGACGACCGGGTGCCGATCGTGAGTCGCCCGTCCGTTCACGACCGCGAGAACATCGCCCGCAGTTGCTCGCGGGAGAACAGCGTCGACGGTTCGTCCATATGGACGCCGATCTCGCCCGAAAAGAGACCCAGCCCGAGCCGCTGGATAGCCTGTGGAAGCGAGTATCCACGCCGGATCCACGCCCCCAGTCGGATCTCCCGGCCCAGTTCCGATCGCCAGGCCGACTCGTAGTCCGCGAGCGTTGCCGGGTCGTGGGGATCGACCGTCTCGGCGGCCCGATCGGCCGCGAGCATGCCGTAGCGGATTCCGCCGCCGGTGAACGGCTTGGTCTGGGCGGCGGCGTCGCCGACCAGAAACGCACGCCCGCCCGTGACCGTTTCGGGCGGGCCGACCGGGATCAATCCCGAACAGCGGTTCGTCGTCGTCGCGCCGTAGCTGTCGGTAAAGGCCTCGAACCACTCGCCGACCTCCGCGCCGGGGCTGGCCGCGAGACCGTACTCGACGCCGGCCTCGCCGCGGGGGATCCGCCAGGCGAAAAACCCGGGGACGGTCAGGTGCACGTCGACGAAGTCCGCGTCGTCGGGCGACGCCTCGAAGCCCAGCACGCCGTGCAGTGTCTCCCCAGGTTCGGGCAGTCCGAGTTCGCTCCGGACTTTCGAGCGCGGGCCGTCCGCGCCGGCGACCAGCCGCGCCTCGTGCGTTTCGACGCCGTCGGGACCGCGAACCGTGACTTCGACGCGGTCGCGGTGCTCTTCGACTGCGGTGACCGTGTGGTGGTCTCGGACGTCCGCGCCTGCACCGCGGGCGGCCTGGGCGAGGCGGCGATCGAGCCCGACGCGGTCGATGACGTTCGAGACGACCGACTCCTTGTAGAAGGGGTAGGCCTCGCTGTCGGGACCGCCGAGCCGGAACCGCGCGCCGTAGATCTCGTTCTGGAGCAGCGCGTCGCGCGAACCGTCGGGCGTGAACGCCCAGATATCGGTGCTGACGTGGCCCGAACACGCCAGCGGCTCGCCGATCGCCCCCTGCTCGAAGACGACCACGTCGTGGCCAATCTCGGCAGCCCGGCGTGCGAACCGCGAGCCGGCCGGTCCCGCTCCGACGACGACGAAATCGTGCATGGCTGTGTGAAGTGCCTCGGGGTCAAGCCCCGAGGCTTCCTGTTTCCACGACGCGCTTTACAGATTCCACAAGGGAATCCACAGGGAGCGCAGTCTCCGCAGGCGTGGATTCGGCCCCTCCCTGACCTACTCGGTGATGACGACAGAGCGTCTGACCGCCCGTGTTTTTGGACTCTAAGCCAGACGCGATGGGTGCCGTCACACTTCTCTGTTTAAAGTAGTTCGACTTAATGATTTGGTTCACGAGCTGTCGGCTTCATCCACGGGGTCAAGCCCCGTGGCATTCGCCTCGAACCGCCTCTAAATACCTTCTCGAACCGACTGACCGAGCGCGCCCCGGTCTCGAAACGGAACCACAGCAGTATCAGATCTGGTACTGTGGGCAGGAGACGTTTTGCCGTCGTGAGGTGGTCGCTACGCGCGCGGATCGCTGTCCGGGCCGGGATACGAGTCGCCCTCGACCAGTTCGTAGAGGCTCTCGGGGTCGAACAGGCGGGCGAACGCGTCCGGGGGACGGACGCTCAGGTTCGCGTGTGGCTGGACGGACATCCCCGTCTTCGCCGATCGGAGCGACTCGTCGTAACTCAGCAACTGCCCGGCACCGCCCCGGTAGGCCGTCGCCAGCGCCGGGTGGTCGTCCGCTGGATGGTCGACGCGCTCCGTCGCCGCCGCCAGTCGCTCGCGGTGGACGGCCCCGAGCGCCGGGTCGGCGAGTTCGGCCACGACCGCCTCGGTGTCCTCGAGAAGTGGGTCGCTAGCCAGCAGCGTCATCCAGGAGTGGCGACGGACGTGATCGAGCGCCTCGCGGGCCGGGCCACCGACGAGCAGGTCCGCCGCGAGTACGTCCGCGTCGGCGACGACCCGGGCCGGCGATCCGTCAGTCATCGTCCACCCGCCGGGCAGCAAGCGCCTCACGGATCGCCTCGACCGTCGTCCCGTAGGCCCGGGCGCGCTCGAAGAGGTCGTCCCACGTCTCCATGCGAGCGAACACGGTCGCCGAACCGAAAAGCCGACCGTTCCACCACCGCTTTGTATCGCCCGAGAATAGAGACAGGTATGGCACGAGACGAAGCACCCGTGTCGCCGCCAGTCGTGTTGACGATCGCGGGCAGCGACTCCGGCGGCGGGGCCGGGATTCAGGCCGATCTCAAGACGATCGAGGCCGGTGGCGCGTTCGGGACGAGCGCGATCACCAGCGTCACCGCACAGAACACACAGGGTGTCCGGGGTTCGCATCTGCTCCCGATCGAAGACATCGAGGCGCAGATCGACGCCGTGCTCGAGGACTTCGACGTGGCGGCGGTCAAGACGGGGATGCTCGCGACCGCGGACGTGATCGAGACGGTCGTCGATTACGCCGATCGCCTGCCGAACCTCGTAGTCGATCCGGTGATGGTCGCCGCCTCCGGGGACCGGCTGCTCGAACCCGACGCCGAAGAGGTCTACGAGGAATTGATCGCCGAGTCCACGCTCGTGACGCCCAACGCCGACGAGGCGGCCGTCCTGACGGGGATCAATCCCAAAAACGAGGGCGAGGCCCGCGAGGTGGGCGAACAGCTCGTGGAACTCGGTTCCGACGCCGCGCTGGTCAAGGGCGGCCACATCCCCATCCCCGAGGTGACCGACGTGCTGGTCACGGCCGACGACGTGACGACGATCCGCCATCCACGGGTCGAGACGAACGCGACACACGGCTCGGGCTGTACGCTCTCGAGCGCGGTCGCGACGCGGCTGGCCCATGGCGACGACCTCACGGCGGCCGTCGAGTCGGGGGTCGACCTGCTCTCGCGGGCGATCCGGTACAACCTCGACGTCGGCGGAGGCCCGGGCGCGGTGCATCACACCGTCGAGGCGCGCGACCGGGCCGCCCGCGAACGGACCGCCGAGACCGTCGAGGGGATCGTCGCCGCGCTGATCGACCGGGACGTCACGTCCGTCGTCGATTCGGCCGGGCTCGACGTGGTCGGGGCAACGCCCTACGCCGAGCACGAACACGAGGTGGCCGCCGTCGAGGGGCGGGTCGCCCGGACGCTGTCGGGGCTGCGCCCGAACCGCGGCGTCCGCTTCGGCGCGTCCGGCCGGACCGCCGAACTCCTGCTCAACGCCCGCGAGGAACGGCCCGACCTGTCCTTTGCCTGCCGGTGTCGCAACGGTTCGCGGATCGAGACGGCGCTCGACGAACTGGGCTGGGAGACGGTCGTCCTCGAACGCAACGGCGGTCCCGGCCGCGTCGAGGAACGGCTCGGCCCGGAGACGGTCGCACTGCTCGATCACCGAACGGACTCGACGATCGTCCTCGCCGAACGCGCGCCCGCGCTGCGGGAACGCGTCGTGACGCTGGCCGAAACGATCGAATAGCCACTGCTCTCGGCCGTCCGGTTCGCGCCGCTGTCCCCTCCGCTGGAATCAAACGTCTGCGGTACGTACCACGATCAGTGCCGACCGTCACCTATCGCTGTACGAACTGTCTCGATCACACGCTGACCCGCGAGTACGACGTCTCTCACTTCTCGATCCGGTGTCCGAACTGCGGCGAGTTCGCGCGGTTCGTTCACGGAGGGGTCCTCGAACAGTACGAAGCGTTCGAGGAGTCGCCCCCGGCGGAACTCGACTGGGGGCGACTCGGTCGCATGGAGAAACTCGTCGTCGCGGAGAAGCTCGTCCGACAGGGCAAAACGCTCGACGATTTCGAGGTCGAAGTCGACGACGGAGCGTGACGCGCCCGCTCGAAACGCCCCCGTCCGAGCGATCGGACAGGAACTGATTGTCGACGGTCACTGCCTCCCCCGGTCGGACGTTCGTCTGACGGGTGTTTATTGTGTGGGTAGTCTTACCACACAGTATGCCGACCCGGTACACTGTCGTCTGTGACGACGATCTATCGCGGGCGGTCGAACGACTGGCACACGAGAACGACCTCACCGAGGAAGAGGTGTTGCGACAGTTGCTCGACATCGGCCTCGATGCGGTCGAATCAAAGGGCATCGAGACAGTCTGATCGGGCGTTCGACCGCCCGCCGCGAGCAGACTTGTGACTGGCGGATCGCAGCACGTCGGTCGGCATTTGCGTTTCCGGATGTCGTGCTAACTGGCGGGGTTCTTCCGCGACAGGTTGCTGCCACAGATCGGGCAGCGGTCGTGGTTCTCGTCGAACTCCCGACCACAGCCCTGACACTGGAATCGCCACTCGCGTTGCTCGTCGATACCCTCCTGGGCGATGACCTCGACGGCGACTTCGAGTTTGTCGGCGACGTTCTGCATCGCGTAGTCGTCGGTGACGAGCGTCCCGTCGAGTTCGAAGGTCGCGGCGACGAGCCGGATGTCCGTCCGGGAAAGTGTCTCGAGGTCGCCAGTCTCGCGAGCGGCTCGCTCGACGCGCTCGACGGTTTCGCTGTCGGGGATGTGCAGATGCATCCCCGACCCTTCGAGCGCGTCGAACCGGTAGGCGCTCTCGTCGGTCAGCTCCTCTCGGACGAGCGGGATCGTCGCGATCTCGGCGTCCGTGTGGTACTCGTTGATAAACGCCGACGAATCGAGGACGTACATTTAGCGATCGATGATGACGTGATCCTTGACGGCCTGGACGCGACCGACCGGTACCAGGAGCCGACCCTGTTCGTCGCGGTCGAACTCGACGTCTCTGACCTGCTCGTCGGGGTCGATGATCAGATCCGACAGTCGACCCGACTCCAGATCCATCGTGATGTTGTACAGCATTCCCAGTTCTGCTCCGTCCGTTCCCATGACAGCTTTGCCCGAGAGGTTCTCGGCGAGTATGTCGGCCATGTAGGCTCTTACCGAGTCTGATTACATAAACGCCACGGGCCGCGTTCGGCAACGACCGCCCGTCCCCCAGACGACGCACTTAAATGCGCCGCTCGACTGGATTTCGATAACAGTCGCTCGAGAGTGGTACGTATGTCTGATTCTGACGCCAGCGCCGAACCGACCGCGGGACAGTTACGCACACCGATCGTCGCCGTACTGGGACACGTCGACCACGGCAAGACGACCCTGCTCGATACGATCCGCGGGTCGGCCGTCACGGAGGGCGAGGCCGGGGCGATCACCCAGCACATCGGCTCGACGGCCGTCCCGCTGGACGTGATCGGCGACATCGCGGGGTCGCTGGTCGATCCCGAGGACTTCGACCTGCCCGGTCTGCTGTTCATCGACACGCCCGGCCACCACTCCTTCTCGACGCTGCGCTCCCGCGGCGGCGCGCTGGCCGACATCGCCATCGTCGTCGTCGACGTCACCGACGGCTTCCAGCCCCAGACTATCGAGGCGCTTGACATCCTCAAGCGCACCCAGACACCGTTCGTCGTCGCCGCCAACAAGGTCGACACGCTGCCAGGCTGGAACCCCGACGGGACCGAGCCGATCCAGACCGCGATCGACCGCCAGTCCGACCGCGTCGAATCGGACCTCAACGAACGGCTCTACGAGATCATCGGCGAACTCAGCGACGAGGGCTTCTCCGCGGACATGTACTGGCGCGTCCAGAACTTCCAGAACAACATCGGCGTCGTCCCCCTCTCGGCGATGACCGGGGAGGGGATTCCGGACCTGCTCACCGTGCTGATGGGGCTGTCTCAGCGCTATCTCAAAGAAGAGATGTCGATCGACGTGGGCGGTCGGGGCGCGGGGACGGTCCTCGAAGTGACCGAGGAGCGCGGGTTCGGGACGACCCTGGACGCGATCGTCTACGACGGCACCGTCCGCGAGGACGACCGGATCGTCGTCGGCGGCGTCAACGAGCCGATCGTCACGGAGGTGCGGGCGCTGCTCAAGCCCAAACCCCTCTCGGAGATCCGCACCGAGAAGCAGTTCGACACGGTCGAGGCGGTCGCGGCCGCCGACGGGATCAAGATCGCCGCCCCCGACCTGGACGACGCGATGGCCGGCGCGCCGATCAGAGTGGTCCGCGACCGCGACCTCGAGGCCGTCATCGAGGAGGTCCAGGCGGAACTGGCCGATCTCGAGGTCGGGACCGACGAGGAGGGCGTCACCGTCAAGGCCGACACGCTGGGCTCGCTGGAGGCGATCTCCGGCACGCTCGAAGAGGAGGAGATCCCGATCATGCACGCCGAGGTCGGCGACGTCGCGCCCCGCGATATCCGGATGGCCGCGACCGCCGACGACCCGAAACACCAGGCGGTCCTGGCCTTCGGCGTGGACGTCCTTGAGGACGCGCGTCGGCTCGCCGAGCAGGAGGACGTCGACATCTTCGAGGACGACGTCATCTACCAGCTCGTCGAGGACTACGACGAGCACGTCACGGCTATCGAGGAGGCCCAGCAGGACCAGATCCTCGAGAACATCACCCGGCCCGCGCGGTTCGAGATCCTGCCCGATCACACGTTCCGCCAGTCGGACCCCGCCGTGGTCGGGATCGAAGTGCTGGGCGGGAAACTGCGTCGAAACGTCGCTGTCGGTCGCTTTTCGGACGGCGAGTTCGAGCGCGTCGGCCACCTCAAGACGATCCAGGACGAGGGCGAGGACGTCGACGAGGCGGCCCGCGGCGATCGCGTCGCCGTCTCGATCGACGGGCCGACCGTCGGCCGACAGATCGAGGAGGGCGAACGCCTGTGGGTCGAGATCCCGGAAAAACACGCCAAGATCCTCGAGCAGGAACTCCGCGAGGAGATTACCTCCGGCGAGCGGGAAGTCCTCAAGCAGTATCTCGATACCCATCGCGAGCGCGACCCCTTCTGGGGGAAGTAGTTGGTTGAGTAATAGTTTCTATTAATTCACCGGAGTCAGTCGTGGGTGTTCACGTCCCAGAAGTGTGCAGATGTGGTGTCCACAGTTGAGACGCTAACTCTCATCTAATAATCAAAAATATGACGCCAAGATTTACAATGAACGGCTGAGGAAAGCCTGTCAATGAGCCTCACGAAATTCTACCACTACAACGTCTGGTTCGAAGGGGAAGACGGTAGAAGACTCAATCCCGGGGACATGCTTATTGACGACGTTTTCTCGTCCGATATTTATCAAATCTCCAATGGCGAGGATAGGAACTACCGTACACAGTTTCGAGGCATGGGAACTAACCAACACCACGGTGTTATAATCCGGACAAAAGACGAAGACGATTTTGTCAGACTTACCCATGAGGACGAAATAGTCCGTTTATCAGAGGCCACCGAAGATGAGGGAGAGGCTGGCGATATGGACTTCGATTATGTCAATTTTGCCACGCAGACTACCAGCGGGAAAATAGATTTGTTAATCGAAGTCGGGTTCCAAACACCGGGGATAGGTGTCATCAAAGATTATCTGGACGAGCATATTGAGTGCGATGAAGAGTATGATATTGAGCACGAGACTGACGTTAGAGATATTGATGATGAAAAACTCACCCGGCTACTCGATAGCAATCTCAAAAAGGTCGAAATCAGTTTCAAGAAAAACCCACAAACATACTCTGAACTGGACACTGACCAAGCAATTCGGACACTAATTGACGATAGTTATAGGCTGAAATTTGAGGCGAGCCTTCATCAAGATAAGGAGGCCGAGGAATCACGGGTTGATGAGTTTGTCAGCCACTTCAGTTCGCTGTTAGGCATCGATGCGGATACTGCGGAGGAATCAATTACCAAGATAGATTTCCCCAGAATCATGCACACTTTCCGTATCGAGGGCGTAGAGTCGGATGAGGAAGAAGTTGAGGATAACCTCGCAGACATCGTCAAGAAAGAGGAAATCGACACGACCGGCTACGAACTGTTCGACCAAAACTTGGGACAGGAACTCTGTGACCGTCTGTAACGATGAAAAAATTCCAGGAATTCGGTCCCGCGATACTGACAAAGCGCGATTTCATGGCGTCTGGCCCAGTCGGTGACCTAAAGCGAGATACGTTGTATGCAATAGTTCTCTCTGTAGCGGCTTCTGTAGGGCTATACTTCGTAGGAATCCCGCTCATAGCGTTGGAGAATATCGATGCAGTAAACCGAACAATCACGACAATCCTTGGTCTACTATTCCCGGTATTAGCAATCATCTACACGTTCGGGTTCAGAGATGGGAATCCAGCAATCAAAGAACTGAACCGTGTCGGGAAGTTTGATGAAGTGATTTCAGTATTCACTATCTCAATCGCCGTTATTGGACTTACATGGATTTACACATTCAGCATTACAGTATTCGAGCTTCACACCCTATTCGGTAGCACAGCCAAGCTCGGCCCCATCCAAGTGAAGTGTGATTGCGTATAGCTCGTCGTCTTTTCTCTCAGGATACGATAATGAAGTGATTCCGCTGCGGGAGACGTGACAGAATGAATTTAGGAGGAGACAAGACTGAGATTTCTTCTGATAGTCTCACGGCGAGACAAACAGAGGATGACAGCGCTGCCGCTCCGGTAGGGCGGCCAGCGCTGTCGCTCTCTCGTCAATCTACGTCACGATCACGCCAAGAGAGATAGCGCTGTTTGGCGTCCGTAAACAGCGGTTCGAGTTGCTCCCGTGACAGCGACGGGAACAACTCTCGCCCCAGCGAGAGTGACCGTTCCCGTGAGATCAGCCCCTGTTTGATCGTACGCACGCGCATCTGCCGTTTCAGAAACGCCCGTGCGTGCTGGAGTGAGCGAAACCGACGCTTGATGCGCGTCGGTTTCGTGTGTCCGTAGTAGCGTTCGAGGTTGTTTGTCGTGCTCGGGACTGCTTCATCACGGAGATGGACGGCGAATCGGTCGAAGTTCCCCATGACCTGCTCGACGTAGGTCCGGAGTTCACTCGGCAGGTGCTCGATCTTGTCGAGCACCGCCTCGAACCGACGGAGACCGGTCTCGTACGACGGCGCGGCGAAGACGCTCTTGAACTCGCTCCAGACGATCGCACCGCGTAACTTCTCCGTGTCAGAGTACCGAACACTCTGGAAAACGGTTCTTCGAAGCTTCTTCTCCCCGTTTTTGATGAAGTGGAAGCGACAGCGGTGGTGGAATGCGTCGAGATCGTCTTCGACGATTTCTGGGTAGTCTGAGCGTCCGTCAGTCGTGATGACGGCGGTAGGTTTCTCCGCAAGTGCGGTTGTGAGAAACGTCCGGACGGTCTCTTTGGTGCACTCACGGACGATTGCCTCGGCGACCGGCGCACGCATCAACTCGTCGTAGACGGTAAGTCGATACGCGCGGTTGCCGTTGATCGTGAGATACTGTTCGTCGTAGGTGTAGACGCCGGAATAGACGGGGAGATCGTTCTCGACGATCTCCGCCGTCGGTTCGGTCTGCCAGTTGTGGATTTGCTGGTCAGCAGGGCGAACACCGTAGTGAACGGTGAGGATGTCTTGGATAGCTTCCAAGGAGGCATCGGCGAAGGCATCGATGGCGTCAGCGAGTTGTGTGACTGCTCGTGGATAGCGGTGGTCATCTTTGACCGACGGATGGCTCGGTGAGAACGAACCACAGAGCTCACAGCAGTATCGCTGCACCCGCACGCCCTGGCGGCCGTGCGGGTGCCGCTCGTAGGTACCATTCTTCGCAATATCGGCTGCACCACACTCAGGACACCGCGGTTCACGGAGAAACAGAACCGAAAGAGAATCATTGGTTGGTGCGATACATCCAGTTGGTGCGGCGTTTGTCGACACACCAAACTAACCGCACCATTCTCCCAAAAAACTGAAAGATAGCAGTGCTGCTGACCAGCACTGCAACGGTTCGACCCTGACTTTTCAGCACTCACTCATAAACAGCTGACTCAGATTCACACTTCGCTTGGAAGTACGCAAGCTCGGATTTGCTTATACAGCTGTCCTTGCGTTCTTCTTCGTCATCTTGAGACTCTGGAGATGTTTCCAGATATTTGTTCTACTGAACAAGGCAATCCAGGCCAATGAGTGACTAACTCTTTATCTAAGAGCCGCCACAATCGATGGCAGTCGTTCAACAACCACAACCACATACCTCAGGCACTGTCCCTCACAGAATTGACACTGACCCTCACAGAATCGGACTGCGCCTGACCGTCAAGGTGGAGTCGTATCGCCGACGGCGTTCTCCAGCAGGTCCAAAAAGTCAGGGTCGTATTCCTCCTCGACGTGGTTCACGTTCCAAAGGCCCGATTCTCGAATCTCTTGACTCTGACTGTATTTTCCGAGCCATCCGTCGTCTCGCGGGTCAATCGTCTGGCCTTCGAAATTGCTGAGGAGGGCAATAGCGTTCTGCTCGATGGACGCTCGGTCACTGTCTGCGCTTGGCTCATCGGCGACGTCGACCCACAGAAATGGCTGCTCGCGGATGTACGTGCTCACACGCCGTTCCAATATGTACTCCTCGTCACGAACCTCCGACCGGTCGCGGTCAATGCTCGACCAGCGTTTGTCCCAGTCGGGGTAGTCGTCGTGGAGGGCGTGTTTCTCGATAATCGCCTCACCGACGCGCTTCCGATACACCGACCCACGGTGATTGCCACCGTGAGGGTGATTGCTGCTGCCACTGCCCGTTCCGTAGTGTTGCTTGAGTCTATCCCAGAGAGATGTGCTGCTCCCCTCAGACACCGCATGTGTCCCGACACGGGTGACGCGCATCTGGTCAGTTAAGCCTCGTGCTTCGCCCGGTTCGAGGAAGAAGTAGACGCCTCGGTCGGGCCAGTCCATGTATCCAGTACAATCTTTGAGCTTTCGTTTCCCACTGACTTGCCGTTCAAGAGTATTGAGTAGGTTATAGAATCTGCCAATAGCATTAATATAATCCAAAATAATAAACACCTATATAATATTATTTATTTGTCATCGAAGACACTCAATCGGTCAATTTCATACTCAGTAAGATAGTATAACCACTCATCAAGCGCACGTTCTACGGCTTCACTCATATCCATATCGTGCTCATCACAGAGGTCGCGTAGATCGTTAGCTAATTCCTCATCTAACTCGGGCAAGTCGACATTTCCGGTTTGCTCTTGTTCAAGTCGTTCTAAAACAATCTGTTTCACTGCTTTTTTTTCATTCAGCCCGCGGTCCTTAGCCCACGCACGTAATTGCTTAACATCATCTCCAGTGAGGGTGATTCGAGGACGAATCCTATCCTCCCCTTTGACTTTGGCGTTCCACTGCTCCACAATTTCGTCCCAGAATCCCTCTGGCCCGTCTGCAACTTCTGCCGCACTCCTCACCGCACCAGGAGGTACGTTCTTTTCTATTATTTTCTTTGCAAATCTTTCGGCTAACTCACTGTCGCCGGTCACTCTACGTAACTTAGGTACTATATCGTCAGCGAGATATTCAGTATCAACGTCAGCATCAACATCGGGGTCAAAAATTGTGCCACTCCAGAAATCATCTGTTGGCTCCAGTCGAAGTCGAACGGTCTGAGTATCTATACCAAGCTGGTCAGCTACTTTCTCAATACCCCAGTCGTCAACTAATTCTTCGAGTGCTTCAGCTCGGTCTTTACGAGAAACGTCCTTATCAAGATGCTCGTTATTTTCGTTTACCGAAGCTGCAAGAGCCTCCATGTCATCAAGATCTTTGACTATGAGTGGTATTTCAGAAAGGCCAACGGCTTTAGCTGCCATCAGTCGCCTCTGTCCGGCAAATACCTTGTAACCTTCCCCGTCATCACTGGGCCGAGCCTGCGGAGGGTCTTCTATACCATTTTCCTTAATAGACTGCTCCAAATCGCCCAAGTCGGTTTCGGGACCCACTCCAGTTTGCCGTTCATTGAACTCGTCCACCTCAACGTTACCTGGGGCGACATATTTTAACTCAGCATCGTGGTGCCTAAAACCAGATTCGGCACCATCATTTACCGTTTCCGCCATTTTATGCCTCAGTCTGCACCCACTCTTCGTCTTCCTCCCACTCGAACACCTTTGTAGATGTGATATCGCGAGAATACACCCTACGCCACAACCCGGCGAAATCACTGCTACGGATTACGCCTGTATAGTCCTCAGATGGCTGGAAATAGTTCATTATATACTTCTCAAGCTTTCGGGGAGTCCAATCATACTGTCGGTCATCCTTACGTACCGTGTGAATAGCTTGCGCCCTGTTAATGAAAGCTTGATATGACCAAACAGATTGGAGGTCCAACGTTCTAATTGGCCAGTCCATCCCCTCATAGTCTGCCTCAGCTTCGAACATCGGCTTGAAATAGAAATCCTCGTGAACTTCTCGTACACGGTCCCGCGCATCTCCTTCTCCAGGGTCAGAAGACTCCAATACCGCATAAAAGGGTGATTCAATCCAAGAGAGAGGAGGATTATTCATGTCGAGAGCCTCTCTGATAGCGTCTCGCCATTCATTCTCAAATTCATCATCCTCAAAACGGACTACCAAACGCCGTACAGGCAAGTCATAGACAGTAGATGATTGCCCGAGTACAGACTGAATGTCCAGCCAAGGAAAATCACCGTCCTCTGCGCGGTCGAATTCCAGTTCGAATTGCTTTCTCTTGACCACATCCCCTTCCATTATGTCCGAAACATCGGAAGACAAAATCGAATCTATACTTTCTCGCTCAGTATTGAATGAGCGATTTGCATCAAGTTGTTGAATATTATCAGCATTGAGGTGAGCCATTGCCTTCCGAAGCCCTTGAGTAAAGCTATAAGGGACATAACGTTTCGTGTTTTCTTTCTTCTGTCTTTTGTCTATAAACTTATCTGTGACGAGAGGTTTAAGGGCCTTGTAAGGAACGTCATCAGTCATGTTTACCGTCGTATCTAAACAGACGTTTGCCATCGACAAAAAAGTGTGGTAGAGACTGAATATGAAGTTAGAGATATCCTTCGTCCATCAGGAATGCTTCAATGGCTTTTCTCACGAGCTGTTCCTCGGAGGTACCATAATCCCGCGCTGCTCTTTTTAGCCCAACAGCGTAGTCGCCGGTGAAAGTAGTCTCCGTCCTAACTTTCATATCACCCTCCCGCTGCTCTTCTTTCTCTTTACTAACTTCCTCGACTGTTTCAACAAAAGACTGTTCGCCCCTGTCTGCTCGCTTCTTTGCTTCTCGTACTTCCTCGCTAGACAGGTCGTTTTTGGCTACTTTCTGTACCACCTCTTCTCTTTCTTCAGCGGAATCTGCACCTGTTCGAATCGTTGCCAAATCCCTGTCCGGGATTTCATCAACCTGTTCTTTATTTATTTCAAAAGAGTTTGAATCATGTGTCTCAACTTCTACATCTGTCTCTTCGTCATCTTCATCACTTGAATCAACATGGACAGACGTACTTTCCCATTCATCCCGAGTACGTTCAAGCCAGTATTGCACACTCCGGTTCGATATCCCCAACTCATCTGCGATGTCTGGTGGGGCCCAGTTATTAATCTCCATCAACTTTTGAACAGCAGCGGCACGGTCACTCCGGGATACCCCCTTTTCAAACGCCTCGATATTTTCAGTGATGCTTGCTTCAAGTGCTTCTGAATCGTCCCAGTCCATGACGATGACTGGGATATTATCAAGTCCGACGGATTGGGCTGCGAGAGTCCGTCTTTGCCCAACTACAACTCGAAGATCTCCGTTGTCAGGCCTTGCGACAGGTGGTTGGATTATACCCTGCTTTTCAATACTCTCTTCAAGCGACTCATCATCTTTGTGAGGCCCAACGTTCTCATTTCGCTCATTGAGCGGGTCAATTTCCAGTTCGGATGGGTCAACTTCTCTAACTTCCATTTTAATCACTGCCCATAAGGCGGAGGGCGATTGTCTGCCACGACATTTCCGCAATGGTCCAGTCTTCCCCCTCTACTTCGACACGAACAACGCTGACATCATCTGACTCAGGGTCAACATCCTCAGACTGGCTGCGTAAGTAATCGATTGCTTCATCTTCTTCGTTATGTAGTGTTTTCTCGTCTGGCAGGTGGACGAGATAAAACGTACTATCTTTTACGCTGAGCGCCATGTTACGCCGTTTAAGAGGAGGGTTATTCAAGCTTGTTCCTCAGCGCGCAGTTTCAACTGGTTCCACCCGTTGTTTGGAGCTATTTCAGAGACCTGACGGCATAGCTCCTGTGCCTACTGGAATCCACTATCACACTCGGATGGGAAGTCTATTTGTTCAGCACCTCTACGCCGCAATCAACGCATTCCAAGTAGTTCTCGGTGTATCCCTTTCGGGTTTCATCCTGTTTGTGGGGCTCGGGGTGCTGCCAGGGAACCCACTGACTTTTCCGCATGACGTGGTGTTCGCCGACTTTTTCTGCTCCGTCATTTTCAGGCAGTACTCCTTTTTGCTCCGCGGTAGTACGTGGTATTACTTCTCACTCCAGAGAAATACGGTTCGCCTGTCTCCAGCAGGCGGCCATTTTCCGAAGTCATCCCGCGTTCGACATATAACATTATTATCTAAAGTAATATAAGTATTTAAGATTTTGTGTCACTTCTACCATCGTCACTACAACCGCTTAGCTCCGCACAGTTCGATTTCAGACTCACTGGACCGACACTGTCTAGTTGAGAGATTGAGAAACGAGGAGGTCGTAGCGAGAGCTGGTTATGGAACTCGTAGATCTCCATAAAGAACGCTTAGACGTGCCATTCGTCTTTAACTAAGCCTGATGGTGATTATTGAGTGAGAAATTATTACTGATACTAGATAAATGGATTTCAAGAGGTGAGACGCTGTTCATAGTGGAATTAGTCGATAAACGATGCTGCAAACCGGTATTTCCCGCAATTTAGCGAGTGTACAGATGAGATCTGACCAAAAATCACGGCTGAGTAGTATTACTCTGAGTATTAGCTAAAGACGGATGGCTTAGACGCGCATAATCAAGACACTTGGAAGAACGAGCGTACACCGACATCCGTCCGTTATTTCGCGGTTCGACTTCACTCGATGGGGTTGTCGTTACATGAAATCGAGGCTGTCTTAGACTGGTTGGGTGTCGACCGCTGTCACCATGGAATCTGGTACTGGAAAAAACGCTTGTTGAAACACAGATTGACCCGCCGACGGCGTCGCCGTTGCGGGTCACGACCGATAAGAGACAAACCGAAGTAGGCGGCGAAAAGAAGTGGCTTTACGCTGCCATCGACACAGAGCCAAAGCTCCTGCTGGAAGCAGACGTGTTCAGCCGCCGCGAGACCGACCCCGCGACGTTAACGAGAGCGACGCTCTCGTTCGCACATCAGAGATCTCTGATTTCTGAGGACGGCGTTCCTGCATCGTCTCAGCGAGAGATATGACGTCGCCAACACCGGGTTTCGCGTCGATGCTGGTGGCTATCTAACTGCTCTCTCGTCACGATTTGAGCGGTCATCTCAACTACCACAACCAGAACCATATGGAAAAGTAGTTCCAGACTGTTACCATGCGGATCGACCGCAGCCACCCATTCTGGCGGGCAGTCAGTCAAGCGCAAAACGCTACCTCAGACGCTTCAGACACTACTATAACCGCAATCGACCGAACCAAGCGTTAGATGGCTCGCCTCCAGCTGAGGTGGTGCTGAACTAGACAGTTCCTCAAGCCGAGAAGTCTCGAAAATACTATTTTTATATACAATCTTGTTCTCGAAGACGCCACTTAGACGATCGCGAGTCCGAGCGCGATACCCGCGGCCGACGCCAGCGGGATCGTGAGGTTGTCGTCGATCACGTACGTGGCAATGACGGGCTTGACGCCGTCGGCGACGGTCGCGGCGAACCCGCCGAACAGCGCCGCGACGGGCGCGACGAAGGCCAGTCCGATCGTCGTGCAGACGACGAATGTCACCGCCAGCGCCCGCGGGGCCTTGAGGATCAACTCCAGATACCGGCCGTCCCCGACCGACTGGATCCGCCCGGAGGCCAGCAGTCCGCTGATCGGGTCGCCGAGCGTGAGCATGAGCAGGGCCGGCACGGCGATCGGCGGCGGCGCGATCAACACGACCGCGGTCGCGCTGATGACCGCCAGCGCGTAGCCCGCGAGGTTGTCCTGTTCGTACTCCCGGGTGAGATACTCGTAGATCCACCAGTCCAGGCCGATCCCGAGTCTGATGACCTCCAGAACGATCACGGCCGCGAGCGCGGCGACGAGGATCGCCTGCACCTGCCCCCAGGTGAGGACATTGACGACGTACGCCAGCGGGAGGGCGCTGCCGCTGACGTGGACACCGCGACGAGCGACCTCCGATCCCAGACCGCCGACGAGTGAGTGCACGGCTACAGGTCGGTGAACTCGATATCGCCGTCGCGCAGTTCGGTCAGCGTTTCGGCCAGGTCCGAAATCGGGACGCGCTTCTGTTCGGTCGTGTCCCGTTCGCGAAGCGTGACCGTCCCCTCCAGATCGGAGTCGTCGCCCTCGCCCAGCGTCTCGTAATCGACGGTGACACAGAACGGCGTCCCGACCTCGTCCTGACGGCGGTAGCGTCGCCCGATCGCGCCCGAGTCGTCGTAGGTGACCGCCAGTCCGGCGTCGCGCAACCGATCGACGACCTCGCGGGCGCGATCGGCCAGCCCGTCCCGGTCCATCAGCGGGAACACGCCGACCGTCGTCGGCGCGACTTCCGGCGGCAGTTCGAGCACCCGTCGGATCTCGCCGTCGATCTCGTCCTCGCGGTAGGAGTGATCGAGGACGGTGTACAGCGCCCGGTCGATCCCCAGCGAGGGCTCGACCACGTGGGGCGTGATGTGCTCGCCGCTCTCGGTGACCTCCTCGATCTCGAAGCCGGTCTTCTCGACCGGGACCGCGTACGCCTGCCCGTCGATTTCGACGGTGACGGCCCCGCCGTCGGCCTGCGCGTCCCGGAACGCGTCGGGATCGCGCTCGGCCAGCGTTTCCAGCGCGTCGGCGACGGCCGCGGCGTCGCCGCCGAACTCCGGCCCGAGATAACTCATGTCCGGATCGACCGTCGGCCGTTCGACGGTGACCGGCTCGTCGTACTGCTTGAAGACCGTGAACTCCTCCTCGGAGTGGGCCGCGTGCTTGCTGAGGTCGTAGTCGCCCCGGTAGGCGAAGCCGGCGAGCTCGATCCAGTCGCCGTCGACCTCGGCCTCGGCGTCCCAGCAGTCGGCGGCGTAGTGCGCGAGTTCGCCGGGCAGGTGCTGGCGAAAACGGAACCGGTCCATGTCGACGCCGATCGACTCGTACCACCGCTTTGCGATCCCCAGATAGTAGGCGATCCAGGGATCGGCGACGATCCCCTCCTCGACGACCTCGCCGACGGTCGCCTCGACGATTTCACCGTCGTCGGATTGCTGCTCGTCGGCGGGATAGAACGGTGCCGTCACGTCCGCGACGCGTTCGAGATCGGGTTCGTCCTCCTCCGGGTCGATGAACAGCTCGAGTTCGGCCTGGGTGAACTCACGGACGCGCAGCAGAGACTTGCGGGGACTGATCTCGTTGCGGTAGGCGCGCCCGATCTGGGTGACGCCGAAGGGCAACTGGTTGCGGGCGTATTCGGCCAGCTGGGGGAACTCCACGAAGATCCCCTGGGCCGTTTCGGGCCGCAGGTAGCCCGGCGATGACGATCCCGGACCGATGTTTGTCTCGAACATCAGGTTGAACTGCTGGATCGCCTGTCCGGCCAGCCCCGCCCCGCAGGTCGGGCAGGTCAGCTCGTACTCGGCGACGATCTCCTCGACGCGCTCGATCGCCATCGACTCGGCATCCTCGATGTCGGTGTTGTCCTCGACGATGTGATCGGCCCGGTGAGAGTCGCCACACTCGGGACACTCGATCAGCATGTCGTCGAACCCCTCCAGGTGGCCCGAGGCCTCGAAAACGGGTTCGGGCATCACCGTCGGGGCGTCGACCTCCATGTTGCCCTCCTGGATCGTGAACCGCTCGCGCCAGGTGTCCTCGATGTTCTGCTTGAGCGCCGCGCCCTCCGGGCCGAACGTGTAGAAGCCGGAGACGCCGCCGTAGGCATCGGCCGACTGGAGGAAGAACCCGCGTCGCTTTGCCAGTTCGACGATCGGGTTCCCCTCGCTCATACGAGCGCCTCCAGCAGATCGACGTCCCGGACGATGCCCACGAGCGAGTCGCCGCTCAAAAGCGGGATCTGCTCGATGTCGTTGTTGAGCATCATCTGTGCGACCTCGCGGGCCGTCCGGCGCTTGCCGACGGTCAGCAGGTCCGCGGTCATAAACTCGCTGACCGGCGCGTTCGGGATCTCGACGTTGCGAGTGGGCATGTAGCTGTTCCCGACGGCCTTGATGCCTTCCCACATCCACTCGTCGTCCTGATTGGCGATGGACTCGCCGGTGTCGGCCTCGCCCTCGACGACCTCGGCGACCTGGATGATGTCGACTTCGGTGAGCATGCCGGCGAGATCGCCGTCGTCGTCGAGAGCGACTCCGTAGGGAACGTCGGCGTAGGCCAGCTCCCGCTCGGCGACCGGCAGCGGCGTCCCGGTGTAGACACAGTTGACGTCCTCGCGAGCCAGTTCGCCCACCGACACGTCACCCTCGACCGCACCCTCCGCGATCGCGCGGATGACGTCGGTGACCGTGACGATGCCCTCCAGACGGCCGTCGACGACCGGGATCCGGCGTTCGCCCTCCTCGACGATGAGACGGGCGACCGCTTCGATCGTCGCGTCGGCGGCGACCGTCGGAACCTCCTCGACCAGCAGTGCGAGCTGGTCCTCGTCAGGGTGGTTGATCAGCGAGTCTCGGGAGACGATCCCGCGGAACTGTTCGCCGTCGTCGGTCTCTTTGATCACCGGTACCGAGGAGAACGACCGCTCCTGGAGGTACTCGAGGACGTCGTCTCTGGTGCCGGGAACCGACACCGTCACCACGTCCTCGCGCGGCGTCATGGCGTCTGCGACGTTCATTATGCCAACTACTCCCGCGTCCATCTACTAAGACCTTACACATTGGATCGGCTCGTGACCGTTCCGCCGCCGTTCGAGGCGTGGTCGGCAGCCGGACACCGCATTTCGCCGCTCCTGTCACAGATGTGACGTTCCATTCCGGAGTCCCGTCCCGGTTCCGGCACGTTTATGTGTACGTGTTACAGAGTAACAAGCATGTCGCAGGAGACGGACGCGGTCGCGGCCGTTGCTGAGGACGCCGAGGTCATGGCCTCGGTCGAAACCGGCCCCGCTGGCGAGACCTTCATCCTCGCCGATATCACTCGCGACGACGCCTACGTGACGGCTCCCCTTCAGGACGCCGCGACTCTGCCCGAGTGGCGGTAGCTCGTCTCGCTGCGGCGTCACGAGTCGAGACATCGTCTCCGAACTGCTTGCTTTTCGCTCGAACAACCCGCGCCGCGCAGCCGTTGGCCCCGGAAGCGTTACGCAAGGTTTATGTCCAACACTGTACGTTAGTGTACAGTAATGGAGACTAGTGGTGAGATCGCGCCAGCGGTCGAATCGATCCTGTCGGCGGCCCGCGACCGGGGTGGCGGCGACGAGCGCCTCTCGGTCGACGGCCGGTCGCTGACGGCGGCGTTCGACCGGGCCGAAGACGAGGGTCGCGTCCCCGTGATCGCGGAGGTCAAGCCGACCAGCCCGACGACCGACGGCGAACGGACGGACGACCCGGTCGAGCTGGCCGGGGAGATGATCCGGGGCGGGGCGGCTGCACTGTCGGTGCTCACAGAGCCGGAGCACTTCGGCGGTTCGCCCGCAACGCTCGAACGCGTTCGAGCGGCCGTCGACGTGCCCGTCCTCCGGAAGGACTTCCTGCTCTACGAGGCGCAACTGGACGTCGTCGAGGCCGACGTCGTGCTGTTGATCGCGCGCTTTCTCCGGGAGGACGGAACCGACGACCTCGGCGAACTGATCGCGGCCGCTCGCGACCGGGGCTTTCAGGTGCTCGTCGAGACTCACACCGAAGCGGAAGTCGAGACGGCGCTGGCGGCCGGGGCGGAGGTTATCGGGATCAACAACCGCGACCTGACGGAACTGGCGGTCGACCTCTCGACGTTCGAGACGGTCGCCCCGTCGGTCCCCGAGGGCATCACGCTCATTGCCGAGAGCGGCATAGCGACGCCCGGAGACGTGACGCGGATGCGCACGGCGGGGGCGGATGCCTGCCTGATCGGCTCGGCGATCATGGACGGCGACGTGCGACAGAACACGGAGCGACTAACGAATCTATGAGTACGGACGAACCAGCAGACGGGAGTTTCGGACAGTACGGGGGCCAGTACGTCCCCGAGGTGTTGATGCCGGCGATCGAGGAACTGGAGGACGCCTACCGGCGATACGTCCTCGACAACGAGGACGGCTTCATGGACGAGTTCCGCCAGCGGCTGGCGGATTTCGGCGGCCGACCTACGCCGCTACAGCGGGCCGACCGGCTCAGCGACCGCTACGACACGGACGTCTATCTCAAGCGCGAGGACCTGCTCCACGGCGGCGCGCACAAACTCAACAACGCCCTCGGACAGGTCCTGCTCGCCAAGTACATGGGCAAAGAGCGGATCATCGCCGAGACCGGCGCGGGCCAGCACGGCACCGCGACGGCGATGGCCGCCGCCTATCTGGACATGCCCTGCGAGATCTACATGGGCGAGACAGACATCGCCCGCCAGCGGCCCAACGTCTTCCGCATGCGCATCAACGGTGCCGAGGTCAACCCCGTCACTGTCGGCCGCGGCACGCTCAAAGAAGCCATCTCCGAGACGATGCGCGACTGGGCGACCAACGTCGAGGACACCCACTACGTGATCGGCTCGATCGTCGGTCCGCACCCGTTCCCGTCGATGGTCCGGGACTTCCAGTCGGTGATCTCCGAGGAAGCCCTCGAGCAGATCCGAGAGAAGGCGGGCCGGCTGCCCGATTCGGTCGTCGCGTGTGCGGGCGGCGGCTCGAACACCATGGGCGCGTTCCACCACTTCGTCGCTGACGACGATGTCGATCTGTTTGCAGTGGAAGCAGGGGGATCGTCGCTGACCGTCGACGAGGAGGAGGGCGTCGCGCCGAACTCGGCGTCGCTGTCGACCGGCAACGAGGGTGTGCTGCACGGCGCGCGGACGAAACTCCTGCAGGACGGCGACGGCCAGATCATGGAATCACATTCGGTGTCGGCCGGACTCGATTACTCGGGCGTCGGCCCGGAACTGGCCCACCTCGTCGAGGAGGGGAGGGTGACGCCCGTTAACGTCGACGACGACGCCGCACTGGAGGCGTTTCACCGGCTCTCACAGGACGAGGGGATCATCCCCGCCCTGGAGACGGCCCACGCCTTCGCGTTCCTCGAGGAAAATCCCGACGCAGTCGGCGACCTCACGATCGTCAACGTCTCCGGTCGCGGCGACAAGGATCTCGAAACCGTGATCGAGGAAACCGCGAAACGCGATCTGGACGTCTCCCCGGACATGAGCGTCTTCGAGCAGGTCGGGGCCGGACACCTCGGCCGGGGTGAGCGCGAATGAGCCTCGACGCAGTTTTCGACACCGACGAGCCGGCTTTCGTCCCGTATCTCGCTGCCGGCGATCCCTCCTACGAGGCCTCGATGGCGTACGTCGAGGCGCTGGAGCGAGGGGGTGCGGACGTGATCGAACTCGGCCTGCCCTTCTCCGAGCCGATCGCCGAGGGGTCGACCATCCAGAGCGCGATCGTCCGGGCGCTGAAGGCGGGCATGACGCCCGAGCGGTACTTCGAGTTCGTCGAAGACGTCGACGTGGACGTGCCGATCGTCTGTATGACCTACTACAACCTCATCTTCCAGTACGGAGGTGAAGCCGGCCCCCGGGCGTTCGTCGAACGGGCCGCCGAGGCCGGCATCTCCGGGTTCGTCGTCGTCGATCTCCCCGCCGAGGAGGCCGACCCGCTGCGGGCGGCCTGTGACGAGTTCGGGCTGGACCTGGTCTTCATCGTCGCGCCGACGACGACCGACGACCGGCTCGCGAGCATGCGCGAGCGCGTCTCGGGATACGTCTACGTCCAGGCCCGGACCGGCGTGACGGGGGCGCGAGACGACGTGAGCGACCAGACGGCCGAGACGCTCGACCGGATCAGCCACTGGGCGGTCCCCAAAGCCGTCGGGTTCGGGATCAAGACCGGCGAGCACGCCGAGCGGATCGTCCGCGCAGGCGCGGACGGCGTCATCGTCGGCTCGGCGCTGGTCGATATCGTCGCCGAGGGCCACGAGAGCGGACAACCGGTCGCCGTGACCGCCGAGAAACTCGAGGCGAAAGCGCGCGAACTGAAAGCGGGCGCGTTGCGCGGCGTCGGCGCGACCGTCGAAAGCGAGTGATCTGCCGGTGAAACAGGTCGGGGCGATTTTCGTACCGCTGGTGGTTGGTCGTTCCGGAAAGCCCACGACAGCGGCTAGTACCGCTCGGGATCGATCGTGCCAACGTACCGGCGAGTCGCGACGTACAGGGCGACGGCAAGCACCGAGAGCGCGAGGACCGTCGCAATCGAGACGGTCGTCTCGCTGCCGACTGCGAGTTTCGCGGCCACGGTCGCGGGGTGTTCCGGCAGGAGCGCGGCCGCGCCGAACAGGCCAAGCGCGATGATCGAGTACAGCAACTGGGCCTGTCGGCGCTGGCCCAGCAGGAGTCCGAGGACCGCCCCGAGCACGACGACCAGCAGCGTGACCGCCGAGACCAACGCCAACAGCGGGACGACGTTCGCGACCGTGATCCCGTTAACGACCAGCAGCGCGATCCACAGCAACGCCTGGGCGGGGGCCAGCACCGCCATTCCCAGCGCTTTCCCGTCGAAGATGTCCGTCATCGTGACGGGCGCGACCTGCAACAGTTCCAGGGTCCCGCGCTCGATTTCCTCGGTCAGGACGTCGACGGTGACCGAGCCGCTGATGAACGGCGGCAGGAACAACAACAGCGGGACGAGCACCGTGTAGGAGAACCCGAAGTACGAACCGCCGTCGCCCTCCGGCGGGGGCGACACGGGCCGGGTCTGGAGATACGCGGCCCGGCGCGTGCGCTCGTCGCGTTCGAGCGCCTCCAGGACGTCGCGGGCTTTCACCACGGCGAGCGTCGACTGCACGCTCCCGTCGGGGACGGTCGCCGTCACGGATATCCGCCGGTCGACCGATTCGGCGTGGAAGACACCGACTACCTCCCCGCGCCGGAAGGCGTCCATCGCAGCCTCGCGCGTCGGGTAGTGTTCGGTCTCGACGCCGGCCGACCCGGCCGCCCGTTCGAGTTCGTCGCGAGTCTCCCCGGAGACCCCGAAGGTGAGTTCGCCGGACTCGACGCTTCCGGGATCGTACATCGAGGTGAGGCCGACGACCAGAAACGACGAGAAGGCCGCGATGAAGACCTGTATCGCCAGCGCGAGGACGATCGTCCGTTCCCGCGAGAGGCTCGCGATGTCGCGTCGCGCGATGGCGACTCGAACGTCGTCAAACAACGAGCATCACCACCGCGTAGTTGTAGGCGAAGTGGATCGCGATCGCCGCGGTGAGTCCGACGGCGTACCCCTGCCGTCCCGATCGCATTCCGACCGCCGAAGTCGCCGCAGTGACGACGTGCAGCGCAAGCGGCGCGAGCAACAGCCCCAGCCCGACAAGCGGGTCGATCCCGGCGGTCGGGCCGGCCGAGACGACCGCCGCCTGCTGGACCTCCGGCAGTCCGCCCAGCAACTGGACGGCGAGCAACCCCTTCTCGGCGACGAAAAACCCGAGACCGGCCAGTGCGCCGACGACCAGCGCCGATCGGACCGTCCGGTCGTAGCGGCTGTGGACGAACCCCGCGTAGGCCGGCAGGCTCTTGGCCAGTTCCTCGATCGTGACGATCGCAAGCAGGATCGCCCCGAGCCACAGCGGCTGGGGCAACCCGAGCGAGATCGGATAGATCGCGGCCACGGCGACCAGTTCGGCGAGGATGACCAGCGGCATGAGCAACACGACCATCAGCGCGACGCTGCGCCGCCGTCTGATCCGGCCGGCCAGCGAGTCAAGCACCTTCAGCGGGATCGACCGCTGGGTGAACATGTCCTCCTCGCGATAGAGGCCCGCGCCGAGGACGAAAAACAGCGTCGCGGTGAACAGCGGTGGAACCGTCGAGATCGCCATCTCGATCGGTTCGATCGCGACGCCCTGGATATCGCGGACGACGACGGTCAGCGGCGAGACGAGCGCGATCGGCGTCACGTCGGTGAAGATCGCCGGGACGAACGCGTAGGCCGTCAGCCCGACGGTGATCGTGACAGTGACAAAGGTGAGTTCCTTGAACGACCGAGCGAACATCGCCCCGAGGAACGTCGCCGACAGGAACAGCAACACCAGCGGGACGACCGCGAGCATCGCGTACGCGCCGCTGCCGGACCTGGGCTCGAGCGCGATGACTGCGCCCGCGATCGCCCCCTCGAAGGCCATCGCACCGAGGAAATACGGCAGGGTCTTGCCGGCGATGATGTCCCAGCGACTGACCGGCGTGACGAGCATGAGTTCCCCGCGACGGTTGAGTCGCTCGCTCAGCATCGTCGACCCGTACGCCTGGATGACGAAGTTCAGCGGAATGATGAACAGGAACGCCAGGATCAGCGACTGGAAGGGAAACGGCGGGGAGATCTCCGAGGGCGTTCCCGACATCCCGTCGCTGCCCGTGAGACCGCGAGCGATCGAGCCGACGTCGCCGCCAGCTCCACCGGCGCCCGTTGTTCCGTCTGTGTCACCGTCGCCTGTCCCGTCCGTACCACCGTCGCCTGTCCCATCACCCGTTGTTCCGTCTGTGTCGCCGTCGCCCGTTCCGTTGTCGCCCGTTGTTCCGTCCGTGTCTCCGTCGCCCGTTCCACCACCAGTCGTGCCGTCTGTCCCGCCGTTGCCCGTCCCGTCCGCAGGCCCGACCGAGAGGTTGCGCTCGGCGTAGGTGAGCGACACTGTGACCGGGAACGCGGCCGACTGATTTGGCTCGTCGGCCATCACGCGGTCGTTGTACGAGTCGACGCTGTTGCGTAACTCCGCCAGCGCCGACTCCCCCTTCCGGGAGTCACTGGCGACCACCTGCGAGCCGACGATCCGCAGGTCGATCTCGGAGCCCAGTTCCGCGTCGGAATCCCGAACCGCAAAGGTCGGATCGCTCTCGACGACCGGATAGAGCGGGCTCTCCTCCTCGACACCCACTCGGTAAAAGCCCTCGTCGAGGGTCACGCCGCCCTGAGCGAGCACGATCGGGACGGCCGCCCCGAGCACGAGCAGCGCCGCGGCGACGATCACGGCGGTCTTGCGGTCGATCCCGCCGGCGTTTTTCGTCACTTCCCAGCGACCGATCCGCAGGACCTTGCGCGGTCGCACGGTCAGGCCTCCGGGCTCGACTCGCCCGCCGTTCGTCTGTCGTCCGATCGACCGTCGGCCACGTTGAGAAAGACCTCCTCCAGACTGGACTGGTCGGTCCGGATGTCGACGACCTCGCCGCCGGCCTCGCTCGCCGCCTCGCGCGTCGCCTCGACTGCGTCCATCGATTCGACGGTCCGGACGTACCGGCCGTTTTTCGCGACGCTGTCGGGAACCTCGACCGTCGTGTAGACCTGATAGACGGTCTCGCCGTGCTCGGCCTGTAGCTGGTCGAGGTCGCCGCGGGCGACGATTTCCCCCTCGTTCATGATCGCCACGCGATCGCAGATCGACTCGACGTGATAGAGGTTGTGCGCGCTGAAGACGATCGTCTTGCCCTCATCGGCCAGCCGGCTGGTGAACTCGATGATGTAGTTCGTCGTCAGCGGGTCGAGCCCGCTGGCCGGCTCGTCGTAGATCAACACGTCCGGATCGTTGATCAGCGACCGGGCGATCGCCACCTTCCGTTTCATGCCCTTCGAGACGTCTCCGAGCTGTCTGTCCCGGTGTTCGAGGTCGAGTTCCGAGAGGGTCTCGTCGATCCGCCGGGCGGCGACGTCTTCGGGGACGTCGTAGAGATCCGCGAAGAAGTGCAGGTAGGTGTTCGCGGTCATCTCCTCGTACAGCGGCGACTCCTCGGGGAGAAAACCGAGTCGGCGTCGCATCTCGGCGTCACCCGCGTCGTGGCCGGCGACAGAGGCGCTCCCGCTGGTCGGCTCGATCAGCCCAGCGAGCATCTTCAGCGTCGTGGTCTTGCCGGCCCCGTTCGGGCCGACGATCCCGAACACTTCGCCGGATGCGACCGAGAACGTGCTTCCCTCGACAGCCGGGAACCCGCCGTACTCCTTGCGAAGGTCGCGGACCTCGATCATTCGTCTCCCCCTATTGGCCGGCTACACGTATAGGTTGCCTCGCAGTATCGGCAGTGATATCTCGGCGTGACCGGTCGTGCGACTACTCGACGTCCGTGACGACGATCCGCGTCCCGCCAGACGACGACGCTTCGGCGGTGACCGACCAGCCGTGGGCGTCCCCGATCCACTCGACGATCGCCAGCCCGAACCCGGTCCGGTCGGGGTCGGTCGTGTACCCGGCCTCGAAGACGCGCCCGCGTTCGCCTTCGGGAATGCCGGGCCCGTCGTCTTCGATCGCAAAGCCGCCGTCGGCCGGCTCGACGCGGACCGATTCGCCGTCGGTGTGGACCGCGACGTTCTCGAAACACTCGGTGAAGACGTCTTCGAGGCGATCGCCGTCGGCCTCGACCGTCGGCAGGCCGTCCGCGAGCGTCAGGTCGAGTTCGGCGTCGACCGACTCCCGGCCCGCGCGGGCCGCGTCGGCGACGTCGACGACGGCGGGATCGCGGACCGGCAGTCCGGCGCGGGCGAGGTCGCGCATGTCCTCGAGCAGCACCTCCATCGTGTCGATCGACCGTTCGATCGCGTCGAAGTGAACGTCGTCGCCGGTCTCGCGGGCGAGGTCCAGCCGGCCGGCCAGCACGTTCAGCGGATTGCGGAGGTCGTGGGCGACGACGCTGGCGAACTCCTCGAGTCGTTCGTCGCTCCGGTAGCGATCGGTGATGTCCCGAACCGATCCCATCTCGGCAGGTTCGCCGTCGTAGGTGATCGAGTGGACGTTGAGCGACAGCGGCCGCGTCTCGCCGTCGGCGGTGACGACCCGGGCCTCGTATCTGCTCGGATACCCGTCACCTGACTGTCGTTTTTGACTGATTCGCCGAACCCGGTCACGGTCCTCGGGATGAATGAGTTCGAAGACGTCCATCCCGAACAGTTCGGACTCCGCGTAGCCAGTGATCTCACAGAGGCGCTCGTTGACGAACTCGAACGTACCGTGCTGATAGATGAAGATCCCGTCGTGGCTCTGCTCGACGAGCGTCCGGTAGCGCTGTTCGCTCTCCGCGAGCGCGGCCTCCGTGCGGGCGTGCTCGACCGCGTTGGCGATCGTGTTCGCGAGCACGGCGTACTGGTCGGTCCCGGTCTCCTTTTGCATGTATTCGGTGACCCCCGCCGAGATGGTCTCGCTGGCGATCTCTTCGCTACCGTGGCTGGTGTAGAGGACAAACGGCATCCCCGGGTCGCGCTCACGGACGCGTTCGAGCAGGTCCAGCCCGTCGATCCCGGTCGGCCGATAGTCGCTGACGACACAGTCGATCGAGCCGTCGTCGAGTCGATCCAGCGCCGTCTCGGGGTCAGTCACGCCCTCGACGTCCAGAGCCGGCGCCTCGGACTCGAGGTGTGCCGCCACCACCTCGAGCAAGTCGTCGTCGCTGTCGACGTGCAACACGCGTATCGGCTCTGTGTCTGTCATCGGTTGCATGTTGTGTGCTCGCTAGTATCAAAGTTCGTGTCGGGGGCGTTGTCGCGCTGACACCGCGACCGGAACATCAGGGCTCCCGTTCGAGGTCCTACAGCAGGTCTTCGACGCGGTCGGCGACTTCCTCGGGCGTGTCACCGACCGGGACACCGTTGTCTTCCAGTGCGGCGATCTTCGACTGTGCCGTCCCCGTCCCGCTCCCGGAGACGATCGCGCCAGCATGCCCCATGCGCTTGCCCGGCGGGGCCGTGCGACCGGCGATGAACCCGGCGACGGGCGTGTCCATGTGCTCGCCGATGTAGCGAGCGGCCTCTTCCTCGTCTTCCCCGCCGATCTCGCCGCACATAACGACAGCGTCGGTCTCGGGATCGGCCTCGAACAGCGCCAGGGCGTCGACGAAATCCGTCCCGATGATGGGATCGCCGCCGATGCCGATCGCGGTCGTCTGCCCGATCCCGCGCTGGGTGAGGTTGTCCACGACCTGGTAGGTCAGCGTTCCCGACCGGGAGACGACGCCGACCCGACCCGCCGAGAAGACGTTCCCGGGCAGGATCCCCAGTTTCGCGGCCCCCGGCGTGATGACGCCCGGGCAGTTCGGGCCGACGAGGTGGGTGTCGGTCTCTTCGAGTTTGCGATAGACCCGGCTCATGTCCTGCGTCGGGATCCCCTCGGTGATGGCGACGACCAGCTCCAGCCCGTCGGCGTCGAGCGCCTCGAAGACGGCGTCCGCGGCGAACGCCGGCGGGACGAACACGACCGAGGCGTCGGCGTCTGCCTCGCGGACGGCACCTTGAACCGTATCGTAGACCGGGACGCCGGCGACCTCCTGGCCGCCCTTGCCCGGCACCGCGCCGGCGACGACGTTCGTGCCGTACTCGAGCATCTGTTCGGTGTGGAACCGGCCCTCGCCGCCGGTGATCCCCTGCACGACGACGCGCGTGTCCTCGTCGACGAGTACGGACATTACGCTTCCGCCTCCGTTGTCGCGTACTCGACTGCACGCTTTACGGCCTCCTCCAGCGTGTCCTCGACCGTGACCAGCTCCTCGTTGAGGATCGCCATCCCCTCCTCGGCGTTGGTTCCGGCCAGCCGGACGACGACCGGCTTGGGGATCTCATCGAACTGTTCGAGCGCCTGGTTGATCCCGGTCGCGACCTCGTCGCCGCGGGTGATGCCGCCGAAGATGTTGAACACGACCGACTCGACGTTGTCGTCGGAGAAGACCATGTCAAGGGCGTTGGCGATCCGCTGGGCCTTCGCACCGCCGCCGACGTCGAGGAAGTTCGCGGGGTCGCCACCGTAGTAGTCGACCAGATCCAGCGTGGTCATCACCAGGCCAGCCCCGTTGCCGATGATACCGACGTCGCCGTCGAGCCGGACGTAATCGAAACCGTACTCGTCGGCCTTCCGTTCGAGTTCGTCGCCAGTGCCGGCTTCGTCCTCCATCTCGGCGAGTTCCGGCTGGCGAAAGAGGGCGTCCTCGTCGACGTTGAACACGGCGTCGGCGGCGATCACCTCGCGTTCGTCGCTCGCGCTGTCCGCGGCGTCGCGCTCCGCGCTCGTTATCATCAGCGGGTTGATCTCGGCGTCCGACCCGTCGCGCTCGTCCCACAGCTGGTAGAGCGTCCGCAGGATCGAGGCCACGTCGCCGGCCACGTCGCGGTCGACGCCGGCCTCGTAGACGGCCTTCCGGGCCTGAAACGGGTGCATCCCGAAGGCCGGATCGACGTGCTCGCGGGCGATGGCGTCGGGGTCCTCCGCGGCGACTTCCTCGATGTCGACCCCGCCGCGCGTCGAGACCATCGCGACGGGACGGCCCCGCCCGCGGTCCATCGTCACGCCGACGTACAGTTCGTCGACGAAGTCGACCGCCGCCTCGACGAGCACGCGCTCGACGCGGTAGCCCTTCAGATCCATCCCGAGGATCGCGTCGGCGGCGTCTCTGAGTTCCGACTCGGAGTCGGCGAGTTCGATCCCGCCGGCCTTGCCCCGGCCCCCGACGTGTACCTGTGCCTTGACCGCGACCGGATAGCCGATCGACGCGGCCGCCTCGACGGCCTCCTCGACGGTCCCGGCCAGTTGCGAGTCCGGCGTCGGGATCCCGGCGTCCGCGAAGACCTCCTTGGCCTGGTATTCGTGCAATCGCATGTCACTCACACAGGGGAGCGGCGCGCGCTTAAATCCCGGTCTTCCGGCACACTCGAGAACCGACCCGAACTCTCGGTACGCGTACCGACTGTCTGCTGGCCTACTCGTCTGTGAGGAGGTCTTCGACGAACTGGAAGCCGTCGACGAACATCACCGAATCGCCATAGCCTTCACTGGCAAGGGCAGTTTCGGCCCCCTCACCGGCAGCGATATCAGTCGTATAAATGTACACCTCGGTCGCCGCAGCCTGGCTGAGGCGCTGTGCAGCGAGGGCGGCGAGGGCGGCATCAGCCCGTTCGACCTCGTCAGCCGGACGATCGTCGGCGTTCGCGATGTACAGGCGGCACAAGGCGACTGCCCGGGGGGGGTAAAGCCGACAACACACAATCTTTATTACGATTGAGTACGGATTAATCATAAGGAGTTCGATGGAATGTTACCCGAAACTCAGAGAACGTGGGCAAGTGACAATTCCAGAAGAAGTCCGAGAGGGGCTTAATCTGGAGGAAGGTGACCAGTTGAAACTCACCGTCGAAAAACTCGACTAACAATTATGAAACACACGCTTCGCTTCCGTGCGTACCTGCCCGATGACGTGGCCAGCGAAGCGTGGCAGCACATCGACATTCTCCGGCAGATTCGCAATCACGCTGTCCGAGACTACTACCGCAGTGAATACAACGACCAGACATCTGACTACGACCAACATGACAAGCTCACAGAGTGGACTGACAAATGGCCGACCTTTGCCGACCCGTCACAACACGCCGCACAACAGGCAATAAGCCAGATTCACGACGACCTTGAGACACTGCAAGAACGCCGAAACGAAGGCTACGATGTTGGGCGGTTGCGGTGGCAGGGTGCAGGCGAATTTCGGTCAGTGTCGTACAATCAACCCTGTCGCTGGAACGTGGATTACAACACGGGCGACGACCGATTCATACGACTCCGACTCGAAAAGATTGGCTGGTTCAAGATTCGCGCAGAACGTGACGTACCGCCAGCAGACGACATTGACGAGGTTATTCTCAAGAAAGAGACAACTGGCGAGTGGTACGTCTCACTCGTGACTACTGTGGAAGACACACCCGAGAGACCGCCATTGAGTGAGATCGAACCCGAAGATTGTGTTGGTGTTGACCTTGGCATTACCAGTTACATCCACACGTCTGAAAATCTGTCCGTGGATACGCTTGACCTGTCCGACGAGTACGACCGCTATGCACGCGAGCAGCGAAAACTCGACCGGAAAGAACACGGCTCTGCCAACTGGGAGAAACAACGCCGAAAAGTAGCACAAGCGAAACGGACAATCAAGCGGAAGGTGCTGGACTATCAGCACAAGTTGACGACGTGGCTGGTCACAGAGTACGATGTTGTGGCCGTCGAAGACTTGGACGTGAAGCCGATGCTGGAAACCAGTCAGAACGGCAAAAACAAGCAAGACGCGGCGTGGTCGCGGTTTCTTGACCTACTGGAATACAAGGCTGACCTACACGGCACGCACGTCGAAAAGGTGAAGCCGGAAGGCACGACGAAAGAGTGCGCTGTGTGTGGTGTCGAGACGGCCAAGCCAATCTGGGTGCGCGAACATTCATGCCCGGCGTGCGGCCATACAGACGACCGCGACCTCAACGCGGCGAAGAATATTCTTCATCGAGGACTCAAGCAGTTAGGGGCGGGACGCTCCGAATCAACGCCTGTGCAGACTGCGCTCCCTACGTTCACACCTCAGCGAGAGGCTGTGGATGCAAAGCGCGTCGTTGAAGCAGGAAGCCCCGGGGTCGTACGGAAGACGTCGTCTTCCGTGATGACGAGAGACGGAGTCTCTCGAACCACTTGACCCCGGGGTGCGTTCACCGCTGAACGCTGTCCATCGTCCGCGAAACGATCGGGTCCGAAAAATCGAGCGGCTCCGCGACCGTCGCCCAACCGTCATCAATCGCGGTATCGACGGGCGGCGTCTCGATATTCGGATCAGACGGAGTCAATTCGTCGTAGACGCGTTTCGGCAAGACGAAGACAACCTCATTGCGGCGAGCAAACCGACGAAGGGCCCGATACCGACTGTTCGATGGTTGTCCCACCGCGACGAACAACCCAGTGTCGGCGATATGAAGCCTGCTCATACGCTGTCGGCCGCATCAGTGTCGTCGAAATCCAAATCGTCGATCGACGCACCAGACACCTTGATCTCGTCGTGTGCGTGAACGATGGGACGAAGGGCCTGAAGAATCATCTCGGCGGCCAGCGGCGAGATGTCGAGATCCTTCGCCATCAGCCGGTGGGTCACGTCGCCTCGCTCGCGTGCGACCGCGTAGGTGAGCGCTGTCGCGAGACCAGCGATCCCGTGGCGGTCGATGTATGTGTCGATGTCGTCGTCGGTTTCGCGCCGTCCGACGGCGTCGACCAATGCCGGCGTGATAGTGTACGTACGCGCCCCGTCGTCCGCCGTGACCGTTAGATCGATTTCGCAGGCGGCGTAGCGGCGAGGCTGCTCGTCGCGAGTGACTTCGAGAACGCCGGCATCGACGAGCCGATTGACGTAGGTGTAGGCGGTCCCCTGGGGGAATCCGAGGGCATCGATGATATCCCGGACAGTTGCGTCCCCTTCGCGAGCGAGATATCCGTATAATTGTGCCAGCTGTGGCTCCTCAAGCAGGTCCGCGATTGAGAGGAAGTCCCGGACGACGTCGCCGTCGTCCCGGTTCGAAGTACGTGACATTGATCCGCCCTGATTATAGATTATAGAGAAACAGTAAAGTATCTTCCGGATGGCGAGTTTCGATATCGAAGCAGGTCTATTGGTTCGGCATCTGCAATCAGGTATGAGCGGCATCGATTCGATCGAAGCGGCTACCGAATCGCTGGCGGCTGCCATCGCCGACGCGGAAACAGTCGTCGCGCTGACCGGTGCAGGCGTCTCGACCGCCTCGGGCATCCCCTCGTTTCGCGGCGACGGCGGGATCTGGGAACAGTTCGATCAGCGTGACTTCCACTACCGACGATTCGAGGCCGATCCGGAGGGGTTCTGGCGCGACCGGCTCGACCTCCGGGAGGCCTTCTACGGGGGCGGCGAAACCGAGCCGAACGCCGCTCATCGGGCGCTGGCCGACCTGGAGCGGGGCGGCCATCTCGACGCCGTCGTCACTCAGAACGTCGACGGATTGCATCGGGCCGCCGGCTCCGAGACCGTGGTCGAACTCCACGGGACGAACCGCGAGGTCGAATGCGTCGAGTGCGGCCACAGACTCCCGGTCGAAGCGGCGTTCGACCGGGCCGCCGAGGGCGAACTGCCGCCCCGATGTGAGGGGTGTGGCGGCGTGCTGAAGCCGGCGGTCGTGCTGTTCGGCGAATCGATGCCCGACGGGCCGACGATCCGGGCCCACGAACTGGCCGGGCGAAGCGACCTCTTTCTGGCGATCGGGTCGTCGCTGCAGGTCCAGCCCGCGGCCGGGTTGCCCGCACGCGCCCAGCGGTCAGGTGCGACGCTCGCGGTCGTCAACCTCGAAGCGACGCCGGTCAGCGACCGGGCCGAGTACGACCTCCGGGCGGACGTGACGGAGGCGTTGCCGGCGCTGGTCGAGGCGGTCGGGTGAGACCGTCGAGCCACAATTCCGAGGAACAGCGATCCTACAGCTCGACGCCGCCGGGAATGAGGCTGTGCTCGCGGTCGAGGTTCCCGTCTGCGTCGTAGACCAGAAGCGTCGCCTTCTCGAACTCGACGGGATCGCCGTCGCCCGGCTCGACCCGAAGACAGTAGTTTCGATCGCCCTCATCGCGGCGGCTCGTTGCGGCGACGAGCGAGCGAAGCGCCGACGGCTCCAGCGGAGCCTCGAAGGCGAACTCACCGGTGAGCCGGTGTGACACGGCGAGTACACCGGGTTCGTCCGCGGACGTGTGCCGATACGAGACGTCGAGGTCGGAGGCGTCCGGGGCCTGGCCGTGCTCGGCTAATCGATTCCGGAGAACCTCGGGCGTACCCTCGAAGCGGGCGGTCAGCCGGGGGATTCGGTCGTCGGTGTCGACGTTCGTCGTGAACTCTTCTCGCCGCATTTACTTGCTCAAGCGTACGGGACGACTCCCAAAGAACGTAACGCCGCCGGCGAAGGAGATAACCGACGTACTGCCGCCGGCGAACGACATCTTTAGGCTCCCGGCCCGTGGCAACTCTGACGATGGCCTGGGTCCGATCGGAATACGCCGGCGAGTTCGCCGTCCTCTCGGCGTGGCTGGCGATGGTACTGCCCTGGAACGTGGTCTACTATCCGAACGCGCCGCTGGACAGTACCGTCGTGTTCGTCCGGTTTTCGGTCATCGAGTTGCAGATCCGGTTCCCGGTCGTGCTCGCGGTCGGCGAACAGCTCGTCACCGCGGCCAACGCCCTGGCGGCACAGTATCCCGGCACGCAACTCGTGTCCGGGCTGTTCGTGGCCTCGCCGATCGGGTCGATCGGCCACTACGACGGGGCCATGCGACTGGGGAGTATCGCGTGGGCGATCGGCGCGCTCGTGCTGGTCGGGGCGTTCGCGTTCAGTCTCGCGTTCTATCTCCGCGAGGAGGCAGTGACCGAGCGCAGCCCCGTCGATCCGGCCCGCGTGATCGGCTGGGCGCTGGCCGCCGCGACCGTCGCAACCGCAATCGCGTCGGCCCTCTATTTCCTCGAGCAGGACCTCGCCGGCGTGCCGGTCCCGATCGGAACCCTCATCATGGGCGCGCTGGCGGCTGCAGTGCTTCGCGCCGAGCATCGGTGACGAGACCGCTCGCCGCCGTCTCGCGTTTCGACGAACGATAACCGGGGTGCCGAATTTAAGTGCATGGGTGCTAAACCCACAGCAAGAGTCGCTGCAGGGGGCGACAGACCAGCGCCATGGCGAACTCACAAGGCAACGGGAGCGACGAGTCGGACGGGCTGTTGAGCGGCGCGAAGGCGCGACTGGCCCGTTCGGTGCGGATCGTCACGGGCTCGTCGGTCGAGGTCGAGGCGTACGACCCCGACGAGCACGACCCGCTGGTCACCTTCGACGGACTGGCCGGCATGGACGAGGTCGAACGCTACTGGCTGAACGCCCCCTACGCGTTCGTCTCGATCAACTACGACCGCGAGGAAAACGAGCACCGCTATCACGTCGTCGAGCCGACCCTTGACGAACTCGAACGGGAACTGCTCGAACGGCTGTTCGAGGACATCCGGACACCGCTGCTTTATCGTGACGACATTCAGGACGATCCCGAGACGGCACTGATGGAGGAACTCGAGGCCCGGCTGGAAGCCTACGGCGTCGTGATCGACCCAGAGGCCTTCTATCGGCTGTTCTACTACCTCTACCGGCAGTTCCAGGGCTACGGCAAGATCGATCCGCTGATGCACGATCCGGCGATCGAGGACATCTCCTGTGACGGGGTCGACCTGCCGATCTTCGCCTACCACGAGGAGTACACGGACATCGAGACCAACGTCACCTTCGGCCGCCAGGAACTCCGGAACTTCGTCATCCAGCTCGCACAGCGCTCGGGGCGACACATCTCCGTGTCCGACCCGGTCGTCTCGACGACCCTGCCTGACGGGTCGCGGATCGAACTCGCACTCGGTGAGGAGGTCACGCCGCGCGGGTCGGCGTTCACGATCCGCAAGTACGCCGAAGAGCCGTTCACGCCGGTCGATCTGCTGGAGTTCGGCACGGTCGATCTGGACATGCTCGCCTTCCTGTGGCTCGCGATCGAGTCGAACAAGTCGCTGATCTTCGCGGGCGGGACCGCAGCCGGCAAGACGACGAGCATGAACGCGATGTCGATGTTCGTCCCGCCGCGATCGAAGATGCTGACGATTGAGGACACCCGGGAACTGTCGCTGTATCACGACAACTGGCTCTCCTCGGTGACGCGAGAGCGGTTCGACGAGGACGACATCACGATGTACGACCTGCTGCGGTCGGCGCTGCGCCACCGGCCCGAGTACATCATCGTCGGCGAGGTCCGCGGTCAGGAGGCAGTCACGCTCTTTCAGGCGATGAACACCGGCCATACGACCTACTCGACGATGCACGCCGACTCGGTCCAGACGGTGATCAACCGGCTCGAAAACGAGCCGATCAACGTGCCCCGCCCGATGGTCGCCAGTCTCGACCTGCTCTGTGTGCAGGTGCTGACTCGCCACGACGACAGGCGCGTGCGCCGGATCGACACCGTCGCCGAGATCGAGGGCATCGACCAGCGGACCGGCGAGCTCGACTACTCGAACACGTTCGCCTGGGACGCCAGCGACGACAGCTTCCGGCGACGCAACTCCGACCTGCTCGAGGAGATTCAGGAGGACCGTGGCTGGACCCGCTCGGAGCTGCTTGGCGAACTCGACGACCGCCGCGCTGTGCTCTCGTATCTCTGGGAAGAGGACGTGACCGACTACCGGCGTTTCACTGCGTGGGTCAACCGCTACTACGCCGACAAGGACGCTGTCATGGACGACATACAGGCAAGCGACATCACGACGGTCGAGTGACATGGAGCCGATCCAACTGCTGCCGCTCGGGATCGTCACGGCCCTCGTCGGGCTGGTCTCGCTCGTGTTCGTCAGCAGCGGCGTGAGCGGCTTTCTCTCGCGGGTCTCGCGGCTGGCGTTCGACCGATTCGTCGTCGACTCGGCGGAACGAAAGCGGTCGCTGGAGGCCGCACACGTCGATCAGACCTACCGGATCTACGCTACGCGGACGTATCTGTACGTGCTGGTCGCCGGACTGGTCGGCGGGACGGTCGGCGTCTATCTCGTCGCCGGAACGCTCGTCGTGTTGCCAGCTGTGGCGGCCACGCTGGCGCAACTCCCCTCTGTCATGGGCGAGGCGCTGGGCGATCCGAACCTCGTGATCGAGCTCTCGCCGCTGGCGAGAGACCTGCTGTACGCCGGCGGCGGGATCGCCGTCGGGTCGCTGGCCGCGACGCTCGCGTACGTCTTCCGCTGGCAGATTCCACAGAGCGACGCCGAGGTCCGCCGGCGCGGGATCAACGAGGCGCTCCCGCGGACGGTCGCGTTCATGTACGCCCTCTCGCGCGGCGGGACGACCTTCCCGACGGTGATGCGAACGCTGGGGAACAACGAGGAGATCTACGGCGATGCCGCCGCCGAGATCGAGGTCGGCGTCCGGCAGATGGACCTGTTCAACGTCGACGTGATCTCGGTGCTCAGGCGGATCGCGTATCGCACCCCGAGCGAGAAGTGGAAGACCTTCACGGAGAACCTCGCCAGCATCCTCCAGAGCGGCCAAAGCCTGCCGACGTTCCTGCAGTCACAGTACGAGCGCTACCAGGAGGAAGCCGAACAGCGCCAGAACGAAATCCTCGAACTACTTGCGACGATCGCCGAGGCGTACGTGACGGTGCTGGTCGCCGGGATGCTCTTTCTGGTGACGATCCTGCTGGTGTTCGGGCTGACGACGACCGACACGCTTCCGTTCATCAAGATGATCGCGTACCTGATCATCCCGCTGGCCAACGCCGGGTTCATGCTCTTTCTGATGCAGAAACTCGAACAGCTCGGGATCGCCCGCGAGAGCGGCGTCGCACAGCTCGAATCCGACGACGAAAGCACGAGGGCCCTCGAGGCGTCCAGCGCGGGCAAGCCCCGGAGCAAGGCCGTCCCCGAGACGCCGACGGCGAGCGCCGACGGCGGCGCGAACGCCGCGGTCCGGTCGAACCTCGCACAGCTGCGGCTGTACGACCGTGCGAGCCGTCTCAAGGAGATATTCGCGGCCCCGCTGCAGACGATCGTCTGGCACCCAACACACCTACTGTACGTGACCGTCCCGCTCGCGCTGCTGTGGGTCGTGTTCCGAATGCCCGACGTGCTGGCCGGATCCGGCATCAGCGTTCGCGTTCTCGACGACGTGCTCATTCAGGCCGGGCTGTTCGTGCTCGGGACCTTCGCGGTCGTCAGGGAGATCTACAAGCGCCGGATCGACCGGATCGAGGCCGCAACGCCCGAGTTGCTCGAACGGCTCGCGAGCCTCAACGAGGCCGGGATGTCCGTCGTCGAGAGCCTCGATCGCGTTCGGGACAGCGATCTCGGGGCACTGAGCGACGAGGTCGATCGGATCTGGAGCGACGTGGAGATGGGCGCGAACGTCCAGGCGGCGCTGATCCGGTTCGGACGGCGCGTCCGGACGACCTCGATCGCCCGCGTCGTGACGCTTCTGACCAACGCGATGCACGCCAGCGGCAAGATCGGTCCGGTCCTGCGGATCGCCGCCACCCAGTCACGCTCGGACCTGCGGATGCGACGCCGGCGACGCCAGCAGATGTTCACCTATCTCGTCGTCATCTACATCTCGTTTTTCGTCTTTCTCGTGATCATCATCGCCGTCCAGGAAGTGCTGATCCCGGCACTGCCCGAGTCGGTACAGACGCCCGAGGGGCCGAACCGGCTGGGGGTCAACGCCGAGCAGTTCGCCCGACTGGGCGAGGTGGACAAGGCCGCCTACGCGCTCGTGTTCTTCCACACGGCGCTGGTTCAGGCGGTGTTCTCGGGGTTCATCGCCGGCCAGCTCGGTGAGGGGACGCTCAAAGACGGCGCGAAACACGCCGCGGGAATGCTCGCCATCGCGTACGTGGCGTTCCTGCTGCTGTCGTCGCCGGTCGCGTCGATCAACTTCGGGGCCCAGCCCGCGACGGACGGCGAGCAGGTCTCCGTCGAGTCCATCTCGATGTCCGACGGCGGGTTCGTCGCCGTCTATCTGGACGACGAGGACCGCGAACTGCTCGGGCGCACGGCGTATCTCCCGCCGGGAACCCACCGCGATGTCGTCATCCCCCTCGACGATCCGCCCGACAGGACGGAACTCGAAGTCGTTGCGATCCCCTATCTGGACACCAACGACAACCAACGGTTCGACTATACCGGCAACAGCACCGACCGTCCGTACCCGGCGGGCAGCTATCAGGTGTCGGTCGAGGCGACGCTCACGAACCTGAACGCGACCGACGACAGCACGGCGAATGCGCTCCGGGGCAGTCGCCTCGCACCGCCTGCACGAGCGATCACGTCGGCGGGCGGCGGCGTCCCCGGCTAGCCGCCTGTCACGACCACGTCGTTCGCGTCCCGACAGTATTAGGTGCCCGAGCGGGCAACTCGCGGGCGATGGACTTCGCCGCGTTCGCCGACCGGGCAGCAGCGATCGAAGCCGAAAGCGCCGACACGGTGATCACCGAACGCGTCGGCGAACTGCTGGCCGACGCCGGCTCGGAGTTGCCGATAGTCGTCCGCTTCCTGCAGGGCCGGATGTTTCCCGCTCACGACTCCCGAACGCTCGATATCGGGCCCGCGCTGTGTTACGAGGCGATCGCCCGGGCGGCCGGGCGGAACGTCGCCGCCGAGGACGTCGAATCGAGACTCGCCGACCGCGGCGAGATCGGGGCCGTCGCGGCAAGCTACGACTTCGGCGGCCAGCAGGGGCTGGGGGCCTTCACCGGCAGCGACGACGGCGGGCTGACCGTCGCCGAGGTGGACGAGGACCTCCGTGCGGTCGCCGCCGCGACGGGCGACGGCAGCCGGGACACCAAGCGCGATCTCCTGTTCGGGCTGTTCAACCGTTCGAGCCCCGAGGAGGCGCGCTATCTCGCGCGGCTCGTCCTCGGAGAGATGCGGATCGGCGTCGGCGGCGGGACGGTCCGGGACGCCATCGCCGGGGCCTTCGACGTGTCGGTCGAGGCGGTCGAGCGGGCGCTACAGGTCACCAACGACTACGGGCTCGTCGCCGACATCGCACGCGAGGACGGCGACGACGGGCTCGAAACACTGGGCCTCGAGATCGGCCGGCCCGTGCAGGCGATGCTCGCACAGACCGGAACGGTCACCGGCGCGCTGGAGGACTGGGGGACGGCCGCGGTCGAAGTCAAATACGACGGGGCGCGCGTCCAGGTACACTACGACGGCGAGAGCGTCCGGCTGTTCTCGCGAAACATGGAGGAGGTGACCGACCCGCTTCCGGAAGTCGTCGCCTTCCTCGAACGCGAACTGGACGCTCCGGCGATCCTCGACGGCGAGGTCGTCGCGGTCGACGAGGACGGCGACCCGCTCCCCTTTCAGGAGGTGCTTCGGCGCTTCCGCCGGAAACACGACGTCGCCAGGGCCCGCGAGGACGTCACGGTTCGACTGCGGGCGTTCGACTGCCTGCACGCAGACGGGGCGGACCTGCTCGACGCGCCGCTCCGGGACCGCCGGGATCGGCTCGAAACGGTGCTCGGGTCGGGAGTCTCGGAGTGGTGGCTCGCCGACGACGCCGAAGCGATCGCCGACATCGAGGCCGAAACCCTGGAGGCGGGTCACGAGGGGATCATGCTCAAAGACCCCGAATCGACGTATTCGCCGGGCCGTCGGGGCAAACACTGGCGCAAGCGCAAACCCGACGTGGAGACGCTCGATCTGGTCGTGACGGGCGCGGAGTGGGGCGAAGGTCGCCGCGCGGAACTGCTCGGCACGTTCGAGGTCTCGGTTCGCACGCCCGACGGCTACGCGCCGGTCGGCAACGTCGCGACGGGAATCACCGACGAGCGACTCGAAGCGCTGACCGAGCGCCTCGAACCCCACGTTCGAAGCGAGGACGGCGTCGCAGTCGATCTCGAACCCGCGGTCGTCTTCGAGGTCGGCTACGAGGAGTTGCAGGCCTCGAACACATACGACTCGGGCTACGCACTGCGGTTCCCCCGGTTTCTCGGCGTCCGCGAGGACAAAGCCCCCGAGGACGCCGACACGCTCGATCGCGTCCGGCGACTTGCCGACGCACAGTAGCGTATCGGGACGGCCCCAGCGCGGGACTTTTGCTGATTCCGACGTATCTGGACACATGCCAGTCACCCACGACGGACTCACCATCGAGTGGCTCGGGTACGCGACGGTACGGCTCGAATCGAAAGACGGGACGGTCGTCTATCTCGATCCCGGTCGCTACGGCGTGCTCACCGGCGACTGGGAGCCGGACACGCCGGGTGTGGCCCACCCGCCGAGCCGCGACTACCGACCCGAGGACGGCGACATCGTCTGTGTCACGCACGTCCATCACTACGACCCGGACGGGATCGACCGGGTCGCGGACGAGGACGCCACAGTCATCGCCTTCGAGGGGATGGACGTCCGGGGGTCGCGGCGCGACCTCCCGCGGCTGGCCGATCTCGAGTACGAGGTTCGGACCGTCGACGCCGAGTCCGATCTCGTCGTGGCTGGCGTACCGATCTGGACGCTCCCCGCCTACAACGAACCCGACGGCCCGCACACCCGCCCCGACGGCTCGCCGTTCCATCCGGAGGGGCGGGGCTGTGGCTTCCTGCTCTCGATCGACGGGACTCGCGTCTGCTGGCCCGGCGACACCGACGTGCTTGACGGCCACGCCGAGCTCGAAGTCGACGTGTTCCTCCCGCCGATCGGCGGGGCGTTCACGATGGATCGCTCCGAGGCCGCAACACTCGCCGTCGAGCTGGACCCCGAACTGGTCGTCCCGATCCACTACAACACTTTCGCGGCACTGGAAACCGACCACGAGGCGTTCGCGTCCGAACTGGACGACGCCGACGTGTCGGTCGCGCTCGACACGTAGGCCGGCACACAACGTCTAGAACAATCCGCTGACGTCGCTTTCGCGACTTCCGCGACGATCGACGTGTTCGCCGAGCCGCTGTGCGATGATGTCTCGGTGGTCCACCTGCTCGGCGCCGGCATCGCCCGCACCGTCCGAGGGCTCCCTGCGGTCGCCCTCGCGGCTCGCGGTTTCACCGCTCGCTCTATCCGAGGGCTCCCTGCGGTCGCCCTCGCGTACAAAATCGAACAGTAACGCCACAAACGGGCTCGTCTCGTAGCCGCTCTCGACGTCGCTGCGGGCGTACTCGGCGGCCCGCTCGAAGGCGTCCTCGTCGTATCCCCACTCCTCGGCGAGCACTGTCGCCGCGACGGCGGTCGCCTCGAAGCCGAGCACCTCGAAACCGAGCGCTCGACCCTCGTGTTCGATCGCCGGCGGCGACTCGCGGCCGACCCGCTCGGGCTCCCGTTCGAGCGCGCGGAGATGCAACCGGACCGACCGCAGGTCGACGCCCCGATACCGCTCTCCGAGCCCCTCGAGATAGGTCTGTGCCTTCCTCGCAAGCTTCCGTGTCCCGAGCCAGTTGCCGGTCGTCGTGTGATAGACCGCGGCCGTGTACTGGATCAACCCCTGCAGGAAGTCCTTGTCCGGGCCCGTCGACAACGTCAGCCAGTGTTCCTCCCAAGCGTCGTGGGCGGCGTGGTAGTACCCCTCGTTGTAGATCGCGATCCCGGCCCGGAGATGTGCGTCCATGTGCCCGCGTTTGCGTTCGACGCCAATGGCGCTTTCGTCGGTCACAGTTGTTCCGTAGTCGCTCTCTGGACGCGTTCCCCCACCTCGCTGAAAACATCTTCTGACCACGGAATATCGTCTGGTCACAGAAGCGACGCGGTCGCCTCGCTGTCGCTCGGCGAGTTGCGTCGACAGAAACGTCCGGACGGAGTCCTGCGCGAGCGTGGGGAGCGCAGGGCACGTCGGACGTGAACGAAGTGAGCGTCCGGACGGAGATTTGAACTCGCCCGGAAATGCTCGCTTCGCTGCGCGTTCCCGGTCTGCTCAAATCTCCTCGCAGAGTTTCGTCGACGCAGTCGCCTCGCTGTCGCTCGGCGAGTTGCGTCGACAGAAACGTCCGGACGGAGATTTGAACTCCGGTCCCTGGCTCCGCAAGCCAAGAGGATAGTCCACTACCCTACCCGGACTCACCTACCCGTACTCCGGTGGCAACTAAAGGGGTTACGGTTCGGGTATCTCCGCGAGACAGTGTGACTGCTGTAGCGATGTATCGCTGCGATCGGCTACCATCGGACGATCGATCCGGAAGGGACGGACAGCAGTCACGATCACAGCGACGAAGTACGCACCACCAGAGGGTAGTTTTATTGTGCGTCCGATAGGCATAGATGAGTGGGATAAAGGGGAGGAGACGATGTGCCTCTGACAGACCTCTCTTCCCCTTTATGCCGATCTCGCAATCGGCGAGTGACCTGTTGTCACGCGGGAATCTGAGTCTTCCGGTCCGACTCCGACAGCGTTGTACGAGGGGAGTCGATCAACACCGCTGCTCGAGGATCCGGTCGATGATCTGACCCGTAGAGAGAAGTCGCTCGTCGTCAGTGGATTCGAGCGCGCTCGCCCGTTCGACCGTACAGTCGATCCCGCGGATCGCGAGCGCGTCCGCGATGGCGGCTTCGTCGTGATGCTGGTCGTGACCGAGAACGATCACGTCGGGATCGATCCGCTCGATCGGCACGAAGATGTCCTCGGTGTGGCCGAGACGCGCCTCGTCGACGGGGTCGAGCGCTTCGACCATCGCCTGTCGCTGGCGGTCCGGGACGATCGGCGGGTCTTTGTGGGTGATGTTCTCCCGGCGCGCGACGATGACGTGCAACTCGGAGCCGAACGAGGCCGCCTCCCGGAGGTAGTGCAGGTGGCCGGGATGGAGGATGTCGAAAGTGCCCTGAGCGACGACTCGCGTCAAAACAACCACCCGCCGCGGTCGTCCTCTTCGCTGGGCAGCAGCTCGCGGTCGATGTCCTCCTGGGTGAAATCGAAGAACTCCTCTTCGGGCGGGTCGACGTCAAGCACCGGCAGATCGATCGGCTCGCCCTCCCGATCGAACGCCTGCCAGTCGTCGCGTTCGTAGGGCGCGCCGACGATGATGTGGACGTCGCCCTTGGTGAAGGTGGCGAGGTCGGCGTCGCTGGGCCGGAGGACGCCGTTGGGATGGGAGTGGACCGATCCCGCCGCGCGCATGTCGTTGGGAACCATGCTCGTCTTGACTGTCGCGCTAACGGGGTTCGATTCCGTCCCGGGGATGATCAGCACGTCCGTCAGGACCGTCCCCGACTCTTCGAGGCCGAGTTTGCGGGCGTCTTCCCCCCGGAGCAGCCCCATGTACTCGTTGGGATGACTGTCCCGGGAGGCCTCGAGCGCGAACGTGAGTGCTGACTCGGCGATGCCGATGATCCCCGAGTTACGGAACAGCCGCATACCTCTATCTGAGGGATGGCCCCTTCTAAAGTCTTCGAGCCGAACTGGGGCCGTACCTGGAGTTGCGTCCACGACGACCGTTTCCAAAGGTTAAAACCCCGACAGAGCCGAGTCCCTTCCAATATGACGGCATCCGATTCCGAGCCCGGGGATTCCGGGCCGACGGTCTACGATCTCGATCCTCGATGCGACCGCGAGGCGGTCGAGGCCGGCGAACTCTATCACGCGACTGTCAACGGCGTCGTCGAGTACGGCGTCTTCGTCGACATCTCAGATCAGGTGTCGGGACTGGTCCACGAATCGAACCTGCTCGGCGACTACGAGGTCGACGACAAGCTCATCGTCGAACTCGACGACGAGCGCGACAACGGCGACCTGAGCTTCGTCGAGCGCGCGCCGGCGTCCTACACGACCGAGGCCGTCGAGTACGGCGCCGGCACGACCGTCGCGGAACTCGACGACCACGTCGGCTCGACCGTCCATCTCGACGGAACGGTCGTCGGCATCAACCAGACCGGCGGGCCGACGATCTTCCAGGTGCGTGACGGCACCGGGATCGTCCCGTGTGCGGCCTTCGAGGACGCCGGGGTCCGCGCCTACCCGGAGATTGAACTCGACGACGTGGTCCGACTGACCGGACACGTCGAGGAGCGAAACGGCGGCGTCCAGCTCGAGGTCGAATCGCTCGACCGACTCGACGGCGCGACCGCCGAGCAGTTCCGGGACCGACTCGATGAGGCGCTCGAAGAGGTCGCACAGCCACACGACGTCGACCCGCTCGTCGAGTGGTCGGCGTTCGAACCGCTGTACGAGGACCTGAAAGACGTCGCGCACCTGCTGCGCCGGACGATCCTCGAGGGGCGACCGATCCGGATGCGTCACCACGCCGACGGCGACGGGATCTGCGCGAGCGTCCCGTTGCAACTCGCGCTGGAGCGGTTCGTCGAGGAGGTCTACGAGGATCCCGATGCGGCCCGACACATGCTCAAGCGCCTGCCGAGCAAGGCCCCCTTCTACGAACTGGAGGACGTCACCCGGGACCTCAACTTCGCGCTGGAAGACCGGAGCCGAAACGGCCAGAAACTCCCGCTCGTGCTCATGCTCGACAACGGCTCGACCGAGGAGGACGTCCCGGCCTACGAGAACCTCGCGCACTACGACATCCCGATCGTCGTCGTCGATCACCACCATCCCGATCCAGAGGCCGTCGAACCGCTGCTGGAGGCCCACGTCAACCCGTACCTCCACGGCGAGGACTACCGGATCACCACGGGCATGCTCTCGGTCGAGCTCGCCCGGATGATCGCCCCCGAGCTGACCGACGACCTCCGGCACGTGCCGGCCGTGGCCGGCCTTTCCGATCGCTCGGAAGCCGAGGCGATGGCCGATTACCTCGAACTGGCGAGCGAGGAGGGGTACGACCGCGAGCAACTACGGGAGATCGGTGAAGCGCTGGACTACGCGACCAACTACCTCCGATATGACGACGGCGGGCCGCTGATCACCGACGTGCTCAACGTCGATTGTGACGACCGCGACCGCCACGAGGAACTCGTCGCGTTTCTGTCCGACCGCTCCGAGCGGGACGTCCAGAAACAGCTCGGGTACGCGAGCGACCACCTCGAGCACGAGCGACTGGCGAACGACGCCCACCTCTACAAGATCGACGTCGAGAACCACGTCCGGCGGTTCAGCTACCCCGCCCCGGGCAAGACGACCGGCGCGGTCCACGACCGGAAAGTCGAGGAGACCGGCGAGCCGGTCATCACGATCGGGTACGGCCCCGACTTCGCCGTGCTCCGCAGCGACGGCGTGCGGCTGGACATCCCCGAGATGGTCGAACAGCTCCGCGAGGAGCACCCCGGCGCGGGCGTCAGCGGCGGCGGTCACCTCGTCGTCGGTTCGATCAAGTTCGTCCGCGGCAAGCGCGAGACGGTCCTCGAGTCGCTGATCGAGAAGATGGCCGAGGCCGAGCTCGACGCCGACCTGCAGAGTTCCGCGTCGCTCCCGCACGACCAGTAGCCGGACCGAGCGCGGTCGCGTCGCAGGTCGCTACTCCGCTTCGAGTTTCGATTGCAACTCGGCGAGCAGCCGCAGCGCCTCCAGCGGCGTCGTCTCGGCGATCGATACCTCGCGCAGGCGCTCGCGGATCGCGTCAGTTTCAGTCGCTGCCATCGAGTCCGAATGTTCGTGACCCCGCTCGGCGTCCCCGCTCCCGTTCGTTCGAGCCGGGACGCCGCCCTCGTCCGCCAAGGGGACCGTCTCGCTGTCTTCGAGCAGTTCGGCCGCGCGCTCGACGACCGGCCGGGGAACGCCGGCGACGCCGGCGACCTCGACGCCGTAGGACGCCTCGGCCGCGCCGGGCGCGACCTCGTGCTCGAAGACGACCTCGCCGTCCTCGCGACTGGTCTCGAAGTGCCGGTTGCGGACCGCCGGGAGTTGCTCGGCGACGTCGGTGAGTTCGTGGTGGTGGGTCGCGAACAGCGTCGTCGCGCCCACCTCGTCGTGGATGAACTCCGTCACCGCGCGTGCGATGGCGAGCCCGTCCGTCGTCGAGGTGCCGCGTCCGACCTCATCGAGCAGGACCAGCGAGTCCTCGGTGGCGTGCTCGAGTATCTCGGCGAGTTCGGTCATCTCGATCATGAACGTCGATCGCCCGCCTGCGATGTCGTCGCTGGCGCCGACGCGAGTGAAGATCCGATCGACGAGACGCAAGCGCGCGCGTTCCGCGGGGACGAAACTCCCGGCCTGGGCGAGCAGCGCCGTGAGCGCGATCTGGCGCATGTAGGTCGACTTGCCGCTCATGTTGGGCCCGGTGACGATCATCACGCGGTCGTCACGGTCGAGGCTGGCACCGTTCGGGACGAACGCGTCCTCGGTCCGCTCGACGACCGGATGGCGACCGGCTTCGATATCGATGCCCTCGGAGACGATCTCCGGGCGGGCGTAGTCGAACTCCGCGGCGACGGTCGCGAAGGAGACGAGGACGTCGAGCTGCGCCAGGGCGTCCGCCAGCCGCTGGACGCGTTCGGACTCGGCGGCGACGGTCTCGCGCACCTCGACGAACAGCTCGTACTCGCGGTCGTCGGCCCGCTGTTCGGCCCTGACGATCTCGTCTTCGCGCTCTTTGAGTTCCGGCGTGTAGTAGCGCTCGCTGTTTTTCAGCGTCTGGCGGCGCTGATAGTCCTCGGGGACCCGATCGAGGTTGGCGTCGGTCACCTCGATGTAATAGCCGTGCACCGAGTTGTGGCCGACCTTCAGCGAGTCGATGCCGGTCCGGTCGCGCTCGCGCGCCTCGAGTCGCTCGACCCAGGCCTTGCCCGAGCGTTCGGTCTCGCGCAGCTCGTCGAGCGTCTCGTCGTACCCGGACGCGATGACGCCGCCTTCGGTGAGTTCCGGCGGCGGATCGTCGGCGATCGCCTCCGAGAGCAGCGACCGGACCTCCGGCAGGTCGTCAAGCCGGTCGTGCAACGCCCGGAGTTTCCGGCTGTCGCTGTCCTCGATCGCCGCCCGTATGTCGGGGACGACCGCCAGCGTCGAGCCGAGCGAATTGAGGTCACGGGCGTTCGCCCGGCCGCGCGAGACGCGCGAGATCAGCCGTTCGAGATCGTAGACCTCACGCAGGCGCTCGTGCAGGCGCTCGCGAGTCCGGACCGCGCCGACGAGTTCCGCGACGGCCTCGTGGCGGGCCTCGATCCGGTCGCGCTCGATCAGCGGGCGGCGCAGCCAGTCGGTCAACTCTCGCCGTCCCATCGCGCAGGCGGTCTCGTCGACGGCCTCGGCCAGCGTCAGCCCCTCCGAACTCCGGACCGACCGGCGGCCGAACACCTCCAGGCTCTCCAGCGCGACCGAATCCAGGACCATGTACTCGCGGGGATCGTACCGTGTGAGGTGGTTGAGATACGCCAGTTGGCCGTCCTCACCGACGCCGGTGCCGCCGCGAGTGTACTCGGCGTATGCCAGCAGCGCGCCGCAGGCCCGCACTTCCGCGGCGCTGGCGAGCAGTCGCTCCGGCGGACCGAAATACCGGCCGACCCGCTCGCGTGCCCGCTCGGCGGTGAAGGCGCGCTCGTCGTACGGCGTGACCATACACTCGAAGGGGTCGGTCGGCGCGTCGGGCCCGACGATCGCTTCCGAGGGATCGAACCGGCCGAGCTCGTCCTCGATCGTCGCCAGCGAGTCGCTGCCGGTCGCGTAGGCGTCGCCGGTCGAGACGTCGACCATCGCCAGCCCGTAGCGGTCGTTCTCGCGGGCCAGCGCGGCGACGTAGTTGTTCGCGGCCCCGCCCAGCAGTTCGTCCTCGGTGAGCGTCCCGGGGGTGATGATCCGGGTGACCGCTCGCTCGACGACGCCGCTCACCTCGTCCGGATCCTCGACCTGATCGGCAATGGCGACGCGATAGCCGGCGTCGAGCAGCGTTTCGACGTAACTCTCGGCGTTGTCGATCGGGATGCCGGCCATCGGGTACTCGCCGGTCGAGTCCTCGCGTTTCGTGAGCGTGATCTCACAGAGCCTGGCGACTCGCTCGGCGGCCCCACAGAAGGCCTCATAGAAGTCACCGACCTGAAAGAGAACGAGCGAGTCGTCGTACTCGCGGGTCAACTCGAAGTACTGGGCCATCATCGGCGTCAGGTCGTCGGCCCGTTCGGCCATCTTCTCCGGCGCTCCGAGTGCCGCGTCCATGCCCGAGTGACTGGCCCTCGCGACGCATATGTGTCTCGGTTGCCCCGCTGGTCGGCCGCTGTCGCGTTACTCGTGATCGCTCGACTCGGAATGGGATTCCAGACTGCGACTGACGGCTTCGGCCACTTCCTCGAACTCCTGCATGGTGACGTCGTCGGTCGTCAGCAGGACGCTCGAGCGCTCGGTGCCGACCCGCAGCAGGTAGCCGTTCTCGAACGCCCGAATGGTGTACCGGTAGGCGCCGAGTTCGGTCTCGGTCGCCTGATAGGCGTTGGTGGTGTCGCGGTAGCCGCGCCACTCGTGGCCGACGAACGTGTCGAGATCGGCGTCGCGTTCGAGGTCGCTGCGGAGATACAACTGCTCGAAGTTCGACCGGTTGAAATACGTCACCGAGCGCAGGCTGTCGCCGGTCGCCGTGCGCGCGATCGAGACGAGTTCGTCGGCCAGCGTCTCCGAGAGGATCTCTGTCATACGTCATACTGCTCGCCATACGTTCATAAAGATAGTCGACGTTCTCGGTCGCCCGGAGTCGTCCGAAACGCCGTCACGGCAGATGAGGACAGTCGCCCCCGACGCCCCGTTTCGGCGATCCGGAGAGATATGAAGAACTATTACGCTGGCGAGTCAACTTTTCTCGCATGGACGTCGGACTCGTAATCCTCGACGGCTGGGGACTGAACGACGACGAAACTGCCCGCGACGCCGTGCGCGCCGCGGACACGCCGAACTTCGAGACGTACTGGGACGCCGGTGCACACAACCGCCTGGAGGTCTCGGGCCGGCGCGTCGGGCTGCCGGAGGGCCAGATGGGCAACTCCGAGGTCGGCCACCTGAACATCGGGGCCGGCCGCGTGGTCAAGCAGGACACCACCCGGATCACCGACGACATCGAGGACGGCACGTTCTTCGAGAACGACGAACTCGTCGCGGCGATGGACTACGCCGACGAGCACGACGGGGCCGTTCACCTCATGGGGCTGGTCTCGGACGGCGGGGTCCACTCCCGCCAGACGCACCTGCACGCGCTGATCGAGATGGCGGCCGACCGCGGCGTTGAGGCTGTCACCCACGCGTTCATGGACGGCCGGGACACCTCACCGACCGGCGGCGAGGGCTACCTGACAGAGCTCCAGGCGGTCATCGACGAGAACGGCACCGGCGACGTCGCGACCGTGACCGGCCGGTACTACGCGATGGACCGCGATCAGAACTGGGAGCGCACGAAACGGGCCTACGACGCTATCGTCGACCGAGAGGGCGACCACCACGCAGAGACTGCCGTCGAAGCGGCCACCGAATCCTACGAGCGCGACACGACCGACGAGTTCATCGAGCCGACGACCATCGAGGGCGGCGAAGCCCTCGAGGACGGCGACGCCGTGATCTTCTTCAACTTCCGGTCGGATCGTGCCCGCCAGCTCACCCGGATGCTCAACAGCATCCGCCCCGAAGACTGGGAGTACGACCTGGAGCCGCCGGAGACGTACTATGTCACGATGACCCAGTACGACAAAACCTTCGACGTGCCGGTGGCTTACGGGCCGAACCAGCCCGTCAACACGATCGGCGAGGTCGTCTCCGAGGCCGGCAAGACCCAGCTTCGGCTCGCGGAATCCGAGAAGTACCCCCACGTGACGTACTTCCTCAACGGCGGCCGCGAGATCGAGTTCGAGGGCGAGATGCGCGAGATCGTCCAGAGTCCGGACGTGCCGACCTACGACCACCAGCCCGAGATGTCCTGTGCGGAGGTGACCGATACGGCCCTCGAATACATCGAAAGCGATGACCCCGACATGATGGTCCTCAATTACGCGAACCCGGACATGGTCGGCCACACCGGGGACTTCGACGCCGCGGTCGCGGCCGTCGAGGCGGTCGACGAACAGCTGGGTCGGCTCGCCGAGGCGGTCATGGCCGCCGGTGGCGACCTGCTGATCACTGCCGACCACGGCAACGCCGACGATCTGGGCACCGAGGACGACCCCCACACGGCCCACACACTCAACGACGTCCCGATCATCTACCTCGACGAGAACGGCACAGACGGCAGCCGGTCTGTGCGAGGCGGCGGCACGCTCGCCGACATCGCGCCGACGATGCTCGAACTCATGGCCATCGACAAGCCCGATGAGATGACCGGCGAGAGCCTGCTCGAGTAGGCCACCATCCCTCTATCGGCTTCAGCAAACCGTTACGGCGGCAATTTTATCAGCGTGTGGGAACCGATCACACATTATTTCCTGTTGGAGACGCTATATATCGGTCACAATGGTCGAGACGATTCTGATTCCGACAGACGGGAGCGAACACGGACAGCGCGCGGCCGCGTACGCGATCGCGCTGGCCGAACGCGAGGGCGCAACGCTACACGCCCTGTACGTCGTGGACACCGACGAGTTTGGGGAGCCGGCCCTGAGCAGCACCGAGGTCATCGTCGCCGAGGAGGAAGACCGGGGTCGGAAAGTGCTCTCGGCGGTCGCCGAGGCCGCCGGGCGGCGCGGCGTCTCCGTGAAGACGACCTGCTGTCACGGGATCCCCGAAGAGACGATCGAAGCGCACGCCGACGAGATCGGGGCCGATCTCATCGTGCTCGGCGAGCGCGGCCAGACCCACGAGCGACGTGAGGGGACAGTCACCCGGGAGCTACGAGAAGACGACGACCGCGTCGTCACGATCGGCGACATCTGACCTGTCGGCAATACCTGGTTCGCTGGCGGCATCTGTGTCACGACGATTGTGAGCAACGCGTCCTTCGAACCGCTGCAACCACGATACTATCGCTGCCCGCCAGCCCGCTCCTTCGATGGAAGACATTGAGTGGTATATGAAACCATCTAATGGTTACAAACGGAACCTTTATCAGTCCGAAGGTTGTAGATGGGAGTGAGATGAGTGATTCGTACACGACCCCCGTCACGACCGCGTTCGAGTTGCAGCGACGCGCGCTCGAGAACAGCCAGCAGGCGTTCGAACAGGGCCTGCAGTTCCAGCAGCGAATGAGTCAGGCGATGCTCGACAGCGTGGAGAGCCAGGCGTCGGCCCAGCGCCGCGGTGTCGAGCTGAGCCGGACGATGTTCCACAGTTACTTCGACGCCGTCGAGGAGAGCGTCCCCGGTAGCGAGACGACCGTCGAGCAGCTGCGCGAGACGGTCGACGAGCAGATTGACTTCCTGCTGGAGAACCACGAGGACGTCTTCGAGACCATCGAGTCGGAGGTCGCCGACGGCGTCGAAACCTACGACGAGCTCTCCGAGGACTACGTCGAGACGCTCGACCAGCAGGTCGAGATGTTCGCCGAGGCCCACGAGGATCTCCAGTCCCAGTCCGTCGATGCCACCGAGCAGATGGCCGATCTGTTCGAGGACTTCAAGGACCAGACTGAAGAGATCCAGGCACAGATCCAGGACGTCCAGCAGCAGGCCACCGAGGCCGTTGACGTCGAGATCGAAGAGTAGCACTGCCGGCCCCTTTGTGACTGTCCGGCCCGAGTTCTCTCCGCTCGATCGAACGAGTAGTCCTTATCAGTCATATAGTTGTCCAGATAGTGTGTCTCGGTATCGTTGTTCTCTGGGACCTCCTCGCCGTAAACGGAGAAGGATCGAAGATCCCTCGGGCAGTCGGGCGTAGTCGTTCGAAAGGCGCGAGCGCCTTTCGTGATGAGCGTGGGACCAGTCCCACGAACCTGCGAACGGCGCAAAGCGCCGTGAGCAGATGACGAGAGAGCTTCGCTCTCTCGAACCACCCGACGACGGCGAGGATTCCCGGACCGCACCGCAAGCGGTGGGATATTTGCAGGCGGAGCAGGCCGAGTGCCTCGGAGCTTGACCCCGAGGCGGTTCACGCGGATGTTTTCGGGGTGACCGACAGCTATCGTGCCTACATCCCTGTCACCGCACTGCTGGACGATATCTTTCGACTTTGGACACACGCGCAACATCGCATCATAAGCAGCCCATACTAGTCGATAATTCGTTGATAACTATTCTCGTCGCCTGTGAATTGTTACATCTATGTTAAATCATAGTAATTTAGCATCCCCATTGCAAGTGCCATTCAGCGATACAATCGATCAGACCATAGCTGACGTCATTGAATTCGTTCCGGTTCTACTCGGTGCGCTGCTCATACTCGTTATCGGGTATATAGTTGGTCGCATACTTGGAGGGATAGTCACCCGGGTCATTCGTCGTCTCGGTGTTGACAGCTATGCCGAAGATACCGCGGTCGAAGAACTCGGGGACGGCGATGGTGACGCCATTGCAAATGTTTTGGGGAAGATTGTCGCGTACTACGTCTACTTTGTCGCGATAGTCGCTGCAGCGAGTGTGTTGGGTATCAGCGAACTCACCGATATGCTGGCCGATATCGGAGTCTTCCTCCCGATAATTCTCAGTGCATTGTTCGTCCTCGTGGTCGGATTCATCGTGGCGCGGATTATCGGAGACATCGTGTCCGGCGTGGTTGACGGGTTCAACCTCGGAGAGTTGCTGCGAGAAACCCCACTCGAACAGTTCGGGGAGGGCGAAGGCGAATTGGGAGGTATCGTTGGCAAACTGGTCACGTACTACATCTATTTCCTGACAATCTTGACAGTCGCAGATATTCTCCGCATAGACGCCCTTTCGAGTTTACTCGGCGACTTTGCCGGCTATCTACCGGCGTTGGCTGCTGGCTTCATCGTGTTGTTGGTCGGCATCTGGTTGGCCGAACGGGTCGCAGACCTCGTCACTGAAGGAGGGGATAGTCGACCTATCTTGGTGGCCAGTCTGGCAGTCAAGGTCTTTATTTATTACCTCACGATCACGATTGTGTTGTCCACAATCGGGATTAACGCGTCGCCACTAACGAGTTTGTTTACGACATTCGTGGTGGCGTTCTTCGGTGCGCTGGCGCTGGCGCTGGCACTTGGCATCGGCATCGCTGTCGGTCTAGGGGGCCAAGATTTCGTTGCCGAGAATATCGACGGATGGTTCGGCACCGCCAAAGAGACCATGACCGAGGAGCAAGACACGACAGGCGAGTAGAAAGTCTAACCCCTCACGACTCCAGTCGGGTTATCTCAACATGGCTCCGCAGGGAGATACACCAGCTGTCTAGGATCGGCCAACCGATTGCATCTACCGCCGATTCTGACAAAGAACGGAACGTAGGTGGAAAAACGGTTGCGGACACGGCGCAAGTCGGTCGGCAGGAAATCCGCTCCTTCGAGAGTATCGGATCGGGAATCATAGCAGGTAAACTGCTCGGGCAACTGGCGGCTACGATTCGAACGACGCCCCGATCGCCGCCGCAATCGCTTGGAGGTCGGCCTTTCGGAACGTGGAGTCGTCCGCTGTCTCCGGCGACTCCGCGATGCCGACCTGCGCTCGAATCAGTCGGCGCATACGCGTTGTCGACGGCCGCTCCGTCCCGGTACCTATCTCGAGCGCCTGACAGATCGCCTGCAACTCCTCCTTCGTGAACGACGCCTCGACCTCCCGTTCGAAGCGACCTGTCGCTACTCGAATCGCGTTCCGAACCTCGTGGACAGTCGGACTCATGGTTTTGCACTCTCCTGTCGGTACCTTCACGGTTCCGACTCGGTAGCAACGAGACGTGTAGAAGACGGCCCGGATCAGGCGACCTGTTCGAACCAGTCTTCGACGCGACCGAGCGGCGCGTCGGCGGCCTCGGCGACCGCCTCGGGATCCGATCCAGCCAGGTCTCCGACGGTCTCGATGCCGGCCGCGCGAAGACGGTCGGCGTAGGTCGGGCCGATGCCCTCGACAGTCTCGACGTCGGAGCCAGCCGCCCCGTCTGCACTCTCCTCGGCAGTCGTTTCGTCTGCAGTTACCTCGTCGGTCGTTTCGTCTGCAGCCGCCTCGTCGGCCGTCTCGTCTGCATTCTCTTCCCCAGCCGCGGTTTCCACGGCTTCCTGCTCGCGGGAGCGCTCGATGAACCAGTCGGCGACCTCGGGCCAGACGTCCTCGTGGGTGCTCGAGGAGACGGCGAGGCCGACGTGTCCCGTCGAGTACTCGATGATGCGGGTGTCCTCGCTCGGAATCACGTCGTTGAACGGCTTGCTCGCCGACGGCGGGACGAGGTGATCGTATTCGCCCAGGATCTGGAGGACGGGCATGTCGATGTTCTCGATGTCGACGTGCGTGCCGTCGAGTTCGAGCTCGTTGTTGTAGAGCTTGTTACCCTGATAGATGTCCTCAAGGAACTGCTCGTAGGTCGCGCCGGCGACGTCGACCCCTTCTTCGAGCCACTGCTCCATCCGGCTGAAGTTCTTGACGAACGCCTCGTTGTCGAGGTTCTCGAAGAACTGGACGTACTTCGTAACGTAGTTCTGGACGGGGTCCATCAGCGCGAACCCCTCGTCGAGGAACTCCGCCGGGACGTTGCCGAACGCCTCGATCACGGTCGAGGGGTCGTAGTACTCCTCGTCGCCCCAGCGCTCGAGGACGCCGCCGGTCTCCTCGAAGTACAGCCCGGTGGCCATCAACCCGAGGGCGTTGACCTTCTCGGCGTGCAGCGCCGTGTACATCGTGCTCATCGTCCCGCCCATGCAGTAGCCGAGGACGTTGATCTGCTCCTGTTCGGAGCGCTCGCGCACGACGTCGACGCAGTTGTCGATGTAGCGGTTGACGTAGTCGTCGAGAGTCAGATGCTGGTCGAGACGCGAGGGTTCGTTCCAGTCGATCAGGTAGACATCGTGTCCAGCCTCGAGCAACCGCCGGACGACCGACCGATCGGGCTGCAAATCGAGGATGTAAGGCTTGTTGATGAGCGCGTAGACGACGAGGATCGGAACGTCCTCGCGCTCTTCTTCGGGGACATCGATACCCGCCGCTTCGGGATCGTAGTGGAGGAGTTCGAGCTTGTTCTCCTCGTAGACGACGTCAGCAGGCGTCCCGCCGACTTCGACTTCCTGCATCGTCTCGAGACGGTCGTCGAGTACGCCGGCGAGTTCGACTGTCTCGGCCAGCTTCTCGACTCCTTGCCGTTGCGCGTCGATCACTGGACGCATCGGGTTGAACATGACGCTCACTCCTCGAGTGCGTCGAGGACGCGGTCGAGTTTGTCTTCGAGGTCCTGCTGGCGTCGCTCGAGTTCGACGAGGCGCTCGCCGACCTCGACGACGTCCTCGCGCGTGGCGAACCCGAGTTCGCCCAGCGACTCCTGGGTGACGTCGTCGGCTTCCTGTCGGAGCTCGAGCATCGACTCGACGAGCTGTCCGTTCGCGGCCGCGAACGCGCTCGTCTCCATTACCTCCTTGAACGCCTTGTTCGCCGACTGCAGCCAGATGTCGCGGAACTCCGTGGCTTCGACCTCTTCGCCCTGGGCCGCGTCGACCGATCGCTCAAACATCTGCTCGGCGGCGTCCATCCAGACCTCGTAGGCCTCGTTGTAGCCTTCGATTCCCTCTGAGAGCGTCTCGTCGTCGGGCGTGGAGTCGGCGAACACGTCGTTCCAGGACTCCATGAATGCGGTCTGTGCCTGCATACTCTGGTCGAACGACTCGGCAAGCGCCTCGTTCATCTCGTCGACCATCTGGTTCCACTCGTCCATACTGTCCGTCGTGTCGCTATCGTCGCTCATGTGTATTATATCGCTTCGCACGAAAGAAATAACTGCCGCCCTATCAGGCGTCGCTGGCCTGCTCCTGAACGTCCTGAACCGTCTCGGCGGTCTGCTCCTGAACGTCCTGGATCTGCTCCTGAACCGTTTCGGCCTGGGATGCCAGCTCCTCGACGGCGTCGGCGGACTGGGACTGGAGTTCCTCATGGGCCTCGATGAGCATTGACAGCTGCTCGTCCAGCGCCTCGAGCGTTTCCTCGGTCATTTCGTCGTAGCTCTCGTAGCCGTCGCCGGCCTCTGCCTGCAGCGTGTCGAACGCCTCGTCGTGGTTCTCCAGCAGGAACTCGAACTGCTCGTCGACTGTCGTGCGGATCTCCTCGACGGGGACGTCCATGCCGGGAACCGACGACTCGATGGCGTCGAGATAGCCGTGGATCGCCGTCTGGCTCAGCTCGACGCCGCGGCGCTGGGCCGACTGCTGGCTCTCCATGCTGTCGAGCATCGCCTGGCCCATCCGCTGCTGGAGCGCTACGCCCTGTTCGAGAGCGGTCTGTGTCTGTTCGATCGATGCGCGCTGCAGTTCGAATGCGGTCGTGACGGGGGTCGTGTAGTCTGTCATGATTACTCACTTCGGTTGCGTTTGACCGGGAGAACGACGGCCTGAACGATGTCGCCTTCCTCGATGTCCAGCGCCTCGCGCTCGGCGTCCGGAATGGATATCCGGCCGCCGCTCTGGACGCGGGTCTTGAACGTCGCCAGCTGGCTCATCGCACTGAGCTGGTTCATGTCCATCCCAGACGCCCCAGCGCCCATCATCGAGCGAAGGAACTCCTGTTGCTGTTCGATCGCCTGCTCGCCCGCCTCCTGAAACATCGTCGGCGGCCACGGGAAGCCGTCGTCCTCGTCTGTCATCTGTCATCCCTTTCTATACCTTCCGAATACATAAATCTTCCTTTTGATACCATCCTATACCATCTAACGGATCAAGTCGATCTTCGCTTCCACATGTCGTGACGCGGGTCGTTCGACTCTACTTGTAGTCCCCTGAGAATCACGGGCGGGTTTCATGTCGCAGGCGCGTCGATAGTCTAGTATGCCCAACGGACACGGCAGCGACTTTCCGGCAGCCCTGGAGGGGAACAGCGATGCGTAACGCCAAGATCGTCTGTACGCTCGGCCCGGCCTCGGATTCGCTGGCGGGGATCACAGACCTCGCAGAGGCCGGCATGTCGGTCGCCCGACTCAACGCCAGCCACGGCTCGCCCGAGGAACGCCGGGAGACCATCGCCCGGGTTCGCGAGGTCGACCAGCAGGTCGACCACCCCGTCGCCGTCATGCACGACATCCCCGGCCCCGAAGTCCGGACCGCCGACATCGACGAACCCATCCACCTGGCAGCCGATTCCCGCGTCCGCTTCTACCAGGGCGACGACGCCACCCCCGACGCGGTCGGGCTCTCGCTCGACATCTCCGCCGTCGAACCGGGCGACCGCGTCCTGCTCGACGACGGCCGCATCGAAACCACCGTCGAGGACGTCGACGGCTCGGACGTCTACGCCCGCGTCGAAAACGGCGGCGACCTGCAAGCCCGCAAGGGCGTCAACATCCCCGGCGTCGAACTCGGCCTCCCCACCGTCACCGAAAAGGACCGCCAGGAACTCAAAGTCGCCGCCGAAGAACAAGTCGATCTTGTCGCCGCCTCGTTCGTCCGGGACGGCGCCGACATCCGCGAAATCGCCGACACCCTCAACGAGTTCGGCGCCGACATCCCCATCGTCGCCAAGATCGAACGCGCCGGCGCCGTCCAAAACCTCGACAGCATCATCGACGAAGCCTACGGCATCATGGTCGCCCGCGGCGACCTCGGCGTCGAACTTCCCCTTGAGGTCGTTCCACTCTATCAAAAGCGGATCATCCGCAAGTGCAACGAGGCGGGCGTGCCCGTCATCACCGCCACCGAAATGCTCGACTCGATGGTCGAGGCCCGCCGCCCCACCCGCGCCGAAGCCTCCGACGTCGCCAACGCCGTCCTCGACGGCACCGACGCGGTCATGCTCTCGGGCGAAACCGCCATCGGCGACCACCCCGCTCGCGTCGTCGACACCATGGCCAGCATCGTCGAAGAAGTCGAACACAGCGAGGAGTACGAAACCGTCCGCCAACAGCGGATTCCCGAAGCAGAAGGGACCCGTGCCGACGCGCTGGCCCACGCCGCGCGCTTCCTCGCCGAGGACGTCGACGCCGCCGCGATTGTCGCCGCCAGCGAGTCGGGCCACTCCGCGCTGAAAATGGCCAAGTTCCGCCCCTGCGTCCCCATCATCGCCTCGACGCCCAACGATCGCGTCCGACGGCGACTCGCCCTCTCCTGGGGCATCCACCCGACCACCATCCCCCGCACGACTGAAGGCGCGGACGCCATCATCCAGAACGCTGCCGAGTCAGCGCTCGACACCGGGATCGTCAGGGACGGCGACAGGCTCGTCGTCATGTCGGGCATGATGACCGAACTCGAGGGGATAGATAGTTCGAACATACTCAAAATCCACGTCGCGGCCGAGACGACCGTCCGCGGCGACGCCGTCGTCGGCGGTCTCGTCACGGGCGAACTCCACCGCGTCGAGGACGGCGACCTCTCGACCGTGCCTGAGGGGGCGATCGCAGTGGTCTCGGAGTACAGCGGCGAACTGGCCGGCGACGCCGAGCACGTCCGCGGTATCGTGGGCGGGGAGCGCGGCATGAAACCGGGTTCGACGAGTCACGCCGCCGTCTTCGCCCGCGAACACGGGATCCCGATGATCGCTGACGTCGAAGTCCCCGACGAACTCGAAGACGGAACCGTCGTCACGCTCGACGCAGAGAAGGCCATGCTCTATCGTGACGCCGGCGACGATTCGGCGCAGTAGTCGCTGTTCGACACCAACACTCGAAAAAACGCGAGCCGTATTTGGCCGACGGAGTTATTTCGCCGTGAATCCGCTGTCGACGGTCAACGCTTCGCCGTTCGTGAACGACGCGCCATCGGAACAGAGCCACAGGACGGCGTCGGCGATCTCTTCGGGTTTGCCCAGCCGGTCCTGGGAGTGCATCCCCTCGATCCACTCCCGGACGTTCTCGTTGGTACTGATACCGGCCTCTTCGAGCATTTGCGTCTCGATGAAGCCGGGACAGACGGCGTTGACGCGGATGTCCTGATCGGCGTACTCCCAGGCGGCGGTCTTGGTGAGTCCGAGCACGCCGTGCTTGGCCGAGACGTACGCCGAGGAGTTCTCGAAGCCGACCTTCCCGAGGATCGACGCCATGTTAATGACGACGCCGCCGTCGTCCTGGTCGGTCATCTGCCCGAGTTCGGCCTTCAGCGAACGCCAGACGCCGTTCAGGTTGATGTCGATCGTCTGTTCCCAGTCCTCCTCGGGAACGTCGCCCGCCGGGTCCTCTCCGCCGCTGATCCCGGCGTTGTTGACCGCGTAGTCCAGCCGACCGAACTCCTCGACGGCCGTCTCGACCATCGCTTCCACGTCGTCCATGTCCGTGACGTCCGTCGAGACGTAGACGGCCTCGCCGCCGTCGCTCTCGATCTGTTCGACCGTGGCCTGTCCGCCCTCGTCGTCGACGTCCGCGACGACCACCGACGCGCCGCTGTCGGCGAACTGCACGGCTACTTCCCGACCGATACCTGAAGCGCCACCCGTGACGGCGGCCACGCGGCCGCTGAAATCATAGCTCGTCATGCAGTCTAGAACAGACAGGCGTCGTATTTGGATCTTTGGTCATTCAACGTAATGTTTTTACGATGATGATTCCTGGTGCGTATCCCCCGATCCGGTTTCGATGCGTGGACACTCGACTGATCCGACCCGGATTGTGCGAGGTGTACAAGGCTGAAGGGGCTGGGCAATCAAGAATAGGTATGGTCGAGAGAGACGCCATCGTCGAGGCACTGCGGGAGGTTCACGACCCGGAGATCCCGGTCAACGTCTACGATCTCGGTCTCGTCTACGAGATCGACCTGGAAGACAGCGCTGTCGAGGTCGAGATGACTCTGACGAGTCCGACCTGTCCGATCGCGGGCCAGATGGTCAACCGTGCCGAAGCCGCCGTCGAGGCAGTCGAGGGCGTCGAGACGGCGACCGTCGAACTCGTCTGGGACCCACCGTGGTCCCCGGAGATGGCGACCGACGAGGGACGGATGCAACTCGCGGCGATGGGGATCTCGGTCGGCGATAGCGACGCCGACGGGAGCGAGCGCTCGGACGCCGACACGTCGCCGGACGCCGACACACCGTTTTGACGACCGCAAGACGTGATCGAAGGGCAGTCGACATCGCTACTGCCGTCACGAGTAGGCGGCGTCGGCGCGGACGCCAGCGAGCGCGTACGCGAGGATGATTCCCGTGACGAAGACCGCCGCTCCGAGCAGCAACACGAGGCTGAGCGTATCGAGGAGCGCGACCTCGAACCACGCGGCGAGTTCGCCGAGTCCGACGGCGACGCTCGCGAGCAACAGCATGATCCCGAAGTAGATCGTGACGTCGTCTTCGTCGATGTAGACTGTCGCCGCCGAGCCGATTCTGGCTCCGAGTGCGCTTCCCACCAGCAGGGCCGTGACGACACCGAAATCGATCGCACCCGAGAGCCCGTAGGTGAACGCGCCGACGGCACCGGACATCAGTGCCCCGAACAGGCTCGTGCCGACGGCCGCGGCGATCGGAACGCCGATGACGTAGTGGATCGCCGGCATCCGGATGAACCCGCCCCCGACGCCGAGGAACCCCGAGACGACACCGACGCCGCCGCCGACGCCGGAGATCGTCCACAGCGAGGCGCGGCTCCCGTCGGTGAGTGTCACCATCGGCGGGATATTGTACGACTTGATGACCTTTGCGATGTCGGGGATGTCGTCGGTACCCGCGTCGTCGTCCGACTGGCCCGCCGTGTCGCTCCGTCTGTCGTCCTGTAGCGCGTTCCGGGTGAACAGCAGGCCGATCACGGCGAGCAACAGGACGTAACTGGTCCCGACGACGATCTCGGCGTAGCCGAGCGCTTCGAGTCCGAACACCAGTCGCTTTCCCAGTTCGATGCCGAGCGCGATGCCGACGAACATCAGCGCCCCGAGCGTGTAGTCGACCTGCCCCACGTCGTGGTGCTTGAGCGTCGCGATCACGGCGGTCCCGAACACGAACGCCATGCTCGACCCGATCGCGACCGGCGCGGGATAGCCCAGCAACAGCAGCACCGGCGTGACAAGAAACGACCCACCCATACCGAAAAAGCCGAAGAAGACGCCGACCATGAAGCCGAAGCTCACGAACAGCGCGAGCAGGCCGGCGTCGAATGCAAGTAGTACCACGTGTCTAAACTGTGTCGGGTGTCCGCTCCGTCGTTGTCCGTCGACTGTCCGTCTCGATGTCAGTCCGACTACCTGCTCCCGCTAGGCCGGTGGCTCTGATAACGTTTTTGGGACATCTGTGCAAGACTATCGCCACGTCTCGCACGGGCCGAACGAATCGGCTCGAAGGCCGACGTGGTGAGACACGCAGGCCGGACACTATGGCCCCCTATATCGAGGCTGGAAACCTACCGACAGCGAGCGAGTATCGACGAGTATGGATGTCGGTCCGGATCAGGGCCACGTCGTCGCGCTCTCGGTGCTCGCGCTGTTCGCGCTGGGACTGACGCCGGCGACAGTCGCGCCCGCCGCCCAGCCGTCGGCCGAGCCGCTGGATTTCGACGCCTGTACCGAGTGCGGGCCCCCGATACTGCTGAGCGAGGTCTCAGCCGACGATCCGCCGATGAGCAACGGGACGACCACAGCGAACGCGACGGACGACCCGACAGTCGACGCCTACATCGAATCGGGGGCGGCAACGCCGAGCGCGTCCAGCGCGTTGGCGACCGCGTTTCGCGCGCCGGCGACGACGGCCAGCCGCGCGGCCCGCGTCTCGGGGTCGTCGGCCGTCAGCACCGGACACTCCCGATAGAAGGTGTTGAACGCCTCGGCGAGGTCCCGCGTGTACGTCGCGACGACGTGTGGACGCAGATCGTCGGCGGCCTCCTCGATCACGGCCGGGAAGCGGGCGATCTCTCTGACGAGATCGCGAGCCGCCTCCGTTTCGAGTGCGTCGACGTCGATCTCGTCGGGTACCTCGTGGCTGGCCGATGCAGCTTCATCGAGGATCCCACAGCAGCGCGCGTGGACGTACTGGACGTAGGGAGCCGACTGGGCCTCGAAGTCAAGCGCGCGCTCCCACTCGAAGGTGATCCCCTTCGTGGGCTGTTTGGCGACGATGTCGTACCGGACGGCACCGATCCCGACCTGATGGGCGATCCGCTCGACGTCCGCCTCGTCGAGGTCATCGTCCCGCAGGCGATCGTCGAGCCGGTCCTCGACCTCCTGACGGGCGCGGTCGATCGCCTCGTCCAGCAGGTCGTCGAGATCGACACCGGTCCCCTCGCGCGTGCTCATCCCGCCCTCCGGGAGGTTGACCCACGAGTAGAACACCTGCTCGAGCCGGTCGGTGTCGTGACCCAGCAACTCGAGGGTCGTCTCAAGCTGGTCGGCCTGGAGCTTGTGATCCTCGCCCAGAACCGTCACGGCACGGTCGAAGGTATCGAACTTCCACTCGTGGTGAGCGAGGTCCCGCGTCGTGTACAGCGACGTGTCGTCCGCACGCAGGAAGACCAGGTTCTTCTCGATGTCGGGCAGATCCAGCTGCCAGGCGTCCTCCTCGTAGACGGCCGCCTCGAGGGCTCGCAGGCGCTCGATCACGTCGTCGGTCGAGCCGTCGCGCATGAACCGCGTCTCCTTGACGAACTCGTCGAACTCGGCGGGAAGTCGCTCCAGCGTGGCAGTCATCCCCGCGAGGACGGTGTCGACCACCTCCGAGACCCGCTCGTAGGTCTCCTCGTCGCCGTCTTCCAGCCCCTGCAGGATCGCCTGGATCTCGGCTTCGGCCGCCTCGACGGCGTCGTCGTCCGCCTCCTCGAGGTAGGCATTGCCCTTGCGGTAGTAGCGGACCATCTCGTATTCGGGGGAGTCCCGTGCCGGCTCGGGGAGATCCGACTCGTCGAAGGTCTCGTAGGCCCAGGTGAACAGGGCTATCTGGCGGCCGGCGTCGTTGACGTAGTAGTGGCGTTCGACGTCGTAGCCGGCGTATTCGAGGACGCGAGCGAGCGCGTCGCCGACGATCGGGTTCCGGGCGCGGCCCACGTGGACCGGTCCCGTGGGATTGGCCGAGGTATGCTCGACGACCACGCTCGTCTCCCGATCGGGGAGGGTTCCGAACGACTCCGTCTGGGCGGCCTCGACGGCGGCTTCGAGATACCTGTCGCTGGGCAAGACGTTGACGTACGGCCCCTGCTGGCTGACCGAGCCGATGTACTCGTAGTCGTCGGCGTCGATCGCCTCGACGAGGTCCGCGGCGATCTCGGGCGGCGGCGCGCCGGCCTCGCTGGCGAGACGGTAGGCAGCGCTTGAAGCCAGCACGGCCGGAACGTCCTCGGGCGGCGTCTCGATACCCAGGTCGTCGGTCGGGAGATCAAGCGCCTCTAAAGCAGTCGTGAGGGCGTCCTCGACCTCCGCGCGAAGGGAGAGCAACATGTCTCCCCGTTCTCCGGCATCGGGTATTAGGGGTTCGGTTCGGGCCAGACCAAACGTTACCGCACGACCGTCACCGGGGCGGGCGAGCGCCGGATGACGGTCTCGGCGACGCTCCCCAGCAGGATCCGCGAGACGCCCGACCGGCCGTGACTGCCCATCACGATCTGATCGACGTCGTTCGCCTCGGCGAACTCGACGATCGTGTTGGTCGGCTTGCCGATCTCGGTCTCCCGGTTGACCGTCCCGTCACCGTCTTCCAGATCGGGTTCGACCTCCTCGAAGATCTCCTCGGCGCGCTCCTTCTGGCGCTCGTACCACTCCTCGGAGAACGTCGGCAGTCCCGCCTGGACGCTGTAGCCCGCCTCGGCGGGGTTGATCACGTGCAACAGCGTCACGTCGGCGTCGGGGTAGTCCTCAGCGACGAACGCACACGCCCCGTGGGCCTGTTCGGATCCATCGACCGGGATCAGGATATGCTTGCCCATAGATGAGTGTTCACACGGACCGAACGTTAACCTTCGGGAAAAGCATAAGTAAATCATCATAAATGCGGCGCGGAAGCCACCTGCGGCAGGCGGATCAGACGCCGTTCCACGCCGGCTGGCCGATAGAGAAGAGTCGATACGGAAGGTGGACAATTAGTAGAACGCGACCGGCGTTCCGACGTCATCGGCGGCCGATTCGACCTTTTCGACGGCGTCTTCGAAGTCCGCTGGTCCGACCTCGGTACGGCCGTCACGGATGGCGAACATGCCCGCCTCGGTTGCGAGACTTGCCAGTTCCGCGCCGGTGAATCCCGCTGTCTCCTCGGCCCAGGCACCGAGATCGACGCCGTCGGCGAGGTTCATCTCCTGGGTGTGGATCTCGAGGATCCGTTCGCGCCCCTCCTTGTCGGGCTTTGGCACCTCGATGAGGCGGTCGAAGCGGCCGGGCCGGAGGATCGCCCGGTCGAGCATGTCGAAGCGGTTGGTCGCGGCGATGATCCGGATCTCCCCGCGGTCCTCGAAACCGTCCATCTCGCTGAGCAGTTGCATCATCGTCCGCTGGACCTCCGCGTCGCCGGACGTCTTCGATTCGGTTCGCTTGCTCGCGATCGCGTCGATCTCGTCGATGAAGACGATCGCCGGCTCGCGCTCGCCGGCCAGTTCGAACAGGTCACGGACGAGTTTCGCACCCTCGCCGATGAACTTCTGGACCAGTTCCGAGCCGGCCATCTTGATGAACGTGGCGTCGGTCTCGTTGGCCACGGCCTTCGCGAGCATCGTCTTGCCCGTCCCGGGCGGACCGTGCAGCAGGACGCCGCTGGGCGGGTCGATCCCGACCTCGCGGAACTGTTCTGCGTTGAGCAGCGGCTCCTCGACGGCTTCCCGAACCTCGCGGATCTGACTCTCGAGCCCGCCGATGTCGTCGTAGGTCACGTCCGGCGAGCCGTCGATCTGCATCGCCTGCGTGCGAGCGTCCTTCTCGCTGTCCAGGGTCTGCTTGACGGTAAACGAGTCGTTGATCGCGACCCGGTCACCGGCCTCGATCTCCGAACGCAACTGCGGCGACACCTCGGTCAGCACTTCCTGGTTGTTGCCGTGTTGCTTGATGACGACCCCGTCGTCGAGCAACTCCTCTGCCGTCGCGATGTACAGCGAGGAGGTCTTGAGCGTCTCGTTCTGGCGTTCGAGTTTGTCGACCTCCTCGACCAGGTCGTCCTGGCGATTGTGGGCCGCGGTCAGTTGCTGTTGCAGTTCACGGTTCACCCGCTGGACCTCTGCGAAGTGTTCTTTCAGCGCCGCCAGCCGTTCTGACGGCGACATATCGGGATCGAGGTCCAGAGTAGGTCGGTCCGGGAGCGAAGGACTGCGAGACATCTGGTAGTGGATCTATTCGATACAGAGAAAAGTGCCTTTGGGTCGCGGTCGGAGATCGGGCGGCGATCAGAGCAACGATGCCATCTCGTCGAGGTACTCGGTATAGACGCCAGTCGCGGCCTCGACCGGGTCGGGTTCGGCCATGTCCACACCGGCGTCACGGAGCAGTTCCAGCGGGTACGCGCGCGAGCCACGGGAGAGGAACTCGAGGTAGCGATCCGCCGCACCGGGGTCGTCCTCGTCGAGGATCGACTCGACCAGCGCGACCGCCGCCGAGATACCCGTGGCGTACTGGTAGACGTAGAAGGCCCGGTAGAAGTGCGGGATCCGCATCCACTCGCGAGCGATCCGGTCGTCGAGTTCGGCTGGCTCGTAGTACTCGCCTTTGAGGTCGGCGTAGAGTTCGTCCAGTTGCTCGGCGGTCAGCGCCTCGCCGGCCTCTGCGAGTTCGTGGGTCTGCTGCTCGAACTCCGCGAACATCGTCTGTCGGTACAGCGTCGAGCGGAACCGTTCGAGGTACTCGTTGAGGACGTGTCGGCGCAACCGTTCGTCCTCGACGGTCTCCAGCAGGTGGTGGGTCAGCAGCGTCTCGTTGACCGTCGAAGCCACCTCGGCGACGAAGATCTCGTAGTCGGCGTAGACGTAGGGCTGCTCGTCGCTGGTGTACTCGCTATGTAGCGAGTGGCCCAGTTCGTGGGCGAGGGTGTACATCGACTCGACGTCGTCCTGGTAGTTCAGCAGGATGTACGGCTGGGACTCGTAGGTCCCCCCGGAGTAGGCACCGGACTGCTTGCCGCGAGTCTCGTAGACGTCGACCCACCGCGAGTCCAGCCCCTCCGCGAGCCGGGATTGGTAGTCCTCGCCCAGCGGCGCGACGGCCTCGGTAACGTACTCGCAAGCCTGCTCGTAGTCGATCTCGGGGCTCTCAGTCTCGGTCAGCGGAACGTACAGGTCCCACATCCGGAGTTCGTCACCGTCGATAATCTGCCGTTTGAGATCGGCGTGGCGGTGCAGCGCGTCGAGGTTGTCGTGGACGGTCTCGACGAGCGTGTCGTAGACCTCGGTCGGGACGTTCGGCCCGTCAAGTGCGGCCTCGCGGGCAGTCTCGTAGTTTCGCGCTCGTGCGGTCTTGACGTCGGTCTTGACGCTGTTTTTGTGTGCCGCGCCGACGGCGTTGCGAAGCGTCTCCCACTCGTCGTAGAACTGTTCGTAGACCTCCCGGCGGAACGCCCGATCCTGGCGTTTCTGCAGAGTCGTGAAGTTGTTGAGCGTGATCTCGATCGGTTCGCCCTCCGGGTCCTCCACGCTCGGGAAGGTCATGTCCGCGTTGGTCAGCATGTTGTACACCTCGGAGGGCGCGCCCAGGACCTCGCCCAGGTCCGCCAGCAGCTCCTCGACCTCCGCCGAGCGGGTGTGGTCTTTCATCCGGAGCACGTCGTCGAAGTAGTGCTCGTACTCCTCGAGGGCCGGTGCAGCGTCGATCATCGCGTCGATCTCCTCGCGCGTGCAGGACTGGATCTCCGGGTCGAGGAAACTCGCCGCGGAGCTGGCCCGTGAGTGCAGCGACTGTGCGCGGGCGAAAAGCGCCTGATAGTCGCTGTCGCGGGTGTCCTCGTCACGGCGCATCCGGGCGTAGGCGACGACGTTCTCGACCTGCCGCATCACGTCCTCGAAGGTCTCCAGCGTCGCAAGCAGCGTCTCGGCGTCGTCGGTCGCCCGTCCCTCGAACGCCGCCAGGTCGTCGATCCGCTCGCTCACCTGCTCGAAGGCCGTCTCCCACTCGTCGTCGTCGGCGTACAGGGCCTCGAGTTCCCACGTGTACTCGGTCTCGACGTCGCTCCGCTCCGGTACTGAACTCATGACCTCGGCTTAGGGCGGCGGGCCCCTAATACTGCCGACTGTGCCGACCGGACGGTCCGCCACGGGGTTTTTGATGTCCCCGCTCGACGCACCCTCCATGGACGAACGGGTGGCGCGTCGTCTCGGCACGATCTGGCAGTCCGACCGCCCCTGGCGCGTGTTGAGCACGCTGGCGGAGTTCGAGGACCGGCTCGGGGGGCATCCGGGCGAGAAACGCGCGGCGGAGTTCCTGCGCGACGAACTCGAGGCCCTCGGTCTCGATAACGTCCGAGAGAAGTCGTTCGCGATCCCGGAGTGGACCCGCGGGGAGACGTCGCTGCTGGTCCACGTCCACAGTCGCGACCGCGAGCGAACCTTCGAGGCGCGAGCGCTGCCCTACTGCCCGGAATCGACCGTCGAAGCGCCGCTGGTGGACGTCGGGTACGGCACGCCGGCGGAACTCGACGACAGCGAGGTCGAGGACGCGATCGTCGTCGCGAGCGGGGCCACGCCGCCCTCAGCCGACCGATTCGTCCACCGAACCGAAAAGATCGGTCACGCGGCCGAGCGGGGAGCGACGGGGTTCATCTTCGCGAACCATCGCCCCGGCCAGCTCCCGCCGACCGGATCGCTCCGGGTCGGAGACACGCTCCCGGCGGTCGGTGTCAGCTACGAGACCGGCGAGTGGCTCCGCGAGTACGCCCGGGAAGGGGCGGCCGCACGGCTGAACGTCACCGCGTCGGTCGAACCGGGGACGAGCCAGAACGTCCGGGGCCGGTTCGGCCCCGAAACCGACGAGCGCGTGCTCCTACTCGCCCACTACGACGCCCACGACGTCGGTGAGGGGGCGCTTGACAACGGCTGTGGCGTCGCGGTCCTGCTGTCGGTCGTCGAGGCGCTTTCGGGACTCGATCTGGACCGGTCGGTCGAGGTCGCGCTGGTCGGCTGTGAGGAGCTCGGACTGCAGGGCAGCGAGACGCTGGCGGCGAATATCGACACCGATGACGTACACGCCGTTGTCAACCTCGACGGCGTCGGCCGCGAGCGGACGATCCAGGCGCTGACTCACGCCAGCGACGAGATCGAAACGCTGGTCGAAGAGGTCTTCGAGACGGTCGGTCACCCCGTCGAGATCGGGGATCGCCCCCATCCCTACAGCGATCACTGGCCGTCCCTCCGCCGGGGTATCCCGACGCTGCAGGTCCACAGTCAGGCGGGCGGGGAGACCGGCCCCTGGGAACGAGGGTGGACGCACACCCGCGCGGACACCAGAGACAAGGTCGATCGGCGGACGCTGCGCGAACACGCGATGCTCGCGGCGTTGCTCGTCCGTGAACTGGCCGGTGCAGATCTCGAGCGGATCGATCCCGACCGACTGAAAGCCGAGCTGTCGGACGCCGAGCCCAGCATGCGGGCCGCCGGCGTCTGGCCCGACGCGTGGGACGAGTGATCGAGTGAGGACGCTGCAACTCCCCCGCCGCCACGGTTTCGGAGATCGACAGGCGGTCTTGTCCATCACGTGCACAACAGTCGGAAGAATAAACTGGCTGGTCACCGTATCGGTGGACATGAGCGCCGACTGGCAGAGCGAACTCGAACAGCAGCGCGAGCAGAAAGAGCAGTATTTCGCCTCGCACCCGCGGTCGCCGATCCCGAACCACGCGGATTTCGCGGGACTCGACTACTACCCGATCGATCCGGACTACCGGTTCGAACTCGAACTCCACGAACACGACGACAAAGAGCAGATCACCGTCGAGACGACCGCCGACGGGAGCCAGCAGTACGTCCGCGACGGCGAGTTCCGCTTCGAGGTCGACGGCGAGGACGTGACGCTGCAGGCCTACCAGCCGGTCGGCGGCGAGGACCGGCTATGGGTGCCGTTCCGCGACGAGACCAACGACGAGGAGACCTACGGCGCGGGCCGGTACATCGACCTCGAACCGGAACACGACAGGACGGACGAGGGGACGTGGATTCTCGACCTCAACGAGGCGTACAACCCCACCTGTGCGTACAACGAGGCCTACGAGTGCCCGCTGATCCCGATGGAGAACTGGCTCGACATCCCGGTCAGAGCCGGTGAAAAGGCGTACCCGGGCGAGCCGGTCGGCCACTCCCACCACTGATCGCGTCGTTTCGTTCTCGAATCACTCGGTACCGAAGCCGACGGCGTCGGCGTCCTGACGTGCCCGCCGGGCGGCCTCGTCGACGTCGAACGCCCGGACGATCTCGCCGTCACGGACCAGCGGCTCCATGAGCGAGTCCCCGTCGACGGGGCCCGGCTGGTCGGCCAGCGCGACGTGGTGGCCGCCGTCCGGCGTCCGGTAGACGTCCTTGACGCCGGCCAGTTTGCCTCGCTTGGACGTCGCCTCGCCGTCGATCTCGACGATGTCCAGCGCGAAGTCGATCGGATCGGCGTTGCTGACGTACCCGCCGACGCCGAACCCGTCGACGACGTCCCGAAGGTGGAGAAGTTCCGCGGGCCCGAGCCCGCCGCTGACGAACACGCCCACGTCGTCGTGCCCACGGGCGTCCAGTTCCCACGTGACCTCCCGAACGATGTGCCGGAAGTCGCCGCGTCGGGAACTCGTCGTGTCGAGTCGGACGCTGTCGAGGCCCTCGATTGTCTCGACCGCCCGGAGCGTCTCGTCGACCTCGTCGGAGAAGGTGTCACAGAGCGCGACCCGCGGGACGTCCTCGGCGACGGCCTCGTCGAAGGCACGCCAGGCCGCCTCCTGTTCGCCCCGTCCGAAACACAGAAGCAACGCGTGGGGCATCGTTCCGCCGGCTTCCCGGCCGATCATCTCGCCGGCGGCGACGTTGGAGATGCCGTCGAGGTCGCCGATCAGGGCGCTTCGCTCGACGACGGGCGCGATCGCGGGGTGGACGTGTCGCGAGCCGAAGCTCAACACCGTCGAGTCCGGCGCGGCGAGTCGAGCGCGCAACGCGTTGGTCGCGACCCCGCTGGCATGCGAGAGAAAGCCCAGGAGTGCCGTCTCGAACCGACAGAAGTCCAGGTACTCCCCCTCGACGCGAGCGACGGGTCCGCCGTCGAACAGCTGTCCCTCCGGCAGCGCGTCGACGTCGACCGGGAGATCCTCGAAGAGGTGTGCGAGGTCTTTCACTCCGGCCAGCACCTCGAACTCGCCGGTCGGGAACTGGTCTGCGGTCACCTCCGCGACGACGTGGGGGTTCTTGCCCGCGTGTTCGAGCGCCTCGACGGTGCGGTCGAAGTACGCGTCACTCGCCCGCCCGTCCTGTATCGCCTCGCTGCCGAGAAAATCGAACGGCCCTGAGTCGGTCATGTCTGTCTTACGGTCCAGCGGCGAAAAAAGCGTATCCTTTGTGCGAAGCGCAAGTCGCCACTTCGAGACATGGACTGTGTGGTCACCGGCGAGTTCGCCACCCGAGCGGGCAGAAATTGTACTTTGAACAACAATTAAGCCGGTGCACGTCGTATCACTGACGTATGGAGACAACAGACAGCACAGCCAGTAGTGAGCCAGACGATCCCGTGTTGGCTCGGCCGATACCAGAGTACGTCGACTGGCTCGTCGGGGTGGTCATCGCGCTCGGCGGGATGGCACTGCTCGTCGGGGGTACCGCTGTGCGTTTCGTCGTCGACAGGGAGTTGCTCGCGGAAGATATCGAGAGCGGGCAGATCACGGTCGTCGTTCTGGAGCGAGACCTCACGGAGGCGGAGACGCTTGAGTTCTCCCTGGAGGTCGTCAACTGGACGGGGCTCGGTCTCCTCGTGACGGGCATCGGGCTCGTCCTGTTCGCGATCGGGTACGTCGTGTTCCGACACCGTGCCCATCAAAACGTCGGGGAGGGGGCTCCAGTCGACTCGTATCAATCGTCGGCGGTGCTCGGTGCAGTCGCGACGGCAGTGCTCTCGTTCGTCCCCTTCTCGCCGATCCTCGGCGGTGGGCTGGCGGGCTACCTCGAACAGCCGGCGTCCGGACGGTCAGTCAGCGTCGGTGCGCTCTCCGGGTTCCTGTCGATGGCTCCGGCGCTGGTCCTGCTCGGCTTCGTCACTGTCGGCCTGTACGCGGGATTCGCCACGATACAGGAGGCGGGACTCGGCCTCGTCGTCGTCGCGGGGATGCTCTTCGGGTTGCTGGTGGTCAGTGCCTACGGTGCCGGGCTCGGCGCGCTGGGCGGCTTTGCGGGGGGTCGTCTGGCCGACGGCGAGTGATACTGGTGGCTGTAACTTTTCGAAATGATTCGGCACCCCGGGGTGGCGAATTCCTTCAGTTTGTTACAGCCGGCAGTATGAGAAACCGCCGTGTTACTGCTGGTCTTGAGTCTCCAACGTGTCGAGTCCTGCTTCTAACACCTCTGCATAGGCTTCTGAGAGGTCCAAATCGTTCGCTCCTGCGTAGTCTTTGACTCGGCCACCGAGGGTGTGTGAAATGTCGATATTTGGGCGCATACGAAAAGACTTTAAGACTAAAAGTATAATAATCTGTTGTCGTGAAGCGTACCAACACGTTCGCCGTGCGACCGCTCACCGACGACGATGAGCAGGTGCTACGCGACCTGTTGGACGCTTCCGCTGCTCTCTGGAACGAGATTAACTACCAACGCCTCATGCGCTACAACGACGAAGACGGTTTTGAGGGCGACGTGTGGGATGCCGATACAGGCCGACTCGAAGGCAAATACAAGGGCGTTCTCGGCGCGTCCACCGCTCAAACTGTCCGGCGGGCAAACACCGAAGCGTGGCGGTCATTCTTCAAGAACAAGAAAGCGTATCACGACGAGTCGAATACGTCAGTCACGGAACACCCCGAACCGCCGGGCTTCCGTGGGAACAAGGACGACGGGCGCATTCTCAAAGGCGTCGTCCGAAAGGATGCCTACACCGTCGAATGGGGCGACCGCTCTCGACTGGAGATGGTTGTCGGCAAACAACTCCGTGACAGGCACAACAGCCCGAAAAGTCGTCTCCGGCTGGAAATCGTTGGCGATCCGAACTGGCCTGACTACGAGGACCAAGGCCGACTAGAACTGTGGTACGACGAGACAGACAGCACCTTCCGAGCTTCGCAACCCGTGACTGTTTCTGATGATGCACGGGATACTCCACTGGCTTCCGAAACAGCCGCTCTGGATATTGGTGCGAACAATCTCGTCGCTTGTACCACAACGACCGGCGAGCAATATCTGTACGAAGGCCGGGAGTTGTTCGACCGCTTCCGTGAGACGACACGAGAAATCGCCCGGTTGCAGTCGAAACTCGAAGAAGGCAGGTACAGTAGCAAGCGTATCCGGCGGTTGTACCGGAAACGGACTCGTCGCCGCGACCACGCCCAAGAAGCACTGTGTCGTGACCTGCTGGAACGGCTGTACGCCGAGGGCGTGGACACGGTGTATATCGGTGGGTTGACCGACGTACTCGAAACGCACTGGTCGGTCAGGGTGAACGCAAAGACCCACAACTTCTGGGCGTTCAAGCAATTCACCGAGCGACTAGCGTGTACCGCCGAGGAATACGGCATCTCGGTGGAAGTCCGGTCGGAAGCATGGACCAGCCAAGAGTGCCCGCAGTGTGGCGGCACGGACCGAACGACACGGCATCAGGACACGCTCACCTGTCCGTGTGGGTTTGAAGGGCACGCCGACCTTACAGCGTTCGCAAGACGCGACGCGTCTTGCGTGCCCACGAGAACCTTCGGTTCTCGGGACGTCAGAAACGTTCCTGAGACGGCAGACAGAACGGGCAGTCAGGCCGATGGCACGGCCCGTGCGGTTCGAGTGGGACGACCACACCTGGTCGGAGTCACCACGCTCTCATGAAAGTCCCAAAGAACAGCGCACAGACCCGAGTACCGTCCACCACAACGGGAATGTTGCCTCCGGCGAGTCTTAGACCGGCTGAGACTCCCACGGAGGAAACCGCGCCGTCGTCGGGCTTCGCCCGACTGCTTGAGGGACGTAGTCCCTCTCTGTTCACGGCGCGGAGGATGTCATAGTACTGGCTGTCGGCGCTCTCGATCAGTCACCCCGGACCGTCGATGCCCTCGAGTCCCTCCACTGTCGGCGCGTTGACGACCGTGACCGTCCTGCCGTCCCGCGAGAGCCGGAACGCGTCGGCGAACGCGCCGCCCTCGACAACGTACCGACCGCCGTCGAGGCGTTCGGCCTCGTATCCCTCGAGCAACGCGCGATAGCCGTCGGCGAACTCGCCGGCCTCCTCGGGCGTCTCCCAGGCGAGTCGCCAGACGTAGCCGTAGCCGCCGCTGTCGTTACGGTAGGGGACGAGCCGATCGCCCGCCCAGCCGGTCGAGAGCGGGTGCTCGTAGTCGTAGCGCGCTGCTCCGCTCCGGTCGATCACGCCGACGGCGGTGAACATCGCGTAGATCGACCCTTCGCCGACGGTGTCGTAGACGGGCCGGTCGAGGTCGTCGAACCGACTCCACTCGTCGCTCGAGCGATCGGGAACCGTCACGTTCGTCGGCTCGTCATCGGGATAGCGCTCGGGGTGGATGACCTGCTCGCTGCTCGCGGGGAAGGCCTCGTAGCTCCCGTCGACGGCCCCCCAGCCGTCGCGTTCGCGAAGCGACTCGACGAACTGCGGCCCCTCGGCGTAGGGGAGATAGCTCACCAGAAACAGCCCGGCATTGAACGAGTCCGACCGCTGGCCGGTCGCCCGGGGCGTCTCGATGCAGTCCCACGAGGCTCCACAGCGGTTCTCGTAGCGCGCCTCGACGTAGTTGGCGTCGCCCTCGATGACGCTCCGGACGGCGAGCTGTGCGTCCTGCAGGTCGCGCGTTTCGCCGAGATTCAGCTGCTGGTCCTGCAGCGCGTGGACGAGTTCGTGGACGAGCGTCCCGCGGGTCACCTGTGGCGTCGACGAATCACTGACGAGGACGATCCCGGATTTCCCCGATGAGTAGTAGCCGACGACCGACGAGCCGCGGTTGCTCGACCGCGCATCGGGATAGGTTTCGTTCTCACCGACGATGTGCAGGGCCTCCCACACCTGTTCGTTCCACAGCTGTCGGTCGGTCAGGTTCGTCGGATCGCCCGAGTTGCCGGTCCGATTTCGGTACTCCTCGCGGGAGATGACCGTCACGTTCGTCGTCCGCTCGAATTCCAGTTCGCGGATGACTTCGATCCGGGCCATCGTCCGCCCGAGTAGCGCCTCGCGCTCGCTCTCGTTCAGTCCGTCCTCGACCGTGACGGCGATGGCGTCGTCGTAGTGATACCCGTTCTCGACGCCGAGTTCGCCCGGACCGCCCGGCGCGAGACAGCTGGCTCCGAGTACGACTGCCAGCAGCGCCGCGATCGCGAGCAACCGCCGCATCGGCAGGAAAACAGGGTTCGAACGGGAAAGCGATTCCGCTCGCTACAGCCGGCGGGCCGCTACCAGCGCGACCGCGATCGTCGCGAGCGCCGCGGCGAGTACGCCGAAGCCGGGGCCGAACCCGTCGCCAGTCTCGGTCGTGGTCTCGCTTGGCGAATCCGTGGGTTCGTCTGTCTGCGTGTCAGTCGGTTCGTCCGCGGGCGTGTCGTCACCGGGATCGGTCTCGTTCGCCGGCGCGGCACCGGCACGGATATCCGAGAGAGCCTCGACAGTCGGTGCGTTGACGATCGTCACGTTCGCCCCGTCCTGTTCGACGTAGAAGGCGTCATCGAAGCGCTCGCTGTCGGCGATCCGGTAGGTACTCTCGTTGGCCTGGATTGGCTCGGCCCCGCGGTACTCGAGTAGTTGTTCGTACCCGTCGAGGAACTCGGTAGCGTCGTCCTCCGAGTCCCATACCATCTCGTAGACGTAGCCGGTTTCGTTGGTCTCGAAGCTGTCGTCGGTCACGTACGGGACGAGTCTGTCACCGTCCCAGCCCGCAGTGTAGGGGTGGTTGTAGTTGTACGGGTCGAGTTCACCACCTGCAATGTGGTTTGTGGGCCGTATAATGATCGTATCTCCCCGGCTCTCGTAGCCCGGATACCACAGCGTCACGTACAGTCCGGCCTCGCCGAAGGACTCGTAGTCGGTTCCGTTCGCGACATCCAGCGGCCGCCAGTCCTCGCTGGAGGTGTCCTCGACGGTCACGTTCGTCGGGGCGTCCGCACCGTATTTGTCGGGATGGATCGTCTGTTCGGTCGAGGCGGGCGGGTTCTCGTAGACCTCGTTCACTGCCTCCCAGCCCTCCTCTTCGTGGAGGTCGCTAACGAACGCGGGACCGTCACTGTAGGGCTGGAGCTGGATCTGATACAGTCCGAAGTGGGGGTCGAAATCGGACGGCGTGCCGCCGTCTTCGGGCATGATGCACTCCCCGTCCCACTCGTTCTCACAGGACTGCTGATACAGGTAGTCGACGTAGTTGCCGTCGCCCTCGATGATGCCGTCTCTGGCGTTGTGCAGCTCCTGTGTCGACTGGTTGAACGACGAGATGTTGAATTTCTGGTCCTGCAACGCGTGGAACAGCTCCTGTGAGAGGGTGATCTCGTTCATCTGGGGCGTGTCCGTGTTCTCGGAGACGATCTTGATCTCGCCGCTCGCTGGATCGTAGTACCCCCCGACGCCGCCGGCGGTGTTCGACTGCTGGGCGCCGACGGCATCGGTCGACTCGTCGACCATCAGCAGCGCCTCGTAGTAGACGTTCTCGGCGAGCCGCTGACTCTCGGTGACGTTCCCGTAGCGACTGCCGGTCTCCTCGCGGAACTCGTCACGGCTGATAACCTCAACCGGCGGCGTCTCCTCGAACTCCAGACCCCGGACGTGCTCGACGCGGGCCATCCCCCGGGCGACCACGAGGTCGAGTTCGGTGTCGTTGAGGCCGTCCTCGGGCGTCACGTCGATCGACTCGTTGTACCAGCGGCCGTCCTCCCAGCCCAGCCGGTCCGCCTCGGGATCGGGCGGTGCCTCGTTGGCGGTATCGTTCGACGACTGTGCGAGCGGGCTCTCGGACGCCGGGGCAGTCCCGCCGACCGCACCGATCGAAACGACGGCAACGGCCAACAGTAGCACCGCCACCACGGCAAGTCGCATGCGCATGCGTTCGCCAACGAGCTGATCGTATAAAAACGCACGCGATACGGCACAATTGTCTTCGGGCAGAAACCCGTAGACGCGCGTATGCGACTGGACCCAAACGCGACCGCAGTCGTCGTGATCGACATGCAGAACGGGTTCTGCCACCCTGACGGAAGTCTCTATGCGCCCGGCAGCGAGGAGGCGATCGAGCCCTGTGCCGAACTGGTCGACCGAGCCAGCGAGGCGGGCGCGACCGTCGTGTTCACCCGAGACGTCCACCCGCCCGAGCAGTTCGAGGACGCCCACTACTACGACGAGTTCGAGCGGTGGGGCGAGCACGTGCTGGAAGGCTCCTGGGAGGCCGAACTCGTCGACGAACTCGACCCCGACGACGCGGACCTGATCGTCGAGAAACACACTTACGACGCCTTCTACCGGACTGAACTGGAGGGATGGCTGAACGCTCGCGGTATCGACGATCTGGTGATCGTCGGCACGCTGGCGAACGTCTGCGTCCTGCATACAGCTTCCAGCGCTGGGTTGCGCGACTACCGGCCGATCCTGCTCGAGGACGCCGTCGGCGCGATCGAGGACGACCACCGCGAGTACGCCCTGGAACACGCCGATTTCCTGTTCGGCGAGGTCACCACCCGCGAGGACGTCGAGTTCGCGTGATCGCGATGGTTGTCAGTCGATCCCCGAGCGTGAGTGGGCGTCTCGGCATACGGGGACAGCCATCGCGATGATCGACGCCACGATCCGCCGGTTCGAGCCCGCCGATGGCGACGCCGTGCTGGCGCTGAACGAGCGAGCGATGGCCGCCGAGGGGACCGACCCCGAGGACGTGCCCGGGATCGACGACCTCCGTCGGATCGAGTCCGAATATCTCGATTCGGGCGGCGAGTTCCTGGTCGCCGATCTCGACGGCGATGTTGTCGGGATGGGCGGGCTCACGATCGACGACGAGGTTGCCGAGGTGTTCCGGATGCGCGTCGATCCCGCCTATCAGCACCGCGGCATCGGCTCGGCGCTGCTCGATCGGCTGGAGCAGGGCGCCCGCGAACGCGGTGCGACGCAACTGCTCGCGGAGACGGCTCGCCGTCAGCAGGCGGCCACGGAGTTTTACCCGGCCCACGGCTTCGAAGAACGGGGCCGACGGTCGTTCGGCGAGTACGAACTGATCAGCTTCGAGAAATCGCTGTAGGGCGGGACGCGACGAAAGGAGTGTCTCGCTCCGTTCGAGGACTCGCTTCGCTCGGCGTCTCGCTGCTCGCGCCGTTGCCGCTCGCTCCGTTCGAGGACTCGCTTCGCTCGTCCTCGCACTACCCGAACTTGTAGGAAACCCCGTTCCCGTTTTCGGGGTACTCCCACTCGACGTTACCGTGCGGGCAGGCGAACCGGCAGGTGCCACACTCGAGGCAGTTCTCGTAGGCGATCGTCGGCACGCCGCCCTCCTCGGCCCGCCAGACGTCGGCGGGACAGGCGTTGACACACTCGTAGTTCGTACACTTCTCCTCGCAGATCCCCTCGACCTTGACGTCGAGGTGGGACTCGCCGCTGTCGCTGTACTTGACCGTGTACAGGCGGTCTTCGATGGTCTCGCGCTCTACCTCTGGGGTGTCCGGAACGGATGGGGTTTTGATACTCATTGTTACGATAGCATTTTGCGGAACTTCCAGGCCTTTTTGGCGGCACCGAGCCAGCCGCCGGTCGCATCGAGGATACGGCTCTTGGCCTCCGAGACGTGCTCGTCTTTCGGTGTGTTGTCCATCTTGAAGTAGGCGTCGCCGGCCTCGCCGAGCGCCCGCGGCAGGTCATCGAACAGGAACTCCTTCTCCTCGGCCGCGGTGTCCATGAACCAGCCGTAGTGATCGAGGTTCTCGACGACGTACGAGTCGCGGAGATCGGTCTCGTAGCTGGCCAGCGCGGCCGCGTCGGTCCGGCCCTGTGCGAGCGCGTCGGCGACGGCCCGACCGGCGTGATAACCGCTCTCGACGGCCATGTTCGTCCCTTCGAGGTGGATCCCGCTGTTCAATACCAGCCCGGCGGCGTCGCCGACGATGACCGCGCCGTCGTGGACCAGTTCGGGCATCGAGTCCGGCCCGCCTTCCGGGATCGCGTGAGCCGAATACTCGACCATCCGGCCGCCGCGGACCAGCGGCGCGACCGCGGGGTGCTGTTTGAACTCCTCGAGCACCTCGTCGGGCGTCTGATCGGTACGGGCGGCGTCCTCGATCGAGTAGACGACGCCGATCGAGACGGTCCGCTTGTTGGTGTACAGGAACCCGCCGCCGACGGCGTCGCCACAGGCACCGTCGCCGAAGTAGTGGGCGGCCAGCCCGGCATCGCCGTCAAGGTGGAAGCGGTCTTCGATCTTCTCGCGGTCGTACTTGCGGACCTCCTTGACCGAGACGGCGACGTTGTCCCGGTCGTCCTGCTGTTTGAGGTCGGCGGCCTCGCTGACCAGCGAGTTGGCACCCTCTGCGAGAACAACCACGGGCGCCCGCAACTCGCCGTCCGGCCGATCGGTCTCGACGCCGACGATCTCCCCGTTTTCTTTGATCAAGTCAGTGACCGTCGTCTCGGTGATCAGCGTCGCGCCCGCGTCGACGGCCTGCTCGGCGAACCACTCGTCGAAGTCCCGGCGCAGGACCATCCAGGAGTCGTTGTGCGGCTCCTCGCGCCAGGAGGAGGGCGCGATCGACATCGAGGTCTCGTCGCCCTCCTCGCTGAGCATACTGTAGGTCTTTTTCGCGACGTACCGTTCCTTCGGGGCGTCCTCGAAGTCCGTCAGTTCGCGGATCCGGGGCGTGTACAGCACGCCGCCGAAGACGTTTTTCGTCCCCGGCGACGGACCGCGCTCGATCATGATCACGTCTAGCCCGTCGCGAGCCATCGTCAGTGCGGCCGTCGACCCGGCCAGTCCCGCGCCGACGACGATTGCGTCGTACATGTTATCGTAGTTCGGAGTCTCACTCATGCCGGAATCGCCTCCTCATGCTCCTCGAAGTACTCGATCAGCTCGGGGACGACCTCGTGGAGGTCCCCGACGATACCGTAGTCGGCGTTGTCGAAGATCGGTGCGTTGGGATCGGTGTTGATCGCGACCACCGTCTCGCTGTCGTCCATCCCTTCGAGGTGCTGGATCGCACCGGAGATCCCGGCCGCGATGTACAGCTTCGGCCGGACTGTCTTGCCGGTCTGGCCGACCTGCCGGGCGGGTTCGATCCAGCCTTCCTCGACGGCGTCGCGGCTCGCGGCGACCTCGCCGTCCAGCAGATCGGCCAGTTCCCACAGTGGTTCGAAGTCGCCCTCAGTGCCCATCCCGCCGGCGACGACGACGTCCGCGTCAGTGATGTCGGCGACGTCGCCGACCTCGCGGTCGAGTACCTCGGTCATCGTCTCCGACTCGTCGACGACGACTTCGACGTCCTCGAGTTCGCCGTCGCGGTCCTCGTCGGGTTCGGCGGCCGGGAACACGCCCGGCCGGACGGTCGACATCTGCGGGCGGTGCTCGGGACAGATGATCGTCGCGAGCGCGTCCCCGCCGAAGGCGGGCCGGCGCATCTCGTAGCGACCGTCTTCCATCTCCAGTTCGGTACAGTCGGCGGTCAGTCCGGCGTGGGTCGGCACCGCGACCCGGCCGGCGAAGTCCCGACCGGTGTGAGTCCCGCCGATCAGTGCGACCGCGGGCTTGCGAGTCTCGACGAGGTGACGGAACTGCTCGCCGTAGGGATCGGATCGATACGGTTCGAATACCGGATCGTCGGCGACGAGCACCCTGTCCGCACCGCGAGCGATACACTGCTGGGGGATGTCCGTCTCCGCAACGTCTTCGCCCATCACCAGCGCGACGAGGTCCTCGCCGCGCTCGTCGGCCAGGTCACGGCCCTTGCTCAGCAGTTCCCAGGTGACGCTCGCGACCTCGCCGTCGTGCTGTTCGACGAACACCCAGACGTCGTCGTACTCCTCGATGTCGACGCCGCTGTCGCTCGTTGCCGCCATCTAGATCACCTCCGCGATCTGCTCGGCCAGTTCCTCGCTGTCCTCGACGACCTCCTGTTCGCGCGGGACCGGATCGGCCGTGTCCATCCCGCCGACCTGCGTCGGGGAAACGGCCAATCCGACCTCGTCCTCGACGCCCAGGTCCTCGGCCGTCCAGGTCTCGGGTTCGAAGTCGGTCTCGGCGTAGATCTTGCGGTGCAGGCCCGCCGGACGGGGATCGTTCTCGCCGAAGCCCATCGCGACGACGACGGGGAGGTCGGCGGCGACGCGCTCGTACCCCCCTTCGATGTCGCGTCTGGCGGCCAGCCGCTTCTCATCGGGCCGCGCTTCGAGTTCCTCGACGTAGGTGAGTTGTGCCCAACCGTTGTGCGCGGCGATCCCCGGCGGGACCTGCCCGGTCGAGGAGTCTGTCGTCTCCTCGCCGCCGAAGACCACGTCGGCGTCCAGTTCGTCGACCGCGCGGGCGAGTGCGAGGCTCGTCGGCCAGGTGTCGCTGCCGCCGAAGGCCGGATCCGACAGGAGCACGCCGTCGTCGGCCCCCATCCCGACGGCCATGCGCAACACTGCGTCGGCGTTGGGCGGCCCCATCGAGAGGGCCGTCACCGTTCCGCCGACCTCGTCGCGCAGTTCCAGCGCCGCCTCAACCGCGTTGTAATCCGGTGCGTTCATCACGGCCTCGGCGTCGGAGCGATTCAACCGTCCCGTCTCCGGATCTATCGAGACGTCGTCCGCGTCCGGTACCTGCTTGACGCAGACGACTATGTTCCATCCATCTGTCATTGTAAGACCCCCATATATCGGGTGTGGGGTAACTCTTCACTCGGAAAAACAGCGCCTTATCTTAGTAAACAAACGCCATATTCCCAGCGCGTGAGAAGCCACACACGCAGCGGTAGATTCAAGTATATGAGAGAGCGCACGGCCTCGACCGTTCGATTCGCCGACGTGTCCGTTGCAATATGCAACCCCATATATACGGGGTTACAGAATCGAGTATAGTGGGGGTGACAGCGAGTCCCGGCGAGACGCTTTTGCTCGTCGGGACGAATCTCTCGACGTGCGCGAGTACGGGTTCGAACTGGCGCTGTGTGCCACACTCGAAACCGACCAGCGCGTGCTCGGCCGCCAGATCGGCGCGAGCGTCCACGGCCGGCGGATCGTCGATACGGTCGTGCTCGAACCCGGACCCGGGTTCGATCGACGGGCGGAGATCACCGATCGGACGATCCCGCAGCCGGCCATCGAGGCGGCGGTCGGCGTCGGTCGGGCCCGCGACTGGCGGGAAGTCTTCCCCGATCGCAAGCCGGACCGAGCGAAGTCGCTGATCGAACACGGCATCGAGATCGGGTTCTTCGAGCGCGAACGGCGGAACAGAACCCTGCACGTGCGACAGACGGCCCGCTATCCCGAGGAGTGGTTCGATCGGCTCGTCGGCATCGAGAACAAGCCCGACCTGGCCCGGCCGGGCGACCTCCAGCGCCAGCTCCGACAGGACGTGGCGCTGGGGCTGTTCGACAGGGTGGTCCTCGCGACGGAATCGTACGTTACTGGCGCGCACCTCAATCGGGTTCCCGAGGCGGTCGGCGTCTGGCGGTTCGATCCCGACACCGGCAGCCGGGAGGTAATCCGCGAGCCGGAGACGCTCGATCCCGCGACGGACGGGACCGAGATCATCGCCGAACACCCCGGGCGGACCGAGATTCGGCCGGTCGACCCCGAGCAAAAGCGGCGTGCCCGCAGACGGCTGGCCGAGCGGGCGTACGGCAAGGGGTGGCGACCGACCGAACTCCCGGGGTGTGCGAACTGCGATCCGTCGGCGGACTCGCGGGCGGCGACTGTCCCGTTCTGTACGTTTCACGACCGGATCGTCGAGCCGGCCGTGGAGTGTGGACCGGACTGTCCGGGCTATCAGTCCGCCGAGCCGCCCGCGTTCGACCGCGAGCGGGAACGCGCGGCCAGCAGTGCCTGGCGGCGCGACCCGGACGGCCACCAGCGACGACAGGTGGGACTCGATCGGTTCGGCTGACACGGTTCCGTGGCGTCGAAACGAGAGAGACAGCGCCGCGATCTAGAAGTAGTCGACGGCTTCGGGCAGTTCGGTCTTCATGCCCTTGCGCTCGCGGATCTCGGTGATCTTCTCGGGCTGGAGGTTGTCGGCCATCACGCGGAAGCCGGCGTTCTCGGTGTTCCAGGAGGCACGACCCTCGGTCGCGCTTCGGATGTCGCTGGAGAAGCCGATCATCTCGTCGACCGGTGCGATACCCTCGACAACCATGAGGTCACCTTCCTGATACATGTCGTCGACGCGGCCACGGCGACCCTGGATCTCACCGCTCGCGGCACCCATGTGGTCGTTGGGCACGTCGATACGGACGTCCTGGATCGGTTCGAGCAGCTTGATATCGGCGTCGATCAGGGCGTTGTGGACGGCTCGTCGCACGGCCGGGATGACCTGTGCCGGACCGCGGTGGATGGCGTCCTCGTGCAGACGAGCGTCGTGGAGGCGGATGAGCGACCCCTGGACCGGTTCGGCGGCCAGCGGGCCGTCGTTGAGGGCCTCTTCGAGCCCTTCGATGACCAGCTCCATCGTCTCGTTGAGGTGCTGGATCCCTTTCGTGTCGTCGATGAAGACGTTACTGCCGTGGATGTGCTCGACGTTCTGAGAGGTGTCTTTGTCCAGTCCCGCCTCTTGGAGGGCCTCGCGGCGTTCGAGTTCCGGCATGTCCATCGAGGCTTCGCCCATCTTGATCGACTCGACGATGTCCTCATCGAGAGGCTCGACCGTGATGTAAAACCGGTTGTGACGGTTCGGCGAGATACCCTCGACCTCGCGACTCTCGCTCTGCGGGGCCTCGCGGTAGACGACGATCGGTTCGCCCGTGTTGACCGGGATCCCCTGGTTGCGCTCGATCCGCTGGGTGACGACTTCGAGGTGAAGTTCACCCTGTCCGGAGATGAGGTGCTCGCCGGTGTCCTCGTTGATCTCGACGTTGATGGTCGGGTCCTCCTTGGCGACCTGCTGGAGCGTCTCGATGAGTTTGGGCAGGTCGTCCATCGACTGGGCCTCGACGGACTTGGTGATGACCGGCTCCGAGATGTGCTCGATCGACTCGAACGGCGTCATCTCCACGCTGGAGACCGTCGAGCCGGCGATCGCGTCCTTCAACCCGGTCACAGCGGCGATATTTCCGGCAGGGACGTGCTCGACTTCCTCGCGTTCCCCGCCCATGAACAGCCCGACAGACTGCAGGCGGTTTTTGCCGGCCGTCCCGGAAACGTACAGCTCCTGGCCCTTCTCGAGGGTTCCGGAGAAGACCCGTCCAGTGGCGATTTCGCCGGCGTGGGGGTCCATCGAGATGTCCGTGACCATGAACACGACCTCGCCGTCCTCGTTGACGACCCGCATCTCTTCGGCGAGATCCGAGTCGGCGTCGCCGCGCCAAATGCGCGGGATACGACGGGGCTGAGCGTCTACCGGGTTCGGGAAGTGTTCACAGACCATGTCGAGCACGACGTTCGACAGCGGCGTACGCTCGTGAAGTTCCTGGCGCTTGTCCGCGCGCTCCAGTTCCATGATGTCGCCGAAGTCCATGCCCGTCCGCTGCATCGAGGGCATCGAGACGCCCCACTTGTAGAGCGCGGATCCGAATGCAACAGTCCCGCCTTCGACAGAGACTGTCCAATCCTCGACGTCGTCCATGTCTTCGGTCATCCCGCGGATGAGTTCGTTGACGTCGTGGATCACGGACAGGAGCCGTTCCTGCATCTCTTCGGGACCTTCCTGGAGTTCCGAGATGAGGCGGTCGACCTTGTTGATGAACAGTGCGGGCTTGACACCCTCCCGGAGTGCCTGCCGCAGCACGGTCTCGGTCTGGGGCATCGCGCCTTCGACGGCGTCGACGACCACCAGCGCACCGTCGACGGCACGCATCGCGCGGGTGACGTCCCCGCCGAAGTCGACGTGGCCCGGCGTGTCGATGAGGTTGATGAGGTGGTTGGTATCCTCGTACTCGTGGGTCATCGAGACGTTGGCCGCGTCGATGGTGATCCCGCGTTCCTGTTCGTCCTCCTCGGTGTCCATCATCAGCTTCGTCGCCTCGCCCTCGTCGGCGATCATGCCGGCACCGGCCAGCAGGTTGTCTGTCAGCGTCGTCTTGCCGTGGTCGACGTGAGCAGCGATGGCGATGTTCCGGATGTTCTCCGGTTTGTCCATCAGCGTCTCACATTCCTGGACAATTTTCTTGCGTCGGCCCATTATGCGCGACTCTACCGGCAGGAGGGTCAAAAGGGTAGTGTTTCCAGCCGGGTGCGAGACAGTGGGACACCCGGTCGGATGTTCGAGAGATGCGAACGCGCTTCCCAGCCCCGCAACAGTGATACGTCTGCATACCCTGAGAATACCACACATGGAGATACGGGTCCGGGGTGGCGGCCCGGCAGCACCGTTCCTCGGGGCGGCGAGTCTCTTCGAGACCGAGCACGAACTCCAGTGGCCGGTCCGCGTCGAGATCAGGGCCGACCCCGACGAGCGGACGCGGGTCAGCCACGACGACGGCGTGCACCGACTGATCATCTCGAAACAGGCCGCGACGAGCGCGATGGCTCGCGAACTCGCCTTGCACGAGTTCGCACACATGCGCCAGCACGAACGCGAGCATCCCTCGCACGTCCAGTCGACCGACGAGGTGCTCTTTCTGGCGCTTGCCGGACGGAGTGTCGAACGCCGGAAAGTCACGCACTGCTATCAGATCGCCAACCACGTCAAGGACATCTACGCCGACGACCTGTGGGTCGGGCTCGCCCCGGGCGGGAAGCTGGTCCGGTTTTTCGAGTCGACGCTCGCCGCCGCGGTCGCCGACCGCCCGATCGATCCTGCGCCGGCCTGGACGCGACGGACGCCGGCGTCAGACCCCGACATCACCGCCGTCAACGCCGCCTTCGCGCTGGCGCTGCTGGAACGGCACGACCTGCTCGAATCGGACCACCGGCTGTACGACCTCGCGCACGCCGCGGGTCTGGATGCACCGAACGTCAGCCTCGATGGGTTCAGACGACGGTTCCGGACGCTCGATCCCGAACCCGACGCGAGCGCGTATCGCAAGTCGATGGTGGCGTTGACCCGCGAATACGCCCTCGAGGAGTCTCGAGCCGCCGACTAGCTGCCGTCGGATCGGAGCACCCGCGCGAGACGAAAAGACAGAGAAGTTACCGTGCGGCGGCCGCGACGCGCTCTTTCTCCTCTTTCTGGGAGACGGAGTAGGTCTGAACGTCGTTGTTCGCCGCGCCGACGAGCTGCTGGGCCAGTGCCTCGGCGGCGTCGGTCGTCGTCTTGAACGAGCTGTTGTAGACGCCCTCGGCGATGAACTTCAGGGCCTGATCGACCCGGCGCTGCGGTGCGACGTCGACGGCCTTCGGGACGGAGATGCCACCGTACTTCAGGCGGACGGTCTCCTCTCGGGGAGCGCTGTTCTCGACGGCACGGACGAGGATCTGGACAGGGTTGTCCTCGGTGCGGTCGTGAACGATCTCGAAGGCCTCGCGGACGATCCGTGTCGTCTGCTGTTTCTTGCCCGTGTTCTCGTCGGTCTGCATCAGGCGGTTGACCAGCCGCTCGACGATCGAGATCTCGCTTTTCTTGAACTGCTTTTCGGCGTGGCGACCCATCGTGTGCGCGATCGGCGTGACCGTGATGTAGCGCTCGGTCGAGGGATCGCGAAACTCGATGTCCTCGACCGACCAGACGCCGAACAGCTGCGCCCCGGTTTCGGTTTCGGACTCGGATTCGGAGGGTTCTGCCTCGGACATGGTTATCGCACCGGCTTTTCGGCGTTGCCACGGACCAGTTCGATCAGCGAGACGCCGTTGACCTTCTCGACCTTGTAGTTGACACCCGAGAGGTCACCCATGGCGCGGCCCTTCGCGCCGCCGATCCCGGCGATGGTGACTTCGTCGTGCTCGTCGATGAAGGAAATCGCCCCGTCGCCCGGCGCGAACGCGGTGACCTGTTTGCCGTTTTTGATCAGCTGAACCCGAACGCACTTCCGGATCGCGGAGTTGGGCTGTTTGGCCTCGATGCCGACCTTCTCGAGTACGATACCTCGACCCTGGGGAGCGCCCTCGAGTGGGTCGGACTGCTCGCCCAGCCCACGCTCGCGGCGCGCGTAATCAGAGTCGGACCACCGGTGTTTCTGGCGGTCCTTCTTGAGTTTGCGTGCGGCGTATTTGCCGTTCGCCATAGTACAAGCCCGTACCCTGCCGAGGCACTTAAGCGTCTTCTTTTGGATCCCCGGCGTGTGGCTGGTTCGCAGGCACCCGTCCGGCGGATTCTCGGCGATCGAATCCTCTTACTCGTCCCGGCTGTGTTCCTCGACGGGGAAAGACATATTCCGCGAGTGTGACTTCGAAGAGATATGCGCCGGATCGCCCTGATCGCCGGGATCGGCCTGATTCTTCTGATCGGACTGCTCAGCTACAGCGTTCTGTGGGCCGCCTCGACGGACGGCGGTACGGCAGAGGTAAACGCGACCGTCACCGAGTTCGAGCCACGCGTGTCGGTCAACACGCTCTCACTCGAGCAGGCACTCGCCGGCAACGGGACGACGAGCTGTGTCAGCACTGTCCCGATGCCCGACGGCTGGCAACTCGCGGGGAGTGCGCGTCTCGAACGCCGGGGGAACGCAAGCGGCCAGCGGACTCTTTCCTGGACGCTGACCGTCGACGGTCAGCGACTGTCGAACGGGACGAAAACCATCGATCGCTACGGGTCCGAACGGCTCCTGTTCGTCGACGCCGGCGAGTGGGACGGGGCGCTCGAACCGGAATCGACGGCGACGGCGAACCTGACGGTATCACACGGCGGCGAGCGCGTCGCGAGCGAAACGCGGCCGATCACGATCCACAACAGGAGCGAACCGCCCTGTCCGGACGAGTGAAACGAGAGGCGTCGATCAGGCGATCTCCACGTCGTCGATATCGAAGTGCCGTTTCGCCAGCGTTCGCGCGGCGTCGATGTTGCGACCGTCCGCACCGATCGCGACGCCGGTGTCCTGCTGGTCGACTTCGGCGTAGGCGACGGTATCGTCGTTCTCGCTGATCGTGACGTTGTACACCGCCGCCGGCGCGAGCGCGCTGGCGATGACATCCTCGGGCGTGGGTCCGTCTTCGACGAACTTGATCGACCGGTCAAGCCGGTCTTCGAGTTCGCGGACGGTCTCGCCGCCGGAGCCGATCGCCTTCGCCATCTGGCCGGCCTTGACGAGCACGAGCAGGCGATCGTACTCCTCGTCGATCACGCAATCGCGGACGGTCGCGCCGGTCTCGTCCTCGATGATCGGGATGAGCTGGCGCGCCTCGTCGCTGAGCGTGACCCTCATGTCAGTCCGCGGAACCGCCCTTGCCGGGGTTCATCCGCAGGTCGACGTCGCCGGTGCCGAGTTTGATCGGCTTGCCGACGATGACGTTCTCGGTGACGCCGTCGAGGGCGTCGATCTCGCCGTGAATCGCGGCGTCGAGCAGGTGCGAGACGGTCACCTCGAAGGCTGCCCGGGCAAGCACGCTGTCCTTGCTCCCGGAGATGCCGTGTCGACCGATGGACTCGATCTCGCCGTCGTTGGTCATGATGTCCGCGACCAGCATCAGGTGCCGGACGTTCACGTCGTCCAGCCCCTGTTCCTCGAGGGTGTTCATCGTCTCGTCGATGATCGCCTCGCGGGCGGCCTCGACGCCCAGCTGTCGGTAGATCTCGTGGATGTTGTTACACGTCGTCCGGGAGGCGTCGACGCCCTCGATATCAAGCACGTCGCCCAGGGCCGACCCCTCGGTGTAGAGGACGAACTCCTCGCCCGCGTCCGTGTCCTCCTTGCGGATGACGACCCGGGAGACGTCCTCGATCCCCTTGAAGACGATCTCGCGCAGGTCCTCGACCAGCTGCAACAGGTCCCGGTAGGACGGTTCCTCGGGACCGAACTCGATGACAGTGCCCGACTGGCGGGTCTTGACGCCCAGCGCGGACTCGATCGTCGAGGCGATCTCGTCGACGACGTCCTCGACGTGTTCGACGGTCGGCCACCGCTCGGCCAGCGTGTCGGGGTTGAGGTCGATCTGGACGAGCATGTCCGCGACGTTCGTGGAGATGTCCCCCAGCGCGAGGATCTTCGTCGCCTCGATCTTCCAGACGACCTCGTGGGCGCGCTCGCGCTCGGTCGCGTACTCGTCTTCAAGGTAGACCGTCATCATCGGGGTGTCCGGGGTCTTGCGGGCGTCCACCAGCTCGATGAGCCGCGGCAGCCCCTGCGTGACGTCGATCTCTGCGACGCCCGCGTAGTGGAACGTGTTCATCGTCATCTGCGTGCCGGGTTCCCCAATCGACTGGGCGGAGACGGTCCCGACCGGGTCGAGCGGGTCGACGCGCGTGTCGATATACCGGGATTCGACCGCGGAGGCGATCTCCTCGACCGCGTCGAGGTCCATCCCGCCGCGGTCGTCGATCGTCTCGTACAGTTCGTTCTTCAGTCGTCGCGGCAACTCGGTGTCCTCGACGAGGAGTTCGACGTCCTCGTCGACGTACTCGAATCGGTCCGTGGCGTCGTATTGTGTCTCGCTCATCAGTCATCACCCTCCGCGTACCACCAGTCGTCGGCGTGTTCCGAGAGGTTTGTCGGGCGCTTCTCGGTGCCGAGGAACTGCTGTTTCTCCGTCTCGTCTTTGAACTCCTCCTCGAGGATCCGGTCGGTGACTTCCTCGACGTCGACGGCCGCCTCGTCCTGGCCCGAGGAGACCTCGACCGGCGAGGTGCCGTCCTCGCCGAACTCGAACTGGACGATCGTGTCCGAGGTGTCCCGGACAGTCCCGTCGTACTGAGTCTCCAGTTCAGAGAGGGCGTTGATCAGCCGCCGCTGGAGGTACCCGGACTTGGAGGTCCGGACGGCCGTGTCGACCAGGCCCTCGCGGCCACCCATCGCGTGGAAGAAGAACTCCTTGGGCTCCAGCCCCTCCCGGTAGGAGTGCTCGACGAACCCGTGTGCGTCCGCACTCAGGTCGTTCGGGCGGTAATGGGAGAGGGTGCGGTCCTCGTAGCCGCGGTTGATCCGCTCGCCGCGGACCGCCTGCTGGCCGACCGCGCCGGCCATCTGCGTGAGGTTCAGCATCGATCCACGCGCACCGGAGTCGGCCATGATCACGGCGGGGTTGTCGTCGTCGAAGTGGTCTTCGGCGATGTCACCGGCAGAGTCGCGGGCCTTGCCGAGCGTCTGCATGATCTTCATCTCCAGGGTCTCGTCGACGGTCCGGCCCGGCAGGGACTCGAGTTCGCCCCGCTCGTAGGTCTCGATGAGTTCCTCGACGCGCTCGTAGGCGTTCCCGATGGCCTCGTCGACCTGCTCCTGGGCCTCCGGCGGGATCGATTCGTCGTCAATCCCGATCGAGAACCCGAAGTGCATGATCGTCCGGACCGCCAGCGTCCCGACCTCGTTGATGAATATGCGGGCGCGGGTCTTATCGTACTGTTTGGCGATCGTGTCGACGATCTCGCCGCCGAACGCGCCGACGGCGTCCTCGTCGATCGTCCCCTCCAGATGCTGGCCGTCCTCGATGACGACCGTGTCGCCGGCGCTGGAGGTAAACTCCAGATCGAGTCCGTCCGGCAGCAGCTCCGAGAAGATCGAGCGGCCGGTCCAGTACTCCGTCCCGTCGTCCTCGTGACCGTCGGGTTCGGGCAACTCGTCGACGCTGGTCGCCCGCAGCAAGTCCAGCGCCTGCGTCTCGTTGAACGTGGGATTGGTGTGTGTCAGCAGGTACGTCGCGGAGATGTGGTCCTGGATGGCGCCGAGGATGTTCTCGCCGAATCGGGGGCTGAGCATCTGTTCCTGCACGCGCATGAGCACGCGAGCCTCCGCCCGGGCCTCCTCGTTCTGCAGCGCGTGCATGTTCATCTCGTCGCCGTCGAAGTCGGCGTTATAGGGGGGACAGACGACGGTGTTCAGTCGGAAGGTCTTGTAGGGCATCACCACGACCTCGTGGGCCATGATGGACATCCGGTGGAGGCTCGGCTGGCGGTTGAAGATCACGATGTCGCCGTCGACGAGATGCCGGGAGACCTCCCAGCCGGGCTCGACCTTCTCCGCGAGTTCCTCGCAGTTCTTCTCGGTCACCTTCAGCCGGCGATTGTCCGGTCGTCGAACGTAGTTCGCGCCGGGATGACTCTCGGGGCCGTTGCGGACGTACCGCCGGGCCTCCTCGAGGTTGCGCTCGGTGACGTTCATCGTCTGGGTCATCTCCGTCGCGACCCGGTCGGGGACCCCGACCTCGTTGAGGCTGAGCGTCGGGTCCGGCGAGATGACCGTCCGCGCCGAGAAGTTGACGCGCTTGCCTGACAGCGAGCCACGGAAGCGCCCCTCCTTGCCCTTCAGGCGCTGAGAGAGCGTCTTCAGCGGTCGCCCGGAACGGTGTCGGGCCGGCGGCGTCCCGCTGATCTCGTTGTCCATGAACGTGGTGACGTGGTACTGGAGCAGTTCCCAGAGGTCCTCGATGATCAGCTGTGGCGCGCCGGCCTCGCGGTTCTCCATGAACCGCTGGTTGATCCGGATGATGTCAACAAGCTTGTGCGTGAGGTCGTCCTCGCTACGCTGGCCGTTGTCGAGGGTGATCGACGGCCGCGCCGTCACCGGCGGCACGGGCAGGACAGTGAGGATCATCCACTCCGGCCGTGACCTCTCGGGATCGATCCCCAGCACTTCCAGGTCCTCGTCCGGGATGTCCTCGAACCAGTCCCGGATGTCGCTGGGCATCAGCTTGTCCATGTCCTCCTCGGTCAGATCGACGTCCAGCGCCTTCTCGATGGCGCGCCGATCCTCCTCGCGGGGACGGAACTCCCCGGAGAGGATCTCCTGGATCCGGCCGGCGTCGATGCCGGTTTCATCGGCCAGATCGTGCGGAGAGACCGGTTCGGCGTCCTCCTCGTCGGGTTCCATCGCGGCGGCGATCCGCTGGGGGTACTCCGAGGAGAGCACCTGCTTGACCTCGTAGTAGGTCGTCGGCTTCTCGTGGTTGATGTCGTACTGGACCGCGCCGCAGTGCGGGCAGTAGTCCTTCTTGCGGGCCTGGCGGATCGCGGCCTTGGTGACGTCGTTGAGGTCGTCGCCGAGTTCGCGCGTCCGGTCGAGTCGGTCGCGGAACTCCTCGCGCTCGCGCTCGTCAAGCGTCAGCCGCGAACACTCCCGGCAGGTCCCGCGAAGCAGCCGGCGAATGAGCTTCGAGAACCCGACGTGGATCACCGGCGCGGCGAGTTCGATATGACCGAAATGGCCGTTACACGACCCGCTGTGTTTGCCACAGGTCTTGCACTCCAGGCCGGGGTCGATCACGCCCAGGCGCGGGTCCATCAATCCCATGTCGATGGGGAACCCGTCGTCGTCGTAGGTGTCGGCCGTGATGACCTTCGTGGCGCTCATGTCGCGATACTCCTCGGGATCCATCAGCCCGAAGCTGAGACTCCCGATCGATTTCGGTGCGTGTCCTGACATGGTTTAGACTGCGTCCTCCAGTTCGATCCGCGGGGCGATGCCCAGGGCCTTCATCTCGTCGAGCAGGAGCTTGAACGCGTAGCTCATCTCGATCTCGTGGACGTCGGTCTCCTCGCCGCAGTTGGGGCAGTAGACGCGGCGTTGCTCGACGTCCTCGACGGCGGTCATCCCGCATTCGGCGCAGACGTGGATGTACTCCCGGTCGGACTCATCGAGCAGGCGCTCTTTGAGCGTCATGGCCGCCCCGTGGCCGATGAACACGTCCCGTTCCATCTCCCCGATACGCAGGCCGCCTTCGCGGGCGCGACCCTCGGTGGGCTGGCGGGTCAGCACCTGGACCGGGCCGCGCGATCGGGCGTGGATCTTGTTCGAGACCATGTGATACAGCTTCTGGTAGAAGATATCGCCGACGAAGATATCGGCCTCGATCTTCTCGCCGGTGACACCGGAGTACATGGTCTCTTTGCCGCTCGATTCGAAGCCGTGTTCTTCGAGCGATTCGCGGAGTTCGTCCTCGTCTTCGCCGGTGAAGGCCGTGCCGTCGACCCGGCGGCCTTCCAGCGCGCCGACCTTCCCACCGATCATCTCGAGGATGTGACCGACGGTCATCCGCGACGGCAGCGCGTGGGGGTTGAGGATGAGATCCGGCACGACGCCCTCCTCGGTGAAGGGCATGTCCTCCTGGGGAGCGATGTGTCCGACGACGCCCTTCTGGCCGTGTCGGGACGCGAACTTGTCCCCGAGTTCGGGGATGCGCTCGTCTCGCACCTTGACCTTCGAGAGCTTCGAGCCGTCCTCGCCTTCCATGAGAGTGACGGTGTCGACGATCCCGCTCTCGCCGGACCGCATCGTTACCGACGTTTCACGTCGCTTCTGGGGGGAAAGCCCGCCCATGTCGTCCGGCTCCTCAAGGAACCTCGGCGGGCTGGTCTTGCCGAGCAGGACCGCGTTCTCGTCGACGCGCGTCTCGGGGTTGACCAGTCCGTCCTCGTCGAGGTGGGTGTAGGCGTCCTCGCCGCGAGCGCCCCGGACCTCGTCGTCGGGGATCTCGAAGCGGTCCTCCTGACCGCCGGGGTAGCGCCGTTCTTCGCCCTCGTAGGTCCGGAAGAAGTGCGAGCGGGCCAGCGCCCGGTCGACCGAGCCCTTGTTCATGACCAGCGCGTCCTCGATGTTGAACCCCTCGTAGGACATGACGGCGACGACGAAGTTCTGGGCGGCCGGGCGCTCGTCGTAGCCGATCTGCTCGGTCGTCTGGGTCTTGACCATCGACAACTGCGGGTAGTGCAACAGGTGCTGGCGCGTGTCCGGGCGGACCCGGTAGTTGGCGCTTGGCAGCCCCAGCGACTGCTTGATCATCCCCGACCCCATCGTGATGCGCGGGCTGGCGTTGTGCTCGGGGTAGGGGATCATCCCGGCACCGATCCCGAAGATGAGCTGGGGATCGACCTCGAGGTGGGTGTGGTCCTCGGTGAGCTCCTCGCGGTCGACGGCGACGAGGATGTCCTCTTCCTCCTCGGCGTCGATGAACTCGATGTAGCCGCGATCGACAAGGGCCTGAAAGTCGATCTCGTCCGCCTCGAGTAGTTCGACCTCGCGCTCGGTCAACAGCGGTTCGCCGTCCTCGACGACGATCAGCGGGCGTCGCGCCCGGCCGGCGTCGGCGTTGACGATGACCTCGTCGGTCCGGTCTTTGACCGAGACGTTGACCATCTCGCTGATCTCGCCCCGTCGGCGAGCCTGACGGATCTGTTCGGCGAGCTGTTCGGGGTCGGGATGGGTCCCGACCAGACTTCCGTTGACGTAGACTTTCGCTTCGCGTCCCTGACTCATTGTTTAATCGTCTGCGGGCTGCTGTGTTTCGATGCTCTCGATGCCGGGGATGCCCTGGACTCCCATATCGGCGAGCGACTGTTTCAGGTTCTGTTCGTCCTCGACGTTCTGGCTGAGTTCCATCGCCTGCGCGAAGTTCTTCACGAGCCCACAGTTCGGCCCCTCGGGCGTCTCGGAGGGGCAGATACGACCCCACTGGGTCGCGTGCAGATCGCGTGCCTCGAAGTGTGGCTGACTGCGAGACAGCGGCGAGCGGAGCCGCCGGAGGTGGCTCAGTACACCCATGAAGTCCGTCCGATCGACCAGCTGGGAAACGCCGGAGCGACCGCCGACCCAGTTGCCCGTGGCCAGCGGATGTTCCAGCCGCTCGGTCAGTACGTCCGAGCGCACGACCGTCGAAACCGACAGTTGACGGTTGCGCATGTTCGCGCGCTCGAGCTGATATTTCACGTCGCGTGCCAGCTTGTTCAGCGCCGTCCGGAACAGGTCCCGCATCAGGTCGCCGGAGACCTTCAGGCGCTTGTTGGCGTAGTGGTCCTTGTCGTCGGCCTCGCGGCGACCCAGCGCCAGTTCGAAGCAGGCCTCGGCCATCCGACAGAGGTAGTAGGCCTTGTTGATCCGGACCTCTTCCTCGTCGACACCCTCCTCGTGGAGGTGGGGCAGCAGATACCGGTCGATGACGTAGTTGGCGCGCTTGAGCTGGTAGTTTTTGCCCTGGCCGGACGCGACGCGCTTGCCGAGTTTCTCGATGGCTTCTTCGGTCGTCTGGACGTCGGCGGCCTCCAGGTTCTCCAGCATGAACTTCACGATCTCGGGGTCGTCGCTGACGCGGTGGACGATCTCCTCGTCGGATTCCAGTCCGAGCGCGCGCACGAGCGTGACGAAATCGACCGAACCCGAAACCGAAGGGAACGACACCTCGAGCAACCCGTCGCGGGTGCGCTCGGTCAACACCAGCGCGCGGTACCCCCGGCGCTGGGAGAAGGTCTTTGCGACCTGCACCTCGTCGCCGTACTTGGTGTCGTACTCCGCGAGAATCTTGTTCGGCGCGAGGTCTTCGCTGGTCATCAGCACCCGCTCGGACCCGTTGACGATGAAGTAGCCGCCGGGGTCGGCGGGGTCCTCCCCGATGTCGATCAGTTCTTCGTCGGAGAAGCCGGCGATGTTACACTTCTGGGAGCCGACCATGATCGGCATGCGACCGATCTTGGTCTCGGTCTGGTCGACGACGCGTTCCTCCTCTTCCTCGCCGCCCCTGACGATCGCCATCTCCATGAAGACCGGCGCGGCGTAGGTGATGTTGCGCAGTCGCGCTTCCTGGGGGTAGAGCAGTTCTTCGGAGCCGTCGGCCTCCCGCACCCGGGGCGTGACGACGCGGACGTCGCCAAGCTCGACCCAGACTGGTTCCTGGCCTTCCTTGTCTCCGATGTCAGTTTCGATGGTCGCCTTTTCGTCGACGACCTCCTGCATGCCGCGTTCGAGGAACGCGTTGAACGACCGGAAGTGGTGTTCGGCGAGTCGATCCTTCGAGAAGTATGCCCGTGAAACCGTTCGGCGTTGTTCTGTATCCATGTTATTCGATGACGAGTCGATAGACGACCGCTCGGTCTGTCGTTCGTGAATCGCGTTCGACCTTGATCACGTCGCCGACCTCGGCCTCGTCTGGCAGCGCGGGGTCGGTGCGTTTGATCTTCGGCAGGTCGGTTTTCTTGATGTCGTACTCTGCGAGTACGTCCTCGAGTTCGTCGCTGTCGAGGACGGTGTGATCCGGGACGAGTTCGTGTTGGCTTACGTCTACCATGTGTGGTGTGGTCTGACCGGCTAGAGAAGGCTGTTCGAGATACTACAGCCATCTATTGGCGGCACGCATTTAACGCTTGCCAAAAGCGCCGGCAACGGCTATCGATGGCCCCTGCGGGCGGTACCCGTGTGTACGCGGACCACGGACAAAGGTGTTGGGGTGTCTTCGACGGGCAGTGTTGTCTCGGAGCGGTTGCCGGGGCGATAGTCGGGATCAGAGCGATCGCAAGCGGGCCACGACAGCCCGGTCGGAGTGCCGTGCGTGAACGCCACTCACTGCGCCCTCGTTTGGAAAGCCTTAATACTAGGACCCCGGTACGAAGGAGTGCAGCAAGCCCGGATGGTGTAGTGGCCCATCATACGACCCTGTCACGGTCGTGACGCGGGTTCAAATCCCGCTCCGGGCGCTATTCTCTCGCGGACACTACGACCGAGGAGCGTAGCGACGAGTGAGTCGTCCGCGAGAAATCGTTATGAGGGATTTGGACCCTACGAGGAACGCGCAGCGACCATCGGGAGCGAGCATTTCTCGGTTCGGTTCAAATCCCGCTCCGGGCGTACTTTTGCAGCGAGCAAACCGCGAGCCGCAAATACGTTATAGGCGGATTTGAACCCTGGAAGACGCAGCGCCGAGCGAAGCGAGGCGACCGTCTTCATCCGGTTCAAATCCCGCTCCGGGCGTATTCTCTCGCGGACATTACAGTGGTAGCGAGGCGAACAGGTCCACGAGCACGTCCCGGTGTTCCTCGACAGCGTCGCGCATCTCCTCGCCGGCGAACGGCCGGTTCGTTGCAGTGTCTGTGGCTACTGTCCCAGTGCTCGATTCACGCGGCGCGCGATCGCCGATTTGAACCGGCGACGGGAAAACCGATCACGCGGGAGTGTCGGTCGATCGTCGGTTTCGAGACTCGTCTCGATACAGTCGACGGCACCGGACAGGGACGCAAACAGGCGATCAGCGCGCCCCTTGAGGATGTCTCGCTGCCCGCCGCCGTCAGGTGCAAAGGCGATCATTCCCGCCGCGACGTACTCCGCGACGGACATGCCGAAGTGTTCGTCTCGCTTGAGGTTCAGTCCGTACCGGTGGGTTCGAAGCAGCGTTTCGAGGCGGTCACGAGAGACGTCCCGCTCGAGGGTCACGTACGCCCGTCGGTCGGCTTCCGAAACGACCCGATCGACGTACGGCTGGTAGGACTGCGGGGCCGAACCGACGATATGCAGGTGGACGGCATGACCCCGGTCGCGGAGCCGGTCGACGACCGTCATCGTGTCCAGAACGCGCTTGTCAGGGGCAATCCGTCCCACGACGACGATGCCCCGCTCGCGCTGGTCCCAGTCGAGACCCCCGTCGATGGGGTCGACGGGCGGATGCAGGACAGCAGGGCGGACGCCGTAAATCCGCTCGACGACGTCAGCGGTCCACGCGGAGTTGGCCAGAAGCGTCGCTCCGTCCGTTGTCCCGCGATCGGGGCCGGCCAGTCGGCTCCACAGCGGGTTCAGCCGCCCCCCGTCGGTCGCTTCGAGCGCTCGGTGATGGAACTGCGGATAGTGGATGTACTGGACGGACGGAATAGGGAGGCGCATCTCGTTTGCGGTGCTCACAGCGATATCGAAGCGGTCGGCGTGCCGGCCGAAGTATCGGCCGACAAGCACACTCCGGAACGCCAGTTGCGGCCCGGCAACCGGCGAGAGTCTGGCGAGACCTCTCGCAATCGGCGAGTTTGCCGGCGGCGTCCGCACCGCGAGACCGGCCACGTCAGCGTCGAACCGATCGGCCAGATCGGACGGGTCGGTCTCACTGAGCGTGAACAGTTCGACCTCGTGATCGGGTAACAGTGCCTCACAGGTCGCCAGGCAGACCGCGTCCGCACCGCCCTGGAAGTCAAGCGTGTTGTGGACCACTGCGACCCGTGCCATCGACCGCTGTTCGAACCGAAGGGAAATAACTGTCGGGAAGTCACCGGTAACCGAGCGCGTCGAGACGGGCCTGATCGCCCTCGGCACCGTAGACACGAGTCACCGGCAACGGCTCCGGCGGCTCCAGTTCCGGCGTGTAGTCCTGCCTGTCTTCGCCCGTCGTCTCGGCCCACGGGACGGTCAACACCGCCGGCGCGGGCACGTACATTGGATGGCCGTACAGCCCCCACTCCCCGAAGAGGTTGCCGTGGTCTGCGGTGATCGCGACGCGGCCGGCGACGTGCTCGACCAGGATCTCGACGTCTTCGAGAACGTACCGGAGATTTGCCTCGTAGGCGTCCCACACGCGCTCGGTCGTGATCTCGCCGCGCCGAAGTGCGACCCACGGGTTCGACGGGTTGCTGTGAGTGCTGTTTCGAACCATCCCGTCGTCGGCCGCCAGCGGGTCCGGCACGAACGGGTGATGGGGTTGCATATAGTGGACGACCAGCCGGTCGGGATCGCGGTCACGAGCCATCGCGATCGCCCGGTCGGTGACGGCCCGCGCCGGGACCGTTCCCAACTGCTCGTTCCAGGCGTACTTCCAGACTTCGTCCAGCGCGGCGAAGGCGTCGGCGTCGACGTACCGGTCGGTCCAGGTGTTGCCAGTTACCATCACGGTCCGGGACGTCTCCGGGCGGCCCGGGAACGTGTTTTCGAGCCACTCCGAGGAGGAACTGCCGACCGACCGCACCGCATCGACTTCGTCGATCAGGTCGGTGTCGGGCGCGACCGAGCGGAGCAGGTCCACGCGACAGGCATCAAGGACGACGAGCACGTCCCACTCGCGTTCGAAGACGTTCGTCCCGTAGTCGATACGCCGGCCGGCCGCCTGGATCGCGCGGAGATAGGCGGTGCCGAGCCGGCTCATTCCCGGTTCTGTCACGCTCGCTGTTCGTCCCGATCGGACAAAACGACATCGACTGGATTACCCGCACGTCCGGGACTGTGCGCCCTCGCCGGGAGGCATTTGTACGTGCCGGCCGGGGTACGTCTATGGACTGTCTGTTCGTGGGGGCAGGAGCGATCGCGTCCGAGTACGCGGCCGGCCTGTCCTCGACTGCGCTCTCGCTGGCCGGCGTCTGTGATCTCGACGGTGAACGGGCCGCGGCGCTGGCAAGCGAACACGATTGTCCGTCGTTCACCGACCTGGAGACGGCCCTGGCACGCGTCGACGCGCCACTGGTCGTGAATCTGACGAGCCACGCTGCCCACGCGGAAGTGACCCGGACGGCGCTGGCAGCGGATCGACACGTCTACTCACAGAAACCGCTCGCGCTGGACGCCGACGTCGCCGGCGAACTGCTGGCGATGGCGCGCGAACGTGATCTCGCACTGGGTGTCGCGCCAGAGAACCCGGACGGGCCGTCACAGCGGCGCGCAGCGCGAGTGCTCGCCGACGGTCGTCCGGGTACCGTCAGGCTCGGCTACGCCCACGCACACGTCGGCCGCGTGACCGATTGGCACGACCGTCCGGACTCGTTTCTGGCGATCGGGCCGCTGTACGACGGCGCGGTCTACCCGCTGACGCTGCTCGTCTCGTGGTTCGGGCCCGTCGAAACGGTGCGCGTCGCCGACGCGCTGGACAGCTGGCCCGACCGTGTGTCGCGCCGACCGTCCGCGCCGACCCACGTCGAGGCGACGCTGTCCTTCCAGTCGGGACCGGTCGTCCGCCTGACGGCCAGCTTCTATGCGCCCCACCGGAGTCGGGAGTTCTACGGACTCGAACTCCACGGCGACGACGGATCGCTGTACCTGCATGGCACCGGCGCGATGGAGACTGCCGTCGATCACGTTCAGTTCGGCCGGGTCGGTCGTGAATACACTCCAGTGCCGCCGCAATCGCCGACGTCACCAGTCGAGTACACCGACGCCCTCGAGCGCCTCGCTGAGAGCATCACCGACGGGACACCCGCCCGAGCGGGCGGACGGCGTGGCGCGCACGTCGTGGCCGTCTGCAACGCCATCGAGGACGCCGCCGACAGCGGTGGGCCAATCGACGTACCGGCTTACGGGACGACGCGGGATCGGCTTCCCGAGCCGGACGTTCGGCCCAGCGATCCCGACCCACGAGCGAGTGGCCAGCACGGGATACGGCTGCCGCCGATCGGCTTCGGTTGCTCGCGGTACCGCGACGGCGAGTACGTCGAGCGACGGGATTCGATCGCGACGGCGCTGGACGCGGGCTATCGGCTCCTCGACAGCGCCGAACTGTACGGGAACGAACACCGGATCGGCGAGCTGCTGGCCGCTCCGGGTTCGCCAGACCGGGAGGCCGTGTTCGTCCTCGGGAAGGTCTGGCGGACGAACCACCGCCGCAAGCATATGCTCGAAGCCGCCGAGGGGAGCCTTGCGGAACTCGGTATCGACGCCTTCGACAGTTACGGGTTACATTGGCCCGACGCCTGGGCCCACCGCGGTCCGCTGGAGCGGCTGGCCGACCACCCCATCGAAAGACAGGAGGCGCTGACGTTCCCCGAAGATGACGACGGCGACATCGAGACCGCCGACGTCTCGCTGGAAACGGCCTGGGAAAACCTCGAAGCGGTGTACGATCGAGGGCTGACACGCACGCTCGCCGCCTCGAACGTCTCGCGGTCCGAACTGGAGACGATACTCGAGACCGGGCGCATTCGTCCCGCGATCATCCAGATCGAACGCCATCCGTACCTGCCCCGGAACGACCTCGTCTCGTTCTGTCACGACGAAGGGATCCGCGTCGTCGCACACTCCCCGCTGTCCGCGCCCGGACTACTGGAAGAGCCGATACTCGGAGCGATCGGCGAGGAGCACGACCTCTCGCCGGCCGGCGTCGTCCTCGCGTGGAACGTCACCCGGGGAGTCGTCCCGATCCCATCGAGTACGACAGACACACATATCGTCTCGAATCTGACCGCGGCCACGCAACGACTCTCCCCCGAAGAGATCGAGCGCATCGACTCGCTTCGACAACCCGATTTCGAGCGATAGAACGGCCAAACCTGTGACTGCCGATCGATATTGCGGTAAGTGCGACCGCCGACACCACGGTTATGTACACACTGCAGAATTATGTGATATGCCAACAACTGAAACAGGCGGATTCACGCTCCAGACGGAGTCGCTCGGCGCGCTCCACTGGGTGGGGATCATCGCGGCGCTGGTGAGTGCCGCGATCCATCTTCTGCTCGGCGTCAGGATGTTCCCGTCCGAAATGGGGATCAGTTTCATCCTCGCGGGGCTGGGCTTTCTGGGTGCGATCGTGCTCGTCCTGATCGCGTACCGCCGCCGGACGGTGTACGCGGTCGGAATCCCGTTCGTGCTCGTCCAGATCGTCCTGTGGTACGTCGTCAATTTCGCGAACGGGTCGAAAGCCTTCCCCGGTGACATCGGGACGTTCGGCGCGATCGATAAGATCGCCCAACTCGTCTTGCTCGGCGTCTTGATCGTGCTCCTGCGATAACAAACCGCAGGTCGTACGTTTAGGTGTGTCTGGCCCGAACTCACCGACGACACTTCGTATGGAACTGCCAGCCGCGACCCGGGCGACTCGACCATCTCCGAGCGAGCGCCGCTTGCGAGTGCGACGGCGTCACGACCGGAGGAGACGATGACCGAGCGACCGACCGGGTCGTCCCTCTCAGTCGGGACGCGAGTAGCGTTCCCGCTGCTGGGTGCGCTCGCGCTCGCGGTCGTCCTTCGAGGGTTGTATCCGCCCGAATGGGTCGACGCACGGATCCTGGATCCGGCAGTGGTCGCCGGTCTCTGTCTGGCTGGCCTGTTGTGGTACGTCAGCTACCGTCTCGTCCCGTCCCGAACGGGCGGGCGGCCGCTGGGTGGACTCTTCGGGCTGGCGAACACGCTGACGCTGCTACGGGGCGCGCTGTACGCAGTCGTGGCCGGCTTCGTCGTCGTCCCGCCCGATACTCGTCTCGCGTGGGTGCCGGCGCTGGCCTACGGGAGCGGGATCGTGCTGGACAAACTCGATGGGACGGTCGCACGGACCATCGGCCAGGAGACCGTGCTCGGAGAGCGCCTGGATATGGCGTTCGATACGTTCGGGTTCGTCGCCGCGCCGCTGGTCGCCGTCGTGTGGGGGCTACTCCCGGCCTGGTATCTCTCGCTTTCGGCGGCCAGATACGTCTACCGTGGCGGCCTGGGCTGGCGGCGACGCCGGGGCCGGCCGCTGTACGACCCGCCCGACAGCGACCTCGGCAGGTACCTGGCTGGCGTGCAGATGGTCTTTCTCACCGCCGCCCTCACACCGGCTGTACCGACGGAACTCGTCTGGATTGCTGCACCCTTCGTCCTCGCGCCCTCGCTGGGGGTGTTCGTCCGGGACTTCCTGGTCGTCACCGGCCGACTCTCCGGCGGCGAGCGATAACGGCGCGCCACTGTGACATGGCCCCGGCCAGTACTGATACTGGTGGCTATCCCATTTCGAAATGATCTGGCACGCCGTCGTGACAGATACCTTTAGGAACGTATAGCCACCAGTATGAAAACAGACGTATGGAACAATTACTCGAAGAGGGTATCGAGGCCGTCCAGTGGCTCGACACGCAGGTAGTCGAACTCGTCGTCGATCTGCGGAGCCCACTGCTCACCAAGGTGATGAACTCGGTGACCGGTCTCGGGTCGGCCTCGGCCGGGCTGGTATTCATCGGCCTCTGTTACCTGGCCGGGTGGCGAGAGGAGTTTCGAGTCACCCTCGTCGCGCTGGCGCTGAGCGGGGTGATCGTCGCCGCGTTGATGGTCGCAGTGCAGCGACCGTACCCGCCCCAGCCAGTCTGTCAAACCGGCGGTGCCGAGACAGTCGCGCACTCGTTTCCGTCCGGCCACGCGGCCGCAGTCGCCGTCTACGCGACGGTCGCGCGTCGGTCGGAGGTGCTCCCGTTCGTGATTACAGCGGCCTTTGCCGTGGCGATCGCGATTTCGCGGTTCTATCTCGGCACCCATTACTTCTCGGACACGGTGGTCGGCGTCCTGATTGGAGTCGGGACCGTGCTGGTGGCCGAGCGGCTTCTGGACTCCGATCGCTTTGCGATCCCATACCTACCGGACGAAAAGGCGTGAACGGGCCGCAAGACGACGATTCGGATCGACCAAACAGTAATTACCGACGACTCCTCATATGGAAGCAGTGACCACAGTGATGCAGGTTGCGCTGATACAGATCGACGATTACGGACCCTGGACCGTCACGCCCGAGCCGCGGCGCGAAACTGACCTGCAGTCGTTGCAGGCGTCGCTGTTCGCCGACTTCGCCGAGTTCGTCGGCGCGTACGACGGTTACGCGTTCTACGGGCGATTCGACAACATGTACGCCGTGGTAAACGAGATCGATCCGACGGCGTTCGAGCGGTTCCAGCGCCGCGTCAGAAACAGCTACCCAGTGACGGTGAGCGTCGGCGTCGGTCGCGCGTCGACGCCGGTCGAAGCGCTGGATGTCGCAAGCGAGCGCCTGCAGGCGGCAGGCAGCGCCCAGGACGGGGACCGTCGCGAGGTACTCGCAGTCGGGAGCGACGAACCAGTCGAGGCCGGATCGGTGACAGTCGGACACTTCGACGTCGTGGACGTGACCGGCTCGCTGACGGATCGACGAAACGCCGTCGACGTGACGCTGGCGATTCGCCGTGCCACGCTCGAACTCGTGACGTACCTCCGGCAGGAGTACGACAGCATTGCGCATTTCGTCGGGGGTGACAACATCATCGCGGTCTGCCCCGATATCGGCCCGGGAGCCTTCGACGATGCGATCGAGCACGTCAACGCGGAGACGGGGATCGAACTCCAGGTGGGGGTCGGACGCGGCCCGACGGCCCACGTCGCCGGCGACGAGGCCAAAGCGGCCCTCGAACGGTGTCGAGCGACCGGCGCTCGGATACGTGGCGTCGACAAGCTCCCGGCGGACGACTGATGCAGCGACGCTCGCTCTATTTCACCGGACCACAGGCGGTCAAGGTGCGCGAGACGTCGACAACGCCCTCGGCCGACGAAGTGCTCGTCGAGACGCGCGTCTCCGCGATCAGCGCCGGCACGGAACGACTCATCTATCACGGCCAGGCCCCGAGTGATCTCCCGGCCGACGAGACGCTTGAGGCACTCCAGGGTGATCTGTCCTACCCGCTGCGATACGGATACGCCGCCGTCGGCGAGGTCGTCGAGACCGGGACGACTGTCGAGGACGAGTGGCTCGGGCGGACCGTGATGGCGTTTAACCCACACGAGACTCACTTCAGTGCAGAGCCCACAGATCTCGTTGTAGTCCCGGACGGCGTCGAACCCGCGGAGGCGGCGCTGTACCCGACTGTCGAGACGGCGACCACGTTGGTTCTCGACGGGCGGCCGCGGCTCGGCGAACGCGTCGTGGTCTTCGGCGCGGGCGTCATCGGACTGTGTACGATCGGATTGCTCGCGTCGTTCCCGCTGTCGGAACTGCTCGTCGTCGATCCGATAGACTCGCGCCGCGAACGCGCGCGCCAGCTGGGGGCCGACATGGCGATGCCGCCGGACGAACTCTCGGCGGACCGCTGGGACGACGATGCCGGATCGAACGGCGCTGACCTGCTGTACGAACTGTCGGGTCAGCCTGCGGCACTCGATGACGCGCGCGCCGTCGCAGGCTACGATAGCCGGATCGTCGTCGGATCCTGGTACGGCACGAAACCGACTACACTCGATCTGGGCGGTGATTTCCATCGCGACCGGGTCTCGATCGAGTCCAGTCAGGTCAGCACACTCGCCCCCGAACTGCGCGGTCGCTGGACGTTCGACCGTCGAACCGACACGGCTCTCGAGAACCTGACGGCACTGCCGGTGGAGTCGCTGGTCACGCACCGACTTCCGTTCGAGGACGCCCCCGAAGCGTATCGACTGATCGACGAACGGCCCGAAGACGCGCTCCAGGTGTTGCTGACCTACCGATGACGCCGATCCAAGTGCCTTCAGGGTCCGCTACGCGATCGAACCGAACGCACACTGTTACAGACAGACACACGAATACGAACCTATGACAACCCACACGTACGAACTGACCGTCACGCGAGAGTTCGTCGCACAGCATTTCCTCACCGTTCCCGACCCAGGTCCCGAAGGGACACCACACAGCCATCACTTCACTGTGGAGGTGCGCTTTGGGGGGCCTGAACTAGGGGAGTTCGGCTACCTCGTGGACATCGACGACGTGAACGCGATCCTCGATGATCTTGAGGAGCGTTATCGTGACGCATTGCTCAACGACCTCCCGGAGTTCGAGGGCCTGAATCCGAGCGTCGAGCACTTCGCACGTCTGTTCGGTGACCGCGTCGAGCGAGCGCTGGACGATCCCAATCCGGAGCATCTCCGCGTTCGGCTGTGGGAAGACGACCTGTCCTGGGCGAGTCACGCACGCCGTCTCGAGGGATGAATCACACCGAGACACGGTATCTGGAAGCCAAGCGGTCGCTGGACGATCGCGCCTACTCGCGTCGGGTTCGTGACCGGTTACTCGCTGCCGTCCCGACCGAACCGCGGGTTCTCGATATCGGCTGTGGCACCGGAACGACCGTCCCACGACTGCTCGAATGGGGAGTCGACGCCGGCTCGTATCGCGGCATCGACAGCGACGAAGGCGTTATCGACTTCGCCCGCACGGTTCGACCGGCAGCGCTTCGGCGAGCGGGTCGCTCCGTCGTTGATCGCGACCAGGGGTTCGTCGTCGGGGATCTCTCTGTCACCTACGAGGTCGGTGACGCGCTGACGACACTCACCGGCGCGAACGACACCGATCTGGTCGTCGCGCAGGCCTTTGCCGACCTCGTCCCGGTGGCGGAGCTGCTGGACAGGATCGAGTCGGCGCTTGCACCCGGTGGGCTCGCGTACCTCCCGATCACGTTCGATGGCGCCACGATATTCCAGCCCGACCATCCGGCGGACCGGGCCGTCGAAGACGCGTACCATGCCGTAATCGACGCCGAGCCTGGCCGGGACGTCCACGCCGGTCGACACCTGGCGGAGGTCTGCCGTCGCCGGGACGGCGACCTGCTTGCGATAGGCGGTTCTGATTGGATTCTCCGCCCCAGCGAGGGCGAGTACCACGCTGACGAGGCGTATTTTCTGGACGCCATCCTCGAATTCGTCGAAGACGCCCTCTCGGATCGGACCGTCGAAGGAGGGGCCGACTGGCTCGCGACCCGTCGCCGACAGCTGGCCGACGGAAGGCTGACCTACATCGCCCATCAGTACGATCTGCTGTATCGCGCGCCTGTCGCGTGATCGTCGCCACGTGACAGGCAAAACAAACGGGCAAGACAAGCCGTAAACTCCCGACTCGTTCGGACTGCTGTCAGTTTGTTCCGCATCGACCGCCCGTATTCGGGCAGTCGGAGCGGTACATCGTTACAGCAGGTCCGCCTCGGCCAGTCGCTCGACGCCCTCACGGAGTCGGTCCGTGCTCGCCGCATACGACAGGCGGACGTAGCCTGGTGTGCCGAACGGACTGCCCGGTACTGTCGCGACCTGTGCCTGTTCGACGGCGTCTTCGGCCCAGGCCTGGTCGTCTTCGCGAACGGGGAGCATAATGTAGAACGCGCCTTCGGGGACGGGGACGTCCTTGTCATACTCGGCGAACAGGTCAACGAGCATGTCCCGGCGCTCCTCGAAGGCGTCGCGCATCTCCTCGATCTGTTCGTCCACTTCTTCGAGCGCCGTGACGCCGGCGTGCTGGACGAAGTTGACCGCGCAGGTCACCGAGTGCGATTGCAGTTTCCCGGCCTGCTCGACGATCGACTCGGGGGCGGCGAAATACCCCAGCCGCCAGCCCGTCATCGCGTAGGCCTTCGAGAAGCCATTCAGGGTGATCGTGCGGTCTTCCATCCCCTCCAGGGTTCCGAGACTTACCGGCTCGATCCCGTCGTAGGTGATCTCCTTGTAGATCTCGTCGGAGATCACGGCGAAGTCGTGCTCGACGGCCAGATCGCGCACGCCCTCAAGCGCTTCCTGGGAGTAGACCGAGCCGTGGGGGTTGCCCGGCGAGTTGACCACCAGCAGTTCGGTGTCGTCGCTGACCGTCGCCGCCAGGTCGTCCAGCGCCGGTTCGAGATCGAAGCCGTGGGCTGCGGTGTCGACGCGGGCCAGCGAGCCGCCGGCGAGTTTCGCCATCGCCTCGTAGGAGACCCACGCCGGGTCGAGCAGCGCGACCTCGTCGCCGTCGTCGATGATCGTCTGGAAGACCTCGTAGAGGGCCTGCTTACCGCCCGGCGTGACGATGACGTTCTCCGTGCCGTACTGGGAGAGACCGTCCTCGTGCAGTTTCTCGACGATCGCCTCCTTCAGCGGCGGGATCCCGTTCGATGAGGTGTAGCCGACGTGGCCGGCGTCCATCGCGTCCTTTGCGGCCCGTTTGATCGGCTCTGGCGTGTCGAAGTCGGGTTCGCCGACGCTCAGGTCGACGACGTCCTTGCCCTCGGCCTCGAGTTCGGCCGCGAGGTTCGAGATGGCGATCGTCGCTGACGGTTCGACGCGCTGGATTCGGTCCGAGAACGGTGGTTTGTAGCTCATGGGTGTGTGTTATAGTTCGTCGACGATATCGATGGCGCTCTCGACGGCCTCGCGCCCCTTGTGGGTGCGGGCCGCGGCCTCGTCCTGGCTCATGCCTGGGCCGATGATTCCGAGGGTCACGGGCGTGTCCCGATCGAGGCTCACGTCGGTGAGTCCCTGTGCGGCGGCGTGACCGATGACCTGATCGTGATCGGTGTCTCCGGAGATGATGACCCCGAGCGTGACCACGGCGTCGATATCGTCGCGGCGGGCGAGCCGGTCGGCCGCAAGCGGCGTGTCGTAGGCGCCCGGCACCGCGAGCGTCTCGACGATCTCCGCGCCGCGGTCGCCGGCTGCCGCGCGGGCCGACTGTTCCATCTTCGAGAGGACCGCTCCGTGCTTGTCGTACTGACCGATCACCAGCCCGAGCCTGACCATACCTGCGGGGTCGGAGCCGTCGGTGAAAGATGTACCGTTCCGGTTCGGTGGACCGGAAAGTTTCTATCCGTTCGCGCCGCGCGTTCTGACATGTCCGACGCCTCGCCGGATCACCCCCCGCCGTCGGCGCGTCGCTCGCACCCGCTCGTCGCTCGCCTCCGCGAGCGCGACACTGTCCTCCTCGCAGTCGCGGCTGTCACCGTCCTCGCGCTGGTCGCCCGGCTCGTCGCGCTCGGCGCGCGCCCGGCCCACTGGGACGAGGCCCGCGTCGCCTACTGGGCGCTGTACGCCCAGGAGGAGGGCCACTTCGCGTACCGATCGATCGTCCACGGCCCCGTTATCCAGCACGTCGATCGCTGGCTGTTCGAAGCGCTCGGCCCGAGCGACTTCGTCATGCGGCTCCCGGTCGCGATCGTCGGTGGGCTGCTCCCCCTCTCGGCGCTGCTGTTCCGGGATCACCTCCGAAAGGCCGAGACGGTCGCGCTCTCGCTGTTTCTTGCGTTCAACCCCGTGTTGCTGTACTACTCGCGGTTCATGCGCAGCGACGTGCTGGTCGGGGCCTTCGCCTTCGTCGCGCTCGGCATGGTCGTCCGACTGCTCGAACGCCGGCGGGCGCGGTATCTCTACGGGGCCGCGATCTTCCTGGCGCTCGCGGTCGCTTCCAAGGAGAACGCGGTGCTGTACGTCCTCACCTGGCTCGGTGCCGGCGCGCTCGTGGCCGACCGCGCGCTGGATCGACCGGGATCGGACCGGACCGGACTCGATCGGCTCGGAGCGTGGGCGACGACGGCGCGCCTGTACGTCCGGCGGACGAAGACGGGGTTCGAAACCCGACGACGCGTGGGCGTGTACGCGCTGCACGTACTCGGAACACTGGCGGCGTTCGCGCTCGTCTGGCTGTTCATGTTCGCGCCGCGCGGGGACGGTCTCGAGGGGCTGCTCACCGGGCCCGCCGGATCGGGGACCGTCGGGCTGGGCGAGGCAGTGAGCGACCCGGCGAAGTGGGGGCCGCTACTCGACGCGACCGTCGAGCAGTTCCGCGCCGAATACCTCTCGTGGGGCGGCAAGACCGGCGGGTTGACCTTCGAGGACTATCAGGCGCGACTCGGCGGCGCGGTCAGGGACGGCCTGATCGGCACGTCGGCCCCGCTGGTGTGTTTCGCGATCGCGGGGTTCATCCGCGAGCGTTACGCCGTCGCCGAGGGACGGGTGCTGGTCTTTTTCCTGACCTACGCCGGTGCGGCCTCGATCGTCGGCTACCCGCTCGGGCTGTCGATCGGCGGGGGCTGGAAGTGGAACAACGTCCACGTCCTGTTGCCGCTATCGATCCCCGCCGCGGTCGGGCTGGCGACGATCTATCGCTGGGGCCGCGATGCCTACCGCGAGGACGAGCCGATCGACGTCGGCCTGACGGCGCTGATCCTCGCGGTGGTCGTCGCGACGGTAGTCTGGAGCGGCGCGAGCCACGTCTATCTCAACCCCAGCCACGAGAGCAACGACCTCGTCCAGTTCGGACAACCCACCGACGATCTCGATCCGGTCGTCGAGGAGCTGCGGGCGGCCGCCCCGGACGAAAACCCCGACGTGCTCGTCTACGGCAACGCCAGCGAGGACGCGTCGATCGTCGACGCCGGCCAGCCGGAACGAACCTGGAACGTCCGGCCGGTCTGTACCGACTTCGGGAACTTCCTGCCGATGCAGTGGTACCTGGCCGCCAGCGGCGCGAACGCGAGCTGTGCTGGCGATCCCGCTGAACTGCGCGAGCGCGTCGAACGCGAACAGCCCTCGGTCGTGATCACCCGCGTCGGCGACGACAGCGTCCCGACCGACTGGCTCGAGGACCGCTACGACGACCGCGGGACCTACAGCCTGCGGTACTACGCGGACGCGACACCGACGATCCAGGTCTACGTCCGGGACTGATCGAACCGCGACGACAACCAATATATTCCCGGCCGGACAGGGGCCGGTATGGACGCGGGTCGGGACGTGCCGAACGCTCGCACACGCCTCCGCACGCGAGCGGACAATGCGCTCCGGGGCCTGACAGGTGGCGTCCGAGACCGAGCGAGCGGGGCGCTCCGGGACCCTGTGGTCCTGGCAGTGCTTGCGATCGCGGCCGCAGCGCTTTTCGCGCGGCTGTTCTGGCTCGGCTACCGGACGGCCCACTGGGACGAGGCCCGCGTCGCCTACTGGATCCTCCGTTACGAGGAGACCGGGGCCTTCGCCTACCGGTCGATCATCCACGGGCCGTTCGTCCACCACGCGACCCGGCCGCTGTTCGCGCTGTTCGGGCCGAGCGATTTCGTGGCTCGACTGCCGGTCGCGGTCGTCGGCGGCCTGTTCCCGGTGTCGGCGTTGCTCTATCGGAAGCACCTGCGCGGCCACGAGACGGTCCTGCTGGCGTTCCTGTTCGCGTTCAATTCCGTGCTGCTGTACTACTCGCAGTTTCTCCGAAGCGACGTGCTGGTCGCAGCGTTCATGATGACCGCGCTGGGCTTTCTGGTCCGGACCTACGACACCCGGAACCCGCGCTACCTCCACCCGGCGGCGCTGTTTCTCGGCTTCGGGATCGCCTCGAAGGAGAACGCGCTGATATACCTGCTGGTCTGGATCGGCGCGACGGCGCTGGTGATCGATACGGGCCTGTTCCGCCCGAGGTCGAGTCGGTCCGGTCTGGACCTCCTGCGAGAGCGGGCCCGCGCCGTCCGACGATACGCTTCGGCGGTGAAAGCAGGGGGCACGAAGCGAAAGCGCGTCGGGGTGGTCGCGTTCCATCTGTTCGGGGCCGGCGCTGTCGTCGGACTCGTCTGGCTGTACACGTTCGCACCCAGAGGCGGGGCGGCCGAATACTATCCCGTCTCGGCGTCAGCGATCGGATCGATCACGTTCGGAGACACGATCGCCGATCCCACTCGGTTGCCGGCACTGATAGAGAACACCTGGAACTACTGGTACAGCGAGTATCCGACGTGGTCGGACAAAGCGCTCGCAAGCGGCGAGGACTCGTCGCTGTCGGAGCGCTATCTCGAGTTCGCGCCCCAGTACGTGCAGGTCCTCCGGGAGTACGCCCTGCCGACGCTGCTGTTCGCGGCGATCGGCTTTCTGGGGGAGCGCTACGGCCGGGAGCGCTCGCGGAACCTGATCCTGTTCGGCACCTACGCCGGGGTCGCCTCGGTGATCGGCTACCCGCTCGGCCTGGACATCTTCGGCCCGTGGAACGCGGCCCACCCGATCGTCGTGCTGGCACTGCCGGCGGCGGCCGGACTCGGCGTGCTCTACCGGTGGGGCCGAAACGCGCTGTCGAGTGGTGACACGGTCACGACCGCGCTCGCCGCACTGGTGCTGCTCGTCGTCCTCGGACACGTCGTCGCGACGGCGGCCGGCGCGGCCTACGTCCACGACACCGACAGCGAGGCGAACGGCCTGATCCAGTACGCACAGCCGGCCGGCGACATGCGCTACGACCTCCAGCAGCTGGACCGGATCGCCGCGGAAAACGACGGGACCGACGTCCTCCTGTTCGAGAGCTACTTCGTCGGCAACGGCGAGAGCGGCTACTACCACCCAGCCTGTATGGGCACTTCGAACTGGTTCGACGGGTTGCCGCTGTCGTGGTATCTCTACGCCGCCGACGCGAACGTCACGTGCGTCCAGAACTCGCCGGATCTCGGCGCAGTCAGCGGCGATCCGCCGCCGATCATCGTCACGCGCGAGCGGTCAGTGTCCGTCCTCTCCCAGCAACTCGACGGGATCGGGGGCTACGAGTACACGGTCTACGAACTCCGGGCGTACGGCACCGAGACCGTGATCCTGTTCGATCCAGCGGCCATCGATAAGTGAAGACAACGCTTTTAGCGACCCGAAGGATAGCCGCAGGTACATGACGACGCTTCCAGGCCCGACGCTGGGGATCGTCGGTGCCGGTCAACTCGGACGGATGCTCGGGGAGGCCGCGGCGCCGCTCGGCGTCGACGTGATCGTCTCGGATCCGACCGACGACGCGCCGGCCGCACCGGTCGCGCGCGAGCAACTCGTCGGCGGCTTCGACGATCCGGATACCTTCTACCGACTCGCCGAACGCGTGGACGTCCTGACCTTCGAGATCGAACTCGTCGACCCCGAGGTGCTCCAGGAAGTCAGCGAGGAGACCGACACGCCGGTTCACCCACACCCGGAGACGCTGTCGCTGATCGAGGACAAACTCGTCCAGAAGCGACGGATGGAATCGGCCGGAATCGCCGTCCCGCCGTTTCGCGCCGTCGGGGACGCCGCGGACGTCTACGACGCGGCCGAGCAGCTGGGCTACCCCCTGATGCTCAAATCCCGGACCGGCGGCTACGACGGGCGCGGCAACGTCGCTATCGAAGACGAGGACGACGTCGAACCCGCACTGGAAGCGATCGGCGGACCGGCGATGGTCGAGGGGTTCGTCGAGTACGACCGCGAACTCGCGGTCATGGGCGTCAAGGGCGACGGCGAGACCGACACGTTCCCCGTCACCGAGACGATCCACCGCGAGGAGATCCTCCGGGAGACGGTCGCGCCGGCACGGACGGACGAGACCGTGCGCGAGCGCGCCGAGGCGGTCGCTCGTGACGTCCTCGAGGAGATGTCCGGGCGAGGCGTCTACGGGATCGAACTCTTCGAAGACCCCGACGGCCGGATCCTCCTCAACGAGATCGCGCCCCGCCCGCACAACTCCGGCCACTGGACGATCGAGGGGTGTGAGACGTCGCAGTTCGAACAGCACGTGCGGGCCGTTCTGGGCTGGCCGCTGGGTTCGACCGAGCGACGGTGTCCAACGGTGACGGCGAACATGCTCGGCGACGTCGATCAGCGCCAGCGAGCGACGCTATACAACGTCGACCGGGTGCTGGAGACCGACCGCTGTCACCTGCACTACTACGGCAAAGACGAGGTGTACGACCTCCGGAAAATGGGCCATCTCACCCTGACCGCCCCGAGTGACGCCGATCCGACCGAACTGCTCGAATCGGCGCGAGCCGTCCGCGACGAACTGACGTTCTCGGCGGACTGATAGTGACCGCTGTACCGATGTACCGGTACGATCGCACGACTGCGTGCGGTCGGTCCGGAAGGGACTTACAACGGTCAGTATGACCCTCATTTCCGGCTTCCGGAGCCGAAACCGTCATACGAACCCGTCGGCAAGGACGGCCAGATGCAGTGTGACAAGTGCGACGCCGAGGCGGTGATGCACGCCGCCTATTCAGGGCTCCATCTCTGCGCGGATCACTTCACCCGGAGCGTCGAGAAGCGAGTTCGGCGGCGGATCCGCGAGGACGGTCTCGTGCCCGACGACGCCACGCCAGCGGATCCCGTGACGTGGGTGATCGGCCTCTCCGGCGGGAAAGACAGCGTCGTCCTCACGCAGATCCTCCACGACACGTTCGCGAAAGACCCCCGGATCGAACTGGTCGCGCTCTCGATCCACGAGGGCATCGAGGGCTACCGCGACAGGAGCCTGGAGGCCTGCGAGGAACTGACCGCCGAACTGGGCGTTCGGCACGAGACCGTCAGCTACGCCGAGGAGTTCGGCGTTCGAATGGACGAGGTCGCCGAGGAGGACCCCGAGAACATGGCCCCCTGTGCGTACTGCGGGGTGTTTCGACGCGACGTCCTCTCGCGGTACGCCGAGCGGTTCGACGCCGATCTCATGCTCACCGGGCACAACCTCGACGACGAGGCCGAGACCGCGCTGATGAACGTCCTCGAGGGGGACGTCGAGCAGGTCGCAAAGCACTTCGACGCCAGCCTCGGGCCGCTCGAGGAACGGACCGAGCAGGATCACCACGTCCCGCGCGCGAAGCCGCTCCGGGACGTGCCCGAAAAGGAGGTCGCGCTGTACGCCCAGCTCGAGGACCTGCCGGCGCACATCACCGAATGTCCCCACGCCGAAGAGGCGTTTCGCGGCGAGATCCAGCGACTGATGCTCGACCTCGAGGAGGACCACCCCGGGACGCGCCACTCGATCATGGCCGGCTACGAGGAACTCGCCGCGCTGGCCGCCGACGCCTACGGTGACGGCCGACAGGAACACGGGGAGTGCGAACGCTGTGGCGCGCCGACCGGCCGAGACATCTGTCGGAAGTGTGCGCTGGTCGAAGCGCTCGAAGAGTCGGCGTAGTCCGCAAAAAAACGGAACCGGCACGCCGAACCACCCCTCGATGGACGGCGTGTGCGCGTATCGTCAGCTCCGGACCGACCGCACGCGTCGCGGTCGAGACGGAACCGCTAATCGTCCGTTCGGATGACGTCCAGGCCGTTGTTCCGTTCGAGGTCGCTTCGGCCGCCGTCAGTCTCGCCGAAACCTGCCGATCCAGTCTCGACGTTCTGACTCGCGTCGAAGTCGACCTCGTCGGGATCGCTGATGGCCTGCCGTGACTTGTCGGCCTGTTTCTGGGTCGTCGGACCGAGCACCTGGGCGCTCTGGACCCCGGTCATGATTGCCATGACCCGGACCTTGCCCTTGTACTCTTCCTGGATGCGCGCGCCCCAGATGACGTTGGCGTCGGCCTCTAACCGATCGGTGATCTTCTCGGCGATGCCCTCCGCCTCCTTGAGCGTGAGGTCGGGACCGCCGGTGATGTGGACCAGTCCGCCGCTGGCACCGCGATAGTCGACGTCCAAAAGCGGGTGGTTCATCGCGTCCTTGACGACCTCGTCGGTCTTGTTCTTGTCCTGGGTTTCGCCGACCAACATTACGGCGACGCCGCCCTGGTTCATGATCGCCGTCATGTCGGCGTAGTCCAGGTTGATCAACGACGGCTGGGTGATGGTCTCGGAGATGCCTTTCACTGTCTCGGCGATGATCTGGTCCATCACCGAGAAGGCCTTGCCGATCGGGAGGTTCGGGACGTAATCCAGCAGCCGATTGTTGTCGAGGACGATGATCGAGTCGGCCTCGTTGCGGAGGTTCTCTAGCCCCTCTTCGGCCTTGACCGTCCGAGCACGCTCGACGTTGAACGGCGTCGAGACCATGCCGACGACGATCGCACCCTGCTCTTTGGCGATCTTCGAGACGACGGGCGCCGCACCGGTTCCCGTGCCACCGCCCATTCCGGCGGTGACGAATACGAGGTCCGCATCACCGAGGACCTCTTTGATCGTCCCCTGGGCCATCTCGGTGGCGCGCTCGCCCATCCCGGGATCGCCGCCAGCGCCGAGCCCGTTGGTCAGGGACTTGCCGACCAGGATCTTCGTGTCGGCCTCGATCATCTGCAGGTGCTGCTTGTCGGTGTTCAGCGCGATGGTGTCGGCCCCGTCGACGCCGATGTTGTACAGCCGGTTGACCGTGTTGTTGCCAGCGCCGCCACAACCGACGATGACGATCCGGGGATCGCCGAACTCGCCGCCGTCCGCGTCGTCCATCGACCGCTGTTCTTCTTCTTCGTGTTCGAGGGCTTCTTTGACGATGTCCTGCATCGTTACACCTTCGCCCAGGTCCGGCGCTTGCGTTTTTCAGAGGGGCGCTCCTTCTCGGTGCCCTCTTCGTTGATCATCTCGCGAACGGCCGACCGGATCGCCTCGCTCCGGTTGGGGTACTCCCCCGTTTCGACCATTCGCTCGACTTCCTCGATCTGCTGTTTCGGAATCCGTAGTGTCACACGCTCCATGGTTGTCGTTCCCCTTTGGGTAAGACGGCGGTGAACGCGTGTCCACCCGGCGTTTACACAGCGAAATCGCGCGACAGCGACGTTATCTTCGGATTCGGTCCCGCTGTGTAAGACGACCGTCTTACGCACAAAGTACCACAGACCAAGGGATAATAAAGGTTAGGGTTAGCGTATGACAATTCCACGTTTACGTCCGCAGAGAGTGTTTACCACGTGTTTTCGGGACTTACGGGTTGTCGAGAACGTCGGCAGCGGTGGTTCGCCGGCCACAGTCGGGGCAGAACGCCCAGTCTGACCGGAGTTCGTTGCCACACTCGCAGAAGACTCGATGCGACGCCTTCTCGCCACAGTTCGGACAGTAAACGTCGGACGGCGACAGGGTTTCGCCACACTGTGCACACGTGTTACGCTGCTCGCTATCCGCAGGCGCGTCTGTCTTACGCTCTGGCGAGTCCGACGTCGTCTCCGCGTGTGACGACTCTGACTGCGTGTCGGCGTCGGCCCCGTCGACAGTGATGTTGACGTTGATATCCTGGGGCTGACGGGGCGTAAACGCCTGCTCGAGGCGTTCCGCGACGAGCGCGTCGACGCGTTCGGCGACGAGTTCGTCGAGGCTGTCTCCAGCGTCGGACGCGCGTTCGGACCGCTCGGCGGTCGTCGGCTCGTCGAGATACGCACGCAGTGCCTCACGCATAATCTCGCTCTTGGAGGCGTCGAACTCCTCGAGCTGGGCGATGAGGTCGTCGTCCGCGCGGAACGTGATCTTGCTCATCCGGCTCGTCATACACGTTGTCAGCCGAACTATTTCAATCTTCCCGACCGTCTGACGGACGTCACACCGCTACTCGATCCACTCGTCCGGTTCGAAATCGAGCGACCAGCGGGTGCCGCATGCCGGACATTCGATCTCGTAGCTGTCCGAGCGCAGCAGCCGAGAGGTGACGTCGATCGTGAGTTCACCGGCCTGATCGGCACAGTCAAGGTGAAAGCCGGTTTCACAGTCGTCGCAGGTGACAGGGCGGCCGCCAGTCGCGAGTTTCTCGCCGCAGTATCGACACGGCTCGAGCGCTTTCATCGGGCGGACATTGCCGTTACGGTCGTATAACGATTGGCGTCGGGACGCCGCCGCCCTGATCCGAATGATAATCCTTAAGTCTCCCAGACGGAGTACGTTCAGGTGCGACCGCCCTTAGCTCAGACTGGTAGAGCAGTCGACTGTAGATCGACTTGTCCCCCGTTCAAATCGGGGAGGGCGGATACTTCTCGCGGCGCATCCATTCGAGCGCCGCGTGCGGATTCACGCATGATAGTGACCGTTGTAACGATTTACCGATACGACCGCACGACTGCGTGCAGTCGATCCGGAAAGGACGTACAACGGTCACTATGACACGATTTGAACACGACAGTCGCAGCCCCGGAACGATCGAGCGAAGCGAGGTCGCACGCCCGGACGTCTCGGAAAGTCCGAATCGACAGACGGGGCAGTCGTGAACGGTCGACCCCTTTTTTGCCGCTGTGACGCGTGGTTCGACCTGAAGGTCGCAATGGGTGTCTTCGATCGCGCGGCGCGGCTCGCCAGAGGCGACCAGCAGGAGACGTACCCGTATCAGTGTATGTCCTGTGGCGCGGACCTCCCGGTCCAGTACCACACCTGTCCCGAGTGCGGGAGCTACGACGTTCGAGCGACGAAGTGGATCGACGACTGATCGAGCAGTCCCTCCCCATCGCGGTCGGACGCCGCGCCGTTCTGGCGGTGGCAACGAGTATTACGACTCCACGCGGATCGCGACTAACAGACTTTCCCTCTTGCGATAAAAATACAATATCTGATAGAAATTTCGGAGTGAAACATACGCAAACTGCTATATTTTGCGGATATACCTTTATGTTTTCTGATGTGTGTCAGACAGGAGTGTGACACCTGCGAGACAGTCTCGAGAGCGGCGCGACGGGGTTCTGGGTCGCCATCACGAAGAAGGGGTCCGGCAAGTCGTGGGTATCGCCGTCGACGGTGACCTGGCCCTCTTCCGTGGCCTCAAGCAGCGCCGATTGGGTCTTCGGCGGCGCGCGGTTGATCTCGTCGGCCAGCACGACGTTGGCGAAGATCGGGCCCTCGCTGAACTCGGAGGTTCCGTCGCGCTCGTTGAACACGTGCGTGCCCGTCACGTCGGCAGGCAGCAGGTCGGGAGTGAACTGAATCCGCGAAAAGGAGAGTCCGAGCGCCGTCGCGAAACTCCGGGCCGTCAGGGTCTTGCCCGTCCCGGGCACGTCCTCGAGCGGGACGTGTCCCCGTCCCACCACACCCAGGAGGACAGTCTCGAGGAATGCCCGGTGTTTCGGCCCCGTCGCTTCATACGGTCGGTTGTAACGATTTACCGGTACGATCGCATAACAGATGCGATCGATCTGGAACAGACTTACAACCGACCGTATCAGCATGTCGAATGCGAGTCGTTGCCAGCCCGGGCGCGGATCGAAACCGATACAAGTCCCTCCCGGGTACGGGACGATGAGCCGAGGTAGCCTAGCCCGGCCAAGGCGCCTGCCTCGAGAGCAGGTGTCCGAGAGGACTCGAGAGTTCAAATCTCTCCCTCGGCGTTTTATTTAAATTCGTCTTTCAAGAGTAGATTCGTCACGTCAGGAAGAACAGCAGGACGCTGATCGCGAGGACGGCCACGATGAACGCGCCGGCCAGCGGCGCGCCGAGCGAGACGACGGCGTTGGCAGTGCTTGCAAGCATCTCCGTGCGGTCGTTGCCGAAGACCGTGACTTCGGCCCGTTCGGTGGCCATCCCGGCCTCGACGGGTTCGAGGTCAGCGCGGGCCTGCGCGAGGAGGTCGTCGATCAGCGCTACCAGTTCGTCCTCGGGAATCGAGCCGCCGACGGGGTTCTCGGCCTCGATCGTGTTGACCGCGTGGGTGTCCGTGGTGAGCACTTCCAGCAGGTCGGGGCCGTCGACGGCTTCGATGATCCGTTCGCGCAGGCCGGGGACCATGTTGTTGCCGTCGATCAGCACGTAGGCGGTCGTGTGGTCCTCGACCCCCAACAGCGCCGCCCGGATCCCGAGCGAACCGATCCCGTCTTCGGCGTCCCAGGGCGTCGGATCGCGCGCCGTCCCGAGTTCGAGGGTGGACTGTGTCGTCTCGGCCAGTTGATCGGCGAGTCGCTCGGTGCCGTCGATCAGATCGAACGCTCGCCTGCTGCCGGGGACGACGTGCCCGAGATCGGGGCCGGTCAGCCCGTCGTTACAGTTGTGGGCGTCCGCGAGCATGACGTCCTCGAACTCGCCGTCGCGCGCCGCGGCGATCGCCGAGAGGCCGACGCCGAACTCGACGTCGTCGGCGTAGCCCGGCGCGAACGTCGCCGCCGCGAAGGCCGAACTGTCGAAGGCGTGACCCGTCAGCGTCGCTTCCCCGGCCTCGACACGCGAACCGGGAGTGGCCGTGGCGGCGTACTCGATCTGACCGTGGGCGCGTTCGGCGGCGTCGACGAGCGCCTCGACCTCGCGTTCGGTGACGAGGTTGAAGTCGTGGCCGGCGGTGGCGTGTGGCGGGAACGCGAGCCCGTCGGCGTGCTCGTCGATCCGAACCGGGAGGTTGCCGCCGCCGATGTCGCCCATCGGTCCGGGGTGGATCATCGGCAACACGAACCGGGCCTTCTCTTCGTCGTCGGACGGGCGGCGAAACGAGAGCACCGAGACGGGAACGACGGCGGTTTCGCCGATCTCCTCGAAGAATGTCTCGAGCTCGCGCGAACCCTCCGCGAGGTGGCTCATGAACCCGCCGACGAACTCCAGCACGCTGACGCCGAGGCTGCGCCGCCAGGGCCGATCGATCACGAGCAAGAACAGCCAGACTGCACCGGCATAGACGAGACACATCAGCGCCAGCACGAGCAGGTCCTGCGGACGGAAGACGACCGGGAGATCGGCGTGGTTCGCGCGCGAGAACAGTCGATCGACGAGCGGACCGCTGTCCCCGACGAACCGAAGGGTGCCGGTGTAGACGACCAGCAGCACCGCAGCAGCGGCAGTCTGGAGACCGGCCGGAAGCGCGGCGATCGCGAGCCGGTGGCGGGAGACCGCGAGCACGACCAGCAACCGGACGGCGAAGATCGCGGCCAGCGCCAGCAACAGCGCGTCGAAGACGAACGGCTGGCCCAGCGGGGTCGCCAGCGCGACGACAGCCGCCACGGTCAGGATGCCGATGACCAGCAGTTCGCTGAACAGCGCCAGCAGCGAGGAGTGGTTGTGCGTGAGTCGGCCGCCGAGTCGGCGATCGAGCGGCGCGGTCAACAGGCTCGCGGCCACGGTCGGCAGGCCGACGAAGAACACTCCCTGCCAGGCGTCGTCGAGCACGAACGCCGAATCGAAGGCGGCGACGCCGCTCACGGCCGCGATCAGCAGTGCAAAGGTTAACGTCGTGTACCACCGCGGCGTCCGGAAGACGAACCGCGACAGCGCTGCCAGGTTTCCCTGCGTCGCCGTCATCTATCGAAACCCGGATGGCCGACAGGATAAAGCATACGTTCGAATCTCAGCGGCGGAAACCGTCGGTGACACCTACTCGCAGATCGCCCGGAAGTTCTCGAAGACTTCCTCGCCCTCTTCGGTGTGGGCGACTTCGGGATGCCACTGGACGCCGTAGAGGTCCTCGTCGGTGTTGGACATGGCCTCGACGCCGCAGACGTCGCTGTGGGCCGTCCGGGCGAACCCTTCTGGGACTGATTTGACCTCGTCGGCGTGGCTGGCCCACACCCGCGTTTCGGGTGCGAGCGAGCCGACGAGTGGGTCGGTCTCGTCGTCGATCTCGACGGTCACGTCGGCGTAGCCGCCGTACTCCCCCTCCCCGACCGTGCCGCCGCGTTCATCGGCGATGAGCTGCATCCCGAGACAGATCCCGAGGACGGGAACGTCCAGATCGAGATACTCGCGGGAGTTACCGACGCGTTCGATATCCGGACCGCCGGAGAGAACGAGTCCGTCGGCGTCGATCTCTTCGAGTGGCGTCGTGTTGTCGATCAACTCGACGTCGATCCCCATGTCACGAAGCGCGCGCTGTTCGAGGTGGGTGAACTGGCCGTGGTTGTCCACGACGTCGATTCGGGTCATTGGGAACGGATAGACGGCTGGGCGGTAAATACTCGCGGAAAGCGATCGACGGAAAAGACAAAGTGTGTCAGACACCGATGGGAGGACGATGAACGTAGGGACGCGGGTGTTCGATCGTGAAGACGGTGATCCGGACGAGGCTGTCGTCGTCGACAAGCCCGAGGACATGACGATCGCCGACTGGGAGTACGAAGTCGACGGCGAGACCTACACGACAGCGGAGTCGAACCCCGACTACCCGGACGACGAGCAGCTCGTGTTGATCAGTTTTCTCGACGCGCTCGAATCGGACTGGCCGGACTGGGAGACAGTGTCGCCCGAAGCGTTGCGCGACGGCGTGCGAGAGCGTGACATCCCCAGCTACGGCTTTCCCGAGGGGCGACTCGCCGATGCCGACGCGGCTGATGGCGACGGGTCGGACACGGTCGAGATCCCCGAGGAGTTCGAGGTCATCCGCGGTCGTCTCGAGGAGAACGACTTCGCGGTCACACTTGAGGAGGACGCGGCCGAACTCCACGTCGAGAAATACGACACCGAATACGTCGTCAGTGCGGACGGCACCGTCGAGGGCGAGGCCGGACTGCGCAACCGCGTCGCCAGCATCGTCAGTCGGTATCTGTGACCGATATCGTCAGCCGCTATTGATACTGGTGGCTATAAGTTCGCCCGTCACCGGACGGACGCGGGACCGTGGAGCTACCGTCGAGAACACACCGAGCAGACGACCACAACCGGTATGCTTTGCCGGAACGTAGGAGTAGACGATGCGAGTCTGTGTGCCGAGTCTCGACGACGGACGGTTCGACGCTGACGTATCGCCACACTTCGGCCGCGCGCCGAACTACACGGTGTACGACACCGAAGTGGGGACGCTGGAAGTCCACGGAAACGACGGGCGACACCACGGCGGCAACCGCTCGCCGCCCGAGATCATCGCCTCGACGGGCGCGGATGCGCTCGTCTGTGGGAACCTCGGGCAGAAGGCCGTCGAGCGCTTCGAATCGATGGATATCGACGTCTTCCGCGGTGCGTCCGGGACCGTGGAGGACGCGGTCGAACAGCTCCAGACCGGGGAACTGGAGGAAGCGGTCCCCGACGGGACCAACTGCAGCGGCGATGGGCATGGAGACGGCCACGGCCACGATCACGGCGACGGTCACGGACATAGTCACGACCACGGAGAGGGTCACGATCACGGCCACGGACATGACCATGGAAAAGGCCGCTGAGAGTCTCCCTCACAGCAACGACGGGCCACACGAGAGAAGCCGGTGATAACACATGATGCAATCGACCAACACAGCGCTAACACCAGACGCAGTGCGCGCGGTCTCGGAAGCCAAGGACGAGCCCGGGTGGCTGCTCGAGCTCCGGCTGGACGCGCTGGAGCGGTTCCACGAACTCCCGATGCCGGAGGGATGGCCGGGACAGCCCGACCTCTCGGCGCTTGATCTCGACGGGATCGTCCCGTATCTCCGGCCGGATGTCGACGTGACGTTCGACGAGGGGGCTCGCGAAGGCCTCGCCCGGACGTTCGACCGGCTGGGAATTCCCGAGACCGAGCGGGAGGCGCTGGCGGGCGACGGTGCACAGGTCGAATCCGAGGTGCTGTATCACCGGCTCGAACAGCGGTGGGCCGACGAGGGCGTGATCTTCTGTAGCATGGACGACGCCGTCCACGAGCACCCGGATCTGGTCCGGGAGTACTTCACGAGCGCTATCGCGCCGGACGAGCACAAGTTCGCGGCGCTGCACTACGCGTTCTGGTCGGGCGGGTCGTTCCTGTACGTCCCCGAAGGCGTGTCAGTCACGCTGCCGATCCACGCGTACTTCCGGATGAACGAACCGGGGACGGGCCAGTTCAGCCACAACCTGATCGTCGCCGAGCCCGAAAGTGAGGTCCACTACATCGAGGGCTGTTCCGCGCCGACCTATAACGCGAGCAACCTCGATTGCGGGGCCGTCGAGGTGATCGTCGGCGAGGACGCACACGTCCAGCACTCGACGATCCAGAACTGGTCGCGCAACACCTACTGTCTGAACACCGACCGTGCGATCGTCGAGGCCGGCGGCCGGATGGAGTGGATCTCCGGGATGCTGGGATCGAAGGTCACGATGCTGTATCCGTCTTCGATCCTGCGCGGTCGCGGGGCGAGCGCCAAGCACCTCACCGTCACCTGCGCCGACGACGGGCAGAACCTGGATTCGGGCGCGAAGATCCACCACGAAGCACCCGGCACGACCGCGACGATCGAGGCGAAATCGATCAGCAGAGACGGCGGCCGGACGAACTTCCGGGGACTCGTGCGCTCGTTCGACGATCCCGAGGACGTGGCGACGAGCGTCGAGTGTGACGCGCTGATGTTCGACAATGAGTCGACCAGCGACACGATGCCCCACATCGAGGTGATCGGCGACGACGCCACGATCGCTCACGAGGCGACGGTCGGCAAGATCGGCGACGAGGATGTCTTTTACCTGCAAAGCCGCGGACTCGACGAGGACGACGCCAAAGGGCTCATCGTCAGCGGTTTCCTCAAGCCGCTGAGCGAGGAGTTGCCGGTCGCGTACGCCGCCGAACTGAACCGGCTGGTCGCCCTCGAGATGGAAGGCAGCCTCGGGTGACAGAGCACTGACTCCGGGCGCACACGTGACGCTGATACAGGCGACCGGTGGCAAAGATACATGCGGGGGGCGTCCCGAGAGTGCGCCATGGGCGCGCCCGAGGAGGACGCCGGGGTGCTGGAGAGCAAGCGCACAGCCACGCGGTATCAGATCCTCGTCGAGATCGCCGAGCGCCAGCCGGCGGTCAGCCAGCAGGAGATCGCCGACGAGATCGGTGTCACCGCGCAGGCGGTCAGCGACTACCTGCAGGAACTCGTCGAGGACGGGTTCGTCGAGAAACACGGCCGGGGGCGCTACGAGGTGACGAAGGAGGGCGTCGACTGGCTGATCTCACAGACGGCGTCGCTTCAGGACTTCCTCGATCACGTCTCCGAGGACGTCATCGGTCAGGTCGAGATCGAGACGGCCGTCGCCGCGACCGACCTGCGGGAGGGTCAGACGGTCACGCTGACGATGCGGGAGGGGCTGTTGCACGCCGAGGCCGGCGCGACCGGCAACGCAACGGCGGTCGCGGTGACCGACGCGACGGCCGGGGAAGACGTCGGTATCACGAACTTCGAGGGCGTCGTCGAGTACGACCTCGGGACGGTGACCATCGTCTCGGTCCCACACGTCCGCAACGGCGGCTCGCGGACACTCGATCCCGAGCGCGTCGAGACGGAAGCCGACGACCACGATCTGGTGGCCGCTGCCGGCACCGAGGCGCTGGTCGGCGTCCGTGCGGCTGGACTCGAACCCGACATCCGGTTCGGGACCCCCGAGGCCGTCCAGGAGGCCGCGACCAAGGGGCTGACCGTGCTACTCGTCGCGACGACGACAGACCTGTCGCGCCACACCGATCGCCTGCGCGAGAACGGCATCAGCTACGAGGTCGTCGACGCCGCCGAGTAGTCGGCGAGCCCCTCACCATTCCCGCAGCGACCGATGACGGGCGGCGACCTCGGCCACGTCGTCGGTCTCGAGCGCACCGCGCTCGGTACAAATCGCCGTGCACAGTGCGGTCGGCGTCGCCTCGAACAGCGGGTTCGCGACCGTGAGATCGGCGTCGCCGTCGTACAGCGTTGCGGCTGCCGGTTCGGTATCGATCCCGTCATCCGGAGCGACCTTGTCCGCGCTGGCGACGACGTATAGCGGGATCTCCCGGGCTGCCGCCGCCAGCGCGAGCCCGTACGTGCCGACCTTGTTCAGCACGCGATCGGGGAAGATCGTGTCGGCACCGACGACGACCGCGTCGGCGCCGAACGCGTTCAGTTGTCCGGCCAGAGCGGCATCGCTCGTCAGCGTCACGCTGTGGCGGGCGGCCAGCGACTCGGCGACGGCGACGCCCTCGCCGCCGGGCCGGGATTCCGCGATCAGGACGGCCTCGGGGTCGGCAAGATCCAGCGCCTGCTCGACCGTCCCGGACCGCGAGAGCGTACAGACTCGCGCGCCCTCGATCCGTGCCGCGGCGACGGCGGCGGCCGCCCGATCGGCCTCGACAGCGCTCGTGATCCCCTCGCGGGCCGCTCGCTCGACGGCCCCCGGCACGCGTTCGCTCGCCTCGCTCATCGCGCGATTGATCCGGTTCTCGACGACCGCCATCGACGGACGGGCGGCGAGTAACGCGCGAGCGACGCCGGCGACGGTCTCGAAGTCCTCGGTCAGCGCGGCCTCGTCGCGCAGCACCTCCAGCGCGCGCACCGACAGCCAGGCCGAGCCGTGCTCGTCGTCGGCCGCGACGCTCTCGACCGTCGGCCGAACGCCGTCGTACGAGCGCCACAGGTCGGGCACCGTCTCGCGCCGCCGGATCTCGGTCGCGTGGGCCCACTCGTACGTCTGGAGTTCCCAGTTCGGGTCGATCTCGCGCGTCCCGGTCTCGAACAGGAACGGATGGACGCGCCAGCGCGTCCCTCGGTGGGCGTCTTCGACCGCGAACGGCTCGCCGCGGCGAACGAGCGCCGGGTCGTCGATCCCGGTCTCCTCGCGGATCTCCCGCCGTGCGGCCGTCCCCGGCTCGTCGGGCGGTGCGCCCCGCTCGGGCGCGAGATAGCCGGTGATCGCGCCCCACTGGCCGGGGTACGACTCGGCGTCGTCGCTGCGGCGAACGAGCAGGAGCTGCCCGTCGTTGCGCAGAAAGCACGTCACGACCTCGCGTTCGTCCATGTTCGGTCGTTCGCGGCGGGCCAACAAAATGCCGACGCCGCGCTTTTGGGCCACGCTCGTCTACGCCTGGGCATGAACGTCGCGATCATCAGCGATTCGCACATTCCCTCGCGTGCACACGCGATCCCGTCGTGGGCGCGCCGTCACATCCGGGAGGCCGATCACGTGATCCACGCGGGCGATTTCGACTCGACGAAGGCGCTAGCGGACGTGCGCGACCTCGCAACGCGACTCACGGCCGTCGGCGGGAACATGGACCCGCACGGGGTCGGCCTGGCGGATGTCGAGACCGTCCGGCTTGGTGGCGTCACGTTCGTCGTGACCCACGGCACGGGGAGTCGGCGCGACTACGAGGAGCGCGTCGCCCGGATCGTCCGCGATCAGGACGTCGACGGCCCAGTCATCGGCGTTTCGGGACACACCCACGAACTGCTGGACGCGACCGTCGAGGGCGTCCGCCTGCTCAATCCCGGCAGCGTCACCGGGGCCGCCCCGGCCGATGAGGCGACGATGCTGACCGCCGAGGTCGGCGACGGTGAACTGGCCGTGACGATACGTCGGAGGTGACGACAGTCCGGTCGGGGCGTGGAACGGAAGTCCGGGTTCGCACCGCTATCAGGGTGCGTAACAGACCCAGTCGACCGGTGGGATCGAGAGCTCGACGGTCCCGTCAGCGTCGGTCGTAACGTCCGGGCCGGTGTGGGCGTAGTCCTGCAGTGTGGTCGCTTCCCAGGGCGTGTCGACCGTGACGGAGCGGGAGTCAGCAGCGCGGTTGAGTCCGACCAGCAGGTTCCCCTCGCGTTCGAACACGTAACAGGCAGCGTCGAGATGGCGCGTCAGTGCCGGCCCCGCGGCGAAGCGCCGCCGGATCGATAGCAGGTTCGAGATCGTCTCGTTCTCGATCTCGAAGCGGTTGCTGTACACGCGGGGATATCCCTGATACGTGAGGATGAACGCGTGTGCGAGCACCTCGTACTCCGGCGGTGGACTGTCGTGGTTGGAGACGAACGTCATCGTCCGACCCGGATCCCGGTTCACGAGGCCAGCCCCCTCCAGGGCGTTGAAATCGCCGTCCCGGTGGAACACGTCCTCGCGCATCGTGAAATAGAGCGGATAGTCCATGACCGTCATGCCCGTCTCGAGATACGCCTCGCAGTACGAGACCGAGCCGTGCAGCACCTCACCGACGGTAAAGAGACCACGTTCGGCCGCCCACGGGTTCGCGTAGTCGCGGAAGAACGCCGCCTGAACGTGCTTGACCGCGTCCCAGCGAACCCCGTCGACGCCCATCTCGGCGTACCTGTCGACGTACGATTCCAGCACGTCCCGAACGTGAGCCGACTCCTGGCGGAGGTCCGGCAACCCCTCGAGGTCGCGGTGCTGGAGTTCCCAGTCGTCCTCGTCGTCCCTGATCGGCCCCTCGTGACGGAAATCGCCCCAGCTAAAGTGCGGGAACTGGTCGAAATCGACTCCCTCGGCCATGTGGTTGGTGACCGCATCGGCGATGACGGCCAGCCCGTGTTCGTGGGCCGTCTCGACCATCTCTCGGTACGCCGATTCGGTCCCGAAGACGCTGTCGAAATCGAGGTGATCGATCGGCTGATAGCCCCGCGGCTCCGGGTCCGACCAGGTACGTTTGCTCCGCTGGGCCGGCGGAACCTGGATCGCGTCGTAGCCCGCCGCGGCGACGGCATCAAGCGACGCCCGTATCTCTGTCCAGGGCGTGTGATAATACTGGTAGACGGCACCCGCACCGAGATCAATCTCGGTGTCGGCCCCGGATCCGGCCCCGACAGCGGCAGCCCCGAAGCTGGACATTGGTATCTGACCGATCACGACAGAGAACCGAAATCCTTTCGGTACTGACAGAGGTTGACGTAGAAATCCATAGTGTTCGCCCGGGAACGATGATCCTGTCACCCGATCGGCGACGGTAATCCCTACCGTGGGCTGTACGCGTCTCTGGCAGGCCGTGCTTCTATCGGGTCACTTTTTGTGTATCTCGCCCCAGGGATTGGTATGGAGGTCTTCGCGGTCCCGGGACTCCCGGAGGTCCGGGCCGGTGACGATATCGCCGCGCTGATCGAAGCGCAGGCTGACCTGCAGGACGGCGACGTGGTCTGCGTCGCGAGCACGATCGTCTCGAAAGCTGAGGGACGGGCGTTCGACCTCTCGGCGTTCGAGCCGAGCCACCGCGCCCGGTCGATCGCACGCCGTCTCGAGGGGATCACCGGCGACCGGAAGGACCCCCGCTTCGCGCAGGCCGTCCTCGCGGAGAGCGAGGAACTGCTCATGGAGGCGCCGTTCCTGCTGACGGTCACGCAGTTCGGGCACATCACGGTCAACGCCGGGATCGACCGCTCGAACGTCCCCGACGGAGACCTGCTGCTGTTGCCGGACGACCCCGCCGCCAGCGCCCGGGCGATCCGCGAGTCGCTGTCGGCCGACGTCGCAGTCGTCGTCACCGACACGTCGGGTCGCCCCTTCCGTCACGGCCAGCGCGCGGTTGCACTCGGCTGGGACGGGATGGCCGCCAACCGCGACTGGCGCGGCGAGCGCGACCGCGACGGGCGCGAACTCGGCGTGACCGTCCAGTCGGTGGTCGACGAACTCGCCGGGGCGGCGAACCTCGTCACCGGCGAGGGAGCGGGCGGAACGCCGGTCGCGGTCGTCCGTGACTGGTCGTTCGGCGACCACGACGGCCACGACCTGCTCTTCCGGGACCCGGAGACCGACTTCGTTCGACAGGCGCTACGCCAGTGGAGCTACTGATGTACGGACTCGAACTCACCCCAGAACACCCAGTCGCAACGCTTTCAGACTTCGCAGTCGCAGCCGAATCGGCCGGCCTCGATGCCGCCTTCGTCAGCCACCACTACAACAACCGCGACCAGTTCGTGGCGCTGACCGACATCGCCCGCGAGACCGACGACATCCGCCTCGGGCCGGGCATCGCCAATCCCTACGAGACCCATCCCGTCACGCTGGCCTCGCGGATGGCCACGCTGGAGGAGCTCTCGGGCGGTCGCGGTCTGTTCGGGATCGGCCCCGGCGACAAATCGACGCTCGCGAACCTCGGCTACGACCAAGACGGCGCGCTCCGGCGGACGCTGGAGACGTTCAAGGTCGCACAGCGACTGTGGGCGGGCGAGCGCGTCGATCACGACGGCACGTTCCGGGCCGAAGACGCCGCCCTCAACTACGAGGTCGGGTCGATCCCGGTCTACGTCGGCGCGCAGGGCCCGCACATGACCAGAATGGCCGCAAAACACGCCGACGGCGTGCTGTTCAACGGCTCACATCGACGCGATTACGAGTGGGCAGCCAAGCAGGTCGCACAGGGGCTCGAGGAACGCCCGGACCACCGCGGCGAGTTCGACTTCGGCGCGTACGCGAGCGTCTCGATCGCCGAGGACGAGCAGGCCGCCCGCGAGGCCGCGCGGCCGCCGGTGGCGTTCATCACCGGGAGCGCCGCGCCGCCGCTGCTGGAGCGTCACGGTCTCGACCGCGAGCGCGCCGAGGAGATCAGCGCGGCCATCTCCCGGGGGGACTTCGAAGAGGCGTTCGGAGCCGTGACGCCGGCGATGATCGACGCCTTCTGCATCACGGGCACGCCCGGGACCGTCACCGGTCAGATCGAGAGTGTCCTCGAGTACGCCGACAGTTTCGTCGCCGGCTCGCCGCTGGGCCCCGACGTCGAGACGGCTATCGAGCTTCTGGGGGATGCGATCGGCCGGGTCGACTCGGCGTGACCAGCTCCGCGATCGCGCCCAGCGCGAGCACGCCCAGGACGCCGACCGCCGCGAGGACGAACAGTCCGCCGAACAGCACCAGCACGGCGGCGATCGGGTCCCGAGTCGCCACGTCGACGAACGCCGGGCCGATCGCCCCGATGCTATCGAGCAACTCCGAGAGGAACGTCTCCAGCGAAACCATATCCCCCCTTCTCGCGGCTGGTACTTGTGTGTTCGTCCCGCGGACTTTTCTCGCTGGCTCCCTGACCGGGCTGTATGGAGCGGGACGCCACCCTCGAAGACTTCCTCGCGCGGGACGACACGTCCGACGAGAGCGTCGGTGAGTCCGACGAGCAATCCGGCGAGCCCGCTGAGGAACGGCCCGGCGAGTCCACTGACGAACGACAGGGCGGGAAACCGCCCGAGGCGGTCGGTCGAGCGATTTCGACGATGAGTTACCGGTCCGAGGGCGGGGCCTGTGCGACCTGCGGTTCTGTCGTCGAACGCCGGTGGCGCGGGGACGACGGACTGGTGTGTCGGGACTGCAAGAGCTGGTAGCGCTGACGGTTACTATCAACCTCCTGATGGTCAGAACGTTAACTGCGGCCGGTGAACGTGACAACGACTGCGTGGGATTGCAGAGCACGCAGTCGGCCCTCTGTGGCAGGCCATATCACACAACACGGATACACATGACGGACTCGAAGACACACGTCGGATCGGGTCGGGCAAGTCGCCGAAAGCGTCGCCGGCGGCCGCCGTATCGGCGTGTTTCGACGCCTCTATCGTGCGGTCTGGTTGCGCCGGCAGCCCCGATCAGATCCGGCGGCCGACCTCACGCGAGCCTACCGGCGGCGATACGAGCGGGTCCGGTACGCCGGCGAAGCCGACCCGGACACTGCCGAACGCGCCGTCGCGCTCGCGGGCGCGGCCGTCGCCGAGCACGTCAGGTGGTGGTCCCGATAGTGTTTAGTAGGTTGATTTCGTACCGGGACCTGTAATGTCGGAAGTCTGCTCGACGTGCGGGTTGCCCAAAGAGCTCTGCGTCTGTGAAGACGTCGCCAAAGAGTCTCAGGAGATCAACATCCGCATCGACGAGCGCCGTTACGGGAAAGAGGTAACGATCATCGAGGGATTCGATCCGAACGACGTCGACATGGATAGCTTGTCCTCGGATCTCAAATCGAAGTTCGCCTGTGGGGGGACTGTCGAAGACGACATGATCGAGCTCCAGGGCAACCACACCGGTCGCGTCGAGGACTTCTTGCGCGACAAAGGGTTCAACGTGGCCTGATCGCCTCTCTTGACTTCCTCCGCGCGCTGAAGCGCGAGGCTTTCCCTCGCACTTCCGTAATATCGACCCCCATAGAACCTTGTTTCCAGCGCACGTATCGCCGCCTATGAACGACCAACGATCGACTCGGCGGCGGTTCGTTGCCGGTGCGACGGCCGCGACGGCGGTCGCGCTGGCCGGTTGTGCGGGCGGCGGAGACGACGACGGCGGCGTGCCCGAGGCGTACCGGACGGCGACGAGTATCGGCGGTGAACGACGGGACCCGGATGGCCTCTCCAGCAAGGACGCTGCGTCGTATCAGGACTCCCCGAGCGGGGACCGTCAGTGTTCGAACTGCCGGTACTACGTCGAGGACAGAAACGACGACGGCGTCGGAGCGTGCACGCGCGTCGCCGGCGAGATCGAACCCGACGCCTACTGTGCGCTGTACGTGCGCCACGACGGGTAGCCGTTCCGGTCCCGACGGAACGGAACTGTTTCCGCCTCGTACCACTCCCGTCACGCTGGTCCGCTGTGGGGCCGTCTGGGATCGATTGCGACCGTGAAACCGCAAGACAGCGGAGAGTTAGCCGATCGTACCAAACTCCCTATTAGGGGATCATGCGTACGGAGAGATATGAGCGCGACGGCACAACGACACGGAAGCGGGGGAGCCCAGACCACGCTGACGGACAAACAACAGTCGATCCTGGAGTACCTCCGGGAGCACGCCGACACGCAGACCTACTTCAAGTCGCGACTCATCGGCGAGGAACTCGGCATGTCGGCCAAGGAGGTCGGGACGAACATGGCCCCGCTCCAGGACGGCGACTTCGACATCGACATCGAAAAGTGGGGTTACTCTTCCTCGACGACCTGGATGGTCACGGCCTAGCGGCCGCGAACGAGCCTCTGACAGCCCCGTTATGCGACATTGACGTCGACTGGCGTCACGGAGTAATCGACGGTCGTCGTCCCCTGCGTCGCCCGGATCTTGCCGACGAACGTCGAGATGTCCTCCAGACCGCCCTCGAGAATGAACAGTTCCATGCACTGGTGGTCGCCGACGTGGCTGTGGAAGTTCGAAACCACGAGCCTGTCGTACTCGTGGCGCAACTGCATCATCCGCTCTTCGGCGTTAGACGTCTCGTAATCGAACAACACCGTCACGATCCCCAGCAGTTCCCGCTCTTCGAGTCGCTTGTCCTCGAACTCGCCCATGAGGTTCCGCGCGGCCTCCCGAAGCACCTCGCTGCGGCCCGTGTAGCCGTGTTCGTCGGCGAACTCGTCGATCCGATCGAGCAACTCCTCCGGCATCGAAACGCTTGCGACGGTCATATGCTAACTGAGCGGACCTGAGTTAATAAACATCAGCATTATAGAACGGAATGGAACGGCGTTCGCACTTGCTCGTCATCACTGACAGCTGGGGCCGAGCGGTCGTCAGCCGAGCGTTGGCGTGTTATACTGGTGGCTATACCATTTCGAAATGATCTGGCACGCCGTCGTGCCAGATATCTTTCCGAACGTATAGCCACCAGTATTAGCCGAACCGAACGCCCAGGTCGTGCAGCCCGTCGTTGTGCTGGGCGACGTTGATCAGAAGCGGCGTGATCCCCTCGATCTCGGGTGCGTTCGCGAGTCCGCCAGCATCGAGCGGTCGCAATCCCTCGATCCCGTCGGCCAGGTCGGCGACGATCGACTTGGCGTCGGAGTCGTCGCCGACGAGTAGCGTGTCGATCCCGAGGTCGGCGTCGAGGTTCGCCAGACGACCGGCCGCGAGGTTGTGGAACGCACCGACGACGGGGACGTCCTCTGGGGCGGCGTCGGCCGCCAGCGCGGTCACGCTACCGGCGCTGGGCGGGTTGTAGTGAAACCCGTCACCGTCACGTTGCATGCCGACTGCGGGGCTGACCAGTACCGCGTCGTCCAGCCTGTCGGCGACCGCTTCGACCGTATCCGTGAGGTGGTACGCCGGAACCGCCGCAACGACCGCGTCGGCGTCGGCCGCGGCGTCGGGGTTTTGCGCCCCCTCGATGGTCACGTCCCGGCCGCGACTGTCCAGTTCCGTCTCGTACTCGTCGGCCTTGGCCCGGGCGCGGTCGGCCTCGCGCGACCCGATCACGAGTTCGTGGTCGGTGTCGTAGCCCCACCGCAGCGCCAGTCCCTCGCCGATGTCTCCCGTCCCGCCGAGTATCGCGATTCGCATAGGCGTACCTTTGCCGAGAAGTGGTTAAGCGTTCCGCGATCAGTCCGCCGGCGTCTCCTCGATCGACTCCAGCAGTTCGGGCAGATCGTCGACCGACTCGACGACCGCGCTCGCGCCGGCGCGTTCGAACTTCTCGCGTCCGGCGTCGCCGTCGAGCCCGCCGGTCAGCACACCGATCCCGCGGTACGTTCGATCCGGGTCCACGCGGGCGGCGTTTTCCGCCGTCCGAATGTCGTCGAGCGTGTCCCCGACGAAGGCGATTTCCGTGCCGCCGAGCCGGTCGGCGAGCGTCACCAACGCGGTCGGGTCCGGTTTGCTCGCCGCCCAGTCGTCCATCGTGAACCGGTGGGCGTCAGGCACGTCGAGTCCGACCCGTTCGAGCGCGATGTCGGCCTCCGCGGCGGGGCGACCGGTCAGGATCCCGATCGCGAACCGGTCGGTCAGTTCGTCGCGGATCTCCGGATTGAGCAGGACAGGCTCGTCGTGGATGTATCCCCGGGTGTGCAGTTCGGGCGAGCCGCCCTCGATCTCCCGGTAGAGCTCCGATCCGAGATACAGTTGCTGGAACACGTCCCGGAGTCGGTCGCGGTCCCAGGCGTCGAGCGCACGCTCGCGCTGTGCCGGGTCGAGTTCGTCGTCGACGACCGACCGGGCCGCCGCCAGTCCCCCGCCCGAGGCGGCGATGCGATCGGTAAAGGTCTCGATGCTCAGCGGGAACCCCTCTCGGCCGGCCAGCACGTACAGCGCGACGGCGTCGGTCAGCTCCCAGTCGTTGTTGAACCCGCCGGCGTCTTTGAACTGCTGGATCGCGGGCTGGGCGATGGTCTCCCCGTAGACCCGTTCGACGCTCTCGACGATCGCACGGCGATAGGACCCGGCGACGTCCACCAGGACGCCGTCGACATCGAGAACGAGCGTGTCGGCGTACATATCCGTTCACTCGGCGTCCTCATTGATAGGGGTTGCGTCGCGGGGGACGTCGAGACGCCACGGCTCTCGAACGAGCGCTCGACTCGCAGTACTACGGCTCGTTGTCCTCGTCGGCTTCCCAGCGATCGACGACGTCGTCCTGTGCGATCGTTCGCAGCCGCTGGATGCCGTTGATCTCTTCGACGACGTCGACGACGGGATCGGGTACGCGATCGCGCCAGGGGTCGTCGTCGATCATGCTCTCGCGGATGTCGGTTCCCTCCAGCCGTTCGCGATCGAACATCTGTGACTGTCGAACTTCGATCTCGTCCTCCTCGAACAGCCGGATCACCAGCGGGTTGTTCGAGTAGACGACATCGAAGTCCGGGCACATGCTCTCGACGTGGCCGGCCCAGACGGCGTTGCGGTCGATGTCCTCGATCGGGACGACGTATGTAACCAGGTCGTGTTCGCGCTCGAACTCCCGGACGGCCTTCGTGAGCATCATGATCCGCTCGCCCGCCGTGAACGGGTTACGGACCGTGTGCGAGACATCGGCGCTGCCAATCCCGAGGACAAGTTCATCTACCTCGTCGGCGATGTGCTCTATCACCGTGTGGTGGCCGTTGTGGTACGGCTGAAAGCGGCCGATATAGAACCCACGAGTCATAACTCTGGTTGTACCTCGGCGGCACGTTTTATAAAGCCCGCGAGTCCGTCGGACGGCACACGGGTCGTTTCATCGATCGGTGAAAAACTGGAATATTGGCCCTACAGCCGGTCTCGCGGCATAATATCGGAGACGGAGCGTCTGGCCGAGGGGAGAAAGTATATCAGTCGACAGACCCTGACTACTGGTGACAGCAACGAATAGAATGAGCGAACACACAGACACTGACGGCACCCCCGACGGAGACGGCACGACGTCTGCCGACAGCGAGTCGGAACGGGCCGTCGACGACGAGACCGAGGCATCGTCCCCTCGGACGGACGAGGAGGAGACAGTCGAATCGACTGCCGGCGAGGTCGAACCAGCGGCCGACGAGACGGTCGCCGACGGGGACGACACGAAGACCGATCTGGGTAGCGGCGTTTCCGTCGAGGGCGACGAGGCGACGGTCGAGGACGACGCGGACGGTCTGCTGGGTGGACTCGACATCGAGACGACCGAGGAGATCGAGGTCCCCGACCGGCTGGTCGATCAGGTGATCGGCCAGGACCACGCCCGGGACATCGTCAAGAAGGCGGCAAAGCAGCGCCGCCACGTGATGATGATCGGCTCGCCCGGGACGGGCAAGTCGATGCTGGCGAAGGCGATGAGCCAGCTGCTGCCCAAGGAAGACCTGCAGGACGTGCTGGTCTATCACAACCCCGACGACGGCAACGAGCCGAAGGTCCGCACCGTGCCGGCGGGCAAGGGCGAACAGATCGTCGACGCCCACAAGGAGGAGGCCCGCAAGCGCAACCAGATGCGGTCGTTCCTGATGTGGATCATCATCATCGCGATCATCGGGTACGCGCTGTTTTTCGCCCGGAGTATCCTGCTGGGCATTCTCGCGGCCGGGATCGTCTTCCTGGTCTTCCGCTATCTGAACCGCGGTTCGGACGCGATGATTCCGAACCTGCTGGTCAACAACGCCAACCAGCAGGTCGCACCCTTCGAGGACGCGACCGGCGCACACGCCGGGGCACTGCTGGGCGACGTCCGCCACGACCCCTTCCAGTCCGGCGGCATGGAGACGCCCAGCCACGACCGCGTCGAGGCCGGCGCGATCCACAAGGCCAACAAGGGCGTGCTGTTCATCGACGAGATGAACACGCTGGACATCCGGTCCCAGCAGAAGCTGATGACCGCGATCCAGGAGGGGGAGTTCTCGATCACGGGCCAGTCCGAGCGCTCCTCGGGTGCAATGGTCCAGACCGAGCCCGTCCCGACGGACTTCATCATGGTCGCGGCGGGGAACCTCGACGCCATGGAGAACATGCACCCCGCCCTGCGCTCCCGTATCAAGGGGTACGGGTACGAGGTGTACATGGACGACACCATCGAGGACGAGCCGGAGATGCGACGCAAGTACGCCCGGTTCGTCGCCCAGGAAGTCGAGAAGGACGGCCGCCTGCCTCACTTCACCGAGGAGGCCGTCGAGGAGATCATCCTCGAGGCCCAGCGTCGGTCCGGGCGGAAGGAGCACCTCACGCTCAAACTCCGAGACCTCGGCGGGCTGGTCCGCGTCGCCGGCGACATCGCCCGCGCGGAGGACAAGGAGTTCACCGAACGCGAGGACGTCCTGCAGGCCAAGCGACGCTCGCGCTCGATCGAACAGCAGCTTGCGGACAACTACATCGAGCGGCGCAAGGACTACGAGCTGACAGTCAGTGACGGCAGCGTGGTCGGCCGCGTCAACGGCCTGGCCGTGATGGGCGAAGACAGCGGAATCGTCATGCCGGTCATGGCCGAGGTGACGCCCAGTCAGGGCCCCGGCGAAGTGATCGCGACCGGGAAACTGCAGGAGATCGCCGAGGAGGCGGTCCAGAACGTCAGCGCGATCATCAAGAAGTTCAGCGACGAGGACATCTCCGAGAAGGACATCCACATCCAGTTCGTCCAGTCCTACGAGGGCGTCGAGGGCGACTCGGCCTCCGTCACCGTGGCGACGGCCGTTATCTCCGCGCTGGAGAACATCCCCATCGAGCAGGATGTCGCGATGACCGGCTCGCTGTCCGTGCGCGGTGACGTGCTGCCGGTCGGCGGCGTCACCCACAAGATCGAGGCCGCGGCCAAGTCCGGGATCGACCGGATCATCATCCCCGCGGCCAACGAGCAGGACGTGATGATCGAAGACGAGTACAAGGACCAGATCGAGATCATCCCCGTCCAGCACCTCTCCGAGGTGCTCGAAGTCGCGCTGGCGGGCGAACCCGAGAAGGACTCGCTGGTCGACCGCCTGCGGTCGATCACCGGCAAGGCGCTGGATCGGCAGGTCGGCCCCAGCTCGCCCAGCCCGCAGTAGATGGCTGACCCCCAGTGGGCCGCCTTCGCCGGGCTCACTGGCCTCGTTCTAACGGCGTTTCTCGTTCTCGCGTGGCTTTCGGCCCGAACTGTCCGCGATCCACCAACGATCGACTGGCAGTTCACACCGGTCGGCGTCGATCCGGGCGTCCACTCGCGACGCGGAGTCAGGACGCGGCTCTCCCACCCGCGACTGACCGAACTCTCGACGGCGTCGCTGCTGGCCAACGTCGCGGTCACGCAGGGGCTGTTCGCGGTCGTGGTCGTCGGTGGTGCGGTCGTCTTTTCCATTCCGCCGAGAGCGTTCGGTCTCGGCGCTGGCGAGACTACCGGACGGACACTGCTGTGGGGGGTCGCGCTCGGCGTCGGACTCTGGGCGGCCAACGAGGCCAGCTCCCGCGCGCTCGACGTGGTGGGCATCGAGTACGACGAGCGCCTCAGGTCGATGCTCGCACCCGACTCGCCCGGCGGCTGGCTCGTCCTGCTCGGACTCGTCCTCCCGACGATCGCCGCCGTCGAGGAGTTACTCTTCCGGGCGGCCGCGATCGGTGTCATCGCGGCCGGATTCGACCTCTCGCCGTGGCCGCTGGTCGCCGTCTCCTCGGTCGCCTTCGGACTGGGCCACGGCGCACAGGGTCGCGCCGGAATCGCCGTGACCGGCGTGCTCGGGGTCGTGCTCGCGGGCGCGTTCGTCCTCTCGGGGAGCCTGCTGGTGGTCGTCGTCGCGCACTACCTCGTCAACGCGCTGGAACTCGTCGTTCACGAGGGACTCGCGTGAGCCCGGCGGCCCGTGCTACAGTCCCTCGATCCGTCGGAGGTGATCGGCGACGTCGCCCGGGGCAGCCGACGGCCCGTCACGGACCCGGTGATCGGGGAGCAACAGCGGCGCTGGGTTCTCGGCGAGCGCCGTCCTGACGGTTTCTCTGTCTTCGTCGCTCTCGGGATCGAGCCCCGGCGTCATCCGCACCAGCTGCTCGACGCTGACCTCCTCGCCGTAAGGCACCTCCCGGAGCGTCTCCAGGACTCCCCGCCGGTCGGTCGGGACGGTCAGCGCGACCGTCACGTCCGCGAAGTCGTCGTCTTCTCCTTCGAGGTACGCCTCGATCCGGTCGAGCATCGGGTGGTCAGTATCCGACTCGGCGTCCGGCGATTCGGGGAACGAGAGCGCGAGGACGCGATCGCCCGCGACCCCGATCTGGACGTAGCGATCGAGAACGTCCGATTCGCGTGCGTAGATCCCGGCAGCGTCGTTCATGTCACAAGAGTCGAGCGTGACGGACTTGAAGCTGCCCGTGGGCGATCGCCGCGACCCTCAAATATTGCCTTCGATCCACTCACACCACGCTTCGAAGTCGCTGACGTGACTTCCGGTCCGATCGACGATGTGGAAGCGATTCTTTGTCAGGGCCTTCGGTACTTCCCAACCGGCGTAATCAGCGGAATTGAATCGCCGAGTTAACAACGAGAAAGTGTCTGGATCTGGATGTGTTCAAGATCCCCGATCCAGACGGTTACCTTTCGGCATCGGACGTGAAAGACGTAGCGGAAGAAGTCATTACTCCACTCCCGTTGCCGGGTGTCGAGGGGAGCCCCCTCGACCCCGGCGACATCTGGCTCGTCGTCATCTTGGCTTGCGTCAACCAGACCTCGATTTGGGAAACCTGCAACGACACCAACGGAACGCCGTGTGACGACACTGTCTTCACATGGCTCCATACGCTCGACCGAGCGTGGCTCGAGTTCGTCGCTAACCGTCTGCTCGGACGCCTCGCCATGACGATTCTCGACCCTGACCGGTCGAGAATCGTCTCCATCGACTTCATCGATAACCCCTATCATGGCGAGCACTACGCCGACGACGGCGAACTCTGCTCGATGGCTCCCAAGGACGGGACAACTACCTGCCACCGCTATTGCACGGCCTACGTCGTCTCCAACGAGAAGCCGGTGACGCTGGCGATGACGTATGTCCGCAGTGACGAAGATGAGGCTGACGCGGTCGAGCGCGTGCTCGCCCGCGTCGAGAACTACCCCTTCGAGATCGACCTGCTGCTTGCCGACAGCGGCTTCTACAACGAGCGCGTCATCCGCCGTGCTCGCGATATCGCCGCAACGGTCGTCCACGTTCCGAAGAAGGGCGAGCGCATGAAAGACAAACTCGACGTCCACAAGTCGTACATGACGACCTATCGCATGTACAAAGACAGCGAGCGGGAACTGCGCTTCCCGCTCGCGGTCGCTGTCTCCTACCAGAACGGTGATCGTGGCAAGCACGGTGAGGTTGTCCGTGGCTACGTCGCGTGCGGCGTTACTGATCGCTCGGCCAAGCAAATCGAACGCCTCTACAGGAAACGCTCTGGCATTGAAACAACCTACCGCTTACTCCGGCAAGCACGCGGGATCACGACGACGCGTGATCCTGTCGTGCGGTTTGCCATCATGTTGGTCGCAGCATTGCTGGAGAACCTGTGGCTCGTGCTCAGGTGGGCGGTCGTCGCCCGCCCGCGCCGGGGCGGGCGCGACCTGCCCGAGGAGTTCACATTCAAGACGTTCCGTGACTGGATTCGGCACGAGCTGGAAGAAGAGTTACGACGCCGGTGGAAAGTCAAAGCGAACGGGGTTGGTGTGCGGGCGTCACAGGCAACGGCCGCGGGCTGACCGGGGTCAGCCCACGGCCTGTTCACTGGGCGGTGAGCGACAGCTGTCGGCAGACACCGGCGAGATTTGGTTGCTATCGTCTGTTCGGAGCGGTGAATCGGAATCATCTCGATCTACACCGCGGGAGCAGCCGAAACTGATAGTCAAATCATACAGAAAGTGACTTTTTCGGGCCGTTCAGACAGGCCCCTCTCGACTCATTTGGGAAGTAACGGCCTTCACGACTTCTCGGCCGGAGAAATGGTCGTGTTCAGATTAGCTGATTCCATGCGAAGGCGAACGATCGAAGCCAGTCGTCGGCTGTCTCTGCTCGGGCGTTGCTGAAACAGTTTGAGAACGAAGAGGTACGGCGTTTTATCTCACGAAAGATACGTTCGACACTATTCCGATTTCCATGGCGTTCATATCTGAAATCGAGGCCGTGTCGTTGACAGGCGTCTTTCAGCGAGAACGACCCATCGATGAGAAACATAGCGTCGTCGACATCGTGTTTCTCGCAGAGTTCAGCGAAGAAAGAGTGAGCGATCACCTTGTTTGTTGTCGGTTCAAGCTTTGTATGGAGCAATTCGTTGGTTTCGGGGTCGACAGCGGCGTACAGCCAGTACCGCTCGTCATTGAGTCGGATCACGGTCTCATCAACCGCAACGTGATCCGGTGATTGACCAGACTCTGGCTGTAGATCGGCTTTGTGAACCCAATTATGAACGGTCGATCGTGCCCGCTCGACACCAAACACCTCAAGAATCAAAACTGTATTCGAAAGCGATAGTCCAGCAAGATGCAGCTGAATACCGAGCTTCATCAGCAGTCGCGGTGTCGCTTCGCGTTCAACAAACTCTAAGTTGATCTGGTCGATACTTCCGCTGAGGCGTGTGTTTTCGGGCATAGAGCACTCAGAAAACACACCGCCTCACTATTCATCCTTATCTGAACACCGCCGAGAAATCGGGCCGTATATTTTACTGCAGAAATTCCGGAAGTTCATCGTCCTCTTCGCGTGCGGCCTTGACCTCGTCAGGGTCGATATCGAGATCCCGAAGCACCTCACGTTCTTCTTCGGGAGTCCCCACGGCGTCACCACGGTGGAGTGCGACGGCTTCGTCGATCATTTCCAGGGCCTCTTCTCGGGTTTCCCCCTGCGTCGTGACGCCGGTTTCCACGTCTGTGATGACCCATACGTCGTCCTCCCGCCACATCCGGATCTCGTCTTCGTGGTCGAGATCACTGTCACGCGTGGAACTCGCCATTAATTTGGAATAGGGGCGACTTCATTCATAACCTTTCGGTCCACAGCCGCTACACTCCGTGCCAGCGCACACAGCACCACACTCATACTGCCGGCTGTAAGTTCGTAAAGATATTCGCCCCCCGGGGTGGCGAATTCCTTCAGTTTGTTACAGCCGGCAGTATCAAAAGCAACGTTTAGGGTCTCGGGACCGTCATCTGTTGGCATGCCAAGCGCAGCAGACCTCGCCGAGCGCGTCAGGGAGGGCGATCTCCGGCTGTACGAACTCGAAGACCACGCCGACGCCGACACGGCAGCCGCGGCTCGCCGGCAACTGCTGGCCGAGGAAGTCGGGGCCGACCTGGAGACGGTCGGCGACTACTCGTTCCCCGCCGACCGCGCCGAGCCCAACATCGAGAACATGGTCGGCGCGGCCCAGATTCCGATGGGAGTCGCCGGGCCGCTCCCGATCGATGGATCGGCGGCCGACGACGACTTCTACGTGCCACTCGCGACGACCGAGGGGGCGCTCGTCGCTAGCGTCAACCGCGGGATGGGAGCCATCCGCGAGGCCGGCGGCGCGAAGGCCGAGGTGCTGAAGTACGGGATCACCCGCGCGCCCGTCTTCTCGGTGTCGGGCGTCACAGAGGCCGCCGAGGTCGTCGAGTGGGTCGAGGACAACGAGGACCTGATCGCCGAGGTCGCCGAGGAGACCGACCCGCACATCGCGTTCAACGAGGTGACGCCGTACGTCGTCGGCGACAACGTCTTCCTCCGGTTCGATTTCGACACCGGCGACGCCATGGGAATGAACATGGTGACCATCGCCAGCCGCTCGGTCGCCGAAGTGGTCGAAGAAAAGACTCCCGCCTCGCTGGTGGCGGTCTCGGGGAACCTCTGTACAGACAAGAAGCCCGCCGCGATCAACGCCGTCGAGGGACGCGGCTACACCGTCGCGGCCGACGTCTTCCTGCCCAGCGAGGTCGTCGAGGACCGATTCGGGACGACCGCCGAGGCCATCGCCGAAGTCAACACGCGCAAGAACCTGGTCGGCAGCGCCAAGGCCGCCAGTCTGGGGTTCAACGCTCACGTCGCCAACGTCGTCGGCGCGGCCTTCCTCGCGCTGGGCCAGGACGAGGCGCACGTCGTCGACGGGTCGAACGCGATCACGAGCGTCGAGGCCCGCGAGGACGGCCTCTACGCATCCGTGACCTTCTCCTCGTTGCCGGTCGGGACCGTCGGCGGCGGGACCGGCCTGCCGACCCAGTCGGAGGCGCTGGACGTGCTCGGCCTCGCCGGCGGTGGCGACCCCGTCGGCACGAACGGCGACGCACTCGCAGAAGTCATCGCCGCGGCCGGGCTTGCCGGCGAACTCTCGCTGCTGGGTGCGCTTGCCGGCCGCCACCTCGCCAGCGCCCACGAGGAACACGGCCGGTAGGCGTCGTTCCGTCGAGAGGCACTCCCCGGCACGATTGGTGATTGGTAATATGACCCACGATACACCTGACGGCGAGGGAGGCAACCTGCGGTGGTGCGAGCGATGCCAGCTCGCGGTCGAGCCGGTCGAAGGCGAGTCTGGCCCGAAGTGTCCGGCCTGCGGGGCCAAACTGGAGTGACAGTCACGGGCGACGAGACTTTGCGTGTGTGTCACCATGTCTCAAGTATGGACAAGTCATCCATTCCGCGCGTCCGGAAGACGGCGAACAACGCAACTGCAATCATCCTCGCGGCACTGGTCATCGCTGCGCTGCTGGCCGTGCTGTCGAGCGGGGCACTCGGGGTCAGTTTCACGGTCGATCCCGTGCTGATCGCGGGCTTTCTCCTGCTGTCGATCGCCGTCGCGACGGTGTACTCCGCCGTCGAGGTCGTCGAGGCCTACGAGAAACGCGCGGTGACCGTCTTCGGGGAGTTCCGTCGCCTGCTCGAGCCGGGGATCCACTTCATCCCGCCGTTCGTCTCCAAGACCTACGTCTTCGATATGCGTACCCAGACGCTGGACGTTCCGCGCCAGGAGGCGATTACCCGTGACAACTCGCCGGTGACCGCCGACGCCGTCGTCTACATCCGGGTCATGGACGCAAAGAAGGCGTTCTTAGAGGTCCAGCAGTACGAGCGCGCGGTGTCGAATCTGGCCCAGACGACGTTGCGAGCGGTGCTGGGTGACATGGAACTGGACGATACGCTCAACAAGCGCCAGCAGATCAACTCGAAGATCCGCGAGGAACTGGACGAGCCGACAGACGAGTGGGGGATCCGCGTCGAGAGCGTCGAGGTCCGGGAGGTCAACCCGAGTACGGACGTCCAGCAGGCGATGGAACAGCAGACCTCCGCCGAGCGTCGCCGCCGTGCGATGATCCTCGAAGCACAGGGTGAACGCCGGAGCGCGATCGAGAAAGCAGAGGGGGACAAGCGGTCGAACATCATCCGCGCGCAGGGTGAAAAGCAAAGCCAGATCCTCGAAGCACAGGGTGACGCCATCTCGACGGTCCTGCGGGCCAAATCCGCCGAGGCGATGGGCGAACGCGCCGTCATCGAACGCGGCATGGAGACCCTCGAGGAGATCGGCAAGGGCGAATCGACGACGTTCGTCCTGCCCCAGGAACTGACCTCGCTGGTCGGCCGCTACGGCAAACACCTCACCGGCTCCGACACCCGGACCGACGGCGAGATACTCGAGGGGCTCGAGTTCGACGCCGAGACCCGCGAGATGCTCGGCCTGGACGACATCGAAGAGATCCTCGAAGCGACGGAGGACGTCGACATCGAAGCGATGGAACAGGAGGCAGAGGCGGTCAAGTCCGGCGACATCGGGGCCGACATCCAGGACCCCGACGAGATCATCGAGAACGCGGACGACCAGCAGCGCTGATCGGGCTGGCGCCTACCCGATGTAGTCGTTCAACATCGCGCCGAAGCCGGCCGCGGCAGCGCCGAGCGAGACCAGCCCGCCGACGCCCGTGAGCACCAGTCCGCCGTTGAGGGCCGCAGCGAGCACCAGCGCCGTGAGCCAGTGGTCGTCGATGTCGACCAGTCGACCGGCGATTCCCAGGAACACGATCGTCGCGCCCAGTACGGCGGCGACGACGGCAACCACGAGCACTATCAGCGCGACCGGGGCTGCGATGACAGTGATCGTAAGCAAAAGCACGAGCAGTCTGGCAGTCAACATCGAGAGCAACCCGTAGAGGAGCGATCCGAGCGGCCGCGCGCGGACCGCGTCGATCATCCGGTCGGTATACCGGGGCTCGAACGTCGTCAGGAACGCTCCACTCAGCAGTGTCGCCAGAAACGTGATCACTGCGCCACCGACAAGCGTGGTCACGAGATCCGGCGATCCCCCGAAGGCACAGGACTGCAAGACGGCGGACGCGGTCATGTCCGATGCTCACCAGCCATAGAGAAAAGTCCTGTGACCCGTCGTTCCGGGTGGGGAGTGCTGGCCGAGTCGCAGCCGTGGACGGGACGGTCCCGACGGCAAGCGGAAAGGCAGTCCGGCGAACCACCGAGGACAAACGACTTAGTGTCGGCCGACGTACGGCCGTGTATGACGGACAAGCCACAGTCCGGCGAACTCTTCGGCGTGCCGTACAACTTCGAGCGACCGAGCCTCAAGCGGTTGCTGTCGTCCTACTGGCAGCCCGGCGAGCGCATGGTCGTCGAGAAACCGTTCGGCGTCGGCTACACGCTGAACCTCGCGAACTGGCGGTCCTGGATCGTGCTCGCGATCGCCGGGCTGCTGGTCTATCAGGAAACCAGCGGTAGCGACGAGCACGAGGAAACAGGTGAGGACGAGGAACCGGTCGAGGTCATCGTCGACTGATCACAGCAGGTCTCGCAGGACAGTCCCGAAGCCGACAGCGCCGACGAAAAACGATACGAGCCCGCCGATCCCGGTGAGCGCGAGCCCGCCGTTGATCCCCGCAGCGAGCACCAGTGGTACGGCCCAGCCGTCGTCGTGTCCGACCAGACTGTCGGCGATTGCGAGAAAAGCGATGGCCGCGCCGACCGCCCAGAGGACGACCGCGAGCACGAGCAGCGCGACGGCAACCGGAACTCCGATAATCGTGATGAACAGCACCAGCGACAGGAGTAGCAGCGCGATCAGGGAGATCACCCCATAAATGAACGCGCCGACGACGTTCTCGCGAATCTCGTCGATCTGTCGCTCGGTGTAGTCGGGAGCGAGCGCCACTAGAATCGCCCCGACAAGCAGCGTCGACAGGAACGCGCTGGCGGCCCCGCCGCCGAGGCTGAACGCGACGTCGATACCACCGGGATCGGGCGTGTCAAGCGACTGGAGAACGATTTTTTCCATGCGAATACATCACAGGCAGCGAGCAAAAGTCCTGTGACGGCTATCACAGCGGTCGCGGTCAGAAATCACTCAGTTTCGCCTGCAGCCCGGCGACCAGTTCTGACTTGCGCCGGAGCGCATCCAGCGAGACCGGCAACTGCTTGGTCACGTCGGTCACGGCCTGTCGGAAGGTCTCGCTCTCGCCGTGCCGGCCCTCGAAGGCGTTGCGAACGCCTTCCCGGACCTGCCAGACGCCGACCGGAGCCCAGTAGTCGTCGGTCACTTCCCGGAGGACGAGACACTTGGCCTGCCTGTCCCGGTCGTGGAGGTGCTCGAGCACGCCCAGTCGGGAGGCGTAGTACGCGCCGGCGGTCTCCTCGACGTAGCCCGTCCGACCCTCGTAGCCCTCGTGGGCGCTGGCGAGGTAGTAGGCCTCGCCAGCGGGGTTCCAGACGCTGTCGGGGGCTTTCATCTCGACGAGTTCGAACTCCCACTGGCCGGGCGTCAGAACGATCCAGTAGCGGTTGCCCATGTACTCGTTGTAGTGCACCTCGGTCTCGCTGATGGTCGAGGCGTTTCTGATCCCACCACGGAGGTACTGCCCGACAGTGTCGTCGACGGCGGTGATCGACCACCGCGTCGGGACGAGCCGTCGGTTTCGGCCCCGACCGAGCGCGCCGGCCGAGAGGATCGTATTGATGTCGTAGACGTCGAACCCGCGCCGGTAGAGATAGGTCATCGCACCCTCGGCCTGCCAGTCGTCGTCCTCCAGCGTCTTCTCGACCGGCCGGGGGACGTGGGGGTTCTCCGCGAGGTCGGCCGACTCGGCGCTGGCTCGCGGCCCGGTCGGTGCGCCCACGTCGTCGAGCGAGAGGTCGATATCGGGTTTGCTGTCCAGACCGACCTCGACGTCGACGGGGTGATCGGCGATGGCGACTTCCCGCTGGACGCCGACGAACCCGTCCCAGACGTCCCGCACGTCGACGTTTGCCGACCGGGTCGAATTCAGCAGGCCGGTCCGACGCTGGAGGACCTCAGAGACGCCCAGGCCCTGCCGGTACCACTCGCCAGAGGTGGCAAAGTCGGCGGCGTTGCCGTCCGTGACGGGTGAGAGCACGCCCGTCGAGACGTTGGGGTACGACGATCGACCGACGAAGATCTCCGGAGCCGTCGCCCCGAACAGCGAATCCCCGGAGACAGCCTGCTCGAACTCCCGTTCGACCTCATCGAGGTAGTCGGTGATCTCGTAGGACTTCTGTTCGGCGAGGCGTCGCTTCTCGGCGGCCTCGTCGCGCTGGAAGTCCTCGATGAAGTCGTCCAGTCGCATCTACCGACTGTTCGGCGTTCAGCGTGATGAATGTTGTACTTACGATCGACGAACCGCGATCTGGATCGAATCATTTCTGCTATATGCCATATTTAACCAAGATATTCCCGACCGAGTATCGGGTTATGCACTCACGGTTGGTTTCGCCTTCGATCGGACCGTCACCGGATCGCTCGATCTGGGTGACTGCGATCCTGTTTTACGGTGTCGGTGACGTGGTGACGACGACCGTCGGGCTCGGCATGGAGGGACTCACCGAAGCGGGGCCGCTCCTTGCGTTCCTTATCGAGCAGTACGACCTCGATGTGGCGGCGACGTTCGTCGCCGCTGTCGGGGTGAAAGCTGCCTTTTTGGGTGGTTGCTATGCGGTATGGAAGCGCTTGCCCCGGCCACAGTGTGTTTCCGTTCCACTCGGATTGTCTCTCGTTGGCATACCGGTGACCGCGTGGAATGCCTATCACGTAATATACCTGGCCCAGCCCTTCTAGTGTCGGTCAGACTAGCGGCTGTACTACGAGAATCCGTCTTTCAAAACAGACGGAGTGCACTGTGGGAAAGAACACGGCTGTTCTTCGAGAATCGGCTACACGTCGCCGAGAGGTCGCTACAGATTTCGCTCCATTCTCGATCGGTCCGAATATCCCGCTGAGGTGCGAATGTCGGCGAGATGTTCGTCGACACCGAACCGCTCCCCGTCGGCGATCGCCGGTGAGCAAAACCGGAGTTGCCCGCTCGTGTATTCGAGAACCATCTTGTGGGGGACCCTCGTCACGGTGTACTCCATGTCGTTGAAATAAGTTTCCGTGACGGTCGTCGTTCTGATACCGGGGATACTGGCATCGTGCTCCTCGGCCCACGCTTCGATTTCAGCGAGGCGCTGGGTGAGGTGTTGGGCGATCGGGACTCCGTCGTAGTCGCCCTCGTGAATGATCCCGTCCCCGACGACGTGGATGGCATACTCGGAAACGAGACCGTCCGCGGCCAGCGCCTCGAGGGCCTCAATTCGGTCGAGATGGGGCCTGATCGCAGTCCGCGGAGCCAGTGACCGTACGTAGAGTTCGAGCGAACTTTGTCGGTTTTGCGCCATTGTATTCACGATTATCCTAACTGTCTCCTTCGAGATTTGTCGTCCAAAACGCCCCGGTTGGATCGCCACGGGCTTTTTGAGTTGCGCGGCGATCTGATTTCGACACACTGGCTGGCCGAATATTTCCACTATTTTACAGAGGAGGAGTATAAGACACCCACAGTCAGGAAACCGCTCTCAATCGATCAGGTTCTGCGATTCGATCTGCTGCCAGACATTGTTTCCGTCCGTGGTGATCCCGTAGACGCGTCCTTTCTTGCGCTCCTCCGGTACCAGGAGTTCGACGAGTCCCCGATCGCGCAGTCCCTTGAGTGCCCGGGAGACATGGGCGATACCGATATCGGCTTCGTCGGCGATCTGTGAGGGCGTGGCAGGCCCCTCAGCGAGACGTTTCAGCGTTGTGACCCGGTAATCGGAGCTGATCACGAATCCGATCTCGTCCCATTCATCCGACATTTTTGCCCCCGCGTGTCTGCTCTGCCCGCAGCCGTGCTGGCCGGAGGTGTGATACGGATTCGACCGTCTCGAAGGATTCGGCGACCTCCACGAGGATATCCGTGAGGTTGACCATGTCTTTGACGTACGCGTCCCGTCGCTGTCGCCACGTCGATCCAGTCTCGTCGTCAGCGAGTAATGAGATCGCCCTGTCGACGATTTCGGTCGCGTCCCGGAGGTTGACGATCAGTCCGGCCCGCTCCAGCTCCAGGAAGTTACCCATGTCGTCTTCCCCGACAAAGGAGTTCGATCTGATGGCCGGCGTCCCCAGCAGTGCGGCTTCCGTGACCATCGTCTGTGTGTCTGCGACGAGCACGCTTGCTTCGGCCAGTGCGTCGTGAAGCTTCGCCGGGTGGAGATCGAACGGGCGGGCGGGGAGCGTCGAGAAGTCGAGCGAGTCGTCCTCGTCGGAGACGAAGACCGTTGCGTGTTCTGCAAGGCGCTCGATCAGGGGCCCTCGTACCTCCGGCGTGAGGCCGTCCCTTCCGACGTCGTGATGGGAGCCGAAGGCGTTCAGCCGGAGGATGACGTACTGCTCGTCGGGCCCAACACCGAGATCGTCCCGGATTGTCGGATCGGGGTCGAACACCGACGGGTGGAGATACGCCGATTCCTTGAACCCCTCGAAGGTGTAGTGAGACTCCCCCAGGTCTTTCCGGAAGGCCGACGGTGTCAGGATCACGCGTGCAAACGGTGTCGATATCGCGTGATCGAGCGACGTGGGTTCGGAGTCGAGAACGAGTACCGAGGGCGTTCGCGAGAGCAGCCCCGCGTGGGCCCCGTACGCTCCCATCCCGAAGATGAGGTCCGGGTCGAGTCGTCGGACCGTTCGGGCGATGTGGTAATAGTGGCCGGGCAACTGCTTGAACAGCGACCGCCGGTCGGTGCCACAACTCCCGTAGACCGTGTAGTCCAACTCCTCCCAGTCGAGCAACGCGATCGTACACCCGTAATCCCGTGCCAGAATGGACGTCTGGTGACCGCGCTGTTGTAACTTCCTGATCACATGTTTGTACATGTGGACGTGGGCAGGCGTGTTCGTAAAGAACAGATAGTGCATCACTCGCTACACAGTTCAAGCTGTGACGGTATTGTTAGTCAGCCCCTGCGAGCAGTGAACACGACCTATTCGGGCTTTTCCCAGGTGGGACGATCGACCTCTTAGCCCGACGGACGTCTCGGCTGTCCGAGGGAGCAGCGTCCGAGATGTGATACGGTTGCGGTATCGATTTATCGGTCCGACCGCTATCGGGCGGTCGATTCGGAAGGAGCAGACAGCGATCCGTATGCGGCGGTGATCGTCTCGCGGTAACATCCCCTTACCCGTTCGGGAACGAGACAGTCGGGTGTACGACCCGCATAACAACCATGGCAGCCGGAGACAGACATTTGCAGGATGAACTACTTCGTCTGTCAGTATCGGTGTGCGGGCCACCCGAAACGGCGTTCGGTCCCGCTGTCGCCGGGCAGGTGCGCCTGATGTGGCCCTGGGAACATCTCGCGCTGGCGTACCTGTTCGGATCGGCCGTCCACAGAGTCGCGGCCGGTCGTGGTCCGACCACTGCAGCGGCCGGTGCGATCGTGATCGCCTCCCAGCTGCCAGACCTGATCGACAAGCCGCTGGCCTGGACGTTTGGGGTGCTTCCCAGCGGACTCTCGCTCGGCCACTCCCTGCTGTTTGCGGTCCCGCTGTCAGCACTTGTGATCCTGCTGGCTCGCGCCGACGGGAGAACGGCCCTGGGTATCGTGTTCGCACTCGCCTACGGCACACACCTGCTGGGTGACGCCTCGTACTCGCTTTTGACCGGCGGTGAACTCGCGACCGGGTTCCTCCTGTGGCCGCTGATCCCGGCCTCGTCCGAGGCTGGCATTGGACTCCTGTCCCAGGCAGGGGTGTTCTTCGATGCGTTCGTCGAGTTCCTGGGAACGCCACAGGGGCGCCTGTATCTCCTCTTCGAGGCGACGCTACTGGGTGGTGCCACCCTGCTCTGGCACCTCGACAGACGACCCGGGCTGTCGTGGTTCAGACGACGGCTTCGTCCGTCGACGGAGTGATCCTCGTGCGATCGAACGGACAGCTGTCCCACAGACTGTTATCCGTCAATTCCGGATCGACTCCGGGCGATCCCAACGGTACCGCCGAACAGCAGTCCGTATCACGAGACGCGGTACTCCGAGTCAGATCTGGCTCCGATGGTCCCGTCGTCACTGATCCGGATCTCGTGCTGCTGGCAGGTAAAGTGGAGCTCGTTCGCCCCGCGATCGGATGCAGGCCCTCCGAAGAGTGCGTTGATCGCCTCGGGGTCGATATAGTCGAAGATAACGACGTCGTCCTCGACACCGTCGAGTTCGTCGAGCGCACGGTCCAGCGCGAGTGCGATGTCTTCCTGCCGGTTCCAGTGAGTGAGAACCGTCCACGACTCGCCACGAGTGTTAGATTGCACGACCGCCAGTAATTGCGAACACCATATAAATCCCATCATCCCACTTTTGAATTAAAACGAGCCAATCACAGAGATGTGGTAAGTATCTGGAAACCAGGCGTCATCAGCGAAGCGCACCGAGACAGGCAACTGGGCGTGGACAGAGCGGCAACCACTCCGGATGTATTCGTGGACAAGTGGCAAGAACACCTAATACGGTAATACCGTCATACCAATGTATGGCTCATAGCGACAGAGAGAACCCATGTCCTACCGACGCCTTGTCGGCGAGGAAGGAACCACTTACCGAGAGTAGTGTGAACCAAACACGGGGATCGAGTGCCGGTTTCGGCCCAGCGGGCAAACTTGAGCCGGCCGCAGATCCGTTCGGACGGACAGAGGCTGACCGATGACAAGTGATATCGATGGCGACGAGCAACGCTCTGAGCCGGTCGACTGGGAATCCGTGCCACCCGATCCCGATCTGGAGGACGATCTCGGGTACGAACTCGGGGACATGGACGTTATCGAAACCAACAACGGATCAGGACAGATCCTGCTCCTCCCCCCGGACGAGGAGTCCATTCGGGACCAGAGTTTTATCGTTTCCCAGGAGAGTTTGCTCGTCAATCTGATCGACAACTGTTAGTTGGTTGCAGGCGCTAAGTCCCCCCTCTCTCAAGGCGTCGTTCGAGTGACGCCCTCTCGTAATCGCGAAAATCGGGAGCTCTGGCCTTGTTGAAACCCTTAATCAGTGATGGGTTCCGGCTGTCGTGATGAATATAGAGTGAAGGCACGAGTAAACTACCCTCCCCTACTTCGCTCGGGGGCAATCGCCCCGCTCGCTCGTTGAGGGGAGGGCTTTCGCGTGGACTCCCGTTCTATGCCTCAGCAGAGGCAGGGGGGACGTACTCCCCACTCACGTTCAACATCCCGCGATCTGCTCACGGCTTCGCCGTTCGCATGGTCCGAGGGATCTCCGATCCCTCGCTATTCAAGCGCACGTCTACGGGTGCGCCTCCGTCGTCCGCGTTTTGCCGACGTTGACGAGACGCAGAGCGTCTCGTTCGCCCACCAGAAATCTTCGATTTTCGGGATTACGAGAATCTTCGCTTCTCGAACGACTCATTGAGGGTGGGGTCTCCGCCTCGAATTAGGTGAAAGGGGGTTGAACAGAATTTTGCCCTCTGGAATCAGGCAGTAGCAGTATTGGTCTATGTATGGCGTCTGGAAATGATCTTTCTACGGCCCCTCAGAGAGTGCATCTTGCACTCTTCGCTCGACCGATGCGGAATCAATACGAACTGGCCGACTGATCGTGCTTTTTCACTGTATGAAGCCTCGGCGGAAGCGTGAACGTTCAAACCGCTCGCAGATATCGCACGTATAGCTGGTTTATTATTAAGTACATCCCTAGGGTAGGTTCCGGTGATGGTTCTCAGCCGCAAAGGGGTAGCCCAGTCGGGGTCGACCATCACGGTGCTCATCGCCAACCCGACCGCAGTTCACCTCGAAACAGAGTCCACTCACTGGACGATCTTAGGGACACGGCCCGGACGAATCGTCGATTCCATAGACGACCGGACGTCTTTTGTCGATGTTGTGGATCGGGCGCAATCGCTCCCCGGAGAGTACAGTCTGATTTGTTTCGATTCGACCGGGGCACGAAAGGTCAAAGCTTACCGGGGTATTGCGTCCTCGTTCAACGTCTACTACTGTCGACGTCCTCAGGATCGCGCGATCGTGGTCGGAGATCACTTCAAAAACGTTCTCTCACAACTCCCGGTATCGCACCGAACCGTCCCATCGTCGGTCCCGATCGATCAGCTGTTGTTCGGGACCCGCCCCACGGATACGTACGTCGAAGAAGTCGGTCGGCTGGGTCATGGCGAAGTGCTCGAGTGGACGACGACGGACGTGCCCGAGACGGAACTGGTCGAGACCATCTCGGTCGACGAGACGATCAATGGAGCTGAAGCCAAACATCGTCTCGATCGGCATTTTACGGACGTTATCGGAGACGCGAAATTCAACGGGTCGGTAGCGACGATGCTTTCCGGCGGCGTGGATTCGACGCTCATCCACACGTATCTCGACAACGACGCCACAGTCAGCGCTGCGTTCGACTCCCCGGAGTTCGAGTTCGAGATCGAATACGCTCGGCGGGCGAGCGATCTCCTCGGCTCGGCGCACGAAGTAGTACTGTCCGACGAAGAGAACTTTCTGGATCACGTCGAAACCACAATCGACGCAACGGGACAACCGCTCCTCCTCCCGCAGGCGACGCTGATGCACCTCGCCGTTTCTCGGTCCCCCCATCAAATCTACCTCAATGGCGGGCTCGCCGATGGCCTCTTTGGTACGGGGACAGCCGCGCTGGCGTATCTGGCGCGGTACGCGGGGCGAGCCGCTCGTCTCGTTCCGAATCTGACTTGGCAGCTAGAGGCGCTCAAAAAGACTAGTGAGCAACTCAGGCGTCCGGCGAGTGACCCGACCGGCTGTGCGATGAACTTTCGGATCCATTCGGATCAAAACCTCGTCGCCGATATGTTCGGCCAGACTGCCGTTGAGGAGCGAAAAAATCGCCGGCTTCGATACACCGAGCGACGGGTGGACGCCGACGACCGGAAAGGCTATGCAGCCCACATGCACCTCGGTCACGCGATCGAGTATTTCCATGACAATATTTTAACTATTTGGCGCCACGCCGCACACGACAGCGGGAAGGCCATCCAGACACCCTTCAGTGGACGGAAGGTATTCGAGACCGCCCTCGCGATTTCACCTGCCGATCGATATGCGCGGTTCGCCGTCCCGTCGAGAGATCAGCCGACGAGGGTCGTACAGCACAAATACCTTCTCAAGGAACTGCTCAACGAGCGTCTTCCGGCGTACGATACCAAGAAACGGAAAGGTTATAGCCTCCTTCCGATGCAGCGGTATCTCGACGACGGTCCGCTGTCGAATGCGTTCGACGAGTATCCGATGCCCGAATTCGTTCCAGAGCACTACCGTGGCGTCATCAGAGAGGGAACTGACGAAGTTTCCTGGTATGCGCTCAACTACGCCGTGTGGCGTGATCGGATCCTGCTGAATGAAGACCTTGATATCATCGAGACGACAACCGTTGTCGGGGCTTGAGGGGGCGATCTTCAGACAACATCGCAGTCCGCGCCAGCGGACAAGAAGCGTTAACGAGATGGCACTCTCGTTTTACATCAATGCAGTAGGGAGTCTTTGACTAAGGGGTCAGAATCCAAGACCCCACACACGAATGTCGTCACAGGAAATCCTGATCGTGGGTCCGGAACAGAGCCGGACCGGTGGTGTGTCCCGCTACATAGCCGAGCAACAGCGACATCTCGATACCGTCACGACGACCGTATACGAGACTGGACCTGCCAGCGCCGCCACGATACGGGCCCTTCTCGTCGGTGCCCTCCTGTCGATCTGGCGGATGGTGCAGTTCCCGCTGGAGCGACGGCCCGACGTCATGCACGTCCACTCGTCGTTCCAGCACTCGTTCTACAGGAACGCGTTCTACGTCCTCTTCGGACGGTACGTCTGGAACTGTCCCGTCGTCCTCCACGTCCACGGGTCCTCGTTCGATACGTTCCTGCAACCGGACTCGCGGGTCGTGTCGTGGTTCCAGTCGGTCGTTCTCAACGCGACCACGCGGGTCGTGGTCCTCTCGTCGTACTGGCAGTCGGTGCTCGCAGCGGTCGTCCCCGAGGACCGTATCGTCGTCGTCCCGAACGCCGTTCCGACCGGGGAATACGACCCCGAATATCCGGAGATGCCCCACGTCGTCTTCCTCTCGAACCTCATCGAGCGCAAGGGCATCACCGAGTTCGTGGCCGCCGTCGAAGCCGCGAGCGACGACCCTGACGTGGCGCCCTTCCAGGTCACTATCGCGGGGAGCGGACCACTCGCCGACCGCGTAGAGCGGCTTGCCGCCGAGCACGATCACGTGACCTATCTCGGCTACGTCGACGAGGCCAAGAAACGGGCGTTGCTCTCGTCGGGAACGATCTACGCGTTGCCGACGCGGGCCGAAGGCCTCCCGATCGCGATCCTGGAAGCGATGGCGGCGGGCATGGCGATCGTCTCCACGCCGGTCGGTTCGATCCCGGAGGTCGTCGGCGAGGACAACGGACTCTTGGTCCAGCCCGGCGACGCCGACGCGCTCACCGAAGCCCTCGTGGAGTTGCTGGCCGATCCGGACCGTGTCGATCGGATGGGCCGGACCAATCGGGCGGTCGCCGTCGCGGACTACTCTTGGGAGGCCGCTGCCGACCGACTCACAGAGCTGTACGCGACGGTGGACGACGCCACGCCGGCGCGCGCCACCCCGGTCACGGCGTCGTGATCGCACAGCGGGTGCGACCACAAGTTGTTTCGAGACGACACAGCGATCCGCGTCACCTCATACTGGTGGCTATACTATTTCGAAATGATCCGGCACGACGGTGTGCCGGATATCTGTACGAACGTATAGCCACCAGTATCAAGACGGTGGTCCCACTTTCAACGAGCGAGGCCATTCTCTGGAAGCAAATAGTAACTACCGTACCAGCTCGGGATAGTCGACGATCAGTTCGGAGGTCGTCGAATCCGTCACACCATCAGTATCTTCGACGGTGAGCGTAACGGTGTAGGTACCCGCGTGGTCGAACGTGTACGTGATTGTCCTGCCGGTCCTGGTTTCGCCGTCGAGATCCCACCTGTAACTGTCGATGGTGCCCTGCGAGTCCATCGCGGTAAACGTCACGCTCCTGCCCTCTCGCTTGTTCGCCGTGATCGTGGCTGTCGTGGAGGGCGGCTGCTTGGGGAGAGCGCAGTCCCCGTTCGTAATGTTCTCGGTCTTGAAGCCGCTGATCGACGCGTTTGGCATATCGATACAGGAGTTACGGATCACCGATCCGGGTCTGTCTCTGGTGATGAATCCACCACCCTGTCCGGTGAAAACACAGTTCTCGAACACCACTTCGTCGTCTGAGATTGAAGTGGGTGCGGCCTTGACGGTTGGTGTGTTCTGGCCGTCGTTGTGGATCACGCAGTCGTAGAACTCCGTCCGGCCGTGACTGCTGAACTCGGGGAGCGCGATCACTGCGCGTCCTCTGTCTTTGGTCCACTCGACGTGGATGTCCCGGAAGACCGCGCCACTGAACACCCTTTCTCCGCCGTTAAGCCTGATTGCGTCCGCGCTGTTTCGAGAGCCGTCGACCTTGACATAGCTGCCGGTGGCGCTGGAGACCTTCGTGGGGTGGTCGCCAGCACCGAATCGGATGTTGGTGTTCTGGTTGTTGACGAACTCCCCACCCTGGATGGTCATGACACCCGTCGGTGCCGTAGAGCGTGTTGCGTTGGAGTTGCGTCCGTGGATGACTGGATTCCGGAGGATCACTTCCCCCTCGTGGGTCGGTCCGCTCCGGACGAAGGCGACCCCGTTCGGGTAGTCGACTACCGTGGCTGGCTCGTCGAGGCCGGCGTAGATACCGTCGATGACGAACACGCCATCTACTTCAGTCACCTCTGCTGCCAGCGAGTAACCGATATTTTTGTCGGGTGGCGTCCGCCCGAGCCACTCCACGTTTTTGATGACGGAACCGTCACTGGTCGTAAGCCACAGCGAGACCTGTGTCTTGTCGTCGCTGCGCTCCTGAAAGGAGAGGTTCTCCAGCAGGTGTGGTCCAGCACCGACTGCTTTCAGCCACTTGAGAGCCATCCCCGATGTCGGGACGATCTGGACGTCGCGTCTGCTGGTACCCAGCCCTCGCAATCCGAACCGCGAGACCGTGCTGCCGACGTGTTCCGACTCGATCCGGTACTCGCCGGGCGGGAGTTCGATGAGCGTACCGGACTCGTAGGCGTTCTCGAAGAGGGCGTCGATCGGTTCCTGGCCCGTCGGGTCAAATCCGAGATCCTCGACGCCGTTCAGGACTCTATCGAACGTGAGTCCGTGATAGGTCTGCTCGGCCGAGGTCCTCCGTGGCATGCCCGTCGTGGTAAGCCTCTCGTTCTCGCCGAATCGGTGAGAGGGTCCGCCGTATCCCGGTGGGTCCATGATCGGCGAAGCGATCCGGCACGCGCGGAACGTGTTCGCGCGTGGACCGACGACGGTATCGGCCGAATCGATCGAAAGCCGCCAGAGCTGCCAGGACGGCATCGCCAGGATGTTTTGCTCGGACCCAAAGGACAGCGACGTTCGGTCAGTCGACCGCCCGACTATCGTCAGGCCTGTTTTCTCGAAAGTGTCGAACGCACCGACCGGGGACTCCCCGACCGTCTGCACCACTGGCGCCAGCGAGTAGTGGCCATCACCGACACCGATCACGTCGCCCGTATCCGCAACCTCGTAGGCCTCGACCAGGGTTTCGTAGTCCCCGGACCCGCCTTCCGCGACGGTGTGATTGGGATCGAACGGCTCGTCGTCCGTCCGCGGGCTGCCACACCCAGAACACCCAGCCATTGCCAGACTGGCCGCAACTAAGTATCGCCGGCGAGAGAACTTCATAGTGGTTGGCAGGTCCCAGGATTGCAAAAAGGTTTGTATTCGTACACACTATATTGCCAGTTTTCGGGTCGTAGGGACTCTATAACGACACATTATGAAATATATACTGTCTGCACCAGAGGAACGAAACGTGGTATTATGGCCATAACTACCCGACTCGTTATCCGAGCGATACACAATGAAGCGACTAGCACATATCACCGATCGGTCGGCACAATTACTCGGTCTTATCGGTTTCAGCAGTCTCACTGTCGCACTTCTCGTCGCACACGCGAATCCCGCGACTGGCTACGAACTCTCGATCTACGCGTCCACGCCGCTGTGGGTGTGGATCGGAATCGGGGTCGCGTTCCTGATGGGGGCATTGATCGCATTCTTGACGACGAACCACCTCTATCGGCGCTTCGGAATCGTCCTGGGCGGGGCGTCGAGTTTCGCGGTCATCTCGCTGCCGGTCGTTCGAGGGTATTTGTTCCACGGGATTCACGACTCGATGACGCACGTGGGCGTGATCAGAGAATTGACAGCTGGGACAATGACGCCCTACGAGTCCGTGTATCCCGGCATCCACTCGGTCGCCGCGTTCATCGCGGGCTTCACCGGGCTTTCGGTGTGGGAATCGCTGATGCTCGTCCCGCTCGGTACCGCGCTCGTCTTCTACATCTTCACACCCCTCGTTGTCCGGGGCATCGTCGGTGGAGAGACCGCCATCACCGTCGGTGCGTTCAGCGCTTTCCTGCTGGTTCCGCTGCACCAGCTGGCCGTCACCATCCACGCCCACCCCAGTAGTCAGGCGATCCTGTTCGCTCCGATCGTGCTGTACCTGGTGGTCGGATATCTTCGATCGCCCGGTGCCGAACGGACGCTCGGGAGCCTGACTGCCCTGACCGGCATCGTCGTGCTCACGGTCGGGGCTACAATCCTGTATCATCCGATGCAGGCGTTTAACGTCCTGCTGATACTCGCTGCCATCGTCTTCGTGCAGTTGCTGTCCAGCAACGACCGGTCGCCGTGGACACACCGGTCGCTGATTCCCGTCCTCGCCGTCTCAGCCGTACTCTTCGTTGCCTGGATCGGACAGGCACCGGGTATAGTCCCAGTCCTCACCGGGACCGCAGACTCACTGGCCGCGTACGTCACAGGAAGCTCCTCTGCCGGGGCCGGATCGGCGATCGGCTCACAGACCGCCTCACTCTCCGCTATCGGATCAAGTCCGGTCGTGGTCTTTCTCAAGCTGTTCGGGGTGAGTACGCTCTTTATCATCGCGGCGGGATCTCTGGTCCTCACCGTCCTCACCAGAAGTACCGACGGGAGCGTCGATACCGACAGGATGATCGTCTATCTCGCAACGTCTCTGCTGGTGATGGTCCCAGTGTTCGGCGTATACATGTTTGGCAATGTCGGGCAGTACTACTTCCGGCAGGCCGGATTCATGATGTTCGTCGTCGTGGCCCTCGGTGCGATTGCCATCACCTACGGGATCATGGCGCTCTCCGAGACCAAGTTTCGTGTCGCAGTCGGCCCGTCCGTGGCCACAGTGTTCGTCGTGCTGTTCCTGCTGTCCTCGCTCGTGCTGTTCAACTCACCGTACATCCACCGGGCCAACCAGCACGTCACCGACGCGCGTGTGGACGGGTACGAGACGACCTTCGAGATGACCGGGGAGGACGCGATTCTCAACGGCGTCATGCAGGAACCCCAGCGGTACTACGACGCCATCGTCTCCCTGGAGAACAACGGCCAGCGCGACGGAACCGTCAACAGCTCCCAAATGAACCGGCTGCGGGAGAAAGCCGAGGCCGGAGACTGGCACCTGATCATTTCCCAGAACACCTACGAGCGGGAGCTGACGGCCTACCGTGAGCACCGCTTCTCGCGCTCGGACTTCGAGAGTATCGACCGTCAGATCGGTGTGAATCGCGTCTTCTCCAACGGGGACACTGAACTGTATTACGTCCGATGAGACGGTTTGGTTGTAAGTCTGTCCCTGGTCGACGCCTCTCGTTCGTGTGATCGTATCGGTAAATCGTCACAACCGGCCGTATGGGGGGTCGGGAATCTTTCGGTCCCCCAGATTCAGCGGCCCGGTGTTCGGACAGCCGCTGAAAACATATGCCGAGGGGGGTTACGACGGGGCCGCCGACTCGTCGTGGAGGGGAGCGAGCGCAACCGAGTCCGAGCTGGTGAGTCAGTCGCGACCCGGACAGTGGCGACGGGCGAAATCAAAGAACGACTCGCTGATATCTGGTATGCGTGGCACCGTTAAACAGTACGAAACTGTCGAGAGACGACCGGAAATCACACCATTACCATTTGGTTCTCCGGTAAAGCAGCTTGTACAGAACTGCCAACGGGCGGTCGGGCGGAATGATGCTGTGTTAGCACGGTATGTGCTCACCCCATAGCAACCATGGAAATTATGAGAAACGCACTGCAAGAGATTCGGCGCATCCACATTACAATACCTGTCGACCTCGTCGGGGTCGTGGTTTTGGTCGCGCTATTCGACGGACTGACCTTTCGTCTATCGACGGTGTTCCCGCTCGCGCGCGCTGTCGTCGGTATCGTTATCGCCCTGTTCGTTCCGGGCTACCTCCTGCTGGCGATCATCTTTCCCAGGCAGTCTACCGAGTCGGATCAGGACGACCCGGTACTATCAGGCCGAACGCAGTTTGGGCTGCGTCGACTCGCTCAGGGGGGCGCACCCTCCTGGACCGAGCGGTTCCTCCTCTCGTTCGGGCTGAGTCTCGCGTTGCTCCCGGTGCTGGCACTCGTCGTCGCGCCGATCAGCGGCTCACTCTCACAGAGTGCCGTGGTGACGGGACTGAACGCTGTCGTCCTGTTCGGCGTCGTGACAGCGTTCGTCCGGCGAAACCTCGTTCCCCGGGACGAACGGCTCCACCTGTCGTTCGGTGCGTGGATAGCCTCAGTGAGAGAAGCCTTCGAGGGAGCGAGAGTCACCGACCGGGTGCTTACCGTCCTCTTCGTCCTCAGCGTCGTCAGTGCCGTCGCGACGATGGGGTTCGTGGTCCTTTCACCGGACAACGGTGAAGCGTACACGAGCTTTGCGGTGCTGAGCGAGAACGGCGACGGCGAACTCCTCGCCTCGGGCTATCCAGAGGAGATCCGGCAGGGAACCGATGCTGAACTCGCGGTGCGGGTCGAGAACCACGAGGGCAGCGAAACGGACTACACTGCCGTAGCTGTCCTCCAGCGGATCGATGTCTCGGACGATTCGGTGACTGTCACGGAGTCCGAACAGGTCTTTCGGGAGCGATCGACGGTCCCGACCGGCGAGACCTGGACAGCGACACACACGGTCGAACCGACGCTGGTTGGAGAGAATCTCCGCCTCCGATACTATCTCTATCAGGGTGAGCCACCGCAGAACGTGAACGCTGACACCGCCTATCGGACCGTCTCGCTCTGGACGTCGGTCTCACCGTCGGAGTGAGTCTCCACTGCGGATTCGACGCGTTTGATACGAGACAGTAGTTCGTCGGTGTCGACGACAAAGTCTCGATCTCTGGCGCGCACGTTCCCCCCCTCTTCGATCGAATCACAGGAGAGAAACTCGTAGGCGAAGCCGCGTTCAGCGGCCGTGAGAAAGTAATGTTCCGTCGCCCCGCCACGAGGGAACAGTTCGACGAGCGCCGCGTCGCTCGCGTGGAACATGCTTGCGAGCCCCATCCCGTGCGCGCCGACGATGAGATCGGCACCCGAAAAGAGGGCAATCTCCTCCTCGTAGTCGAGGCGGCCGGGTTCGTACCACTCGAACCCCCGGTCACGGAGCGCGTCTACGACCTCCGTTTCGTTCCGGACGCGTCGCCTCTCTGCGTCCCGCCGGGAGACGTACACCCGCTTGGAGAAGTCGTCGCTCCTGTCGGGGAGGTTCGATCGAATGCGTTCACCGACCCAGTCCAGCGCCGTCGTGTGAAGGTGCGTGCCCCGCGCGCGGCGTGGGTGTGGAGCGACGAGCAACTTCCGCACGCGAATCGCACCGTCTCCGGGGTCGACCCACGAGTCGGGGTCATACCCCATCAACCGGAGTGACTGTTCGTGAAACTGGCCGAGATCGGCGTTCACGATAAGCGTCGGGGATTCGCCCGTCTGCTCCTCGTACGCTTCCAGAAACTGGAGTTTCGGCAGGACTTCGTGGTGCCAGGCCGGGAACTCGAGGCTGCGCTCGCCCAAGAGCAAGAATCCGGTATCGATCGCGCGATCCGGCCCCGATCCCAGGAGTGTCCGAAGCGACCACGTGAGCGGCAGATTGCGCTTCAGGTACTTCTCCTGATGGAGGAAAAACGCAGTCTCGACGCCGAGCCACGACGGGGGGAAGTACCGCCCGTCGACGCCGACAATCGGCCGTCGGCCCACGACATCGGCGTCATCGTAGCGGTAGACAGCCCCTTCAGCGCCGAGTGTCCGACCCTCGGCCGCTTTCAGCGGTCGTGGAAGCGATTCCCGATAGTTTCCCTCGTAAGCCAACTGGATATCAGGCGTCTCCTGGACCGGGATCCGTCTGTCGGCCGCTCCGATCGGATCTAGCAACAGCTCCGGCCACAGTTCGACCGGCAGGCGCTGTCGACCGTATCTGAATGCGCCGCGTGTCAGCGCTGTATGTCCACCGCGGCGATAGACTGCGCCTGCGTCCCCTAATAACTGCCACAAACGAGTTGCCATCGTCTATAGTTATCAGTTCTTCAGGGCATAGTATTGTCCTGCCTAATCGGTGGGATTCGGATAGTAATGGATATCGAGCGTGACCCGTCGTGCGTGAACCGCCTCGGGGTCAAGTGGTTCGAGAGACTTCGTCTCTCGTCATCTGCTCGCGGGTTCAGCCCGCTCGCAGGTTCGTTGGACTTTGTCCAACGCTCATCACGGAAATCTACCGATTTCCGTACGACCCCGAGGCACTCGGCCTGCTCAGCCTATAAAACAGTGACTATCAATCCTGATGGACTGTCCCGAGCTGTGACAGTATTGCTCGAGGTTGTGGGTGATGTAAACGGTGCCAGAACACACCACAGTACCGTAGTCTCGGCATAACAATGAGCGGGGATCACCCGGCTACAACTAATGGGAAAAGTCGGTCGGGGCGTGTCGTTCGTCTTTATTTCACAGGTCTTCCGGATGGTCGCCAAGGGTGGGTTGATCCTCATTCTGACCCGCTACTTGCTCACCCCCAACGAGTACGGCCAGCTGTTTCTCACCCTCGCAGTACTTGGATTCGTGTTGATGTTCGCCAGTCTCGGCCTAAACAAATCCGGTGCCAAGTACGCGGCGGAGTACCGCAAGAAAGAGCCCGAGCTGGTGCCCGACATTATCCGGAGTACGTATTTCTACACCGTGGTCGCAACTACCGTCGTCTGTACCGTTCTCGCGGTCATTCACAGGCGGATCGCCGCGTTTGTCGGTGACCCGGCGATCGGCCCGCTGCTGTTGATCGGCGTCGCGTATATCGCTCTGAAGGCCCTCGGCGGCGTGGCCGCAATGTTCTTTCAGGGGTTCAATCGGATGGATCTCAACGCCGCGACAACAATCCTCTCGAACCTCCTGCTGATCATCGCTGTTCCGGGGCTGCTGATCCTCGGATTCGGCCTGGAGGGCGCGATGGTAGGATACGTAATCAGTTCGGGGGTCGCGGCAGTCGTCGCGACGGCGATCATCTACGTCTACTTCTACGAAGCGGACTCCATCAGGGGGACGGTCACCTCAGCGATCTCCAAACGCGTGCTTCGCTACAGCGTCCCGCTCACGTTCACGATGGGTGCGGGCGTACTCAACAGCCGTATCGACACTATCCTGCTTGGCATGTTCCGTGGTTCGACGGCCATCGCGTTCTACACGCTGGGCAAACAGCTCACCGAATTCCTGATCGCGCCCGCACACTCGCTGGGGTTCGGAATCTCGCCGACCTTCGGCGAGCAAAAGGCAAAGGACGAACTGAACCGCGCAGCCTCCCTCTACGAGCGGTCGTTCACCTATATCGTGGCGCTGTACGCGCCGGCCGCTGCGGGCGTGGTCCTCGTTGCCGACCCGACTATCAATCTGATCTTCGGATCTGACTACGCGGGTGCCGTACCGGTCCTCCAGATATTCAGCCTGTTCGTGGTGGTCCGGGCGCTGAACTCGATCACGAGCGACGCGCTTGACTACCTCGGACGCGCCCGGGAGCGCGCGATCGCCAAGGGAACCCTCGCGATGGCGAACTTCGTGCTCAACCTGATCTTCATTCCGATGTTCGGGGTCGTCGGCGCGGCCGTGGCCACCGTGATCACCGACAGCATCTATGTCGGCACGGAACTGTACATCATCTCCGGCGAGCTGCCCCTCGACAAGGGTAAACTCGCCCGGTCGACGCTCGTCATCGCTGCCATCACGGCCGGAATGTCGACCGTGGTGTATCCACTGGTCAGCTTTGCGACGACGATCCCGTTGCTGTTCGGTGTAGTCTGTATCGGTGGCGCGGTCTGGCTGGTGTTGGTGGCCCTGACCGACGTGATCGACCTCGGGTCGCTCAGGTCGACACTGACCTGACACCGTCCAGTTGAACCGAAATCACGCCGCCACGGCAGCGCGGAATTCCACGACTTCGTCGTGCGCAACGACGACCGAACTGATCGTGAACTATCTCCGGCTGGTGTGATCTATCCTTCTACCGTGATCCGTCCGTCCCCGTAGACGGTGACCCTGTGTCCGGAATAATAAAACGTCACTTCGCCGGGCTGTCCATCGGCCAGGTCGTCGAACATCGTCTCCAGCGACTCGACGTCGATCGAATCCTGCAACGGCGGGAGCTCAGTCTTTTCGACACCCTCGTGAGACGCCACAGCCGTCAGAATCGAATCGATCGGAAACCTATCCGTCGTCGGCGACTGGTGTGTGGTCTCTCGGGCAAGCTGGGTGATTTCGACGTCCCACGCCAGCGCCGTGTCGCCCTCGGGAACGATCTGCCACCCACCAGTAACATCGATACCGTTTTCGTGTGCCGAAATCAACAGTTCTTGCAGGGCCTCGTGGAAATTCCCCTCGGGCCTAGCATCTCCCCCTGAAGCATGCTTTTCTATATCTTCAGACACGATACGAAGACTTAGCGTCGGTACAACAAATAAGTTATCCCAAAAGAATTGCCATTGGCCGCCCGTCGCACCCGATCCGGACTGCAGGCGTTCGTGTACGTTCACATCGACTACTGTTACTCATATCATCAAAACCACTTTGTTTGTGAAAATATGACACAGTGATGTGTGTGGAGGTCGAACGTTCGCCCATGAGAGAACCGATCATGGACGAGTGTCTCCAGTTGCTCGCTGACGGTCGACGGCGTCGGGTGATCCGGTGTCTGCAGGCGGCAGGGGAGACGACAGTCGAAGATCTCACGGTACGGCTACTCGCCGATAGCCCTGATAACTCCCGTGAGAAGATCCACGCCGAACTCCATCACACGCACCTGCCGAAACTCCAGTCCTACGGGATCGTCGAGTACGACCGCGACAGCGGGGCCGTGCAGTATCACGCCCATGACGGACTCGAGCAGGTCATGGATTCACTGCCGGTGCAGACGATCGTTCCGCCTGTCAAGGCCGGAAACAGATAATCACGCCGACGAGTCAGTTCCGTCGTCGTCAGCTCTATCGAGTTGCCAGGTGAATATCGCTTTTAGGACGACGACGAGGCTGTTCGTCTCGCCCGTGCCCCAGATCGCGGTTTCCGACCGTGGGTCGGACGGGACCGCGTCGTCGCCGTTGACCAGGACACTCACGAGCGTCTGCTCTCTGTCGATCATCAGCAGTCGGCCGGCGGGCGTATCCGACCAGTCCCACAGGGACTCGAAGGTCTCGACGTCCGGGACCTCCTCCCGGATGCGATCCCGGACTGGATTCGAGACGCCGGCGAGGTTGACCGTGACGCCGCGCGCGCTCGCGTCCTGCAATCCTTCGAGCAGGTCAGCAGTCAGGAGGTCCGCAACGGTCATGTAGACGATCTCGTCTTCGGCACCGGCGAGAAACTCCACGACCCGCTGGGTGACCGCTCGCTGGCCCTCGACTGTCCAGACGCCTCGCTGTTCGTCCTGTCGCGTTTCGGGTTCGAGTTCGCTCAGTGCCGTCCGGAGCAGATCCGTACGATGCTGTAGTTCCCGCTCGAAGGTTCGCGTCGCAGTTTCCGCCGAGATGACCCAGAATTCCTTGGGCGAGGACTGCCGGACGTCGACGAGGCCCCGGCTGTGTAGTTCATCGATCGCGTCGTAGACGCGCGTACGCGGGACGTCCGACACTCGGCTCACGTCCCTTGCCGTTCCCGTACCGAGACTCGCGAGCGCGACGAACGTCTGCGCTGCGTACGCGCTCAACCCGAACTGCTCGAGTTGCTCGGTGGCGACCGTCTGTGGGTCCGCTGTTGGATCGGGCGTCATCACTCGGGAGTAGTATGTACCCAGCCGGGTGGGCCGGCTGGGTGACACGCAGCAGCAAGGTGGTTGGGACACAGCACTGGTCTGCGTGCCAGTTGAACGATACGGAATCGTACCGTATATCTCTTTTGTGATTAACTGAGTTACGTGATTGTTCGGATACAGTTCGGAGGCGACCGACCCCAGTCCGGACTGAGTGGTGTTACTCAAATCCTCACAAATCTGTGATTCCGTCGAATTGCGGGCGAAAAAAGTGATACGAGCCGATAAACAATCTCAATCTGTCCGTTCAGTCACGGACGGAGTGACAATACATATCTGTTGTGGACGCGTACCGGTGTACAAGGCCCGGGAGTTTTCCCGGGAGGTTGGGACACAATGAGCACGGAAGAAAACCTGGAGGAAGCGATCGAACTCCTCCAACAACTCGGCTTGAAGGAGTACGAGGCGAGGTGTTTCGTCGGACTGTCGCGCCTGGAGACGGGCACAGCCAAACAACTCAGCGAGATGACGGAGGTGCCGCGCACGCGGGTCTACGACGCGATCCGGGTGCTAGAGGCACAGGGGCTGGTCGAGATCCACCACTCGAGCCCACAGCGGTTTCGGGCGGTCTCGATCGCGGAGGCCACCGAGACGCTCCGTGATCAGTACGAGGCCCGCGTCGAGCGGTTGCAGAGCGCCCTCGAGACGGTCGAAGTGGTCGAGCAGGACGACGAATCGCCCGTCCAGCAGGTGTGGTCGATGGTCGGTCAGGAGGCCATCGAGAACCGGACGAACGGACTCATAACCGATGCGAACGACGAGGTCGTGCTGGTACTCGGCGACCAGTCGCTGCTGACCCCGGCACTCGTCGACACGCTCAACGCGGTTGAGGACGACATCGAGTTGATCGTCGGCGCGTTGAGCGAGCCGCTCCAGGAGCAGATCCGGGACGCCATACCGAACGCGACGACGTTCGTCTCAGGGCTGGAGTGGCTGCAGGGGGCGAACGATACCCAGGGTGAGACCGCGATCGGCCGGCTGCTCATGGTCGACCGGTCGACGCTTCTCGTGAGTTCGATCATGCCCGAAAGCAAGGAGGAGCGGGCTATCTTCGGTGAGGGATTCGGGAACGGGCTCGTGGTGATCTCACGGCGGCTCATGGCGCAGGGCCTGCTGCAGGACCGCGACCCAAAACACTGACAGCGACCACTGTGATGGAGATGTGTCTCCGGGCGGGCGACAGATCTCGCGAGTGGTGTCCCGGTCGGCACGAAACGGAAGGAACGTCGGGTGTGGTGGGTGGGGATGGGTGTGGGAGCTACGTCGACGGTTCCTTCCGGTTGGAACGCAACCGATCAGGCCGGTCGTGGGTCCGCGCCAGGATTGGGCACGAATATACCCGTCTGAGGTGGGGGCGATCGATCGGGGGGATCTATCACAGTGATCGGCAACCGATCACGATCAGCGGGTGACTGATCCCGGCACAGCCATCGCCGACCTGACAACACCTTCGGTCGGAATCGAGTTGTACATTGGCATTGGATATCCACACCCAACGATACACACGACAGAACAGCGACAAGCGATTCGGTGCCCGGTCGATGGTGGAAACTATCGCTGTTTCGGTGGTGCCTGCTTGTGTTCCTCGGACTGGTAGGGCAAGAGCAGTTGCTGTGAGAGCTTTTTGGTGGCTCGACGGATCCGGGCCGAGACTGCCTGATCGGACACGTCCAGTTCCGCCGCCAGTTCCACGAGCGTCGTCTTTCGCGGCACGTCGAAATACCCCTTTTCGAGGGCGAGCTGGACGGTCCGGCGCTGGGATTTCGTGAGCTTCTCCTCCAGCGGGTCCGAGACGCTCTTGGTGGTGACTCTGTCGACGGAGATCGAGATCGCGCAGTCGGCACACTTCTTCTGGAAGGCGGAGATAGTTTCCTGGTCGGCGAACCGGAGTTCGAACTCCCAGGAACCGGCTGTGCCGCCAGCCCGGAGCACGACCAGGTCGGTGGTCCGGAGACAGGACAGGAACCCGTCCGTGTCGTCACACCAGGAGACGTCGTACAGCGCCCGCTCCTCCTCCCGGTGAACCATCTCCAGATCCTCGACCGCCGGGTTCCGCTGGAGGAGCTGACAGAACAGCGTGTGATCGTCCGTCGAGACCCACATGTACGGAAACAGCTGGCCGCCGGTCGGTACCACTCGCTCGAACGTCACGTGCACGTCCTCGAGCGGCGCGAGCGACGCCCCGAGTTCGAACGCATCGCCGGGGACCGTGATCTCGGTAACGATCCCCATGGTCACCTTGCCTGTCCCGGGATGTCGATCAACGGCCCGATCTCTGGCTGGCAGTGGCGACCACACTGTTCGGACGCAGTGCGACGGCCCGTGTCGTCGCACATCCGTTCGAGCGGACGATCACCTCCACGAATACGTCGCTGTGTCCCACACATGATGTCATAGACACACTCCGGAGTTACTTAAAACGTGGTTATTGTCGCATAATCAGTCACAGGTAAACGAACCCATGTGTGAGTATGCTGCTCCTAGGCATCGATACGTGCAGGAAGTCGGGACGTACTTATACGTCTTCCAGTCCAAGCGGGGGTGATGACGAAACACCTCTCGAAAGAAGACAAGGAACTGATTCGGAAGTTCGCGAACAGACCGCGGTACAAGCGGAGTCCGGAGGAACTGATTCCCGTCGAGGACGAGGACTAGTGCTCACTGCTCCTGGATACCCCCTGTGACTCACGGCGACGCACGAGGAAGTACTGGACAGTGAGAACACCGAACGCGAAGAGAATCGTGAGACCGACGATCGTCGGTGTGAGTACAGCGAAGACGGGAAGCTCGAGAACTGTCGCGGTGAAGACGACGGTACCGGCCACGACCAGAGCGAGATAATAGCGGTGCCACTGGTCAGACCGGTCTTCGTCGTCCTGTAGGTAGGTCGTGACGTCGTCCGCATGGCGAGTCAGCGTGATCAGCCCGCTCTCGCTATCGTAGTCGACGACCCCTTCGGCTTCGAGCTTGGGGATATGCGTCTGATACAGAGAGACGTACACACGTTTTTGCTGTTTCTTTGAGACCTCTTCGGCGGCGATCTCGTTCTCCCAGGCGGCGAGCTGGCGTGCGAGTTCCTGGAGCTTCTCTCCTTCGGGATGGTCCGAGAGGTAATGCAGGGCATACCGACGACGCTGGTTGCTCAGGATATCGAACGCCTGGTCGGGCGAGAGCATATCTGTTTCTTCTGACATTATATCGGTGTTGTCTTGATCACGTATACTCGTCCGAGCGATCAGACGTGCCGAAGAAGAGACGACGTATCCACTTTGTTACGACGTGACTATGGTCACCAGCGGAGCGTAGTATTCACCTACTGTGGGGCGATACAGTCGCCTACCGATACGCGGAGGTCGTCTCCCGGGGCGTCCGTTTATCATGTCGAGATACGTCGTTCTCGCGTGTAACCGCACGACTGCAAAGCGGTGAATGCCGAGAGCGAGCGGCGTGACCGCTTCCGACGTGTGGTCGTCCCGGCAGGTCGGTATCGCAACCACGGCCACGCGGCTCACGAGAGAATATCGGACCGATGTCCTGCGATAGTACGATCCTGTGGTCCCCGCAAAGCACTCAATAACAAAGCGGCAATCGACCCGAGTCATGGCGTAAGCGCTGGCCACCCGTGAAACCGGTCAGCGAGGACCTGCAATGGAATACGTCACACTCGGTATCGACTGTACAGTAGACGAGAACGCGACGCTCGGCCGCTCCAACGGCAGCGACACGGATCAGACGCAGATCGGCAACGACGCAACGATCCGGTCGGGGACAGTGATCTACGACGACGTCGAGATCGGCGACTCCTTCTCGACCGGCCACAACGTGCTGGTCCGGGAAGACACGACGATCGGGGACGACGTCCTGCTCGGGACGAATACTGTCGTCGACGGGGCCTGCACGATCGGCTCGTCGGTGAGTTGCCAGACGAACGTCTACGTCCCCCGGCAGACGACGATCGGCGATTCTGTCTTTCTCGGCCCGAGCGCGGTCCTGACCAACGACGAGTACCCGGTCCGCGTCGAGCAGGATCTGGAGGGCCCGACGCTGGAAGACGACGTCTCCGTCGGCGCGAACGCGACGATCCTCCCCGGCGTGACCATCGGCCGCGGATCGTTCGTCGCCGCCGGGAGCATCGTCACCGAGGATGTCCCGCCGGAGACGCTGGCCGTGGGCACGCCCGCGCGACACGAACCGCTGCCGGACCCGCTCGAAGGGGGGAACACGATCGCATGATATCGCTTGCAGCCCCGGACATCGGCGAGCCGGAGTTCGAGAGCGTCGAAGACGTGATCAAAGAGGGTCGACTCGTCGCCGGAGAAGAGGTCGAACAGTTCGAGGCGTCGTTCGCGGAGTACGTCGGTGCCGAGCACGGCGTCGCGACCGTCAACGGGACCGCAGCGCTGCACACCGCTCTGGAAGCGCTCGGTATCGGCGAGGGCGACAGCGTCGTCACGACGCCGTTTTCGTTCATCGCGACCGCGAACGCGATCCGGTTCGCCAACGCCGAGCCGGTGTTCGCCGATATCGATCCCGAGACGCTCAATCTCGATCCCGACAGCGCCGAGGCGGCCGTCCGCGAACACGACGCCGACGCGATACTCGTCGTCCACCTCTACGGCCAGCCGGCGCGGATGGAGCGGTTCCGCGAGATCGCCGACGCCCACGACCTGGCGCTGATCGAGGACGCCGCCCAGGCTCACGGCGCGACCATCGACGGCGAACACGTCGGCACGATCGGTGACGCCGGCTGTTTCTCGTTTTACCCGACCAAGAACATGACGACCGGCGAGGGCGGGATCGTCGTCACCGACGACGAGGCTGTCGCTCGTCGAGCCGACCAGTTCATCAACCACGGGCGCACGGGCTCGTACACGCACGCGACGCTGGGGCACAACTACCGAATGACCAACATCGCCGGCGCGATCGGTCTCACCCAGCTGCAGAAACTCCCGTACTACGTCGACCAGCGCCGCCGCAACGCCCAGCGCCTGCTCGAGGAACTGGACGGCGACAGGCTTGAGTTGCCCGAACCGCGCCCCGGAACCGAGCACGCCTACCACCAGTTCACCGTCCAGTACCCCCAGCGCAACGCGCTGAAACTTGACCTCGAGGAGCGCGACATCGGAACCGGCGTCTACTACCCGACGACGATCCACAGACAGGGGGCCTATGCCGGCGAGGAGGCCACCACACCGGTCGCCGAGCGAGCCACGGATCAAGTGCTCTCGCTGCCGGTCCATCCGGGGCTCACGGACGAGGACATCACCACCATCGTCGAGGCGGTCGAGAGACACCTCACTCGCGCCTGGGAGGCGATCGGCGAATGACCGACGAAACCCTCGCCGCCGGCGTCTACGGCGTCGGCCAGATGGGGAGCCATCACGCCCGCGTCTACGAGGAGCTCCCGAACGTCGATCTGGTGGGCATCTACGACAACGATCCGGAACGCGCGTTGTCGGTCGCCGCAGACCACGGGACGAGTCCCCGCGACCCCGAGGACCTCTTCGAGGCGGTCGACGTCCTCTCGATCGCGGTCCCGACGGCGTATCACTACGATATCGCCAGCCGGGCGATCGACCGCGGAATCCACGTGCTCGTCGAGAAGCCGTTCGTCGAGACCGACGGACAGGCCGAGACGCTGATCGAGCAGGCCGAGGACAACGGCGTGGTGCTGCAGGTCGGGCACATCGAGCGGTTCAACCCCGCCGTCAGGACCCTTCAGGACGTCGTGGCCGACCTGGACGTGATCGCCGTCGATGCCCGCCGGCTCGGACCGCCACTGGACCGGGACATGGGCACCAGCGTGGCGCTCGATCTCATGCTGCACGACCTGGACGTGGTTCTGGACGTGCTGGACGTTCCAGTCCGGAGCGTGACAGCCGACGGGACCGAGGACGGCCAGTACGTCACCGCCTCGGTGACCTTCGAGGACGGTGTCATCGGGACGTTCACGGCCAGCCGCCTCACCCAGCAGAAGATCCGGAAACTCTCGATCACCGCCCGCAGTTGCAAGGTCGACGTCGACTACATCGATCGCTCGGTCCACATCTACCGCAAGTCCTACCCCGAGTTCGTCGAGGAGAAGGGGTCAGTCCGGTATCGATACGAGAACCTGATCGAGCAGCCGATGGTCGAGAACGGCGAACCGCTGAAAAACCAGCTCGAATCGTTCACGGCCGCCGTCCGATCCGGTGAGGAACCGATCGTGACGGGCGAAGATGGACGGCGGGCACTGGCGCTGGCCAACCGTATCGAGGCGCTCGCCGCGGAGGAATCTGAGGTGGCACCAAATGTCACGATCTGAACAGTCACTGGAACGGTTGTACGGTTCGGGAGCGACGCCGGACGAACAGCGGCGTGCGTTCACCGACGGACAGGTACCGGTCGCCGTGTACGGACTCGGAAAGATGGGGGTGCCGCTCGCGGCCGTCTACGCTTCCGTCACCGGAAACGTCACCGGCGTCGACATCAGCGAGTCGGTCGTCGGGACGATCAACGACGGTCGCTCGCCCGTCGAGAACGAACCCGGACTGGAGGCGGAGATTGAGCGAACCGTCTCCAGTGGAGCACTGTCGGCGACCACCGACGTTGAGGAAGCTGCCGCCGATGCGAGCGTCCACGTGGTGATCGTCCCCACCCTGCTCGACGATCAGGACGTGCCGGATCTGTCGACGCTGACGACGCTCACCCGAGACATCGGCATGCAACTCGATCCCGGTGATATCGTCGTCGTCGAGTCGACGGTGCCGCCCGGGACCTGCGCGGAGACGCTGTGGCCGATCCTCCGCCGGAGCGTCCCCGATCCCGAGAGCGTCGGGCTGGCGTTCTGTCCCGAGCGGACGATGAGCGGACGCGCGTTGCAGGACATCCGCGGGGCCTACCCGAAGATCGTCGGCGGGATCGACGACGAGAGCACGCGCGTCGCGGAACTCGTCTACGGGGAGATCACGACGAACGACGTCCACGCCGCCCCGGACGCCCGAACCGCCGAGTGTGTGAAGGTGTTCGAGGGGATCTACCGCGACGTCAACATCGCCCTGGCGAACGAACTCGCCACGGTCGCCCCCGAACTCGGCGTGGACGTCCCCGAGGCGATCGAACTCGCCAACACCCAGCCGTTCTGTGACATCCACAGACCGGGTATCGGCGTCGGCGGTCACTGCATTCCGGTGTACCCCTACTTCCTGCTGGACAGCATCGAGACCTCGGCCCCGATCGTGCGCATGGCCCGCCAGATCAACGACAGCATGCCGCTGTACGCGATCGAGCAACTCCGGGAGGCCATGGACGGATCGGATCACCCGCTGTTCGGCGCGAACGTGGCCGTCCTCGGGGTGACCTACCGGCCGGACGTCGACGAAGTCCGGTACTCGCCAGCGTTCTCCGTCGTCCGGGATCTGAACCAGCTGGGCGCGAACGTCTACCTCGTCGATCCGGTCTGTTCGGACCTCTCTCCGTTTGAGGGGACGCCGACGAGCGTCGATAAACTGCACAGACTGGATCTCGATGCCGCCGTCCTCGTCACCGATCACAGCGCGTTCGACCGGGTCCGGTGGGACCGGATGGACCCCATGGTCGTCGTCGACGGTCGGCAGGCGCTGACCCTCACGGGGTCGGGCCACACCGTCCGAACGATCGGTGACGGCCGCGGGGTAGAGTGATGTACAAGGGTCAGACCGTCGGCGTCGTCATTCCCGCCTACAACGAGGCGGGATTCGTCGGAGAGGTTATCGCGACGGTCCCGGCCTTTGTCGACCGGATCTACGCTGTCGACGACGCCTCGACTGACGACACCTGGACGGAGATCACCGAACAGGCACAGCGAATGAACGACCGACAGAGCGAGCAGTCACTCGTCACGGCCGACGGCGGCGTCAGCTACCGGCAACGCGTCGTGACGGCCAGACACGAACGGAACCGGGGTGTCGGGGCCGCGATCAAGACGGGGTATCGCCAGGCCGTCGAGGACGGCATCGACGTCGTGGCTGTGATGAACGCCGACAGACAGATGGACCCCGACATCCTCAATCGGATCGTCGATCCGGTCGCGGAGGGTCGGGCCGACTACGCCAAGGGCAACCGACTCGAACGACCGGAGTACCGGGCGTCGATGTCCCGCTGGCGGCTGTTCGGCAACGCAATCTTGACCCTCCTCACCAAGGTCGCCAGCGGCTACTGGGGGATGATGGACCCACAGAACGGGTACACGGCAGTCTCCCGGGAAGCACTGGAGGCGATCGATCTCGACGCGGTGTACGACCGGTTCGGGTTCTGCAACGATATGCTCGTTCACATGAACGTCCATCGGTTCCGGATCGCCGACGTCGACATGCCCGCGGTCTACGGCGAGGAGACCAGCCACATCGAGTACTCCTCGTTCGTGCCACAGCTCTCGCTGTTGCTGGCACGACAGTTCCTGTGGCGACTCCGGGTTCGCCATCTCGACGACGGTGTCCATCCCCCTGCCGCCTTCTACGGGTTCAGCGCGACCGGGTTGCTGGCCGGGTTCGGCCACGGCATCCGGTCGCTGTGGAACGCCGGAGAGAGCGGGCGCACAACCACGTACGGGCTGCTGTTCGGCGTCGTCATGTTGGTCGCCGCGGTCGTGTTCGACCGGCGGGACAACGAGGAACTGGAGGTCAAGGGATGAAAGTCCTCACCGTCGTCGGTGCCCGGCCGCAGTTCGTCAAGGCCTTTCCGGTCTCCGAACAGCTCAGCCGCCACGAGGAGGTGCTCGTCCACACGGGCCAGCACTACGACGAGATGCTGTCGTCGGTGTTCTTCGAGGAACTCCCGATCCCGGAGCCGTCGTACAACCTCGGCGTCGGCTCGGGCAGTCACGCCGTCCAGACCGCCCAGGTCATGGAGCGACTCGACGACGTCGTCGACGAGGAAGCCCCCGACGTCGTGCTCGTCTACGGCGACACGAACTCCACGCTCGGGGCCGGGCTGGTCGCCGCAAAGCGCCCGGTTCGGCTCGTCCACGTCGAGGCCGGCGTCCGCAGCGGCGACTGGTCGATGCCCGAGGAGGTCAACCGCGTGGTGGTCGACCAGTGCGCGGACCTGCTGTGTGCCCCCACCGATCGGGCCGCCGAAACGCTGCGAGCCGGCGACGTCCGGGGCGAGGTCGTCGTGACCGGCGACGTGATGTACGACGCGCTGCTGGCGGTCCGGGAGCACGCACTGGCGCACTCCACGATCGTCGATGACCTGGGACTGACCGGGGAGCCGTACGTCCTCGCGACGGTCCACCGCGAGCGAAACACCGACGCCGAGGACCGCCTGCGGTCGATCGTCGAGGGACTCGCGAGCGTGTCGGCTACGGTGGTCCTGCCCGCTCACCCGCGTACGGTCGCGGCACTTGAGGAGTACGGTCTCCACGAGGAGGCGGCCTCGGCACTGGAACTCGTCGACCCGGTGGGCTACCTGGACTTCGTGGCCTTACTCTCGGGCGCAGAGCGAGTCGCCACCGACTCAGGCGGCGTCCAGAAGGAGGCGTTCTATCTCGACCGCCCCTGTGTGACCCTCCGGGAGACGACCGAGTGGCCCGAGACGGTCGAGGCCGGCTGGAACGTCCTCGTCGATGCCGACCCGGCGGCGATCCGGACAGCACTCACACGCCCGCGTCCGAACCCCGAAGCGAAGCCGACGCTGTACGGTGGTGGGGAGGCGGCAGAGCGCGTCGTCCGAGCACTGAGCCACCCACCCGCTGCCATGGCCGACGATGATTGACGATCACTCCTTCGCGCTGTGTCTCACACACGACGTCGATCGGCCGTACAAGCGGTTCCACCAGGCGCTGTATTACACACTCGCGGAGCGGTCGATGGATCACCTGCGGTCGTTTGTCGCCCGGGAGAACCCCTACTGGCAGTTCGAGGAGATCATGGCGCTCGAAGACGACCTTGGCGTTCGGTCGGCGTTTTACTTCCTCAGCGAGCCAGGACCGTTCGCCAGCGGCGACCCCCTCGACTGGGTCCGGCCCGATACCTGGATCCAGCAGCTCGGTCGATACGATCCGACCGACGACGACATCGCAGCGGTGATCCGGGAACTCGACGACGGCGGGTGGGAGGTCGGCCTCCACGGCTCGTATCACTCCGGCGACGACATCGAGTGTCTGCTCCAGGAGAAAGAGCAGCTGGAGGACGTACTCGGTCACCCGGTCCGTGGCGGCCGCCAGCACTACCTCCGGATGAACACGCCCGAAACCTGGCGGATCCAGGCCGAACTGGGACTGGAATACGACTCGACGCTCGGATCCAGCACCGACTACGGCTTCGTGTACGACTACGGACTCGTGAAACCGCTCTCGGAGTCGTTCACCGTGCTCCCGTTGACGCTGATGGAACAGACCCTCCCCGATCCCGCGTCACGACCCCAGGCGGCCTGGCAGGCCTGTGCGGATCTCGTCGCCGAGGCGCGCGAGAACGACGCCGTGATGACGGTGCTGTGGCACCCGCGGTATTTCAACGAACGGGAGTTCCCGGGTTATCGACGGCTGTACCGTCGATTGATCGAACACGCTCAGGACGTCGGCGCGTGGATCGGGCCGCCGGCGGCACTGCTGGATCGGCTGGATGAGTCCACCCCGGGGACGACACGCTCGTCTCTGGCGGCGGGCACGGAAATCTGGTAGTCCGCAACTGGAGAGACGGACCGCCCGAGCGAGACCAACTCGTTTGGACAGGATCGTCACCGGCCACAGACGTATCGGATAGTAGCACCCATAGGGGAATGATTATATTGATCTATAATGAATAATAGTGTATGGTCGCTCCTGAGAAGACCGATCGAAGAGCCGCCAGTAGCAGCGACTCACGGTTGTCCGAGGATCGGTTCTACGACGCGCTCTCGTCGGTCCAGCGACGCCGGGTGCTGTATCACTTGCTCGAAGAAGGGGAGACCCCGATCGAGGAACTCGCCACTGTTCTCACGGGGTGGGAGGCCACCCAAAGAGGAACGATGAGCACTCCTGCCGATCACACGAAGCACCATCTCGCGCTCCACCATATCCATCTACCGTTGCTCGTCGAGGCAGGCCTGGTAGCCTGGGACCGCGAGAGCGGGGCAGTCACGCCCGAGTCGCTCGAACCTCTTGTCCGGGACATCGTCCGCCGGAGTGTCGAAGCCAGCCGTTCGTAACGATGTTCGAATCGTACTTCCAGGAGTTGCAATCCACTGAGTACCGGCTTACGGTTTATCGAAGCGGTGGGCCAACCGACATCGAGGAGTGGTTCGACGCACACGGCGTCACCGTCGAACACCGCCACCTGCCTCCGGGCGGTCCGGACCCGTTCGTCGTCCTCGAGGCGGACGGCGAGTTCGTGGGATCACTGGGAGTCACGGCACTCGAAGGGTTGCTCGAACCGCCGCTCGTCCGGCCGACCGAGCGCGAGGAAGTCGCGGCGGGCTACAGCGCTGTCTTCGATCTGATCGACGACACGCTGGTCAGAGGAATGACTCGACGCGAACTGCTCGCGGTCAGTCGGGAGATCGAAGACCGCGCCTATCGCGTCGGACGCGGGACGCTCCGGGTGAGCTTCCAGGCGCTCTCGACGTTCGAGTCCCAGGCCGACGTGTATCGAACGCTCGCGACCGACACGGACCTCGACATTCATATCTACGGCGTCGCCGACTGGAAGCCACCGGAGATCCAGGGAGTGACCTACCACGGCCAGCCGGCCGAGGGGATCGATCGTCACTGGGTCCTCGCGTTCGACGGCGGTACTGACGAGATGCAGGCCTGTGGACTGCTCGCACGGGAGCAAGCGGACGGGTACGACGGGGTCTGGACCAACGACCCCGAGCAGGTTGCGGAAATCGCGACGACCCTCGCCGAGAGTGGCACCGACAATTGAATGTTCCCCGCGCACGGTGGCGCGGGGAATCCTGCTCTCACGAGGACAGGCTTCCTGTTTCGACGACGTGACTTGCAGACACTTCATGGATGTCATCCGTGTCCGTAGCGGTCACGGTCTCCACAGGCGTTGATTCGGGCCATCCCAGCCCTAGTGCAGCAAACCCCCGTTTGAGGACGTTCATCGCAGCATTCGCATCCCGATCCGTCTCGAATCCACAACTCGGACAGGAGTGGTCCCTGACCCAGATCGGCTTCGCCGTCTCCACACCACATCGAGCGCACTCTTTCGTTGTCCCCTTGGGTTCGACCTGCACGACGTGACACCCGTACAGGTCGGCCTTGTATTCGAGGAGTTGAATGAATTGTCGCCATGCCGCATCTTGCTTGTTCCGAGCATTGTGCGACTGCTCCAACATCTCCGTGACGTCTAAGTCCTCGACAAACACCGCGTCGTACTCGCGGACGAGACACGTCGTTATTTTGTGCTGGTAGTCCAGCACTTTGCGCCGGATGTGACGCTTGACTTTGGCGACCTGCTTCCGTTGGTTCTCCCAGTTGTTCGACCCGTGTTCTTTCCGCGAGAGGTTCCGTTGCTCGCGCCGGAGTCGCTCGTATTCGTCTTCGAGGTCGAGCCACTCCACAGTCGTCCCGTCCGAGGTATGGATGTATTTCTGGATGCCAAGGTCGATCCCCACGCTGTTGCTCGCGTCCAGCGAATCCACGTCGGGCTTCTCGGGCAGAACGGCATCATCGGTTTCCAGCCCGAAAGAGACGAACCACTCGCCGGTCGTCTCCTTCTTGAACGTGACTTCGTTGATCGTGGCGTGGTCAGGGATTGGACGTGAGTATCGGATTTTCACCCACCCGATCTTGCTGAAGCGGACGTAGGCGTCCGTGTCGTGGCCCCTCTTTTCATCGAGGTCGAAACCAGACTGGTTGTACGTCACGCTCCGGTACTCACTGGGCGCTTGGCGTGTGAGCCGACCGACGTCGTACCCCTTCTCTTTGAGTTTGCGCAGGATGGTGAGATTGTGGTAGAAGCGTGCGACGGTGGCTTGGGCGGCTTTCGAGTGCAATTCAGCAAATATCGGCCACCGCTGTTTCCACTCGGGGAGGTTGTTGTTCTGGTCGTACTCGCTGGGCTTGTCGTCCGCTGGGCTGTTCTCGTACTCCCAGCGGACGTGGTTGTAGAGTTGGCGATGCACATCGAGATGGTGTTCCAGCCGCTCCGCTACCTCGTCTGTCGGGTAGGCGCGGTAGCGGTGACTGTATTCCATCGCTGTCTGCTGATTAGCGATATATCGACTTAATGGTTTGTATCCTGGTGTGACGGCTTCATCCCTGACCACGGTGGGTCGGGGTATTCGCCTCGATATGTATATAAACAGGATCGATTCTTCCCCCGACGCGGTCGTGACGACGTCACCCGAGCGGAGTCTCCGTGCCCGCAAGTACCCTTGTGATCTCGGCGACGGAGAGCATTTCTCACTTATCAGGAATTCTGAAGGGAGCTTTTATCATTTACCGAGTTACAGAATCCTATGCGAGAACCTGACCTCGTTGAACCTATAACCCATAATATTGTAAACTCCGTTGCTAAAACAAAGGGTATTTCACCGAAGGAACTCGAGCCGCTGGCGAACGTCATCGATCCAGATGCACTCGAGGCGCTGTTCGGGTCTCCATCGGATCAGAGGCGAGAATTCCGGTTCGAATACGAGGGTTGCACCGTCTTCGTAACCAGCAGCGAGGTCAGGGTGCGGGAGCAGCTTGGTACTGGACCTCGGGCAAGTACCGCGAGACAACTCGAGTAACGTCTGGATCCGCCAGCAAGGGGCGATGGGCCTGTAGAACATCGAGATGCGTCCCGGTGTTGGCCTCGATAATTGTCGGCTCACCCGACTCTGACAGCAGGACATCCCAGCCAATAATCGGGATGTTCGTATTGTCGCGGGCAATCTCTTCGACGGTAGTCCTGATCCGGTCCCAATGCGGAATCGAGACACCCACGATTCGCTCACCGGTATTCGGGTGGTTCTCGAACCGGGACACGGATCCTCCGAACGGATACTGGACTGCTTGCCCGAGTACACCGGTCTCGACGTCGAGGTTCGCCGCGATACCACCCGCACCGAAGTTGTCCACGGGGCGAGATGAATCGGTTCCGATCCGCTGACAGGCCGCGGGCACGTACAGGTCGTCGGTTTCGTCGTCCCAGACAGTGAGGATCCGGATCGTGTTGGGCGAATCAGGATACAGCTCGGCCGCGTAGTCGTGCTGGTCGACGTACGCAGACACCAGATAGCTCGAGAGTGGTTCGAGTTGCTCGCAGAGTTCGGCTTCGTCGACCGGTTCTCCGTCGATGCGGTACCCGTCCGTATCGTGACTGCAGACGATCACCTGATTGCCGCCCTCTCCACGGAGTTGTTTGAGTACGAGTCGGGATTCGGCCTCAAGTGTCTCCGGAAGCCAGTCTTCGATCGCGACCGCATCGGCGTCGAGTTCGGTTCCTGCGACACCGTGAACGTATCCACGGTCGAGAAGTCCGTGTGCCGTCGGCCGACTGTCCGGATAGTCGGCCAGCATCCAGTGCTGGCTGAGCTTATCGTCTACGAGGTAGCGGTGATCACCGTTCGCACGGGCGTACAGACGGAACGCCTGGAGATGACTGAGGTACTTCTCCGGATCGGTGTTCTCTAGATCGTAGAGCTGGATATTCGGGCTGAGAAACCCCTGTCTCCACAGGGGCAGGCGGCGACGAACCGGGACGTCCATCCAGTCCGTCCAGGTATTAATCTCCTGTTCGACGAACCACTTCGCATCAAGCAGTTTGTTGTCCAAGACCACCCTCCCCGCTCTGAGATAGAGTGATTTGACTGCCTCGTGGGCGTTCATACCCTTACGATGGGAGAAATGAGGGCAAAACTATGCACTGATTACCGGCCTGGTCCGGGTGTGTCATACTGGTGGCTATACGTTCGTGACGATATCTGGTACGACGGCGTGTCAGATCATTTCGAAATGGTATCGCCACCAGTATCAGTCCGAGCAGAAGTGAACCGGAATCAAGCCCCGGTGCGGTCGCCTTGACCGTCTGTATATGCGTCAAGATATTCGCTAATCGCGAAGGCCATCCAAGCCTGACACCACCGCATCAGTGTCACGCGCCGCGTGAAAAACCGCTCCTTTCGGTAGTAGAACTGCCCGTCACCGACATAGAGATTCTCGAAGACCCACTGGAGGATCCGCCGCGCGAACGCCAGATCACCGGCGTAGGTGAACACGAGCACGCCCTGCGTACTCGCGTGGATATCTCTGGGAAACGTCGAGCGCTCGTCGAAGTTCGGCGCTCCGTTGTCCGCGAACAGTTCCCCACGGAAGAAGGCAAGCGCGTCGTCCAGCGTGTCGTCGTACCGACCGTCCTCGACGACGTCTCGATAGCGCTGGTAGGACTCGATGATGAACCCGTTGTGGTGGGTATCCATCGAGAGATGCGAAGAGTCCGGTGGATCGCGATATTTCCAGCCACCCCGGTCAGTCTGCAGATCCTCGATGTGGTCAAGTAGTTCTCGTGCCCGATCGAGATCGGCCGGGTTCTCGAAGTGGTCATACAGATCCAGAAAGAGCCGTGCACAGAGTGCGCCGGCGTTGATCGTGTAGTACTCCTGTGGGTGTTTGGTGTGGTAGTCGATCACCGCGCCGCGACCGGATTCGGCCGGACGATAGTCCAGATCGTCCAGAACGAAATCCCTGGCACTCTCGGCGACCTCGGGATAGGAAGCGTCGAATTCGCCTGCGCGAACCAGCGCCTCCACCCCGAAAGACGTGTTCACGATATCAGGTTCGCCCGGTTCGCCCAACCCGTCAAGATGCTGGATCGGATGGGGATAGCTCGCACAGTACCCGCTATAGCCCTGTGTCCGGTTTTCGACCAGCCACTCCGCAAGTGTGCGTGCCTCCTCACCGTAGTCGACCCCCAGTCGGCGTCCGCGTTCACCTGCTTCGATCCGATCCAGAGTCTGGTTGGCCATCGCGAACAACGCATGGCCCTGGTAGTTGGGCCGCTGTGTGACGCCCAGTAGTGGACGGATGTTCACCGGAAAGCGTTTCGCAGTCTCCTGAAACGCGATATTCAGCCACTTCGAGTCGACAGGGATCGCGCGTCTGAGGCGACTGTCCATCCCGTCACCGTAGTCCCAGCCGGTGTAGTCTCTGGCACGCGAGTACGCAAGCGTGGCCTCTAGTCGATCAGTGAGAAACGATACATCCGGTACTGTATCTCTGTTTTGGGATACGTATCGATCCTCATATGAGTTTCTCGTCATGTGTTTGTTAGCCATCAATCACATCCACGTTCCATAGCGACGGCAGTAAGTATGCACTTGCTACAGTTGTGAGTTGTCGCATGCATTCCCCGTAGGAGGGGGTCGCATTGGAGTATGACGTGTATACTGAATAGTGACTCGGCGGAAGCATTGACGTATGACCGAGTCGTCCGTTCGGGGTGGAGCTGTTCTCATTCCGACTGGCAAAGAACTGAAAAGTTACGCCATCATGCGCTCGCTGCATCGTCGTGGGATAGACACTGTCGTCGCGTCGCCCCGGGAACGGATCCCGCATTTCGCCTCTCGGTACTGTTCGGAAGCGGTACTGCTACCTGCATCGCCGAACGACCTGCTCGCGTACAAGGATTCGCTACTGGAGTTGGCTCGCCGTCCCGACATCGCTACCGCCTATCCTGTTCGTGAGTGTGACGCCTACGTCTTCGCCAAGTTCCGTGCGGAGTTCGAAGAGCACATTTCTCTCGTCACACCCTCGCTGGACGTCCTCGAAAGCGGTCACGACCGACACCGACTCGCGGAGACTGCGGCTCAAGTCGGAGTCCCTCATGCCGACACGCGACTCCTTTCGGAGGTTGACTCGTGGGATCGAGACGTCATCGTCAAATCACGGTACAACATTCTCACTGGGGATTACGTTGAGGATTTCCCGGCGGGATCACTTCAGGAAGTCAAACACGTCCGATCAGTGCCGGCTGGAGCACGCCCCGATGTGGACGAACTTCGCGAGGAGATGCATCACGACCCAATCGTTCAGGATTTCATCCCACAGGAGCGAAAGCACCTCTACACTGCGCTGTGGGATCACGGCGAACCGCTGGCGACGTACCAGCACCGACAGATACGGCAGAACTCCTGGGTTGGCGGCGGCGGAGTCTACCGGAAGTCCGTACACTCACAGGCAGTCGATGACGCCGCGCGGACGCTCCTGGAACAGCTCGACTGGCACGGATACGCCTGTATCGAGTACGTCAAAGACGCAGAGACCGGTGAGTGGAAGTTCCTGGAGATCAACCCGCGTGTCTGGCAGTCGATGCCAGAGGCAGTTCGGGCCGGGGCGGACTTCCCGTACTACTACTACCAGCGAGCGATGGGGCGCGGGGAGGAAATCGAGAATCAGTACGAGCCCGGAGTAGCCTGTCACATCGCGTACGGGGAACTGGCCCATCTGGCAAGCCTCTGGCGCGATGAGTCGCCCTTCATCGAACGGCCGTCGACCGCCGGAACCCTCTGGAATATGATCACCTCGACGATCCGCCATCCTCGGTTCGACTACATTCGGCTGGACGATCCACGGCTATTTCTCAGTGGTGTCCGGGAGACACTGGCTTCCGGGGTGACTCCGAGCCGGAACTTCCAGAACGAAGAGAACCATCCAGAGGGAATGGATCGACCCGCAAATGTCGATGAACGCGTCTGATAGCGTGCCGCAATTACTTCCGGTGTTTGTACATCCGTGCTGCAAGTGAGCCGAGCAGTGAGGCCTGTTCGACCTCGTAAAACGGTGTCAGTATCGGACCGAATTTCGACTTGTAGCGATTGATACGGGGGAAGTTCGCGCCGACGAGATCGTACGTCGTGCAGCCGATCTCCCGTCCGGCGCGCATCACGTCCCAGTCCAGCACGTCGTTGATAGGGAAGTCACTGTCAACGTCGGGTTTGACACCACCCTGCCAGCGGGCGATGGTGTCGTCGAACGCCACGGCCAGGATGCCGCCGACGAACGACCCGTCGAGATGGCAGGTGAATGGGCGAATCGTTCCGTCGGGTGTTTGCTCGTACAGCTCCCGGACGAACGAGGGCGTCACGTCGTAGGGAACGTCCTGGGCCGCATAGCGCGAGCGGACCTGCTCGACGATCCGGTCGATCGCTTCCGGGCCACGCTCGTCGACGTCGTAGTCGGTCGCCGCGGCGTCCCTGATGTTGGTGCGGGCGTCCCGACTGAACCGATCGAGGAGGTCCGACTCCGGGCCGGTGATGTCGACGTGGTAGGTGTAAGTCGGGGACACCGTGCAGTCGTTCCAGGTGAACGGGCGGACGTCCGGGTATCCCGGCGTGGTCCGGACGTGGATGTAGCTGGGACCGATGCGCTCGTCGACCCACTCCAGAACGCCGTCGATGAACGCCCGCTGGCGCCGCTCGGTCTTTCGCTGCGTGAGTTTGTCCATGTTGAGCAGCCCGGGACCGAGATAGACGATCCGGAGCCCCGGTGGCGGGGAGAAGACTGCTGTTATCGGCCCGTAACGCCGTTCGAATACCGGGAAGATACCCACGGGCTCCTGGCCCTTGTGTCCGATCAGCCGGTGGACAGTGCTGTCGGCGTGTCTCGCGATGACTGCCAGCGCCTCCCACTGGTGCATCGCGTCGGTGTAGCGGGCCCGTTCGACGAGGGTGTTCCACTCTGCAGGCGTCATGTCGTCCGCGCTCGTGATATCGATGGTCATTCTATGTAGCCCAGATCTGTCAGGCGTTGCTCGACGGTCGCGTCGTCGGTCGTGGTCCGCGTGGTCCGCTGTGGGTCGGGATAGTCCTGCCGGCCGACCCCTTCGACGATCCGCAGCACCGTCCCGTCCATCCGTCGGTCGGCCGGGACACCGAACGTCGCGAGGACGGTCGGCGCGATATCGAGCAGCGTCGCTCCCTCGAGGGACCTGTCCGCGTCGATCACTTCGCCCCGGGCGGCAACTAGACCGTCCAGCTTGTGGTTCCAGGGTTCGGTCGGCCGGCCGAACACCGAGCCCCGGATCTCCGCCGAGAGGAAGTGCTCGAATCCCGCCGGGACGAGGACGATGTCGGCTGCCCGCTCTATCTGTGGCCCTTCGAACACCGCTTCCCGCGGCAGAACCGCCTCGAACAGAGAGTCCCCGTCGGGGGCCTCGACCTCGCGCAGCGCCGCGATCAGTTCGGCCCGGACAGTCTCGTACTCCGAGGGCGGGACGACGCCGTCCGGCTCGCGCCCGGCGAGATTGAGGCGGATCCCGCACTCGGTTCTGGAGCGCATGTACGCGGCCGAGTTCGGGAAGTCGACCCGCTCTGAGCCGGATCTGATCACGCTCGTCGGTACCGCGCGAGCAACTGTCTCCGCGAGGCCGACGCGCTCGAGGGCGTGACCGATCCGCTGACTCGTGAGTCCGAGGCGAGCGGCCGTACTGACTGCGGCTGTCAGTGCGCTGTCCCGCAGCGCCGCCACCTGCTCCCGGCGCGGCGGATCCGCCGCGCCCCCGCCGGTTTTCAGCTCGCTGTCACGCACCGTCGACCAGGTCGGCATCCCGTCACCGCCTGCAACGGTCCGAACGTCCCCGCGCCCGGCGAGGAAGTCGTTGGCGCGGAACTCGACGCCCGCGAGCGGTCCCATCCCGTGGTCGCTGACGACGAAGACGGTGTCCGGATCGCAGGCGTCCAGCACCAGCTGTATTTCGGTGTCGACCGCACGGTAGATCGCCTCGATGGCCTCCCAGTCGTCCGGCCGATCGTGAAAGACCGTGTCCGTCGCCTGAAACTGCAGGAAGCCGAAGTCCGGGTCGAACCGATCGGCGAGGTAGCGAAACGCCGCGCCCCGGGAGGAGACGGCGGCGGTGTATCCGTGCTCGCCCCCGGACTCGTCGGGATAGATCCGATAGGAACCGATCGCGTCTTCCAGTTCATCGAAGAGACCGACCGGATGACACGTCGGGGATTCCGGAGCCATATACCCGGGCACCAGCGCGCCGTCGAACGCGGTCGGCGGATGTGTCACCGGGACGTTTACGACGACGCTACTGAACCCGTGACGGTCGAGCAACTCCCAGATCGGGCGTTCTCGGCAGTGGGTGGCGTTGACGACGTCCCACTCGTATCCATCGAAGGACAGGAAGTCGAAGATTCCGTGTTTGCCCGGATTCATCCCCGTATAGAGGGAGGGCCACGCGCTGGGTGTCCAGGGAGGCACCTGTGACCGCAGGGGGGCGTCGACACCGGTCTCGAATATCGAACGAAGCGTCGGGACCGCGTCCTCGGGGAGTCTATCGAGAACGCTGTGACACGCGGCGTCGAGACCAAAGACGACTGTCCGCACGCCGCCATCCCGAGTATCCATAGCTGAAGACGACCGCACGCGGCTATTGTTATGGCTATTCTTACGAAACACCCCATAGAAACAACAGAATGGGGCCGCGGATAACGACTGTATACTAATACGCGGATACGGCTTGTATGTCACCATGGTAGGCAGGCAAATCGGTTCGCTGACCAGACGAACCGTTCTGGGCGCGACCGGCACACTGATGCTTGGCGGGACCGCCTTCGGGGCGAGCCGGGTCGGGGACGAATCGAGAACGTTCGTGCTCGAGCAGGGCGAGGAGTGCCTCCCGATCACGCCCCTGCGCGGAGACGAAACGGCCGAGAACCTGTACGACTGGCGAAAGGCACAGACCCAGTACAGCTCTGCCGGCACGACCGACCTCCAGCGTGACGATACGAGTATCCTCTTCCTGTATCGAGACCCGCAGGGCGAGCACTATCTCGTCGTCGTTCACGACAGATACGACACTGACCGTTCCGGGAGTCAGGACGGCGGTGGTTCGGCCACGTTCCGGTTCAGCGGCCCGGATTCGGGACAGTGGGTCGTCACCGACGACCTGTACTCGGGCTCGGCGAACTACGACAGGTGGGCGCTCGATCAGGATCCCCAGCAGATCGACTGGACCTGGGACGACTTCCGGACCGACGGCGGCGTGTACGGTCCGCTGGGCGATTCCTTCGAGGTGACGATCGATCCGGCGTTCAACGAGGACGCTGCGCTGTTCGACCAGCACTACGAGGGTCGGATCACCGACTGGCAGGTGCTCTCGGGGGACCGGTCGGACCCCGATCGGACCTCGATATCGATGGACGAGCCGATCCGGATCCACACGGGTCGCTGCGAGGACGAGCCACAGTCGGGTCGACTCGACGTCAGGATCCCGCAGGGCCGCGTTAACCCACGCAGTCGCGGACTACTCGCTGTCGATCTCTACTCGACCGACACGCATCCGGTCGAGGACGTCGATCACGGAACCATCCGCACGCATAGCGGTGTTCGGCCCGTCAAGATACGCCGCCAGTCAGACCGGGACGGGGTCGTCAGGCTGTTCTTCCGGATGTCGGACGTAGACCTCACGGGCGAGGAAACCGCGACGATCCGGCTCGAAGCCGAGACCGCTGTCGGCACCCACGGGACCGGATCGGCGACCGTCCGACTGGTTCCTCGGCCGCGAGGGGGGCGGGACGAAGCAGACCGGGATCGTTCGGGCCATCGCGAAGACGATGGCGGTGACTCGAAGGACAACGACGATGACGAACAGCGAGGGCCCCCGGACCACGCGGATACGAACGGTCGAAACGGTGACGACGGCCGCGGAGGCCCGCCCGAAGGGCCTGGCCGACGCGGTCCCTGATGGTGTCCGTTGTATGTCCGTACCAGGTCGGTCGTGGGATCGTTCAGCCCCATCGGCGATGCAGACCGCTGTGACTGTCTGCAGGGACGACAGCCACGGCATCGTCGTCGGCGTTGCGAGCCCAGCGCATTCCATCGACTGTACTCGTGTGAGCGACGTCGGCACTCCTAACTGTCGACTGCCCGCACGGAGTGACAGCCAGCAGTATCACACACAGCCGATACCACGGGACTAGGCCATGGAAATCAAACGAGTTACGCTGGACGAGTGGGGACAACTGCTTCCAGCATCCGGGTTCGAGGTGTTTCACACTCCGGAAGCGCTATCAGTTCTCGATGCCCACACGAGCGGCGACTTACAGTTGCTCGGCGGTTTCAAAGGGACGTCTCCGGTCGCCCTGTTGCCGGTGTTCGTCCGTGAGCTGTCGGTCGGTCGGGTCATTTTCTCCCCGCCGCCGGGGATGGGCGTGCCGCGTCTCGGGCCGATCGTCATGCCCAACAGCCCCAAGCGGAGCAAGCAGGAAGCGGTCACACGCGCGTTCGTCGAGGGCGTGATCGAGGAACTCGACGCGAACGACGCGCTGTCGCTGCTCAGAATGCGGTGTAGTCTGTCGTTCACTGATCCGCGCCCCTTCCACTGGGAGGACTTCCACGTAGAACCGGCGTTCACGTATCTCGTCGACGTCGACAAGCCTGATATCGAGACGGTCCTTGAGTCGTTCAGCCGGAGCCGCCGCCGGGAGTTTCGGCGGGCGGCCGAGACGGAACTCACGGTGACACGAGAGGGCATGGAGGCCGCCGAACGGATCGTGGATCACGTCGGGGGTCGGTACGACGAGCGCGACGACATCGGACAGGTCGCGTGGCCGTACGTCCGGGACCTGCTCGATGCACTCCCGGATCGTTCGAGAGTCTACGTCGCCCGAAATCCCGCGGGAGAGTACCTCAGCGGAATTATCACGCTCGCCTCGGACGACAGGGTGTACTTCTGGCAGGGGGGCATCGGTGAAAGCTACGAAACAACCGACGACGGTGACGGTGTCACCGTCAGCGTAAACTCGCTGGTACACCGGACGATCATCGAGGACGTCCTGACGGACCCGGAGTTCTCGAACGTCGACTACTACGACCTTGTCGGGGCGAACACCCGTCGACTGTGCGCGTACAAATCGAAGTTCGGGGGTCAGCTATCCCCGTACTACGTCGTCGAATCGTCGGGCATGCGTACGACACTCGCGAAAGCGGGCTACCGGTTTCTGACCCGCCACCGGTAGGTATCGGAATGAGCGTACCAATCTATGGCGGGAAGCTGCCGTCCGTCACCCGGTCGGAGTGGGCATTCCTCCAATCGGCTGCGCTACTCTCTGGACTGGCAGGACGCGAGCGGCAACTGCCGGCGTCGCTGTAGCGGTTCCTGGCTGCTGACACGGAAGTGTTCTGCGAGCGCGTAGGCCATCCAGGCCTGACACCACCGCATCAGGGTGATCCGCTGTGTGTAGAAGCGATGCTTCCGGAAGTAGTACCGCCCATCACCGACGTAGAGGTTGTCGAGGACCCACTGAATGACGGTCCGCGCCCTGTCGAACTCCCCGGCGTATGTGAACACGAGAATTCCCTGGGTAGCTGCGTGGATGTCCCGCGGGTACGCTGCGGACTCGTCGAAGCGCGGCGCGCCGTCGCTTTCGAACAGCGACCGATAGAACGACAGCGCCCGCTCGAGCGTGTCCGTGTAGCGAGAGTCGTCAGCGACCTCGGCGTATCGCTGGAAGGACTCGATGACGAATCCGTTGTGGTGCGAGTCCATCGAGAGATGGGACGCATCGGCCGGGTCACGATAGTACCATCCGCCGCTGTCGGTCTGCAGTCCGGCGATGTGATCCAGCAGGGCCGTCGCCCGGTCGAGATACGTCTCGTCGCCGACGACCACGTAGAGGTCCAGAAACAGGCGGGCTCCGAGTGCACCGGCGTTAATCGTGTAGTGATCGCCGTGGTTCAGGTGATAATCGATGATCGCGCCGTCCTCGACCTCACGGTAGTCGAGGTTCTCGACGACGAACCGGGCAGCACTACGGGCCTCCTGTAGATAACGGTCCCCGAGGTCCGCGTTCGAGAGCAGTGCCCGAACGGCGTAGGACGTCGACACCACGTCCGGATCGGTTGGGTCCCCGATTCGTCCGTTGAGATGCTGCAGTCGGTGCTGGTGTCCGCCGCAAAACCCGCTGTAGCCGGGACACTGGTTGTCGAGCAGCCAGTCCAGCAGTCGAATCGTCTCCGCTCGCACGTCGACATCCGTGTGCTCGCCTGCCCTGCTGGTGAGCTGGTAGAGCGTTCGGTTGGCCATCGCGAACAGCGCCGTTCCCTTGAAGTTGCGGCGCTGTTCGACCAGAAACAGCGGCCTGAGGTTGATCGGTGGTCGCTTGACGGTCTCCTGGAACGCGATGTTCAGCCACTTGCTCTCGACAGGGAGTGCCCGCAGGAGTCGACTACTCATGCCGTCCCCGTAGTCCCAGCCCGTGTAGTCGTGGCGACGGCCGTACGCCAGTGTCTTCCGGAGTAATGAGACTACTTCCCGATCCATGAGAGAAGAGTCAGAAGCTGCTGTGTCGATTGCGGTCGCTCGAGCGCGCTGGTCGGTCATCTGTGTGGACGCCCCACGAGACGGACTGCGTACGAGAGGGCAACGGTGTGAGTCATATGGAAGATATCTCGGCCTGGGCTGAATTGGTAATACTCTGATTACCAGCGAAACGGTGCTCTGGACAGGAGGGTATAGTAAAAGCGTTGGGGACCCAACCAATTGGTTCTCGGTAGTATGCCAGAAACGTACTCCTATGAGCGTTGGGACACAGCCGCTCGGTGGTAGTGGGTTGACTAGAGACGGTGGGGAGTGGACTAATAATCCCATACTGGGCATCGATGCAGGGGCACAGCTAACACAGGAGGGACACAATCGCATGATAGCGGAGCGAACGCGCACAACGATCGGCGAATCGAGTCGGAACGAGTCACACACGGGAGAAACGACTCTGCAGAGGGGATTCGATGAGTAGTATTGGTGAGGCTACTAAAGAGGCGCTGGAAGATGCGACATCGCTCTCCGAAACGGAAGAGATCGAAGACGAAACCGTGCTCGAGGAACCAGCCGAGCCGGCGCCTGATCTCTCGGTCGACATCATCTTCGAGGTGCTCAAGAACGAGCGCAGGCGGCGAGTGATCCAGTACCTGCAAGCGAACGAGGGTCCCGCGGAACTCGGGACTGTCGCCGAACACATCGCGGCGCTGGAAAACGACAAGGACGAGTCGGCGATCTCCTACGACGAGCGCAAGCGCGTCTACGTCGGCCTGTATCAGTGCCATCTCCCGAAGATGGACGACATGGGCGTTATCGACTTCAACCGGGCGCGCGGCCGGATGGAACTGACCGACCAGGCGCAGCAGCTCGATCCCTACCTCCAGGGGCCCGTGTCACGCCGCCCGTGGTATCACTACTACGGTGTGATCGTGCTCGGCGGTCTGGGGATGTACGCCGCGGTGCTCGCGCAGCTCGCACCGTCGATACTGACGCCACAGGTGGTACTCGGCGGTGTACTCGCCGCGATGGCCGTGTGTACGGTCTTTCACTCGTTCGACGAAACGTCACAGGACGCCCCGGACCTATCGCTGCAGTCGTGATAGTGGCCGGTATACGTCACTCTCGGTGTCGATCGAAGTGTTGCTGGAGCCAGATCTCGAGCGTCGTGAGTGCGCTGATCGCGTTCATGTCGGCTCCATCGCCCAGCTGTTCCCGGTAGACGGCGACCGCCTCGTCGTCGATAAACGGTCGTTCACCGATGGCGTCGAGGAGATCGTCAATTTTCGTCCGGAACTCCTCGTGGGTGTTGTACCACGTCTCGGTCCTGCTGGTTGCGCTTCCGTAGGTCGGCCTGGACAGCAACTGTGCGATGGCGGTCGCGGTGTAGAACCCGATCACGTGGAGGGGGTACGGCATGGAGGGTTTCAGCCGCGACCGTTCGTAGGGGATCTCCGCGAGATCGGCGTTGAGCGTGCGAATCAGTTGTATCTTCGGCTCGACGAGACCGTAAATGAGTTCCCCGTCCGAAAACGGTAGCGCGCCCATCCGCCAGGAGACGGGGAGTTTCGCGGCTTGCGACAGGAACTCCCCGTCGGCGTAGGGGACGCGCGTTCCGACCTGATTGCGCGCGACGGGATTGCTCGCGTGCGCGAGACGCGGGAAGTAGTTCTGGTAGTGGGCATCGACGATTCCCTCGGTGAGCGTCGGTTCGTCGATCCGGCGGGCTTCCTTGCGGAACGAGCCCAGCGGGTCCACCGACACGGCCAGCAGGTCTTCGACTGCCTCGGCCGACAGGGTCGCCTCGCTCGCGTACATCGACTCGACGAGCGACGACGGTTCAGTCAGGTGGTGTCGGGAGAGATGGTGGCCGGCGAACGACCCTGCGATCCCCTCTAGCATGATGTCCGGGTCGCGATCGTCGATGTTGAACGTGGCGGTGAGGTTGAGCAGCGTGTTCCACTTCAACATCCCGTCAGTGACGGAGACCGCCTTCTCCAGCATCGGGGTGAACTGCTCGACCGTCAGCGGAACCGTCTCGTTGTCGAGGCCGAGTACCTCGGCCGTCTCCGCGGCCAGCCTGAGGTTGACCCCGCCGCCGGGGTTCGCGTCGTAGGTGTACGTCACCAGCGACTCGAGGGTTCCGTCGTCGGCGCGAGCGAGTTCGTTCGCCGTCGCTCGGCTGTCGAGGCCGCCAGACAGCCACAGCCCGACGTCACCTGCCATCGTGTTGACCGTCCGTTCGGCCGAGCGCTGGTAGGCGTTCGTCCACTCGTGGCGGTACTCGTCGGTCGGCTTCGCCGGCCTGTAGTCGGGCTTCCAGTATCGTCGCTCGTCGATCTCCCCCGCTCGATACTCGATGACCGTTGCGGGATGGACTGCGTTGACTCCCTCCAGAAGCGTCGTGTCACTCCACATGTGTCCCATGAGCAGGAGGTCGCTGACGCCCTGGGTATCGATCGCCGCCTCGTCGAGATATCCCAGGAACGGTGCCAGCCTGGACGCGAAGGCGAATCCTCGCTCGGTCGTGTAGTGGGGGATCCGACTGCCGATCTTGTCGGTCGCGAGAATCACTCTGTCGTCGTCGGCGTCCACACAGGCGATCGTAAACGGTCCGTCGAGCGCTCGAAGCGTCGCCTCCGGAGAGCGAAGGAGTCGCTCGAATATCTCCCGGTCGTCCCAGCCCAGCGCGTCACGGTTCGAGACCGCGCCGTCGATCACGCCCGCGACCTGCCCGTCGCTCCAGAAGGTGTATCCGTTGGGGTCTTTCTCACCGTGATGCTGGAGCGCGAGACCGTGCTCGCCGGCCTCGAACCGCTCTGTCTCGTACCACGGCTCCCGTGGCAGTGTCTCGACCATCTGTTTCAGCTGTGCCTGATCGACGGTGCCGCCGACGATTCCGGTCATTGGGAGTACAATACCCGGTCCAGCCAATCAGTATACGCCTGCTACCTGTCGGGACAGGGGTCTATAACGAAGTGTCCGCCGGTGTCACCCACGGTCAGTACGTCGATTCACATGGTTGCCAACCGCCGGTCGCCTGCCGGGCGACAGTGTGCGAGTCCCCCGACGGACAGCACCGCGGCCGCCGGGCTCGCGGCGCTTGAGTACGCCGCCCAACGGGAGTACACGGGCTGGGACTACGCTGACGGCATGAGCAGTCGCCTCCGGCAGGCGCTCCCGTTCGACAACCGGTGGGTGAACCTCGCCTTCCAAGAGACGATCAAGCGCAGTCCCGTCAACGTTCGCCCGCTGTTTCTGGTCGAACAGCGCCGCAACTTCAAGGGAACGGCGCTGTTCGCGCTGGCACACCGGGCGTTCGACCGCACGTCGTTCGAGACTGACTTCGAGCACGCGCGCGAGGCGACTCAACTGGCCGACTGGCTGCTCGACAACCAGTTCCCCGGCTACAGCGGGTTCTGCGGTGGCCATCGCCACGAGAACCAGCACCTCGACCACCGGACGTTGCCGACCGAGCCCGACGTCGTGTCGACCGCCTACGGTGTCAAGGCACTGCTCGCGGTGGCCGAGTACGATCCGGAATACGCGGCCGTCGCACGCACGGCCGAGGCGTTCTTGGTCAAGGACATGCACTACCGCGAGGTCGAAGACGGCGCGAAGATAGATTACTACCCGAAAGACACGGCCGACCACTACACGCTCAACGCCGGCGCGCTCGCTGCCCGGACGTTCGTGGACCTCTACGCGCGCTTCGGCGACGACCCGCTCCGCGAACGGGCACGGAAACTCCTCGATTACGTCGTCGCGCGCCAGACCGACAGCGGCGGGTGGTACTATCGTGATCCGCCCGACGCGTCACATCTCTCGATGGATACCCATCACAACGGCTTCGTCATAGAGTGCCTCCAGCGGTACCGCGAGGTCACGGGTTCACAGCGGTACGACAAGGTGCTCGATCGCGCGGTCGAGTTCTTCCGGAACGCGCTGTTCGAGAGCGACGGTGCGCCGCGCTTCGACGAGTCCGCAGCGTACCCGCGGGACGTCCACGCGGCCGCGCAGGGAATCCTCGTGTTCACCTACGCCGGTGACCTGCAGTTCGCCCGCCGTATCATCGACTGGACGCTGGAGCACCTCCATGCCGGGGACGGACGGTTTTACGTCCAGAAACGCCGCTTCTACACGAAGCGGATCACCCTGATGCGGTGGTGTCAGGCCTGGATGGCCTACGCGCTCGCGGTATACTGTCGGTCGGCAGCAGCCGGTGGCGAATGATCCCTGTCGGTCGACAGCAGCTAGTAGCGAGTGACTCCCTCGACGCGAGCCAGCGCTCGGGAGAGACAGGGCGGCCGAAGCGATATGATCCGCGTCAGAGGACGAACGTGATGATCGCGAGCACGACAAAGAGAATGACGAGCCATTTGGCGATAGTCATACTCAATCCGGCGACCCCGCTCGCGCCGGCGATCCCCGCGATCACCGCCAGGATGAGAAAGAGGATCGCGAGTCCGATGAGATCGCCGCCGAACTGGAGCGGTACGCGTGTGGCTTCGATGAGTGTGACCTGTGTAAATCCCATGTCCGGGTCTTCGACAGCAGGTCGTATAGTTAACAGACCGTTACGACTGGTTCTCGCCAGGGGGCACGCGCTGTCGTATCGACTGTGCGGCCAGATAGACGCCCTGCAGGAGCGCACCGGCGGTCGGAACCGGGTCGTCGAGAGAGACGAACGTGTGACGCGTCGTTCCAAACGAGCGGACGAACGGGACGACTGCCCAGGGGTGACCACTGGCGAGGTGCTCTCCGAGCCACTTGATGTCCTCGTAGAGCAATCGGCGCTGGAGAACGTCGGTCCGGTAGGCCCCGACGTCGATCAGGGGTGACGGATCGAAGCCCCTGAGCAGGAGATAATGGAACCACGGGATGTCCACGCCGCTCTCGACGGCGAACGGGAGCGAGCCCCAGTATCTGCCGTTGACCTCGATGACGTAGAACTCCCCGTCCGGCGTCCGCATGAACTCCACCATGACCGGCCCCGTCCAGTCGAGGCGGTCGAGCACGCGCTCGGTGTACTCGAGCATCGTCGGCTCGCGAATCGCCGCCAGTAGCGCCGAGTTCCCGCCCGAGACGGGGTAGGTCCGGAGTCGCTCCTCTTGGAAGTACGACAGCACGTCACCGCCGTCCGCGAGCGCGACCGTCGTGGTCGTCGTTCCCGGCACGTACTCCTGAACGAGGGGATAGCGCCCCTCCGCGTGGTCTTGTTCGCGACTGAGCCGCTGATAGGTTCGTCGCAGCTCCTCGGGCGAGTGGACGTAGTTCTCGTCACCGACGAGCGTCACCGTATAGCCGGTGTCGTGGAGGTGACTCTTGCAACGGGGCTTGACCAGCGCCGGGTATTCGATCTCGTCCGCGATCGCAGCGACGTCGTTCATATCGGCCGGACTGTACGTCTCCGGCGTCGGCACGTCGATCGAGGCGAGCGCGTCCGCGAGTTTGCCCTTGTCGAACGCCCGGTCGAACGTCTCCCTGTCCTCGACGGCGACAGTCGTCCCCGTCCGCTCGATCCGCTCCTTGTACCGCGAGAGGATGAGCGAGGAGTGATCGGTGGCCGGGATGACGGCGACGTAGTCGGCCCGACGCAGGTGATCGACGAGGTGATCGACGAACGCCATATGGTCCGAGTCGGGATCTGGATAGACGTACGTCTCGTCGCTATGCCGCGAGAGCATCCCCAGCGACCATCGGGAGTGGCCGCCGGCCGTGATGGGCACGTGTTTGCTACCCAGCGAGCGGATCACGCTCATCGCACACTGCGTGTCGCTGTCCAGAACGAGCACGCCGTCGGTGCCGTCACGGGATGTCACGCGAGCCCCCTCCGTTCGGACGAGAGAACGCCGTGATGTCGATAGAACCGGCGCACGCGGTCGTCGACGAGGAGCGGGCCGTGTGCCTGTATGTCCGGGTCGGCCGACTGTGGATCTCCCTCTAATACCGTGATTGACCCCGCGTCGTCCCGGACAACGACGTCCCAGCCCACGTGTGGCCACAGCCGGCCGTACGCCCCGGCGAGTTCGCGGACGGACGCGCTGATCCGGTCCCATCCGGGGACGGTGCAGTCGGCGATTTGGGTCCCAGTCTCGGGGTAGCTGTCGTTCCATCCCTCGACGACCGTGTCACTGTGTGGGTTCGCTACAGCCCTGCTCAGCGTCCCGGTATCGAGATCGATCTCGGCGCTGAGCCCGCCCGCCTCCCAGTTGTCGATGTGTCCACTTGATGGTGTCCCGAACCGATGGACCGCTCTGGCGACGAACGGCTCGCCGGTTTCGGGATCGGTCATCGTGAGAAGCCGGATCGTGTTCGTCGAGTCCGGGGCGATCCGTGCCGCGTACTCGGCCTGATTGACGTGTTCGGTGAGGAGTCGGTCCCGGCCCTCGATCAGGGTCTCGGACAGGGCCGTCCGTTCGATCGGGCGACCGTCGAGACGGAGTTGTCCGTCCAGTCTGTCGATGCGCTGTATCTCGTCACCCCTAGCGGCCTGTATGGGTTTCGCGATGGCCGGGGCGTCCGCGAGTCTCCCGAGGAACTGCTCGAACGAGCCGGCCTCCGGGATCCCCGGGACATCGACGAACGTGCCGTCCATGACGACGCCGTAGATGTCCGGGAGAAGGTGGTCGTGCGTCGGCGAAACGAGCAGGTGAAACAGCAATTTGTTCGCCAGGGCCTCGGTATAGGGGTCGTCGATACCCCTGATCCGGCGGTACTCGACGTCCGACAGGTACTGCGCTACAGTCCCGGGGGTGAGATCCCAGACGGCGTCTTTCGAGGAGAGAAACCCGTGCCGGTAGAGCCACAGCCGACGCCGCCACGTGAGATCGGATTGGTCGACCCCTCGAACCTCGGTCGCGAGGGCCGAGCGGGTCGACTCGAGAAGTGCGCGCAACCCCATTGTCGAGGCGTTGGATCCCGCAGGCGTTGTTATGAGGCCCATTCATCCGCGACGGCGGACTCTCGCGACGGAAGACGGGTACTACTGGATCGATCCGACGGTAGCGAACCTCTTACAACACGGCTGTAACGCAATCTTCGACCGACAGCAACCGCATGATCTCCACACGGCAACTCAAACAGGCGCTCACGTGGGCCATCGAGAGCCCGAACCTCCTCGTGAGAGAGGCGAACCGGCTGTACTACACGCGCGGCTACAGACGCACGTTCAACCACGACGGCATCGACGTCGTCGCCGAGGACTGGGACACGCTGATCGTCCTCGATGCGTGCCGGTACGACCTCTTCGCGGAACGGTCCACGCTCCCAGGAACGCTGCGCGAGCGCGAGTCACGGGCGGCCCACACCTCCGAGTTCATCCGGGGGAACTTCCACGAACGGGACCTGACCGACACCGTCTACGTGACCGCGAGCCCGATCCTCCAGCGGGGATACCCCGAAAGATACAATCCGAAGTTTCACGCCGTGGTCAACGTCTGGCAGGAGGACGGCTGGGACGAGGAGTCGAACTCCGTCCATCCGGAGACGATGGTCGAGTACGCACTCGACGCCGCGGAGCAATACCCGCAGAAACGCCTCGTCGTCCACTTCATGCAACCGCACTACCCGTTTATCGCGTCCGAGACGAAACTAGACAAACAGACCGTGCCCGACCCGACCGAGATCACGACCGACGTCTGGAACGAGATGATGCACAAATCGGCCGACATCGACCCAGAGACGATTGTCGACGCCTACCGGGCGAACTTCGATCTGGTCGTTCCGTACGTCCAGCAACTGCTCGACGAACTGTCGGGAAAGACGGTTGTGACGTCTGACCACGGCAATATGCTCGGCGAGCGGTCCTGGCCGCTGCCGATCCGCGAGTGGGGACATCCCCCCGGCGTGTACACCCCCGAACTCGTCCGCGTCCCCTGGCTCGAGTACGAGTCCGGGCCGCGGCGGACTATCGTCGCCGAACCACCCGAAAGCGACACGGCAGACGTCGAAGACGACGTCGTTCGCGATCGGCTCCGACAGCTCGGCTACGCGGAGTGATACTGCCGGCTATACGTTCGGCGAGATATTCGCCACACAGGAGTGGCGAATCATTTCGAAATGGTATAGCCAGCAGTATGAACGACCCTCATTCTGCGAGCGCGTCACGGATCTCGAGTGATGGTAGACTATGACTGTCTTCGCCACAGGGAACACACACGGCACCGACGACAGCGGCCAGCGACTCCAGTCCGATCCTCGCTGTGACGGGGAGCGGTAACCATCGATTATCGGCGGGCCGGCCGACCTCAGCCCCACAAGCCCGTTCATAACAAAGAGAATATTGAACCGTCTGTCTGTATGCGCCTCAGAGACGCGAATCGTGATCCAATGCGTGTGACCACGACTCGCAGCGCCACTCTCCGAACCCGTATGCAACTTGCGCCCAGCAGTCGCCCGATGCAACGTCCGTCACTGACCGGCTACTCGAAACGGCCGTCGACATTCGGTTCGAACGCTCACTGCCGGCCGCGTCGGGCGATATATCACACTGGTGTGGCGGGGATCCCGTCCGTCGTCACGTCGGAGGTGTCGATCTGATGTGTGGGATCACTGCCCGGGTCGGGAGCGACGACTCGCTCGACCCGCTGCTGACCTCGCTCCAGAACCTCGAATACCGCGGGTACGATTCGGCGGGTATCGCAATCCAGAACGGGACAGGCATCGATATCAACAAGCGTGAAGGTCAGGTTTCGGAACTGCAGTCCGAACTCACCGCGGGTGACGTCGACGGACCGGTCGGTATCGGCCACACGCGCTGGAGTACACACGGCCCGCCGACTGACGACAACGCTCACCCACACACCGGCTGTCACGGGCGGGTCGCGGCCGTTCACAACGGGATCATCGAGAACTACACCGAACTCCGTGAGAGACTGCAGGATCGCGGCCACGAGTTCACCAGCGACACCGACACGGAAGTGATCCCCCACCTCGTCGAGGAGCGACTCGCCGCGGGCCACGATCCCGAATCCGCCTTCCGCGACGCGGTCGATCAGCTCGACGGGAGCTACGCCATCGCGCTGCTGGTCGACGGCGACCCAACAGTGTATGCGACCCGGAACGGCTCGCCGCTGGTGATCGGAGACGGTCAGTCGGCGAACTACCTGGCCAGTGACGTCCCCGCGTTCCTGGAGTTCACCGACCGCGTCGTCTATCTGGAGGACGACGACATCGCTGCGATCACACCCGAGGGGTACCGGATCACCGATCTCGACGGTACCCCCGTTTCCCGTTCGGTCGAGACCGTCGACTGGGATCCCGAAGACGCCGAGAAGGGGAGTTACGACCACTACATGCTCAAGGAGATCAACGAGCAACCGATGGCTCTCCGGCAGACGTTGCACGGGCGGATCGACGGCAGCGACGTCGTGCTCGAGGACTTCCCGCCGGGGTCGTTCGAGGACGTCTCGAACGTCCAGTTCGTCGCCTGTGGAACCTCCTACCACGCGGGGATGTACGGTGAGCGACTGCTCTCGGACTGGGGCATCAACGCCGACACGTTCATCGCCAGCGAGTACGCCGCCTATCCTGCCCCCGTCGACGAGGACACGCTGGTGATCGGTGTCACCCAGTCCGGTGAGACGGCAGACACCCTGGAAGCGCTGCAGCGCGCTCGGGACCGTGGCGCGCGGACGCTCGCGCTGACGAACGTGATTGGATCGACTGCTGCCCGCACGTGTGACGACGCGCTGTTCATCCGTGCCGGGCCCGAGATCGGCGTCGCCGCCACCAAGACGTTCTCCTCACAGGTCGCGACGCTGGTCCTCCTCGGAGAACGGCTCGTTCGGGACGTCACCGGTGAGCCGACCGAGGGCCACGAGCAGCGCCTGCGCGCGCTGGAATCACTCCCGGAGAACGTCGAGTCGGTGATCGAAACCACCGAGGCGAAAGCCGTCAGCCGACGCTGTCTCGGTGACAACGGCCACTTCTTCATCGGCCGCGGGAGCGCCTTCTCGGTCGCCCTGGAGGGTGCCCTGAAATTCAAGGAGATCACCTACGAACACGCCGAAGGATTCGCTGCGGGAGAACTGAAACACGGCCCGCTGGCGCTCGTGACCTCGGAGACGCCGGTCTTCGCCATCGGCACGGGCCAGCACCTGAGCCGCCTCGAGAGCAACGTCCGGGAGATACAGACCCGCGGGGGGCCAGTCATCGTCGTCGGACCGCGCACGGCGTCGCAACTCGCACAGACGGCCGACGAGTTCCTCCCCGTCCCCGCGACACATCCAGATCTGGTCGCTGCGCTCGCGAACGTCCAGCTCCAGCTGATCGCCTACCATGCCGCCAACGAGATGGGGCGCTCCATCGACAAACCGCGCAACCTCGCGAAGAGTGTGACCGTCGAATAGTCGAGACCCGGTGCCAGCCACAGAGTTATCAAACCAGAGACGCTATACATACGAATGGCAGACGACAAAAACGGCAGAGAGAACCAGGCGGATCAGGAGATGCAGAGACAGCGAGAACGAGAGATAGAGGCGGAACTACAGCGCGGGGACGAACCCGAACCCCCGGTCGATACCTCCACCCTCGCCTTCTTCGAGACGGAACTGGACACGGTAGCGTTCCCGGCAACGGGGGCCGAGATCGTCGAGACGGTCGGTGATCGGGAGATCGAAGCCGAGACCGGCGTCTACACCGTCGCCGAACTGCTCCCGGAGACGGACGTCGAGACCTTCGAGTCGCCAGCCGCCGTCCGGACGCGGGTCCAGCGGCCGACGATCGCTTCGGCCATGAAACGGATCGTCGAGGCAGCTGCAGGGATCGAACAGGCGGACTTTCGCACGTCTCAACGGGAGGCCTACGAGCGGACCTTTCTGGAACTGCAGGCGATCGACGCTGTCGACGACGACGAGGGCATCTCTGTGGTCCGGGACTGGGTCGTAGAACAGATCGACAAGAAGGGCAAACTCCCGGGTTCACGCGACGTGCGCCGGCGGGCGGCGAAATACTGCCGGGCGAACGGCTATCAGGTCAGCAACGACGAGTGGCTCGGTGTGTGATCGCAGTTTGCGATCCTCTCGTCGACGGGATCAGATCGCCGAGACGTCGACCGCTTCGCCGTCGACGAAGACGTCGGCTTCGCCTTGCAGGAACTCGACGCTCGTCAGTTCGCCGGTAAAGGTGAACTCGTCGACGTGCGAGGGGTTGGTGACCCAGCCGTTCGCGGTGTCGCCGGAGACGTCGTCCCAGCCTTCGAAAGTGTCCGAGACGCCCTCGATCTCGCCGCCGACCTTGACGGCGTATTCAGTGGGCGTGCCGGTCCCCTGAATCGTCAGTGTGCGCTCCGTCGGGTAGATCCGGTCGCCGTTCCGATAGACCTCCGCGCGGCCCTTGAGGAACTCGAAGGACGTGATGTCGCCGTCAATCCAGAACTCGTCGCTGTGGCTGGTTTCAGTGACGTAGCCCGTGGCGCTCGTCTCGGTGACGTCGTCCCACTCCTCGATAGTCCCGGAGACGGGTTCGAGCTGTTTGCTCACCTCGAAGGCGTACTCAGTGGTGATGCCGGTCCCCCGGATCTCGAGTCGATCCATGGTCGGGTCGATCTGCTCGCCGTCGAGGAAAACATCGGCCTCGCCCTCGAGGAACTCGAAGGACGTGATGTCGCCGTCAATCCAGAACTCGTCGCTGTGGCTGGTTTCAGTGACGTAGCCCGTGGCGCTCGTCTCGGTGACGTCGTCCCACTCCTCGATGGTCCCGGAGACGGGTTCGAGCTGTTCGCTCACCTCGAAGGCGTACTCGGTGGTGATGCCGGTTCCGCGGATCTCCAGGTGCTTCTCCAGAGCGGTTTCGCTGACAGACACCTCGGTCGTCGTCGAATCGGTCGCACCGTCGTCGTCCTCGACGACCAGCGTGACGCTGTAGGTCCCCTCGGAATCGAAGGTGTGTGAAATCGATTCACTCTGGTAGGAACTGTCGTTGACATCCCAGTCGTAGGCGACGATGTCGCCGTCACTGTCCGTGGAGTCCGAACCCGAGAGCTCGACCGTGAGGTCGGTCTTGTCCGTCACCGTGATCGACGCCGACGGTCCCTCGTTGGTGTCTTCGCCGCACCCGCCGTTCGAGACGTTCTCCGTCTCGAAGGTTTCGATCGACGCGTTCGGCATGTCGATACAGGAGTCGCGGATGACGCTCCCGTCGCGGTCCGCCGCGTCAAAGCCACGCCCGGAGCCGGTAAACGAACAGTTCTCGAGTACGACCGCGTCGTCGTCGGGTGACACCGAATCCGCGTTGACGGTCAGCGTCTCCGCGCCGTCGTTGTGCACGACGCAGTCGTAGAACGCCGCACTCCCGTGACCGCCCCAGTCGGGCAGGGCGATGACGCCACGGCCCGTCTCCTTGGTCCACTCGATCTCGATGTCGCGAAAGACCGCTCCGGTGTATCCGTTGCTGCTTGCGTCGACCCGGATGGCATCGGCTGAGTCGCGGGACCCGTCAGCCTTGACGTAGCAACCGGTCGCGCTGGAGACTTTCGATGGGTGATCGCCAGCACCGAACCGGATGTTCGCGTTCTGGTTGTTGACGAACTCCCCGCCCTCGATGGTCGTGACACCGGGGCCGGCTGTCAGTCGCGTCGCCGCGGAGTTGCGCTCGTGGATCACCGGGTTCCGGATGATCACTTCGCCCTTGTGGGAGGGGCCGGCGCGGAAGAACGCGATTCCTTCCGGGTAATCGGCCTCGATAGCCGGTTTGTCCAGCCCCGCGTAGACGTTCTCGAAGACGGATACCGCGTCCTGATCGTACACGTCCGCGCTGATGTGGTAGTCGCTTGCGTCGTCCAGCGGCGACCGACCGAGCCACTCGACGTTGCCGACGTAGACGCCGTTTTCCGATCCCATCCCGAGATACACCATCGAGGTCTCGTCGTCTCGCTCGTGGAAGGAAACGTTCTCGATCATGTACGGCCCAGGCCCGCCACCGTGCAGGAACGCGATCCCCGACCCTGCTTCGGGCAGGAACTGCACGTCGTTGCGGTGGTCGCCTAGACCGCGAACACCGAACCGGGAGACGCCCGCGTCACTGTGATCGGTTTCCATCAGGTACTCGCCCGGCGGGAACTCGATCAGTGTCCCCGTTTTGATGGCGTCGTTGAACGCTGCGTCGATCGGCTCGTTGCCGTTCGGGTCCATCCCCAGATCGTCGACCGCGTCGACCACTCGATCGAACGTGATCCCGTTGTACGTCGTCTCCGCAGACGCGACACTGGACAGTCCCGGAACGGCTGCCGCAACTGAGGCCGAACCGATCAGCTTCAGAAGCGAACGGCGCTGTAGGTTGCTATTACTGCCGGTAGGACCTTCATTCTCCCCCGCGTTGAAGCGGGTATTATTACCGTTCGTGTCTCGCTCCGTCTCGTCGCATGGCGTATGACCATCGTACCTGTCTGCCATGGATCGGTAGGAGCACCATTCTCGTAAAACTCTTCTCGCCCGTTCAGTAGTGGTACGGCAAATTTCTGTGCCGGATAGATTCCAGATACGTATTATATATTTCCAGATAGCGATATTTGACTACTTGCGATACTTGATCCATCTGCGGCCGGGTAGGATACTCCTACTGCGCGCTGACTCAGGTAGGAATGTCATACGACAGTCAGAACCGTCGAAATCAGCAAGTAATTATATCCTACTGGCGGTTGCACGGGTTCTACCGCCGACGTGTTACTCGGCTACCGATCGAAGCGGCGGCTGTCCGGCAGCTGGCGTAGATCACAGGAGCCGGTCCCAGCAACGCGGGAGCTTACTGAGTGTATCGAAGTAATAACTACCCATCCGGCGTGATAGAACTGTACTATGGCCGAACAGACACACAGAGAGCGTGCCCGAGATACGAGCAAGCAGGTCTATACGGTGGCTTTGCAGGCGACGGCCGCACTCGTCGTCCTGCTCGTCTTTGCGGGCCTCGCGTACCTCGTCAGTATCGATCGGATTGACGGGAGCGCACTCCTGCTGTATGCCGGCGTCCTCCTCGGGTTCATTCTCAGCGCCGCGTGGCGTCGGCGGTGAGGTGGCCAGCGACTCATCCTGCGGCTATCCGTGTGTCGAGATATGCACGGTCCAGTGCGGCGAATCCCCAAAATGACACAGCTGGCAGTGTCAGCTGTGGATGCCCATCGCTTCGATCTGTTCCTGATAGCGATTGCGGATCGTAACTTCAGTGACCTGCGCGACGTCGGCGACTTCTCGCTGGGTCTTCTTCTCGTTGCAGAGCAGGGACGCGGCGTAGATCGCAGCGGCGGCGTAGCCGGTCGGCGATTTGCCCGAGAGCAGCCCCTGTTCGGCGGTCTCCTCGATGATCTCGTTGGCTTTCGTCTGGACCTCCTCAGAGAGGTCGAGTTCAGAACAGAACCGCGGAACGTACTTCTTGGGATCGACGGGCTCCATCTCTAGACCGAGTTCCTGGGAGATATAGCGATACGTCCGGCCGATCTCCTTGCGCTCGACCCGAGAGACGTCGGAAATCTCTTCGAGACTTCTCGGAATCCCCTCCTTCCGACAGGCGGCGTACAGTGCCGACGTGGCAACACCCTCGATCGACCGGCCGCGGATGAGGTCGTCGTCGAGCGCGCGCCGGTAGATCACCGACGCGACCTCCCGGACCGATCGCGGGACGCCCAGCGCCGAGGCCATGCGGTCGATCTCCGAAAGCGCGAACTGCAGGTTGCGCTCGCCGGCGTCCTTCGTTCGGATCCGCTCTTGCCACTTGCGAAGGCGGTGCATCTGACTGCGCTTTTTCGAAGAGATCGAGCGGCCGTAGGCGTCCTTGTCCTTCCAGTCGATCGTCGTCGTCAGCCCCTTGTCGTGCATCGTCTTCGTCGTCGGCGCGCCGACCCGGGATTTCTCCTGGCGCTCCTGATGGTTGAACGCGCGCCACTCCGGGCCGGGGTCGATGTTCCCCTCCTCGACGACGAGCCCGCACTCGTCACACACCAGTTCACCTCGATCCGCATCCTTGACGAGCTCCTCCGACCCACACTCCGGACACTGTTGGACGACTTCCTCCTCGGCGTCTGTCTCCGTCTCGGACTCGCGTTCCCGCTGGCGGGTGGACCGTGTCATCGCACTTTTATATTAGCAATTTCGCTTAACTTAAAGCCTTTGGTGGCCAGGTATTCTGACCAATATGACAGGACAGAATAGAGCGATCGGGTCGATCGCAAGCCGTAAGCCCACAGCGCCGCGATTTCGACGCGAATGCCGGTCATCGAGTGTGACGAATCGGCCGCTCGCGAGCGGCTGGAAGCGGCCGGGATCGAGATCGAACCCGGAAATACCGACCACGAGCGCTGGCGCGCGCGCCACGGCGGGGCGATCGCAGTCGCCTACGAGAACAAGGTAGTCGTTCAGGGGGAGCACCCGGAGCGACTCGCCGGACTGTTGCGGGAGGGCGGCGGCCGGGCGCACGTCTACTTCGACGGGGCCTCCCGTGGCAACCCCGGGCCGGCGGCGATCGGCTGGGTGGTCCTGACCGGCGACGGAATCGTCAGCGAGGGGAGCGAGCGCATTGGCCGGGCGACCAACAACCGCGCCGAGTACGAGGGGCTGGTCACGGCCCTGGAGGTTGCCGCCGACCACGGCTTCGAGGAGGTCCGGATCCGAAGCGACTCGGAACTGGTGGTCAAACAGCTCCGGGGAGAGTGGAACACGAACGATCCGGACCTGCGCGAGCGACGGGTCCGTGCCCGGGAACTGCTCTCGGAGTTCGACTCGTGGTCGATCGAACACGTTCCGAGAGCGGTAAACGAGCGCGCTGACAAGCTGGCAAACGAGGCGCTCGACGAGGCGTGATCCGCCATGGAGGGACGAGAATGACCGACCTGCCGGAGGAGGCCATCGAGGAGGCCGAACGACTGACGCGACTGGCACGCCGGGCGAGCGGCGAGGAGGCGCGAGCGTACCGACGGAACCGCGAGGAGACCCTCGCCGAGTACGGCTACACGGCCCGGGTCCGCGAGGCGGACGACACGCTCGTCTGTCATCCCGAGGAGTGGCTCGACGAGGAGGGGCTGGTCCGCACCGAACGGATCGAGGACCTCGAGCGGGGCGTCGAGCGGTCGCTGTCCGGGCCGGGCGAGCCCGAGGACTGGGAGGCGGTCGCGTCACACAACGCCGAGATCGCCGAGCGAGTCGAGGACGAACACGGCGAGACGCACGGAGCGACGGCCCGGGCGCTGGCCGAGTTCGCGAGCAACCACTACGCCAAACCGATCGAGTCGCTGACCGAGGCCGAACTGGCGGAGTTCCGCGAGGAGTATTTCCCGCGTAACGCCTGGCCCAGCGACGACCAGCGCGAGCGACTCTCGCTGTCGATCGAGTACACTATCGAAGCAGCGACGACAGACCGAGACGGGACGAACGCCTAGCCGCTCCCCGGTGGTCTGCTCGGCCGAAAAAGCCGTCTAGTTGGCTCGCTCGATCAATTCGCGCAGATCCGCCGCGCGAGCGTCGTCGGTGACGATCTTCGACAGTTCCCAGGCCAACTGATCGAGCAGCGCCTCGTAGCCGTCGTCCGTCAGCGCGTACTGATTGGTCCGCTTGTCGAGTTCGCTCTTCTCGACGAGCCCCATCTCGACGAGGTCGTCGAGGTTCGGGTAGAGCCGGCCGTGGTTGACCTCCGAGTCGTAGTACGACTCGAGTTCGCGCTTGATCGCGAGCCCGTAGCGGGACTCCTCGGCCAGGATGACCAGAATGTTCCGCTGAAACGCCGTCAGTTCCTTGGTAATGCCAGGATCGTTCTGAACTGCTTGTGCCTCTGACATGGTTAACTGGATGTCATGGGGACATTTAACCCTTGTTAACTCTCTCCAGCAGTACCGTCGTTTTCGTAACTCCTCGACGGGTTAACTGTACATTAGTCGTGTCGAGGGGATGTAGTGTAACCGTTGTCGTGGTCCCCGATTTCGCGGTCCGGTCCGGAAGTCGGTTCGGGCTTGGTGCTGCTGTCGAAAGGACTTTTTGGCCGGTGCCCGGAGAGGCGAGTGATGACGAACCTCTGGGAAGACCTGGAAACCGGACCGAACCCGCCCGAAGAGATCTACGCGGTCGTCGAGTGTCTCAAAGGCGAGCGCAACAAATACGAGTACGACAAGGACATCCCCGGCGTCGTGCTCGATCGGGTCCTGCACAGCAACGTTCACTACCCCTCCGATTACGGGTTCATTCCCCAGTCCTACTACGACGACGAGGACCCCTTCGACGTGCTGGTGCTCGTCGAAGATCAGACCTTCCCCGGCTGTGTCATCGAGGCGCGCCCGGTCGCGCTGATGAAGATGGACGACGACGGCGAGCAGGACGACAAGGTCATCGCCGTCCCGACCGAGGACCCCCGGTACGACCACATCGAGGACCTCGAGGACATCCCCCAGCAGACGCTCGACGAGATCGACGAGTTCTTCGCGACCTACAAGAACCTCGAAGAAGGCAAGGAAGTCGAAACGCTGGGCTGGGAGGACAAGCAGGCCGCCTTCGACGCGATCGAACACGCCCAGCAACTGTACGACGAAACGTTCGCGTAGCGCCGCGACGCCGATTTCCGGCCGTTGCTGCGTCCGACAGCGCTTCGTATGCATCCCGGACATGCTCCGGTTCGCTCCGATTCGTTATGAGCATGGGTAATTATATGCGGATCGAGCGCGTAGGAACGCCTGCGATGGCAACCACTCGTCAGTCAGCCGGCATGGATCATCCGACGGTCGTCCCCGAGCGCCGTCCCCGGTCGGGGCTCGATCACGTGACGGTCGTGCCGGAGAACTACGATTCCTCGGCGGACGACGAGCCGTAAGCAGTTCCCCCTGCTGGAGGGAACGTGCGAAAAGAAGCTTCTTGTGGCTGTCACTGATAACGGGAGTATGGGACTGTTCGACCGGCTTCGAGGCGATGGCGGGCCCCGTGTCGCGTTTTTCGGGATCGACGGGGTGCCCTACAGCCTGCTCGCCGACCACGAGGAAGAGTTCGAGAACCTCGCCGCGATCGCCGACGAGGGGAGCGCCGGCGCGATCGACAGTATCGTCCCCCCCGAGTCCAGCGCCTGCTGGCCGTCGCTGACGACCGGCGTCAACCCCGGCGAGACCGGCGTCTACGGCTTCCAGGACCGGGAAGTCGGCTCGTATGACACCTACGTCCCCATGGGTCGGGACGTGCAGGCGACCCGGGTGTGGGACCGCATCGAGGCCGAGGACAGGCGAGCGACGGTAATGAACGTGCCAGTCACGTTCCCGCCCCAGCGTGACGTCCAGCGGATGGTCTCGGGCTTTCTCTCGCCGAGCGTCGAAAAGGCCGCCTACCCCGACGAGCTTCGGGACTACCTCGAGGGGATCGACTACCGGATCGACGTCAACGCCAAACTCGGCCACGACGCGGACAAGAGCGAGTTCATCGAGGACGCCCACGAGACGCTCGAAAGACGGTTCGAGGCGTTCAAACACTACATTCAGGAGGACGACTGGGACCTGTTTTTCGGCGTCTTCATGACGACTGACCGGGTCAACCACTTCCTGTTCAAGGACTACGAGCAGGACGGCGAGTACAGAGAGGAGTTCATCGAGTTCTATCGCACGGTCGACGACTACCTCGGTGAGTTGCGGGAACTGCTCGCCGACGACGTGACGATGATGGTCGCTTCCGACCACGGGTTCACCTCGCTGGAGTACGAGGTCCATCTCAACGAGTGGCTCGCCCGGGAAGGGTGGCTCTCTTACGACGACGAGGACCACGAGGAGCTGGGCGACATCGCCGACGAGACGACGGCGTACTCGCTGATCCCCGGCCGGTTCTACCTCAATCTGGAGGGACGGGAACCGCGCGGGAGCGTGCCCGAATCCGAGTACGAGGAGGTACGCGCCGAACTCAGGGCCGAACTCGAGCGCCTCGAAGGGCCGGACGGCAACCCGGTCGCGGACCGGGTCGTCACCGGCGAGGACGCCTTCCGTGGCGATCACGACGACATCGCGCCCGATCTGGTCGTGATCCCCAACCACGGATTCGACCTGAAGGCCGGGTTCAAGGGCGACAGCGAGGTCTTCGGCGTGGGGCCGCGCAACGGGATGCACAGCTTCGACAACGCGACGCTGTACGTCGACAACCCCGACGTCCGCATCGAGGACGCCGACCTGTTCGACATCGCGCCGACGATCCTCTCGCTGATGGACATCGAGTACGACCGGACCGAATTCGACGGCCGCAGCCTCGTCTAGTCGTCGATCGAACTGCCCGTCGAGCCGATCGGCGGTTGCGACACAGGAGTATTTATACTTCGACCGACGAACGGGAAACGATGGCGGACGTTTCCCTGGACCTCGATCCGGCGATGATAGACAACCTGCGCCGCGAGGCCGACGAGCACGGGTTCGAGGACCTCGACGGCTACGTCGAGTGGCTACTGGGCCATCGAGACACGGTGCTCAACGAACACGACGTCTGGAACAGCCCACCCGGCGGGGACCTCGACGCCGACCTGGGAGAGTCAAGCGGCCCGTCGCTCGATCCCGGCCGATCGGGGACTTCCGAGGCGTCGTCGACGGAACCTGATACTGCCGAGAATCCGCCACCGGAGCCCGACAGCCCCTCACAGGAGTCGGACGAGTCGTCGCAGGACGAGCAGACCGACGACGACGTGGCGCTCCCCGACGAAGACGAGGCCGACGACGACGACGTCGCCGCGGCGCTCGAAGACCTCGACCTCGACGAGTGACGACGCGTCGACCGTCAAAAGAGGTCTTCGAGCTGATCGTTCTCGAAGGCGTCGTTCGGATCCGGCGTCGGCTCGCTGGCTCGCTCGTGTGCCTCGCGAGCGCGGTCGAGGAACTCGTCGATCCGACTGGAGCGTTCGACTCCGCCGAGCAGCACGAGCGCGGCGAGTCGCTCGCTATCGAGCGGGAAGTCCCCGCCCCTGACCTCCAGACAGCCGGTCTCGTCCTCGAGCCAGCGGCGCGCGCGTTCGACGCCCTTGCGGGCGATGCGGTCGGGGTCACCGCCGATCACCAGCAGCGCCGTGTCGGCCTCGACCGCGTTCGGGAGACTCGTCCCCGAGAGCAGGGCGTTTCGCGTCGCGGTGACGATGTTGTTGACGTTGTCCGCGCTGTCCTCGGCTGCCGCCGCGGAGGCGTACCCGATCGATGCGATCCCCCCGGGCCGGAGCGTGTTGATGACTTCGCTGGAGTCGACGACGCTCTCGGCGACCCCGTCGACGACCTCGCCGGCGGCCAGCAACAGGCCGACGCGCTGGGCAATGTTCCGGTTGATCGTCTCGAAACTCGCCTCGAGGCTCTCCTCGTTGTCGTGCCAGGCGTCGTTGTCGATCAGGACCGTCGCGTCGGCCTCGCGGGCGACGGTCTTGAGCGACCGACCGGCGTTCGCCTGATAGATCGACCCCTCGTTGCGTCCCGGTAACACACCGAGCACGTAGACGGGGATGTCGTAGATGCGCTTGAGTTCGCGTGCCAGCATCGGCGCGCCGCCGGAGCCGGTCCCGCCGCCGAGCCCGGCGACGATCACGATCCCCTCCGCGCGGGAGGTGATCCGGCCGTCGAGTTCGTCGATCACTTCCGTCGACGCCTCGCGCATGATCTCGGCACCGAGTTCGTTGTCCCCGCCGACGCCGTGGCCTTTCACGCGATCGCGCCCGATCAGCTGCGTGTCGATATCGAGTGCCTGCAGATCGGCCTCGGCGGTGTTGACTGCCAGCGCCCCCTGGATCGCGTCGAACCCCATCTCGTAGTCGTATGCGGCGAGGGCCTGGGTGATCTTGCCGCCGGCTTGACCGACCCCGATCAGGACGACCTTCATACACGCAGGGTCGGCACATCGCGTAATCAACGTTTGGTCCGCTTCGGTCGGTCTTTGATCGTCCGAGTGGGACGACAGCTACGCGAGTTCGTCGACGACGTCCTCGATCGACACCCGCCGTTCGTCGCCGCTGTCCATGTCACGGACGGTGACGACCCCGTCGTCAAGGTCGCGCTGGCCGACGATCAGGACCGTGTCGGCGTTGATACTGTCGGCGTACTCGAACTGGCCGCCGAGCCCGCGGTTCGCCAGATCGGTTTCGACAACGAGCCCTGCCTCACGGAGACCGCTCGCGAATCCGAGTGCCGCCTCGCGAACGTCCCCGGAGACAGCGGCGACGTAGACGTCGGTCGATACCTCCTCGGCGGGCCACTCGCCTTCCATCTTGAGGAGTTCGCGCGTCGTCGAATAGCCGAAGGCGAATCCGACCGCAGACACGTCCTGACTGCCGAACAGGCCCACGAGGTCGTCGTAGCGACCGCCGCCGAAGAGTGCGCGCAACTCGCCTTCGCTGTCGAAGGCCTCGAAGACCAGGCCCGTGTAGTAGGCGAGCCCGCGGACGATCGACAGGTCGAGCTTGCAGGCCTCAGCGACGCCGTAGGACTCCAGCGCGTCGGCCAGATCAGCCATCCGATCGACTGCCTCGACGGCAGCCTCGTCGTCGGGCGCGAGCTCGCGCAACCGGTCGATCTCCTCGGTGATCGGCCCCCGGATCGAGGTGAGTTCGTCGATCCGTTCGGCCGACTCGTGAGCGACGCCGGTGTTGCGCAACTCGGTCAGGAACTCCTCGCGGGCGAGTTTCTCCTTGTCGTCGATGACTTTCATCACCGCGTCGGTGTTGGCGATCCCCTCGGCTGCCAGCAGCGCATCGAGCAGCGTCCGGTCGTTGATCAGAAACTCGACGCGGTCGGCCACGCCCAGCCGCTCGTAGATCGTCGCGGCGACGGCGATGACCTCGGCGTCGGCCTCAACGGACTCAATGCCGAAGACGTCGATGTCGGTCTGGAAGAACTCCCGATCCCGGCCCTTCTGGACGTTCTCGTAGCGCCACCGTTTCGAGGTGTCGTACCACTTGATCGGCGTCTTGAGGTCCTTGCGCTGCTGGACCAGCCGCGCACGGGTCGGCGTCTGCTCGGGCGTGAGCGTGACCTGCCGGCCCCCGCGATCTTTGAAGGAGTAGGTCTGGTCCATCAGTTCCTCGCCGGACTTGATCTCGTAGAGCGCCCGACGCTCGACGGCCGGCGTGTCGATCTCCCGGAAGCCGAACTCCGCGGCAGTCGTCTCGACGACGTCGATGACGTCCCGCCAGGCGGCGAACTCCTCGGGATACCGATCGTAGAATCCCTTCAGGCTCTCGATGTCGGTCATTACTCCGTTGTGATCACGGGAGCGACATAGGGGTTCGGAAACGGGTCGAGAGAAAGCCCACCCGCGTCAGCCGTTGCCAATCCGACAGACGGGAGACACGAGTGTTTCCCGGTCAATGCCGGAGACGAACCAGTGCAGTCCAGGCTGGGACAACGGCTCCGGCGGATTGCCCCGGGATGTCACCGGCTTGCTAGCTCGGACCGCCGGCACGGATCGGCCGACTTTTCTCTCTGGGTTCGCAAACGCGGCTGTGCGCCAGTTCAGCGCCGAGTACCTCGAAACCACCCGCGAGGGTATGTGGGCGGGCAGCCGCGAGGCCCTGTCCGACCTGCGACTGGCCAGCCGCGAGCGCGTGCTCGACGCCGGCTGTGGGACCGGCGAGCTCACGCGCGTTCTCCGCGAAGAGGTCCCGGGTACCGTCGTCGGCTGTGACGCCGACCCCGACCTGCTCGCCCGTCTCGAACCCCCGGCTGTTCGCGGGGACGCGACGCGACTGCCGTTCCCGGACGACAGCTTCGATCTCGTCGTCTGTCAGGCGCTGTTGATCAATCTGCCCGATCCCGATGCCGCGATCGGGGACTTCGCCCGCGTCTCGAGGGACCTCGTCGCGGCCGTCGAACCCGACAACGGGGCCGTCACCGTCGAGTCGACGGTCGAGTCCGAGCCGTCGCTGGCCCGCCGCGCCCGCGAGCGGTATCTCGACGGCGTCGATACCGACGTCACGCTGGGCGCGAACGTGCGCGAGCGATTTGAAGCGGCCGGCCTGCAAGACGTTCGAACCCGCCGGTACGACCACGTCCGGACCGTCGAGCCGCCCTACTCCGAGCAGGCCGTCGAGGACGCCCGCCTGAAGGCCACCGGCGACGGCCTGGCCGACAGCCGCGCCGAACTGGTCGCCGGCGACGGCCCCGAGGCCTACGAACGGCTGCGCGAGGAGTGGCGGTCGATGGGCCGATCGGTCGTCGAACAGATGCAACGGCGCGACTATCGCCGACGGGAGACGGTCCCGTTCTACGTGACTGTCGGCCGGGTGCCCGGGACTCGCGAGTGAGTGCCCCGGACGTCGAGCGTCTCGAACGCCCCGTGACCGTATTGTTTAAACGCGATCCAGCCGTCAACACCGCTAGCCATGGGTGCAATCGAGGACGTCTACGCGGATCTCGAGGCCGACGTCTCCGAGGAGGAGTTCCGGGAGGCCGTCGAGCAGAAAGTCGAACAGATGGGGGGGCTCGCGGACGAGGAGACGGCGGCGATGCTGATCGCGCACGAACTCAGCGAGAACGAGGTCAACGCGATCGCCGACATTGAGCCCGGCATGGACGAGGTGAAGTTCCTCGCGAAGGTGACCTCGATCGGGGAGTTGCGCACGTTCGAGCGCGACGGCGACGACGAGGACGGCCGCGTCATCAACGTCGAGGCCGCCGACGAGACGGGACAGGTGCGGCTCTCCTTCTGGGACGAACAGGCCCGCTCGATCGACGACGGAGAGCTCCAGGCGGGTGACGTCCTGCGCGTCAAGGGCCGGCCAAAAGACGGCTACAGCGGCCTGGAGGTCAGCGTCGACAAGGCCGAACCGGACGAGGACGCCGAGATCGAGGTCGACCTCGACGGGCGGACCGACGTCGACTCGCTGTCGATGGGGCAATCGGACGTCAACGTCAGGGGGATCGTCCTCGACACCGAGTCGGTTCGCACGTTCGACCGCGACGACGGCAGCGAGGGACGGGTCGCGAACCTCACGCTGGGTGACGAGTCCGGGCGGATCCGCGTGACGCTGTGGGACGACCGGGCCGACCGCGCCGAGGAACTCGAGGCTGGCACGCCCGTCGAGGTCGTCGACGGCTACGTCCGCGAGCGCGACGGCAGCCTGGAGTTGCACGTCGGCGACCGCGGGGCGGTCGAGGCGATCGACGACGAGATCGACTTCAGCCCGGAGACCGACCCGATCGGCGGCGTCGAACTCGACCAGACGGTCGACATCGGCGGCGTCGTCCGATCGGCCGACCCGAAGCGGACGTTCGATCGGGACGACGGCAGCGAGGGGCAGGTCCGCAACGTCCGAATCCAGGACGACACCGGCGACATCCGGGTGGCACTGTGGGGCGAAAAGGCCGACATCGACCTCGGGCCGGGCGACGAGGTGTTCGTCGCTGACGCCGAGATTCAGGACGGCTGGCAGGACGACCTCGAGGCGTCCGCAGGCTGGGGGTCGGCGGTCGTCGTGCTGGAGGACGGCTCCGGTGCGGGGGCGGCGAGCAACGGAGACAGCGGGGGCGCCAGCAGCGAATCGTCGACCGGCCTCGACACGTTCGCGGACGACCGCGGGACCGACGACGGAAGCGAGCCAGCGGGCGTCGGCAGTGACGACAGCGACGGCACGGGCGGCGAGCAGATAGAAGTGACAGGGACGGTCGTCCAGACAGGCGATCCGGTGATCGTCGACGACGGCGAGGAGACCATCAGCGTCGAGACCGACGAGCACGTCCAGCTCGGCCAGCAGGTCACCGTGCGCGGCCAGCGCCGGGCCGACCGAGTCGACGCCGAGGAGCTCTTCTAGCGCAGACGGGAAACTCTTAAGCCCGCATCGGCCCCGATATGGCGTATGAGCGTCGAGCTACCGTTCGCTCCGGTCGATTCGATCATCCGTCGCAACGCCGGGGACCTGCGCGTGAGTTCCGAGGCGACCGAGGCGCTGACACGCCGGATTCAGGAACGGGGTGCCGAGCGCGCGGTCGCGGCGGCCGAGCGCGCGACCGCGGACGGCCGGAAAACCCTGATGCCCGAGGACTTCGGCGTCGAGACCGTTCCTGACCCGGACGCCCTGGAGTTACCGATCGCGCCCGTCGACCGGATCGCGCGGCTCGACATCGAGGACTACCGCGTGGCGATGGACGCCCGGATCGCGCTCGCGTCGTTGCTGGAAGACGAGGCCGACACCGTCGCGGCCGCCGCGGCGGTCCTGGCACGCCATGCCGGACGGCGTACCGTTAAGGGGGAGGACATCGAACTATACGACGAACTCGGGCCCTACTTTGAATGAGGTTTGGCTACCGCGAGATCTGCCTCGAACACGACACCGGCGCGCGCCACCCGGAGAGCCCCGACCGCCTCCGGGCGATACGCCAGAGTCTCTCGGAGTGTGACAACGTCGAGTACGTCGCGGCCGACTCGGCGACCGAGGTCGAAGTGACAAACGTCCACGACGCCGACTATATCGCCGAAGTCCGGGAGTTCTGCGAGGACGGCGGCGGCAACTGGGACGCCGACACCGTCGCCGTCGAGGAGACCTGGGACGCCGTGCTCGCGAGCGCCGGACTCGCCGAGTGGGCCGCGACGACGGCCCTCGACGACCGGCCGAGCCACGAGACGCCGTTCGCGCTGGGTCGGCCCCCCGGTCATCACGCCGTCGAGGACGACGCGATGGGGTTCTGTTTCGTCAACAACGTCGCGGTCGCGGCCCAGCACGTCATCGAGCACGAGACGGCCGACCGCGTCGCGATTCTCGACTGGGACGTCCACCACGGAAACGGCACGCAGGACATGTTCTACGACCGCGAGGACGTGTTCTACGTCTCCTTCCACGAGGAGGGGCTGTATCCGGGCACGGGTGCCGTCGGCGAGACCGGCGAGGACGACGCCGAATTGACGACGCTGAACGCCCCGTTCCCCGCGGGCTGTGGCGACGCCGAGTACATGGCCGCACTGCGGGAGGTGATCGGCCCGTCGCTGGAGGCGTTCGATCCCGACCTGCTGTTGGTCAGTGCCGGCTTCGACGCCCACGAACACGATCCGATCTCACGGATGGTCGTCACGACCGACGGCTACGGCCTGATGACCGACTTCCTGTGGACGCTGACCGACGAGGTCGACGCCGGCCTCGGGTTCGTACTCGAAGGGGGCTACGGCCTCGAAACGCTCTCTGACGGCGTCAAGATGGTTCACAAGGTGCTCGACGGTCACGAACCGCCGACCCGCGAGTGGTCGGTCAACGACAACGGTCGCTCCGTTATCGACAGCCTCAAAGAGCAGGGTTTCCCCTCGGTCGAGCCCGACGAGAGCGGCTAGCGTCGCTTCGCGCTGCGGACCGTGTCAGGGTGTCGGTTCGAGATACGCCGCCAGCTCGACGCCGAACCGTTCGGCCAGCGTCCCGACTTCCCGACCCTGGTAGACCCGGTAGGACGCTCCGAGCTGTCGCTCGACGGCAGCGCCGTGCCCGACCTCGAAGATCGCGTCCGAGTCCAGCAGCGCCGCGGCGGTCCTGAACTCCCGTTCGCGCTCGACGACGTAGCGATCGCCGTCGACGAACGGCCCGGCGGCGGCCGCACCGTCGTACCGTTCGAAGAAGTTCGCGGCGTGCTCGCGGACGTGGACCGGTGGTCCCTCGTGGCGCTGGACGGCCGGACGCTCGGTCACTCCCAGCTCCGCGAGGACGGCCGTTCGATCGTCGTCGGAGACCGCCGTCGAGCGGAGGACGTCGAACTCGTGGCGCTCGAGCAGCCCGACGACGCCGGCTCTGGATTTCTCCAGCTGGGGGTACAGATCGTCCTCGACGAGATCGGGCGTCTCGAAGCCGATCGCGACCGGCGTCGTCCCCCGGCGATCGAACGCGTCCCGGACCTCGTCGGCGTCGAGCGGTGCCGGCTCGGAGGATTCGAACAGTTCGACCCGGGGGTCGGTGACCAGCTCCCGGGCGTAATGCTGGAGTCGGGCGACGCTCTCCTCGCTACAGACCGCGGCCACGTTGCGCTCGGGATCGGTCGGGTCGATCACGATCAGCGGATCGTCGAACGGGAGGTCGGAAGCAGTGACGTCCTCGTTCCGGGACGGTTGCGCCGTCTCGCGCCGCCCGTGCGCTTCTGGATCAAAGGCCACCGGAGGATGCCAGTCCGTCGCGGCCTCGACGAACGGGCGAAAGCCGCCGTACTCGAGCACGAGCAGTTCGGTCAGATAGCCCGAGAAGCCGCGCGTCCGGAGATCACTGCCGTAGACGCCGATCGCCGTGAGGAACTGCTTGCAGACCCGGACGTCAGCCGCGAGATTATCGTCGAGGCGCTCGTTCAGATACTCGGTGTGAAACGGCGTTCGATCGACTGCCGACTGAATGGCCGTTGCGTCTTCCACGGCGTAGCAGGGGACCAGATCGACGTCGAAACCGTCGAACTCGCCGACGACGTAGGGATGTTCGGCGTACTCCTCGCGGCCGTCGGGGAGGACCTCGTGGCCGATCCGGAGTCCGTAGTCTTCGAGTTGTTCGCGGGGCAGACCCGGCGGAAAGCGTACGAACAGATCGACGTCACGGTCCCCGGAGATCCAGGTCCCGCGGGCGGTCGAACCGACCTGCACGACGTCGGCCTCGACCGGCAACGCCTCGATAGCGGCTTCGATACGTGCGGTCAGCGTTTCGACGGCCTCGTGCAACTGCGCTCGCTCCTCGCGGTCGGGATCGGCCCGTTCGCGGACCGTCGCAACGACGGCGTCGAACTCGTCGCCCATACCTGAAGGATGCCGACAAGTACGTGAAAGCGTGTCGGTGTGCGAGCGAAGCGAAAGCCCTATCAAATGACTCCGACTACCTGAAGATGCGATCACGGGCCGCCGTAGCTCAGCTGGTAGAGCACCACGCTGTTAACGTGGTTGTCCCAGGTTCGAGTCCTGGCGGCGGCGTCAAATCGTGGAGCGATTTGTCGGCCCACGAGAACTGTTCACAGTTCTCGGGACGGTGTCTTTCTGTTGTGAACGAGACGGTACAGTTTAGTCGACGCACCGAAAACGTCGAGATGAGGGCCCTTAGCTTAGTCTGGTTAAAGCGATCGGCTCATAACCGATTGAGCGCTGGTTCAAATCCGGCAGGGCCCATTTCCCTGCGAACAGCAGTGAGTAGCGACGAGTGTCGCCGGAGGATCCGAACCAGACGATGCGAACGGTATCGTGTCTCGAGTGATGCGACGTTCGGCCGTTCATCGCATCATCGTCAAACCGTCAGGAGGATCAGATCGAGAAGGCCGATACCGCGACCGCTGCAGCGGAGCGTCTCGATTCGACTATGTATTCGTGTGTGACGGCTGGTATCGACGCCAGCGAGGACTCGTCGCCGCGCTTTCGAGAAGCGGTGATCGAATCGATCTAAGCGGGTTCGAATCGATCGAGGAAATACGTATTGTCCTGTCGAAATATCCCCCGAACTTCTGGCATGCACAGGGAAGTATTTGATATATCGTTATACGCTTTAACACACTACACGTCGGCCTTTTGGCGCTCAAGCGAGTACAGCAGGCATATGGTCCAGAACGTCGCGCCGGTGATGGCGGAACTCGAACCCGAGGACTTCCATCTCCTCTCGGGAATCGAGCAGGGGATGCGGTTCTCGGAGTGGGTCCAGCGCGAGAAGATCCCGGAGTTCTCGCGGCTGACGGCCGAAGACGTCGAGTATCGACTCGACCGCTGCATGGACCGCGAACTGATCGAACGCAAGACGATCCAGTACGAGGGATACACGCTCACCTTCGAGGGATACGACGCGCTGGCGTTGCACACGTTCGCACAGCGAGAGACGATCGACGGCGTCGGTTCGCCACTCGGGGTCGGCAAGGAAAGCGACGTCTACGAAGCACGATCCTACCGGCCGCTGGCGCTGAAGTTCCACCGCGAGGGGTACACCAACTTCCGGGAAGTGATGCGCGAACGGGAGTACACCGCCGACCGCGAACACGTCTCTTGGCAGTACACCGCGCGCAAGGCGGCCGAGCGGGAGTACGACGCGCTCGAAACGCTATATCCCGACGTCAGTGTCCCGCAGCCGATCGATCACAACCGCCACGCGGTCGTCATGGAGCGGATGGACGGTGTCGAACTCTCGAAGGCGCGGCTGGACCCCGAGCAGGCCCGGTCGCTTCTGGAGATGGTTCTCCGGGAGATCCAGACGGCCTACCAGGAGGGATACGTCCACGCCGACATCAGCGAGTACAACGTCTTCGTCGCTAGCGACGGGATCACGATCTTCGACTGGCCCCAGGCTGTGCCCACCGACCACGAGAACAGCGACGAACTCCTCGAACGCGACATCGACAACATCGTAGGCTACTTCCGCCGAAAATATCCCGGTCAGATGCCCGAACAAACGGACATCGAAGGGATCAGCCGGGCGATCCGGGACGACGACTTCGAGTCGCTTCGCGCGTTCGGCGGAAAATAAACCATTTCTCGCTATATAGAATTCGAACCCCGGCAACGGCCCCATCATCTTTTGGCTGCCGTGGACGTAATCCCATGGTATGGGGGCCCATGATCTCGACGCAAGCGTCAAGCGGATCGCGGCGGACATCGCGGCGATGGAGACCCGCGGAGCCGCGGCGATCGCCGACGCGGCCGCCGACGCGCTCCGACAGCAGGCCAAGCACAGCGACGCGGAGACGCCCGACGCGTTCCGCGCGGAGTTGCGAGCCGCGGCCCGGCGGTTGCTGGAGACGCGGCCGACGGCCGTCTCGTTGCCGAACGCGCTCCGGTACGTGCTCCAGCGAATGAACGGGGACAGCGTCGAGACGCTCCGCCGAAACACCGTCGCTGGGGCCGAAGAGTTCCGGACGCGCCTCGATCACGCACAGGCGGACCTCGGGCGCGTGGGGGCCAACCGCCTGCGCGACGGTGACCGTATCATGACCCACTGCCACTCGACGGACGTGCTAGCCTGCGTCGAAACCGCACGCGAGCAGGGCAAAGAGGTGTCAGCGATCGTCAAGGAGACGCGCCCGCGAAATCAGGGGCGACTGACCGCCGAGCGGCTGGTCGAGCTCGGCGTGGACGTGACTCTCATCGTCGATTCAGCGGCCCGCCGGTATCTCAACGACGTCGATCACGTTCTCGTCGGAGCCGACGCCATCGCCGCCGACGGCAGCGTCATCAACAAGATCGGCACGTCCGGACTGGCGGTCAACGCCCGCGACCGGGGGACGCCGATCGTCGTCGCGGCCCAGACGATCAAGCTCGACCCGGACACGATGACCGGCAATCTCGTCGAGATCGAAACCCGGGACGAATCAGAGGTGATCGACCGTCCAGACCGGGAGGCGATCGGGGACATCAGCGTCGAGAACCCGGCATTCGACGTGACGCCCCCGAGGTACGTGGACGCGATCGTCACCGAACGCGGGCAGTTCCCGCCCGAGAGCATCGTGGCGCTGATGCGCGAACTGTTCGGCGAGGCGGTCGCCGACCCCTGGATCGAATCGAGGCCGAGCACGGAGTTCGGAGGTGACGAACAGTGACCGACATCCTCTGTGCCGGGCACGCCAACTGGGACGTCACCCTGCAGGTCGATCGACTGCCACAGCCGGACGACGAGGCACGGATCACCGGCCGACGCCAGTCGGGCGGCGGCAGCGCGGCGAACGCAGCGGCCGTCCTCGCACAGCTGCAGGTCGATACGGCGCTGCTCGGGAGCGTCGGCCGGGACGAGCGCGGACAGGAGATCCGGCGGGAGTTGACGGACCTCGGCGTCGAGACGGGACTGCTCGAAGCCGTCACAGCCGAGACGACGACGAAGTACCTGATCGTCGATCAGGCGGGCGAGGTACTCATGCTCGGCAACAAGGGCGCGAACGAACGGTTCGATATCGACTCGGGAGCGAGCGAAACGCTCGGCGACGTCGAACACCTCCACCTGACGAGCCAACGGCCCGACACTGCGCTCGAACTCGCTCGCCGGGCCGCCGAACGCGGCGTGTCCGTCAGCTTCGATCCGGGCCGACGGGTCGCCGATCAGGAGTACGAGCCGGTGCTCGAACGGACCGACCTGCTGTTCGTCACCGAACGGGAATTCGAGTCGATCGGACGCGAGAGCCGGCCCGGACAGACCGTCGTGGTCAAGCGGGGCGAAAGAGGGGCACAGCTCCGCGACGGCGGTGTCGAGACACACTCCGGTTTCGACGCCGACGTCGTCGATACGGCCGGTGCTGGCGACGCCTTCGCTGGCGGGTTCCTGGCGACTCGCCGGCACCGCTCGGCGGCGGACGCACTCGCGGTCGCCAACGCCTGCGGTGCGGTGGCCGTCCAGTCGCTCGGGGCTCGCACGCGCCTCTCGTGGGACGACATCGACGCGCTACTCGCTGACTCGGCCTGATAGAAGCGATCGCTGAGGAATACATTGATAGGACAGGGCCGAGCAGTCCTCACCAGATGGTCCCGCGGATCGTACTCGCCGGGGCGGCAGCAGGGGTCGTCGCGCTCGGGCTGGCAGTCGGTACCTTCCTGTTGCCGCTGCCGCTGGCGGTGAAAAGCCTCCTCTACGTGATCTTCGGTGGCCTCTTCCTCGCGAGCGTCGCGATATTCGGCCGGTTGCTGGTCATCGAGTAGCGCTGACGGCCTCGATCGCTTGCAGCCCGATCTCGATCACGTCGGGTTCGAGACGATCGGGTTCAGCCCGGAGCTGGGCCGCGTCGAACCACTCCCAGGCCTCCCGACCCGCCTCGCCGGGTTCCGGATCGATCCGTCGGTCGTCGACCCGACCGTAGAAGACGAAATCGATATGCTGGTGTCCGACAGCCCCGTCACAGGTGTTGATGTCTTCGAGCAGGAAGTGCTGTGGCTGGGGGATCGATTCGACCGTCGGCGAGGAGATCCCCTCACGCGGCGCGAGCAACTTGACATCGCGGCCCAGCTCCTCCCGTACCTCTCGTCCGGCAGCTTCGTGCGGGAGTTCGTCGCGATCGACGTGACCGCCGGGCGGAAGCCACATGCCGAGCTTGTCGTGATTATGTAGCGCGACGGCACCGTCGTTGACGACGTAGACGGTCGCGACGAAATGGCGCGTCGTTTCCATGCGGGCGACTCGGGACTCGCGGAGCAAGAGCGTATGGTTCGCTAGGTCGGGATGTCGTCTTCGGCTTCGAGGAGTTCGTGATAGCGATTGCGAATCGTGACCTCGGAGATGTTGGCCACTTCGGAGACCTCGTTCTGGGTGACTTTCTCGTTCGAGAGCAGCGAGGCGGCATAGACCGCGGCGGCGGCCAGTCCGACTGGCGATTTACCGGAGTGGACGCCCTTGGACTTGGCCGTGCTGAGCAGCTGGCGAGCGCGTCGTTCGACTTCCTCGGAGAGATCGAGATCGGAAGCAAATCGAGGGACGTAACTCTCGGGGTCGGCGGGCTTGACCTCGAGTCCGAGTTCGCGGACGACGTACCGGTACGTGCGCGCGATCTCGTCCTTGTCAACACGAGAAACGGCGTCGATCTCGTCGAGGCTGCGCGGCGTGCCGGCCTGCCGGGCGGCGGCGTACAGCGCGGCCGTCGAGACGCCTTCGATCGAACGGCCGGGCAACAGATCCTCCTGTAGCGCGCGTCGGTAGATGACGCTGGCAGTCTCGCGGACGTTCTCGGGCAGGCCAAGCGCCGAGGCCATGCGGTCGATCTCGCCCAGCGCCTGCTTGAGGTTGCGCTCTCGGGAATCACGGGTCCGGAACCGCTCGTTCCAGGTTCGAAGCCGTTGCATCTTCTCGCGCTGGCGCGAGGACAGCGAGTTGCCGTAGGCGTCCTTGTCCTGCCAGCCGATGTTCGTCGACAGCCCCTTGTCGTGCATCATGTTCGTCGTCGGCGCGCCCACGCGGGACTTCTCGTCTTTCTCCTTGGCGTCGAACGCCCGCCACTCCGGCCCGGGGTCGATCTCATCCTCCTCGACGACGAGCCCGCACTCCTGGCAGACGGTCTCGCCGCGTTCGGAATCGCGCGCGAGCGTCCCGCCACACTCGGGACAGACCAGGTCCTCTTCGGCCGTTTCATCGGTCGTCTCTCGCTGACTCGTTTGCTCGTGGCGTCTGATGGTCGTGTCTGTCATTGGTTGGGATGTATACGTCGCGGGCAAACGCCCACAGAACTACCTGACTTCGATATCCTGTTGTGGTGCAAGCGTCTTAAATCTTTGGCTAGCCGAAAAATCTGTTTCCACGATCGAAAAAACACCTCATCGATCGTGTACGCTGCGTTCGCGTTTCGCGACGAGCGCGTCGATTCCGGCACGTTTTTGCGGAGACTGGCTACGACAGCGAGAGCGGGGCGGCATCGAAATCCTTACCGCCGGGCCAGCCGTCCGGTGGAATATGAGCGATTCTGCCGTCGATCCCGCGGAGGTTCGCCACGTCGCCGACCTCGCCCGGGTCGACCTCGACGAGGCGGAACTCGAGCGCTTCGCCGAACAGTTCGGCGAGATTCTCGACGCCTTCGAGACGCTCGAGGAGGTGCCCGAGGTCGAGCGCGAGGCCGATCTCGTCAACGTGATGCGACCCGACGAACGCAAGGAGTCACTCGATCAGGAGCAGGCGCTCCAGAACGCCGAGGACGAGGAGGGCTTTTTCAAGGGACCGAAGGTGTCGTGAGATGAGTTACAACGCCTTTATCACCCGGGAGACGATCGAAGGCGAGGAAGACGGACCGCTCGCCGGAAAGACCGTCGCGGTCAAGGACAACATCTCGACGGAAGGCGTGCGGACGACCTGCGGGTCCGCGATGCTCGAGGAGTACGTCCCGCCCTACGACGCGGCGGTCGTCGAGCGCCTGCTCGAGGCGGGCGCGACGATCCCCGGCAAGACCAACATGGACGAATTCGGGATGGGGACGACGACCGAGACATCGGCGTTCGGCCCGACCGACAATCCCGCGGCAGAGGGGCGGGTTCCCGGCGGCTCTTCGGGTGGCTCGGCGGCCGCCGTGGCCGCCGGCGAGGCCGACCTCGCGCTGGGGACCGACACCGGCGGCTCGGTGCGCTGTCCGGCCGCGTTCACCGGCACGGTCGGGATCAAGCCAACCTACGGGCTGGTCTCCCGATACGGGCTGATCGCCTACGCCAACTCCCTAGAGCAGATCGGCCCGATCGCCCCCTCCGTCGAGGAGGCCGCCGAACTGCTGGAGGTGATCGCCGGACTGGACGACCGCGACTCGACGACCCGGGACGCCCACGAGGAGGTCGGCGAGCGGAGCCCCGACGGCGTGCGCGAGTACGCCTTCGCCGACGCCGCGGACGGTGACGTCGATGGCCTGGAGATCGGGATCCCAACCGAACTGCTTGAGGGGGCCGACGAGCGAGTCGTCGAGACCTTCTGGGACGCCATCGACGAACTGGAAGCGCGGGGTGCGAGCTACCACGAGGTCGCAATGGAGTCGCTTTCCCACGCCGTCGAGGCCTACTACGTGATCGCGATGAGCGAGGCCTCCTCGAACCTGGCCCGGTTCGACGGCGTGCGCTACGGTCCGACGCCCGAGTACGAGGGCAACTGGAACGAGGAGTTCGCGGCGGTCCGCGAGGAGGGCTTCGGCGAGGAAGTCAAGCGCCGGATCCTGCTGGGGACCTACGCGCTCTCGGCGGGGTACCACGACAAGTACTACAAGCAGGCCCAGGACGCCCGCGCGTGGGTCAAGCAGGACTTCGATTCGGCCCTCTCAGAGGCGGACGTGCTCGCCTCGCCGACGATGCCGGTTCCGCCGATGGAGCGCGGCGAGAGCCTGGACGATCCCCTGACGATGTACCTGGCCGACGCCAACACGACACCGGTCAACCTCGCGAACCTCCCCGCGATCTCCGTTCCGGCCGGCGAGACGAGCGACGGCCTGCCGGTCGGGTTGCAGTTGATCGGGCCGGCCTTCGGCGAGCGGGAGATCATCCGGGCCGGCAGCGCGCTGGCGTAGCGCTTGAGCGACCCCGCCGCATTTGTCGATTCATAGTGGTTGCTGTAATTCCGTTCCGGGTTAACCGCACGCAGTCGTACGGCCACACCGGTAAATCGTTACAGCAACCACTATCAGTCCGAATAGACGTGAGTGAGCGACATCGTCGTCTGGCATCGGGCGGACCTGCGCAGCGTCGACAACCCCGCGCTCGCGGCGGCCGCCGAAGACGGCACCCCGGCACCGGTGTTCGTCTTCGATCCGCAGTTCTACGGGAGCGACGGGCTGGCCTGTGACGCCCGACTCCGGTTCGTCCACGAGTCGCTGCGCGATCTCCGCCGCCAGTATCGCGACCGGGGCGGCGACCTCGCCTTGCTGCACGGCGATCCCGGGAAGTGATCGCTTCCCTACTCGATCGGGGCTGCGAAATCTACTACAACCGGGGCGTGACCGGCCGATACGCCGCGCTGGCGGATCGAGCCAGCGAGGCGCTGTCGGACCCGGCGATTCGGCGGCGCGGGTCGTTTTCGAGCCGACGCCGGGAACACATAGCGACACCGATCGCGACGGGCAGGCGAGTCTCGAGGAGTTCACCTGAGGAGGGTCGTCTTCGAGTCGGCCAGGACCGACTCGTAGAGGTCTTCGAGGCGATCGACGGAGTGCTCGACGCTGAGCTGCTCACGCCGGTCGAGACACGTCTGGCTGAGTCTATCACGCTCCTGTAGCGCGCGTTCGAGCAGGTCCCGGAACGACTCGATGTCGCCCTGCGGATATCGATAGCCGGTCTCGCCGTCGACAATGGTGTCCGAGAGCGCGCCGGTGTCGACGCCGACGACGGGCGTCCCGCAGGCGTTGGCCTCGAGCGCGACGAGTCCCTGCGTCTCGACGGGGCTGGGGAACGCGAAGATGTCGAGCGTCGAGTAGAAGGCGGGCAGTTCCTCGCGATCGAGAAAGCCCAGGAACCGCGCGTCGACGTCGTGCCGTTCGGCGCGGGCCTCGAGGTCCTCACGGGCGGGCCCGTCGCCGCCGAACAGGACCGTCACGTCCATCCCCCCGGTCGCGGCGAGAACGTCGGAGAGGCACTTCTCGTAGCCGTGGCGGCCGGTGTAGCCGACGACCGGGCCGTCACCGATGTCGTAGCGGTCGCGGAAGTCGTCGGTATCGACGGGCCTGAATCGGTCGATATCGACGCCGTTGGGGACCACGGCGACCTCGGTGTCGATGCCGACCGCTTCGCGGATGTGGTCACGCGTTCGCTCGCTCGGTGCGATGACCAGATCGGCACGGCCGAAAAACCATCGCTCGTACGTGCGGGCCCAGCGTCTGACCGTCCGCTCGATCGCCCCGTTGAACGCGATGTACTCGGCGTACTCGCTGGTCGGCGTGTGATAAGACGCGACCAGCGGCAGGTCGTTCGAGCGGGCGAGTCGAAGGCCGCTCAGTCCGACGCCAAAGGGGGTGTGCGTGTGGACGACATCGGCGTCGGTCACCGCGTCGGGCACCTGTGGCGCGCCGAGTCGGTACCCCTCGTAGAAGGGGAACCGAACGCTCCGAACGGGATATTCACCGTCCCCAGGGTCGTGCTCGCTGGCCTTCGGGTAGACCAGGTCCATCGTGTGCCCCCGCGACTCCCAGGCCTCGCGCCAGGACTTGACGGTGTAGGTGACGCCGTTCACCGTCGGCAAGTACGTGTCGGTGAACGCGGCGACGCTCGGTGTGCCCATTCGTCCGTCGATTGCACGACCGACGATTAATGTGTTGTGACTTCTCGATAGGCGTCGGTCAACTCCTCGGCGACGCGATCGAGGCTGTGCTCTCTGGCCGTCTCTTTGGCGTTCTCGCCGAGGCGCGCCCGGAGGTCGGGGTCTTCCTCGAGCCGGTCGAGCGCGTTCTCGAACTCCTCGCGAGTCGAGCACAGCAGGCAATCGTGACCGTCCTCGTAGTATTCCCGGAAGACCGGAATGTCCCGGAGGACGACCGCCTTGCCGGCGGCCATCGCTTCGAGTACGACCAGTCCCTGGTTCTCGACCTTCGACGGGAAGAAGAACACGTCGCCGGCGGCGAAGGCGCCGCGCTTGTCCTCGATCCAGCCGGTGAAGGTGACGTTCTCGGGCGGGTTCTTCGTCCACTTGCGAACCGTCCGGGAAGCCAGCAGGCCGCTGTCGTACTCGCCGAACCAGGCGAAATCATAGTCGGTGTTCCAGGCGACTTCACAGAACGTCGTCAGGCCCTTGCGTTCGAAGACGCTCCCCACTGCGAACACGACCATCCCATCAAGGTCGTATCTGTCGCGGTACTCCTCGCGGAACTGCTCGTGACCGGCCATCGAGTCGATGTCGATCCCGTTGGTGATCGAGCGGATCGGCGCATCGATCGGATACTCCTCGAGGGTTCGACGGGTGTACTCGCTGGGACAGAGCACCAGGTCGGCCTGCGAGTAAAACCAGCGCAGGTACCGCCGAAGCGGCCCGGCCAGATACGTCGACCCGCGAAAGCTCTCGGCGAAGTCCTCGGCGGTCACGTGGGCGTGTAACACGAGGGGGATGTCCTTCTTCTTTGCCTGGCGGGCGACGAAGGCACTGCCCGGACCGATCAGGTTGCAGTGGGCCACGTCGAACTCGGTCATCCCCTGGCCGTCGACGAGCCGGTTGAGCCCGGCCAGCACCACGTCGCCGTCGTACCATGGCGTGGTGACGTAGCTCACGTCGGCGTCGGCACGCGAGAGGGCGGCCCGCTGGTGGGCGACGGAGGTGCTGATCCCGCTGCGGTCGAGTCGGTCCTCCAACTCGAGGTAGTTCAGGACGCGCACACCGGATTCTCTCCGGCAGACTCAATAAACGTTGCCGACTCGGCCGACGACAACGACACATCTAACCGCGGGATCGACCTACGATCGAATGGATGGCCAGCGACCAGCAGATCGCCCGCGAGCGGATCGATATCCTCCACGAGCGGGCCAAACAGGCCGCCCGTGGCGACGAGCAGGATCGAGCTCGCGAATACGTCCGCCGCGCCCGCCGGATCGCCGAGCGCAACCGCCTGTCGCTGCCGGCGGACTTCGACCGATTCACCTGCGACGCCTGCGACGCCTACCTCTTGCCCGGCCGTAACGCTCGCGTCCGGACGCGAGAAGGTCACGTCGTCGTTACCTGTAGCTGTGGCGCACAGGCGAGATATCGGTACAGCGGGCCGGATGGGAATTGAACCAGAGGAAGACATTCCTGCTCGCTTCGCTGTGCGGGCTGTGACTTCCAGGGCTCAATTCCTTAGCCGCATAGCTCCTCACGTCCGTTCGTCGCAATAGCGGGCCGGATGGGAATTGAACCACGGTCGTTCCCGTTCGCTCGTGCTACTCGCTCACCTCCCACTCCCTGATTCAATTCTCATCGTAGCGCATTCGCTGCTCGCGGATTGCCCGCAGCAGAATGCTACGGGCCGGATGGGAATTGAACCCATGACCGTCTGGTTAAAAGCCAGACGCTCTGCCTAACTGAGCTACCGGCCCTCACCTACAGGTCGGGCAGTGATCGCTTAAGACCTTACGATTGGTCGTCGGGCTCGATATCTTCGGCCAGAAACGCCCCCGGCTCGGCGTTCGACAGCGACGCCTGCCGGCGGAGACACAGATACGCGTCGATCGGTAGATCGATCGTCAGTTGTCCGAGTCGCGCGCCCGTCTCGGCGGCGAGCGCCTGCGAGACCTCCTCGCCGTCGTTGATCCGGCTGGCGATCGACCGAATCTCCCGGACGGTCAGATCGTGATCCAGGGCGGCCCAGGCGAGCAAGTAGCGCGCCGTGCCGGACACCCGGGCGATGTGCTTGGCCGCCGTGGGCGCGATATCGCCGCGAGCGACGTGGCGGCGGATCGCCTCCGGGAGATCGTGGACCCGCGACCACTTGCGGATGAACGCGACCGTCGCTTCGTCACCGGCACGCTCGGCCGCGGCTTTGTAGGACCCCTCGCCGCGGACCAGCGCCGCACAGGCGGCCGCACCCCGCAACATGTAGACGTTGTCCGCGTCCCCGGCCGTGTTGTCGGCGAACGCCGCGACTGTCTCGGCCGCTTCGGCGACACTGTCCGGATCGGCGGGATCGAACTGTACGGCTTCGCCCGGTTGCTGTCCGGTGAGCGCCGGATCGCCTCTGATGACCGGCTGTCCGACTGGCGACTCACGATCGGCTGGCGGTGCTGGCCCCTCCGGCGGCATTACTCCTCGAAAGGGAGTCACCGCGGAAAAATCTCTCGTCACCGGCGATTTCCGAACCTTGCTCGGATGTCCCTGTCGCCGGTCAGAACGCCACGAACGGCCCGACCACGCAGTCACTCCCGCTGGTCGATCGGAACGAACGCCTGATCGGTCGGGCCGACGTATCGCGACCGCGGGCGGATGAGTCGGTTGTCCGCCTGATACTCCAGCACGTGAGCGATCCAGCCGCCGACCCGGCTCAGCGCGAAGATCGGCGTGAACAGATCGATCGGGATCCCCATCTGGTAGTACGTCGAGGCCGAGTAGAAATCGACGTTGGGAGCGATGCCTGTCTCTTTATCCATGAACTCCTCGATGACCTGGCTGTAGGAGAACCACTTGAGTTCTCCCGAGGCGTTGCCCAGCGCCCGCGACTGGTCGCCCAGAATCGCCGCGCGCGGGTCCTTTACGTCGTAGACCCGGTGTCCGAATCCGGGGATCCGCTTGCCGTCCTCCAGCGCGTTGCGCGTCCACTCGACGACGCTCAGTTCGCTCTCGTCGATCTCCTTGAGCATCGCCATGACGTTCTGGTTCGCGCCGCCGTGGAGCCCGCCTTTCAGCGTCCCGATCGCGCTCGTGACCGCGCTGTAGATGTCCGACATCGTCGAGGCGGTGACCATCGCGGCGAACGTCGAGGCGTTGATCCCGTGATCAGCGTGGATGACCAGCGCCATATCGAAGATCTCGGCGAGTTTGTCGTCGGGGACCTCGCCGTTGAGCATATACAGGAAGTTCGCGGCGTGATCGAGGTCTTCCCGGGGCGCGACCGGGTCGTCGCCGTCTCGCATCCGCTTGAACGCCGCCACGATCGTCGGCATCTTGGCGGTGATCCGCCGGCCTTTCGCCAGGTCCTCTTCTCGCGTTCCGGGCTCGCCGTCCTCCTCGTCGTAAGCCGACAGCATCGACGTCGCCGTTCGAAGCGCCGCCATCGGGTTCGCGTCGGCCTCGGCCAGCCGCCGCACCGTCTCGAGGACGTCCTCGTCGATCGTCCTGCTCGCGGCCAGTCCTTCCTCGAACGTCGAAAGCTCCGACGCCGTCGGCAACTCTCCGTGCCAGAGCAGGTAGAGCGCTTCCTCGAAACTGGCCCGCTCTGCCAGATCCCCGATCTCGTAACCGCGATAGACGAGCCGCCCCTCGTCGCCGTCGATGTAACTGAGTTCCGACTCGGCGACGAGGACGCCTTCGAGCCCCTTCTTGAGGTCGTCGGACATACTGTACTGCAATCAACCTCGGCGGAAAAACATTGTCGTTTCCGCGCTACACGTTCCCACATCCCCGACCCGTACGCCTATAGGTCGCCCCTTCGTATCTCCGGATCACACCACGTCGATGGCCCCGTTCGACGACCTCCCCTCACCGTCGTTGCCGGAGTTGACGGCGAGACGGATCGCCGGCGTGTACTTCGCGTTCGGGGTGCTCTGGATCCTGTTTTCGGACGCAATCGTGTACCTGTTCGTCTCGGATCCGAGAACCAGATTCCGAATCGAGGCGACCAAGGGCGGGCTATTCGTGGTCATCTCGGCACTGCTGGTTTACGGACTGACCGCACGCGCCCACGAACGCCAGCGCGAGACGACACAGCGACTCCGCCAGCAGACACGAGAACTGAGTATCCTGCATCGGATCGTCAGACACAACCTGCGCAACATCGCGACCGTCATCGGCGGTCGTGTCGAGACGGCCCGAGACGCCGACGAGGTCGAACCGCACCTCGAAGTCCTCGAACGCAAGGCCGACCGGCTGGCGACGCTGGCGGAGAAGGCGAATCTGCTTCGTGGCGTCTCCGCACAATCGGCCGACCACCGCGTCGAGCAGGACCTCTCGCGGGCGATCACGGACATCTGTGCCCAGTACCGGTCGGACTACCCGGACGCGACGATCGCGTTCGACGGCCCCGAGAACCTGCGGACGCTCGTGCCCGCGCGACTGGGGTTTGCGATCACCGAACTGCTGGAAAACGCAGTCGTACACGGCGGACCGGGCGCGACTGTCACGATCGAGCTGACGGCCGACAGCGAGGCGATACGCGTTGTCGTCGCGGACGACGGCCCGGGGTTGCCGGACAGCGAGCGGACCGCCGTCAAAGGCGACGTCGAGGACGTGCTCGCCCACTCGGAGGGCGTGGGCCTGTGGCTCGTCAGACTGATCGTCGAGAAAGCGGGCGGCCGCCTCTCCGTTTCCGAGAGCTCGCTCAGCGGCACAGCCGTGACGCTGTCCGTTCCGCGCATCGACGACGACCGATCGTAGCGACGCTCGCTATCCGAGACCGGCGAGACTCGACCTGCTAGCCGAACAGCTGGCGTGCGTCGTCGATCGCCTCGACCAGCACGTCGATCTCCTCGCGCGTGTTGTAGACGTAGAACGACGCCCGCGCGGTCGCGGCGACGCCGAGTTTGTCGTGCAGCGGCTGGGTGCAGTGATCGCCGGCCCGGATCGCGACGGCGTAATCGTTGAGAATCGAGGACAGGTCGTGAGCGTGGACGGACTCGAGGTTGAACGAGACCAGTCCGCCCCGTTCCTCGCCGGCGGGCGGGCCGAAAGTTTCGATGTCGTCAAACTCCGCAAAGCGTTCGAGCGTGTACTGGGCGAGTTCGTTCTCGTGGCGGGCGATCCGGTCCATCCCGATCGCGTCGAGGTAGTCACACGCCTCCGCCAGCGCGATCCCCTGGGCGATCGAAGGGGTCCCGGCCTCGAACTTCCAGGGGAGCTCGTTCCATCGGGACTCCTCGAAGGTGACCTTCTCGATCATGTCGCCGCCGTAGAGGAACGGCTCCATCGAGTCGAGCAGGTGCCGTTTGCCGTAGAGGACGCCGATCCCGGTCGGGCCGGCCATCTTGTGTCCAGAGAAGGCGTAGAAGTCCGCGTCGATGGCCTCAACGTCGACCGGGCGGTTCGGGACTGCCTGCGCCCCGTCGATGAAGGCCAGCGCGTCGTGATCGTGGGCCAGGTCCACGAGGTCGGCGACGGGGTTGATCGTCCCCAGCGTGTTCGAGACGTGAACCGCCGACAGCATCGCGGTGTCGTCGCCGATAACCTCGCGCGCGTGATCCATGTCGAGGCGACCGTCCTCGTCGATCCGAATGTACGCGACGTCCGCACCGGTTCGCTCGGCGATCTGTTGCCAGGTGACCAGCGACGCGTGGTGTTCCATCTCGGTCAGCACGACTGTATCGCCCGGGCCGAGCTCGCGCAGTCCCCACGCGTAGGCGACGAGGTTCTCGCTCTCGGTCGTGTTTTTCGTGAAGACTATCTCCTCGCGGCCGTCGGCACCGATGAACTCGGCGACACGGTCGTGGGCCTCCTCGTAGGCGATCGAGGCCTCCTGACTGAGATGGTGGAGTCCGCGGTGAACGTTGGCGTTGTACTCCCGGTAGTAGTCGGAGATCGCGTCGATCACGTGCTCCGGCGTCTGGGTCGTCGCGGCGTTGTCCAGGTAGACGAGCGGTGTCCCGTCGAACTCGCGTTCGAGCACGGGGAAGTCCTCGCGGATGCGCTCGACGTCGAGCGCTCCGGATTCGCTCACGGTCATTACCTCAAGGTGGGGGCCGGAGACACGTGGTTCCTTCGGTCCGCCTAGACCCATCGCGCTGACCGATGCGATCGTCACACCAGCACTTCGATCTCGTAGCCGTTCGCCTCCAGCGCATCGAGCAACGACTGGACGTGCTCGTGGCCTTTCGTCTCAAGATCCAGTTCGACCTCGGCGTCGTTCAGCGCGATGTCCCGGGAAGCGCGGTCGTGCTCGATCGCGTAGATGTTCGCGTCCTGTTCGGAGATCACCTCGACGAGCTGGTCGAGCGCGCCGGGCCGGTCTTTCAGGACCGTCCGCAAGCGCAGATATCGGCCGGTCTCGATCAGCCCGCGCATGATCACTGTCGTCAGGACGTTCAGATCGATGTTCCCGCCACAGAGCGCCGGGACGATGATCTCGTCGTCCTCGTAGTCGAACTTCCCGGCCAACAGCGCCGCAAGCGGGACCGCGCCCGCGCCCTCGACGAGAGTCTTCGAGCGTTCGAGGAGTTTCGTCAGCGCGACGGCGATCTCCGAGTCGGTGACTGTGACGACCTCGTCGACGCGCTCGCGGATCACCTCGAAGGTCCGCTCGCCGATCTTCCGGGTGGCGATCCCGTCCGCGATCGTCTCGACGCTGTCGCGTTCGACGATTTCGCCTTTCTCCAGAGACGCGGGGGCGCTCGCGGCTCCCTCCGCCTGCACACCGATCACCCGGATGTCCTCGTCGCGGCCCTTGAGCGCCGTTGCGATCCCCGAGATCAGTCCGCCACCGCCGATCGGCACGACGACCGTCTCGACCTCCGGCAAGTCCTCGTAGATTTCCAGCCCGATGGTGCCCTGCCCGGCCATCACCATCTCGTCGTCGAAAGCGTGGACGTACGTGCGACCCTCCTCGCGTTCGATCTCGTGGGCGCGCTCGGCCGCAGCGTCGTAGTCTTCGCCGTAGAGGACGACCTCACCGCCGTAACTCCTGGTCGCCTCGACCTTCGAGACCGGGGCGTGTTCCGGCATGACGATCTTGGCGTCGACGCCCATCCGCGTGGCAGCGAGCGCGACGCCCTGCGCGTGGTTGCCCGCGCTCGCGGTGACGACTCCGGCGGCCTGCTCGGCGTCGCTCAGCGTCGCGATGCGGTTCGTCGCCCCGCGGATCTTGAACGCGCCCGTCCGCTGGAAGGTCTCCAGTTTCAGGTGGACGGTCGCGCCCGTCATCGACGAAAACGTGTGCGAGTAATCCAGCGGTGTGTGCCGCGCGGTCTCGGCGACCCGGTCGCGCGCAGCGAGTACGTCATCGAACGACAGCATACCCGACGGTTGCGCCGCTGGTCAGTTAGGTGTGAGGGAGGAGGATGGAACGTGTGACAGCACTCCCAGTTGGGTCGGGATCGGACATAAACGCCAGGGAAGCGGACTGAAAGTGAAACTGCCGGACAGCGAGTGCGTTCTCCCGCCCGTCAGACGACTGGCAGACGCCGATCAGATCAAGCGCTGTGTCGACGATGCGTTGTCCTGTTCTCGGGGCCCTTGGTAACGGGACCCTCGGAAGCCTTACATATCCCCCTCCCTTCTAGATAGTTGCAATGGCAAACGGTACGGTTGACTTCTTCAACGACACAGGCGGTTACGGCTTTATCGAGACTGAGGACGCGGACGAGGACGTTTTCTTCCACATGGAAGACGTTGGCGGTCCGGATCTCGAGGAAGGACAGGAGATCGAATTCGACATCGAACAGGCCCCCAAGGGTCCGCGAGCGACCAACGTCGTTCGGCAGTAGATTTCGCACTATCGCTTTATTGCGATTCCGTTTTTATCGACGCTACAGGTCCCAGTGACTACTGTACGTCTGTTTCGGGTACGAGTGCGGTCACACCGGTAGATCGACAGTGATCACTCCGAGAGCGACGCCGCTATCTTGAGACAGCGAGAGAATCCCAGCCTTCAGGCCGGGCGTGAATCGCGTAAGCTCTAATGAGAAACCACCGCGTTACTGCTGGTCTTGAGTCTCCAACGCTTCAAGACCTGCTTCTAACACCTCTGCATACGCTTCTGAAAGCTCCAAGTCATTCGCCTCCGCGTAATCTTTCAGACGGCCATGCAATCCGTGAGAGAGGTCAATTGCTGGCCTCATTCGACTCTCCCGTACTTCTCGTAGCAGTTTTCGGCATGGTGCGGGTTCTCCTCTTTGCACTCAGGGCAGACGAACAGATAACTTTCCGGCTTCTTCCCATGCTTTTCTTCAAACCGCTCTCCTGCGGCCTGCCGGTCCTCGAAACAACCAATCAAATCAACGGTCGTCCAATCATCAGTCTCTCCACAGATGTAACACGTAAGCGGTGTGTCAACGGTCATGTCTCACAAGACTTATTTGACGCGAAGACGTGAAAAGAATTGTGGCATGAAGCGTACCAACACGTTTGCCGTGCGACCCCTCTCCGACGATGGAGAGCAGGTGCTACGGGACTTGTTGGACGCTTCTTCCGCTCTCTGGAACGAAATCAACTACCAACGCCTCATGCGCTACAACGACGAAGACGGTTTTGAGGGCGACGTGTGGGATGCCGATACAGGCCGACTCGAAGGGAAATACAAAGGCGTTCTCGGCGCGTCCACCGCTCAAACTGTCCGGCGAGCAAACACCGAAGCGTGGCGCGGGTTCTTCGAGAACAAGAAGGCGTATCACGACGAGTCGAACACGTCGGTTACGGAACACCCCGAACCGCCGGGGTTCCGTGGTAACGAGGACGACGGACGTGTTCTCAAAGGCGTCGTCCGAAAGGACGCATACACCGTCGAGTGGGGCGACCGCTCCCGGCTTGAGATGGTTGTCGGAAAAGAACTCCGTGACAGGCACAACAGCCCGAAAAGCCGTCTTCGGTTGGAAATCGTTGGTGAACCAAACTGGCCTGACTACGACGACCAGAGCCGGTTGGAACTGTGGTACGACGAGACTGATTGCACCTTCCGGGCTTCGCAACCCGTGACTGTTTCTGATGATGCACGGGACACTCCACTGGCCTCAGAGAAGGCCGCTCTGGATATTGGTGCGAACAATCTCGTTGCCTGTACCACCACGACCGGCGAGCAATACCTGTACGAGGGCCGGGAGTTGTTCCAGCGATTCCGTGACACGACGCGAGAAATCGCCCGGTTGCAGTCGAAACTACGGGAAGGCAGGTACAGTAGCGAGCGTATCCGGCGGCTGTACCGGAAACGCACTCGTCGCCGGGACCACGCTCAAGAAGCACTGTGCCGTGACCTACTGGAACGACTGTACGCCGAGGGCGTGGACACGGTGTATATCGGTGGCTTGACCGACGTACTCGAAACGCACTGGTCGGTCGAGACGAACGCCAAGACGCACAACTTTTGGGCGTTCAAGCAATTCACTGAGCGACTGGCGTGTACCGCCGAAGAATACAGCATCTCGGTGGAAGTCCGGTCGGAAGCCTGGACCAGCCAAGAGTGCCCGCAATGCGGTTCGACAGACCGAACGACACGGCATCAGGACACGCTCACCTGTCCGTGTGGATTCGAGGGGCACGCAGACCTTACAGCGTCAGAAACGTTCCTGAAGCGGCATACGAGCAAAGAAGTCAGGCCGATGGCACGGCCCGTGCGGTTCGAGTGGGACGACCACAACTGGTCGGGGACACCACACCCTCACGAAAGTCCCAAAGAACAGCGCACAGACCCGAGTACCGTCCACCACAACGGGAATGTTGCCTCCGGGGAATCACAGACCGGCTGAGACTCCAACGGAGGAAACCCCGGCGTTCAAGCCGGGGAGGATGTCATCGTCCCTCAGGCGCGCCTGCGAGCGAAGACACGCCTTCGAAAACCGGCGAGAACGCGAACCGTCACCGAGCGGGCGACCAGCCGCAGATTGTACACTCTACGGCGTCGCTGTCGTGGAGCCCACCACATTCGGGACACTGCTTCTTGTTGTAGCTGTCTTCCCAGCCGGCGGAATCCATGTTGTGGCCACGCTGCGACAGGAACTCGTCAAACATATCGTCGCTCGGTGCTGAGGCCATGCGTGTGATGGTATAGCACGACAGCATATATGCTTATTGGTTTGTGAACGCATAACAGAGCAGAATCAATCCGGGGAATGCGTGCGTCGACAGTATCGCGACTATGCGCCCGGAAAGGAATCCCTGTCGTTCGAGGATCCGCTACAGGTGCTCCTGGGGAGTTGACCTCCGAAAGTAGGTGGGGTGGGGGTGGGGGTGGGGGGAAAGGATCATGGCACCGGTGGGGCGGTGCCACTACCAGTTTCTGGGCGTCACTTATACAAATATCTTGTGGTCGAATTATCGAATGTGATAATATACGGGCGATATAGCGGCGTCGTTCAGGCACAATCTTCCGTTCCGACACCGACCTCGGAGCGATTGACGGGAGTTTCGGGCAGGCTGTCAGGGGCGGAGCGGTTTTCCAGCAGGACGAACGCGAGTTCGACGCCGTCTATCTCGCGCGTCCGGCCTTCGCCGCGGACGTAGCCCTGCGACTCGTAGAACCCCGTGCGCGAGGAAATGACCGACAGGCGTCGTCCGGCCCGGCCGTTCGAACCGACACGTCGGTCATCTGTCCGTTCGTTGCTGGCCGTCCGCCCTGGATGTAGCTATCGGATCGAACCGGGGGGTTTGTGACCCCCCACCCCGAAACACCGGCATGCTCGTAGCCTTCGACTTCGACGGGACGCTCTCGGACTCGGAGATGGTCGTTCTGCTGGGCGAACAGTGCGGCGTCGCCGACGAAATCGACGAGATCACCGAGCGGGCGATGAACGACGAGATCGACTACGCCGAAAGCCTCCGAAAGCGGTGTGCGCTGCTCGAGGGGCTCGACGAAGCGCGCGCACAGGCGGCCTTCCAGCAGGTCCAGCTCCGGGACGGTGCCGCGGCGGTCATCGACGCGCTCGATGCGGCCGGCGTTCACACCGCGATTCTCACCGGCGGCTTCGAGCGGGGTGTGGCGACAGCGCTCGATTCGGCCGGCACCGAGGTCGACACGATCGTCGCAAACCGGCTTCCCCTCCGCGACGGCGGGCTCACTGGCGAGGTCGAGGGACCGCTGATCGAAGGGACGAAGGACACAGCACTCGATCAGGTCGCCTCGGATCTCGGCCTCGATCGCTCGGAAACCGTCGCCGTCGGCGACGGCGCGAACGACCTGCCGATGCTCGAAACCGCCGGCCTCGCGATCGGATACGACCCCAAACCCGCGGTCAAAGACGCCTGTGACGTCGTCGTTTCCTCGATGGCCGAACTACAGACCGTCCTCGAGGATCACGGTGTCTTCTGATCGCGCTCGCGCTTATACACCCGCTCGGCAATTGTTCACATATCTTCGGGACCGGCTCCGAAAATGCGGATTCTCGCCTTCCAAGGAAAGGCTTATATAGAATCACATTCAATCGACGCTTGACTATGGCTCAGCAGATGGGTAACCAGCCCCTCATCGTACTCTCAGAGGAGTCCCAGCGGACATCCGGGAAAGACGCACAGTCGATGAACATCACGGCCGGGAAGGCCGTCGCCGAGTCCGTTCGGACCACGCTCGGTCCGAAGGGGATGGACAAGATGCTCGTCTCCGATACGGGCGACGTCGTCGTCACGAACGACGGCGTGACCATCCTCGACGAGATGGACATCGAGCACCCCGCCGCGAACATGATGGTCGAGGTCGCCCAGACCCAGGAGGACGAGGTCGGCGACGGCACGACCACCTCCGTCGTCATCGGCGGCGAACTGCTCACGAAGGCCGAGGACCTGCTCGATCAGGACATCCACGCGACCGTCCTCGCGCAGGGGTATCGCCAGGCCGCCGAACAGGCAAAGGAGATCCTCGAGGACATGGCTATCGAGGTCGACGAGGACGACACCGAGATCCTCGCGTCCATCGCCGAGACCGCGATGACCGGCAAGGGCGCCGAGTCCGCCAAGGACACGCTCGCTGCACTGATCGTCGACGCTATCCAGTCGATCGCCGACGAGGAGGGTATCGACACCGACAACGTCGACGTCGAGACCGTGGTCGGCGGCTCCATCGAGGAGTCCGAACTCGTCGAGGGCGTCATCGTGGACAAGGAGCGCGTCCACGAGAACATGCCCTACAGCGTCGAGGACGCCGACATCGCGCTGCTCGACACCGCGATCGAGGTCAAGGAGACCGAGCTCGACGCCGAGGTCAACGTCTCCGATCCCGACCAGCTCCAGCAGTTCCTCGATCAGGAAGAGGAACAGCTCAAGGAGATGGTCGACAAGCTGGCCGACGCCGGTGCCGACGTCGTCTTCTGTCAGAAGGGGATCGACGACATGGCCCAGCACTACCTCGCTCAGGAGGGGATCCTCGCGGTCCGTCGCGCCAAGAAATCCGACATCAAGGCGCTCTCGCGCTCGACCGGCGCGCGGATCGTCTCCAATATCGACGACGTCAGCGAAGACGATCTCGGCTTCGCGGGCTCGGTCTCCCAGAAGGAGATCGCCGGCGACGAGCGCATCTTCGTCGAGGACGTCGAGGACGCCAAGGCCGTGACCATGATCCTGCGCGGCGGCACCGAGCACGTCGTTGACGAGGTCGAACGCGCCGTCGAGGACGCGCTGGGCGTCGTCGCGGTCACGCTCGATGACGGCAAGGTCGTCCCCGGTGGCGGCGCTCCCGAGGCGGAGCTCGCGCTCGGTCTGCGCGATTACGCCGACTCCGTCGGCGGCCGCGAGCAGCTCGCCGTCGAGGCGTTCGCCGACGCGATCGACGTCATCCCGCGCACCCTCGCGGAGAACGGCGGGCTGGACCCGATCGACTCGCTGGTCGATCTGCGCAGCCAGCACGACGCCGGCGACACGACTATTGGACTGGACGCCTACACCGGCGACCTCGTCAACATGGAAGACGACGGCGTCGTCGAGCCGCTGCGCGTCAAGACCCAAGCCGTCGAGTCCGCGACCGAAGCCGCCGTGATGATCCTGCGTATCGACGACGTGATCGCCGCAGGCGACCTCAAGGGCGGCGCCGGTGACGACGACGAAGATGAAGGCGGACCCGGTGCCGGCGGCCCCGGCGGTATGGGCGGCGGCATGGGCGGCATGGGCGGTATGGGCGGTATGGGCGGCGCGATGTAAACCCACTTTTTACGCCGTCGGGTCTCGCATGCGCGCCTGTCGGCGCGCAGCGGACCACTCCGGCGTAAAAACTTGGGGAAAAAGGCCGCTCGCGTCCGGTCGGGCGCGAGCGGGTGCATTCCCTGCCGACCTACCGTACCGCCACCGCAACCGCACTGCGTTTCGAACGAGCGGCTTTCTTTTGGTGTACGCAACGAGTTACAGGCTGTCGAGGCGAATGCCCCGAGGCAGTTCACTATCTCAGCGGGATCAGCGCGGACGCTGACGGTAGCCGCTGGGGATCGTTCCCTAGTTGTCGAAAAACACTACGTCCGCAGGTAGTGACCGGCGAACTTCGCAAGCAGCGGCACGTCGTCGAGATGCAGTAGCTTCGAGATCGCACGCCAGCTGCCCTCGTTGGCCCGGCGCATCGTCTGCAGGTCGAGTCGATCGAGGTCGCGCATGAACCGATCGTAGCGCTCGTTGGGCGCGAAATACATCAACTGGGTCATGAACAGCCGCGAGTCCATGTCCGGGGCGACGGTCTCGTGCCACAGGTCGTCATAGACGGAGATGTTGTCGGCCGAGGTGTCCCGTTCGTCGGGCGTGAGGCAGTGATCGACCGCGATCGCGGCGGCGCGGGCCGACTGCATCCCCTTGTTGATCCCCTCGCCCCACAGCGGGTCGATCGTCGGGACGGTGTCGCCGATCGCCACGAAGTTGTCCGTGCTCAACTCGCCGGGCGACTGGATGTGGGCCGACCCGCGGTGCTGGGTCCCCTCGATCGGCTCAGCGTCCTCGAACCGGGGGTCGGTTTCCAGCCAGTGCTGGAGGTAGCCGTCAATGGTCCGATCGCCGTCGGCGTACTGCTGGTACTGTTCGTTCTGGATGTAACAGACCCCGACCTTGGCGGTGTCCTCGCCGGTGTGGAAGATCCAGGAGTAGCCACCCGGTGCGTACTCGTGATCGAGTCGCAGCATCATCGCATCCTCGAGGTCGGCGTACCCGGGATGGTCGAGGTCGACGCCCTCGAACTCCCGCTCGATCCCGATCGCCTGCTTTTCGCGCTGCAAGTTGGTGACGCCCAGCGCCTTGGCGAGCGGGGCCGCCGGGCCGGTCGCGTCGATCACCACGTCGCCGTAGACCTCCCGATCGCCGTTGTACTCGACGCCGACGATCTCTCCGCCCTCCATGATCGGGCCGGACACGCGGGCGTCGAAGCGGTATTCGGCACCGTTCGCTCGGCTGACCTCGACGAGGAACTCTTTGAAGTCGGCGAACTCGAGGACGGCTCCGGCCTGCGGTTGCTCGAAGTGGTGGTTCGGCGATTCGAGGACGACGCTGTCGGTGAACTGCATCACGACGTCGTCGGGGACGTTGAACGCGGTGAGCATCGAGGGGAACGTCCCCCCGGTCGACTTGTTGCTCTGTCGCGGGAACTCCGATTCGGGCTCGGTCTCCAGCACGACGACATCGTACCCCCTCGCGGCGATGTCGCGTGCGGCCTGCGCGCCGGCCGGGCCGGCCCCGGCGACGACCACGTCGAAACGGTCGGACATTAATTACCAAACACAGACAGCAATTGATAACGCTTTCCACTTCCGGATCGCTGTCAGACGGCCCGTTTTGCGGCGCAATTCAGGGTCGAAAGCGGGCAGAAATTTCAAGCCCGGGCCACCCCGCGTGTACGTATGGAACTCGGATACGTCCCCCTGGGACGCACCGGCCTGCAAGTGAGCGAACTCGCGTTCGGGACCTGGCGGTTCGGCCGCACGACCGATCAGGACTCGGTCGAGATCACCGAGGAACGGGCCTACGAACTGCTCGACGCCTACGAGGGGTGTGGCGGACGGTTCATCGACACCGCCGACATCTACGGCGACGGCGACAGCGAGCGCTGGATCGGCAACTGGCTCGCCGAGCGTGATCGCAGCGAGTACGTCATCGCCTCGAAAGTCTACTGGCCGACACGGGAGGACAACCCCAACTTCAGGGGGCTCTCGCGGACCCACGTCCGGCGGCAAGTCGACGCGATCCTCGACCGCCTCGGGACCGACTACCTCGACGTGCTGTACATCCACCGCTGGGACGATGCCACACCTGCCGAGCAGTTGATGCGCACGCTCAACGGCGTCGTCGAGGACGGCAAGGTCAACTTCCTCGGGGCCTCGACACACGTCCCCGACGCCTGGCACGTCGCAAAGGCCAACGAGATCGCCAAACGCTACGGGTTCGAACCCTTCACCGTCTCACAGCCGCGGTACAATCTCGTCAACCGGGAGGTCGAGGACACCTATCTGAACATGTGTGCCGACTACGGGATCGAACTCGTCCCGTGGAGCCCCCTCGGACAGGGCGTGCTGACGGGCAAGTACAGCCGCGATGACATGCCCGAGGACTCGACGGCCTCGGAAGACGAGGGCTGGGAAGACTACTACCTCACCAAGGCGAACTTCGAGGTCGTCGACGAGGTCCGGGCCGTCGCCGAGGAAGTCGACGCCACGCCGGCACAGGTCAGTCTCGCGTGGCTGATGCACCACCAGTCGGTTGCGGCCCCCATCGTCGGTGCACGAACCGTCGAACAGCTTGAGGAGAACCTCGGTGCGACCGAGGTCGAACTGACCGGTGAACAGTTCGAACGCCTCGCCGAGTCGAAGGACTCGCCGCTGGAAGGAATCTAGACGACAGCAGCGGAACAGTTGGGTCAGCCCAACAGATCCGTCTCGACGGTTTCGTTCGTCGCAAACATCGACAGTGGGACTGTCTCGGTCTGACCACCTGCTTCGATCGTCGCCCACGCGTCGACCGAAAGCGTCGATCGTTCACCGTTTTCGACGTGGCTGACCCACCACTCGTCCATCCGGGAGTTGTCGAGGTCGATCGTCGGATCGACGACCCCGCTCTCTCCCGGTCCGATCGTCGTTCCGTCGTCCTGGCTGCCGTTGGCCAGCGTGACACCGCCGATCGAGACGTCGTAACTGATCTCCCGGATCGTAATCGGCACCGGTTGCTCGTTTCGTAGCATGCTCCGAATATCGAGGGGGGCCACCTGTGGCGTCGCCTCGCCCCATTCGACCGAGGTCGACTCGGCGGTGAAGTACTCTCGGTCGCTCGTCCCGACCGGCTGCGGTTCGGCAGTGTTCAGACCGGCGAGTAGGTCGGTCTCGATGTCAGAGGTCTGATCGGGCAGCGACTGACTGACTCCCGGCCCGCTCACCGTCGGCTCGATTGTCATCGTCGATCGTTCGTCGCCGTTGATGTGTGTGACCCACCAGTCAGCGATCCGGTCGTTGTCCATCGCGGCGGTAAACTCGATGGTGTTTTTCCCGGGAGAAAGTCCGATCCCGGACTTCTCGTTGTCCACGAGGACGATGTCGTTCAGCGACGCCGTGTACTCGACGGAGACGACGCCGGGTATCCCGATCGGATTGGGATTGTCGACGATGGCCTGTGTCTCTATCTGTGTTGTCTCGTTGGTGGCCTCACCCCACTGGCTGTCAATACTCTCGACGGTCGGTTGTGCGAGGACACCGGTCGCGACTAGTACTGTCACCAGCAGGGCGATCAATCCCAGTGACACGACGACGGCGACCACGACTGTGCGTGGAGCCGGAAGTGTGTCGAGTGCCGATCGAACGGGCTCGGGCAGATCCATTACGCTACTGTTTGTGGACGCTCCCGCATATAGTATCTGCTATCGATGAGGGTCGGTGCCGAACCGGGTCCGTCGCTCCGATCAGCCCGCCGCTTCGCCGGCGTGTCCGTCCGCGTTCCCGCTATCGCCCTGACGTTCGATATATCTAATTCGGTCTGGAATCGGCGGATGAGTGTAGTGGAACGTCGCATAGAGGGGATGGGGGAAGGGGTTGGCGAGGTTCTCGCTGGTCAGGTTCGCCAGCGCGTCCGACAGCGCCGACCCGCTTCCCATGACATCGACGGCGAAACTGTCGGCCTCCCGCTCGTGTCGTAGCGAGAGTCGGTTCTCCAGGGGCGCGCTGAGACGCACCAGCGGCTCAATCCACAGCGTCCCGAGCGCCAGCCCCGCGTAGGCCGTCTCCGGCACGCCGAACATCTCGTAGAGCCAGGGTTGCTCGATCAGGACCGAGAAGATCACCAGTACGATCCCGATTCGCAGGGCGGAACTGGCCAGTTGCTTCCAGATGTGCCCTCGCTTCCAGTGGGCGAGTTCATGTGCGAGGACGCTTTTGATCTCCTCGTGATCCATCTGCTCGATCAGCGTATCGAACAGGACGACTCGCTTGGTCCGACCGAAGCCCACGAAGTACGCGTTCGAGTGCGAAGAGCGACTGGAGGCGTCCATGGTGTACACCTGCTCGCAGTCGAAGCCGGCACGCTCGAAGACGTCATCGACCGCGTCCCTGAGATCGCTCGTCTCGACCGGCTCGAAGTCGTAGAACAGCGGCGCGATCACTCGTGGATAGATCACCAGCATCGCCAGCGAGAAGGCGACGAACAGCCCCCAGGCACCGACCCACCACCACTCAGGGAACAGCTCGAGCGTCAGCAGGACGCCGCCGGCGACGATCGCCACGAGCACGAGCGAGACGACCAGCCCCACGACGAGGTCCCGGAGCCACAGCCGCGGCGACTGCTGGTTGAATCCGAACTGCTCCTCGACGACGAACGTCTCGTACAGCGAGAACGGGGCGCTGGCGACGCGCGCGACGACGACGAGTGCGGCGAAAAAGATCACGCCGCGCGCGACCGGCGGGAGCGCCACTCCTTCCAGCGCGGCGACGACGTCGCCGAACAGCCCCGAGTAGAGCATGAGCAACACGACCGCCAGGCCGACGACCGACCGAAGCAACGACAGCCCCGTGCCGGCACGCTGATACGCCACCAGCCGTTCGGTATCCGCGACACCGAGACGCTCGCTGACCCATTCCGCTCGCTCGGCGACGGTCTCGGCCCCATGCCGGACGTTCAACAGCGCCAGCGCGGCGAAAAAGAGTTCGGTCCCCCCCACGAGCGCCAGGAAGGCCGCATGTAGTTCGAGCATGTCACGCCACTCGGACCCCGACCGACGAGAAAGCTATGGACTGTTAGCCCCGGGGACGACCGGACAGACCGACTCTCAGACGCGCCATTCGTACCCACAGTCCCGACACTCGTAGTGCCGCCAGTCTGTGCCGCCCGGTACCTGTTCGTGCGCGGTTTTCACCCGCTGGCTACTCTCACAGGACGGGCAAGCGTGTATCGTACTTTGTGGCGTCATACATAATTATTAACAATTGTGTTTGATAACTCCCGGCGTTCCGGTAGTCGTTGCCGGCGATGCGTCCGTCGGGAGCCACCGCGGCGCTTAATCGGTTCAAGCCCCAATCGGACCCGATGGCAGAGTCAGCGGTCGACGGTCGGGACGCGTTCACCGCACTGGGTGAGGCCGTCCGCGAGGCGCTGGGCGAGCGTGGCTTTCGGACGCCCACCGAGCCACAGCGTCGCGCGATCGGACCGATCGCACGAGGACGGGACGCGCTCGTCGTCGCGCCGACCGGGACTGGCAAGACCGAGACGGCGATGTTGCCCGTGCTGGACGCGCTCGAGGGCGAGGACCGGTTCGGGATCGGCGCGCTGTACGTCACGCCGCTGCGCGCGCTCAACCGGGACATGCGCGAACGCCTCGAGTGGTGGGGCCAGACGCTGGATCTCGACGTCGACGTCCGTCACGGTGACACCACCGACTACCAGCGCAGCAAGCAGGCCGACGATCCTCCGGACGTGCTCGTCACGACGCCCGAGACGCTGCAGGCGATGCTCACCGGCAAGAAGCTCCGACGCGCACTCGAAGACGTCGAACATGTCGTCGTCGACGAGGTCCACGAACTGGCCGCCGCGAAACGCGGGGCGCAACTGACCGTCGGGCTGGAGCGGCTGCGCGAACTGGCCGGCCCCTTCCAGCGGATCGGCCTCTCGGCGACCGTCGGCGACCCCGAGGAGGTCGGCAAGTTCCTCACCGGTGATCGGGGCTGTCGCATCGTCGAAGTCGACGTCGGGAGTCGCCTCGATGTCGAAGTCCGGCAACCTCGAGTCACCGACGAGGACGAACGACTCGCCGGGCAACTGATGACCGACGCCGACGTCGCCAGCCACGTCCGGGCGATCGACGAGATCATCGCCGATCACGACTCGGCACTGATCTTTGTCAACACGCGTCAGACGGCCGAGGCGCTCGGCTCGCGATTCAAAAAGCTCGGCACCGACATCGGCGTCCACCACGGCTCGCTCTCGAAGGAGGCCCGGATCGACGTCGAGGACCGGTTCAAGTCCGGCGACCTCGACGCGCTACTGTGTACGTCCTCGATGGAGCTGGGCATCGACGTCGGCCACGTCGATCACGTCGTCCAGTACAACAGCCCCCGCGAGGTGCGGCGGTTGCTCCAGCGCGTCGGCCGGGCCGGCCACCGTCGAGACGTCGTCTCTTCGGGGACGGTGATCACGACCCGCCCGGACGACACGCTCGAAGCGCTGGCGATCGCCCGTCGAGCGAGCGAGGGCGAGGTCGAACCCGCGGCGATCCACCACGGCAGCCTCGACACTGTCGCCAACCAGATCGCCGGCCTCGTCATGGACGTCGGCGAGATCCGGGCGATGGAGGCCTACGAGATTCTCACTCGCGCCTACCCCTTCGCGGAGGTCGGCGAAGACGAGTTCAAGCAGGTCGTCCGGGAACTCGCGGGCAACGACGTGGTCTGGCTAGACGAGGACCGCGATACGCTCGAAAAGCGCCGGGGCACCTGGCAGTACTTCTATCAGAACCTCTCGATGATCCCCGACGAGGCGACCTACACCGTCGAGGACGTCGCTTCCGGCGATCGCATCGGGACGCTCGACGAGCGGTTCGTCGTCAACTTCGCCCAGCCCGGCGAGATCTTCATCCAGCGCGGGGAGATGTGGCGTATCGTCGAGATCGACGAGGACGAGGAGCGCGTCCAGGTCAGCCCCGTCGCCGACCCCGGCGGTGAAGTCCCCTCGTGGGTCGGCCAGGAGATCCCCGTCCCCTACGAGGTCGCCCAGGAGGTCGGCGAGATCCGCGAGGTGACGGGCACGCAGTTGCGGGGTGGCGCGACGCCGGAAGCGACCGCCCGGGACCTGCGGCGGCACTACCCGGCCGACGAGCACACGATCGCCGAGGCGCTCGACCCGCTGGACCGCCACGAGGCCGCGCTGCCGACCGACGACCGGCTCCTCGTGGAGTTTCGGGGCCGGCAAGTCGTGATCAACGCCCACTTCGGACACACCGTCAACGAGACGCTCGGCAGACTCGTCTCGTCGATGCTCGGCCAGCGGACCGGTTCCTCGGTCGGCATGGAGATCGACCCCTACCGGATCGAGCTGGAGGTGCCCGGCGGGGTCGCGGCCCGGGACGTCGTCGAAGTGCTCAATGAAACTGATCCCGACCATCTGGAGGCGATCATCGAACTCAGCCTCAAGAACGCCGACGTACTCAAGTTCCGGCTGGCCCAGGTCGCTGCGAAGTTCGGGGCACTCAAGCGGTGGCGGGGCAGTGGGAGCAACCGATTCGGTCGGGATCGGCTCCTCGCGGCGCTGGAGGACACCCCCGTCTACGACGAGGCGCTGCGGGCAGTCCTCCACGAGGAACTGGCCGTTGAGGAAGCGAGCGAGATCCTCGAAGCGATCCAGTCAGGCGCGATCAGCGTCGAGACCGTCGGCGAGCGCACCCCACTCGGCCGGGGCGGCCGCTCGAGCGGCCAGGAACTGCTGGCTCCCGAAAACGCCGACGCCAGCGTCGTCCAGACCGTGCGCGAGCGCATCCAGAACGACCAGGTGTTGCTGTTCTGTCTGCACTGTCAGGACTGGGAATCCAGGCGGACGGTCAAGACCGTCAGCGACCAGCCGGCGTGTCCCCACTGTGGGTCGACCCAGATCGCCGCGCTGAACCCCTGGGCTGACGAGGTCGTCCAGGCCGTGAAGGCCGACAACAAGGACGACGAACAGGAAAAACAGACCGAACGGGCCTACCGGGCGGCGAGTCTCGTCCAGAGTCACGGCAAGCGGGCGATCATCGCGCTCGCGGCCCGCGGCGTCGGGCCACATAACGCCGCCCGGATCATCAACAAACTTCGGGAGGACGAGGACGACTTCTACCGGGATATCCTCGCCCGGGAACGCGAGTACGCCCGGACGAAATCCTTCTGGGAGTGAGCTGCTGGGCGGTTTCGGGTCATTCGCAAAATTCGTCTGAAAATTCTGAACTAACAGAGACCCTGCCAGAATTGTCTAATACCAAATATATAGATATTTAGTGCATCGGGAAATCACACTCCGACAATGCGCACTCGCCACGTGATCCTCGCCATCGTTGCGGCATTGCTCGTCGTGGCGATACTTGCCCCCGGAGGTTCGACGACCCCGCCACCGGAAGGGGTCTGTGGGATCTGCGGGCCGGAGTTCGAGCGAGCGGCCGAGGACAACGGCGTGAACGCCACCGTCACTGAGAGCAGTCTTACCGTCGAAATCACCGCCGACGGGGACAGTCACTGGACGGCTACCGCCACCCTGAATCGGGACGCCGCCGAGCGGTTCGCCGGGAACCGAACGCTCCTCTATCGCACCGTCGGTCAGAGCTACAGTTCGTACCGGACCGTCGTGGACGACCCTGAGAACCTCTCGGTGGCGCTTGCCGACCCCACCGTCACGGCCACGTTCACGGCCTCGGACGCTACGCACCGATACCCGGGCGGTGTGCTGTTGTTCGACGGCTTCGCTCGCTACCCGCCCCACGGCGCACCGTACATCAACACGGACGCGCTCACCGTCGAAGGCCCGTCCGGGACGGCGATCACCCACGCACCGCCAGGGGGGACAGTCAGCAGGAACCGGGCCGTCTGGAGGCCCGGCGACGACAGGCAACGATTCGATTCCCCGCTCGGCCGCGAGGCGACAGTCGCGTTCGCTCCCGACGACGGTCTCCTCGCACAGGCGGTCACTGTCGGCGCGGTTCGGCTGCACGCACTCGGGATGATCGAGTCGGAACTGCGCGCGTACGCCACAGTTCCGGCCGCACTTCTCGCGCTCGTCGCGACCGGGCTGTTGCTCGCCGGTGATCGTCTCCCCGCAACGCTCGGGGAGGGGCGGACGGTCCTGCGATGGCTCGCCGCAGGCGGCGGCCTGTACGCTGGCCTCACCGCCGTCGTGGCGCTGGCGGGCAACGGTGTCGGGGTCGTCCTGGGAGTAGTCGGCATCGGACTGATTCCGCAGGCGCTCTCGACGGCCACGGCCGCCGCGCTCGCCGACTTCGTGGACGAGGAGACCGACCGGAACGTCCCGGGAATGGCTGTGGCCGCAGTCGCGGTGTGGACACTCGCGCTGCTCGTCGGTGCTCGGGCGGGCGGACTGCTCGTGCTCGTCGCCGGTCAGCTGGTCTTCCTGCCGTTCGGTATTCTCGCCGCCGCGAGACATTGGGGCCGTTTCCTCTTCCCCTTTGTCGCCGCGCTCGGGGCGGTCGCGGCTGCGCTTCCGTTCGTGCCTCGCTCCGGGGTCGTGTTCGTCACCCCGGCGATGTTGCTGCTGCTATCGATCGGGACGGCGCTCCTCGGCACCCCACTGTTCGCTATCGGACAGCGGTTCGGAAACGCTTCGTCATCGTGACTGTGGCAAATCAGCGCCTCTCGCCACATCCGACCTCTTCGTCCAGCCACGCGGCGTACGCCTCGACGTGTTCCCGTCCGGCGTCAGTCAGCTCGTAAACGTCGCTCAGCCCCTCGGTTCGGGACCGGACGTGGCCCAGTCGTTCGAGCGCTTCCAGCGCGCCGTAGAACTGCTTGGGATCGATCCGCTCGTCGTAGCGACGTTCGAGCGCCGTCTTGAGTTTCTGTGCGGGCACCCCGTCGTCGCCGTACAGCAGGACACAGAGATCGCGGCGACGGCCGCTCTGGAGCCACTTCATGCCCGGACGGTCGGGGGCAGGCAACAACTCCGTTGCGCTTCGCTCGTCGGATGGCAGTCGATGCGACGCTGTCAGGACTCGACCAGCGCCGTCTCGAGCAGTTCCATTGGGTGTCTGACCTCGTAGCCGGTGCCGTGTTCGATCTGGGCGCTACACATCGGGCACTCTGTCAGCGCGACCTCGCCGGGGGCCTCCTCGAAGGCCTCGAACATCTCCGCGCCGATCTCCATCGAGTCGTCGTACTTCTCGTCTTTCCAGCCGTACGTGCCGGCCAGGCCACAGCAGACGTCGCCCGTGTCGTCGAGTTCGACGCCGTCGACATCCGCGAAGAGTTCGGTGACGATTCCCTCAACGCCCATGACCTCGCCGTGACAGGGGGCGTGGTAGGTCATCGCCGGGAAGTCGACGTCGGCACCGGCGAGTTCGGCTTCGAGATCCTCGTTGACCCGCAGATACTCGACCGCGTCGAACATGTGCGAGGCGACCTCCTCGACGCCGTCGATGTCGAACAGTTCGGGGTACTCCTTGCGCAGGGCCATCGAACAGGAGGTGCAGGTCGCGACCAGATCGTAGCCGTCCTCGACGAGCGAGCCGAAGGTGTCGACGTTCTCCTCGGCGACGCCACGGGCGTCGTCAAGCATCCCGTTCGCGAACATCGGCGTGCCACAGCAGCTCTGTTCGGGCACGACGATCTCGTAGCCCAGCGACTCGTAGAGCCGGACCATCGACTTTGCGACCTCGGTCTGGTGGTAGTTGGCGTAACAGCCGTGGAAGAACGCGATTTTCTTGTCCACGCCGGTCTCGCCGCGCGCCTCGCGGGCTTCGCGGGCTCGTTCGGCCGATGTGGCGTCGCCGCCGCGGTCGCTCCACCAGCCGCGGAACGTCTGGGTTGCGAAATCGGGGAAGGAACGCTCGCTCGGGAAGCCGAGCAGCTTCTCGTTCAGCCAGCGCGTCGCGCCGAGCCCGAAGACGGCGTTGGAGATCCGGGGCATCATGCTCCCGAGTTTCCCCAGCGTGCCGTAGTTGGCCAGCATCTTGTTGCGGAGGTACTCCCGGGAGGCGTGATTTTTCTGGTTTTTGACGTAGTTCGCCCGGGCGACGTTGTGCATCTGCCCCAGCGGAACGTCGTTCGTACAGGCGGTGTCACACCGCATGCAGTTCAGACACTTGTCGACGGACTCGTCGAACTCGATGTCCCCCTTGCGGGTGAGTCGCCACTGTTCGGGCCCCTGGAACTTCGGCCCCGGGAAGTCCTCGTTGACTTCCGCGACCGGACAGACCGTCTCACAGTTGCCGTTCTTGTCACACTTGTCGACTCCCGGGCGGAGGTCCATATCCGTCGCATCCGGGAACAGGTCCACTGGATCGAACGTCTCGGATTCTGCTTGTTTGCTCATGTCAACTCACCTGCCTCACTGCCGGCCACGTAGCCCGTGGCCAGCGAGACGCCACAGCCGGATTTCTCGGTGGCGAAGTCGTAGCCGCCGATCACATTGCCGGCGGCGCGAAGGTTCTCGAACTGTACCTCCTCGCCCGCGACCGGGCGCAGATCGTCGTCGACGGAGACGCCGAACTCCGTGTAGGCGTGGTCGCCCCAGACGTCGTCGTCGAACCACTCGTAGCGATCCTCGGGGTGCTCAACCGGCAGACCGAAGATCGACTCCTCGACGACGTCCCGGTCGGACTCGATCCCGCCGCCGACGGGGCCGCCGGTCGCCAGCACGTACTGCTGGGCCTCGTAGGCGACCTCCGAGCCCAGCCGGTCCATGAGCACCTGTTGGACCCGGCCGCCGTCGGCGTCGAAGTCGACGATCGGGTTGCCGGACGTGATCCGGACGCCAGCGTCCTCGGCCGCGTCGTAGAGGGCGTCCTCCAAACGCAGTCCCGGAAGGCTCGGCGGCCCGGTGGGCACTTCGAAGACGTCGACGCCGAGCCGGTCCTGTAACTCCGTCCGGACGGCTTCGTGACGAGAGTCGCCCAGCATCGCCGGGAAGCCGACGCGGCGCTCGTCTTCGAGGACGGCCTCGACGCGGTCGGCAAGCACTTCCCGAACGGTCCCGTCGTCGACCGACTCGTCGCGGTCAAGCGCGCGGGCATAGCGTGTCACGTCCGCGTCCTGCGGGAACGATTTGGGGAAGCGGACGGTCTCACCGCGCACGTCGAAGGGGACGCCGACGGCCGAGAGATGGTCGGCGGCCATCGGCGCGTCGAAGCCGGTGACGCTGTCGATGCCGACAAGCAGCATGTCCCGGTCGTCGCTGACGAGTCCCGGGGCGGTCGAACGCGGGTATCGCGCCGTCGGCTTGACCGAGCCGGCGTGTGTCGGAACGAGCGCGTTCGCCGCCGAGTGGCTCCCGCGGTAGCGGTCCCCGACGGCGTCGTCGAACAGCGCCAGCCCCTCGCGGACAGCGTCGGCCCCGACCTTGCTGTAGGGATGCTCGGCGGGGAGTTGCGCGATCGCGTCGTAGGGATCGGCACGGGGCGTATCGTCGTCCGGCGCGTAGCCGAGCACGTCGACCAGCCCGCTTGCGTTCCCGAGCGTACTCTGTTTGTGGGTGATCAGACGCGTGCGTGCGCCCGTCTCCGCGGCCGCGATGGCGCTCGACAGCCCCGCGATGCCGCCGCCGATCACCAGCACGTCGTCTTCAATTGCCATCGGAGTCACCCCCGTCGGCCACGGCACGACCAGCGTCGAACGACTCGAAGTCGACGCTGACGTCTGTGGGGTCGCGATCGCGGTTCATCGTGCTCGCGTGCAGCGCGTGGTTGAGCGTCGCCTGGTCCAGTTGCTCGCCCCAGAGGGCGTGGCGCTGGCCCTTCCAGCGCTCCTGGTACAGTTCTTCGAGTGCGGCCCGGGCCGCCTCCTCGTCGTACTCGGGGTGGAGCTCGGCCGCCAGCCGGTGTGCACAGGTCCCGCCCTGACAGGTCCCCATCGACGCGCGGGTCTGCTGGCGTACCGAGTTGAGGTCAGTCCCGGCGCTCTCGATCGCGTCCTGGATCTCGGCACGGGTCACGCCCTCACAATCACAGACGACGGGGTTGGGATCCCCGCCCGAGAGCACGTCGTCGTAGCGGCTTCCGAGTCGCTGTTTGTTGCGTCGGGCCAGCGGCGATCGCAGCCCGTAGCGGTCCATCGCGTCGCTCAGTATCGCACCGTCCTCGCTGCCCGGGAGCGGTTCGTCGGCAGTCCGGCATTCGGCGTCGACGCCCAGCCGGCCACAGACGTGATCGGCACAGTCCTCGGCCATCTTCCGGTAAGTGACGAACTTCCCGCCGACGACGGTCGTCAGGCCGGGCGTGTCGTCCCGATCGTCGTGGTCGAGCACGAAGTAGTTCCGCGTGATCTGTTCGGTCTCCTCGGTGCCCGTCCCCGGCGGTTCGTACAGCGGTCGCACGCCCCAGTACGATCGCAGGGTCCGGGCGTCCTCGAGGATCGGCGCCATCTTCGACATCTCCTCGATGAGGAAGTCCACCTCCGATTTCTCCTCCGGGAAGTCCTCGGGGTCTTCGACCTCCTCGTCGGTCGTCCCGAGGATGGCCGTCGTTTCGTGGGGGACGATGATGTCCGCGTTGCCACGCGGCTTGCAACGGTTGATCACCATGTCGACCTGCCGGACGTTCATGATGGTCATGACGCCTTTCGCCGGGATGACCTCGACGTCGAGGTCGGCCATCGCACCGATCTCCCCGGCCCATGCTCCCGCAGCGTTGACGACGTGGTCAGCGTAGATCTCCTCGGTTTCGCCGGCAGCGCCGTGGACGCGACTCCCCGCCCCTGACTTGTGTTCGACCTCGACGCCGACGACCTCGCCGTCCTCGACGAGGAGGTCGGTCACCTCGGAGTGGGTCTCGATCCGTGCCCCGTGGTTCTCCGCGCTGACGGCGTTTGCGACACAGAGCCGGAAGGGGTCGATCGCCCCGTCGGGCACCTGTATCGCCCGTTCGAGGTCCTCCGAGAGATACGGCTCCATCTCCAGGACCTCCTCGGCGGACAGCACCTCGACGGGGATGCCACACTCGCGACATCCCTCCAGTTTCTGCTGGAAGTATTCGTCGTCGTCCTCGGGCATCTGGACGAACAGCCCGCCGGTCATCTCGACGCAGTGGGAAGCGATATCCCGGAGAATACGGTTCTCTGTCATGCAGTCTTCCGCGCTGTGCTGGTCGGTGACGGCGTACCGGCCACCGCTGTGGAGCATCCCGTGCATCCGGCCGGATGTCCCGTGGGTCAGATTCCCCTTCTCCAGAAGGGTCACGTCGACCCCGCGCATCGCGAGGTCGCGCGCGATCCCGACGCCGGTCGCACCGCCTCCGATGACGATCGTCGATGGTTCACTCATCGGTTCTCGTCGGGACTTGGTAATCACTCCCCTTTAGTTTACTCACGCTACCCCAGTTACTGATAAAGAATAGTATTGGACATACTCAACTGTTCCGAGAGGGGGTTCTCGTCTGCCCGGAGTTATTTCACGCTTCCCTATCCGTTTCTGTGGATCAGTTGTGTCCTGAAGGGTTTGAGTTGTGGAGAAACGGGACACAACTACGCCGTTGGACGAGCGGACGGGCAGACGGGACGGGGGCGACCTCGCCATTCCGGGCAACGAACGCTCATAGTGACCGTTGTACGTCCCTTCCGGATCGACCGCACGAAGAGTGGTCTGCGAAAGAGTTGACTCTTCTGGAAGCGTATAGCTCTCGATGAACACAAGCCAACGCGGAGAGTTAGTGCGGCATTTGTCGGAAGAAGAGCTCGAGCAGGCTATCGAAGATGCACAGTCGGCGGACGAGACCCGTCTCGTCCGGCGGCTGTGTTTCATCAAGAATCTCTATCAGGGCGATACCCGCAAGCAGGCGGGCCGACGCGTCGGAATCTCCCGATCTACGACGCGTCGATGGGCTCGCGCGTGGAATGATGACGGTGTAGAGGGACTCCGCCCGCGCTTCGGCGGCGGCCGGCCGCCGAAGCTCACTCCCACGCAGTTCGATGAACTCTGTGGTATCCTCGAAGAGGATCAACCCTGGACACCGCAAGCCATTCACGCCCTAATCGAAGACCGCTACGATGTCACCTACCACCCGGCGCATCTCAGCCGGAAACTTCGTGCCGCGGGCATGAACTACGCCAAGCCGCGGCCGATGGATCCGCGTAGTCCGGCTGACGCAGATGAGATTCTCGCCGAGCGCCTGACTGAGGCGCTCGGCGAGGACGACCACGATACCGAGGAGGATGATCCCGTCGTGTTGGGGTTTTTTCGATGAAGCGTGGCCTCAACCGTTCGAGAATTCACAGCGACTCTGGTCGTTTGATCGGACGGTCACGATCGCAAAACCGCTAGTGACGTTTCCATGGCGGTCGATCGGTTTCTACGCGCTGACTGGTCAAAGTGTGATTACGTTCAAAAAGCGGTTAGTCAAAGAGACAATCGTCGAGGCGTTAGAGGAGATCCGCGAGCAGAATCCGCGGGGCCGGATTCTGCTCGTGGCCGATAACTACGGCTCTCACCATGCGAAACTCACACAGCAACGGGCCGACGAACTCGGCATCGAGTTCGTCTTCATTCCGCCGTATTCACCGACATTGAACGCAATCGAACCGCTCTGGAAAGACCTCAAACGAGATATCTCTCCTGAAATCTTCGATGACAAAGACAACTTTCGAGAGTTCCTCACCGAGACATTCCACCGGTTGAGTCAGCAGGTCAGCTTCGCTAGTGATTGGATCGAGACGTTCCTCCCAGATGTCCAGAAGTTACGCTGACCACTCGCCGTGCGGTCGCACCGGCAAATCGGTACAACGGTCACTATCACACGACGGGACCACAGCGGCACAGCGGCGGACAGACACGCCTGTCAACGGCATACGCGGAACCGTCATCCGCGTCCAGCGAGTACCGTAGAGTATGAACGACGTGAGACGGAGGCTGTCTGACAGGGTAGTAGGCGAGATCGACTCGCGTGCAGCGCGCGCGGACGAGACGGCAGGTGTTTTCCGCGACAGCGTGCCTGACACGGGAGAAACCGGAAACGACACCGGTGCGCCCGGGGCACGATGACTCGGTCATCGACGACGCGGCGACGGTTCCTGGCTGCGCTAGGCGCGGCCGGCCTCGGGGGGCTCACGGGCTGTACGGGAATCGGAGCGCTGTCGAACGACAGCGACGTCCCGACTGCGACACCGCGCTCGCCGCCATCGGGACCGGCAGACACCGCTGCGACGGTCCGGCCAGCCCCGGCACAGGCGGCCAGCGGCCTGTCTCCGGACACCTGGATATACAACGAGGGGTTTCCCGGGCCCCAGCTTCGGGTTCCCGAGGGCGACGTGTTGGAGGTCGAGCTGGCGAACGGTCTGCCCCGAGAGACGACAGTCCACTGGCACGGCGTGCCCGTGGCGAACCCGATGGACGGCGTCCCGGGCGTCACCCAGCAGCCGGCCGGGCCCGGCGAGTCGTTCACCTACCGGTTCCGTGCCGAACCGGCCGGGACGTACTTCTTCCACAGCCACGTCGGACTCCAGCTTGACCGGGGACTACTTGCACCGCTAATCGTCGAAGAATCCGACCCACACGTCGAGTACGACCGGGAGTACACGGTGGTACTCGACGACTACCTCGACGGAGCGCCCCAGCCACTCTACGAGGGGACCGACAGCGGCGGGCGCGGTCCAGGTATGGGAGGTGGCGGCCCCGGTATGGGCGGGATGATGGGAGACAGGCGACCGCCGTACGCCGCGCTACTCGCCAACGGTCGCCCGCCGAACGACCCCCAGCGGCTCGACGTTCGAGAGGGTCAGCGCGTCCGCGTTCGGTTCATCAACGCGAGCAGCGCGACGTACTTCCGTGTGCGACTGGGCGGCCACCCGATGACGGTCACGCACGCCGACGGCCGGCCGGTCGACCCGGTCGCTGTCGACTCGTTCCGTTTCGGAGCGGGCGAGCGCTACGACGTGGTCGTGGACGCGACCAACCCCGGAACGTGGGAGCTGCTGGCGACGGCTCTCAACGGGCGTGAGTCGCCTGCCAGAGCGCTCCTGTCGTACGACGGGGGCACCTCCGCGCCGGTCTCGCCGTCCGCCACGGGACGGGAACTCTCATACGGCGATCTGGTCGCACGCACGCCGATCGACGGGCTCGATGGCAGCCCGGACCGGACGTTCAACCTGACGCTCTCGGCTGGCCAGTCCGGGTGGCTGATCGACGGGCAGGCGTACCCGGACGCCGACCCCCTCCAGATCAAAGAGGGCGAACACGTCAGGGTCACGATGCGGAATCGAAGCCCGGTCGTCCACCCGATGCACCTCCACGGCCACTTCTTCCAAGTCGGCAACGCAGTCAAGGACACCGTCGTCGTTCCCGGCCACATGGGGACAGTGACGTTCGACTTCCTCGCCGACAACCCCGGCAACTGGCTGTTCCACTGTCACAACCTCTATCACCTCGAATCCGGGATGGCCCGTCTCATCCAGTATATCGAGTGACTGATACTCCCGGAACTCAACGGTCGCACCGTACCCGTGCGGGTCGGACCGCGTGCCAGCGTCTCCCGCGGAACGCTTTTGCGGCGGAGACGCTTACAGTCGGACAACAATGGGTATCGGCGGCTCGGACATGTACCGACAGCAGATCCTCGATCACTACAAGAATCCCCGCAACTACGGGGAGATCGAGGATGCGACGTTCACGCACGTCGGTGAGAACCCGATGTGCGGTGACACCATCGAGATGGACGTGGTCCTCGACGACGACGAAGACACCATCGAGGCAGTCGCGTTCCGCGGGGACGGCTGTGCGATCTCGCAGGCTTCGGCCTCGATGCTCAGCGAGCGACTGCCGGGCACCTCGATCGAGGAACTGCGGGAGATGGACCGCGACGACATCATCGACATGCTCGGCGTCGAGATCTCGCCGATGCGGGTGAAATGCGCCGTCCTGGCCGAAAAAGTCGCCCAGGACGGGGCGGAGATCTACCTCGGCGAGAAAGACCTCGACAAGACGCGGACCGAAAGTGACGATCCGGACGTGCCCGAGTAGGACCGCTGGCGACGGTCCCGAGTGACAGTCACCGCTCCGGCGCGGTGACGACGTCCACCTTTTGCTCGCCGCGTTCGATCGCTACGCTGTGTCGAGTGTGACGAGCGTGCGTCTCGGCCCAGCGTCTGGCGGCGCTCTCCTCGAGGCGTTCGACGGTCTCCGGACACTGTCGGCAACTCGCCTGCCAGGTCGAGATCCCGTCGGGGAAGTGGCCGGTGTGACGGTGATGGTCCAGCGCGAACTGCTGGACCGCCTGATTGCCCACGGCGAGTTCATCGAGTTCGTACGCCAGATCCCAGGATCGGCCACAGCGCTCGCAGGAGATCGTCGGCGTGTCGTCGATCGCGTCGTTCCCCGGCGCGTCGTCGGGTTCGCTGCGTCCGGGTACGTCCGGTTGCCGATCGAAGTCGTCCGTCACACCTGTCCGTCATAGCTCCAGGTTCTTCTCGCTTTGGACCGGATGGCGGCCTACCGCATCGTGATCAGGCCAGAAAGACGTGTCGCGGCGTGTCAGCCAGGATCTCGCGGCCCCACTGGACGGTCTCTCGGAAGTCATCCGACCGGAAGAAGGCCATCGCGTCCTCGCGGTCGTCCCACCGGGAAGCGATGAACATGTCGTTCTCGTCGTCGTCGTTGACCAGCAGCGCGGTCTCGCGGTGGCCGTCCATCGTCGCGAGTTGCTCGCCGACGGTCCCGAAGGTCTCGACGAACGCCTCGCGATAGTCGGGTTTGACCGTGTAGAACATCCCCATCGTGCCGAACCCCTCTCCTTCGCCCGCCTTTCGGACGACGCCGGGGACCGACTCGAGGTCCCCGCTCGCGTGCTGTGCGGCGGCTTCGTCCGCCCAGAGGCTGACGACGGCCGCGACCTCGTCGTCGGGGTCGTCGTAAACGGCCGTCTTGACGTGATCGTCGCCATCGAAGGACGCGCGCAGATCCTCGACGGCCGAGCGCAGACGGTCGAGGTCCGCCTCGGAGTAGACGACGAGCGCGTAGACGTCCTCGCCGTGGGGCTGACCGGCGTAGATCCCCTGGTTGGCCAGTTGCGACCGGATGTCGGTGTCCTCGTCCGTCCCGGCAGGCCCGCTCGCGCCGTCGCCCGTCTCGCCCCGTGGCTCGCCCGCCCAGCCGCGCGCGCCGGTGTCGATGCCGTCGAGATCAGTCAGAAATCCCGAGGCAGTCTGCGCGGCGTCCTCGGTCGCCCAGAGGCTCACCAGATAGGTGTGGCCGCCGCTGGCGCGGACCGCCGTCGTGACGTGGGTGTCGTAGTGATCGAAGTTCGAGGCCAGCCCCTCGACCTCGTCAGCCAGGTCGGCGGCGTCGCGGTCGGTCTCGAAGACGAGCGCGTACGCCTCTCCCGTGTAGTCCTCGCCCTCGTGGAGGCCGGCAGTGGCGAGTCGGGCGGTCACGTCGTCGATCTCGGCGATCGCCTCGCTCCAGGAATCGGTCGTCGCCGGCCGACCGCCGCCCGTGCTCGGATGCTCGTCCGTTTCGTCGCCATCGGGGTGGTCGTCACTCTCGTCGTCGCCGTGTGAGTGTTCGCTATCCTCGTGCGGATGCCCGTTCTCGCCGTGCCCCTCCGCGGCGTCCTCGGGCGTCGCCGGCGGGCGGCCGTGTCCCGAGTGGTCGCCCGCAGCGTCTTCCCACGGGGTCGAGAGCAGCTCGCCGGCCAGCAGGGCGTCCAGATCGGCGGGGTCAAAGCGCCGGCCGATCCAGAAGGGGCCGAACTCGGCGAACTTCGAGGAGGAGGGGTCGAATCGCATCTCGTAGAGCAGGTCCTTCACGTCGGTCATGTCGTCGGCGTACAGCGTGACGCCCCACTCCCAGTCGTCCATGCCGATCGCGCCGGTTATCATCTGGGTCACCCTCCCGGCGTACTCGCGGCCGATGTCGCCGTGAGCGTCCATATGCTCGGCCCGCTCTTCGAATGGCAGATCGTACCAGTTGTACTCGGGATCGCGTCGCTTGTCCATCGGGTAGAAACAGACGTGTTCTTTCTCGGGAATCTCGGGATACAGCCGCGAGCGCATATATCTTGCCAGCCCCGAGTCATCGTCGAGATCGCCCTCGATGAACTCCCGGCCGCGCTCGGAGTAGCCAGAGGCCTCGGTCACGGAGACAAAGGACCGATCCCGTTCGGTGAACGACGCCAGTGGCGTGCGCTCGAACCGACGCTCCAGTTCGTCGATATCCGCGAGTGTCGGTCGCATGTGGACGATCATGAGATCGCCCTTGTGTCCCAGCATCGAGACGACCATCGAGTCGCCCGCGTCGGCGTCTTCGACGGCCGTGACCGACTGGAGAAACTCGATACCCTCCTCGATGGCCCGGTCGCGCGTGCGCTGGGCGGCCTCCGCCCAGCCGGCCCAGTCGATCGTCCGAACGTCGTGCAGCACATACCACCCTTCCGCCGTGGGGGGCGCGTCCCGTCGCTCTGTAGTCATCGTCGCCACTTTGGGACGCGGGCATAAGGACGTTTGCCTTTCAGGAAAATACCTTTCGTTTCAGGAAAGGAGTTGTGGGCCGAACAGCATCAGGATCAGGCTGACACCCATGATCAGTCCGATCGAGATCGTGACTGTCCGGACGTGCCGACGATGGTTCAGCGGCGTCCGCGCGAGGATCGCCTCGGTGCTTGACCGCAGGAGGTGCCCGCCGTCAAGCGGGAACGCCGGGATGCAGTTGAACAGCCCGAGGTTGAAGTTGATCCAGCCGGTCCAGAACAGCAGATTCGCGAGCAGGAACACGCCGCCGCCGAGCGGTTCGAGCGGTCCCTGCACGACGTAGAAACTCGTGATCGGATCGAGGAAGCCGGCGAAGTTAAAGCCCAGCGACGGTGACGCGACGGCCGCAAAGGGCAATACCAGCAGCGTCACGGCGACGGTCGCAAGCGAGCCCTGACCGATCCCGCCGAGCGCGCCGTCACCGGACAGGGCCGCGAGATACGACTCGGCGGGGTAGACCTGGATCCCGAAGTCGTCGATCACGAGCCCGCTGTATCCGGGTTGGACGCCCAGAACGCCGACGAGCGCGCCGTCGGTACGGGGGTTTTCGTCCAGCGTGACGTTGTACTGGTCGACCGATCCGTCGACGGACGCCTCGACCGAGACGGTCGTCCCGGGGTCGAGCTCGGCGAGCACGTCCTGCATCGCCTCGGCGTCGGGGGTGCGCGTCCCGTCGACGCGGGTCACGACGATCGATTCGCCGGCAGGTGCACCGGCATCGGCCAGCGGGCCGCCCTCGTCGACCGCGCTGGCGTAGGCACCGATCGGGCCGGTCACGTCCGATCCGTCGGCGGTCGTGAGCCGCGCAGTCGGCCGGTCGGCCACGGCGGCGGCGAACTCGGCTTCGGTATCGACGGTCGTGCCGTTGACGGCGGCGATCGTCGCCCCGGCGTCGATCGCGAACGGCCCGCCCGCGAGCGCGCGGGTCACCAGCGCCGAGCGACTGACTGGCACCGACTCCCCGGAACCGGTCGTCACCGTCACGTTCTGTTCGGTGTGATTGGCCAGCACGGCGTCGACGTCGGCGGACGAATCGACGTCGACCCCGGCGATCGAGACGATCCGATCGCCCCCGTCGATCCCGGCCACGCGCGCCGGTGAATCCTGCATGGAGCCGCCGACCGGGACGCCGCTCGCGACCACGATCGACCCTGTCACCGGCCCGAACAGCAGGGCAAACGCGATCACGGTGATCGCGAAGTTGTTCGTGACGCCGGCGGCGAACATCCGGCTCTGTGCGCCGCGGCCGGCCCGTTTGCGGTCCTCCTCGTCGGGTTCGACGAACGCGCCGAGCGGGACGACCGTCAGCAGGGCGATCCCCATCGACTCGATGTCGATGTCTTCGACCCGACAGAGCAGGCCGTGCCCGCCCTCGTGGACGACCAGCCCGACGAGCAGCCCGAAGACGATCTCGGGGGCGGCAGACAGCGGCAGGAACTCGTTGACACCGGGGATGACCAGCGCGTTCTGTGGCTCCTGGATCGCCGAGGCCGCCGGCTGGAGCAGGCTCTGATAGGCCGACAGCAGGACGACCAGAAACAGCCCGATGAGAAACACCAGCGCCATCCCGAGTCCGAGGTTACCCCAGGCGCGCCAGAACCGCTCGTGTCGGGCCAGCCGATCGAGAAACCGCTTGCCGCGCTGCGTGTGAATCGTCGTCAGCGGGCCGGAAACGTGGACGAACTCGGGGAGCACCCCGCGCTGTCGAAGCCCCATCGCGACGACAGTGTAGAGCAACACCCCCGCGATCACCAGCGTCAGCGTCGAAACCATTACCCGAACCGTGGGGACACGTCGTCAAGAGGATTGTGAATGGGACGCTCTCGGCCGGCGAATCAAGGCCATCACACCCGGTCGTCGGGGTCGTGGCGGTCGACCATCCGCTCGGCCTCGGTCGCGTAGCGCGTTCGGGTCTCCTCGTCGGCCACGGGTTCGAGCCGGTCGGGTTCGACGTCCTTGGCAGCCGTCGGCGGCTTCTTGCTCAGCAGCGCCGTCGAGAGCTGCTGGGTGAGATGGCGCGATCCGTCCGGCGTCGCGTAGACGAGCGTCACCAGGTCCTCGTCGTAGTAGTCGCGTTCGACCAGCCAGCACCGCACCGTCTCTGACATGAGCGGACGTTCGGCGGGCAGACGATTGTATATCACGGTTCGAGGCGACGACCGCTGGCGTCCGCCCCCGATCCCCTATCGTTTTGATCGGGGCCGTGCTACGGTGAGCCGATGAGCCGCTGGAGCGAGCGGATCGAGGACCTGCTCTACGAGGGGGAAACCGTCGAGGAGCGCCTCGAGGTCGGGACGGCGACGGTCGCCGTCACGAGCCACCGGGTGCTCGCGTTCACGCCCGAACGGGACGGGGAGAACTTCCAGCAGGCCGACCGACCGAACGTGACCGGCGTCTCGGTCGAGTCGAACGGCGACTCACGGTTTCTCGGGTACGCCGTCCGGGCGACGGTCTACGGGCTGGTGTTGATCGTCGCGGGGCTACTGGTGCCGCTCGATTCGGTTCTCTCGGACGTCGCGATGCCGGAATCGACGGGACAACTCGGGATCGGCGGCGTGCTGGGGCTGTTCGAGCAGATCATCTCGATCCTCCGGAACCTCGGGGAGTTCATGCAGCTTACCGGGGCGCTGTTGTTGCTGTTTGCAATCGTCCCGTTCGGCGTCTACCTCTGGTCGCGCGAGCGCTCGCTCGTGGTCGACCTCGCCGAAGACGACGAGTCGATCAGCCTGCCCGCGCCGGAGTCTGACGCCGAGGCGGTCGTCGACAGACTGGACAGCGCGATCCGACCGGGATCGACCGGGGACACGTAGCCACGAGCGGATCGTCCCCGTCCGCCACGGGAGTGGATCCGACAGGACCAAACCGTCGTCGCCGCTAGGGCCGACGATGGACGCCGAGGCGGTGCGCGAGCGGGCGGGCGATCTCCCGACGGAACCGGGCGTGTACCGGTTTCTCGGCGGGGACAGCGAGGACGCGACAGTCCTGTACGTCGGCAAGGCGGTCGACCTGCGCGATCGAGTGCGCTCCTACGCCGATCCCCGCGGCGAGCGCATCCGGCAGATGGTCGACCGTGCGGGAACGATCGACACCGTCGTCACCGACACCGAGACCCAGGCGCTGTTGCTTGAGGCGAACCTGATCAAGCGCCACCAGCCCCGCTACAACGTCCGGCTGAAAGACGACAAGTCCTACCCGCTCGTCCAGTTGACCGACCATCCCGTCCCGCGGATCGAGATTACCCGCGATCCGGACGAGAACGCGACCGTCTACGGCCCGTTTACCGATAAGGGCCGTCTCGAGACCGTCCTCAAAGCCGTCCGGGAAACCTACGGGCTTCGCGGGTGTTCCGATCACAAGTACGCCGACCGCGACCGACCGTGTCTGGACTACGAGATGGGGCTGTGCACCGCGCCGTGTACCGGCGAGATCAGCGAGGCCGACTACCGTGCCGACTGCGAGACCGTACAGCGCTTTTTCGAGGGCGAGACCGGCGTCGTCGCGGACCCGATCCGCCGGGAGATGAACGAGGCCGCCCAGCAAGAGGCCTTCGAGCGGGCCGCGAACCTCCGGGACCGCCTGAAAGCCGTCGAGTCGCTCCACGCCGAGAGCAGCGACGCCGTCGCGACGGCGACCGGCGAACAGCGCACTGTCGACGTGCTCGGCGTCACCGTCGAGGGCGAGCGGGCGACGGTCGCGCGCTTACAGAGCGTCGACGGGTCGCTGGTCGAGCGCGAGCGCCACCGCCTGAACTACCCAGAGGGCGAGGGCGCGGGCGCAGTGCTGGGCGCGTTCGTCGCCCAGTACTACGCCGAGCGCGATCTCCCGGACGCCCTGCTGTTGTCAGACCGACCCGACGACGCGGAGTTGCGCTCGTGGCTCGATCGGGAGGGCGTCGATCTCCGGGTTCCCGGCGCGGGCCGGGAAGCGACGCTGGTCGATCTGGCGCTGAAAAACGCCCGGAGACGCGGCGGCGACCGCGATGAGACGGCCGCGCTGGCCGACGCGCTCGGGCTCGACCGGGCCGAGCGCATCGAGGGCTTCGACGTGAGCCACGCGCAGGGCCGATCGGCGGTCGGCAGCGACGTCACCTTCGTCGACGGCAGTCCCGAGAAGGCCGCGTACCGACGGAAGAGACTCCCCGATCGAAACGACGATTACGCCAACATGCGGTCGCTGGTGCGCTGGCGGGCCGAACGCGCGATCGAGGGCCGCGACGATCGGGCCGATCCGGACCTGCTGTTGATCGACGGCGGCGAGGGCCAACTCGGCGCGGCGCGCGACGCGCTGGCGGAAACCGGCTGGGACGTGCCGGCGGTCGCGCTGGCCAAGTCCGAGGAACTGGTCGTCACGCCCGAGGGCGTCGAGCACTGGCCCGACGACGCGCCGCAGCTGCACCTGCTCCAGCGGGTGCGCGACGAGGCCCATCGCTTCGCCGTCCAGTACCACCAGACGCTGAGAGACGACGTCTCGACCCCGCTAGACGAGGTACCCGGCGTCGGCCCGGAGACGCGCAAGCGACTGCTGGGACAGTTCGGCAGCGTCGAGGCGATCCGGGACGCCTCGCTCGAGGAGTTGCAGTCCGTCGAGGGCGTCGGCGAGGTGACGGCCGAGTCGATAGAGCGTGCGCTGTCGGCGGTCAGATCGAACTGATAGTGGTGGCTGTAACACTTCGAAATGATCTGACGCGCCGTCGTGACAGATATCGTTCGTATAGCCACCAGTATGAGCGAGCTGTGTGACCGTTTCGGAAGAGTCCCGGCGTGGAGCCACACGCCGGTGGATCGGCTCCGGGTCGCCAGTTCTGGCGTTCGGATTAACAGCCGTCACGACGACACCTGGGGGGATGTGGAAACGAGCGCTCGAGACGGCCAGTGGCGGCCGGATCCGATCCATCCGGCGAAATGACCGGATAGCTCTTAATCCCCGGTCAGCGTTTTCGCAGTGAGAAGAAGCTGACCCGATGTCGAGCCGCGACTAACAAGCCTTTTTTGACCGCCCGTGAGAACTAGCGAGTAGTGCCAGAGGACGACCGAAGCATCGAGGAGATTCTGGATACGATCGGGGACCAGCACGCTCGGCGCCTCCTCGCGGCTGTCAGCCGCGAGCCGAAGTCCGCGAAGGAACTCAGCGAGGAGTGTGACCTCTCGCTACCGACGGTATATCGCCGCATCGAGATGCTCGAGGAGTACGATCTGATCTCCGATCGGACGCTGGTCGCCGAGGACGGCAACCACTACAAGGTCTTCGAGTCGAACTTCGAGAGTACCGTGATCTCGCTGGAAGACGATCAGTATCAGGTGCGGATCTACCGCACCGAGAACCTGCCCGACCGGTTCAGCCAGCTCTGGGACGAACTCGGCGCGGAGTGACGGGTCCGCGGACCTCGCTCGTGCAGACAGATCGTGATTTCTATCCAGCCGTTCGAAAGTGCGATGAAAATGCCTTAGTAGGTCTCTATCCCACGGGACTGTATGGCGGATCTCACCATCTGGGCTGCGCAGGGCGTACTGATGCTTCTCCGTCTCACGCTGTTCGGTCTGTCGCTGGGGCTGACGGTCATCAGCTTTCAGGCCTACCGGTCACAGAGGACCGAGCGACTCCAGTACGCCTTTATCGGGTTCGCGTTCATCAGCATGGGCGTGGCCGTCAGCAACGTCGTCACCCAGATCGGCTGGATGACCGAAACGGTCGAACTCGTCCGGATTTTCTTCCAGGCGTCCGAGACGATCCCCTTCATCGTCGGGTTCGCGATGCTGTATCTCTCGCTGTATCGGTGACGCGTGCTGTACCGGTTTGCCACTCCGACCGGGGTCTCTACGGCCGCTCGGACGGCGCCGGGTTCGATTGTCCCGGCATCGACAAAGACGACGATCTCTACCGGGGTTGCGAATTCGACGACTGCGTCGCGGGCTTCCGCGAGCGCGTGCCGGAGCGTCGGCTCGGCGGCACCGTCGACGAGGAGTCGAGATGTGTCGACCACGGAGCCTCTGCACGACCCGGCAAACGTATACTCCCTCCCGGAACCAACCGCGGCCACCAGTAGCCGTGTCCATATTTATATACGAACACGCGGCGAGTAGCCGTATGGTCTCGATCGAGTCGGACGCCAGCAGGCGCGACGGCGTGACCCTCGTTTCGGTTCGAGTGTCGAACACTCGGCGAACGCCCCAGCGAGTCACTCTCCGGAGCGCGCTCGAGGGGCCGATCTGGCCGCCACGGACCGGCGTCGTCGATACGCCGGATTGGGACGACGACACCTGGACAGGGACGATCCTGCCGGGACGGACACGCGGCGTCGGCTTCGCGAGTCCAGTTGCGCTCCCCGACGTTCCGGGGCACAGGCCGGTCGAAGTCACAGCGACACGGCGCGTAGGTGTCGACGAAACTGACCCGGAGGCCGTCGTCGCGAAACTGGGCGGGTGGGAACCGCCGGCGGAGCTGTTCGGCGAGGAGTCATGATTCTGGCCGTGTGTGGCGGCAAGGGTGGCGTCGGGAAGTCGACAGTGTCGCTGAACCTCGCCCGCGAACTCGACGCCGTCGTCGTCGACGCTGATCTCACGACGCCGGACCTGCCGTGGGGACGCGGGCCGGACCTCCACGACGTGCTCGCCGGGCGCGCGTCGCCGGTCGATGCTGTCGAACGAGTCGGCACTGTCGACGTGCTCCCCTGCGGTCGGACGCTCGCGGGGGCGCGGGCCGCCGATCTGGAGCGGATCGCCGACATCGTCGGTCCGCTCGACCGCCGGTACGGACGGGTGATTCTGGACTGTCCCGCTGGCATGGGCGCAGACGTCGGCTCTCAGCTGTTCAGTGCCGACGGCGCTGTCTTGGTGACTGTGCCGACGCGTGCGGGACTGTCGAGTGCGCTCCGGACTCGCCAGCTGGCGCGGGCACTCGAGACGCCGGTCGTCTCGGCCGTGCTCAACAAGTCGGCCGGTGACGAGGTGATCGCCAACCGGCTCGAACGGGCGATCGGCGCACCGACGGTCACGATCGAACGTCACGGCGACGCCGCCCGAGCCCAGCGCACGTGGCAGCCGGTGCGTGACGCCTATCCTGACAGTCCGGTTGTCGAGGCGTTCGAGACCGTCGCGGAGACGATAACTGACGCCGAACGGGAACTCAAAAGTCGTCGGGTGTCCGTCCGATCCCCGTGACTACCGTCCCCACTCGCGCTGGTCGGTGGGGCGGTCGCCGATCGCCTGCACGTTCAGCGGTTCGTCGGCGCTGTTGATCGCTTCGAGTCCCGCTTCGGCGCTCTCGATGGTCGAGAAGTACGTCACGGTCTCCTGGACGCAGGCCTCGAGGATGTCGCGTTCCCGTGAGAGCACGAGGTCGATCTCGCCGTTTCTGATCGCTTCGACCACGGCGTCGGTGTCCTCGAAGTCTTCGAGATCGAGCGTCTCGAAGTGCTCCTCGTAGCCCAGCACCGGCAGGTCGACCAGCGCCGTCCCCTCGAGCGGGATCGGCTTGCCGACGGCCGACTGGGCCTTCTGGTAGGCCTTGCCGAAGCTGCCGGCGGTGCCCATGACTTCGCCGGTCGATTTCATCTCCGGGCCGAGGCGCGGGTCGGATCCGGGCAGGCGGTCGAACGGCAACACGACCTCCTTGATCGAGACCTGATCGGGGATCTGCTCCTGGATGTCCAGTTCCTCGAGGGTCGTGCCGGCCATGACCTGCGCGGCGATTTTCGCGATCGGGACGCCAGTGCTCTTTGAGATGAACGGGACGGTACGGGACGAGCGGGGGTTCGCCTCCAGAACGTAGACCGTCCCGTCACGGACCGCAAGCTGGACGTTCAGCAGCCCGACCGTGTCCAGCGCGTCCGCGATCTGCTCGGTCACCTCGCGGATGCGGGGCATGACCGCCTTGATCTCCTGACTGCGCGGCGGGATCATGCAGGCGGAGTCGCCGGAGTGGACGCCGGCGGTCTCGACGTGTTCCATGACGCCGCCGATCAGCACGTCCTCGCCGTCGGCGACGGCGTCGACGTCCAGCTCGACCGCGTCGGCCAGGAAGTCGTCGACGAGAATCGGTTTGTCCGGGCTGACCCGGACCGCCTCCTCGATGTAAGTCTTGAGGTCCTCGTCGTTGTAGACGACGTCCATCGCGCGCCCGCCCAGCACGTAGGAGGGGCGCACGAGGACGGGATAGCCGATCTCGCGGGCCAGTTCTATCGCTTCCTCCTCGCTGGTGGCCGACCCGCCCTCTGCCTGGGCGATACCCAGGTCGTCCATCAGGCGGTTGAACCGGTCGCGGTCCTCCGCGAGGTCCATCGCGTCGACGCTGGTGCCCATGATCTCGCAGTCAAGCTCGCGGCGCTCGAGTTCCTGCTCGAGGGGGTGGCCGATGTCGACAGAGGTCTGACCGCCGAACTGGACCATCACGCCGTCGGCGTTGGTCGCCTCGATGACGTCCGCGACTTCCTCGGCGGTGATCGGCTCGAAGAACAGGCCGTCAGAGGTGTCGTAGTCCGTCGACACAGTTTCGGGGTTGTTGTTGACGACGTGGGCGTCGATGCCCATCTCACGCAGCGCACGGACGGCGTGGACCGAACAGTAGTCGAACTCCACGCCCTGCCCGATACGGATCGGGCCGCCCCCGACCACGACGACGCTCTCGACCTCGCGGTCGACGAGCAGTTCGTCGCGATCGATCCCCGAGAGCGGGTCACGCGTCGAGTAGTAGTACGGCGTCGTCGCCTCGAACTCCCCGGCGCAGGTGTCGACCAGCTTGAAGTCCCGGTCGGTCGTCTCGGCCTCGACGGTCTCGACGGTGACTTCCTCGGGAACGGCGGTGGTACCGCCGTCCTGTCGGGGCGACGAAGTCGCCTCGCTCCCGCCGTCGGCGGCCGCCTCGGTCCCCTCGTCGCCTTCCTCGACCTCGATCTCTGCGGGGAGCCACGACCGGTGTGTGTCGTTGAACTCGCCGCCGGCGATGGCGGTGATCTCCTGGTCGGTGAAACCGGCCTGTCCGGCGGTGTAGAAGTCGCCCTCGGCGGCGGCCTCGGCGGCCTCGGCGATCTCCTGATAGCGTTCGAGATACCACTCCTTGATGTCGGCCAGCGCAGCGACTTCCTCGACAGAGTAACCCCGGTCGAACGCCTCGAAGATGGCGTAGGTGCGGTCCGGGGTTGGGCGCTCTAGATACTCCGCTTCGAGCGTCGCGTCGTCGACCTCCGTCCAGTCGGCGGCCGGGTCGTACTCGCTGGAGCGAAGCGCCTTCAGCATGCTCTCGGGGAAGGTGCGACCGATCGCCATCGCCTCGCCGGTCGATTTCATCGCCGGCCCGAGTTCGAACTCGACGTCGCGGAACTTGTCTTTGGGCCAGCGCGGGACCTTCGTGACGACGTAGTCGATCGCGGGCTCGAAGGCGGCGGTCGTCTCGCCGGTGATCTCGTTTTCGATCTCGTGGAGGCGCTTGCCCATCGCGACCTTCGCGGTGACGCGGGCGATCGGGTAGCCGGTCGCCTTCGATGCGAGAGCGGAGGAACGAGAGACACGGGGGTTGACCTCGACGACGCGGTACTCGCCGCCGGGCGTGCCGTCGTCGTGCCAGGCGAACTGGATGTTACACCCGCCCTCGATGCCGAGTTCCCGGATGACCTTCAGCGCGGCGTCGCGCATCTCCTGGTGACCCTTGTCCGGGATGACCTGACTGGGCGTGACGACTATCGACTCGCCGGTGTGGATGCCCATCGGATCGATGTTCTCCATGTTACAGATGATGATCGTCGAGTCGTCGGCGTCGCGCATCACCTCGTATTCGAGTTCAACCCAGCCGTCGATGGACTCTGTGATCATTACCTCGTCGTTCCGCGAGAGGCGCAGCCCCTTCCTGGTGGCCTCCGTGAGTTCGTCCATGTTGTCGATGACGCCCGATCCCGCGCCCCCCAGAGTGTAGGTCGTGCGCATGATGACCGGCAGCCCGCCAACCGATTCGACGGCGTCCTCGACCTCATCCATGCTCCCGATGGTGACCGACTGAGGGACCGGCTCGTCGATCTTGTGCATCCGGTCGCGGAACTGCTCGCGGTCCTCTGTCGCGTAGATCGTCTCGAGCGGCGTGCCCATGACCTCGACGTCGTGTTCCTCGAGGACGCCCTCCTCGGCGAGTTCCGCCGTGACGTTCAGTCCGGTCTGGCCGCCCAGCCCGGCGATGACGCCGTCCGGCTGCTCCTTGCGGATGATCTCGGCGATGGGCTCGGTCTCGATCGGCTCCAGATACACCTTGTCGGCCATCTCCGGATCGGTCATGATCGTCGCCGGGTTCGAGTTGACCAGCACGACCCGCGCGCCTTCTTCCTGCAACGCGCGACACGCCTGCGCGCCGGAATAATCGAACTCCGCGGCCTGTCCGATCTGGATCGGGCCGCTCCCGATCAGCAGGATCGTCGGTCTCTCGTCGTCTGTCATTGTCCCACCGGAGTCCGCACATCGTAATAAGCCCGGCGAAAGATTACGAACCTCGAAACCGATTTTCGGAAATCGTAACGGAGCGACAGTCGGCACGCTCTCGGCAACATACTGATTACTGTACGTCCCTTCCGGGTCGACCGCACGAAGTGGTGCGGTCGCACCGGTACAGCAATCACAGTGAGCCGATCCGTGTGACCGGGATGGAATCGATCAGTCCTTGACGGCAACGCCGCCGAAGACAGCGAACCCGGTCACGATCAGATCGACGTCGTCGTGCTGGTGTTGTGCCCGGAGTCGATCGTCGCTCGCCCCGCCGAAGATCGGCAACACGTCGAGGGCGACGTTCCACTCGCGGGGGACGATGAGGTCGACGCCGCCGAACGCGGCCGTCGCCGTGACGGTCACGGGACGGCCCTCGAGCGTCGTGTCGCGCAGATCCAGGGTGGCTCCGCCGAACAGCGCCGTCAGCGACCCGCCGGTGAACAGCTTTGACGCCCGCTTTTCGGTGTCACCGAACACGCCCAGCCCGGTGATGTACGATCCGTCGACGTGCTGGACCTGCGACCGATACTGTCCGAGCACGAGCGACAGCCCGAACAGGACGAGCGCGAGCGGCCACAGCTGAATGACTTCCTCGGCGGTGAGATACTCATACGGTCGGTTGTAAGTCTGTTCCGGGTCGATCGCACCCGGTATGCGATCGTACCGGTAAATCGTTACAACCGACCGTATCAAGCGCGACGAGTTGCCACGCGACAGCGACGGCGATCACGGCCACTGGACCGACGACGTTCCGGAACCCGCTGGCGACCAGCGCGAACAGCCCCAGCAGGACGAACAGCGACGGGACGTACGTCCAGAAGACGCTGACGTCGGCATAGCCTGTCGTTTCCGCCAGTAGTGCGAGTCCGATGACGATCACGAGCGCTCCGAGAACCGACTGCGAGGAGATGCGACGAGTCTGCATGCGCTCTAGACGACGACCGAGACAATAAGTGTATCTGAGTGACAGGATATCACGGCGCGGTTCTCGGCAGAAAACCCGTCACAACAGTGCAGTCACGCTGGCGAACCCGACGAGCGTCACAGCAGCGCCGTCACGCTGGCGAACCCCGCGATCGTGACGACGAGCCGGCCGACGCTGCCGGCGAATGTCGCCGCCGCGAAGCGGTAGTAATCGGTCTCGAGCACCGAGAAGGCATAGATCGAGATCGTGTCGGGAAAGCCCGGGACCGACAGCGCCAGGGCCATGCCGACGTAGCCGTACTTCTGGGCGAGCTCGACCGTCTTCTTTTCCGACCAGCTGACGATGTCGAACCGCGATCGACGCACGAACCGGATGACCGGGCCCGACTGCTTGGCCTCCTGTCCGATGTGAAAGGCGAAGACGCTGCCGGCCGCCTTGCCGAGCCCGCTGACGAGGACGATCAGTGCCACGTTCGCCTCCGTCGGTAGCCCGAGGTTCATGTGACTCGCGGGAGCCAGGACGATCTCGCTGGGCAGCGGGAGCACGAACGCGATCAGAAACGAGTAGACCCCGATCAGGAGTAGCCCGACTGGCCCCGTCGCTGTCCTGATTGCACCTTCGATCGTCGCGTAGAGCCCTTCGAGTGTGCCACTCGCGAGGACGGGGACCAGTTCGACGGACACGGTAGTCACTGGATCGGACGGGTTGATAAAACGTATCGGTTTCGGCTCGGCGCTAGTACCAGTCCAGATCCGCGACGAACGACCGCAGCATCGACCGGGTGACGTGGGGCATACAGACCACCCGGAGTTCGTCCGATCCGGTCCGGGCGACGCGCCAGCCCCGGTCGCGGAGTTTCTCGACCAGCGACTGGGAGACGTCCGCGGCGACCAGCGGGAGTTCCGGTTCGATCACGTCGTAGCCCCGCTCGGCCAGCTCGTCGGCGAGCCACCGGGCGTTGTCCATCGAGCGGCGGTACTGCTCGCGGTAGCCGTCGGGCCACAGCGCCTCCATGGCCGCGACGGCGCTGGCGACGCCGGCCCCCGAGCGCGTGCCCGTCAGCGTGATCTGCTCGGTCGATTCGAGGTACGGCGTGTCGATCGCCAGCTCATCAAGCAGTGTCGGGGATCGCGAGAGCAACCCGCCCGCTGGTACTGCGGCTTGCCCGACCTTGTGAGGGTCGATCGTCATCGTGTCGATGTCCGCGTGACCGAAGTGCCACCGGTGCTCGGTAAAGGGCAGATAGAACCCGCCCCACGCGGCGTCGACGTGAAAGAGCGCGCCGGCGTCGTGGGCCAGCTCGGCCAGTTCCGGTATCGGGTCCACGTAACCGTACTCGGTCGATCCGGCGACGCCGACGACGAGCACGGTATCCCCGTCGAGCGACTCGGCTACCGCGTCGGTGTTCGCGCGGTGGTCGCGCGCCGGCACGGTCCGGAGTTCGACCCCCAGGAGGTCGGCCGCCTTCCAGAAACTGAAGTGAGCATGTGTCGGCACGACGACGTTCGGGTCGTCGGTCTCGACGCGGTTGCGCGCGATCCGCACGGCCTGGATGTTCGCCTCGGTCCCGCCGCTCGTGACGTAGCCCGCTGGTTCGGGCAGGCCGGTCACCGTCCCGAGCAACTCGACGGCGTCGCGCTCCAGATCGGCGACCGTCCGGTAGGTCTCCGGGTCGCCCGGATTCGTCGCGAGAAACCGCTCGGCCGCCTGTCGGGCCGCCGGATGTGGCTCGGTGCACATCGAGGACAGCACCCGATCGAAGTCCTGCGGCGCCGACTCGAGCCGCTGCATACTGGTCACACGTTTGTCTTTCTTCCGTATAGGAGTTGCGCTATCGGTCGATTTCGTCCGATAAACCGTTGAGAACTCGGCCGACCGTCGACCGATCCGGGCCCGTACTGGTGGCGATACCATTTCGAAATGATCCGGCACGCCGTCGTGCCAGATATCGTTCCGACCGTATAGCCACCAGTATCACACTTCGATGATCTCGTCGTCGTCGCTCTCGGGGACGACGACCGTTCCCTCGAGCGTCGTGACAGCTCGTCCGCCGACCTCGACCGTCGGACCGACGCTGACCGAGACCGTCCCCGGCCGATTCAGGAAATGGCCCTGCTCGAAGACCATGTCCGTCGTCTCCTCCAGTGCCCCCTGATAGGCGAGATAGGCCCCGACGGCGCCGCTGGCGGTCCCGGTGACCGGGTCCTCTTCGACGCCCGCCCCGGGAGCGAACATCCGCCCGTGCAGCGTCGAGTCGCCCTCGAGCGTGTCGAAGGTGAACGCGTAGATCCCGGTCGCGTCGTGCGTCGCACAGAGTTGCTCGATCGCGCGCATGTCCGGCTCCATCGACGAGAGGTGCGCGAAGTACTCGACCGGCACCGCGAGAAAGGGCAGGCCCGTCGAGGTGCGCGCGATCGGCAACCCGACCGTCCTGATCGCGTCGGCTTCGATCCCCAGCGCGTCGGCCACCTGCGCCGCGTCCGCGTCCAGTTCCACCACTGTGGGGTCGTTCTGGGACATCCAGACCGTGCCGTCGGACTCGACACGGACGTCGAGGACGCCGACGGCCGTCTCGACGGTATGCTCGCCGGCCCCGATGACGCCGTGTTCGTACAGCCACGCGTGGGCCGCGATCGTCGCGTGCCCGCAGAGATCGACCTCCGTCTCGGGGGTGAAATACCGGAGCTGGCGGTCGGCGCCGTCGCTGTCCCGGAGAAAGACCGTCTCGCTGGCCCCGAGTTCGTTCGCGATCGCTCCCATCTGGTCGGCGTCGAGGTCCTCGGCCTCGGGAACGACACCGGCGGGGTTGCCGTCGGTCGGTTCGTCGGTGAACGCGTCGACGAGGTATGCGTCGCGGGTGTCCATGGCTGTCGGTGGGTGGGCTGGCCGGTTAACGGTTTGGCGTTCCCGCTCGAACCCGCCGGGTTAATGGCCGGTCGGAGCAATCGTTCGGACGGTGACTACCGGATGAGCGACCTGCCGGAGGAGTTCCCCTGCACGATCACGAACTGGGAGTACATCTACGGCCTCACGCGGGCGGTCAGCGACGAGGTCAAGGCCGACGACTTCGAGCCGGACGTCGTCGTCGCGCTGGCCCGCGGCGGCTGGTTCGCCGGGCGCACGCTCTGTGATTTCCTCGGGCTGGACGACCTGACGAGCCTGAAGATCGAACACTACGTCGGCGCAGCCGCCAAGGGCGACGAGCCCGAGGTGCGCTACCCGATGCCGGAAGGGTCCGTCGAGGGCAAGGACGTCCTAATCGTCGACGACATCGCCGACACCGGCCAGTCGATGGCTCACGCCGCCGAATACGTCCGCGAGCGCGACCCCGGCGCCGTCCGGACGGCGACGCTGCAACTGCTTGGCACCAGCGAGTTCGAACCCGATTTCGTCGGCGAGCGCCTCGAGCAGTGGGCCTGGATCGTCTACCCCTGGAACTTCGTCGAGGACATGGTCGATCTCGTCTCGGGCGTGATGGAGAAATCCGACGCCGAGACCTTCGACCGGGAAGACATCCGCGCGGCACTGCGGGAGTACCACGGGATCGAGCGCATCGAGATGGAGATCGCCCAGCCCGACCGCCTCGGGGAAGTCCTCAAGGAGATGGAACGCCGCGACGTGATCGAGCCCGTCGACAGCCCCGACGAGGGCCGGACCGAGTGGCGACTGGTCTGAGCAACGTCGCTATCCACTCGAACGAGAAAGAGGTGAAATCGCTAGTCGGCGTCGCGGCGCATCGCGATTTCGAACCAGGGGCAGAGCCGAAGCTGGCGGTACTGCTCGGGATGGTCCTGCAGGCGCTCGTAGGGAGCCCACAGCAGGCCGGCGACCTCCTCGGGATCGGGATCGAGCGTCGTGTCGGTCAGCGTCGCCTGCAACACCGTACAGACCTCGTGTTCGACGCCCGCGTTCTCGAAGTAGCGCTTGTACTCGAAGCGATCGGTCACCCGGAGGTTCTCGTACTGGTCCGGCGTGACGCCGAGTTCCTCCTCCAGGCGGATCTCCGTCGCTTCCTCCTGGGTCTGTCCCTCCCGCGGGTGGGAGGCGACCGTCCCGTCCCAGTAGGTGTTCCACAGCCGCTTTTCCGGGGCGCGCTGGGCCAGCAGGACGTTCCCGTCCCCGTCGAACAGCAGCGCGGTGAACGCGCGATGGCGGATCCCGTCGCCGGTGTGGGAATCCAGTCGGTTGACCAGCCCCTGCTCGTTGTCCTCGGCGTCGACCGCGATGACGTCCTGCTCGGCGTTCTCGTGGGTCTCGTCGGCACTCATTGGTCGTCAGGTAGGCTGGCTGGTTCATACGCTCTTCGACTTCCGGGACCGATCGCAGTCGGTTCCTGCGGGTCGACGCCTGCCGACTGGGATCTGTCGTTCGACCCGCCCGCCCGTCGCTCGCAGGATACTTCAACGCCGCCCGCCTACGCCGACCCGATGGACGGGCCGCTGTGGACCGAGACGCACGCGCCGGCGATCGACGACCTGCCCCAGGGGACGGTGCGCGAGCGCGTGGAACGCGCCCGCGAGGAACCGATGAACCTCTTCGTTCACGGACCGAAAGGGGCCGGCAAGACCGCCGCCGTCAGAGCGCTCGCGGCCGACGTACACGAGGGTGCCGAGAACGACTTCATCGAGCTCAACGTCGCCGATTTCTTCGACCGCTCGAAGACCGAGATCAAGAACGACCCCCGGTTTCGGTCGTTTCTCGCCGGCAAGAGCGACCTCCCAAAGCGGGAGATGATCAACTACGTGCTCAAAGAGTCGGCCAGTTACACGCCGGTCGGCGGGAACTACAAGACGATCCTGCTGGACAACGCCGAGTCGATGCGCGAGGACTTCCAGCAGGCGCTGCGTCGGGTCATGGAGCAGTACTACGAGGCCACGCAGTTCGTCATCGCGACGCGCCAGCCCAGCACGCTGATCGCGCCGATCCGCTCGCGCTGCTTCCCCGTTCCCGTGCGCGCGCCGACCCACGAGGAACTCGTCGCCGTCCTCGAACGGATCGTCGAAGCCGAAGGCGTCGACCACGACGAGGAGGGGCTTGAGTACGTCGCCGGCTACGCCGACGGCGACGTCCGGACGGCCGTGTTGAGCGCCCAGACCACCGCCGAGGCCGAAGGCGAGATCACGATGAACGCGGCCTACGAGGTACTCGGCGAGGTCGAGGCCGACGACGACGTCGAAGCGATGCTCGTCGCCGCCGAAGAGGGGCGCTTCGACGACGCGCGCTCGACGCTCGACGACCTGCTCGTCGACGAGGGCTACAGCGGTGCCGAGCTGATGGAGGCGATCCTGCGGACCGCCCGATCACGCTACACCGGGCGGCAACTCGCCCGGGTCCACCAACTCGCCGGCGAGATCGACTTTGACCTGGTCGAGGGGACCGACGATCGGCTGCACCTCTCGCACTTTCTGGCGTCGCTGCCGGCGGAAACGCGGGCGTGACACGCGAGACGCGTATCCCGTCTACTCGTTGACGATCGCCGTCTCGAAGCCGTCGCCGTCGACGGCGACGCCCGCCGCACAGACGGCGTGCTCGAAGTCCAAATCGTAGGCCTCGCGGGCGGCCCCGGCGGCGTCGCCCGCCTCGAAATCGAACGCTTCGGGGCGGTCGTTCTCGTAGGTCGCGACCAGCGTCGGTTCGGTGACCTCCTCGACGAGTAGCGCATCCCGACGGACCGTCCCGATCACGGCGTCCTCGGCCGTGGGGTCGTCGTCCAGCCCGACGATGCCGGCGATGCGCGGGGTGTCGTAGTCGTCCTTCTCGAAATCGAGCGCCAGCAGCGGCTCTGCGAGTGCGTCTCGCGCTGGATAGCCAAGTTGCAGTTTCTCGGCGATGGGGTCGACGTGGCTGCCGTTGCCGACGACCGCACCGTTCTCGGTCACGCGCAACCCGTTATACGAGATATAGGGGTTGTCCGACGGCGGTGCGTCCGGCGTGGGTTCGATCGTAACGGTGCCGTCGCGGTCGACAGCCTGGCGATGTGGAAACGAGCGCGAGGAGACGCGATAGGCGCCGACCTCGGGCCCGACGATCACGAATCGTCCGACGTACATGTCTGTCCGTGCTCGCGCCGCTGACATGGTCGTATCGGTCCCGGAGCGTCGTGGTATACAGTGACGCACCTCGCTGCAGTACCAGCGGTCCTGCGAGTACGCCCGTCCGTGCCGAAACTGTCAGCACATGCTACGGACGATCTCGATGACGTCCTCCCCGTGCTCGGTCGGCCGGTATGTCACGTAGTTGCCCTCCCGATCCGCCTCAACGAGGTTCGCCTCCTTGAGTTTCTTGAGGTGATAGGAGAGCTTCGAGTACTCGATGTCGAACAGCTCGACCATGTCACAGACACAGAGTTCCGACTCGCCGAGCAGCCGCATGATCGTGAGACGTCGGTCGTCAGAGAGCGCCTGGAAGATATCCCGGGCGCTCTCGACGTTACAGGTCGCGGCCATCGACTCCAGATCCGACATCGTCTCCGGTGAAACCCGGTAGTCGTTCGATTGTGAGGACATGGTTGGTGTGTGGGGATAGAACGTACACACAAATCAGTGTGTGCATCCACGCAGTCGAACCGCCGGGGAAAGCGGCCCTAGGCCGTCTCGAACAGGTCGACAAGCTGATCGACGTCGGGGATCTCGCCCTCGACTGCGACGTCGCCGTCGACGGCGACCGCGGGCGTGTGCATCACGCCGCGGTCGATGATCTCCATCTGTGCTTCGACTTTCTCGACGGTTGCTTCTACCTCTCCGTCAAGCGTCTCAAGCGCTTTGTTGACGTTCTGTGCGGTCTTCTTGCACCTGGCGCAGCCAGGTCCGATGACTTCGATTTTCATGGGTTGTGTTGTGTGGTGTGTGTTGGTTATAGGTCGATACGTCAGACGATCAGTAGCCCCCAGATCAGCCCTGCGACGGTCGCGGAAACCGCCACGAGGCTGATGTACAGGGCCGTCCGCTTGGTGCCGATAGTCTTCCAGATAACCAGCATGTTCGGCAGCGACAGCGACGGGCCCGCAAGCAGCAACGCCAGCGCCGGCCCGTCGGCCATCAGGCCGTTGGTGTAGCCAAACAGGGACCCGATGATGGGAACCTCAAGGAGCGTCGGCATGTACAGCACCGCGCCGATGACCGACGCCAAGCCCGACGAGAGCAGCGTCGTCTCGCCGAATATTCCCTGGGTCAACAACCCGGGTGCGACCTGATGGGCGGTAAAGGTCTCGCCGGCGTCGGTCGTGACCGTCTCCAGCGGCCCCATTCCCTGAGCCATGGCGGCCATAGCGCCGATGATGCCGATGACGAACGTCCCGGCGATCAAAAGCGGGAAGATCGCCTTCGTGAAGAACCACGTCTCCTGGAGCCACTCGTCGATCACGTCGCGGTCGAACTGCGTGTACAGCAGGTACCCCAGCAGTGCGAACCACGGCGCGAGCAGCGGGGCCTTGACCGCCCAGGTGAGCAGGCCGGTGGCGGCGATCAGCAAGATCGCGACCTGACTGCCGAAAAAGCCGCCCGTCACCCAGAGGGGGCGGTCGCGCTCGGCGACGATCTGGCCCCCGTCGGTGGCGACGGTCTGCCCCTCGGGCGACTCGCTGTCGTCGCCACTCCCGAAGACCAGCGCCATCGTCAGGCCGATCCCGGCGGCCATCGCGACCGCGAAGAACGCTCGCGCGCCGCCCAGCGGTAACCCGAGCACGCGGGCGGTGAACACGATCGCCAGGACGTTGATCGCCGGGCCCGAGAACAGGAAGGCTGTCGCGGGACCGATCCCCGCGCCCTTCTTGTAGAGGCCGGCGAACATCGGGAGGATCGTACAGCTACACACCGCCAGCGCGACTCCCGACACCGACGCGATGGAGTACGCCTGAAGCTTGGGTGCGTCGCTGCTCAAATACTTCTCGATGAACCGGTCCGACAACACCGCGGAGATCCCGCCCGCGATGAAAAACGCAGGCACCAGGCACGTGATGACGTGCAGCGTCAGGTACGACAGCGTCTCGTCGATTCCGGCCCGTATTATCGGCACGAGCACGTCGATCGGCGTCACGGTGCGACCACCATTTCAAATCAATCTAAAACGCAGACCCACATATAGTTGATGGTTTCAAAAACTATTGAAACAGAATCGATCGTGAGGATTGTGCTCTGACGCGCACCGTGCGTTCGCGCCGCTGCTCAACGTCAGCGACAGGGCGATCAGCCACGCGCTGTCGAAGCTCAACCGGACTGGTGACCCGCCGCAAAGAGGGCAAGTGGCGCACGTACCGGACCACGAGGCGGGCGACCGCGCTCGTGATCGCGCTCGATGGCGCTCGCGAGAGCGACCGGCAATCAGGGCTTGTTGGACCTCGAATCAGCTACGCCTCGACGAACTCCTCGAAGAGGTCGGTGACCCGACCCTCGGTCTCCTCGCGGATCTCGCGGACGGTTTCGACGTCTTTGCCGTGTGGGTCCTCCAAGGTCCAGTCGCGGACGTCGACGTCGGCGTCGAGTTCGAGCGTCGAACAGCCCATGGTGGCGACGACGTCACAGTCGTTCAGTTCGTCCGTCGAGACCGCCCGGGGCTGGCGGTCGGAGATATCGATGTCGAGTTCGGCCATCGCCTCGACGACTTCCGGATGGACCTCTTCGGCGGGGTCGGTCCCGCCGGTGAGTATTTGGACATCCCCGTTCAGCCCTCGTCGGTCCCATTCTCGGCGCGCGAACGCGGCTGACATCTGGCTTCGACCCGCGTTCTGGACACAGACGAAACCGAGTTTGACATTATCGGTCATATCTGCCGAGACGAAGGGGTGCGGAATAGCGTTTGCTAAGACCTCTATTATCGTGTATATAGAATGCCGAAAGACGGTCCAGACTGTGTTTTCCGAGCTATCTCATCGGAAACGGGTACGTCCCATCTCTTTATCCCGGAAGACGGCACAACGTGTGGTGTGACCACCGAGTCCGAGTGTGTCGATGCGCTGCGGGAAGCCGCCGAGGCGCTGGGCGAGTCTCCGACGAAAGCCCAGTACGAGGGGTTGGGGCTAACTCCTGCCTCGGGCACGATTCAGCGCGTGATGGGCGGTTGGAACGACGCGAAGGAAGCGGCGGGGCTGGAGACGTATGACTCGCACGGATCCCGCGTCCAGCCCAAACCGGATGACGTCGATCTTCCAGACGAACTCATCTGGGAAGACCTCACGAGATATCAACGCTGGCATTACAAAAACCGGGAGTGGAATACCGAACGGACCCTCAAACGCCGTGCGCGCCTTCGCGAGTGGATACACGAGCGAAAAGCCAACAGTGACGGATGTCGCAACTGCACCGAGTCTGACCCGGCCTGTCTTGATTTCCATCACCTATCGAGTGGGGACAAGGAGATGGCCGTCAACAAGATGATCCCGTACGGATACTCGAAATCCGATATCGAGGCCGAAATGGAGAAATGTGAGATTCTGTGTGCAAATTGCCACGCAAAAGAACACGTTTCAGCGCCAGAGGCGCACGTGATGGTGGAAGGGCCTCAGACTAGAGTGGAACGGCTCCGGCAGTGGGCTTACGAGTACAAGCGCACGCGTGGCTGTCAGCGTTGCTCGGAGACCGATCCAGTGTGTTTGCAGTTTCATCACGTCTCGGAGAAATACGCAGGTGTCAGCGAAATGATTGCCAATGGCAAACCCGAGTCGGATATACGCGCAGAAGTCGAGAAGTGTGTCGTTCTCTGCGCGAATTGCCATCGGAAAGAACACTACGAGCGCCTCGTAGTTACCCCAGAAGAAAGCGACAACATTTAGTAAACCCACGGCATTCTGTCGAATGCAGTCCTGTGGTGTAGTGGCCAATCATGCGGGCTTCTGGGGCCCTCGACGGAGGTTCGAATCCTCCCAGGACTACTTCTCTGGCGACTAATTCGAGAGTAGCGACGCGATCCCTCGCAACGATTTCCGGCGAACGAAAGCCGTCTTAGGTCTCGAGTCGTTCTACGAACTCAATCGTTTCGCGCACTCGCGTGTGTCCGCCGAACTTCGTCCGGAAACGCTTCGCCCTCGCCGCCGTACACCAGATGGCTGTTACAGTCGCAGTCCGACGCACCGACCCCCTCGATCGGCTCGCCGGCCAGACGCCGGCTGACCGCACACTCGATGTCGGCCTCGGCCGAGCGGACGACCTCGACGATCCGCGTGCCCGGATGGCCGAGCAGGTAATCGACATGCCAGTGGCGCGCGTCGTTTTCGCCACTCGCCACTCGTCGGTGGCGATCGATCCGGGAGAACCCACCCGGGCCGAACGCGCTGCCGGTGTAGGCATACGTTCCGGCCGCCAGTTCGCGCTCGCCGGCCGCCCCGAACGTGATCGTCACCGACTCGGGCAGCTCGATCAACAGCGTGTAGGTGCCACTCGTCACAATCTTGCTTGCACTGTCGTACACAAAACCGCACTGCCGCATGGTTTTGGCTGGCCGAATTCTACACAATTGTCAATATCTGTTTTCAGCGCCTGGGAACCGTCGCCCTTTCTTTACCCCTTTGGTTGGCTATCTTCAGTTAGGTGGACCTAAATGACTGAGGTGCTGGCCGACACGGCCCCGGGCGAGTCCGTCTCGCTGGAGCAGGTACCGGACGACGACGTCCGGGCGCGCCTGCTCAGGCTCGGTTTTCTGGACGGAACCGTGGAGTGTCGCCATCGGCTCCGGAAGGGGCCGATCGTTCTCAGGCGCAACGGCACGGAAATGGCACTCGGGGCCGATCTGGCCGCCGAGATCGAAATCTCGCGAGCGGGGGCCGATAGATGAGCTGTCACGAGACCCGCGACAACGAGGTCGACGCCGACGAGACGGTCGCGCTGGTCGGCTGTCCGAACGTCGGCAAGAGCGTCGTTTTCGGCGAGCTCGCCGAGCAGTACGTCGACGTCTCGAACTACCCGGGAACGACCGTCGACACGACCGAGGCCGCTTTCGGCGACGCGAAACTGACCGACACCCCCGGTGTCTACGGGATCTCCAGCTTCGACGAGGAAGAGCGAGTGACCCGCGAGATCGTTCTCGAAGCCGACGCGGTCGTCAACGTCGTCGACGCGACCCAGCTCAACCGGGACCTGTTCCTGACGCTGCAGTTGCTCGACATGGGGATCCCGACGGTCGTCGCGCTGAACATGATGGACGAGGCCGAGGCCGACGGGATCGACATCGACGCCGACGCGCTCGAAGCCGAACTGGGCGTCCCGGTCGTTCCCACGGTCGCGGTCGACGGCGAGGGGATCGACGAGTTGCGCGACCGCGTCGACGAGGCTCGCGCGCCCGAGTCGACCTCGATCGAACGGTGGTTCGACGAGTTGCCTGACGATGTGGAGGCCACGCGCGCGGAGAAGACGCTGCTGGTCGAGGGCGACGAGCCGACCGCCGAGCGCGTTTCGACCGGCAAGGTCGTCGCCGACGGCGGCGTCCCGGCGCTCGCGGAGACCGGCCAGCGCGAAGACGTCTACGGACACCGCCGTCGCCGCGTCGAAGACATCGTCGGCGGCGTCCTCTCTCGCGAGGAGCGCGATTCGTCCTGGGCCGAACGGTTCAGCGATCTCATGCTCAACCCCCTGACCGGGACCCCGATCGCGCTCGTGATGCTGGGTGGAATATTCTACTTCATCGGGGTTGTCGTCGCCCAGAAGATCGTCGGCTTCCTCGAGACGATCGTGTTCGGCGAGTACTACAACCCGGTCGTCAACAACACCGTCGAGAGTCTTCTGCCTGCTGCAGGCTGGGCCGAGCCGGTCGAATTCATGCTGATCAACGGCAACCTCGGCCTGCTGACGATCACCGTCCAGTACATCGTCGGCGTCCTGTTGCCGCTGGTCGTGGCCTTCTACTTCGTGATCGGAATCCTCGAGGACTCGGGGATGCTCCCCCGGCTGGCCGTGCTGACCGACCGCGGGCTCAACCGGATCGGGCTGAACGGCCGGGCGATCGTCCCGATGATCGTCGGCGTCGGCTGTGTGACAATGGCGGTCATCACGACCAGAATGGTCGGCAACCGCCGCGAGCGCCTCATCTCGACCGCGCTGCTCGGGCTGGCCGTGCCCTGCTCTGCCCAGCTCGGGATCATCATGGGACTGCTCGCCGGCCTGGGGCTGATCTGGTGGTTCGGCTACCTCGGCGTCCTGCTGGTCGTGCTCGGGGTCGCCGGGCTCTTCCTCGACCGGACGCTTCCCGGCGATAGCACGCCGCTGGTGACCGAGCTTCCGCGGATGCGCGTCCCGCGCCCGCGGAACATCCTCCGGAAGACCTACAACCGGACGAAGATGTTCCTCCGGGAGGCGATCCCGCTGTTCGGCGTGACCGCGATCGCGATCTCGGTGCTCGAATACGTCGGCGGGTTCGGCCTGATTCAGCGTGCGCTGTCGCCGGTCACGGCACTGGTCGGACTCCCCCAGGAGTTCGCGCGCGTCCTCCTGCTGGGACTGGTCCGGCGTGACTTCGCTGCGGCCGGGATGACCGACATGGCGTTCACCACCGCCGAGACCTTCGTCGGACTGGTCGTCATCACGCTGTTCGTCCCCTGCATCCTCGCGATGGTGATGATCCTCAAGGAACGGGACGCAAAGAGCGCGCTACTGATGTGGATCGGCTCCTGGGTCGTCGCCTTCGGCGTCGGTGGCCTGCTGGCGGTGATCCTATGATCTGTCCGAGTTGCGACTTCGAGTTCGATCTCTCCCGTGGGCTGCAGTGTCCGCGCTGCGGCGCGGCCATCGACTGCAGCGAGATCGGCTGTGCCAACTGCGACGCCTGTAACGACGTCTTCCAGCAAATCGGGCGGAAGATCCGCTCGGGAGACTGATCGCGCTGTCGGCACGACCACCTCACTTTTTCCGATCCACACCCTTTGGCCGGTATGGACGAGCCCTCGAGTCCCTCCCTGTCGCTGGCTGCCCTCGCCGTCGTCGTCGGCATCGCACAGATGCTGCTGGCGATCGTCGGCGTCGACCCCTACGCTCTCGCGCTCGCCTGGCCGCTCGGCGAGAACCCCTGGACGCTGTTGACTAGCGTCTTCGCCCACAGCGGGCCCGGGCACCTCCTGTCGAACCTGATCGGGCTGGTGGTCGTCGGCCTGTTTCTCGAGCGCAAAACCTCTCCAGCCCGGTTTTACGCGTTCTTCCTCGCGACCGGGATCGTCGCCGGCGTGATGGAAGTAACCGTCGCGACGCTCGTGTTCGACCACCGGGCAGCGGTGCTCGGTGCCAGCGGCGCGGTCTTCGCGCTGTTCGGCTACGTCCTCGGCGGGAACCGCCTGACCGAGTTCGTCGCGGGCGGGATCACGGTCAGTCCGGTCGCGCAACTGGGTCTCCTGCTCGTGGTGGCGGCCGGCCTGACGCTCGCGACGGCCGGCCCACAGACGGCCCTGATCGCACACTTCACCGGTCTCGCGGTCGGCGTCCTCAGCGGTCGCCGACACCTGCTTCGGTCGTCCACCGGTCCGTCCTCGGCACATTACAGCCGGCGATAAAGCCGATCTCCACCGGAAACAGAAGGGTCGTCTCGCTACCGCAGCGTCGCCGTCTCCGGCAGGACGGAGCGCTCGAGGCGCTCGTTGACTCGTTCCGTGAGGGGTTCGAGGTTCTCGACGTCCTCGCGATTGTACGAGATGAGCGTTTCCAGTGCAGATTCGTCGCCGCGCTCGTACTGGTGCCACAGCTGGACCGCTTCCCGGCCGCTGATGTCCGGGCGATCGCGGTCGATGCCGATCTCCCCCTCGATGGTCTTCAGACCGCCCGTGAGATCCAGGCGACGACAGGGATACATGAGATCGAGGTGAGGCGTGTCCGACAGCGAGACGTCGAAGTTCGCCTCGAGGAAGGGGACGTCGAAGCGCTTGCCGTTGAAGGTCACGAGCAGGTCGGCGTCGGCAAACAGGTCCCGCAGGGCGTCGTCATGGAGATCGCGGCCCTGCACGAGCGTCGTCGTCTCGTCGCCGAGTCGGGCGCTGACGGTCGTCACCTCGTTGCGACGTTCGTCCAGTCCCGTCGTCTCGATGTCGAAGAAACACGCGTTCTCGCGGAAGGTCTCGAACAGCCGCCACTGCTCAGCGCTGGGGAACTCCCGGGCGAAGAAGTCTGCGTCGCCCGCCCGGAGGCGGTCGCTCGCCCGGTCGATGAACGACTCGATGCGTCGGCCGGTCGTCTCGCCGACCGCGTCCGGGTAGAACTCCTCCCAGTGGGTGATCCCCTGCTCCCAGAGGCGTCGCTCGGTCGTCTCGCCGACGCCCTCAACCGGAATGAAGCTGTTCTCGACGCGCACACTCTCCGTGAGATTTCGAGCACTGTAAATCTCGCGTTTGCCGCGTTCGACAGTCCGTTGCTGGTAGTGCCCCCTCTAACTGCCATCATCCGTAGTTCAAATATCAATCAAATCAATCTATCAGTGATGTAGTCGAATCTATAGAAGGGGCGGCCGAGATCAGTCGTGGGCTGGGACTCGCGTGATTCGATTCCCGCTGGCGACTTCGCTCGTCACGCCCGTTCCTCGCAGAAGTGCGCCGGCCGGGAATTGAACCCGGGCTATGAGCTTGGGAAGCTCATGTCCTACCACTAGACCACCGGCGCTCGTTCACTGCGTTCACATCGCACCGAGACTCGCAAATCCGACAGATTTGCTCACCACCGGCGCGCTCGTCACTACGTTTCTGAACGGCCGTCGCACTTCAATATAGCGTTTCGAACCGTTCGACGGTCGTCCAGTTCTGCCGAGCGGACGGGTGCCTATTTACTCGTTCGTGCCGAAACCCCCGTACATGACCGACGAGGAAACGATCGCACAGGCCGAGGAACCGCTCGATCTCTCGCTGACCGACGCGGAACTCGGGGACAGACACGAGCACATCACCGCGTTCATCCGAGAACAGATGGACGCGGCGGGGACAGAGACGGCCGTCGTCGCGATCTCCGGCGGGGTCGACAGCGCCCTCGTAGCCGGCCTCGCCGCCGACGCGCTCGGTCCCGACCGGGTCCACGGGCTGGTGATGCCCAGCGAGGTGAACGACGACGAGACGATGAGTGACGCCGTCCGCGTCGCGGAGACGTTCGAACTCCCGCACGACGTGATCGAAGTCGGCCCGATTGTCGACGCCTTCCTCGAGGCGTACCCCGAAGGACGCAATCACCAGATGGCCGCCGGAAACGTCCGGGTCCGAACGCGAGCGGTCCTGAACTACCTCGTGGCCAACACCGAGAACGGGCTGGTGATCGGGACGGGCAACCGGACGGAAGCGCTGATCGGCTATTTCACCAAGTACGGCGACGGCGCGGTCGACTGCCATCCGATCGCCAACCTCTACAAACAGCAGGTGCGCCAGCTCGCCCGTCACGTCGGCGTCCCCGAATCGGTCGCCTCGCGCACCCCAACTGCGGGGATGTGGGTCGGTCAGACCGACGAAGAGGAACTCGGGATCGAGTACGACACGCTCGATTCGATCCTCGCCTTGCACGTCGAAGGCGGCGTGCCCGTCGGTGCGACCGCTCGCGGGATCGGCGTCGAGGAGGCGGTCGTCGAGCGCGTCCGGGCGCTGTACGAACACAGCGCACACAAGCGTCAGGTCCCGCCCGGTCCCGACGCGCCGTACTAGCTGCGTTCCGAAACCGACGGGCACTCGATCGCCAGAACGACAGCGAGTGGTCGTTTCCAAAGGTCTTTGCCTGTCCCACCACTAGCATCACTCGATGCAGGAAGCCGGGGCGATCCGGGCGGCCGCGCTCGACGCCGTCGAAGACGTCGACCCGCAGGCCATCTACGAGCGGATCGGCGAACTGTTCGACCAGGAGTCGATGGCTCCGGGCGTGTTCACCGTCGCGTGTGCGAACGCGATCCGTGAACGCTCGGGTCGAACAACCGCCGATCTCGACGCCGACGACGCGCTCGCCAAGCGAGCGGCCGGCGTCCAGCTCATCTATGTCGGTCTCAGTCGGACGCGGACGCTCGCTGCCGACCAGCCGTGGGCGACCGGCGAAAGCGATGCGGCCAACCTCGATATTCTCGTCGCGGATATCCTCGTCGCCCGTGGCTTCTACTTGCTCGCCCGGACCGAAGCCAGCGACGAGGCCGTCGCGGTCGTCAGAGCCTTCGGCCGCGATCAGACCGTCGCCCGTGAGACCGGCGAATCGCTCGACGCGAACCTCGAACGTGACGTCTTCGAACTGGCCGCCGTCGCCGGCGCGACCGCTGCCGGCGTCAGCCCGACGCCCCAGCTTCGCGAGCTCGCAACGGATCTCGGGGACGAGTCTTCTGACGGATCACTGCCCCGGACGCTTCACGACCAACTCACCACCGTCGTGAACGTCGATTCCAGCGGTACTGACGGCGTCCGGACCTCCGTCGATCACTGATCGAACGCTTCTCGAGGCGCGACAGCTGCCACCGCCAAATCGAAACGCCTAAAGACAACTCGGGGTAACCAACAGATGCGCGCCTGGGTAGCTTAGCGGTAAAGCGCGTCCTTGGTAAGGACGAGAGCCCGGGTTCAAATCCCGGCCTAGGCTCTCTTTCCCTGTTACATCCGGTAGTTATCACACTATCTGTCGTTGCAACAATGACCAGGGTGAAAGGACGCGAGGGTGGTTCGAATGTGACTACCCCGACGCTGTCACGCGATTCTGTGGAACAGTCAGGTATATTGGAAAAGGAATTTAAATTTTGCAGGTTCAGATCGCTAGCTTCTAGCCGGAGGGATCGAGAACATGCCGCATAGCGCCGATAACAAAGTCGACGGGATTGTCCTCGTCACCGAGGACGCACAAGAATTCCTCAACCCCAAACAAGAGATTACCTACCGCGAACACCGCCGCGAACTCGCCGAATGGATGCTATCCCTCGGCAAGAATCCGTCCAAGGCAGAAGTATACAGCTACACCACTGCCAAGAACCGGATGAACCGCCTCGACATCTTCTATCGCTTCATCTGGGACCGCAAAGGCCGCTACATCCAGGACCTCACTACCGACCACGCCGACACCTGGATGCGGTGGCTCGCCCGGCAGGACTACAAAGAATCCACGAAATGCCACTACCAGAAAGCCGCCCGCACCTTGTTCAAGTGGAAACGACACGCCCGCGGCAGCGACACCGAATGGGATCCCGAGATTGAATACAGCGACCCGTCGACAAACTACCAGCCCCGGGACTACCTGACCCGGCAGGACCGCCGCCGACTCCGTGAAGCCGCGATGGAATACGGCAGCGTCCCCCACTACAACTCCGTCGCACCTGAGGAACGCGACCGGTGGAAAACCTACCTCGCACAACGCCTCCAGAAACCGAAGGACGAAGTGACAAAGCAGGACTGGAACCGGGAAAACTGGATCGTCGCCCTGAAAAACGAGACCGTCTCCATCCTCAAGCGCTGGATCGACGAACGCGAGACACGAGAAAAATACGACGACTGTGACGCCCTCTGGCTGACCAAATACAGCAACCGGTACGACAAGGATTCGTTCCGTACCGTCTTCCGCAACGTCGCCGAGGAAGCAGGATTGGACCTGGAGAACCGGGACCTAACACCGTACAGTATCCGTCACAGTACAGCCACCTACATTGCCGACGAGGAAGGGCTGGCCGTGGCCGCCCAACAGTGCCGTCACAAATCCAAACCCACTACCGAGAAGTACGAACGTAGTTCAGTTGACATATAGGATGACGCCGTCAACAGCATCGAATAGCTCTTCAATTCCGTCTCGGACCCTGTGAACGGTGTCGTCACACGGAGTCCCATTGGTATCGTTGCAGGTATCCCAGATCGAGTTCTGGTTGACGCAGGCCAAGATAACGACGAGCCAGATGTCGCCGGAGTCGAGGGGGCTCCCCTCGACACCCGGCAACGGGAGTGGAGCGATGACTTCTTCCGCTACGTCTTTTACGTCCGACGCCGAAAGGTACTCGTCTGGATCGGGGATATTGAACACGTCCATATCCAGACACTTTCTCTTGGTTAACTCGACGATTCAATTCCGCTAATTACGCTGGTCGGGAAGTACCAAAACTTCCCTCGCTGAACTCACCGAGAATCTATGAGTATCTCTGCTGATCCCTATGAGTCAGAAACACTGGAACGGATGGGTCAACTTCCGTTCCTTTTGGTGCTAACCGCGTTTCTGTCTCTGAAACGGAGGTCAGTTCGTAAGGCCGTTGGACACGTATTCTGGCCCATGCAGACCAGACGATCGTTCCTCTCACAGGTTGCCGCGATCGCGCTCGGTGGCTCACTCTTGAATGTAGGAGCGACCGCGACGGGACGACCATCCGGAGACGAAGACCAACAGTCGGCCAGTCAGAGCACTACGGAACTTACTGTTTCGGGAGACCCAGCTATCGTTGGCCAGATCGGACTCCCGGCGGTCCCGGGAGTGTCCTTCGGGACTATCGGTCGATACGCCGCCATCGTCTCCCCAGGTGACGTGGATCATATCGCCGGGAAGATCGAGACACGGGACGGCCAACTCAGCGGCGGTTCGGGCACGGCCATCGGCTCGTTCGATGTGCGGTCGATCGCAACTGACCTACAGCGTCACACCGCGTTCAGTCGGATCAATCGGACCAAGGGATCGAACAGCACTGGGACAGCTTCCGGTTTCGGTGTCACAGTGACGGCGTCATCGGCTGATCGTCATCGTGAAGCCCGGGAGTCCCCGAGCGAGCTCCTGGCCCGGGTAGAGCCCGCGTCAGTCCTCGTTCTTGAACCATCACGGATCAACTTGGCTGTCGACGCAACTCGGACCGCTGCAGCCGAGCGACTGGCGAGATGGCGACGCCGATCGACCCGGGTCGGGGGATCCACACGGGGCGAGGTGGACACCGCGTCGGCTCAGGACAGCGTCGTGACTGCACACGTCAGTCTCGACGAACCGATGCGCCGGCGACTCCTCGATGTGCTGCCCTCGTCCCCCGAGAGACTCCGTCGGTTTGTCCGTTCGATCCAGGAGGCAGGCGTCGCGATCCAGGGGAACGCGGCAATCACCGAGCTACGGTACACGTTCTCTCTTGACGACAATCCCTCAGCGAGCCAGGCATTCGTTACACTACTGGCGGATCTACGGGCACACGAGGGGGTACGGCTCGTCGATCAGTCCGTCTCTTCGAGTGTCGTAACCGCCCACGTCTCGATACCGACGGACTCGCTGTGGACAGTGCATAGGAGCCTGCTCGGCGTTTGATGATGCTGTCAGGACTGATCACGAACAGGCTAACCAACTTGTCACGTTCTAATCATCGATGATGAATCGTCGTAGGTTCCTCGCTGGGACGTGTGGTGGACTCGTCGCCGCAAGCGGGTGTCTCGGACGCGACAGGAATGAACTATTCGTGACAGATAGAACCGTCGATGTCCGTGCTCGTGGGTGTGACGACAAACAGAAGAAAATATTGCCCCGGTTTGATGTATCCGTCAACTAACTTCACCTCGAAGCCATAATATCGGAGACAGCAGCGTGTGAGCCACTCGATATTTCGTACGCCCGCAACCACGAATCCGACCGAAACATCGTGGAAGTCATGCTGTTGACTGACGAAGACTGTAAGTCGTGTACACGCTATTACGAATATGACGCAACAGTCTCGTTCCGGGAGGTACCCGATGTCGTGGCAGTTGCTCATTCAGCCCCGGGAGAAGTACTGGAAATGCGGGCATTGGAGATCGAAGAAGAGACACCGACAGTCCTGATCTGAGTGTATCCGAAATACTTTGTCTGCTGTGTCTCGCCAGATCTGGCGGTTCGTTTATCGTCCATTGGTACGTCTATCTGTCAAGTAATCGTGTTACTGTGGTCGGCGTGGAAACTGGAATGGCTAGAGAAAATACGTTTGTTGGATTTCTCACGGCTGCTTTCAGCACACGTTCCCGATACTGTCCGAACCAGGTTCAAGCCCGGAACGTGTCACCGTACCGTTGCTTGAGTGCGAAGAGGACAGTCTCAATCACAGACCGATGATAATTGCGTTGAGCAACACGGGAAACGCAGAATCGATTGGATAATTGCTAGTCGTTGCGACTGATCATCTCGACTTTGGAAGATGTGGACGCATTCTGACTTGCAGATCCGTTTTCGCCGATCGAAGGCTGGGTCACGTTTCCGCCCGGCGGTTGCATCCCGCCATTGCCTGGCAACGTGGTTCCACCGTCGTCGCCCAGTCGTCCGACCGCGGTTTCGCTCACGGTTCCGGTCACGAGGAAGTCCGCGACGTTGCCGATCAACACGTTGTTGTCGGCGCGATACGCGTTCTCGGGTTGCAGGAAGCTCGTGTCGCCCACGACGGAGATGTTCCCGGAGACGGCGGCGACCCCGTAGGCGTCGGCTCGCTGGGTCGTCGAGAGTTCGGTCTCCCCTCCGGTGACCAGTGCCGGGCCGGTTCCGGACTGGCCGATCGGCGCGGCACCGCGGAAGACGGCGCGCTCGACGCCCTTAGTTAGCGAGGACGAGCCTGCCGGTTCGGCGAAGATACTCAGGTAGTTCTGATCGTTCCTGACGACGTTATACAGGTAGCCGGTCTCCTGATAGATCCCGACGGCCGAGCCGAGGTCCGCGACGCCGCGTGCCTCGCCGGGATCGGCACCGACGAAGACCCGGCCACCCGCGTCAGCGAAGGCGGTCACCGTCTCCCGCTCAGTCGTCGAGAGGGCGGTCGGAGCAGTCGTGAGGAACGCGTCGGCATCCGTCAGATCGTCCGCGAGCGTTGGGGTGTCACCGAACGAGCCGCTTCCCGCGGAACCGGTGTAGAATTCCACCTCGTGTCCGTTGGACACGAGCGTCGAGAGCAGCGTTGTAACTGCTCGTTCACGGCCTGCGGCCGAACCGGTCGTGATCGCTCTATCGACGCCCTGGAGTGGGATTCCATCCAGTACCGAACTGCTACTACTCGACGGAGTTCCGAGGTGGACGACAACTGTCTTCGATGCTCCGGTGCTCGCCATTTCGATCGCTCCGCCTTCGGTCGCTCCGTCAGGCTGGACGTTGTCGAGTTGCCACTGATCTGTCTCGATGTCGGGCTGTTCGGGCGTCTCCTCGGCGAGAACGTATCCGGCAACTGTGACGGCACCGACCGTCAGCAGCAGTACAGAGACGAAAACACCGACAGCGGTCATATAGCGGTTCATTCTCCGTCACCTCCGGTCTCGGGAGCGCGATCACGGACCGGCTGACCGGTCCTATCGCTCGATAGATATTCGCCCGAGTGATAGACGACCTCGATGTCGTCGCCGACGGCGCGATCGACGAACTGGGGGGCAACAGCCAGGACCAGTTGTCGGCTCAGGCCGTCATCCGTCCGGACGGTTACGACAGCGTCGCTTTCAGCATCGCCGATCGGCAGACTACCCAGAAGGTTCCCCTGCTGTTCCATATCCCGGGTCTCGACCGTGTATGAGTCGAGACCGGCCTGGTCGGCGACGTCGGCGATCGCGTCATCGACGAAGCCGAGTTCGTCGGCGAAGCCGTTCTCGACGGCTTCCGTGCCCAGGTAGACCTTCGCTCTGGAGACCTCCGTGCGACTCAACTCGATCTCGTCGCCACGCTGTGTCATCACACTCTCGATGAACAATTCCGCGAGGATCTCCCGGTTCTCCCTGGCTTCGTCAGGGTGGAACCCGCCTTTGTTCGGCCCGGTGTCGCCGGCCGAGGGCTGTAGCGACTGTGGTGCGGCTCCGGTCACGCCGACGCTGCCGATCGCCTGTGCCGAGGGGGCGACGTAGATCTCGTCGGCCGGGACCATCGAGAGATACGCGCCCGAGGCACCAAGCGTATCGACGGTGGCGATCACCGGCATCTCCTCGCTCGTCCGCTCGACCGCGGCGTAGATCCGTTCGCTTTGAGCAGGAAGGCCGCCCCCACTCTCAACGTCGAGGACCACACCCTTGATCGAGTTGTTGTGCCGCGCGTCCCGGAGTTGCCGCTCGACGAACTGGGCGGTCGGCTCATCGATCGTCCCGGAGAGTTCGACCACGGCGACGGTTCCCTCTGGCCCGGTCACCGAACTGTACACCTGTGGTGCGAGTACGGCACCCGTACCGACCGCAAGGATCACGACGAGGGCCAATTGCCCCCGTCTCGATCTGAGTGGACCAATGGGCATGCACCTGCGTGTTCTTCCGTTGCACACAAGACAGGTGCCGCACTGTTTCTGGCTCGGAATCACTTTGCCGGGGACAATGCCGATCACCAGTGAGGCGGAACCGGAGACTTGCCGAAACGGATAGCCCGGGACAGTACCGCGAAAATATGCAGCCTACGGAGCCGAATTGCCGACGCTGAAACACTGAACTGCGTTTTACCTGTGTCCCCACTCATGGACCGGCCCGAATCAACCGCCGAGAGCAACCCTACCCGCCCGGGATAGGACCCAGAAAGTGCCGGAACAGGGCGGTCGGGAGGACTGGTATTCCCCCGACCGCCCGATCTGGCGTGAGGAGCAGATTCGTCAACACCCACAGATTATATAGCGCCACAGCAAACAGAAAGTAACTCAGCTTTGCACGTTGAAGTGGTAGCGTGACGTAGGCAGTGGCAAAGACAGATGATGCTGATTACGGACTTCCTGTCGTGTACGCACGTGTTCGACGAGTTCGACTCGTTGTCACCGGCACAACGCCGTCACGCGAAAACCTACGCCACAGGTCTTGGTGCTTTTGTGGACAGTTGCTGGCTGTGAAACAAGTGCCGGTACAAGCGATACTACCCACATTGTTTTGCACGGGACTACACCGACAGGGTGTCGGAACGCTCACACACGGGAAGGCGGGGATATGCGCTCGTATCCCTATCGCTCACGTGTCTCGGTTGAGCGGTTCGTGGTGAAGTGTTTCGTGCTCGTTGAAGACGACGACAGCCAGCTTCGGTTCCGTGTCGGCCGTGACGCTCGTCTCATCGCCGGCGGTCACCTCGTCGGTGTCGGAATCCCAGGGACGCAATCCATCGGTCGCCGGTTCGACGACCACGTCAACGCGGTCGGCGTCAAGTGTGTCGCCACCGGCGTGGGTGAACGTTACGACGCCGCCCTTGCCGTCGTCGGCCGATTCATATGTGACCTCGAACGTCGCCTGCGGTGGGATCACGTGCTCCATCACGGTTCGGGTCTCGTCGCCGGCAGCCCACTCGACAGCGACTGACGTGCCGGCGGACAGGTCGCCGAGCGACAGTGTCTCCCCGCCAGTTAGTCGATCCGTCTCGTCAGTGGGCTGGTTTGTCGCGGGCTCGCCGTCGATCAGGACCCGGAACGCGTCGGCGTCACGGCGAACCTCGCCGACGTAGCGGAGGGTCGTCCCAGACGCCTCGTTGTCGCCCCCATCGTCGACGACGAATCCGCGACGGGGTGTCGCCGAGAAGTGAGCGACGGAGCTGGTCGCCGCACCGTTCTCGAACTCGGTGTGGACACTGACGACCACGGTGTTGTCGAGCCCGACGTCGTCGACCGTGATCGCGTCCCCTGCCGTTAATTCGTCGTATTCGGCCGCAAACGCTGACTCCCGATCTAGTTCTCGCCCTCGGGATTTACCAGTACCGGTCACCGATACGCGCAGCCGCTCGGGGTCGGCGGGCTGCTCGCCGACGTACTCGATCGTCATGGCCTCGGTGTCGACATCGTAAGTGGCTGCGACTGCGTCGCGTGCCGTGGTCGTTCCGCCGAGGTAATGCTCGTCCTCGCCACCGGTCCACACAAGTCGTACCCGCGAGAGTGGCGGAACCGGAGCGGTAAACGAGTCATCGGGGCCGAACTCGTCGAGTTTGTCCGCGGGCTGGACATCGGTTGGCGCCCGACCGGCCTGTAGCTCCAGCTCCGAAGCGGGAAGCGTCCGACCGCCTCGATGCTGGACGGTAATCTCGCCGGCGTCTGGGTCGTACTCTATTGATGCGTGAGTGTTTGGCACGACTTCTTCTTCGGAGATAACGACCGGTTCGTTCGGCTCGTGCCACTCGACTGCGACCGTACTCCCCAGTGGGAGTTCGCCGAGTACCAATTCCTCGTCGCCCGAGAGAGTGTCGTACTCGTCGGCGAACTGCAGGTCGGTTGGTTCTCCGTTGACCAGCGTCACGAACGCGTCAGCAGGGCGAGACTCTTCTCCGTCGTATCTCACTGTAGTCCCTTCCTCGGCGCGCGAGCTGATCCAAACGCTCGGGGGGCGGGCACGGTAATGGACGAGCGAACCGCCGTCCGGCGGTTGCTCGACGTCGAACTCCAGTCGAACACTGTCGCCAACAGACACGTCCCTGACGGTGACAGAATCGCCGGGTTCGAGCGTTCCGTCGACGAATTCGTCTCCAACTGTTCGGACGCCGCTCTCACCGCGGTGGACCAGCCGAAGGTTGCTCGCGTCGGCGGAGCGCTCGGCCTCGTAGGTGAGCTCCAGTGTCTCGGCTGTCATGTCGTAGTTGAAGGCGAACGCCTCGCGGTCGACCCGTTCGCTGGCGTACGTGTCGTAAACGTTCGCATCGGGGTCGAACCACCGTAGCGTGACGGTCGCGATCAGCCCGGTCTCGACAGTGATTTCGTCGCCTGCCGTGAATTCCTCCCCGTTGAGGACTGTATCGCTCACCTCCTCGCCGCTGTGCCATACCTCCAGCTCGTCGGCCGGCACCGCTTCGCCTTCGACGTGCTCAAACGTCACCGTTCCGGCTGCACGGTTGAACCGTGACTGTACTCGGGCGTCCGGTGATGCCTCGCGGTCGAACTCAGGCGGTGCCTCAACGACGGCATCGACGAGTACGAGTCCGTCAGTTCGTGTGATATCAGTTTCGACCGGAACGGCGGGATCGACGGTACGCACGAGTCGCTCGACGGTCTCGTCGTCGAGCCCGTCAGCACCATCAACCGCACGGATCACGTATGCGTTCTCTACCGTTCCTTCTATGTCTCTGAGGTCCTCGGGATTGGTCTCGAAGCCGACGGCGAATGCGTCCACGTTGTCGGGAACCCTGGACAGAAACGGACCACTATCGGCGTCCGGAATCAAAAGCACTGTTTCGAATCCCCCAAGCCGAGAGAGAGCGGCCGCGCCCAGCGGCGATGCAGCAAACCGGTCAGCCTCGCCTGCGGCCGCACGGCCGGCTTCGCGGACGGTTTCGATCCGCTGGTCGCTCACGTCGTCTCCCGACGGGGTCGAACGACCGCGAGGACTCGACGAAGATGTACTGCCGATCGCAGCGGCCGCCACGCCGTCCCCGGTGACGAGTGCAATCTCACCGTCGTCGGTGAGCCGCCAGCCGGCAGGGAGTTCGTCCGTCGTCTCGGCTTCCGTGGAGGGGCCGTCGTTCGACTCGCCGCCGGTAGTCCCGTTCCTCTCACCGACCGCGAGCGTCTCGCCGTGATCGAGCCGGTCGAAGCCGCCAGCGGCCGTCACCAGTCGGATCCCACGATCGGCCGGCATGACCGCAACTGTCGCAGACAGTTCGTCGACATCGATGTCGAGCTGCTCGGTCGTGGAGCGAGCACGGTAGCTCAGCTCCTCTGCCGTGTCAGCGTCAACGCGCTCTGCGATGAGCGTTGCATACGTTGTCGATAGCGCGTCCTCTGCTGGAACTGGGAGAAATGCGTCGGCGAACGGTGCCGAAATGTCGAGGTCGGCCAGCGTCTCAGCCGATCGGCTGGAAGCGTGTACGTTGGTTGCAGGGTTAAAAACTCCAGTCAGCGCTGCAAGTGTCAGGGCGCTTCCTTCAAGGAAGCCCCGGCGGGAGGGTCGTACCATACACGAGGATTTCGACGCTACGCATAAAAAGAACCGATAACCCAAATCACCGTTGTAGTCACCACATGTCGGCCACCCCCGTTATGCCATCGTTGTGCTGGGTACGGGTCATGCCGGTGGCTATACCATTTCGAAATGATCTGGCACGCCGTTGTGCCAGATATCTGTACGAACGCCATCCGTTCTAGTTTAGCGATTCAGGTCACCGCCGCTCGGTGATCATATATCGCTGATGCTACCAGTCTGAGGAACCCGGTGGGAAATGTGACTTACTCACAACCGGATTCATACTGCCGGCTGTAAGTTCGTAAAGATATTCGCCACCCCGGGGTGGCGAATTCCTTCAGTTTGTTACAGCCGGCAGTATCAGTAGTTGTTGAGTGAATTCAAAGAGCGTTTCCCTCCGATGAGTTGCGCAAGCGCGCTCGCACAACGAATCCCGAGCGTGCGCTTGATCGTGTGGTTCGAGAACGGGGACTTCTCGTTGCACTACCACGAAGAGCACCGGGATAGCGAGTTCGACCGCCGATGGGATCGGTATCCCTCGGATCACAACACACGTGACCACGTTCACCCCGGTCCGGACGCGCCGACACCCGGCGACGACATCTCACATCCGGCGGAGTGGCGCGACGTGCTGTCGATGGTTCTCGGCGAGGTCGAAGCTCGACAGCGAGCTTTCTGGACGGAGTGAGTTCGCGTCAGATTTGCTCACGTCGTCGGAGACTGTGACGGACCAGCAGGAGAAACGCACACAACTCGGCTCGTCTACGGGACTCGGCGAAACGGAACGCGACGTTGTAGTGACGTGTCCACGCCGAGAGCGTCCCGACGACCTGGTTCGGGTGGATGTCCCGCCACGCCATACACCCCCGGTTCCGGAGGAGAGTTTCCCAGGATGTCTCTACGACGACCGCGAGAGGGTGTGGCCACTCGGCGGCCCGCCGTAACTCGTCACTGAATCGGTCTCGCTCCCACGTGAGTGCGGTGAGAAAGTCGTGGCCAGACTTGCGTTCGACCGCGAACCGTGGGTGATAGGTGTCCGATTCGGGATCGTGCGTACAGGCAGTCGGGACGGTGTAGTCCCCGGTCGAGAGTGTTACGTCACGCGTCTCGACTGCACACCCGTCGAACGTCCAGGGCCGCTGTTCGCGGGTGTCTCGTAGTATCGTCGTGGGGAGCGAGTTCGCGTGTCGTATCTCGTCCATGATCGCGTCTGGGGCCGGTATCGGAGATAAACCCTCGCAGCAAGAGAGGATAGCGGGAATCAGAATCCGGCCTTCTCCAGTTCGTCCAGGAACGCCGGCCGGTTAGAGTGTGTGTCTTTCAGGAAATCGACGAACTCTTCGAACCGCGCTTCGGGGACCAACCCCTGCATCTCTTCTAAACGGAAAGCAGCGCGAGTTCCCCGCCCCACCGTGGGCGGGGGTGAAGCGCGTACGCTCCGCTGCACAATCCATATCTTCAAGTTGCTGTCGAACCATATTTACAGTACGGGAGCCACGGTATCCGCCTCGCAAAACACCGCAAGGTTGCGCCGGGCTTCAAGTGTGTCGGGCAGTGGTGAAGCCGCCGACCTCCACGGACACACCACCCACGGCGGCAACAGGCGACCCCTGTTGCGGTGGGATTCGCGGTGTGTTCGGGTGTTACTGCTCCCACACGACCCATCTGGGAAGTGCGGAGGGAATTAAATTCGCCTGCCGCCGTTACGCTCCCTGTTGGGAGAGGCCAAACGGCGAAGCCTCGCGCCACCGTGCGCGGGGTACTTCACGTGGTCGGCGATCTCTCGGTAGTGTCGTCGGCCGGTGTCGTCAGCGGCAAACGGGACGAGCAGTTCCCGGTAGAGTTCGAAGTACTCGACCGGCGCCGTGGTTGCGACCGGGTCACGGTACTCGTCCATATCCCGGTCTTCGTAGAGGTCGGCGGCAAGCCAGCGAAGGGTACAGGGTGACCGGAAGGTATGGATCCCGTCTTCGATCACTTCGATTGCCCGGCTTTCGTTGCCCTCGTCGATCAGCCGTCGGGCATACTCTTCGCAGAAGCGCTTGCTCTCGAGGTAGATTTCCTCGTAGAGTTGCGAAAGGGCGTCTTCGTCGCCGAGTTCCTCGAGGATGTAAACGTAGGTCGAGAATATCCGTCGCTTCTGGAGTGACGACGATATCTCCGTGTCGGTCGTTCCTGATTCGGTCGGTTCGACGCTAGCGGTGTGTTTCTCGACGGTCGTCGGTTCATCGACGCGTAACTCCTCGAACGCGTCACCGACGAAGTACTCGAATTGCAGTGTCTCAACGGCCAAGTGTTCGACGTCAAGCGCTCCACTGGTGAAATCGTCGGTGCTGAGCGGACCATCGGTGAAATCGGATGCGTAGAGAACGTCGTCCGTCCGCTCGGGGTGGTCTGTGGAATCGTCGTCGCTCGCTGATCCGTCGGATGTATCGACGCTGTCCGCAGTTACATCTCGTCGGTCGTCCGCTTTCGAGGCCAACTCTCCCGAGAGCACTGCATCGGGCGTGACACCGGACACGTGGGCGTCAAGTTGCTCCAGCCAGTATGCGAGGTCCGCGTCCTCCGTGCAGAGCATTCGGAGTGCGTCGTCGTAGTAGTCGCTGGCGAAGCCGTGGTCTGCCCTGACGAACTCCGCACAGAGATACTGGATGTACGACTGCTTTCGCTCGTGGTCGAACTCTTGTTCTGCGACCGTCTCTGCATATGCCTCGATAGCGCGTTCCAGCTCGCGGCCGTAGTGCCCGCTGCTGTCGTCGACCTGGTCCAGATTCTCGCGTATCGCCTCGGAAACCGCTCGATAGATATCCGTCGCCGTCTCGACGTGGCCCCGTTCTCGATGTGTCTCCGCGAGGTCGGTGTACTGCGAGAAGTCGATGTGCGTGTCGTGTTCGACCATCCCTCGGCGACTGACAGCGTCATCGAACAGTCGATCGATCTCCTGCTTGTAGTCGTACACCGTCTTGCCCGTGTCCTCGCCGACGAACGCGACGAACCGGTCACGGATATCCTGATCCTCTGCAACGATGTCCAGCAGAAACGTTCGGAGGTCCTCCGCATTTGTCTGCTCGACCAACGATTCGATGTCGACCGTTTCATCTCGTTCGGGATCAGTGTCACTCATCGTCTCGGTGTCTCGATCATCGACAGCGAGCAGGACCGCGACGATGTGTTTGCAGTCACCTGCGTAGTCGTATGGGCAACTACAGTGGGTACGGATGGTATCGTCCACGATATCGATAGCGACGTCGTAGTAGCTGGAACCGCGAACAGTAGCTCTGATCTCGTCACCGTCAACCTCCAGTTCCTGCACCCGATCCTGGTGGTAATAGTTGACACCGCGTTCGAACGACTGTTCGGTACAGAGAGACCGAATTTCCTCGCGGGCCGGGTAGTCCATGCTGTGTGTATGCCTACTGTGGTACGTCCCGAAAACGTGACGCTGTCTCATCATTAGGGCTTGGTCGCAATGTCTCTCAGCCCAATCGGCCGCCCTCGCCGTTCCAGTAGTGCCAGTCGTCGACTGCCTCTCGAGTGTCCTGATCCACGTCGAGTACTTCGAGTTGTGACAACGGGACACCGAACTCCCTGTCCATCCACTCCACGAGGACGAACATCTCACGACTACTGACGACCTCATCCGTCATCCCGACGACAGGCACTTCTTCGCCCTCGTGCAGGGGCGAGATCGTTCGCCCCTCGATACACCGCGCCTGAAACGGGAACGTCATCTCGCGTTCGAGGTGATAGCACCAGCTGATCGCCCGCTCGCTTGTGGTGTAGGCGTCGGTGAGTACTTCCCTCCGAATTCGCTTGTTTCGCTCTTGCTCTGTCTCCTGTGTCATGGTCGCTTCTCCCTGACGATCGCAGCCGTGTCGGTCGACGTGATCACGTCGCCGTCGAGCACCTCGTCGAGTCTGTCTGGTTCGTAGACCTCCTTGACGATGCAGTAGTAGTGCGAGGGCGTCCCGAAGTCGTAGATGAGGCTGAGTCTGTCGCCCTCTCGGAGTCGGGCCCGTTCGGCGACGTCCGCGATCGTCATCTCGCTCGCTCTCGTGTACGTCCGGTCGCCCGCTTCCTCGTACTGGTGGTCGGGCAGGACGTTGAGACTGGACTCCAGGTACTCGTCTTCGAGGCCGTACATCCGGAGGTGGAAGTCGTCGAGCGTCGTGATCCGACACACGAGTCTGTCCAGTTCCGCCATCGTCGTCTCCGGTCTGACGACGATATCGTACCACTCCTCGCGTGCACGCCCTTTTTGCTTCCACCGGAGGCGATACCCGACAGTACCGATCTGCTCGGACAGGTCGTCAGGGTCCCGGTCGTTCTCCACTGCTTCACGCGTGTTCGACCAGCAGTACGAGCAGATCTCGTCAGGTGCATCGCCCTCGAATCCTACTTTGTCGATGTCGTGGTGGGAGGCAAACTCCGCAAACGGGACTCGCTTGTCTCCTGGATGGCGGTTCCCTCGACTACACATCTTCTCGCCGGGACCACTGAGCCCGAGTGAGAAGCGAGAGTCCGTCTCCGATTGATCGGCGTCCATATCGATGATGTGCGCGACCGTTCCGGTTCCGATCTCGATGACGAATCTGTCTGTTAGCTCACTCATTGTTGATCACCGGTACTGGATGTAGATGCCATAGTCGCGATACAGGTCGTGGAACGCGACGAACCGTTGTCGAGAGACCGCTTTCGACTCGTCTGGCTCTACTCGACGGTCGTGCTCTTCGAGAAGGTGGGTTTTCTCCTCGCCGGGGAACGGAAACGAGACGCCGGAAGTCGTCGTGAACTCGTCGTACTGAACGGGTCTGAAAAACAGCACGACACCCGGCTCTGCGGTTCGGCTGAGATTGACGTCCAACAGCGTCTGTTCTTCGCGACCGTCGAGCAGATCGGTTACGGTCAGACGGGGCCCTGAGTCGCTGATGGATTCGACCTCGAACAGCGAGGGCTCGGCGTCGACGGTGGCTTCGAGAATCTCCCGTTCGGTTTCGCTCTCCCAGCGCTCCGCTTCGAGGTATCGCTCCGCCGCGGTGGCCCCGTCCCGGCGGTATTCGTACAGCGCGAACTCGAAGTGGGCCGCCATCTGTGACTCGAACTCGTAGGCCAGGTTCAGTCCGTCGAATTCGATGTCCAACTCGGACGCGGTTTCTACGATCAGTTCCCGGTCAGAGTACGCCTCGAGGATGTCGCTGTTCAATTGCGTCCCGACTTCCCGATAGGTCTTGTACTGGTCTACATCGGCCATTACGGGACTGTATGTCAGGACAGTATCAATACTTTCCGATGCCGAGCGTTCGACGAGATCAGGGATCGTAGTGGTAAATGTAGGGATGGTCGACGGCGTCCTCGGGCATAATGGAAGACAACGCCTCGGCGAGTGCGTCCTCGGTGGGCGCGGTCGCGACGACCTGACCGTCGTAGATGGCGACGTAGGCTTCCCGCAGGTCAAGATCGCGGAATTCGCGCCCGAGTCTCCGTGCCTGTGCCTTCCCCATCTGCTCGTGATAGATTCGCTCTAGTTCGTCGCTCCGGCTTCTGAGTTGTTCGATCTCGTCGGCGAAGCGTTCGCGGTTCTCCTCGTTCTTCGTGTAGAAGCGGAGGCGCTCGGCGTCGCTCGTCCCCGAGCCCTCGCCTGGAGGAAGCGACTCGACGATTCCGTGGCTGTGTTTGGCTTCCCCGTACGCCGTCTCGATGTCCATGTCGAGGAGGTCGAGCATCATCGGACCGAGTGGTTCGGACAGCAGCCACCCGTCGTGGACGATTTCGCCCTCGAACGGGAGCAACACCAGGTCGTTCAGTATCACTGGCAGCACTGGCTCCGGGAACTGCTGCTCGAACGGGTCGTGGATCGCGGTCACGGCGAACGCTTGCGGCGCTTCGGGTTCGACGAAAATGGTATCGTCGTCGCGGTGTTCGACGACGGCGGCGAACTCACAGAACTCGTAGTCACGCCATTCTCTGAGCACTTCCAGCTCGGACTCGGACAGCCCCGCAGGGTTCTCGGCGACGAAGTCCGCGATGAGCGACTCGGCATCTTCCTCGTATAGCCGTTCGCGAATTGGATAGATTTCGTCCATAAACGCCTCGCTGAACTCCTCGTAAGTGTCGATTCCGCTGACAACGTCGAACCGATCGTTGACGTAGACGAGGAGCCGACCGTACAGTTCAAGGAAGCGTTCGGCCTGTTCAGTATCCAGCACCGACGGACTGTCGTCGTCGCCCGGTCCAGTACCGAGATCGATGTCGGACTCCTCCAGTTCCGTGAGGAGGATATCGAGGGCTTCCTGGGCTTCTTCGGGCGTCGTATCGAGATCTGCGAAGAGCGTGTCCCGCTCGGGAACGACCGCCTCGCCGTCCAGCGCTTCCAGAACTTCCTCGATCGCCGCCGTCTGTTCGGGAGAGAGTGATTCGATCGCCTCGTCGACAACAGCCAACTCTTCGGAGACCGCTTCGAGTTCGGCAGGAGCGATATCGAGACCTTCTGGCAGGTCTACATCCTCGTACTCGTCAGGGTTATTGTTCATACCGAAGAGATATTCGGCGATACACACAAACTTTTATAGAACAATATCGGTGAACTCCCAGTCGTCGGGTAACTGCCGGGCGAGCCCACAGTCGACGACGACAGCCCGCAGTCGGTCCCGAACAACAGGGTCCCAGTCGAAGCCATCCGCGTGAAATTCGGGCAATAGCGATCCCCAATCCCAGTGGTCACTCGTATCGGGCGGGTAGCCGTCGTCGATTCGCCCGAGAAGATGGAGAATCTGGGCCGGGTCCGTGACGATACCCGCAGCAAACAGGGCTTCGACGAGGTCCGTCGCAGCGTGCTGGTCGGCGTGCATCGCGTGTTCGATAGCTGTGCTCACCCAGATTTCGTACTCTCCGTCGACCAGTGTCTCGATGGTGTCTTCGAACGGGTGGTCCGGATGGCCGATACCCCAGCCGTAGCTCATCGAATCGATCCAGGGGTGCTGGTCGCCAGGGTGGCGGTGGAACTCCAACAGATAGTCGAGTGCGTCGGCTGGAGCCGCTCTGACACCGTCGGCACGGCGTGTTCGAACCAGTTGCTTGCCAGTGACAGTCGCGAGCACGTGGCTGACGTGTGGGTACTCCTCGAAATCACCTCGCTCAGCGCCACCGAAGTCCTCGTGTTCGGGATAGGTCTCGAAGTCGTACGTGGCGTCGGGCCAGTAGGCCTCCAGCACGTCCAGCAACCACGACCATCCTTCCCGCTTGACGAACGGTTCGAGACTCCCGACCACTGGGCCATAGAACACGCGGTGAAACCCCCAGTACTCTCCGTCCTCGCCCTTTGCCCACTCTTCGGAGAGATGGCGTTCGTACTGTGCGAGGGCCTGATAGACAGCCATTTCCTCGCCCCGCTGTGCCTGGTCGATGGCGTCCGTCAGTTCGTGGCTGGCGTTTCGTTTGACTCTCCGTGCCGTTTCGCGTCGTTGCTTCCTGATCTCGGCCCTGCGCTCCTCGAACCACTCATCGTCCCGGGTAGGTTCGTCGTCCGGACCATCGTGCAGGCGCAGGCTCGACAGCGTTTCGAACTCCGCACCGCAGTCCTCGCAGGTGTGGGGCATCGTCTATACCGTTCTGATTTTCAGTAGCATTTGGTAGCATTCACCCATAATCGGGAGCACTGGCGAGTACGTGCCGTGTCACACTACCGCTGGGCGTCCGCTCGCCCGTGTTACTACCGTGATTGTGTGGCAGTCCACCCGTGTCTGTCCCGCTCCGTTTCACAGTGAGTGACGGAGCACGGTACTGGGACAGGTGGGTCTGACGACCGCTCGCCTGATCCTGTTGGTCGGTCGCGGACTGAACGCCAGAAACGGCAAGCGTTTCTGAGGCTCGCGAAGCCTCGCTCCGCTCACCGCCAGTAGAACGGGCACCTCGCAGTGATGGAAAACTGGCGTGCTTCCCCACCTCCATATAGGCGGCAGGGTTCGCCTCCTCCATCTTGGAGCCGTCGAGGTGCTTCCGACCGACGTTCACCGCCCCAACTACGTCGCGGTCGCACTCGTACCCACACTCAGGACAGTGAAAGTGCCCGCCGTGACGGCACTCAGTGTGGTTGTCTGGTGCTTTCACCGTCTGCCCACGTTCGCCACATCGCGGACAGTGTCGGCTCGTTCCCCACGGGTTCACCGTCTCGAAGTCGATCCCCACCAACTCGGCTTTGTATCCGACGCGATCGAGGAGTTCGCCGCGAGCCCACGAGGAGATCGACCACGCAACTGAACCGCTCGTCTCTGGTGCGTCGATTTGCCCGAGTGACTCGAACACGATGGTTTCACAGCCGTACTCTATCGCCAGCCACACCAACTGGTTCGCTACGTCGTGCTGGATTTGCTCACGCAACCGCCGCTCTTTCCGCCGTGTCTGGCGGTACTCACTGAGCAAGTGGGTGAACCGTTCCGTGTGGGCAGTGCCCTGTCGACGGAGTGCTGCCAGTCGGTCGTTGATGCCCTCGGCGTCAGCCTTGAGACGGAACAGTTTGTCTTTGGCCGGATGGTCAAGAAACTGCGGTGGTGAAATCTGCTCGTGTGTCCTGTCGTCGCCGTTATCGAAGACGACCGCCGTGGCCTGTTTTTTCACGCCGAGGTCAACCGACAACACGCGGTCACTGACTGTCTCAGTGTCCTGGTCGGGTACAGCAACGGGCACGTCAAGTGTGTACCCATACTCGGAGGCATGGAGTGTGGGGGCTTTCACGTCTCCCGTGTCGAGCATCTCGCTGAACCGTGCGTGGGTCGGGAAGCGGATTTCGTGGTCTGTCCAGTCGTGGTAGCTGTCCGGCGAGAGTGAGTCCGGCGCGTTCACTACGAAGCAAAGGTCGCCGTCTTCAATCGATAGTTCGTGGATGTGGTAGTCGCCTGTGTCCGGTGCATACGGGAGTGTGCCGTTGGGATCGGGCGTCTCGACGAGTTCCGTGTACGCCTCGGGGAACCGTCCATGTGTGTCATAGTAGGTGTTGAGTTGGTCGACAACGGACTCCAAGACGCGCCATTCGATGTATGGCGACTCCTCGTCGTACAGTCGTGTGCGGAGTCTCTGCCACCCGATGCGTCGGATTTTGCGCTTGGCAACAGTTTCGGTCACGAACTGGAAGGCGTGGAACTCGTCGGTGTGGGCATCGAGAATGTGCGTGACGCGGTGGTAGACACACCGCTTGAATCGACTGTAGACGTATTCGTCGACGCTCTCGAAGGCGTCGTGGTCGTCGTCTCGAATGTAGGTGTAGGACTGGGCCGTCTGGTCACTGATGGCGTCAAGATGGTCGTCGCTCCAGTATTCATCAGCGAGCAGTCGCCGAGTGTGTTTTTCGACGAGCGTGGTGAGGCGGTCACACGCCTCGTGATACTCGTCGGGGACGTGGAATTGTTCGGTGAGCTGGGTCATTCGTCGTCTTCGGTGGCAGGTTCGTCAGTGCGGACGAGTTTAACCGTTGCACCGATCCAGTCTTTCGGGGCTGTGACGTGCGCGCCGCCACTCCCAAATGGTTTGACTTGCCGTTCAACGATTTCTTCGCCTTCAATCTCGTACCTGTCGCCCATACCATTCTATATGCTATACATATAGTTAAGCGTTCCGCTACGAAAGACTGCCGTATACTACCGAATACTACTGAATCTCGTAACAGTAACGCAACCCTCACTACATCACCGCCGCACATCAATCATTGTACCGCTCCTCGAGATCGTCGAGTGCCCGCCAGAACTGCTCGTCGTTGATCCGCGGCTCCGTCGTCGCCCGCTTCTTCAGCACGCCAGCGTACGTGTCGAACTGCTCGGGAGTCGGGTCGGTCGCGAGGACGCAGTCGGCGTAGCCGTCGAGTGCGGTCTGGATGGTCATCGCGTAGTGGTCGTGCGCGCCGTCGATCCAGTTATACTTCTCGTCAATCTCCTCGAACACCGCTCGGTAGACAGTCGCAGCGGCCAGATACCGCTCGCGGTCACGGTACTGTTCAGCAATCTCGAAAAATCGGGAGAAGTCAATCGCGTCGTACACGCCTGGGTCCGCGTGTTGCTCGAACAGTTGTGCGATCTCTTCACGGTACTCCTCGACCGAGCTGTGGTCGTCGCCAAAGCGTGCGAGAAACTGCTCGCGCAACTCCGGGTGTTCGGCGAGGGCGTCACGGACGAACCCACGCAGGTCGTCAGTCGATACGTCGTCGATGACTGTCTCGACACGCTCGCTCTCGTCTTGTGGCGGACTGGCAGCGATGTCCAGTAGTACCGCGACGACGTGCTTGCAGTCCCCGCCCCCGTCGTATGGACAGGTACACCGCGTGTCGATACTCCGCCCGCCGAATTCGACGGTCACGTCGTACAACTTCGAACCGCTGACGGTGGCCGTAACGAGTTCGCCAAATCGGTCGAGTTGCTGAATGCGTCCCTCGTCACGGTAGTTGACTCCACGTTCGAACACCGCATCGGTGCTTCTGTTCTTGACCGTTTCCCTATCGACGTTCATGACTCGTCTTTCGACGCGGTCGTAGAATTCGATTTCGGTGCCGAATCGGTGGTTTGCCGGTTCGGATCGGCCAGCGCCATCGTGAGCGTCGCCGCGAGGCGCTTGTCAAGCGGTTCGTTCGCTCTGCCGCAGTGGGGCGACTGAATACATGCCAGACAGCCGTCCGATGGTCCTGAACGTTTTCAGTCGAGCAGTCGTACCTCCTGCTATGCCGTTTAGCGTCAGTTGGCACACCCTGCTCGAGGAACTTGACGAGTTGGACGACGGTGCCGAACTCATCACACCGCTCTCTCACGACAGGTTCCGGGTTACGGACGTTCAGGAACACCGCGTCGTCGTCACGTTCGGCGATACTGGAGAGCGTCGCCCGCTCCAGCGCGATCAGTTCGAGACCCTCTACCGACGTATTCAGGACTCGGACGACGAGTTCGATCTCGATCGGCTCCCGCCCGATGCCGACCCGTACCCGGCAGTACTGAGCCTGCATCCTCGATTCGAGGTCGACGAACAAGAGGGCGTTATCATCGAAAAAGAGGAGACGACCGATACGCAACTCCTGAGTGACGAATCGGCGTCTGCCGAGAGCGACCGTGTCGAGCCTGATGGACTCGACGTGTACTCCGATGCGCTCCTCCTCATCGACGCGCTGGAACGTCAGGACGTCTCCGATCTCACGGCGCTGGAGACGGATGCGCTGGTGAACCTCTACACGCTCTGTTCGGACGTCCAGCGGAACGCGAACGACTTCCGGCAGGACATCGCCGACGTGTTACTCGACCGTCTCCACCACGACCAACCAGTCCACGGCCAGTACGGCTCGGTCCAGCGAACGTCGCGCCGCAATCGATCGCTGAAAGACGAAGAGGAGGTACTAGCCACACTGGAAGACGCAGGGATCGACCGTGAGCGCGTCACGAGCGTCGATTCGAAGAAGGTGAACGAGGCACTGGAAGTGACTGAACTCTCGGAAACGGATATCTATGAGGTTGATGAAAGCGAATACGTCCGGAAGGCAGACGTAGACGAGGATGTCAAAGAGTCGCGACTCCAGGGATTGAAAGACCGGCTTGCGGCCAGTAGCGACACGGAGTCCGACGAGCTACGACAGGAGATCGAAGCCCTCGAGGAACGCATCGACGACCTCACCAGTTTCAGTACGGGAACACAGATGCAGGGGTAATCCGGATACGATGGTCTGTACAAGACTGGAAGTTCTGCCCGGAACAGACGTACAGCAACCACTATGGCCAGGACGGCAGTCGGCGTCCGCGCTCGGGGACGAGCGACAGGATTTATACGTGGGAGTGACCCACCCATAGGCATGTCAATCGAACCCGGCGATGGGGTGACCATCGACTACGTCGGTCGCCTCGATGACGGAACGATCTTCGACACCTCCCGGCGCGAGGTCGCTATCGAGGCCGGACTGGCCGAACCCGGCGATATCGAACCCGAGGAGTACGCCTCGCTGGCATTCACCGTCGGTGAAGGCGAGATCATCGAGGGGTTGGACGAGGCACTGGTCGGAATGGCCGAGGGAGAGACGGCGACGATAACCGTCCCGCCCGAGAAGGCCTATGGGGAGCACGAATCGGACCGCGTCAGGGAGTACGACCCGGAGACCTTCGAGGGGATGGTCGGCCAGCAGCCGGCGGTCGGCTTGCACGTCCACGCCCAGAACGGCCTGCACGGCGACGTCACTGCCGTCACCGAGGACGGCGTCGAGGTCGATTTCAACCACCAGCTCGCGGGCGAGACGCTTACCTTTGAGGTCGAAGTCCTCGAAGTTCGAGACTAGCGGCCTCCCGGCGCGCCGCGCAGTCTACCGGGCGGATGCCCCATCCCCTATTTTTATACAATTTAGTATTAAAACCAGTATATCTGTGTAGGGAGCAGGGTTTTTTGTACGCTCACGTTATCGCGTGATATGGGTACAAGCGAGGGAGAGCTGGAAGACGCCCTCATCGGCGTCGCGGATATACTGGACTCGCAGGCGGACTTCCAGGCCAAAACCGAGGAGGCACTCGAACTCGGAGCCGACGGGCTCGGCGTCGAACACGCGCATCTCACCCGGATCGTCCCCGAGCTCGGATACTGGGGGGTCATCGCCAGTACCGACCCGTCCGACGGCGCGTTCCCCGTCGGAGCGACGGCAGACCTGCAGGAGACGTTCTGCCGTCGGACAATCGATCGCGACGACACTGTCGCTCTCTACGACGCCCCGAACCAGGGCTGGGCGGACGACCCCGCGTACGAAACACACGGGGTAAGCTACCCATGACTAAAGTCAAGGGCTTTCCCCGTGGAGGTTTCCGCCCTCGCTTTATCAGCCGTCATGGGCGGGTTGCACGACGCCGTGGTTCTGTGCGACCGAACTGTTCTGTTCGGTCGCACGTACTCTCGCCGGGCTTTATCCGGCGAGGGGGCTGGCGTCAACACACCGCTTTCATTCAGCGTGGACTCGGACGCTTCACGCCGCCAGTATGGCGGTCGGAGCGGCGTCGTCGGCGTCCCGCTGTTCGGGGCCGGCCTACGGCGGCCCCTCTGAGGCGTCCGTTTTGGCCGCCCCAGAGTGAAGATTAATATATAAACTCAATCGTATTAAGTGTACTGATAGCGAAACCATCGCCGGCCAGAGCGCGGTGGTCGGCGGCGCATCCGACGCGCTTCCTCCCACGACTGAAGTCGTGGGGTTCCGCGCTGCACAACTATGAAAAGCTACATCGGGACTCCGTTGCGACTCGGCGACCGGCCGGTCGGGACGCTCTGTTTCGTCGACGAGAGGGCCCGCGACGATCCGTTCGACGAGGCCGCTGTGGCGTTTGCCGACTGGCTCGCCTCGACGCTGGCGTCGGAACTCCGGTTGCAGGAGCGGGAACTCGCGCTCGAGAGCTACGACCGTCTCGTCTCGATTTTCGCCCGCATCCTGCGACACAACCTCCGGAACGATCTGACGGTCGTTCGCGGTCACGTCGAGCGTCTCATCGAGGAACTGGACCGGCCGCACGATCCGCTGCAACTCGAGTCGACGCTCAAGCGGCTCATCGCGCTGACCGAGAAATCCCGGGAGTTGCGCCGGATCGCGGAAGAGGACTCCACGCTCGTCGAACAGTCCGTGCGAGCCGTCGTCGAGGAGAGTCGCACGGCCGTCGAATCGGAGTACCCCGAGGCGACGATCTCGACGCGGATCCCGGAGGAGTGTCACCTGCTCGCGTTTCCGACGCTGAAGACCGCGATACAGGAGTTGCTGGAGAACGCGGCGAAACACGGGGGAGAAGCGCCGACGTGTACGGTCACGGTCGAGACAGCGGCCGAAGCCGTGACGATCGAGGTCGCCGACGACGGGCCGGGACTTCCGGAGCACGAGCGACTGGCCCTGCGAGGCGAATCGGGCACCCATCTCTCTCACAGCACCGGCGTCGGGCTGTGGATCGTCTGGTGGATCGTCGACTCACACGACGGAACGGTACAGACGTCGGTCACGGCGTCGGGAACGCGTATCGCGCTGACGATCCCCCGCCCACCGATGAACCGACAGCTCGTCGGGACGGGACAGTCACAGTAGCGCCGGGACCGACAGCGGCCGGTCGGTCAGTGACGGTCGGCCGACCGTTCTCGATCGAGACCCGGTCACGATCAGAGAAGTCACGCCGGCGCGTGCCTAGATCACGCCGGTCACGCGCGCGGCCTCCCGTGCGGCCTCCTCGTTCATGCCGTTGCCCAGGATCGTGTAGCGGTCGCGGATCTCGTGGGCGCTGGTCAGCGCCTCGATCACCGTCGATTCGTCGATGCCCAGCCCCTCGGCCGTGGTCGGCGCGCCGATTCGCTCCAGCGCGTCGCGGATCTCGCGCCACATACCCTGTTCGCCGTCCTGGAGATAGGCGGTGATGATCGATCCGACGCCGACCTGATGGCCGTGCAGCGCCGCGTTCGGGACGAGTCGATCGAGTCGATGCGAGAAGAGATGTTCGGCCCCAGAGGCGGGTCGCGAGGAGCCGGCGATCGACATGGCGACCCCCGAGGAGACCAGCGCCTTGACGACGATCCAGGCCGACTCCTCCAGTCCAGGCTTGATCGAGTCGGCGTTCTCGACGAGCATCTCGGCGGTCATCTGGGAGAGCGCGCCGGCGTACTCGGAGTACTCGACGTTCTGCAGGCGACGCGCGAGGTTCCAGTCCCGGACAGCCGTGTAATTCGAGATGATATCGGCACAGCCGGCGGTCGTGAGCCGCCAGGGGGCGTCGGCGATGATCGCTGTGTCGGCCACGACCGCCAGCGGCGGCTCGGCGGCGACGCTGTGGCGGGTGTCCTTTTCGGGGACCGACCCCCGGCCCGAAACGATGCCGTCGTGGCTCGCCGCGGTCGGGACCGAGACGAACCCCTGCCCGCGGTGGTCGGCGGCCATCTTCGCGATGTCGATCGGCTTGCCGCCGCCGACGCCGACCAGAAAGCCCGCGTCGGCGTCGTCAGCGGCGTCGATGACGCGCTCGACCGCGTCGAAACTCGCCGTCTCGACGACGATCGTCTCGGGGTCGCGTCCGGCCGCCGCAAACAGTTCGGCGACGCGCTCGCCGGCGACCTCTCTGGGCGTCGGGCTGGTGACGATCAGCGGCCGCCCGGCGAGGTGGAGTTCCTCGACCGCCGTGACGGTGTCCTCGAGGACGCCGTGGCCGACGAGGACGTTCCGGGGCAGTCGGATCCAGATCGACTTCTGGAACATGAGGGAACATGCGCTCGCCGGTGGGATAACGGTTTGGTCGCCGCGCTGGGTCGGGAATGACTAGTCCAGCCGGCTCAGAACGTCGCGCTCAACGTCGCGGTGCGGTCCCCGGTCGCTGCCGTCCCGGTCGCTCCGGCGGTGTTCTTCGACGGTCGTCTCCAGCGCCGCCGCGTGCGGCGTCGACTGCCAGCCCAGCGACGCGAGTTTCTCGGTCGCCAGCAGGTGGGGACGGGACCGATAGAGCGGGAACCCGTCGGGCTCGAGGTCGGGCGTGAGTTCGCGCGCGCCGGCGTGGGTTGGCGTGACGTCGGCCCCGAGCGCCTCGGCGGCCAGCTCGATCAGTTCGCCCAGCGGCGGGGCGTGCCGGCCGGCGACGTTGTAGGCCTCGCCCGCGGTCCCGTTCTCGGCGACGATCCGCAGGGCGCTGGCGACGTCCTCGACGAAGACGAGATGGTGCAGGGAGCCGCCGTCGCCGGGGACGACGATCCGGTCGTGGGCGTCGATCCGGGCGAGCCAGTAGTCCAGTCGCTCGGTGTAGTCGTGCGGCCCGTAGACGATCGTCGGCCGGACGCTCATCGCTCGCACGCCGTCGGCGGCCGCCTCGAAGACCGCGCGATCGCCCTCTGCCTTGCGCTTGCCGTAGGTGGCGGCCGTGTCGTCGACCGCCTCCGCGTCGGTACACGACTCCAGTGCTGTCGCGCCCTCCCGCTTGGGGACGTCCTCGGCCGCGTAGGCGGCCCCGCTGGAGACAAAGACGTAGGCATCGACGTCCGCGAAAACGTCCGTCGCGACCCGGACGTCGCGGGGGTGGTAGGCGACCAGATCGACGACGATGTCGGGATCGACCTGTTCGGCGACCGCCTGCAGTTGGTCGTCCTCGCGGCGGTCACAGGTGACGTGCTCGACATGGGGATTATCGGCGAACGGGTTCGGGTGACGGCCGCGATTACAGAGCGTCACGTCGTATCCGTGTTCGAGAAACTCCGATACTGTCGCCCGGCCGATAAAGCGCGTCCCACCGATACACAGTACTGTCGGCATGGCCCTACGTGCGAGCGACGGGCTGAAAACTGTTGGGCGCGACAGGCCCCGGAACCGCAGGGGCTACTCGCGATAGGCCTCGATCGCCGCCCGGTACCCATCGCGGTAAGTCGGATAGGCGAACTCGTAGCCGAGAGCCCGGAGTTTCTCGTTGCTGACGCGCTTGTCGGCCCCGATCCAGTTCCGGGCCGCGTCCGACAGTTCGGGATCGTCAAGTCGCTCGCTGACGGTCCGTTTGGCCGGTTCGGGTTCGCCGCACTGCGCCGCCAGCCAGTCGGCGAAGGCCCACTTCTCGACCGGTTCGTCGTCGACGACGTTGACGACCTCGCGGCGGGCGTGCCCGCCTGCAAGCAGGAACCGGACCGCACCGGCGGCGTCGTCCCGGTGGACCATGTTCAGGTGTCCCTCGGTGACCGGCCCCTCGAGATATCGATCGAGACGGTAGCGATCGGGTCCGTACAGGCCGGCGAAGCGGGCGACCGTGCCGTCCGTGTCGTCGATCGGGCGCTGGCGGGCGATTGTCTCGGCCTCGGCCAGGACCTGCCCGCGTTCGGTCTCGGGGCCGATCGGCGTATCCTCGTCAACCCAGTCGCCGTCACGGTCGCCGTAGACGCCCGTGCTCGACGTGTAGACGATCCGGTCGGGGACTGTCTCGCGGCTACAGAAGTGGTCGATCGTCGCCCGGAGTCCCTCGACGTAGGTCTCGCGGGCGGCCTCGGCGTCGCGACCGCCGCTGGAGGCGGCAAAGACCACCCAGTCGGCGTCCGGCACGGCCGCGAGCGTCTCGGGTTCGGTGACGTCGGCCTTGACGGCCGTCGCGCCCGTCTCCTCGACGGCCCGAAGCCCCGATTCCGAGCGACGGACGCCGACGACCTCGTGATCGGGCTGGAGCTGTCGGACCAGCTCGCAACCGACGTAGCCACAGCCGAGGACGGCGACGCGAGTCACGGCGCCCCCTCCAGCAGGGAGTGAATGCGGGCGTATTCCTCGAGCGTAATCGGATGACGGCCCTCGACCTGTTGCTGGATCGTCTTCGGGTCGGTAGCGTCGAGCCGGGACGCGACGGCGTCAACGTCCATCACGGCCGTCGTCATCCCCATCAGCAGGATGTCACGGGCCTCGGCGGCGACCGTCTCGGCGTCCGGAAACTCCGCGGAGCGCGCGAGGACCGCGGCGGCCTCATCGAGTGTGATATCGGCGGCACGTTCGGCCACGTCCGGAGCGTCTGACGCCGTCGTCACACCGTCGGCGAGCGTCTCGACGGTCGCCGTCGAGAGGTCGGTCTCCGCGGCGACGATTTCGACCCCTTGCTCGTCGATCACGTCGCCCAGCACGTCCAGATACGCGACGAGCAACGCTTCGGGGTCGCGCTCGCCGGCGTCGGGAAATCGTCCCGTTAGCATGCACAGGGCTATGGGCCGGAGACACAAGTGTGTAGTCGTACGCGCTCTCCTCGTCGATGTGCCCCCGTGGATTTATACACGTCCGACCTAGAGCGACACACATGCCGAAAATCGAAGTTTCGTTGCCGGATCGAATCGAGAACGAGATCCGGCGGCTGGTCGAGCAGGACGAGTTCGTCAACCGAGACCAGGCCGTCGAGGAGTTGCTGACGATGGGCGTCTCCGCTTACGACGTCGAAGAGGACGAGCCGACGACGGGGGCCACCGAGGAGGACATGTTCTCCCAGACCGTCGAGGACCAGCAGGACCCGGCGATGCAGGACGAACCGCGCGACGACGGCTACACGTTCTGACCTGTGGATCCAACGACGCTCGAAGCGACGCTCCGGACGGAGTTCGAGGCCGGCGAGCGGGCGGCACACGTCGTCGCCAGACAGGCGCGTGATCTGACCGATTCCGGACGGTTCGAGGCCGATTTCGGCCACGAACTGACCGTCACTGTCGTCGTCTCGAACCTCCACGACGCCCCGGACGAGTACGCCCTGATCGAACGCTGGAACTGGTGGCTCGGGGCGCTGGAACTGTCTCACGGCGAGTACGAGCAGTTCCGGATCCGTCCCGGCACGGTGTGACGGTTAGTTCCGGCTCGAACCGGATTCTTTACCACCCTGAAACGCGAGAGGGGGGATATGAGCACGGACGGACGATTCAACGACGCACTCGAGATGTCGGACAGGCTCGAACTGTTCGGCACGCTCGCGGGCGCGTTGCTCGTGTTGATCGGCCTGGGAACCATCGCCGGGATGCCCTGGCAGACGAACGGCAGCCTCGCGGCCTCGGTGCTGCAACTGCTGGGCGTGCTGGCGACGATCGCCGTCGGGGCCGGCCTGGTCTGGCTCGTCCGGCAGTGATCAAAGCCGACTCACGGTATCAATCCTTGTTCGGCAGATACGACAGTCCGAGCAACAGCACTGCCGCGAATGAACTCAGGATGACCACGCCCCACAGGCCGGCCTTGCGCTCCTGATAGTCGTCGATCTGCTCCTGTGAGTTACGGTAGGCCTCGCGTGTCTCGGTGGTGTTCGGGGCGAGCTGGACTGTCCCCGAATCGGGGATGTGGACGAAGTACGACTGCCCATCGAGGTCTACCGACTGTCCCGCCGACAGTCCCACGCCGACCGTTCCGGGACCGGTCCGGTTCAGCGGGAGCGTCGAGCGGGTGATGTTCCCGACTGTCGTCTCGTTGCCCTCGTAGGTGAGCGTCTCGCCCTCGGCGAGCGTTCTGATCTCGGGCTCGGGCAGGTACGCCGCGAGCGGTTGCTGGGTGCCGTTGCGGTACTGGACGTACCGCGTCCCGTCGGGAGCGGTCCCCAGCGAGTCCTCGACGGCGTCGTCGGTCAACAGCAGGCGAGTGACGTTCTGCTGCTGGATCAGCGATGCCGTCGCCGGGTCGGTCTCGTTGGGAATGGAGACCAGATACGCCGAGCCCCACGACGCGGTTGCCTCGTCCGAGGTGACATTCGTTATCGTTCCGTCGGGGACGTACTGGTCGTCGTACTCGAAAGAGAGTGTCTCACCGCGTTCGAACGTCGTGTTGATCGAGCTGTTCTCGACCGCTTCGAGCCGAAGCGTCGGAGGGTCGGTCGAGGCGTTCAACCGCATCCGGTGATCGCGGTCGCCGAAGGTGACCGTCGAACCGTTCGGGACCGTCACCCGGTCGACGCGCTGGCCGTCCCAGGAGACGACCTGCCAGGACACCGTCGAGTCGTTCTGTAGCGTCGCCGTATACGTCGCGTCCGGATCCGTCCAGGTCAGTTCGCCGGAACTGTCACCGACCGACGCGACCGTGTAGGTTCGATCCCCGACTGTGAGCGTCTCCCCCTCTGCGTAGGTCTCGCCGGAGAGGTCGACCTGCGGTCGCTCTGCCATCCCGACGTACGTGTACGCTCCCGCACTGACGACTGCGAAGAGGACGAAATAGACTGCCGCGGCACGTCGTTGCATACCGTGTCGATGGGATTGCCCGACGTATAATCGTTGCCGTTCTTCCGATCCGCGAATCTGGCGAAAACGGCCGCTTCAGGCGTTATCGGCAATTATTTCCGCTACGTCGTCTTCCGATGGCAACCCGTCCATCGCGCCGGTCGCGGTGGTCGCAAGCGCCCCCACCGCGCTCGCGTAGCGCACGGTCTCGGAAAGCGAGCGCTCGCCGAGCAGTCCGGCGATCGTACCGGCGACGAACGCGTCCCCGGCACCGGTCGTCTCGACAACGTCAACCTCGAAGCCGCCAAAGGTCGTCTCAGCCGGGCCCCAGGGGGCAGCTTCGGACGCGCGGGCCATCGCGCCCTCGCTCCCGCGGGTGAGCAGCACGGTATGGGGCCCGCGCTCGAGGAGGTCCGCCGCGAGTGCGTCCTCGTCGGCCGCATCGACGAGCACCGACAGGTCGTCCCGATCGGTCTTGACCACGTCGGCGAGTCCGAGCGCGCGCTCGAGCGTCTCGACGAGCACCGACGCCTCGGGCCAGAGGTCCGCCCGCGTGTTCGGATCGAACGAGACGGTACAGCCGCGTTCGCTCGCGCGCTCCATCAGCTCCAGCGTCGCCGACCGCGACGGCTCGGTGTGCAGCGTGACGCCGCCGACGTGGACCCACTCGACGCGCTCCAGCGTCTCGGCCGGGACCGCCCCCGGCTGCATCGCGAACGTCGCCGTCTCGTCGGCGAAGAAGGTGAACGACTGGTCGCCGTCCTCGTCCTTGCCGACGAGAGTGTGGGCCGTCTTCCGCTCCGGGTCGCGTTCCAGCAGCTCCTCGCGGACGCCGTTGTCGGTCAGCACGTCCGCGAGGTGATCGCCGAAGGGATCGTCGCCGAGTCGCGCCCACAGAAGCGGCGGATGGCCGAGCCGAGCCAGCGCGACCGCGACGTTCGTCGGTGCGCCGCCCGCCCGGCGCGTGAGCGTCTCCGCGTCGGCGATCGGCCCCGGAGTCGCCGGAAACAGATCGATCAACGCCTCTCCTGCGACGAGTACCTGTGGATCGTCCATATCGGAGTGTACGTGCGATTGTCCAATAGTATTGCTATCGAACGACCGTCGCGGTCGGGGCCGACATCGAGACGAACACGTTCGCACGAAGGTATTCGTCGATGGCGAAGGTACCCAAGAACCGACGACGATCGCTATGGAAACTGTCACTGTCACGCGGTCGATCGAGGCCTCGTCGGACGAGATCCGGGACGCGCTCGACGACCTCGAGCCGTTCATGCGAGCGTCGGGGTTCGACGAGGTCGAGATCGACGGCGACCGACTGGAGATCTCGAAGGCGCTGGGGCTGTTGCGGATATCGCTGACGCTGCGGGTCTCCGAGGACGAGCAGGCGGCGCTGGCGTACGAGCAGATCGACGGGGTCTTCGACTCGATGACGACGACGTACGAACTCACGGAGCGGGACGGGACGACTGCGGTGACCGCACGCACGGAGTTCGCGCTCGACGCGCCCGGCGGGTCGATTCTCGACGCGACCGTGGTACAGCGCCAGCGCCGCAAAGAACTCCAAGCCCAACTGGACTACCTCGAAGACCGCGTCGAGTGATCGACCGCCCAGCAGAACGCGACAAGCCGAATATGTTCGCAAAAGCGTTGTTTCGGGACGGGCGTCAAATGTCGGGCATGAGCAGCGACGGCGTCGAACCGAGCACTGACCGAACGGGGGCCGCGAAGCTGGAACGGCCTGACAGCGCCGCCGACGACTGCGACCCCGTCGTCGAAGACGCGCTCGAAGCCGTCCGGCGACGCAGTCGGACGGTCGAACGGCGGGAACTGGAGCGCGCGACCGCCCGTCTGGACGCGATGGACAGCCTCACCGACGAACGCCAGCGGGTACTCGCCGAGACGGCGTCGGCGATTGCCGCGGGCGTTCTCGCTGCGCCGCTCTCCGAACTCGACGGTCTGGAAGACGGGGAACTCGAACGGGTCGAATCACTGTTGACGCCGGAATAGCCGGCCAGAAGTCGTTGGTGTGAAACTGAGGTCGGTGCTGTCGCCCGCCGGCTTTTCCCTCGGCAGCGCCAAGGCTCGTCCATGGCAAATGTTGACGCGGTCCTCTTCGACCTCGACGGGACGCTCTGTCGCCGCACGCAGGACATGCAGGCGGTCTACGAGCGGGCGTTCGAGCGGGTCGGTGAGACGCCGTTCGGCGACCCGCCGGCCCTCTGGGAGGCGCTGGACGGGCCGCCGGATCACGGCGACACGGTCGGATACTTCGGCGCTGGACTCGCCCGGGTCGCCGCCCAGCACGGTCGATCCAGTGTCGACACGCTCGCGGTCGCCCGCGCGCTGGTCTCGGAGATCGACGACAGCGCGGTAACTCATCTGCCGGGGACGGAGACTGCACTGGAGGGGGCGGCCGGAGTCGGCCCGATCGGCGTCGTCACCAACGGGCCGAGAGACCGCCAGCGGACGAAACTCGACGCGCTCGGCGTCACGGGTCGCTTCGACGTGGTCGTCTACGGGGCCGAGTTGCCCCGGTCGAAGCCACACACCGCGCCGTTCGATCGCGCCCTCGAGGAGCTCAATGTCGCCCGAGAGCGGACGCTGTACGTCGGGAACTCGCTGGCCTACGACGTCGCCGGTGCACACAACGCGGGGCTGTCGGTGGCGTGGTTGCGAGCGGACGAGGACGCCGGGGCGTACGAACCGGAGTACGTGATCGACTCGCTGGTCGAACTGCCGGCGATACTGCGGGAGAGCGGATGAGCCGACTGACTGCCGCGTTCGACGGCGAGTCGGCGCATGCCGCGGCTGCGGCCGCGCTGGAGTCGATCGACGACGCCGTGGTCGACGTCGAGTCGATCGATCGCGGGCGTCGAAAGCAGACGGCGCTTGCCCGGTTCGCGAACCGGGGGCCGGTCGTCGTCCAGGTCTGTGCCGAGCGGACCTGGCTTCGCACCGAAGCGGCGCTGTTGAGCGCGGTGCGCCGGCGGACGTTCGTCCCGGTGCCGCCAGTACTCGCCGCGGGGGCGCACGACGGCGTCGCGTATATGCTCACCGCCTACGTCGCCGGCGACGATCTCCACGAGGCGTTCGTCTCGATCGGAGAGGGGGCGCGACGGGACCTCGCGCGCTGGTTCGGGGCGGCGCTCGCCCGGCTCCACGAGGCGTTCCGGTTCGACGAGCACGGGCGACTGGAGCTGTCGGACGGGACCCTCACGTCGGACGGCCGGGACTGGGGGCCGTGGTTCCGGGACTACGGCCGGCGAGCGATCGACCGGCTCCCGCCGGCGTTCGACCCGCTCCGAGATGATCTCCGGGCCGTCGTCGCGGCCGAGTCCGACGGCGAGTCCGACGCGCGACTGTTCCCGTGGGACTTCCGGCCGGGAAACGCGCTGGTCGCCGGCGACTCGGTCACGGCGGTCGTCGACTGGGAAGCGCCACTCGCGGCCGCGCCCGCCCTCTCGGTCGCCAAATCCGAGTACCTCGTCGCGGACTGGTACGTCGCCGATCCCGAGCCGCTCCGGCAGGCGTTCAGAGAGGGCTACGCCGACGTCAGACCCCTCCCGGCGGTCCGTCCCGCTCATCGGATCGCCGCGATCGCCGAGAGCGCCGTCGACTCCGGAGGCGAGGTGACCAATCCCCGATACCCGCCGGTCGGCAGGAGCGATGCCATCGCGTTCCACCGGGACGCACTGGCGGCTGTGATGACCGACACGTGAGAGCGCGAGACGGTCGGGCCACCGTACGTCACCGACGGGCGGCGGTCGCTACCGTTCGGATCGAGTCGTTCGGGATCGGTCGAGCAGTTCGTTGAGCAGGGTGCCTTCGACGGTCGTGACATCGCGGACCGCTTCTATGCGTGGTACGAGAGCGACCCCTTCGATATCGGGCTGATGACCGCGGACGCGCTCCGGGAGTACGGCAGCGGGGCCTCCTGGCAGGACCTCGAAGAGCCTCGGCGAGTCCGGAGGGATTGCCGATCGGCTGGCTTCTCGATGCTCTCGCCGCAAGGGGTTTATCGATTCAGGCCCCTACGTGGATCCGTGAGCACGCGAACAGGAGCCCTCGACGCCCTCGTGTTCGGCGTGGACGTCCAGAGCGGGGACGTTCGCGGTGACGCGCCCTCCTACGCGCTCGTGATCTTCGACGGGGAGACGCTCGAGCGCGACGTCGTCTCCCGACGGAAGTTGCGGCGGCTGATCGACAGCAGAGAGCCCGCGATCGTCGCCACCGACAACATGTACGAACTGGCCAGCGACAAGGACGAACTGGTCAACGTGCTCCGGGAACTGCCCGCCGGGACGAAACTCGTACAGGTCACGGGCGACGAGCGACCCGAACCCCTCTCGCGGGTCGCCAAGCGCCACGGCGTCCCCTACGACAAGCAGCCGATGGCCGAGGCCGAGGCCGCCGCCCGGCTTGCGGCCGGGAACGTCGGCTACGAGGTGTCGGCGTTCACCGACACGACGGAGGTCAAGGTCGCACGCGGGCGCTCGACCGGCGGCGGTGGCGGCTTCTCGGAGGACCGCTACACGCGCCGGATCCACGGCGCGGTCAAGACCACCGCCCGCGAGGTCGAGTCCGACCTCGACGCGGCCGGGCTGGACTACGAGAAGGCGGTCACCGAGAAATACGGCGGCTACGCCAACGCCGTGTTCGAGGTCGAGGGGCGGCCCGCCGACATCCCCGTCTCCGAGCACCGCAACGGCGACACCCGCATCGAGATCGAGCGATTGCAACGGGACGGCATCGAGTTCCGCCCGCTCGCCAAGCGCCGCGATCACGTGCTGGTCGGCGTCGATCCCGGGACGACCACCGCCGTCGCGATCGTCGGCCTCGAGGGGTCAGTGCTAGACGTCTACTCGACGCGGACCGACGACACAGCCGCCGTCACCGAGTGGATCGTCGAACGCGGTCGGCCAGTCGTCGTCGCCGCCGACGTGACGCCGATGCCCAACACCGTCGAGAAACTCCGGCGGAGTTTCGACGCCGCGGGATGGGTTCCCGACTCGGACCTGCCGGTCGACGAGAAACAGCACCGCACCCGCGAGGTGCCATACGACAACGATCACGAGCGCGACGCGCTGGCCGCGGCGCTGTCGGCCTACGACGACCACGAGGACCAGATCGATCGGATCGCGGCGAAGGTCCCACCGAAAGCAGAGGTCGGCCCGATCGTCGCCGACGTCGTCGCCGGCGAACACTCCGTCGAGAGCGCGCTGGCCGCCCGCGAAGACGACGAGAGCGACGACGAAGCCGGCGAGACGAGCCACGAGCCGCGGGAGCTGACCCCCGAAGAGAAGAAGATCAGGCGACTTGAGGCGCGGGTCGAGCGGCTGGAGTCGCACACCGAGGACCTCAAGGATACTATCGCCAGCAAGAACGACCGGATCGACGAGTACGAGCGAAAGCTCGAGCGAGCCCGCAGCGAGCAGCGGACCGAGGCGCGCAAGCGCCGGGAGGTCACGCGTCTCGAACGGGAGAACGACCGGCTACAGCGCGAACTCGAAGACGAGCGCGAGCGCGTCGAGGACCTGGAGGGGAAGCTCGAACGCCTGAAGGCCCTCTGGAAGCTCGACCACTCGAACTTCGCGGACGTCTCCGAGAAGCGAGAGGGGCTGGTCCCGGTCAAGATCGTCGAGAAGTTCACGACCGAGGCCATCCGGGACGCCGACGAGCGGTTCGGCCTCGCGAGCGGCGACGTGATCATGTTCCGGGACGCCACCGGCGCGGGCCGCTCGACGGCCGAGCGCCTCGCCGATATCGATCCCCGGCTGGTGTTGCGTCAGGGCGGGCTTTCGGACGCCTCCGACGAGGTGCTGTTCGAGCAGCGCGTGCCCGTCGCCGACGCGGAGGAAGTGACCGTCCAGGAGGTCGACGAACTCGCCGTCGCCCGCGAGCGCGAGGTCGACGCCGCGATCGAGGAGTGGAACGACTGGGTGGCCGAACGCAAGCGCGAGCGCAACCAGCAGATGGTCGACCGACTCATCAGCGAACACCGGGCGTCCGACCGCGGCGAGAGTTAACCGTTGGCTCAGAGACATGGCCTCGCCGCCGGCACAACGATTATAGTATCGTGTGCATAAATTGCACATACAATGGGCGCGAGCGACGACCGACAGCGAGTGCACTTCCAGTCGCCGGCGTATCTGGTCGATCGGCTTGACGCGATGGCCGATCTGCTCGGGACGGATCGGACCGACCTTCTCGTCGAGGCGATCCGGGAGTACGTCGAGTCGACCGCCGACAGCGAGGCCTTTCGGGAGCGCGTGGCGGCACGCTACTACGAGGACAGACTGGACGTCGAGACGGTCAAACAGCTCGTGGGTCCCGAGCAGGCACAGCGACTCCGGCTGCTCAAGGCCGATCTCGAATCCGATCCGTTTGAACTGGCCGCACCCGACGAGGAGCGCGACATCTACAGCGGTGACGCAGTCGAAGCCGACGAGACGACGACCGATCAGAGATGAGCGGCACGGAACTGCGGACGGTTGTCGCAGACACGAGTGCGCTCGTTAGCCTCGCCGTGCCGCGTGCCGATCCCGAGTACGACACCGACTCGTCGCCGGACCCGTTGCAGTATCTGCTTACTGGCTGTGAGCTGTTTCTGCCGCCGGAAGTCGTCGCCGAACTCCGCGATCTCACACGGTATCAGGACATCCATAGCGCCGCAGCGACCAACGTGCTGGCGGCCCGTGACCACTACGCGATCAAGGACCCCTACAAGCGGCAGACGGCACCCAACGCTCGCCCGACGTTCGGACTCGATGAGGGGGAAACCGACGGGATCGTGCTCGCGAACGCGCTCGATGTCGACGCCTTCGTGACCGACGAGTTCGGCGGGACGAACTTCCCGCTCGTGCACGCGACGCTCCGGGGGCCGCGGATCGTTCCGACGCCGCGGCTCGTCCGTGACTACGCGCTGAACGGGCACCTGACCACCGAAGAGGCGCGAACGCTCATCACGACGATCGGTGACCACCGAAGCTGGGATCGTAGCCCCTACGTCACGCGGTTGCTGGACTCGCTGTCCTAGTCGTCGTCCGCGACTGGCCGTGCGATCTCCCGATCCGCCCGCGGTCCCTGCAACTCGATGTCCGGCAACAGATCACGCAGGTACTCGCCGGTGTAGGACTCCTCGTCGCGGGCCACTTCCTCGGGCGTGCCCGTCGTGACGACCTCGCCGCCGTTCTCGCCGCCCTCGGGGCCGAGATCGATGATGTGGTCGGCGTTTTTCACCAGATCGAGTTCGTGCTCGATGACGACGACCGTGTTGCCGTCCTCGGCCAGCCGGTGGAGCACGTCGATGAGCTTGCGCTCGTCTTCCGGATGCAGGCCGGTCGTCGGCTCGTCTAGGAGATACAGCGTCTCGCCGGAGTCTTTCTTGCCGAGTTCCTCGGCGAGTTTGATCCGCTGGGCCTCGCCGCCCGACAGCGTGGTCGATGGCTGACCCAGTCGCATGTAGCCCAGCCCGACGTCTTTCAGCAGTTGCAGCCGCCGGCGGATGCCCGAGTGGCTCTCGAAGAACTCGTGGGCCTCGTCGACGCTCATCTCCAGGACGTCCGCGATAGTCTTGCCCCGGTACGTGACTTCCAGGGTCGCGTCGTTGTAGCGGTCGCCGCCGCACTCCTCGCAGGGGACGTAGACGTCGCTGAGGAAGTTCATGTCGATCTTGACCCGGCCCTGCCCGCCGCAGGCCTCGCACCGACCGCCCTTGACGTTGAACGAAAAGCGGCCCTTCTCGTAACCGCGCTGTTTCGCGAGCTTCGTCTCGGCGAACAGCTCGCGGATGTGATCGAAGACGTTCGTGTAAGTCGCGGGGTTCGAGCGGGGCGTGCGCCCGATGGGCGACTGGTCGATCAGGCGAACGGTCTCGATCCGGTCGATCCCTTCGATGTCGTCGTGCTCGCCGGGGTTGACGTCCGTGTCGTTCATCCGCCGGACCAGCCCCTTGTAGAGCACCTCGTGCATCAGCGTGGACTTGCCCGACCCGGAGACGCCCGTGATGGCGGTGAAGGTCCCGAGCGGGATCTCGACGTCCAGGTCCTGCAGATTGTGCTGGCGGGCCCCGCGGATCGTGACGCTGCCCTCGCTCTCGCGGCGCGTCTCCGGCACCGGGATCGACCGCTCGCCGGCGATGTACTCGCCGGTGACACTCTCCTCGGCGTCGACGACCTCATCGAGCGAGCCGTTGACGACGACCTCGCCGCCGCGCTTGCCCGGGCCGGGCCCCATGTCGATGACGTTGTCCGCCCGGTGCCAGGTCTCCTCGTCGTGCTCGACGACGAGCAGCGTGTTGCCCAGATCGCGCAGTTCCTCGAGCGTGTCCAGCAGGCGGTCATTGTCGCGCTGGTGCAGGCCGATCGAGGGCTCGTCGAGCACGTACAGCACGCCGACCAGTCCGCTCCCGATCTGGGTGGCCAGCCGGATGCGCTGGCTCTCACCACCGGAGAGCGTCGCTGCCTCGCGATCGAGCGTGAGATACTCCAGTCCGACCTCCTCCATGAACCCCAGCCGGGCGCGGATCTCCTTGAGGATCTCCTCGGCGATCTTGGTGTCGCGCTCGTCGAGGTTCGCCTCCATGCCCTCGAAGTGTTCGAGGGCGTCACCGATCGACATCCGGTTGACCTCCGTGATGGAGGTTCCGTCAACGAGTACCGCCCGCGATTCGGCTTTCAGGCGCGTCCCCTCACAGGCCGGGCAGGTCGTCGTGGCCATGTACTCCTCGATGTGCTCGCGGGCCCGATCGGAGTCGGTCTCGACGTGGCGCCGCTCCAGATTGGGGATGACGCCCTCGAAACGCTCGGTCTTCTCGCGGGTGCCGTTCTTGGTCGTCCACTCGAAGTGGACCCGCTCGTCGGTCCCCCAGAGGAACTGTCGCCGGACCGCCTCGTCGAGTTCCTCGAAGGGGGTCTCGACGGAGACGCCGAAGTGCTCGGCGACGTTGTCGATCTGCCGCGAGTAGTAGGTCCGGTTGTAACTCCAGGGCTCGAAGACGTCTTTGAGTGGCTTTTCGGGGTCCGTCACAACCAGATCGGGATCGACCTCCTTGGTTTCGCCGATCCCCTCACACTCGGGGCAGGCGCCGTGCGGGGAGTTGAACGAGAACGAGCGGGTCTCGATCTCGGAGATGTCGATCCCGCAGTGGGTGCACGCGAGATCCTCCGAAAATTCGACTTCGAGCCGGTCTCGGTCGCTACGGTCGGCGCTGTCGCCGGTGCCTGCTCGCGGGCCTCGCCCGCTCGCTCCACTCGAGGCGCGTGGCGACTCGCGCGCCAAATCACCGGTCGAGCGAGCGGTCGCACCACCGAGTTCGGCGTCCTCGGGTGGGTCGGGCAGGATCACCTTGAGGATCCCGCCGCTCTCCTCGAGGGCGGTCTCAACGGAGTCGGCGATCCGCGATCGGGCCGCCGTCGAGACTGTCACGCGATCGACGATCACGTCGATCGTGTGGTCGTAGTTCTCGTCGAGGTCGGGCCGATCCAGCGTGAGGTCGTACTCCTCGCCGTCGACCTCGACGCGTGCGTAGCCCTCGCCCACGAGGTCATCAAAGCGGTCCTCGAAGGCCCCCTTCTGGTCGCGGACGATCGGCGCGGCCAGTTTCGCTTTCGTCCCCTCGGGCAGCTCGAGGATCCGTGAAACCATGTTCTGGGCCGACTGCTCGCCGACTTCCCGGCCGCATTCGGGACAGTGGGGCACGCCGATCCGGGCATAGAGCAATCGCAGATAGTCGTGCAACTCGGTGACAGTCCCCACGGTCGAACGCGGGTTGTTGGCAGCGTTCTTCTGATCGATCGAGATCGCGGGGGAGAGCCCTTCGACGTTCTCGACCTGCGGTTTGTCCATCTGTCCCAGGAAGTTCCGGGCGTAGGCGGACAGCGACTCGATGTAGCGGCGCTGGCCCTCCGCGTAGACGGTTTCGAAGGCCAGCGACGATTTCCCCGACCCTGAGAGACCGGTGACGACGGTCAGCTCCTCGCGGGGGATCTCGACGTCGACGTCCTTGAGGTTGTGTTCTTCGGCGCCGCGGACCTCGATGACGTCCTTGCTCATTCGTCACGTCTCACGGGATCGATCACTGAAACGCTGTCGGTTCGTCGAGCCAAAGTGATTTGGTACTATTTTCAACCAGTCTCCGGCCAAGACAACGGACAGAGCCGTCCGCATGTTCCACTCAGAAGCAGAGCTCACCGTCTCCGTGCCACCCCGGACCGCGTTCTCGTTTGTCGCCGACCCGTACAACCTCGTCAAGTTGATCCCGGGGCTACTCAGGGTGACGGAGGTCACCGAGCGTTCGGACGGAACCAGACGCGGTCGCTACGAGTACGAACTCGCCGGGATCTCGCTGACGGGCGCGTTCGAGGACACCCACCACGAGGAGCCGGCGCTGCTGGTCCGGTCGCTCACCGGCGCGGTCGAGGGCACCTGGCGGTACCGGTTCGAGGACGCTCCCGGCGGGACGACGATCACCCACGTCGCGGAACTGGAGTTTCCCGAGACGGTGCTCGATCGGCTGCCCGAACTCGCCGTTCAGGCGTACGTCGACGGGGAGATCCAGACCGCGATCGCGACGCTGCGGGCGTTCCTGAACGTCGAACAGTAGCCAGTGCGGACGCGGCAGACGGCTACGCGTCACCCTCGAAGAAGGCCGTCAGTAGCTTCTTCTCGGCGGCCCGAAGGTGCTGGTAGAACGTCGAGGGGACGACGTCCATCGAGGCCGCGAGCTGGTCGCCGTCGCTGCGGCGCGGCCACTCGAAGAACCCGCTGACGTAGGCCTTCTGAAGCGCTGTCAGCTGTCTGGCGGTCAGTTCGTCCTCGACGGCGGCGCGGAACCCCTGCCTGGTCTGTGCGGGCTGGTCGGACTCGTGATAGGCGACCAGCTCGACAGTCTCGTAGCTGTCCTCAAGTTCGTCGACGATCGCTCGCCCGTTCTGTTCCGTGGCGACCCCGAACCGCAACTCGACGGCGTTGGCATCGAACTCGACGGTCGTGATCTGCGCGCCGAACTCCGAGAGCGTGCCGACGAACGACGGCTGTTCGACGGCTACCTCGACCATCGGGTCGTCCTCGTCGGCGAGGACGGTCACGCCGATCACTTCGGGGATCGACTCGGCCGCGTCGACGACCGCGTCCGTCTCCCCGTCGACCTCGAACAGCAACAGCAGGTCGCCGTCGTGGCGGATCAGCGTGTTCTCGTGGACGGCCCGCTCGCCGAGTGCTCTCGCGAGGCGGGTCAGCGGCGTCTCGTCGTGTAACTCGACGCCGATCTCGATCACCGTGTCGGTCGTCACGGTCTGCTTGCTCAGCAGGTCGTTGACCGCCGCGCCGATCGAGCGACCCAGCGCCTGCAGGACGGTCGTTTCCTCCTCGTCGAAGGGCTGTGCGCGGCTGTAGACCGCCAGCACCCCGTAGGTCGTCCGCCGGTAGGTCAGCGGGATCACGACGCCTGTCTCCTCGTCCCGACAGCCGACTGGGTCGGCAGGCGCGTCGTCGAGGCGCACGAGCGACTGCTCGTCGATCGCGGCCGCCAGCGGCCCGGCGTCGTCGGCCGTCAGATCGATCTCGCCGTCGCCGCCGGCCCGCGTCCGAACGACGCGCGCCCCGGGATCGTACTCGCCGATCCAGGCACGGGAGATCGCCTCGTCGGCCTCGATGCGCTCGGCCGAACGCGCGTAGACCTCGTCGGTCGAGTCGGCCGTGACGACGATCTCGGTGACGTCCCCGATCAGCCCGTTGATCCGGTCGAGCAATCGCTGGAGGCGCTCGCGCTCGCGCTCGAGCTGGAGTTCGGCCTCCTTGCGCTCGGTGACGTCCTGCTGGAAGGCGACGAAGTTCGTTATCTCCCCCTCGTCGTCGCGGATCGGCGTGATCTTCAGTTCGTTCCAGAACTCCGATCCGTCTTTGTGATAGTTGCGCATCTCGACGGAGACCGATTCGCCCGCGTCGAGCGCGTCTCTGATCTCGTGTGTCTTCTCGATCTCGGTGTCCGGGCCCTGAAGAAACCGACAGTTGACGCCGACCGTCTCCTGTTTGCTATACCCCGTGATCCGCTCGAAAGCGTCGTTGACATAGATCAGCGGTTCGTCCGGCAGCGTCGCGTCGGCGATCGTCATCCCGACCGGCGCCTCGTCCATCGCCCGCTCCTTGAGCCGCTGTTCCTCCTCGGTGGTCCGGTCGCTGATCGGCATCCGCACGCGACCGCGCTCGCTCGAACGCGCCCCGACGTGCTGTTTGACCTTTTGTGCGACGAGCTCGAGCGTGTCGTCCCCGCTCGCGGGCACGTAGGCGGTCACGTTCTCCTCGACGGCGCGGCGGGCCACGTTCCCGTCGTCTGTCGCCGGGACGAGCACGACCGGAAAAGACGGGCGATCCTGCCGAACCGCCCGCAGGAAGGCGATCCCGTCGAACCCGCTCTCGCGGTGATCGACGACGGCTCCGTCGACGTCTCCGTTCGTCACGCGATCCAGTGCCGCCGGGAAGTCGGTCTCGACGACGACGGCACCCTCGATGGCGCGTTCAAGCGAGTCCGCGTCGACCGGCCCCGATCGAGGAGTCTCGCCCACGCGCAAGAGCCGCCGCGTCTCCGACGCCGCAGTCATACCGCCCTGCTACGGCCGGCGGCGATTTAAAACCGGGCTTTCAGCTGATCCAGCGACGACCCGGATCCGGTGCGGTCCTCGACGACCGCCTCGGCGACGTGCTGGCCGCTAATCAGCGTCATCGGGACGCCGATCCCGGGGTTGGTGTAGCTGCCGACGTAGTAGAGGCCGTCGACGTTCGACGCCCGGTGGGAGGGTCGCAGCGGCCCGGTCTGTCGCAGCGTGTGCGCGAGCCCGAGCGCCGTCCCCTTCGGGTAGTTGTACTGCTGGCGGTAGTCAGAAACGCAGACCGATCGATCGAAGACGATCCGGTCGCGCAGGTCCACGCCCACTTCCTCGGCGAGGTGGGTGAGGACCTTCTCGCGGTAGCGCTCGCGGGTCTCGGCGTCGTCGTCCAGCCCGGGCGCGATCGGGACGAGGATCACGACCGCGTGATGGCCGTCGGGCGCGACGGTGTCGTCGGTCTTGGAGGGGACCGACAGGTAGTAGGCGGGATCCTCGGGCCAGGCCGGGTCGTCGAAGATCCGCTCGAAATGTGGATCCCAGTCCGGCGGGAACACCAGCGAGTGATGGGCCAGCGGCCCCACGTCGCCCTCGACGCCGAGGTAGAACATGATCGCGGAGGGCGCGTAGGTCTTGCCCTCCCAGTGTTCGGGACCGTGGTCGCGGCTCCCCGGCGAGAGCAACTCGCGTTCGACGTGGGCCGGGTTGGCGTTCGAGACCAGCGTGTCCGTCCGGCGACGCCCCCCGGAAGTCTGTAGCGCCAGCCCGGTCGTCGTGTTCTGGATATCGGTGACTTCGACGCCGGTCTCGTAGTCGACGCCCAGTTCCGCGCCGAGGTCCGCAAGCCCCTCGACGACGCTGTATATCCCGCCCTCCGGGTAGTAGACGCCGAGGTTGTAGTCGACGTGGGCCATCAGGTTGTACAGCGCCGGCGTGTTGTGGGGCGACCCGCCGAGGAACACGAGCGTGTACTGCAGCAGCTGCTGGAGTTTCGGCTCGTCGAAGTAGCTCTCGACGTGGTCCTGCATCGACCCCAGAAGCGACAGCCCGCGACCGGACTTTGCGACGTCGAGGTCGATCATATCGCGCAGCCGCGAGCGGTCCTTGTAGACGAAGTTCTCCATCCCGACCTCGTAGGAGTACTCGGCCTCCGCGAGATACTCGTCGAAGGTCTCGCCACCGCCCGCTTCGTAGGCCGCGAAGATCTCCCGTGACTGAGAGACGTCCGGCGTCGTCGTCACCCAGTCGCAGCCGGGCTGCGTCTCGAGGTCGTCGGCGTACGGCGATCCCTTCTCGGGCTGTGGGTCGGCCTCGGTGTAGAACACCCGGTAGTGCGGATCGAGCGGCTCGATCGTGTAGTAGTCCTCGGGGTCGCGATCGAAGTGATCGAAGAACCGCTCGAAGACATCGGGCATCAGATACCAGGAGGGGCCGGTATCGAACCGGAACCCCTCGCTTTCGATGAGGTTCGCGGCACCGCCGAGGCGCTCGTTCTGCTCGAGGACGGTCACGTCCGCCCCCGCATCCGCGAGGTACGCGGCCGCCGAGAGCCCGCCGAAGCCACCGCCCAGTACCGTCACGTCCGTCCCGCTGAGTGGAGTATTCTCGAACATAGTCAGGGTACGTACCAGATCCCGCGATCGCGATCGTACCACGAACCGACGACGACGTGTGGCAGCGCGATAATACTAATGAAAATGCTCCAGAACGCGACCAGCCCAACGGGGATTCCCGCACCGCCCAGCGGCTGGGGCGCGAGCGTCCACAGCAGCGCCGCAAGCCCGAACGTGGCGACGCTGCCGGCGATCAACACACCCCAGGCCCCGAGCGCGACCAGCCGGGTGTCGTCGCTGTCGAGGATCGCGAGCACTCCCTCGCCGGTCGTCGATCCCGTCGGTTCGGCGTCGATGGCCGTCGTCCGCGCGACCTGGCGGGTGGAGTACCACAGCGGGAAGTACAGCCCGACAGCGATGACGACCGGCACCACCGCGAAGTAGCCGACCAGAAGCAGCGTCTCAGCGGCGTCGGCGACGTACGACCCGGTGCCTGAGGCCCGGACGTATCCCAGCGCGAGGTGAGCGACGACCAGCGCGCCAAACCCGCCGCCGACGAGCCACCGCGTCAGATCGAAGTACTGGCTCACGGGCGCGAGCCCGCCGGGTTCGAACATGTCGACCATCATGGCGCTGAACGTGTGAAACGTCTCCGGGAAGAAGAATATCGGGACGGCCATGACTGCTCCGCCCCGGACCAGTGCCGCCAGCGTACGCTGGAACTCGCTCTGCAGGTGGTCGGCTCCGAAGGTGACCTCCATCACGTGCAGGTCGCCGTAGCCGCCCTTGGCGACCGCGACGCCAATCGCGAGCGTCAGTCCGGCGATCGGAGCCACGAACAACAGCGCGATGAAGCCGGCGATGGCCGTCAGGTACAGCCCCAGATACCGCACCTGAAAGGTGACGGTCCGCCGACGGAGGTTGTTGAAGTGCTCGAACCCGCCGTGAGGGAGGTTCAGCGCGACCATCCCGAAGAGATAGACGATCGCCTGCGTTCGAAACGACGGCTCGAAGCCGGCGACCGTCGCCACGGCGAACGCGACCGTCAGTGCGAGCAGTGCCACGCGTGCGACCGCCAGCGTCGTCCCGCCCGGCACCTCGGGGACGAGTTTCGGAACCGTCAGTCTGTGGGCGTGTTCGGACATACCAGCGATTAGTTCCGGTTTCGCTATCAAAGCCGGACCAAACACGTTGGGCAAGGCGGTCCCGTAGCTGTTTTGGCTCGTGGTCTCGAACGAAACGAGGTATGGGGATCCGGCAACTGCGCTGTCCCGAATGCGGTGCCGACGCGAGCATGGGCCTGCCCCGAGACTCGACCGTCAACGGGATCTCGACGACCGAGCCGTCGGAGCCCGAAACCGACAACCGCAAGGTCCGGACCGTCGCCTGCCCCAACGATCACGAGTTCTACGTCACATTCACGTTTTGATCGGGATCGAACCGCCGGATTTAAGTCGGGTTTCTGTGAGAGTACGATCATGAGTCAGCGTGGGGCGTACACGATCGAGGGGATCGACCTGACGGACGACCGCTACACCGTCGTGCAGTCGCTGGTGCGCAACAAGTACCGCGCCGAGGACGCCGACGGGGACGTCGTGTTGCGGGGCAAACAGAAGATGTTCAAGATGAAAGAGGAGTTCCCCTTTGTCGACAGCGACGGCAACGAGGTCTTCACCGTCAAGGCGGGCGGTATCATCGATGTCGCGGGCGACTATATTCTGACGGACGCCCGGACCGGCGAGGACATCGTGATCCTCGACAACGACTACTCGATCTTTCAGGACACCTGGAAGATCCGCGACGCCCGCGACGAGCGAAAGCTCGCCGAGATCAACTCCAGGGGCGCAGCGGTAACGCTCGCGCGGAACGTGGTCCCGTTCGGCGGCTGGATCCCACACAAATACGAGATCACGGACGTCGACGGCGACCACGTCGGAAACATCTCCGGACAGTTCTCGCTGAAAGACACCTACGACATCACGATCGACGACGCCAGCGACGTGCCCAAAGAGCCGATCGTCGCCGCCGCGATGGTCATCGACGCGATCCAGGGCAACTGATCGGGACTATCGTCATACTGCCGGCTGTAAGTTCGTAAAGATATTCGCCACCCCGGGGTGGCGAATTCCTTCAGTTTGTTACAGCCGGCAGTATCAGTGCCGAGTGTCGTTTCGTACAGCCAGCAGTATCACCGCTGGGAGTCCAGCTGGCCACTGTCCGCCTGTCTGTCCATCGAGCGTACGCTACTCACAGCAGTCGCGCGGAAACCAGCGACTATCACCGTTGGTAGATGGCTCGAAGACATCGAAACTAATATATTATCCCCTGGCAGCTGTGCAGGTAACGGGGTGAGGGAGAATGCCGGAATGCCAGAACTGTGGTGCGTTCGTGACCGAAGCGTACGCTCGAGTGTTCACGCCGCGCGGAGTGGACAATCCGCGCGTCTGTCCGCAGTGTGAGGACAAGTTGCGCGACGGGGCCGAGATACGGGAGGCGCGATCGCCACGCCACTCCTGATCGAAGTCACGTTGTTTATGAGGGACAAGCCCGTTTGTGGTGCCGATGACTGACGTGAATCCCCAGGTCGTTCGCCTGTTCGGCGGACCGGGGAGCGGGAAGACCACGGCACTGCTCGACCGCGTCGAGGAGTTGCTTGAGGACGGCGACGTGGACGTTCGAGACGTGCTGGTGGTCTCCTATACCCGTGCGGCCGCAGCGGAGATCCGGGACCGACTCGCGGAACGCCTCGACGTCTCGCCGCGCGCCCTGAAGGGCAACGTGAGCACGATGCACGCGAAAGCCTACGAGTTGCTCAACCTCTCGCGAGGGGACGTCGTCGGCGAAGACGACAAACAGGAGTTCTGTGAGAGCTACGGGCTGGAGTTCGAAGACGAGTACGAGGGGTCGCGCCGCCGGTCGGCCCGGTCGACGACGATCGGCAACAAGATCATCGCGACCAGCCAGTGGCTCCAGCGGACCCGCCGGGAGGTCGCCGACTGGTACGACGTCCCCTTCAAGTGGGACGAGGAGACCGTCCGTCTCCCGCCGGAGATCGACGACAACGCCCAGACGGGTAACAAGTACACGCCGACCTGGCCCAGCGACGACGACCGGATCGACGTGCCCGAGGCGATCCGCGCCTGGCGGTCCTACAAGGGCGAACAGGGACTCGTCGGGTTCGCGGACATGCTCGAGCGGGTCAAACAGCGGTCGCTGTTGCCGAACGTCGACTATCTGATCATCGACGAGTTCCAAGACATCACGACCCTGCAGTACGACGTCTACGAGGAGTGGAAACCGCACATGCAGAAGATCCTGATCGCTGGCGACGACGACCAGGTCGTCTACGCCTGGCAGGGGGCCGATCCGGACCTGCTGCTCGACGAGGACGTCACCGACGACGAGATCCTGCCCAATTCCTATCGACTGCCGTCGCGGATCCTCAACGTCGTCGACCGCGAGGTCAGCCACATCGACAAGCGCCAGGAGAAAGACCTCAACCCGCGCAAGGAAGGCGGGACCGTCGAGGCCGTCTCCGGGCCCTCGATGCTCGATCTGGCGCGCAACGTCAAGGCGACGATCGAGGAGGACGAAGACGGGACGGCGATGGTACTGTTCCGGGCGCGCTACCAGATGTTCCAGTTCATCGACGAGTTCATCGACGAGGGGATCCCCTTCAAGTGCCTGACCGACCAGCGGATGTGGACCGATCGGCTCACACAGTACGTCCGGGGAATCGAAGCGCTGTCGGCCGACGAGCAGTTGACGGCGTTGCAGGCCCGGCGGCTGGCGGACATGCTGGCCGACTCGGCGTTCGGGACCGGCGAGCGCGACGACCTGTTCGACGCGATCGACGAGATCACCGACGACAAGGAGACCGACGACCTGCAGGAGATCTACGTCGAGCCGGACCTGATCAACGAGTACGTCCCGTTCGCGCCCGATCCGGTCGCAGCGGCCGACATGCTTCGGAAAGTGACGAGTTTCCAGGAGCGCAGCGTCGACGCGTACTTCGGCGGCGACTACGAGGGGATGGACCCCGACCGGTTGCGACTCGGCACGATCCACTCCGCGAAGGGCCGGGAGGCCGATCACGTCTTCGTCGCGACCGACCTCACCGAGAAGGTCGTCGAGCAGATGGCCGCGACCGTCGAACAGGAAGACATCGACGTCCCGGGCGTCGAGGAGTTCACCAAGCACACCTCGCCCGTCCCGACGCTGACGGACAACGAGCGGCGCGTCTTCTACGTCGGGATGTCACGGGCCCGCGAGCGGCTGGTCATCCTCGAGAACCTCGTCGACGGCGCGCCGACGCTGCCGGTCGACGTGCTGCTCAACAACGAGCCGACCGACGCCGATCTCGAAGCACTGCTCGCCGAGGCACAGGAAATCGCCCCGGCGCAGTGACCGAAGGGGCCGTCCGACGCAGTCGACGTATCGAACAACGCTGTGGCTTTTTTCCGGCGTCGTCCTCTCGATGCCGGGAGACTCGCTGCCGTGGCTGTTCGGCCTCTAGATCGGGTTGCACGGACTCGGAGCACTGGCAGCCGGCGCGTGGCGGTGGCTCCGGGATCGAGATGAGGGATGATACTGGTGGCTGTACCATTTCGAACTGATCTGGCACGCCGTCGTGCCAGATATCGTTACGAACGTATGACCACCAGTATGAATGGCGGACGGCCGGAGTTGCCCGGCGTTCGGACGCGGATAGTCTCGCGCGCCTCCTCCACCCCGCGACCCGACGAGCGGCAGGTGTCCGCGGGTCCGCTGCTCGCTTCCGCGCCTGACGGGGTGCCCGCGGTCAACCACGGCGACCCGCCCCTGCAGGCGAGTTCCCGTGGACCGCTACCCCCGTCGGACGAGGCTTCGACGTTGGCTTGCGAGGTCCGCGCCCGTCGACCGGACGCATCCGGTGTTCGGCCCCCGCTGAAGACCATAGCGCGGGTATAGGGGCGGGGCCTAACCGCCCGGCCTAGTCCGTCTGAATCTACCCCGCTGTGACTTAAGGGCCTTTCGCATCCTCGCCCCCGAAAAGCCCCAGCACGTACGCGTACCAGCCTCCCGCCAGCGGGACGGTCGTCGCCGCAGCGAGCAGACCCCAGCGATGCTGGGCGAGCGACGATCCGACGATCCCGTACCCGTAGGTGAGCGCCCACGCGGCGGTCACGAGGGTGATGAAGACGCCGAAGGTCAGGGTCACGCCCGCCGCCAGCGCGGGGTCGGTCCGGTTCCGGGAGCCGGCAGCGAAGACGATCAGCGAGACGACGGCCAGCAGGCCAGCGATCAGCGGATTGACCGCCCCCGACTCGTAGTACAGCCCGACCGTTCGCGCGTCGGTTATCGCGTACGGTACCGCGAGCGCCGCGATCACCAGCAGACAGGCCAGGATACCGGCGGTCGCGGGCGTCCGGCGCGAGTCAGCCATGGCTGGCCGTGCGTGGCCGGCGACCTTAACCGTACGGATCGACACCACAACGCCCACAACGGCCCCACGCATAAGCCCGAACATGGGATTCGGCGACACCGCCAAGAAACTGCAGAAGGTCTCCTCGATCGCCGAGGACAGCTACAAGCGGATGAACGAACTCCGCGAGCAACTCGCACAGCTGCGAAAGGAGGTCGAATCGACCAGCGAGCAGGTCGATCAGATGGAGTACGACCTGGCCGAACAGCGCGCGCTCCTCGAGGCGCTGGTCGAACAGCAGGGTCTCGACGTCGAGACGATCGTCGCCGAGGCCAACATCGAGGACCTCGATGCCGGAGACGGTGGCGAGAACACCGCTGAAGTCGAGGACGAGCAGTCGACGGAGGAGCCGTCGGACGGCGACGCACGCGCGTGACCATGCAAGATGAGCGATCGGTGTCACGCGTCTAGCAGTTGGTTGTCGGTCGCCGCCAGCCGGGAGTGGGGGAACGCGTAGGTCCGGGGCCGCTCGCGGCGCACCACGTCAGCGAGATACCGCACCTCGACCACCAGATCGTCCTCGGGATAGCCGGCGTTCGTCTCGTAGTCGGCGACGGTGCTGTCGACGGCGTCGATCACGTACTCGTCGGTTCGCCGCGTCGTGACGCCGGCGACGACCAGTCGGTCGCCCATCTCGCGGTCGAGGACCACGTCGCCGGGCTCGAAGTGGCAGTTCGAACAGAGCCACGGCTCCGCGGCGCCTTCCTCGACGAACGTCTCGACGCCACACTGGGCACAGCGGGCGCGTCGCTTGCCGGGCGGCGGGACGCGGTGGCTGGTCACTTCGATGGCGACCCGGCGGATGTGCTTGCAGCGCTCGCCGCGGATCAGGTGGTCGGGACAGCTACACCGGCCTGCAGGAAGGTCGACGACGTAGGTCGCGCCGCTGTGGCTGTCGACGGCGTAGCGACCCCCGCCGAGCGGCCGGACGGCCATGCGCTCGGTCCAGGCGCGGGCCGCCCGGTCGTCCATCGTCCGGGTGTCGGGTGCGAGCGCGGTCTTTCGGGTGGAACGATCCGGGAGGTGTTCGGTCATCGTCGATCGGACGCGGCCGGGTTCGCGTCTGCGTCCACTAGAACTGTAAGGGCTCCAGTAGCCTAAATCACCCGGTAGAACGACTCAAACCGGGAGAAAGCGCCGCGACCGCGTGCTTCGACACGCTTTTCCGGGCCGGAATCGGATTTTTCCGGTAATGGAGCGTTCAGACGCTGTCGAGATCGGTGTTGCTATCGGATCCGTCGCGATATTCGTCGTCGCGCTCGCTGCCGTGGGAACGCTCTACGGAACCAGCCAGGGCACGTTCGACGGGACGCTCGCCGGCGACGCGACCCTCGACGACGGTCTGCAGGGCACTGTTGAGGGCGATCTACAGGGCACCGTCGCCGATCAGTCGGGCGGTCAGTTCAACGGCACGTTCGAGGGATCGTTCGACGGTACTGACGGCGACGAACCGATCAACGGGACGCTCGACGGATCGATCAACGGGACGCTCGACGGATCGGACAACGCCACCTTCGAGGGGACGATCACCGGCATGCTCAACGGGACGACCGTCACCGGGACGGTCGACGGGACGGCCGACGGATCGATCCGGGCGACGGACCACATCTCCGCGGACGGTGCGATGCCGCTCGTCGGGGCGCTCGCGCTGTTCATCCTCGTGATGACGGCCGTCGGCCTCTTCCTCGCGCGTCAGGACTCCTGACGCTCGCGCCAGTCGGTCACTTCGTCCTCGTCGGCGTCCTCCAGCGCGTCCTCGTAGTAGGCCATCGGGTGTGAGATCCGCTCACACCGGTCGTCCATGTTGACACAGTCGCCGTAGGACTGCATCGTCGCACACGACGGCGTCGAGTACTCCGTCGGGCTAGTCTCGCCCCGGATGTGCTCGGTCTGGTAGCGCGTCATCTCCTCGCCGAACCCGGGATTGACCTGATAGAGTTCGACGATCTCGTCGGTGCTCATCCCGATCGAGGTCAGAAACGAGGTGATCGCGAACCGCGAGTGATGTTCGAGGTGTTCGCCCTGCTGGATCTGATCCAGCAGCGCGCGCATGCACGGCGGGAACAGGTCGGGGACGACCGTATCGATGTCGCGGGTCAGATCCATCTCGGCCAGCGTCTCCCGGATCCGGGCGACCGCCTCCTCGAGCGGTTCGGCGATGACGTCGGGGACTGACAGCGGCAGGCCCGACTCGACGCGCTGCTCGACGGCCCGCCGACAGAGAACCAGCAGTTCCGACTCCTCCAGCGGGACCTCGCCGTCGGCCAGCGGCCGGTTGACCAGCCGCCACTCCTCGCCCCACTGTCCGGCCGCGAGATCCAGATACGGCCCGACGTCGATCCGGTAGCGGTCGGCCTCCGAAAGCTGGCCGCTCTCGGGCCGGACGTGTTCGAGCAGTTCGAACTCCGCGAGCAACTCGCGCAGCGTCAGCGAATCGGCGCTGGTGCTTCGCAGTTGCGTCGTCGAGGCCAGCTCCGCGGTGAACCGATCGTGGGCGCTCGAGGCCTCCGCGCGAGCGTACGACCGGGTCAGCACCGCCTCGTCGACGATCGAGACCAGTACCCGAGCGATCGGGTACGACAGCAACTCCACGCGCGACTCCCGGTGAGGCTCGCCGACGGTACCGTCCTCGAGGGCCGACTCGACGCGGTCGAGGCCGCGCTCGACGGCCGGACCGCCCCGCTGGACCACCGTCGCCAGGTCGATCTCGGCGGCCTCGACCGCCTCCCTGGCCGCCCGCATGAACGGATACCGCGCGTGCAGCGGCTTCATTCGACTCCGGGTTGCGTGCCCGCGCGAATAAACTCGACGGTCCCGGCGACCGCTCGCTACTCGGATTCGAGCTCCCGAATCACGTCCGACTGCTCGCCGCCGTCCCCGCGGATCGCCTGCCGATACTGCTGGTACTGCTCGCGCGAGACGCGGACGGTCCTGGTCTCGCCCTCGCGGGTTACCTCCATCCGGACCGTCCCCTGGGGATCGTTGCGGACGCGATAGCTGGCGACCGTCGAGAACACCGACCACAGCGCCAGTAGCGACCCGAAGAAGTAGACCATCGTCGTCTCGAAGGCATACGACGGCTCGGCCGGCGGCCACATCCAGGGATAGGCGTAGACGAACAGCCCGACCCCGACGAGCGAGACCGCCGCTCCGGCGACGACGCCGATCCCCTGCCGGCGACTCGAAGGGAGGACAGCGACCACGCTGAGCAATATGGCCGGCACGCCCAGCCCAGCCAGCACGCCGGCGGCCTCCCGGGCCTCGTACTGCCCCGTCAGGCCGAGCGCCTCACCCAGCGGGGTCGCGACCAGCGCGATCGCAGCGGCGATCGCCGCCACGCCTGCCAGGAACGTACCGACGCCGGCGACGACCCGCTGGCGGTCCCGGTCGCCCCACTCGCGCCGTTCGTAGGCCTCCCCGAGACTGGTCATACGCGTGGCCACGTCCGCGAAATACAAAATCTCCCGTCAGACAGAGGTAAGACACCATCCCCGGCCGCGACCTCGCCTAGACCAGCGCCCGCAACGTCGTCCAGAACTCGGGTGCATCCGCTTGCTCTTCGACGCGGACGGGCACGAACCCGGCGTTGCGCGCGCCCTCGATGTCCGAATCGCTGTCGCCGACCATCACGTACTGCTCGGCGTCGATCCGCCGTCGGGCCTCCTCGAACGGTTCGGGGGCGGGCTTGTGCGCCCCGACGTCGTACGAGGAGACGACAGTCTCGAAATACGGGAGCAGGTCGTGGGCCGCGAGTTTCTCGCGCTGCCAGTCGCCGACGCCGTTGGTGAGCACGCCCAGTCGGTTCGACTCGCGCAGGGCGTCGAGACTCTCGCGGGTCCCCTCCGGGACCGTCGTGTGCTCGTGTTCGGCCGCCTGCAGCGACGCGACCATCGCGTCCGGATCGCCGTCCCGAGCCGCTTCCTCGAGGACGGCTTCCATTCCGCGGCGGACGGGATCGGGCGCCAGCGACTCGAACGCCGCCGAAAATCCCTCGTCGTAGGCGCCGAGATACCGGTCGGGCGCGTTGCCGAGTTCGGCCTCGAAGACGTCACGCAGCAGGTCGGCGTACGAGCGCTCGAAGCGCACGAGCGTGCCGTCACAGTCGAAGAAAATCGCGGTCGTCATCGGTCGTCGGTCTCGACCGGTCGCCCCTCCTCGGTCGGCGGCGCGATGTGGTCGATAAACGTCTCGACGTCCGGTTCGGTCACGCGCACCCGGACGTGGATCTCACCGAGTTCGTCGGGGTCACCGACGGCGAAGTTGACCACGCCCTGGAAGGCCGCCTGCTTCTTCAGGTCGAAACTGAACGCGTCTCCCCGGCGGTTCTCGAAGAACGCACCCCGTGCGGTGTCGAGGATCTCCCGGCGGTGCAGCAGTTCCGAGAAGTGGCTCATGTCGTGGGTCTCGGCGACGATCTCGCCGTGCCGGTGATCGAGGTCCGCCCCCGGGAAGAGGTTCGTGATCGCGTCGGCCACCCGATCCGGGACTTCCGTCTCGTAGACCGGCGCGGTGATCTGGACGTCCACGCTGTAGACGTCGCTCATCGCTCGCCCTCCGTGGCTTCGAGTCCGTCGGTCAGCAGCGTCTCGATCCGGTCGTGAAACGCCGCCAGCGAGTCGGCGTTCTCGACGGTTGCGTCGGCCATCTCCATCGCCTCGCCCATGCCGAACCCGAGCTCGCGCTCGTCGCGCGCCTCGAGGCTCTCGCCGCCCTCCTCGACGCCGGCGTCCCTGCCGCGCAGGTCGAGGCGGTCGGCCCGCAACTCTCTGGGCGCCTCGATGCTGAGCAACTCGAAGTCCTCCCCGAAGGCCTCGCAGAAGGTTTCGACCTCGACGTCCGACCGGATGCCGTCGATGAGGACGGTGTCGCTGTCTTCGAGTGCCTCGCGGACGAGCGGCAGCGACCGTTCGGCGATCGCAGCGGGACCGTTCTCCTCGCGCAGGGCCGTGGCGACCTCGCCGTGCTGTGTCGCGGGGTCCAGCCCCCGATCGCGACACGCCGCCCGGATGACGTCCCCCATCGTGACCACTGGGATGTCGAGACCCCGGGCGACCTCGGCGGCCTCGCTCTTGCCGCTGCCCGGCAGTCCGACAGTTCCGATGACTCTCATTGGGCCAGATTTGGCTACAGCGGGTGGTAAGGATTGCGTCTCGACGAGATGGCGTGATCACCTGTCGGGCGGGCGAGTTCACTCGGCCGTCTCTGTCGCGGTGTCTGCACTCAACGCCCCCAATCTGAAGTTGAAATCCATCTCAGTCGGCGGCTTGGCATCGTCAAGGAGCCGCCAGAGGATGAAGGAGTAATCGTAGGTATATTCGGGGTCGTTGGGGTCATCGACCCCACCGACTGACGTTTCTGTCGCTTCTGCGTAGACGTGTATCGTCCGGTTCTCGAGATGTGCATCGCGGTAGTCGCCCAGCCCGTAGCCGAACGGGAGCGCACCGACAAATACAGTCAGGAACGTTTCAGCGTTCAGATTGCCCTGGATCCGTCGTAAGCTCAGCTCTTCACCCTCTAAGTGATCCCATCGGATATTGTCCTCCATCCACTCCGGATCCGTCACGAGCCAACCCTCAGCAGCAGGGGTGGCTTCGAACGTGGGCTGTCCCTTGATATACCGCGACTGAGATCCTCCTCCATTGCTCGTTTGTACCCGTGCCTTCCGTCTTTCCAGCATACTGCTGATTGTAGCACAGCCTGCAAGCCCAGCAGCGGTTGTCACCCCCATTGCTATAACTGCTCGTCTGGATTGCTCCATTTTTGTCCCTGTAAAAGCAACGACATGTATATACTTTAAATTTTTGTAAAATTTTTTCCCGTTCATCCTCGCCATTTCGGGGACTCGCTACTCGCGGTTCCTTCGTCACCGCTCGCTCCGTTCGAGGACTCGCTACGCTCGTCCTCGCTGCTCACGGCTTCGCCGTTCGCTGTTTCGAGACGCTCCTTACAGTCGCGTCTCGCTACCGTTCACGGACGACGACGAACTTCGCCAGATCCTCCAGATACGCCAGCGCCTGCTCGTCTTCGACCTCGATCGACGAGAGGGCCTCCAGCGCGGCGTCGGACTGGGCGCGGGCGCGCTCGTTTGCCTCCTCGGGAGTGAGCTGGGTCACCTCGACCAGCGACGGCCGCTCCATGGCGGCGTCCTGCCCGGCGGGCTTGCCAAGCCTCTCGGCGTCGGCGGTCGCGTCCAGCACGTCGTCGCGCATCTGGAAAGCCACACCCACGCGCTCGGCGTAGTCACCGGCGGCCTCGACGGCGTACGGATCGGCGTCGGCCGCGATCGCACCCAGTTCGGCGGCCGCCCGGAACAGCGCGCCGGTCTTGCGACGCGCCAGTCGCATGTACTCCTCCTCGGAGGTCGGCTGGGCGACCAGCTCCGAGGCCTCACCCTCGCCGAGTTCGACCATCGCCTCGGAGACGACCCGCATCGCTCGCTCGTCGCTGGAGAAGAGATCGAACGCCTCCCCGAGCAGCCCGTCGCTGGCGATGATCGCCGACCCGTGGCCGAACGCCGCCCAGGCGCTCTCCGAGCCGCGACGCAGGTCCGACTCGTCGATGATGTCGTCGATCACCAGCGAGGCGTTGTGGACGAGTTCGATCCCGACCGCAAACTCCAGGGCGTCCTCGGTGTCGCCGCCCAGCGCCTCACAGACCAGCACCGTCACGATCGGTCGCACGCGCTTGCCGCCGGCGAGCACGACGTGCTCGAGTTGCGCTCCCAGCGCGTCCGGTTCGACTCGCTCGACGACCGCCTCCAGTTGCTCGGCGACGAGCGACCGGCGACGCTCCAGATACTCCATCGGACCCGCCCTTCGGACTGGGATGTAAAGTACGTGACGGTCGGTCCGCCGGTCGCGATCAGTTGTCCCGGAGAATAGCCTCTTTCTCGGCGGCCTCGAGGGTCTCTTCCTCGACGTGAGTCGCAACGACGGCCGGCTTGTACGCGCCGCCGTCGAAGAGGTCGTGCTCGCTCACCGACGACTCGACGAACCGGGTGAACGCCCGCCTGTTCGCCGGCAGTTCGCCGTAGACGACTTCCTCTTCGACGAGGTCGTAGACCGGAATCCGCGGGGTCAGCAGGGTGTTCTCGCCGACGATCGAGTTCTCGCCGACCCGGAAGCCGCTGGTGACCCGACAGCCGGCACCCAGCGAGACGCCGTCTTCGACGATGACGGGGCTGTCCTCGACCGGTTCGAGGACGCCGCCGATCAGCGTGTTCGCGCCGAGTTTGACGTTCGATCCGATCTGGGCACACGAGCCGACGGTATCGCTGGAGTCGATCAGCGTCCCGTCGCCGACGTGCGCACCGACGTTGACGAACGAGGGGCTCATCATGATCGCGTCGCTGCCGACGTAGGCACCGCGGCGGATCACCGTCCCGTCGGGCGTGTTGCGCGTGCCGCGCTCGCCCAGGTCGTCGGTCTCGCGAAGCGGGAGGACGTCGTGATAGGTGACGTCGCCGTACTCACGAGGTTCGGTTTCGCGTAGACCGAAATTGAGGAGGATCCCCCGCTTGACCCACTCGTTGACCGTCCAGTCGTCCCCGGCGGGTTCGGCCGCCCGGACGTCGCCGGCTTCCAGGGCATGCAGGAACCGTTCGAGGGTCGCGCGGTCGTCGCTGTCGGCCTCGGCGGCGGTCAGGCCGTCGTCGTATCGCTGCCAGAGGGCTTCGACGTCGCTCTGTAGGCTCATGCTGACGGGTTCGGTCGGCGGCCCTTTATACTGCCGGCTCTCTCCCTGGTAGGTGCGCTCGGGCCGGCGAACAGCACAGTTTTTTGCGAACGACTACCGATAGTCAGTGTATGGCCACTCGCAGCACACCGGACGGCGCGTCGACCCCGGAACTGCCGTCAGTCGTGCCGTTCGATCTGTCGCCGCTGACCCGACTGAGCTGTCAACTGGGCGAACGGGTCGTCACCGACGACGAAGCCACGCGTCGCGGCGAGTTCGAGTACGTCGACGGCTCCTGGTCGCTGTCCGTCTTCGACGTGACTGACTACACCGTCGTGCTGTGCGTCCGCACGCCGGTCGGGTTCCGGCGGTTCTACGGCGCGATACAGGCCGACATCGAGGCGGTCGAACCGATCCTCGAGGCCGCCGAGGACTGGCAGCGCCGGGAGTAACGCAGTCGGTCCCGTGTCGTCGGCGCCAATAACGCTTAGTGGCCGCGTCGAGAACAGCGACGAGTTGTGAAGTATACGACGCTCGGATCGACTGGAGTGACAGTGAGTCAGATCGCCCTCGGCTGCATGAGCTTCGGGTCGAGCGACGAGTGGATGCTCGACGAGGACGAAAGCCGCGAACTCATCGAGCGCGCGATCGATCTGGGGATCAACTTCTTCGACACTGCCAACGTCTACTCGGGCGGTGAGAGCGAGGAGATCCTCGGGGACGTGCTCGCGGAGTACGACCGCGACGAGCAGGTCGTCGCCACGAAGGTCTACTTCCAGATGGACGAGGACGACCCCAACTCGCAGGGCCTCTCCCGGAAGGCGATCGAACAGGAACTATCGAACTCGCTGGATCGGCTCGGCATGGAGACGGTCGATCTCTATCAGATCCACCGCTGGGACGACGACACGCCCGTCGAGCAGACGCTCCGGGCGCTCGACGACGCCGTTCGCCGCGGGCAGGTCCGACACATCGGGGCCTCGTCAATGTGGGCCTACCAGTTCGCCGAGGCGCTGCACACCAGCGACCGGCTCGGACTGGAGCGGTTCGCCACGATGCAGAACCTCTACAACCTCGTGTATCGAGAGGAGGAACGCGAGATGCTGCCGCTCTGTGACCGGGAGGGAATCGGCGTCATGCCTTGGAGCCCGCTCGGAGCCGGCTTTCTCACCCGGCCACACGAGGCGTTCGAGGAGACCACCCGGGGCGAACACGAGAGTTCGATCGGTCGACCCTATCCAGAGGGCGGCGGTCGGGAGATCAACGAGCGCGTGCAGGAACTCGCCGCCGAGAAGGGCGTGAAGATGGCCCAGATCGCGATGGCCTGGCAGTTCCACAAGGACTGGGTGACCGCGCCGATCGTCGGCACCTCCAGCATCGAACACCTCGAGGACGCCGTCGAGGCGCTGGAGATCGACCTGTCTGACAGCGAAATAGAGTACCTCGAAGCACCCTACAAACCGGTTCCGATATCCGGTCACGAGTGACTGCCGCGAATCCGATCCCCGTTCCGATCAGCGCCAGCGCAAGCACCGAGAGGACGGGGCAACGGGTAGCCCACAGCCAGGCCAGCACGAGGACGATCGGATGGAGCAGTCGTCTGCGCACGCCCGCAGGTGGCGCGTCCGCGATGGAACGCCCGCCGATCACGTTCCCTGCGTGGCCGCGGTGCGTCTTCGCAGCCGTCGGGAACCGGCGCAACGGTAACAAGCACGCAGTCACGAGGGACTGCCATGGACCATCCGCCACGCGATTCGTCGTCGGGCCATCCGGGACCGACGCCGTCCGGGTCGAGCGGCCACCCCGGATCGGAGTCGGGCCATCCGGGATCGAACCCCTCGGGAGACCACCCGGGCGGGTCGCCGATGAACCGGGACTTCTCGCGGACGCCGCTGATCGTCACCTGGGAGGTCACGCAGGCTTGCGGCCTCGAGTGCGATCACTGCCGGGCCGAGGCCCAACCCGACCGCGACCCCGAGGAGTTGACGACTGAGGAGGGCAAACGACTGCTCGAGAGCGTCGCGGACTTCGGCCACCCTCCGCCGATTCTGGTGTTCTCCGGCGGGGACCCGCTCGAACGCCCGGATCTCGACGAACTGGTCGACTACGCCTCCGAGCTGGGGCTGCCCACGGCGGTGACGCCCGCGCCGACGCAGAACCTCACCCGGGAGGTCGTCCAGCGGTTCGCCGACGCCGGCATCCACCGGATGGCCCTGTCGCTGGACGGGCCGGACGCCGAGAGCCACGACGAGTTCCGCGGCGAGGAGGGGAGCTACGAGCGCGTCCAGCAGGCGGCACAGTGGGCGGCGGACGCCGGCCTCTCCATCCAGATCAACACAACCGTTACCGCGAACACGGCCGAATCGCTGCCGGAGATCGCCCAGCAGGTCGAGGATCTGGGCGCGGCCATGTGGGAGGTCTTTTTCCTCGTGCCGATCGGTCGCGGAGCCGAACTCGATCAGCTCGCGCCGGCCGAGGCCGACGAGTGGATGGCCTGGCTGTACCGTCGCCAGCGCGAGGCTCCCTTCCGGTTGATCACCGTCGAAGCGCCGCAGTACCGCCGAATCGCTCGCGAGGTCGAAGGTGAACCTGTCTCGGTCGGTTCGACCCGTGCCGGGTCGGGGTTCGTCTTCGTCAGCCACCGCGGCGAGGTCTACCCCTCGGGTTTTCTGCCCGAGTCGGCCGGCAACGTCCGCGACACAGACCTCGTGTCGCTGTACCGTGATTCCGACCTGTTCCGCCGGTTGCGCGACACCGGGGAGTTCTCGGGTCGGTGCGGGCGCTGTCCCTACCGGGAGCTGTGCGGCGGCTCGCGCTCGCGTGCCTACGCCGTCACGGGCGACCCCTTCGCCAGCGACCCGCTCTGTCCGCTCGCGAGTCGATAGGTCCCTTTTCGACCTAGCTCGGCTCTGCACGTTTATATACAACCCTCAGAGCCCCCTGAATGGAGGAAGAGATGGTCGATTTCTTCCATCAACCCATCGAGATCCCGCTCTGGCTGCTCGCGCACCCACGAAAACATGTTGTAGATTGCCTCTTTGAGACCGTGTTCAAGCTGGGCTCGGAGCGACGAGGCTTTCGAGACGAGTCGCTCCGAGACGCTCGACGGAGAACCAAGCCGAAGCAGACTGTAGGTGAGCATCTGAAGGTGCCAGTGACGACTGGCACCATCAGAATCACGCACCTCGCAGCCTCCAAGGCCAAGATCCTCTTTCGAGTCCTCGAAGAATGTCTCAATTCGCCACCGCTTGGAGTAGCTTCGAATGATATGGGCTGATGGAGCGTCAATCTTGTTCGTCGCAAGATACTTGACCGGATTCTCTTCGTCCTCGTCAACTTCTTTCTCGGTGATTACTAGCCGTACCTCACCCAATTTTGATACAGGCAGCGTTTTCGTCCAGATGTTGTAGACCTCATCGTCAATCTCCCGTTCTTCAGTGTCGATGCTCTCTGCGAGCGCATCGACCCGCTTCTCTTCGCCATCAAATGTGACCTGTCGATTGCTCCGGAGAGGTCCAATCCAGTCCTTTCGGTGGGACTCGACATGCTTGATCAGCTCAGAACCGTGAGCGAACCACGAATCGAAGAGATAGGTGGCCGCAGGCACACCTATCTCTTCTTCGAGTTCTGTGATTATCTCCTGTGCAAGCTCGTACTTTGTCGCTTCTACGTCCTCCTCGTCGTCATCAGCTTTCTCGTACTGGCGAAATGCTAGTGGATAGGACGTTTTGTGGTCAGTATAGAACGCATAGACGAGATTTTGTCCCCAGACAGGCTTGCCTTCGCTGTGATCATAGAACGATCCAGCACCGGGAAGTTCCTTCCCGGTTCGCTGGAGCACTGAATCGTCGATGACAATGTAGCCGTCCTTCGACCACCGCGTCTCACCGTGATTTTGCAGTTCCTCTAACCGTTCGTGATTAAGTTTGTCTTCGTCCCAGTTGTACTCGGTGATGAACTTGTTGAGTGCCCGGTCGCTTCCGGCCGGAAGGACTTCTCGTGCAATCCCGGTGACGGTCTTGCTGCTGGCCGCAGCAAGACCTGTCACGTACGTTTTGGCATGCTGAGTCTGATGATACGATAGCGAGTCGAACTCATCCAACGGGTCAGTACACGAGAGGAAGTCTGTGATCGGCAGCATCAGCTGTCAACGCCATCTATATCGCGGCCTTACTTAAACGTGCAGAGCCGAGCTATTAGTTGAAGGTCGGATCAGTCGATGCTCGGATGTGGCAACGCAGTCGTCGTGGCCGGTGCTGTTGGGGCCAGAAGTCCATGTCGTCAGTGCGGCGGCGATGACTGTTGCGGATAGAATGTCGACTGTGGCAGGGCCAGCGAAGGTAACCTTAGACCAGTCTCAGAACCAAGAAGATCGCTCGAAAGGCGATGTGGGACGCGGCGTGTAAGGGGGTGAAGAGAAGAAATGAAGGAAACCGAGCAGACATACATAGATTCACACCTCGATTTCGGACTAGACTTACCACCGATTGAAGATATACACCTTCCAAATATCTACGTCGCGCTGGAAATCGACCTGCTCGCGCCGGGAGACGGGATCGTCACGGACCGCCACCACGCCTCGGCCGAGAGGTACGAGGCGGACGATCCGATGAACCAGATCGAGGGACAGATCTCGCCGTTCACGCTCTCGGGCTGGCTGCGCCACGGCTGTGAGGAGGTCGTCAAACTCGCCGGAGCGAGCGCGTGCCATCCGGGAGAGCCAAACGCGGACTACATGCGCGCGGAGACATACGAACGCGACCTCGAAAACGGCTATCACGAGAAAGGCACCTGCATTGATGCCCACGACCCGGACCACGCCCACGACCATGAGAACCTGACCGGCTGTGTCATCTACGACCTCTTTGGCGGGTTCGGCGCCGACCCCGGCAAATTGTTGCGCCGACCGATCACGTTCTCGCCGATCCGCCGACACGTCGATATCCTTGACGGCGAGGCGGAGGCCCACTACCGCCAGGTGTCTACCCACGTCCGCTCCCGGAACGACGCCGACGGCGGCCAGCCCCTCCGCCAGACCGACCAGGACGTGCTCGGCAACCTCGAAGGGACGTGGAAACTCACGCTGCGTGAACTGAAACCGGAGTTCGTCGGCCTCCTGCTGGAAGCCGTCGCCTTCCTCGATACCCACAGCGATGACTTCGCGTTCCAGATCGGCGGCGCCCGCAATTTCGGCGCGGGCATCGCCGACGCCCAGGTTATCAACCCGCTGTATACCGATCAGGAAATCAAACGCGTGTTCGATCGCTCGAAAGACGCGACCGCCGCGATGCAGGACAAAGACGAAACGTGGCGCAGGGAGTACCGCGACGAATTCGTGCGCGCATTACAAGCACGCACCGCCATGCGTGACGGCGACCTGCCACACCCCGGCCTGGACGGTGATGGGACGTGAGCGACGAGCCGTCGGCACCTTCCTCGTCCTCGTCATCCTCGTCGTCTTCGTCGTCGGCAACACCACCGGCCACAGACGCCGATGCACCCGCGGATGGAACCGATGGTGATGCTGACACGGCCGCCGATGCACAGGCCGACCCTGATAACACCGACACCCACTTCTACACCCCCACCGGCCCCGCGGGACGCGCACGCGAGCCGGATTCGCGGGCGAACACCGACGCGGATTCGCGGGAGGATACCGATCCGGACGAGATCACCAACACCACTACGAACACCAATAGCACCACCAGTAACACCAATAGCACCACCACTACCCCAGACCCGGAGACAGACACAGACACAGACACAGAGACAGGCACAGACACAGAGCCGGACACGAACCCCAACCCGAACACAGATCCGGACACGGACGTGGACGCAAGCCCGACGCCGGACACCACTGGGCCCACAGACACGAGTACACCACCTGTTGGAGACTCCGATTCACCATCTGGGGTAAGCCCGGATACACAATCTGGGATAAACACCAATTCACAATCTGGGGTAAACACCAATTCACAACCTGTTGTAACCGCTGATGAAACGCCTGATGCAACCGCTGATGCAACACCTGCTGCCGACGCCGACCCAGCCGCCGCGGCCGGCACCCCAGGGGATGCGCGATCGGACACGCCTCCAGGGGACGCCACGACGGACACCACCGCTGACCCACCGTCCACCACAGACCCTGCCCCCAACCCCAACTCCGACTCGGCCGACCCGGCGCCACCAGCAACGCCCACAGAGGTCCCGCCGTTGCTCGCGGTGTACCGCCACGATATTCACAAACTCCGGGGGCGCGCACACGAGACGGCGGCCGAGACATACGCCGGCGCACGCGTCAACGAGCCAGTCCCCGGGGGCGCCGACGCCGACGCGGCCCGGCTGAGCCGCCCGCCGGGCGAGCCCGAGGAGACCGTCCCCGCCCACGCCTCACCCGTGCGCCTGTCGCTGCTGACTGGCCAGCCGGTCCGACCCACCAGCGACCTGTCTCCCTTCCGGACAGCCGCCCGCGAGCTGGCGACGATCGACGACCCCGCAGCTGCCCACGCCGCCTGGCTCGCGTCGGACACCACCGCGGCACGCAACGAGACGATCCACTATCCCTATACGGCCCTCAAATATCACGTCCTGCTGACGGCCGCCCTGCTGTCGAACTATCGCGCCGGCGCGACCTTCGATGACCTCCATCTGGTCGTCGAGACGGCGGCCGACCAGCCGACCACCGGTTCGGATTCGATCCGGGCTCCGACCCCGACCCCGACCAACGCCCACCCCGAAGACCGACCCACCGGGCCCGAAACAGCAACAGCAACAGAATCCAGGACAGCAACAGGAGCGGCGACGGCACCCAGGGCCGGACGAGCCGCGACACAGACGCCCTCGGCGGCAGACGTGCTCCCCCACCGGACGATCCTGCACGCGGGGCCGGTGACACTCCACATCATGGCTGACCCGGACGGCCGCCCGGCAGCACCCCTCGGCCCGGCCCCCGCCCGGTCGTTCGCGGACGTGTGGGCGCGCCTGCCCGCACTCCCGTTCGACGTGGACAGCGACCGCCGGTGGCGCCGGCTGGATGCCCAGTTGCGACGCATCCGGTCGTGGTCGGCGGCGCTTGCGACCATCGCGGACGTGGCCACTGGCCGGCTTGGCGTCACGAGTGGTGAGAGTGCTGGTCGAGATGGGACTCGTGGCGCCGATGAGCGGGGTGGTACTGGCAGTGGTGCTGGTGGTGCTGGTGCGGGGAACGATGGCGCTGGCGATGAACCGAACGACCCAGCTGGTGGTGATCGTGCGTGACGCCCCTCAGAATCTGGAGGGGAAACGAAGGGGGCGACAGATGACGACCATCCAGCAGGTGCTCTTCGAGGTGACGGCGCCCTATGCGGGCCACCCCTACTACGTGACGGGCCATGCCCTGTTCAACGCACTCGCTCGCCGGGTAGACGCCCGGACCCGACGGGCGCTGCAGGTCAGCCACGGCGTGTTCGTCCCTGGGGAGTTCGGCTCCTATCCCGAGGCCCACTCGCAGACCGGCACCGCCCCCTACATGGGCACGGGCCTGCGCCCGGTCGAGGCCTACGACGACCTCTTCCTGTTCCGGGATGGTGCCCAGCGCTGGCTGCTCGACAGCCGGCCACGCGACGCCCACAACACGCAGGACTGGCGCTCGTATAGCGGCCACCACGCCGTCGCGCCGACCGTCCGAGTGCGTCGTCCCGCCGATGCTCGGACCAGCAGGCGGACGATGCGGTGGTACGTCCACGCGTATCTGCACGCCGACAGCGGGGCGGCTGGCAGTGACAGTCCCGCGTCGTGCCTGCCCCTGGCCGACAATACCCTCGATGGGCTGCGTGTCGGCGCTGCGCGCAACTACGGCTTTGGCGAACTCGCGCTGGCGGACACCCAGACAGTCGATCTCGATGACCTGGACTATAGCCGCCTCCGCGAGGCCGATGCCTACACACTGGACCTCATCACGCCATACGTCCTCGCGAGCGGGTATCCCGGCGCCGACAACCAGTCGATTCCGTGGTGGTGGACAGGGACGGACAGGCTCCGCCGGCGAGTCACGCGGCTGGTGACCGGCGACGAGCTCCACCACGTCGAGACGGTCGATCACGGCCAGGTCGTCGGCTACGGGGGTGACGAGCCCATCGCGACCGCCCGGAACGGCATCCGCCGCGTCGGCACCCACGCCAAGTACGGTTTCGGCGAACTCCGGGTGCGCCCGGCCAGTGCTGATCGTGTGCCCGAGCGGGTGGGCGTCGATGGCGCAGGTCCCCGGTGGTCACGCGCACAGGCAGGCCACCAGGATCCGGACAGCAAGCACGCGGCTGACAGCGGGGGTGACTGCCCACGATGAGCGACCGCCTGGATCTCGTCGCCTTCGATATCGAGACGACGGGCTTCACCGTCGACGACGAGGTGACCGTCATCGGGTTTGCCCTGCCGATGGGCGTCCGCGTGTTCTGTCGCACGGATCGCCGACCGGCCCCCGAGCTGGAACAGACCGTCCAACAGCGGGTGCCCGACACCGTCCGGGTCTCGACACACCCCTCCGAGCGGGCGCTCCTGGCGGCCGTCGGCGAGTTTGCTGCTGCACGCCTGGCTGATGATGATGTGTTACTGGTCGCGTACAACGGCGAGCGCTGGCGAGCGGGCTTTGACCTGCCCTTCCTGCGGACGCGGCTGGCGACGACCGACGTGGCCTGGCCGTTCCAGAACTCGCCGTATGCGGATCTCATGCCGATCATCACCAACCGCTTCAACACCACTGTCGATGGGTCGGCGAGTAGTGATGATGGGGCTGCCAGTGATCGTGCTGCTGGTGGTGATTGTGATGGTGGTGGTGATGGTGGTGATCGGGTTGGTGATATCGAAAATAATGATGCCGATATCAAAATTAATGAAATAGATAATGAAATTGGTGAAAAGGATATCGAAAATGATGAAGAGGATATCAAAACGGCTGCTGCCGAGAGTGATGCCGATGAGCGAGTGGGTACGCGACGGGACCTCGCCGGCGTCTACGCGACGCTCGGAGATGGCACCTACGATGAGCTGGATCCGTTCACGGACAGCAGCGAGGCAGTGACCGCTTTCGAAGCGGGACGATTTGCCGACCTGGTCGTACACAACGTTGCGGACGTACTCCGGACCAGACACCTCGGCCGCCTGGCCGAACGCTACTGTTCGAAATCGGATTTCTCGCTCAAGTCACTGACGCCGACGATCCATGCCGGAGACTGATCCAGACCCATCCCGACCCGACGGTCGGACCCGCTGGCACCGGGCCGGCATTGCCCCCGATGGTGGACCGATTGAAGCGATACACCACATCCAGACGTTCCACACCCACCCGGCGACCAGCAGCGCGCGCCAATCACACGACGACTCGCGAGACACCATGAATCCAACTGCAACAGACAACCCAGACACAGGGACAAGCACAGACACAGACACAGACACAGATACAGGCACTGCCACAGAAACAGGGACAGACACGGCCACAGAACCAGCCAACGAAGCGCCGGTCAACGACCAGACAGAGGCCGAGCCCGAGACAAAAGCCGAAACCGGGCCTGAGACGAAGGCCGAAACCGAGCCCGAAACTGACACACCCGAGTCGGGAGCGATGCCCGACGCCGGGACGTGTCACGAGACGGTCGATCAGGCTACCCGCCGGCGTGTCCTTGAGGCCCACGACCACCGCTGTCAAGTGTGTGGGCGGATGGGTCGGGCCGCCGGCGGGCTCGCGACGCTGCACGTCCATCACCAGACGCGCGATCCCGACGACGGGGACGTGCACGACCCGGCGAATCTGACGGTCCTCTGTCGGCGGTGTCACCACTGGCACCACCAGCAACCGACCGACAGGCAACTCCCCGTCGATCTCACGGACGCCGACCAGCGGGAATTGCTCGGGCAGGATATCGAGATCCTCCGGATCCTGGCCGAGCAGGGGCCGGCGACGACGGGTGATATTGTGGCCGAACTCACAGGCGAGTTCTCCGCGATGACCGTCCGCGAGCGACTGTGGGTGCTGATGGGGTTGGATACCATTGTGGATGAGCGAGACCGGCAGATCGTTGATCAGGATGTCACGACCGGCGAGTGGGGATTAACCGGACAGATCACCAAGTCAGCCCGGGGACACATCCCCGACGATCCACAAATCCTGCTCCAGCGGGCCGCTGACGAGCGTGTTCGACAAGCCCTTGAGCGTGGGTATGATCGTGATGTCGTCGCTAACGTGTTCGATATCTCGAAACGCACCACGTTTTACAAGGAAAAACGGGCTGCTGCGTATGCCTTTCCACTGGAGGCTTTTGATGGTCGAGGAGGGCGGACCTCACCGACTCAACAACGTGCAGACTCGCCGTCACAGAAAGACGACGGCAGCCAATCGACTGTGGAAGATGAGGACCAACAGCGACTTGACACGCTGACGGACCAAGACGTAGCCACGGAAATCGCATCCCGGAGTGGGGCGGAAACGCAGATAGTCCACGCCGACACCGATCAACCAGAGCAGCTGTCCCAGGATAGCGAGATAGCCACAGAACATCTCCAATCTGAGCTTCAGAACGCGATCATAGCCCTCCAGTCAGTGCACGATCGGCTGTAAGGGTATTCTTAGGCGGTGGTGCAGACGTATTATCACACCCTATCCCGCGGATTTCTAGTTTTCGTGCTGATGGATCTTGAGCCGATGTCGCATGGATATCGGTCCGGGTTTCTGGGCTATTTATCCGAGTGCTGCTGATCGGAATTTGACCAGTTAGCTCTTGAAACTCTGTGCGGAATAGCTGGATCCAATCCACATCGCGGTGGCGATGATCGCGCCCCACACCAGCCCGGCACCGTGAGCGAAGATATTCACCTGCTGCTCGACGAACCCCGACGGAAATAGCGTCAACATAAAGCTCACAAGGACTGCCACAATCCCGACTCCGACACCGAGGTCACTACGCTTCCAGGCCACCGCCGCCTCTGTCTGCCAGAGAGCCCACCCACTCAGCCCGACGCCCGCTCCAGCCATCCTGAGCACAAACACATCGAGGCCACTGTACGATAGTGATACCACCCACACCAACACCACGGCCACCCCCTCGCCAACGAACACGGCGACCCGTCGCGACGACCACTGGGCCACCCACATCACGAACGCGACGAATAGACCGATCGCACGGGATACCCGCGTGTGTCCCCCCGTCCCTGTCTCTAGCGAACTTGCCGATATCTCGACAGAACCGCCGTTTCTCGGGAGTGGCGAAGGGGATGCATCGTCGAGGTTGGTCGCGAGGCAGTGACGGAATCGTTGTCGAGTCGTGTCGAACCCGCAAAAGTTATTATTTCGACAGACACATCGGCACGTATGAATGTCACCAACCGGCTGTGTCGCTTGAACCGTCCCCGAGCACGGTTCGAGAGGACGAAGAAATCTGTAAACGAATACCAGCGGTATGTCGAGGTACTGCTGGGTGAGGAGGCAATGCGGAGGGATAGCGATGACTGACGATCGCCTCTCCGTGACTCGCCGGCGATACCTGTTGGGACTCGGCGCTGGCGCTATCGCCACCACCGGTGTTGGGGCCCCAGCCAGTGCGCAGACGACGACTGCCGGTGAGTACCTGTGGAGCTTGGAGGCGAGTGGTTATATCTACGGTTCGCCGACGGTGGTTGATGGCACCGTCTACGTCGGGTCCTACGATTCCAACCTATACGCGTTGGATGCGGAGATCGGCGAAAAGCAATGGGCCCTCGACATGGGCGGGAGGGTCTACAGTTCACCGACGGTGGTCGACGGCACCGTCTACATCGGATCCCTAGATGATAACCTGTACGCGGTGGATGCGGAGACAGGCGAAAAGCAGTGGGCCTTCCAGACGAATAATGATGTCTACAGTTCACCGACGGTGGTCGACGGCACCGTCTACGTCGGGTCTGGGGAGAAAGATGATAATGGTAACCTGTACGCGGTGGATGCCGGGACAGGCGAAAAGCAGTGGGCCTTCCAGACGGGTGATGGCGTCAGGAGTTCGCCGACGGTGGTTGATGGGACTGTCTACGTCGGGTCCAACGATACCAATCTATACGCGGTGGATGCCGGGACAGGCGAAAAGCAGTGGGCCTTCCAGACGGGTGATGGCGTCAGGAGTTCGCCGACGGTGATAGACGGCACCGTCTACGTCGGGTCCAACGATACCAATCTATACGCGGTGGATGCCGGGACAGGCGAAAAGCAGTGGGCCTTCCAGACGGGTGATAGCGTCGAAAGTTCGCCGACAGTGATAGACGGCACCGTCTACGTCGGGTCCTACGATGATAACCTGTACGCGGTGGATGCGGCGACGGGCGAAAAGCAGTGGACCTTCCAGACGCGGGATTTAGGCACCAGTTCGCCGACGGTGGTCGATGGCACCGTCTACGTCGGGTCCGGGTCCAGTGATGGTGGAAACCTGTATGCGGTGGATGCGGCGACGGGCGAAAAGCAGTGGGCGTTCAAGACAAGTGGTTCAGTCTCAAGTTCGCCAACGGTGGTCGATGGCACCGTCTACGTCGGGTCCGCTTTCTACGTCGGGGACAACAATGGCGAACTGTACGCGGTGGATGCAGGTGTCGAGGGGTCGAGTGAGGACTCACGAGTAATGTTGGGCACGTTAGGTCATCACGGTGGCTGGTCTTACGCTGACCAGTCTATTTCGATGGGGGGAACGGCAGATCCGAAAGGTGACACCTCACCCTCTGACGAGACATCCTCGACGGAACGACCCTCTACGGCCGGCGGCTCCGACGGACAGAACGATGACAATGAGGAGTCTGGACTGACAGACGGCCGGTCGGGGCCTGGATTCGGCGTCGGGAGCGCGCTGGCGGCCCTCGGAACGGCCAGCAGCTACGCGGGCTACCGGCAACTCAGTGGCGACGATGCCGACCAACCAATGGATGACGGCGACTGAGGATCGACTGTCCACGACTCGTCGGCGATCGGTCGGGTTATCCTCAAATACGGGCATAGATTGATCGGCGATCCGGGACTTTACCGGTCGCGATCCCCTGGTGGGGGCGGCCGCAAGCCATTCGATGCAGACGAGTCCCTGTCTGGGTTCGGACGCGCCTGAGCGCGGACCCCCAGCATATGGAGGTCGCTCGTGCGTGTCTGGTGCTCCTACTCAAGCGGGGTGCCGTCTCTGGGGCAGTAGGCGTACGAGTCGTCAGTCGGCCGAAAACCACAGACCGGACATTCGCGGATCGTCTCCTCGGGACGCTGCTGCTTGGTTCGCCGGAAGAGAAACGGAACGAACGGGACGAACAAGAAGAACACAGCCGTCTGGAAGTGCCACCAGACGACAGCACTGACCACGAGACTCCCGACGATCCCTACCACGGCGGTCGCGGCTCTCGCCCGCATCACACGGAGGCTATGCCCCGGACGAAAAAAAGCTAGCAGATCTATCCAATCGGCCGGTGCCGGTGATATCGATACGAGATCGGCTTGGTGCACCGACAGCTGAACGCTGCTTCTGCCGGGGACAAAGTGGAATGATGAGAGACAGAATAGAAGACACTTCTGCCGGGGACATCCGATACGCGAACAGGTTGTCTTTTCACTCTCCTCACGATGGATCTCGCTCGCCTAAGATAATCCTTCGAAAGAGAGGCTCGAATTTTTTCTGTAATGGACTCACCGGACCTAATATCGATTCCAGAAATCACTCCAGCGGTGGTTTGCGAGGTCATGCTCTGCAATATCGGTGACATATGCCGGTACTATTCATACTCAAGGATATAAGTACTCGGCTCTGCACGTTTATATACAACCCTCAGAGCCCCCTGAATGGAGGAAGAGATGGTCGATTTCTTCCATCAACCCATCGAGATCCCGCTCTGGCTGCTCGCGCACCCACGAAAACATGTTGTAGATTGCCTCTTTGAGACCGTGTTCAAGCTGGGCTCGGAGCGACGAGGCTTTCGAGACGAGTCGCTCCGAGACGCTCGACGGAGAACCAAGCCGAAGCAGACTGTAGGTGAGCATCTGAAGGTGCCAGTGACGACTGGCACCATCAGAATCACGCACCTCGCAGCCTCCAAGGCCAAGATCCTCTTTCGAGTCCTCGAAGAATGTCTCAATTCGCCACCGCTTGGAGTAGCTTCGAATGATATGGGCTGATGGAGCGTCAATCTTGTTCGTCGCAAGATACTTGACCGGATTCTCTTCGTCCTCGTCAACTTCTTTCTCGGTGATTACTAGCCGTACCTCACCCAATTTTGATACAGGCAGCGTTTTCGTCCAGATGTTGTAGACCTCATCGTCAATCTCCCGTTCTTCAGTGTCGATGCTCTCTGCGAGCGCATCGACCCGCTTCTCTTCGCCATCAAATGTGACCTGTCGATTGCTCCGGAGAGGTCCAATCCAGTCCTTTCGGTGGGACTCGACATGCTTGATCAGCTCAGAACCGTGAGCGAACCACGAATCGAAGAGATAGGTGGCCGCGAGTGGTCTGCGAAAGAGTTGACTCTTCTGGAAGCGTATAGCTCTCGATGAACACAAGCCAACGCGGAGAGTTAGTGCGGCATTTGTCGGAAGAAGAGCTCGAGCAGGCTATCGAAGATGCACAGTCGGCGGACGAGACCCGTCTCGTCCGGCGGCTGTGTTTCATCAAGAATCTCTATCAGGGCGATACCCGCAAGCAGGCGGGCCGACGCGTCGGAATCTCCCGATCTACGACGCGTCGATGGGCTCGCGCGTGGAATGATGACGGTGTAGAGGGACTCCGCCCGCGCTTCGGCGGCGGCCGGCCGCCGAAGCTCACTCCCACGCAGTTCGATGAACTCTGTGGTATCCTCGAAGAGGATCAACCCTGGACACCGCAAGCCATTCACGCCCTAATCGAAGACCGCTACGATGTCACCTACCACCCGGCGCATCTCAGCCGGAAACTTCGTGCCGCGGGCATGAACTACGCCAAGCCGCGGCCGATGGATCCGCGTAGTCCGGCTGACGCAGATGAGATTCTCGCCGAGCGCCTGACTGAGGCGCTCGGCGAGGACGACCACGATACCGAGGAGGATGATCCCGTCGTGTTGGGGTTTTTTCGATGAAGCGTGGCCTCAACCGTTCGAGAATTCACAGCGACTCTGGTCGTTTGATCGGACGGTCACGATCGCAAAACCGCTAGTGACGTTTCCATGGCGGTCGATCGGTTTCTACGCGCTGACTGGTCAAAGTGTGATTACGTTCAAAAAGCGGTTAGTCAAAGAGACGATCGTTGAGGCGTTAGAGGAGATCCGCGAGCAGAATCCGCGGGGCCGGATTCTGCTCGTGGCCGATAACTACGGCTCTCACCATGCGAAACTCACACAGCAACGGGCCGACGAACTCGGCATCGAGTTCGTCTTCATTCCGCCGTATTCACCGACATTGAACGCAATCGAACCGCTCTGGAAAGACCTCAAACGAGACATCTCTCCTGAAATCTTCGATGACAAAGACAACTTTCGAGAGTTCCTCACCGAGACATTCCACCGGTTGAGTCAGCAGGTCAGCTTCGCTAGTGATTGGATCGAGACGTTCCTCCCAGATGTCCAGAAGTTACGCTGACCACTCCAGGCACACCTATCTCTTCTTCGAGTTCTGTGATTATCTCCTGTGCAAGCTCGTACTTTGTCGCTTCTACGTCCTCCTCGTCGTCATCAGCTTTCTCGTACTGGCGAAATGCTAGTGGATAGGACGTTTTGTGGTCAGTATAGAACGCATAGACGAGATTTTGTCCCCAGACAGGCTTGCCTTCGCTGTGATCATAGAACGATCCAGCACCGGGAAGTTCCTTCCCGGTTCGCTGGAGCACTGAATCGTCGATGACAATGTAGCCGTCCTTCGACCACCGCGTCTCACCGTGATTTTGCAGTTCCTCTAACCGTTCGTGATTAAGTTTGTCTTCGTCCCAGTTGTACTCGGTGATGAACTTGTTGAGTGCCCGGTCGCTTCCGGCCGGAAGGACTTCTCGTGCAATCCCGGTGACGGTCTTGCTGCTGGCCGCAGCAAGACCTGTCACGTACGTTTTGGCATGCTGAGTCTGATGATACGATAGCGAGTCGAACTCATCCAACGGGTCAGTACACGAGAGGAAGTCTGTGATCGGCAGCATCAGCTGTCAACGCCATCTATATCGCGGCCTTACTTAAACGTGCAGAGCCGAGTACCGTAGCAAGTCCCGGGAGAAATACGCTAAAGAAATCGTAGATACTGAAAAGGCGGAAGGGACGCGCCATAGGTTCGTAATCAGTAGATGACAGTAGTCACCTAAGAGTCTTACCAAACGAAAAATCCGATGTAGTTCACTTCTATTCCGGTTACGTTGAATTATTGGGTAATGGTCACAAACTGTGGTAGTATGCTTGGGAAGATACTCTCCTTCCTGTTGGCTCCGTTCAGATGGGTCGGGAAGCGTGTGAGTGGCATCAGGAAGTGGATTGATGACCCATTTACTAACGGAAAAATCCGGCTCCCCCCGATTTTCAGCCTGAGTCATACCCAATCCATCGCCTCAAGACGCCAATCTCTCATTCTCATACCACTCTACAATCTCCTAATAGGTGGATGGAGCTTCATCTTCAGCGAGGTATTGGGACGGCTATCGCACCTTGTGAAAGCCTTCTTCGGAATTGGGAGAGATTACAATAGAGGTGGCTACAACTATCTTGGGGCGTTCTTGAGTTGGTGCCTGAGTGTATTCAAACGGTTTGTGTTTGGGACTGTATCCCTCCTACAAGCGATATTCAAGATGTTGAGATAGATGGATGTGAATCTGTTTCCGGCATAGTGGATTAACTCTTGTACCGCCCTTAGGTTATACTGATATTGCTTGAGTATGAAGGGGAGAAATAGGATGGATATTGGGTTAGTCTCCTGCACCAAGAAGAAACAAGAACAAGCATCGATTCCGGCTGAACTCTATATGGAATCTCTATACTTCCGGAAAATGAGGAAATTTTGCGAAGAGAATCACGGGCGATGGTACATACTCTCTGCAAAATACGGGGTGTTGGAACCGTATGGAGAAGTGATTGAAGCATACAACGAAACATTGCGGGATTCCACCGTGAAAGAGAAGAGGGAGTGGGCCAAGTCCGTGTTTGAACAACTTCAGGCGATGGAGTCACTTGAAAAGGATACCACTCTGTTCATTCACGCCGGGAAAGACTACTACGGCGAACTACTACCGTTGCTTGAACAGACAGATGCTGAAGTGAGAATCCCAACAGAGGGTCTTGGACTTGGCGAGAAAATGGCGTGGTACAACGACCGGATATGAGCAATTTGAACTGCTACTCCGTTGATTGGTTTGACCTATCGTGGTCGGAATGGTATCCCTTGGGTTCAGAAGGTGGCGCTCCGACTAAGAGCGGAATTTACCGAGTACGTCATACCGACCAAGAGCGGAATTGGCTTGAATACATAGGTGAAACAGGGCAGAAGCGGGGTGTACGTGGTCGAATTGGACAACTTGCCAACAACGTTTATGATGACAAAGTGAATCAAGTCTGTGCAGAAGGGCGTCCCGGTCGTGCCCCTCATACGGCGGCTGATTGTCTCAATGCTATCTGTAAGTCTATCGGGCCTTCATTGGAAGTGTCCTATGCCACTCCTTCCTTGGCTGAAGACAGATGGATGAGAAAGGGGCTTGAAGACGCTCTAATTGCGCTCCATCGGCGTGAGGTTGGTCACAGTTACACAGCGTTTGATGGAAGAATGATTCCCGGCTACGAAGATTGGGATAAGAAATTGGGGAAGAAGGGGAACGTCACAGACGTTCACAAGGGCGCTAAGCCGCTTGATTGGGATAGAGTGGAGAGCGTTACAGGAGCGGATTGGATGGACTTAGAGTGGTCTAAGCCTCGCCCATTGGATGAATTACGGGATACCTCTCTCCCTGAAATGGGAGTCTATAGAACTTGGTATGCGGATTATCCATACAGGGAGTCATCGGAAGAGCGTCAACCGCTACTCTATGTGGGAAAAGGAAATCTTCGGAGCCGCCTCAGTACAAGAAGAAATGTAGACGGAACGCACGCAATGTTTTCATTCTCACCACCACCGGAAGATGTTGATTCGGAACGAAAACTCAGGGAGATAGAGGTTGAACTAATTGGCGCTCACTATGTTGTTTCAGGAATCCCACCATTGAATCAGGAGAGCCACGAAATCTACCGACCCACTCCTAAGGTGTTTCAATGACTACACAACCTGAATCCGGAGAACTGCTTGTCGGAGCCTATCTCAGACTGATACAAGAGTGCGAGTTGGTGATGTATAATCAGCGCCCGCGGAAGGAAGGCGACCAATCCGAGATTGACGTAATAGGAGTAGATAACACAGAAGATGGGGAACAAGTCATCTATACCTGTGAGGTTGTGACGCACCTCAACGGTCTTCACTACGTAGGAACTCCGAACACAGACCGATGGGCCGAATACGGGGCAAAAGACTATCAACACTCCTTAGAGCGGCTATGGCAGAAGTTCAACTCAGACAAGAACTACGTGACTGAACTCTTCGACTCCGCTGAGTCCTATGTTTTTCAACTATGGAGTCCGGTTGTCCCCGGAAATTCGGATGAAGAATATCTGTTAGGTGGGCTGAACGCCTTAGAAACCGACTTTGAGGAAGAGACGGGGATGGAATTGGAGTTAGTCATCAACGAACGCTATACGGAAAAGATAGAAAAACTTCGGGAGAGGGCTTCTGAGACGGAGAAGGACTACGGGGAACTCGGATTCCGTATCCTACAGATTCTTGAGCATCTCCGGTAGGGAACTCAGGCCATAGATTTGTCTTAGAAACCGCTGTAGTTATTCAGCCCATCTTATCCAAGGCGTCACGTCGGTCTTCGACCGGGACTTGGTCGTATTTCATCGTTGTCTTCACGCTCTTGTGACGGAGTTGGGCCTTAGTCGCCGCCAAGTCGCGCTCGGCAGTCATATACGTTCCAACCGAGTGTCTGATAGCGTACCAACTCAGTTGTCGGTTCTCCGTTCGGATACCCGAATCTTCACACAGGCGCTTGAGTAGCCGTCCAAGGCTCTGTGAGCCGTATGGGTTTCCGTGCGTCGTGAGCCACAAGGTATCCGTCTCATCGTACCTACCATACTGTTCACGCTCTTGTAGCCACCTTTCAAGTGCCGACGCCGTCCGCTCCGTGATGCTCACTATCCAATTCTCCCGATTCTTCGATGACTCTTCGTGGGGAATCCTAAGAACTTCGTTCGTGGTGTCAACCCACGTTGTCTTCGCCCGGCCCACCTCAACGGGTCGTAGGCCTGCATCCAAACTTGCCCACACGATTGAGGTGATTTTCCACCCATCGATGCTGTCCCAATCATCCGGCGTCACGTCATCAATTGGCTTGTCCAAGACCTTGCTCACGTAACTTTTCCATTGATTTCTCTCTTCAGCGGAGAGGTTGTTGTACGACGGGATACTCCCGTGATTGAGTGCGGATTCCCGAATCTGTCGGCGTTCTTCGGTAGTGAGGAAATCCCGAGGTTTAGACGTACCCCCGCTCTCAAACGAAAACGTGGGTTCCCACTCACTACTTCCGTACTTCTGTGCGAGCCACCGGAAATAGCGCTTCAGCATTTCCTCAATCTTCCCTTTGGTTGACTGAGCGTTATCGCTGTAGGCTACTTCCTGCATATACTCATCCGCATCATCGGTATCCGGGGGAAGCCGGTAATTCCCCTCTTGCTCCCACACCCACCGGTCGAACGCGGCGGAGCGGTAGCCGCTTTCGTAGACCGTGTATGGGGAGTATCCGATGGCCTTCTTGGGATTCTTCCCCATATGGAGAAGCCATTTCAGGAACGACTCCCGGTAACTGTGGTAGTCAACAATCTGTTTCTCGCTGAGTTGCTCGCGGTTGGCTGATGGGACAATTTTGATGTGGCGTCCGGGGTCCAAATTCGCCTCTAATATATTGTCACAGCCTTTCGTTGGGTTGCCTGACATAGTTGGTTTGACAGGCAGAAAACCGCAAGACGTAGCCGGGTTATTGGATGCGCGGGACCGGATTCGAACCGGCGGACCCCTACGGGACAGCGTCCTAAGCGCTGCGCCTTTGGCCTGGCTCGGCAACCCGCGCGCACCCGTCGCTATTCCAGAAACCCCCAAGAACCTATCGTTTCGTCGTCGCCGACGATCAGGAAATGACCAGCGGCTTCTTGTTCGAGCCCGCAAGCGGTTTGTTCCCGGTCCCGTTGCAGGCGCCACAGGTCTCGTTGTCTCGCATGCCGGTGCCACCACATTCGGGGCAGTGTGCAGTTTTCCCGGACATCACTACCCGATATGTTCTGATTCTCTATTAATCAAACGATTTCTAATCGAATTTTCAAAACCGTTCCGAGACGTGTCGACACACCTGCGACCGGACGCCCGCCCGGGGTGACGACGGTTCGACTGTGAGCGGGCTCCGCGAGAGTATTTAAATATCTGTATATTCAATCCCAATCAGCATCCGGAGGATAGCCGTACCGGCGTGTATGGACGGACGTCACGCGAGCGGCGACGGAACGGAAAAGGCGGACGAGACCGAGTCGTCGGAGACCACGGAAACACCTGCAGACACTGAATCGGGACTCGACAGCGCGCTCCGCCGACAGTTGCTCGCCAGCACCGCCAGCGTTGGCGCGCTCGCCACTGCGGGGTGTCTGGGCATCCTCGGCGACGGAAGCGAAACGGGCCCACGACCCGGAGGGCCGACAGCCGTCGAAGAGACGACAGACGACACGACGCCGAACGGAACGGCGACACCTGGCGGCCCCGACAGCTTCAGCATCGAGTACGTCGTTCAGGAAGCGACGCTCGACGTGCCGACCGATGAGACGTTGCTCGACGCTGGCCTCGACGCGGATCTCGATATGCCCTACCAGTGTCAGGTCGGTGTCTGTGGGCAGTGCGCCTCGACAGTCGACGGGGACGGGACAGAGCTGGTCGAACACGGCGACGTCGGCTACGGAGAGATGGGCGAAGCGGAGTTTCAGGCCGGATACGTACTCCCCTGCGTCGCCGAGCCCCGAGACGAGTTATCGCTCACCACCGGCAAGCAGGACGAACTCGATTCGTTCATGGCCGGCGAAACGACCCCGACACCCGAAGAGACATCCACGCCCGGTGGAGTCGAAAGCTACGCCATCAATTACGTCGAACAGGGCGACACGATCGACGTCGCCAGCGACGAGACGCTCCTCAAGGCCGGCGAGGACGAGGGCTGGGAGCTGCCCAAACAGTGTGAGGTCGGCGTCTGCGGACAGTGTACCTCCAAGGTCGACGGCGACGGGTCGGAACTGGTCGAACACGACGGCAACCAGTACCTCAGCGACGAACAGCTCGAAGAGGGCTACGTCCTGACCTGCGTGGGCTACCCGCGCGACGACTTCGAGCTGACGACGGGCGTCAAAGACGAAGCCGACCAGATCTGAAAGCCAGCGTCGCGCCGACTTTCTGCGGAGAAGGCTATATAAAAGTCTGTAAAATGAATATACACTGGTATCGCTTGGAGAGCCTGATATACGTGTATGAAGTGGCACACGCAATCGACGAATGCGATTCCACACGCGGGCGTATCGTGGTCTGATTCCCGAGCGGAAAGAGGGGGATCGCGATGACGGCCGTGAGCCCGCTGTTGCCCAGCCAGTTCTGGAGCCTCTCGATCGGTGTCTACCTGTTCCTGGGTGGACTCGCAGGCGGCGCATACGTCACCGGCGCGGTTGCGGACTTCCTGAGCGTCCGGGATCCGTCCCGACGGGAAGGGTACCTGGCGACGGCTCGCTGGGGGATGGTTCTGGGAGTGGTCGCGCTGGCGATCGGCGGCCCGATCCTGCTGTTTCACCTGGGCGAACCCCAGCACGTCCTGCTGTTCTGGCTGTTCACGAACTTCGACTCGTGGATGACCATCGGCATCTGGGTGATCGTCCTGTTCATGATGCTTTCGATCCTGCAGGCGCTGTGGCTCGGGTTCGGGGCCGACCGGGGCTTCTCGATTCCCGGTGATGTACTGTCCAGCGTCACCGAGCAGATCGACACGATCGCGGACGTGACCCGGCCGAGCGAGAGCGTCCGGCGCGGGCTCAACGCCTTCGGAGCGCTCGTGGGCGTCCTGCTGATCGTCTACACGGCGCTGCTGCTCAGCGCCTCCTCGCAGGTCGTCCCGATGTGGGACGCGACGTGGCTCCCGCCGCTGTTCCTCGCCAGCGGGCTCTCGATGGGGATCGCCGCCGCGGTGGGCGCGACGACGCTCACCAAAGGCGTCACCGACACCGGCGTCACGATGTTCAGCGTCGCCGACGACGTGATCATCGTCGCCGAGATGGTGGTCATCTACCTGCTGTTGGCGACGCTGGTCAACGGCAACACGACCGCCGTCGAGACCCAGACCTACCTCCTGACGGAGGGGAACCTGATCTTCTGGGGCGGGGTCGTCGCTGCCGGCTTGCTGTTGCCGCTTGCGATCTCCGGCGGGCTACTCGCCTTAGAGTGGCGCTACGACCTCCACGAGAACCCGCGGCTCGAGCGGCTGGCGACCGCCGGCTACGCGACGAAGTTCGGCTTCGTCATCTTCGGCGGACTGATGCTTCGGCTGACGATCATCTACGCGGCGCTGAACATGCCGCTGTTCGGAGTGTGATTCCCATGAACGACAACTACGATCTAGACGACATCGAGGACCGGGCCGAGGAACGACTTGCACACGTCGAGTTCGACACCGAACTCGGCAAGCAGATGGCACGCGACGCGCGGCGGGTCTCGAACGGCGAGCTCTCGCGGGCGGCCTTCGAGGAGAAGTACGTCGACGACGTCCGCGAGGAGTTCGGCGTCGACCTGCAGGGCGACGCACAGGCGGACACCGAGCCCACGCCGGGCGTCCCGCCGACCGAGAGCAAGTCCTCCCGACGGGACATGCTCAAGGCGACGGGCGCGCTCGCGGCGGGGGCGGTGACAGCCGGCGCGGGCAGCAGCGTGGCCGGCGATCTCGTCTCCGGTAGCGGCACTGCGGCCGCCCAGAGCGGCGGTGACGTCCAGATGGGCATGGTCGTCGACACCGAGACCTGCATCAAGTGTCTCCGGTGTGTCCAGGGCTGCAAGGAGGAGAACAACACGCCCGACGGACACTTCTGGCAGGAAGTCTTCCGGTTCCAGCGCGAGGACAAGGAATACGAGGGGGCCCCCAACGAGGAGGACGGGTGCGATCCGATCCAGCGCCCGTGCATGCACTGTGACGACGCGCCCTGCATCGAGGTCTGTCCGAACAACTCCCGGTTCAAGACCGAGAACGGTCGCGTCCTCTGTGATTACGACACCTGTCTGGGCTGTGCCTACTGCGAGGTCGCCTGCCCGTACCACGTCAACGCCTTCGTCCACGACGGCGCGCCCGATTACCTCGGCGACCCCGAGAGCAACGAGGACTACGAGCCGATCCTCGACGACGTCACCGCCGAGTTCGAGGACGAGAAATACGACGATCAGGGCCGGTGGGTCTCCGGGACGCCACCGGACGGCTCCTGTAGCAAGTGCACGTTCTGTGCCCACCGCGAGTTCGACGACGAACAGGACGGCTCGACGACCGCCTGCGAGGATGTCTGCCCGGTCGACGCGATCCAGTTCGGCGACCTGAACGACCCCGAGAGCGCGCCGCGACAGTACCTCCAGCAGAAGGTCGGCGAACTCGAGGACGGGGAGGGCGACCCCAAGGAGTACCTCGATGAGTACCCTGACGAGACGTTCGTGCTTCGCGAGAACGCTTCCGATCCGAACGTCATCTACGTCGGCGAAGACCCCTCCGACGTCGAGGTGGAGGCCGTTCCGGGCCCGACGACCAAAGACGACCGCGGCCTCGAAGAGGTCGACCGAACGCTGCACTGATCGGGCTGTCCCGAGCGGCTTTTTCCGTGGTCGAGGAAGAACGACGGTGTGTCGAAGATTGTTCCGATCGTGGCACGACCAGCGCGGCCGCAGCGTGTCCCGGACTGAACGCCCGGCACTTATATAACCCTGTACGTTTCCAGATGGGTATTTATGAGAGTCGAGAGGTACGTAACTGATGTAATGACACCCGAGCGTTCAGATTCTGAATCGGACACAGGCGTTTCGCGACGGAAGTTCGTCGCCGGCGGAGCGGCCGGCTGGGCGTCCGTCGCACTGGCGGGCTGTAACGCGTTGAGTCCCGGTGACGACACCGACACCGAAGAACCGACGGAAACGGAGACACCCGAGCCGCAACCCGAGAACTACGTCGTGACCGACGACATTCTCGTCGGTTCGGCCGGGAACAATCCCGCCGGTGCCGGTGGGTTCGCCGACTCCTGTTCGTGGACGCGGACGTTCACCCACGGGATGGAGCCGGTGTTCAAGGTCGGCGTCTACGATCCCAGCGGCGAGCAACTCGGCAGCGACGAGATCTCGGTCGCGATCAACATCGACGGCGGCCCGACCGAAGACCTCGCCTGGGGCGGTGACGCCGAGGAGGACCCGGTCGAAGAGTGGAGCGGCCCCGTCTGGGAGCAGATCCCCGACGACTGGCCGACCGGCGAGACGACCTATACCGTCGAAGTCACTGACAACGACGGTAACTTCACCAGCGTCGGCATCGCGTCGGGCGTGTTCGAGGTCGTCGAGTACGACGATCCGGGCAACAGCTACGTCGTCACGGCCGAGACCTACCACACGAGTACGCTCGGCGACGCGGGAAGCGACAGCCAGTTCATCAGCAGTTGCAACCCCAATTACACCTTCGATTCGACCGGATCGGTCGGCTTCGACATCGGCATCTGGCACGCCAGCAGCGGCGAGATGGTGACCCCGAGCGACGAGGTCGTCGATTCCGCACAGATCACCTTCCCCAGCGACGAGATCGACACGACGCTCGAACTCGCGTGGGGTGCCGAGAACAACGATTCGTGGTCGGAGGGAAGCCACGCCTGGAACGCCGTCTGGAAAGCCGACAGCATCCCGGACGACCTCAGCGGCGAATACGCCTACGAGGTGCAGATCTCGGGGACCAACGGCGACGAGGAATTCAACGACGTCGGCGTCTACCTGGGTTCGATCTACTTCGTCAACCCGAACGCGAGTTCCGACGACGGTAGCTCGTAGGACGGCGACCTCTCTGACGCTTTTCGGCGTTCGGCCGCGGCTACTGAGCTTCGACTTCGTCTTTGATGTTCTGGAAGTACGTCTCGATGTCGCCTTCGATGACCCGGCTCAAGAGTCGCGCGCCGAGCCGGGCGACCCCGCCCGTGTAGTACAGCTCCGCCGAATAGGAGAGGTTAGTGCCCTCGTCGTGTTCGTCCATCTCCATGGCGGCGAGGACGTCAAAGTCGCTACCGGTCGTCGAGTCGAAGCCGTTGCCCTCCATGACGATCCAGTCGGGCTCGTTCATCTCGACGAGTTCGAACTCGCCGTCCAGCGAGACTCGCACGCGGCTGATCCCGCGCGTGATCTCGCAGGTGTACTGCCGTTCGCTGAGCCGTTCGACGGATTCCGCGCCCGGGATACACTCCGCGAGGTTCTCAGCCCGAGAGATAAACGCCCAGAGATCGTCCTTGCCCGTCTCGATAGTGACGGTGTCGGAGAACTCCAGGCGCGCCTCCTCCTCATCGAAGTCCGACTCGCTTGCCACCTCCGAGGCGCTGGTTTCTGCCGTCGCCGACTCGTCGCCTGTGTCGCTCGTCTCCGGCCGTTCGTTCACTTCGCCTGTCTGTGCGCTCGATACCTCGGTCTCCGGTTGGTCGATGTTGTCTGTCATGGTTGTGTCTTCAGTTCGTCGGTGTCGTCCGTCATGGCTGGTAGGTTCCTTCCCAGGGCGTGAGCACGTCGCCGACGATCTCGGTGCCGTGGACGAAGAGCACGCCGAGGACGTTGATCGAGAAGACGGCGACGTACATCCGCGGGATCGTGAACAGCTCCCAGGAGCTCCAGATGACGTAGCCCAGCCCGGACTCGGCAGCCAGCATCTCGATAACGACAAGCAGCGCGAAGCCGACACTGAAGCCCATGCTGAGCGAGCTGAAGATCTGCGGGCGCGCGCCCGGCAAGATGACCTCCCGGTAGAGCTCGAGCGTGCCAGCGCCGTTGTCGAGCGCCGCCTCGACGTGGACGTCCTCGATCGAGCGGACGCCGCCCATCGTGTTGATCGCGACCAGCAGGAACACCGCCAGCGCCATCGTCAGGATCCGGACGGTCTCGGTCAGCCCGAACAGCGCGAACATCACCGGCAACAGCGCGATCTTCGGGAGCGGGTACAGCACCGCCAGGTGCGGGTTCACCAGCAGCCGCGCCCGGTGGGACCAGCCGGCGACGATCCCGACGGCGATGCCCGCACTCGCGCCGATCGCCGTCGCCAGCACGATCCGCCGGACGCTCGCGGCGGCGTGCGTGACGAACTCACCGTGGAGGTACAGCTCGACCGCCAGCGGCAGGGTCTCGGAGGGGGGCGGGAAAAACCGAGGATCGAGGATGACGCCCGCCGCGAGTTCCCACGCGAGCGCGAGCACGACGAACGGGCCGATCAGCGCCGGGAGCCGTCGGACGATCCGGGTGCCGGTGAGTCGAGTCATCGTCGTTCGACCGTGCGCTGGACCTCGTCGCTCAGCACGTCCCACACGCGGGTCTGTAGTTCTTCGAGGCGAGCGATGTCGAGGTTCCCGCGCGTTCGCGGTCGGTCGAGGTCGACGTCGACGATTTCCTTGACGTGACCGGGACGTGCGCCCATGACGCCGAGTCGATCGCCCAGCTGGATCGCCTCCTCGATGTCGTGGGTGACGTAGACGACGGTCTTTCTGGACTCGCTCCACAGCGAGAGCAACTCCTCCTGGAGGTAGCGTTTCGTCTGGGCGTCCAGATCACCGAACGGTTCGTCCATCAACAGCACCTGCGGGTCGTTGGCGAACGCGCGAGCGATGCCGACTCGCTGGGCCATCCCGCCCGAGAGCTGGTGGGGATAGGCGTTCTCGAACTCCGAGAGGTTGACCTTCTCGATATACTCGCGAGCGATCTCGTAGCGTTTCTGCCTGTCGACGCCGCGCATCTTCAGGCCGAACGCGACGTTGTCCAGCACCGACTTCCAGGGGAAGATCCCTTTCTCCTGGAAGACCATGCTGGTGGACGGTCGATCGCCGTTGGATTCGGTCCGGATCTCGATCTCGCCGGCGTCGGGTTCGAGCAGGCCGCTGACCAGTCGCAGGAACGTCGACTTGCCACAGCCCGAGGGGCCGAGCAGACAGAAGAACTCGCTGTCGTACACGTCCAGCTCCATCCCCGACAGCGCCTGGACGTCGCCGTCCCGGCCGGTGTAGGTCTTCTCGATCCCCGTCGCGCGGATGCGGACTGGCCGCTCGTTGTCGGCACGTTCCGTATCGGTGCCGGCGACCGCGTCGTCCGTCGACGTTCGTGGTGGCTCCATGGATTGGTCGCTCAGATGGGCTGTCGCCGCGCTCGGGCGGATCGATCGGTCGCTCATTCACACAGCGGGTCAGCCGGGAACCCCTCGGGTTCGTCGATCGTCTCCAGTTCCGAGTAGGGCTTGGGGGAGGTTTGTCCCCACTCGTTTATCGTCTCGACGGCGGGTTCGGGATCGTCGAGTCGGCCAACGTCGTCAAGCGCCTCCTCTAGCAGCGATTCGTCGACAATCGCCGATTCCTCGGCCTGCTCTTCGACCTCTCCTCGACAGTGATGGTAGGCCTGCTGACTCATGATGCTTTCCCTGTTGAGGCGTCCGTTCTTGTGGGGCAGCGACGGGATCGACATCTTGATCAGGTTCTTCCGGAGGTCGAACTCCTCGCTGACGATCGACGCGACCTCGTCGCTGGGAAACCCGCCCAGTTCGTAGTATTCGCGGACGCCGAGCAGGTACGCCTCCAGCCACCGGCGCGCGATCTCCGGGCGGTCCTGCATGAACGGCTCGCCGAACAGGTAGACGCCGATCTGCATCCGCGGGGCGACCTCCGAAGCGTACAGCAACCGCTTTGCGCCCGTCTCGTTGACCATCCCCAGTCCCAGCGGATCGGGGATGGCGGCGGCGTCGATCTCGCCCGCCGACATCGCGCCCGTCATGTTCGTATAGAGGATCTCCCTGGTCCGGACGTCGCCCCAGGTCATGTCATTGCGCTGGAGCAGTCGCGCCCAGATGTAGGCGTCGACGTTCCCCTTGCCGTGCAACGCGATCGTGAAGTCCTCCGAGACGTCCGCGAGCGTCATCCCCTCGGAGTACTTCTCCGGGCGGATCAACACCTTGTTCGAGGAGGGTTGCCCGCGCCAGTACTGGGTCTGGTCGGCGACGACGCTGATCTCGACGTCCTGCGCCATCGAGTTGAACAGGCCCGCCCCGACCGATCCCGTCGCCGTGTCGAGGTCGCCGCTGGCCAGCTGTGGCGTCGCCCGCTGGGCGCTCTGGATGCGCTCGACCTCGAGTTCGATGTCTCGCTCCTCGAAGTAGCCCCGATCCTTGGCGACCAGCACCTCGGCCACGGCCGGAATCGTCAGCGTCCCGAACGTCACAGTCTCCGGGCCGGTGTTCGACTCGTCACTCGAGCCCAGCAGGCCGTTACAGCCGGCGACGCCGGCCGCCGCCGCGACGCTTGTCCCCGCCAGAAACCTGCGACGTGTACTCCGTTCTCGTCCGTTCGATCTGCTTAGCCGCGTACCATCCGCCATAGCTGTCCGTTGTCCTGCTATCGGTGAAACCCATGTGCTTCATATTTCAGGGCGTTTTATATCCCGTCGCCGAGCGCCGATTCCTCACAGGACGACAGTCCGTCGGTTGTCCGCGTGCCAGGGGACGAGTCGCCGTTCGATCGCGCCGAGTCCGTAAGTGAAGGCGATCCCGAGGACGGCACTGACGACCAGCCCGGCGTACAGCGCGGTGATGTCGTAGGACATCCAGGCGATCCACAGGAAGTTGCCGAGACCGCTGCCCCCGGCGACCAGCTCGACGGCGACGACGATCAGAAGCGAGGTGCTCAACCCGAGGCGCAGTCCGACCAGCACCAGCGGGAGCGAGCCCGGGAGCAACACCTCCCGGAAGAGTCGATAGGTCGAGGTCGCGCCGTTGTCCCTGGCGACGTCGACGTGGACGCTCTCGATCCCGCTTGCCCCGTCCATCGCGTTCCACAGCACCACGAAGAAGGTCCCGAGGCCGGCAGTGACGACCAGCGCGGTCTCGGTGCTCCCGAGCAGCAGGATCACCAGCGGCAACAGTGCGATCATCGGCAGCGGGAAGATCGCCGCCGCCAGCGGCGAGAGAACGGCCTTTATGTGCGGGTTCCAGCCCATCGCCAGGCCGACGACCGTCCCGAGCGTCGACCCGACCAGCGAGGCGACGAGCGTCCGCTGGAGGGTTACCAGCACGTCCGAACGAAACCCCTCCTGTGTCAGCAGCGTCGCCGTCGTCTCGACGATGGTCAGCGGCGGCGGCAACAGCGAGGGACTGACGAGCCCGAACACACCCGCCGCTAGCTGCCACGTGAGTAGCGGCACGGCGAGCGAACCCGCCTGATAGAGTCGGTCCCGTCGCATGCTGGCGTGGGCCCTATTCGGTGATCTCGAACGCCATGTGCAGGCCCGGCAGGGGCCGGACGGGGTGGTTGTCGAGATACGAGAGATGCGGGATCAGCTCGAAGTTGGGCTCGTCGTCCTGCACGTCGAAGAGGCTGGGATAGACGTCGATGAAGTGCCAGCCCGGCTCGCCGGCCGCCCGCAGCACCGTCTCGTTGATCTTGGCCTCAAGCCCGCAGATGTAGCCCAGCGGCTTGTTGTCGTACAGGAAGTAGTAGGCGTTCTCGTAGATGGGCCAGCCGATCCCCGACAGCGCGATCTCGATCTCCGTGCCCGAGGGACCGCTGGTCGGGGCGATGCTGGTGATCTCGGGCTGGAGCATGAACCCGGTGACGGCGACCGACTCGCCGTCGATCATCGCGGTGATCGGTCGGGTCGCGCCGCGGTCTTTCGGCACCTCGAACTCGAGCTGGAAGGACCCCTCCTCGTCGGTTTCGACGGAGGGGAGCACACCCGGAACCGGCTCGGGCGTGATCGGGATGTCCTTCACACGGTGGCCCTCGTGGGTGTGCCAGACCAGATCGACGCGCTGTTCGGGCGGGAACCCCCGGCCCGTGAGGACCGTGTCCGTGCCGGGCTGGCCGCACTGGGGCGAGATCTCCAGTTCGGCCTCGGTCTCGCGATCCGGGTCGGGCATGTGCGCCGGCAGCGGCGCCTCGTCGAACATCGATTCGACCCACGCCGTCTCCGGTTCGCTCTCGGGGTCGGTCACCTCGACCGACCAAGCGTACTGGCGGCCGCCGGCGACCTCGCCGAACGGCGACTGGGTGTTGTTCTGGAGGAAGGGCACGCCCCGGTAGTTGCGCCAGACCTGCAGTTCGTGGGAGCCGACCGGCCCGACCGCCCGAACCCGCGCGGTCGCCGTGCCGCGGTTGATCACGCCGGTCATGAAGCCCATCGTCCCGTTGTCCCAGGCGATCTGGTAGTTGTTCTCGAGGACGTTCGGGCCGATGCCGTAGCCGGTGATCGTGAAGAACTCGCCGAGCGGCGCTTCCGTGCGGTCGAGTTCGAACCACGGCGTGATGGCGATAGTTGTCTTCGCCAGCGGCGGGCCGTCCTCGTCGGTCCGGAGTTCGATCGTGTGCTCGCCGCCGTAGTCCTCGGGGATCTCCCAGTCGCGCTCGAAGCGACCGTCCGCGTCGGTCCTCGCAGTGAACGCTGTGACTGTTCGCGGGCGGTACTGCGCGCCGACGACCTCGTTCGCCTGCAGGACGCCCCACCGCCCCTCGACGGTCTTCCAGATCACGTCGACCTCCGTATCGGCGGGGAGATTGAGCCCGCGCAGCGTGATCGTGTCACCGACGTACGCCTCTTCGTCGCTGGCGACCAGCGTGCCCGAGGCCGTCTGCTCGTCCCGGCGTTCCTGTAGCCTGTCTCTGACTTCCGAAGACAGTCGATCGTCTGCCATGCGAGGGTCTATTGATACCTCGGGCAAAACGGTTCGGCTGTAATATACAGCGGTTTAACACTGGGTCGGGAACTGCCGACAGTCATACTGGTGGCTATCCGTTCGTAACGATAGCTGGCACGACGGCGTGCCAGATCAGTTCGAAATGGTATCGCCACCAGTATCAGGGCCGACCGCGGAACGCGAACGGCGGAAGGTACTTGCCGCTCACCTGTAACAGTGATCGTATGCCGTCGTGGGAGGGATCTCTGGGACTGGTGAGGTGGATCCGCGACTAGACAGTCTCCGTGATCTGGGTCGCGCCGAGAATCGCGGAGACGATCTTGCTCTCGGCGGCCCGCAACCGCTGTGACGCCGCTGACTTCGAGATGCCGAGCGCGTCGGCGATGTCCGAGAGGTTGCCGCCTCGCTGGGTCGAGTAGTGGCCCAGTTCGTGTGCGACCTCCAGCGCTTCCCACTGCTTTTCGGTGACGTCACTGACGTCGATCGACAGGCAATTGACGTCCTCGCGGGAGGGATCGACGATCGAGATCATCTTCACCTCCGACTCTAGCCGGGAGTACTGACGGACGACGTGCTGCAGGGCCGACCGGTCCTCGACCTTCAGCGTCACGAACAGCGGGTGGTCGGAGTCAGCCATCGAACTCACCCGTCAGTTCATACTGCCGGCTGTAAGTTCGTAAAGATATTCGCCACCCTGGGGTGGCGAGTTCCTTCAGTTTGTTACAGCCGGCAGTATCAGTCGCTCGCCCGGGCGTCGTCGTCCGTCGGACCCGTTTCCGACCGCCGGCGCGTGCCGACCATCCCCCGCGCTGGCCGGATGTCGTATACGTGCTCATACACACACGTCCGTGTGCCGTCAGCGAGAAGATTTACCTTCATTTTACACTGTTTCAAATCCCCCACCGCCAAAAATAGCATAGAGATGACAGGTATACCGATCAGCCGCTACGATAACCCGTGTCAGTCGATCGACCAGTGGTCGACGAGCTTGTGGATCAGTTTCGACTCGATCGACTTGAGTCGCTGGGAGACGGCCGACTTCGAGATGTCGAGTCGGTCGGCCAGCACCTCCAGATCCGCGTTGCGGGGCGTGTCGTAGTACCCCTCCTCGACGGCGACCATCAGCGCCTCTCGTTGTTTGTCGGTGATGTCGGTGACGTCCATGACGATCGATTCGGTGCCTTCGACGTTCGACTGGGTGATGCCGTAGACGTCGACGCTGGAACCTCCCTCGCGGAGCCGACTGACGAGTTCCCGAAGCGTCTCGCGGTCGGGCAACAGCACGGAGATGACGATCCGGTTGCCCTGGACGCGCTCGATCGAGGGCACGCAATCGACCTCGTGGAAGACGAGACAGAAACAGCCACTCGCCACGTCCGAGCGGACGTACCGATCGGAGAACACCCCCTCCTCCTCCTCGACGACTTTGGTATTGCACGTGCCGTCCTCGAGGTCGCCGTTTCCAGTGGACCGCGAGAACGTGAGGTTGTGGTCCTGAATGTCGACGTCATCGGTCGCGCTCACAACGACGCAGTCGGCCTCCGGCGGGGGTTCGACCGCCAGCGTCGCGGTGATCGGCGGTCCGTCCGCCATGGTCGTCCCATATGATTCATCCGAAATACTCTCGGAGCCCATGGTTTCAGTGTGGGAGAATTTGTCGCCTTCACATATACGTGCTTCTATGCCGGACCTCGATGCTTGTATCTGTGACGACAGCCGTGATTGACTTTTGCCACACACATTGATTCGCGTAGCGGCTGTCCAATTATTCAAAATTAGGATATCCGAAACCGGCAACGCGATGGACGCGCGGCCGCGACAGTCGCCCGTTGCGTATCACCGCAGTTCGGAGACAGTGACCAGCGCGTCGGCGGCCTCGCCGGCGGCCTCCAGCGACTCGCGGGCGCGTCGCGGGTCGTCGGCGCGCTCGGCCTCGCGGGCAAACCGAAGGAGGCTCCGGCGCAGCGACGCTTTCGCCTGCTGGAGGTCGTCGCGCTCGTCGCTCGCCTCGCGTTCGAACTCCTCGCGACGAGCCGGCGGATCCGGACGGCGCAGCTCCTCGCCGGGACTCCGGTCGCGGTCGGGGACGCCCGGCTGTTCGCGGCGCTCGGGCAACTCCGACTCCCGGGGCGAAGTCTCGTCCGCGGCCTCCGCGCTGTCGGTGTCCGGAACATCCTCCCCCGACGCAGTCGCCGGTTCAGACTCGGCTTCCGACCCGGACTCGACAGTCGATTCGGGTTCGGGCTCGGCCGGCTCCGCCTCGGACTCCGACTCCGATTCGGCCCCCGACTCGTCCGCGTCGGCGCTGTCGCCGACTTTCGTGCCGTTCTCGTCGACGACTTCCTCGCAGGTCGGGCAGAACAGCTGGCCCTCGTAGCGGAAGATCGGGTCGCCGCACGTCTCACAGTGGACGTTCGTCATCGTCGCGCCCTTCAACAGGAGTTCACTCATGCGCTCGGTCGCCTCGCGTCGCTCCTCCTCGCGCTCGTACTGCTCGCGCAGCCGTTCGCGTTCGGCTTCCTCGTCGAAGTCGCTCATGTGTGACCGTTCGACGTCGATGCCGAAAAAAGACGCGGGCGAGCGCCGCCGGCTGGACGGTCCGTCGGCGGAGCCGCTCACGACGCCCGGTCGTCCGGACAGCGGTCGCGCGTCTCGTCCGGGACAGTTGCGTCTAGCAGCGACGCCCACTCCTCGACGTGTGAGTGTCGCGTTCGCATACCCCAGACATCTACCGCATTCCTAATAGTCGTTTATATCGCTCAGCGGCGGTGCTTCGACGCTTTTTCCTACTGGTGGGTCCACCCGGTGGACAGAGATGGGAGACAGCGAGTCAGACGCACTCGTCAAATACGGGATCGAGGATCGGCCCCCGCTGAGACGGTCGATCCTGCTCGGGGTTCAGCACTACCTGACGATGATCGGGGCGAACATCGCCGTTCCGCTCATCCTGATCAGCTTCTTGGGCGAAGGGATGCCCGCGTCGGCGCAGGCGAAGTTCATCGGCACGTTCTTCGTCGTCAGCGGGGTGGCGACGCTGGCCCAGACCACGTTCGGCAACCGCTATCCGATCGTGCAGGGCGCGCCGTTCTCGATGCTCGCTCCGGCGGTGGCGATTCTCGCTGCCGCGCCGTTGCTCGAGGGAATGGTGGGCTGGGAATCCAGACTTCTGTTCCTGCAGGGGGCGATCATCACGGCCGGTGCGGCCGAAATCGTCATCGGCTATTTCGGCCTCGTCGGCAAGATCAGGGAGTACCTCTCGCCGGTCGTCGTCGCGCCGGTCGTGGCGCTGATCGGCCTGTCGCTGTTCTCGACGGGCGACGTCACCGCCGCGACGAACAACTGGTATCTCCTCGGACTGACGCTGCTTTTCATCGTCGTCTTCTCGCAATACCTCGATCGGGTCTCGCGGGTGTTCTCCCTCTATCCTGTCCTGCTCGGGATCGCGGGCGCGTGGCTCGTCGCGGCCGTCGGCTCGGCGACAGGCGTTATCCCTGCAGGAGACCCCGCCGCGATCGACTTCGGCGAACTGAGCACCGAGACGCTCGTGTACGTCCCTTACCCGCTGCAGTGGGGGCTGCCGCGGTTCGAACTCTCCTTCGCGATCGGTATGTTCGCGGGCGTGCTCGCCTCGATCATCGAGTCGTTCGCCGACTATCACGCTGTCTCTCGGATCTCCGGCGTCGGTGCGCCCTCGAAGCGCCGGATCAACCACGGCATCGGCATGGAGGGCATCGCCAACGTCTTCGCCGGGCTGATGGGCACGGGCGGGTCGACGTCGTACTCGGAAAACATCGGTGCGATCGGGCTCACCGGCGTCGCGTCGCGGTTCGTCGTCCAGATCGGCGCGGTCGCCATGTTGATCGTCGGCGTGATCCCGTTTTTCGGTCGGGTCATCGCCACGATCCCCGGCCCGATCGTCGGCGGGCTCTACATCGCCATGTTCGGCCAGATCGTCGCCGTCGGGCTCTCGAACCTGAAGTACGTCGATCTGGACTCCTCGCGGAACCTCTTCATCATCGGGATCGCGCTGTTTGCCGGGATGGCTGTCCCGACGTACTTCGGCAACCTCGACGCCGCCGCGGGCTCGATGGACGCTGTCGACAGCGGATACGAGCTCTTCCGACAGGGAGTCGGCGGCGTGCCGCTGCTCGGCGGGATCCTCGAGACCGAACTCGTCTCCCGGACGGTGTACATCGTCGGCGGCGTCGAGATGGCCGTCGGCGGCATCATCGCGTTCGTGCTCGACAACACGGTCCCCGGCACGCGCGATGAGCGTGGACTGACTGACTGGGAGCGCCTCTCCGAGGGCGAGGACGCCTTCGACTCGGCGCTCGACCGCGCCCGGGACCGCTGGTCCAGCGACTCGCCGCCGATGTCCGGCGACGACTGATCGTATCCGTCGTGTTCCGCGTCGACCACCTCGTCGGGCGGTCGGGAAGAAATCCATACTGGTGGCGATACCGTTTCGAACTGATCTGGCACGCCGTCGTACCGGATATCGTTACGAACGGATAGCCACCAGTATCACTCCGGCTGCTGTTTTTCGAGCAGTTCCAGACGCGTGTAATGCTCGTCGATGAGATGTCCGAGCACGCGCTGTTCGATGTGTTCGACGTCGGGGAGGTCGGCGTCGTCGAGATAGTCTTCCCGGATGCCCACGTGCTCGACGTCGCCGAAGACGACCTGCGTACCCTCGATCTCCATGGTCTCGCGGACCGAACACTCGAGCCAGGCCGGACAGCCGACGACGCGCCTGGGTTCGACGACCTCGCTGTCGGTGTGGTCGATGTCGGCCGTCTCGAACTCCGAGTCGTCGACGTCAGCAGCGCTGTCGTTCATCTCGTCGAGCAGCCCGGCCGTGAAGACGTTGTAGACGAACTCGCCGGTGTCGATGGCGTTGCGTGCGGTATCTTTCATCTCCCCGTTCTGGTGGTCTGCTGCGGTGAACACGAGGACCGGCGGGTCGACGCTGGCCGGCGTGACGAAACTGTACGGCGCGACGTTGTCCTGGCCGTCCTCGCTCACGGTCGAAATCCAGCCGACCGGACGCGGCGTGACCAGCCGTCCGAGCGTCACGAACAGCTCGTAGCCGCCGAAGTCGTCCGGTTCGAGCTCGACCACGGGATGATCGTTGCCGAGACCCTGCTGTGAGTCCATATCTTCGGTATACATCCCAATACTGGAAAGAGTTTGGCCCCGATATCCGGGGATATTTTGTCCGATTGCTGATATCTTCACGGTCGATCGTTGCATTTGCGCGGGAGCGTGGCTCGGAGAAAACGGTTTAGGCCCGTCTGGCGAACAGGCGGACATGGTTCGGCGTGTCACGGTGCTTGCAGGGTTGCTGGTCGTGTTAGGGGCGCTGTCGACGGTCATCCTCGGGGCCGTGTTCGGGACGATTTTCTTCGCGATCACTGTCGCGTACGTGCTCTATCCGGTGCGCAAGCGGCTCATGAAACGAGGCCTGGGACGGCGAACGGCGGCCGCGGCGAGCACCGGCCTGGCGTTCGTCGCGGTCGCGCTGGTCATTTTGCCGGTCGGGATCGTCCTGTACGTGCGGCAAGATCAACTGTTCTCGTTGCTGCAGACGGTCCCCGAAGAGGTGACGGTTCAGGCACTGGGGATGACCTACACGCTCACGCTCGGCGAGATCAGCACCCAGGCGACCGAGGTCGGTGAGTCGCTGGCGCTGTCGATCGCCAGTTCGACGCCGGCGCTGGGGTTCAAGTTCTTCCTGTTCGTGTTGCTGGTGTACGCGCTGCTGGTCCGGCCCGACGACGTCGCACAGGCGCTACTGCGTCCGATACCTAGGGAGTATCACGACATCGTGTTCGCACTGCACGAGCGGCTCCGTGCGACGCTGTACGCGATCTACGTGTTACAGGCCGCGACCGCGTTCGGAACCTTCCTCGTCGCGTTCGTCCTGTTCTGGGCGCTCGACTACGAGGCGGCGTTCTCGCTCGCGGTCGTCAGCGGAATCCTCCAGTTCATCCCGATCATCGGACCCAGCGTGCTCGTACTTGCGATCGCCGGGTTTGAACTCGCCATCGGGAACACGGCCGGTGCGATCGTGGTCGCGGTGCTCGGACTCGTGTTGATTGGGTTCCTCCCCGACGCACTCATCCGGCCGCAACTGGCCTCGCTCACGGCGAAGATGCCCGGCAGCCTCTACTTCATCGGCTTCGTCGGCGGCATCCTCTCGATCGGCGTCGTCGGCGTCATCGCCGGGCCCGTCGTGGTGGGACTGCTCGCTGAAGTCGGGATACTGCTGGCCGACGAACGCTATCCGCACCTGGCGACCGACTGATAGTGACTCCTCTAACGGTTCATCAGTGCGACCGAGCGCCGAAGACGACATGGTCGAACTGCTGCCGCGGCTGGCCTGCAGTCGCGAGTGTCGGTATAATGACGAAAACCCCCCACACAGCCGTTGCTGTGTGAGGGTTGGATATGAATGGGAGGCGGCGAACCGGGTTTCCCAGAGGCTCGCGCACTCCAGTACTCGCCGGAACGCAGGCGGGCTTATCTGCCGTGTTCGGGATGGGTACGGGAGTCGCCCCGCCGCTGTGGCCGCCTTAACGCCGACCGACGGAATCGAACCGTCGTCATGCCAATCGTCGGTGGTGGACACCGCGTGTACGTGCGATCCAGATTGCGCCTGGACTCGTTTCAGGATCGTGGTCGATCAAAGTACGGAGCGACAAGCGCTCCGATGGCTTCGATCAACCACTCCGAGTCACAGTGCGTATGAATGGTGGCTTCGGTCGATTAGTGCTCGCGGGCTGAACGTCTCGTTGCCTCGACGCGCACACCCCGAGTCTATCGATCTCGTCTTCTACGAGTGACCTCAGCGGTACCTCTTTTCCAGGTGGGTTTCGAGCTTAGATGCGTTCAGCTCTTACCCCGTGTCGCGTGGCTGCCCGGCGACTGCCCTCTCGGACAACCGGTACACCAGTGGCGACCACCCGTAGTTCCTCTCGTACTATACGGGCGTTCCCGTCAGGTACCATGACACCCCCAATAGATAGCAGCCGACCTGTCTCACGACGGTCTAAACCCAGCTCACGACCTCCTTTAATAGGCGAACAACCTCACCCTTGCCCGCTTCTGCACGGGCAGGATGGAGGGAACCGACATCGAGGTAGCAAGCCACTCGGTCGATATGTGCTCTTGCGAGTGACGACTCTGTTATCCCTAAGGTAGCTTTTCTGTCATTCATTGCCCGCATCGAGCGGGCTAATGAGTTCGCTAGACCACGCTTTCACGTCAGCGTTCCTCGTTGGGAAGAACACTGTCAAACCATCTTATGCTCTTGCGCTCTTCTCCGGGTCTCCGACCCGGATGAGATGGTCTTCGGGCGCGCTCGATATCTTTTCGAGCGCGTACCGCCCCAGTCAAACTGCCCGGCTACCGGTGTCCTCCGCCAGGAGTGAGGGTCACAGTCACTGACGGGTAGTGTTTCATGGGTGACTCGGCGACGTGCTAGCGCACGCACCTGTGTAACGTCTCCTACCTACCCTGCACATCAGCGACCGTGTCCCAGCGACAGCCTGCAGTAAAGCTCTATAGGGTCTTCGCTTCCCCTTGGGGGTCTCCAGACTCCGCACTGGAATGTACAGTTCACCGGGCCCAGCGTTGGGACAGTGAGGCTCTGGTTAATCCATTCATGCAAGCCGCTACTGAAGCGGCAAGGTACTACGCTACCTTAAGAGGGTCATAGTTACCCCCGCCGTTGACGGGTCCTTCGTCCTATTGTACTAGGTGTTCAGATACCCGCACTGGGCAGGATTCAGTGACCGTACGAGTCCTTTCGGATTTGCGGTCACCTATGTTGTTACTAGACAGTCCGAGCCTCCAAGTCACTGCGACCTGCCTCTTCCCGAGGCAGGCACCCCTTATCGCGAACTTACGGGGCTAAATTGCCGAATTCCCTAACGCCGGTTGCTCCCGACAGGCCTGGGCTTTCTCCGCCAGGGCACCTGTGTCGGTGCTGGGTACGGACACCATACTCGCCTTTTCACGGGCCCCAGGTTGAACCGAGTTTCCCTATCTCGCCGTTCGCCCGCTTCGTGCCGTTACGGCTTCCACGAGCTTGGACGATTCGGCCGGGCGAAAGCCCGGCTCGGTCTACCCCGAGGCGTCGGCTTTGAGTGTATGGTGGCACTGGAATATTAACCAGTTTCCCGTTCGATCCGCTCGAATTACGACGGATCTTAGGACCGGCTAACCCTCGGCTGACGAACAGTGCCGAGGAACCCTTGCCCTTTCGGCCGTCAGGATTCGCACCCGACTTTCGCTGCTACTATGGCCAGGATTTTCGTCACCGATCGGTCCACACGAGCTCTCGCCCGCGCTTCCACCCAATCGGAGCGCCAACCTACGCAATCGCCCTGTGACGGACGTGGTTTGGTCTCGGTGGTGGATTTGAGTCCCGATCATTTTGGGCGCCTCAAACCTCGGCCGGTAAGCTGTTACGCTTTTCTTAGAGGGTAGCTGCTTCTAAGCTCACCTCCCGGCTGTCTAGGGCTTGAGACCACCTTCAGAGGATTACACTTAATCCACACTTGGGGACCTTAACCAAACGCTGGGTTGTTCCCCTTATGGTACACAGGCTTACCCCGCGCACCGGACTCCCCGCGTCGACGGCGTCCGTAGGTTCGGAGTTTGACAGCCGAGCCGACCTCTCTCGAGGGCGGACACGGCAATCGGTCGCTCTACCCCACGGACTACCTCAGCGGAGGTCATGCTTCGACATGTTTCGGTTGGAACCAGCTGTTGCCGGACTCGATGGGCCTTTCACCCCTACTCCAAGGTCACGCGAGGGTATTGTAGGACACCAACGCTAACAGGCTTCCACGTACCTTTCGGCACGCTTCACCTTGCCCAGGAGTAGATCGTCCGGATTCGGGTCGTGTCCGTCTGGCTCCCCGCCCTTGAAGACGGCGGCCCTGGCAATGCTGCGGCCATGTTGGTTTCCCTGTGCCTCCCCCGATACTCGGGTTAGACTCGCCAAACAGACACACTCCCTGGCTCGTTTTTCAAAACGTACGACGGAACATCGGCTTCCCGCGAATCTTACTGCGGGCTCGCACCCGGGTCATTCTTCGCGGGACCTTGTATGCCCCGTCGCTCCATCGCCAACTGATTTCAAGCCCTATTGCACCTCCCTTCTGAGGGTGCTTTTCAGCGTTCGCTCACGCTACTTGTTCGCTATCGGTCTCGGAGAGTATTTAGTCTTGGCAGACGATGCCTGCCAAATTCACGAGGGATTTCCAACCCCCGCTACTCAGGAACTGACGCACGGCGTACTTGACTTCGATACGGGGCTGTCACCCTGTATCGCGCTCCGTTCCAGGAGACTTCTCGAAGACGTTCGGCCGCTGCATGTCAGCCCAAAACACCACATATCCCGAAGGATTCGGTTTGGACTGTGTCGCGTTCACTCGCGGTTACTGACGACATCGCGTTCGCTTTCTCTTCCTGCCGGTACTGAGATGTTTCAGTTCCCGGCGTTCCCCATTGCGCGAAGCAATTGCGGTGAGGAGTTCCCATTCGGAAATCCCGAGTTCTTCGCCTCCGTGCGGCTCCCTCGGGCTTATCGCAGCTTGGCACGTCCTTCATCGGCTTCCGAGCCGAGCTATCCACCAGCTGGCATAGTAGCCAACGTGTGTGCAACTCGAATGAGTTGCGATGTGCGCAACTGCAAAGCAGTTGCGACGGTGTGTAGTCGAATCAACGACTACAACGTTTGCAACTGCAGGACAGTTGCAACGTCACTGTAACTCGATGAAACGAGTCCAGTGGACGCCTGGATCGCACGTACACGCGGTGTCATCTACACGCCCGGGGTGAGCGGTGCGTGCATCAACCCTTCCCACCCGCGCTTGCCGCGGGGTGGTGCATCGGTCGTTCGTACCCGATTCGAGCGCCGTCACCCACTTAAGGGGAGCGGTTCGGATCGAGCACGAGAGATGGACCCACTGGGATTTGAACCCAGGGCCTCCGCCTTGCAAAGGCGGCGCTCTGCCGCTGAGCTATGGGCCCGGCGAATGTTAGCCCTGGCAGTTCGTAGGTGCCCGATCGGGCTGTCGCGAACGGACTCGAGGTGGGCTGGGACGTCGTCCCAGTCCCGATCGTTAGGAGGTGATCCAGCCGCAGATTCCCCTACGGCTACCTTGTTACGACTTAAGCCCCCTTGCGGAGCCCAGATTTGACCATCGCATGATGGCCTCATCCGGACCCCACTCGGGTGCTTTGACGGGCGGTGTGTGCAAGGAGCAGGGACGTATTCACCGCGCGCTTCTGACACGCGATTACTACCGAATCCAGCTTCATGAGGGCGAGTTTCAGCCCTCAATCCGAACTACGACCGGGTTTAGGGGATTAGCGCTTCCTCTCGGAATGGCATCCCACTGTCCCGGCCATTGTAGCCCGCGTGTCGCCCGGCACATTCGGGGCATACTGACCTACCGTTGCCCGTTCCTTCCTCCGCTTTGGCAGCGGCAGTCCCCCTAGTGTACCCAGCCATCGCGAGATGCTGCTGGCAACTAAGGGTGCGGGTCTCGCTCGTTGCCTGACTTAACAGGACGCCTCACGGTACGAGCTGACGGCGGCCATGCACCTCCTCTCAGTGGCTCCAGTAAGCGCATCAAACTGACCTTCACTGCACACTGTCGGTGCCGGTGAGATGTCCGGCGTTGAGTCCAATTAAACCGCAGGCTCCTCCGGTTGTAGTGCTCCCCCGCCAATTCCTTTAAGTTTCATCCTTGCAGACGTACTTCCCAGGCGGTCCGCTTCACGGCTTCCCTACGGCACAGCGCAGGCTCGTAGCCTGCGACACACCTAGCGGACATCGTTTACAGCTGGGACTACCCGGGTATCTAATCCGGTTCGAGACCCCAGCTTTCGTCCCTCACTGTCGGATCCGTCTTCCCGAGGCGCTTTCGCCACCGGTGGTCCGTCCAGGATTACGGGATTTCACTCCTACCCCGGACGTACCCCTCGGGTCTTCCGGTCCCAAGCCGGACAGTTTCCGCTGGACGCCGACGCGTTAGGCACGTCGATTTCCCAACGGACTTGTCCGGCCAGCTACGGACGCTTTAGGCCCAATAAAATCGGCCATCACTCGTGCTGCCGGTATTACCGCGGCGGCTGGCACCGGTCTTGCCCAGCACTTGTTCCTGTACCTCCCTACGGTACAGAAAAGCGAGGACTATATGCCCTCGCACTCGGAGTCCCCTTATCGCACTGTCGTGCAGTGTAAAGGTTTCGCGCCTGCTGCGCCCCGTAGGGCCCGGTATCTTGTCTCAGATACCGTCTCCGGGCTCTTGCTCTCACAACCCGTACCGATTATCGGCACGGTGGGCCGTTACCCCACCGTCTACCTAATCGGCCGCAGCCACATCCTATGGCGCCGGAGCGTTTCCAGCTCTCTGCACTCCAGCACGAGAGCTGTATCCGGAATTAGCCTCAGTTTCCCGAGGTTATTCCGGTCCATAGGGTAGTTTGGCCACGTGTTACTGAGCTTTCCGCCACGGGTCTAAACCCGTGCGACTAGCATGGCTAAATCGGACTCCGATAGCAATGGCCTCCGGCAGGATCAACCGGAATGTTCCTGGCCACAAGGGCCAGGGGGTTAGGCGGGAAACACACCCGGATGGGTGTGTTGCTATCGCATTGAGTCACGTTCGACGACACCCCGATCGGGTGTCACCGAACTACCAGGGCTAACATCAGATCCCATCTGTACGGCGGACCGCAGGGGTGGAATCCTCATTTCCTCCGGACCCGAATGTTACCTGGGAAGGGTCTTAAGCCCTTCGAACCGGGCGTGTTCGAGGTCCGATGTGGCCGGACGTCGGCGATTCCGACCTGGCCACGTTCGCATCACATCCGAACGCCCTGTTGTACTTAAGGGCGTCGGATCGTCCCGGCCCGGCGGAAGCCGGACCGGAGATGCTCCGTCCGAACGCCCGGAGCGTTCCGGGCTCGGACGATCGGTGACCAGGCGGGAACCGTCCGCCCTGCGCCACTGTGCACTCGGTTCGAGGAGGGGGATTTACTTAAACGCGTCGAACCAGGGCCGCCACGTCATGCGATTACACGGGACCAACTGCATGAAAGACCGCATTGTTATCGGGCCGCACGAAACTGGCCGTCGGAAATCCGTTCCGGCCCGACTACGCTGGGAGTCGTCTCGATAAATCGTACAGTGATGTGACCTGCAGCGTCGCCAGCTGCGAGAGCAACACGTTGAGGAGAGTGCTGTTATCGCGCCTGCACAGGCGCACGGACGAAAAGGAAAACGTCGAATCAGATCTCGTCGAGATGTTCGACGCCTTGCTTCGAGACGTTCCCCTTCGTGATTTCGTCGGGCATCCAGTCGGGCTTGTCATCGGGCGCCCCCTCTCGCCAGGCCCATCCGTCATAGATGTGGATTTTCTTCGTGCCCTTCTCGCGGAGTCGAAGTTCCGTGGGCTGGGCTGCATCTTCACTGGGAGCGGGATCGAGTCGCCGGGCGGCCTTCAGCGCGGCCTGGCGAGGGGTGCTCCCTGAAAAGACGCTGGATTCTGTCCCGTCCGATTCCCGGAGTGCGAAGTTTCGCTTGTCTTGGTCGGGTGCCATGGTTTGACCACTCCGTGTGGTATCTGCACATGATTCATTATAAATATACCCCCCAAAATCGCGTCCCGTCGGCCAGTTCATTTATAAGAGAGGATGGTGCAGTGGCGAAAACTGCCGGGAAACCGTCCGAATGGGGGACGGTGTACGTCTCACGCGCGCCCGGGTTCGACGGCCGAAATGGGATAGCCAGCGGTGCGAAGTCGGGCACGGTAGACTTAAGTATGTCCTGTGGCGATGGAACAGACAAGATAGCGCGATGGTGCGAAAGAAGAAGCTCAGCCCGAGTGGTGCCAAAGACGAGGACGGGGAGTATCACAACGTCCACATCAACCTCCACGAGGACGAGCTCGCCGTCGCGGGCATGGAGATCGGCGACGAGGTGTTCGTCAGGGTGCGGGACAACAAGATCATCATCCAGAAGGCCGATCAGGACGACGTCGAGCACGAGTTCTGACGGATGAGCCTCTACGAGCGCCTCCGGCCGCTGTTGTTCCGGCTCCCGCCCGAAACCGCCCACTCGATTGCGCATACGGGAATGGCGATGGCCGAGCGAACGCCACTGCCCGGAGTGCTACAGCGAGGGTTCGCGGTCGAGGACGAACGGTTGCAGGTCGAGGCGTTCGGCCAGCAGTTCCCGAACCCGGTCGGTGTGGCAGCCGGCTTCGACAAAAACGGACAGGTGCCGAAGACGTTGCACGGCCTGGGGTTCGGGCACGTCGAGGTCGGCGGCGTGACCCCCGAGCCGCAGTCGGGCAATTCCCGTCCACGGGTGTTCCGGCTGGTCGAGGACGAGGGGTTGATCAACCGGATGGGACTGAACAACGAGGGTGCCGACGTCGTCGGCCGACGGCTCCGATCGACGGACGCGGGGTTCCCCCTCGGCGTGAACCTCGCGAAAAACGAGACGACGCCCCCCGAAGACGCGCCATCCGATTACCGGGACACCTACGAACGGGTCGCCGAAGGCGGGGACTTCTTCGTCGTGAACGTCTCCTGTCCCAACTCGGAGGGGTTCCGGGACCTCCAGAACCGGGAAACCCTGGAAGGGATCCTGGGTGAACTCCGGGACGCGGGAGCGAACCCTCTGCTGGTGAAGCTCTCGCCGGACCTGCCCGAGCCCGCACTGGAGGAGACGATCGAACTCGTCGAGGCGTACGATCTGGAGGGCGTAATTGCGACGAACACTTCCACGGAGCGACCGGAGACGCTCGAGGGCCCGAGTCGCGCCGAAGAGGGAGGACTCTCGGGCAAGCCGATTGAGGAGACCGCGACGGAGACGGTCCGATTCGTCGCCCGGCGGACGGACGTGCCGGTGATCGGGGTCGGCGGCGTGTTCACCGCCGCGGACGCCTACCGGAAGATCCGCGCGGGTGCGAGCATGGTCCAGCTATACACGGCCTTTGTTTTCCGTGGGCCGACCGTCGCCCGGGATATCAACCGTGGGCTGGCGACGCTGCTGGAGCGCGACGGCTTCGACAGCGTCGAGGACGCCGTCGGCGTCGACCTGGAGGAGTAACGGCGACGGGAAACACGCGGTGACACTCCGGAAGCGGTACTGTTAGGACGTTGTCGAACCCACACTCGAGTGATGGGACGGGTTCGCACGTGGCTGGTTCACAATCGGGAGCGACTGGCCGTCTGGGTGGTCGTGATCGCCCTGCTGGTCGTCGCGGGGTTGCTGCTGTATTTCGGGACGCCGTTTCACGGCAGTGACGCGAGCGTCCAGTCCGTCCAGAACGACGATCGGATCGATCTTCAGCGAGTCGATGGCGGCTACGTCATGCAGCCCGCGGGCGGCGGATCGACCACAGGGCTCGTGTTCTATCCCGGCGCGCGCGTCCACCCGGACGCGTATCTGGCCTCGCTGTCACCGCTAGTCACGGACGCCGAGGTCACGGTCGTCATCGTAAAGGTGCCGCTGAATCTCGCGGTCGTCGATCAGAACGCCGCCTCGGACGTGATCGGGTCACACGGCGTCGAGCAGTGGTACGTCGGCGGTCATTCGCTGGGCGGGGCGATGGCCTGCCGATACGCGGGCGCGAACCGCGAGCGCGTCGCCGGCGTCGTCCTGCTGGGGTCCTACTGTGACCGATCGATCGCCGGAACCGACCTGCGGGTGCTGAGCGTCACGGGCGACGCGGATACGGTCCTCGACCGAAGCGCCTACGAACGGAACAGGGCGAATCTGCCGGCCGACGCCACGGTCGTCGAACTGTCGGGCGTGAATCACACGCAGTTCGGGAGTTACACCGGCCAGCGTGGCGACCGGCCATCGGGGACGTCCTACGAGCTCGCCCACAGACGACTGGCGAACGTGACGGTGCCGTGGTTCGAGAAGGGGAGCGAATCGGCGCCGGGTCCGGATCACGGCGTAAGCCGGGAGACCGACAGCCACTCGATCGTCTCGCCGGCGAGCGCGAACACCATTCGCTTGCGGACGCCGTGAGCCAGCCGGACGTCGAGCGCGAGGTCCCGCGGAGCGAAGGCGTGATCGGCCGGGAGGACGCGAACGAGCAGCTCGGAGTGGCCGAGTTCCTCGACGTGCTCGATGTCGGCATAGGTCCGGAAGTCGGCACCGAACTTGTAGCCGGTCTTGGGCACTACGTTCCGGTCGCGAAGCGCACGGTAGACCGCCAGCCGTCGGTCGAAGCGCTCTCCCTCGACTGTCCGGCCGCGCTCGACGATCTCGTCTGCCGGAAGCGCCAGCACGCCACGGCGAGCGAGCGCGGCGGCTTCGAGCAGCGACAGTTGCAGTGGCCCGCCGTCGTCCAGCGGCTGTCCGTAGAAGCCGCGCTCGTACAGGACCGCCGGCGGCTCCCAGACGAACACGCGGTCGTCGAGCAGTTCGGCCGGGACCCCGCGCGGGAGGTCAGCGTCGGTCGTTCCTCGAACGTCGGGACGGCCGGTTTCGAGATACGCGATCGAGGACTCCTCGTCGACGACGGCGAGGACCGTCTCCCCGAGCGTGCGGGCCGACAGCGCAGTCCGCTCGCTAATCGCCCGAATACGGTGGGCGATCTCGTCGTCCCACGGGCCCTTGCCCCGGGGATAGACGAGGAAGTCGGCGTTCGGCTCGTCGGTCGGTGAGAGGTAGAAGCCGCGATCGCGCAGGTCCTTGTAGACGAGCACGTCGATCTCCGAGACGACGTCCGAGGATAGCAGCGCTCGGAAGTCCAGCCGGTCACCCGAACCGGCGTCCCGGACCGTCTCGACGTCGCCGCGATAGAGGAGGTGCGCGGCTTCGACGGGAGCCAGTTCCAGATCGCCGTCGACGACGCGCCCGTACCCGCGAGCGTCGTGAAACCGCTCGCGTGCCTGCCGACCGCCGCGAACGGTCGATCCGTCGAGCGTGAGTTCCATACGTACTCCTGCCCGCTCGCGCGCAAAGAGGCTACGGTCTATCGACCGACGAAAGGCGTCGGTCGAAGTGATCTACGACCCGCCCGCCGGTTCGAGTTCGGCAGCCGAACAGGTCGCGTCCAGACAGCGCCGCCCGCCGTCAGTTTCGAACAGCGGGAGCCCGCAGGCGCACTCGCCGACGACCGTTCCGGACGGGAACGCGAAGCCGGTGTCGCAGTCGGGATAGTTCTCACAGCCGGCGAGCAGCCCGCCCCGCCGCAGGATGCGGAGGTCGCCACCGCAGTTCGGGCAGGTCCACTCGCGGTCGAACGCGCGCTTGACTGTCGCGTCCAGCGACTCGCACTCCCGGTCGATACAGACCTCGAAGACGTGGCCGCGCTCGACGCGCATCAGGGGGAGCCCACACTCACAGCGCTCGTCGAGGACGGTCGCGTCCCCGGGCAGTCCGAACTGGACCGAGCAGCCGGTACAGGAGACGCCGTCGGACGTCCGCACGAGCGTTCCAGAACACTCGGGACAGTCCCCGACCGGTCGTCCGGCGGCGCTCGTGGGATGGCGACCGCGGGCGAACTCCTCGTGGACCTCGACCCGGAGGCGCTGGTTGCCGTCGCGAGCCTCGATCCGGTCGCCCTCGACGGCGACGGATTCCGCGCGGGTGAGCCACGCGACCGGCTGGTACCCGTCGGCGTCGTGGACCAGTACTGTGTTGTCGGGCTTGACCAGAACGATCATCCGGCCGCGCTGTTCGTGGGCGCGAACCCGGTTGCCGTCGAACGTACTCGTACACTCCCCGGCTCTGACCGCGATCGAATCGTGCATACCGCCGAGTGGTGCCGACTTCGGATTTAAACGCTCGGGGAATCGCCACCGCTTTCCCCGGCTGTCACCCACGGACGGCTATGCCCGCAGTGCTGTTCGACATGGACGGCGTCGTGATCGACTCCGAGCGATACTGGCCCGAACTCGAGTCCGAGCGACTCTTCCCCGAGGTTGTGCCGGGACAGGACGTCGACCCCGAGGAAGTCATGGGAATGAACTACCGGGAGATCTACGACTACCTCGCGGAGAACTACGAGGTCGCCGTCGACCGCGATCGACACGTCGAGCTGTTCGACGAACTCGCAAGAGAGATCTACGGCGAGCGCGCGAGTCTCATGGACGGGTTCGACGATCTGCTGTCTGATCTGCAGGCACGCGGGATCGCCGTCGGTCTGGTGACCTCGTCACCGCCGGCGTGGATCGATGTCGTGCTCGAGCGATTCGGCCTGACCGGGCGCTTCGACGCGGTCGTCAGCGCCGAGAACGTCCCAAGCGGCAAGCCCGAACCGGACGTCTACCGGCGAGCGCTACAGGAGCTCGATGCGGAACCCGACGTGGCCGTCGCCGTCGAGGACTCGACGACGGGCGCGAACGCGGCGAACGCAGCCGGGATCCGGTGTCTCGGATACGCCGGTGTCCACGACGGGATCGACCCGGAGGTCGTCGACGCCGTCGTGTCCGGTCCCGAACGGTTGCGCACAGCGCTGTTCGAGCAGTTCGAGTAGCGGGTGGCTTCGATCGGCCGAGTCCGCGGTGTCACCGACCGTATTCGCGGCCGAGAAGCAGCGAGAGGACGTGCACGACGAGGAGAACGAGGAACGCGTCCATCGTCGCGCCGTCGAGGCCGGTGAACAGGAGGGGCAGATACACGAACGGCAGGACGACGGCTGTCCAGAAGCCGACGAACCGGACCGTCGGGACGATCGTTGCTCGGACGACGGCCAGCCCGAATCCGGGCGACTCGAGGCGACTTTCGGTAGTCGATGCGTTTGACATCGCGGGGACACCCATCCTGGCATACGCACTATCCCCACATATAGGGGTCCGATCGTTAGCGCCATTTTACGCGAGTAAAATCGGCCGTTTCAGGCGGCCTCAGTGGTATGGAACTGTCTAACACTGTCGGAAGAGGAGATGAGACCAGCCTAGACGTTTTATACTTTGATCTAAGGGCGTATCGTTGCGACTGCCGATAGTTCCTGTCGGCCGCCCGGTACACGCCCCGTCGGAAATCAGCCCCGCCGTCAGCAGCCAGTCGAGCCGTCGCTGCGTCCATTCGCCTGGTGTGGCGTGCCCATCGGACTTGCTTCGCGGTCGTCCTCGCACCCTCGAGTAGGTGCCGACCCGTCTGCTGGCCGATCGTCTTCGACGTTGTCAGCAGTCCCGATCGTCGTTAAAAGAGCAACAACGGTTAGTGATACCGCTCAGTGTTCGCCAGTGGCAGTCCCAAATGTTCGGCGACTTCATCGCAGGGCTGGTCTTCGTGGCCGCACTGCCTCGGTGGTTCCGTCACGGCCATGAAAACGCCACCCCAATCCAGTTCTTCGACGTAATATGCCGGTGCTGAAAGAACGCGCTCCCGGCCGATTGCTTCGACTGTCTCCTCTCGGAAGACATTGTACTCGTACAGCGGTGGCTTGGTCCTCGTCGCAAGGTCTTCGATTGTCTCATCCTCGCCGATAGCGAGGCCACCGCGGCGGCCGAAGCCCCACGTCGGTTCGAGAATGTCTGCGGCTTGAGCAAGTACTTCGACGAATTCTTGACGACGCTGTTCGACTCTATTACGATGTTCTTCGTCTTCAGTGTCTTCTAACCCATAAATCCATGTTGTGAATTCTAAGAAGTGAGGAGATTCAGAGAGGAGTCCAACCCCTCCCTGATTAGAGACTACAGTCAACTCGTCGTGAGCCAATGGGACACTAATCGACCAATTTGGATATGTTGAGATGACTTGGATTACATCATCATATTTACCGAAATCATATACTTCGTTAACACCCTGGTTTTCATCCCGATAGCTCATGCTGAATTCGTCTGTACTATACTCTGGCCCAGGGTATGTCGGGAACTCTTCGAAAAGAGATTCGTATGAAGATAGGGAAGGCTCTTCATCGAAGATATAGACGATTTCTATTCTATCGTAGTCTTCCATTGTATCACCCAAGATTCATCCGCCAATAACTGTTCTAGATCCATCTTCAACAACGATCCTGATATCGACGTTTGCTTGATTCCATTTTGCGTTTGTTGCTACTGTCTCTTCCCATTGGTTGATTTGTGTTCTTATGAGGTTCTTGTCTCCGACTTGATTGGCACGGATTTCTAGCGTATTTCCGTCAATATGGACGTCCTCGTGCACCCTCATCGTTCTGAGTTTCTTCCGGAGTTCATTACTGATTCCTTCTTCCGTATATCCGAACGATCCTTTCGATTCGACAATTTTCCCGGATTCAACCTGAATGTCTAACTCCCCAACTCTCTCTTTTCCATCATAGACTTCGAGACTCATCCGCTCGATATTTTCTGCACCGATGTCGTCGGCCCGTCGTACCTCGTCAAGCGCACCGCGAACGTTCCCGGAGCCACCTGCTTGCATAAAGTCATCGACTGGGCCGTTGTTCAGCCCGTCGATACCCTCCAGATTGTCGGTATGCTTTGCGAAGTTCTCGATCTGCGTCAGGTCAGCATTACCTTGGTCATATTGTCGAGCGAAGGCGCTCCGCAGTTCGCGGGCGCGGTCGATATCCATATCGAGGACTGTTCGTAGCGTCGAATCGTCCAGTTCGTCGACCAGTTTGACCCCAGCACCGTCCGTGTCGTAAACCAACAGCTTCGCCCGGCGGTTCGCAGGCCCGTCCAACTCGTCGATCTTCCGAACCGCGTCGTCGATCTGGTCGAAGGAGTCGATCGCCTCACTGTCGGCCGCCCGGGCAATTCCGATCCGGAAGCCGTTGTCAACCCCGCCGTCGGCAGCTACCCGGCGGGCTGGCCCGTCGCTTTTCGCCAGGACTTCCACCGCGGCGGTATCTGTCTGCCGCACGAGGTCCCTGAAGGCACGCCGTCGGCTGGCAATACCTTTTTCTAGCGTAAAATTATCGCCGAAATATCCTCATTTATTGGTTTTCAGAACTGATCGTTCAGTTTCTCCTTCAATGTTGTCAACAACGGTTCGACGTGGTCCGTACCGGCCTCCGGGTCGTACTGCTGGACGACATCCAGGTACGTCTCGGCTGCTGAAGAGATCTCCTCAGCGAGTTGTCGCGTGGGGGCAACTGCTTCGGGTTCGTGGAGTTTCGGGGATCGTTTTCCTCGATAGTCCGGATCTTCCACTGCTCGCTCGCTGTAGCAGAATGCAAGGTTTACCCGCTCCTCGTCGATCGGCTCGAAGACGAGATACATCGCATCTATATAATAATCGAGTACATACCCTTCCTCGTTGAGGATAGCCAATCCAGCTTCTATAAGTCCAATTACAAAGGCCTCGATAAACTCTCGCGTATATGAGCCAGGACCCCCAACTACGTACGTATCCCCAATCTGAACTCGGGCGCCGACAGCAGGATCATTAGATCCCGTTTCGAATGACTCGTGAGCCTCCTCATCGAAGTTAAATTCAATTGTCGTTTCGGTCATGTCCATTCACCAATTGCAAATAGCCATTTTTCCACGGCACCCCCAGACTTCGGGAACGCGGTCTTGATTGTCCCATCCTTCTGGACAATTACCTTCACTCGTTTGATATCATATCCCGTCTGAAGAAAATCAACAATTTGCTACGCGGGATCGAACTACGCTATCTCGATATCAATTAAGTCAGTTCTAGCTGCCGAAACCGCGAACTTCCCATTCGGGAGACCATTTCTCCCCTTGATCAATTCCCGTATCGAATCGTTTAGATCGATAATCACACATCCGTCTCCGATGTCCAACTGTAGAATCTCTCGATCTGTGTCGAATTCCGGGACCGTCCCCATAAACCGGTAACTCCATTTTGATAGTGGGTCCGCAAGTTCCATGATATCCGGATCGGAGATCTGCTCTATAGAGATCTCCCTTTCAGGGTTGATCAAAAGTTTGACATTACAAATTTGTCCGATCATATCTTCGGTCACTTGCAGTGGTGAACCCGAATCTAATACTCTGATATATTCAACGCTTAGGTTCTCAGTTGTCGGACGGAGACTAACGGTCTGGTCGTACACTCGACCCTGATATTCGGCCTCGGAGTCGATTCCAAGGATCTCTACCTCAAGTGTGCATTCTCGACCCATGGTCTATTTTTCGAACCAACTTGGCGTTCCTGGTCTAGCCGTCACAACGTATCCGTTGCCACCCACTAAAACCATCACTTTCGAGTCGCTACCAACATTCATGATGTAGACGGTTCCCTCATCAGGGTCAGGATAGGCTTTTCCCTCCTTTATAGTTCGGTAAACCAAGTGTTGTATGTCGTCTCGAGTCGAAATCCCTGGCAGATCGTAGAACTGATTTTCGTGACGTTGCAAGATATGTTTCCAGCCAGCTTGAGAATTCCCGTCTTCTAGCCACCGGACCCTACTCTTTTGATCTTTTAGAGTGAATCTGGTATCACTGAGATCTGAGTTCTTTCGAACGGCCGTCAGTAGATCATCGGCGCCAACCTCTGAATCGATCATTGGATCGCTGTCGCGCTGATCGAGTATCTGGGAGAACCGACCCAGATCAGCTCCGTCCATGTCGCCACTGTCCAGCAGATCGGTGATTTCATCGAGGTGCCGACTCTCGACGGTCCCGGCGTCGAATTGTCGAGAGAGTCTCGCCAGCGTGTCTCGCGATTCGACACTCTGGAATAGCGTTCGAAGGTCGGCCCTGTCCATGTCGTCGACCAACTTGACACCGGGCCCGTCGGTCTCGTAAACCAACAACTTCGCCCGGCGGTTCGCAGGCCCGTCCAACTCGTCGATCTTCCGAACCGCGTCGTCGATCTGGTCGAAGGAGTCGATCGCCTCACTGTCGGCCGCCCGGTACACGCCCCGTCGGAAATCAGCCCCGCCGTCAGCAGCCAGTCGAGCCGTCGCTGCGTCCATCCGCCTGGTGTGGCGTGCCCATCGAACTTGCTTCGCGGTCGTCCTCGCACCCTCGAGCAGGTGCCGACCCGTCTGCTGGCCAATCGTCTTCGTCGCGGCTAACCCCCGCGAGAGTTGATAGCCCGTGTATCTGACCGGCGCTTTCGCCGTGTCGGCAGTCTTGGCCGCATACTTGGCGGCCTTGCTGATACTGCCGGCTGTAACACACTGAAGGAATTCGCCACCCCGGGTGGCGAATATCTTTACGAACTTACAGCCGGCAGTATGAGTCGCCCGGCCTTGTCCAGGGTCTGGACCGCACGCTGGAATTTGCTCGAGCTCTTGGCGGCCTTCCCGAGTTGGCCACTGGGCAGGGCCGTCTCTAGCACCAGATATCCGAGATAGCCTTCGTACCAGCCCTGACGGTAGGCCCGATAGGCCTGCGTCCCCTCCTCGTGAGGGTTGTTACGCTTCTGTTGGGTCTCGACCGAGGCCGGCAACTGCCGGATGAGTTCGTCCATCTCATCGAGCTGCGAGACGACCTGCGCGGTCGTCTTGAGATAGCCGACCGGATCGGTCACCATCGCCTGCAACATCTCAGCGGTCTCGACACCACCAGTCGAGAGCCCCGACAGCGTCCCCAGCGATTTGGTCTGTTCGTAACCCACGATTCCCTCTGCCGAGAGTTTCGTGGCGACCTGACCGAAGACATCGTGGCGCTGAATCGCGAGCGCTTTGGCCGTATTGTCGTTCCGGTCGGACGCCTCGACCGTGATCGAGGTCCCGGAGTAGAAGTCCGTGACCGTATCGAAGGCCCCGGTCGTGAACTCGCTCGTGACGGAATCGTGCCGCCCCGTCAGGTGGTGGTTCGTCTCCGTGTCGCCGCCACGCAACACCGTCGCGCTCCCGAGTCCGGCCGGATCCTCAGCAGCGAACTGGACCTCGTAGTCAGTGTCGAAACTCCACGGTTGCTTCTCCCAGGCCACGTAGTAGACGTCGAGTTCCGGCGGCGTGATGTCGTACAGCGTCGGATCGGCGTCACCACTGACTGCGCGACTGTCAGAAATGCCGTCACCCGTCGTATCTCCCACACTCGGGTTGGTCCCGAGTTGGCGCTCTTCGAGGTCGGTAAGGCCGTCGCCATCGGTATCTTCGACCAGCGGATTCGCCGCGCCGGTCTCGATCTCGAAGTACGCCTCCGGATCGTCGAGTTCGGAGAAGTCCTCTGCGTCCGCCAGATCTTCCATAAGCGTCCGGGTGTGCTCGCGATCCGGTGTATACTGGATCTCCCACCCCTCGATCTGCTCGCGGTCTGGTAGGCCGTTTCCGGTCGTGTCGAGTCGGGCCGGGTGCGATTTCGCGTCCGTGACCTGTGCGTGGAGTTTCGTCTCGTTGTCGTCCCCGACGACCCGGTACTCCACGTCGACGGTGTCGTTGTCCCAGATCCCGTTACCCGACGTATCCTTCGCGAACGGATCGAGATGTAACGGTTCGCCGACGACGCCTGGACCACCGGTCGGCATCCGCAGATCCATCTGCTCGACGGCGTCGGGAATGCTGTCTCCATCCGAGTCCTTGAGAGAGATGCTGCGGTTCTCCGCGACTCGTTCGAACGTTTCGGGGAGGTCTTCAGCGGACTGGACGTGATAAAAGTCCCCGCCCGTCGCGCCGGCGATCGACCGTAACTCGTTCTCGTCGATGCCGGAGCCAACGCCGACAGTGTTGACGGTGATATTGTGCTCAGCGGCAGTTTCGGCGACGCTCACCGGGTTCGGCCCGGTGTTCGTTCCTCCGTCAGCCAGGAGGAGCATCTCCTTCGACCGGTTGTCCCATCCATTGGTCGTGAGCTCGTCGATCCCAGCCTGCAAACCGCCGCCGGTGTTCGTCGAACCGCCAGTTCCGAGCGAGGAGAGAGTGCGATTAAGCGCGGCGTGACCGGTCGTGAGACCGGCGACCAATCGACCGTGATCGTCGAAGGTCGCGAGTCCAGCACGTTCGTCCTCGAAGAGTGCACCGACGAAACGCCTGGCGGCGTCTCTCGCGTACCGGATCCGCTCACCGCCCATGCTCCCACTGGTATCGATGACGAACGCGAACTCCGCCTTCAGCGGATCGCCAGTGCTGACGTTTCCAGTGAGGTTCCCCTCAACGTGCTCGTCTTCCAGCGAGATCGTATCACTTGTGGTGTCGTTCCATGCCTCGACCCGGAACACCGAGAAGTACGAGAAGTGATCGACCTCGGCCGTGGCAATGCCCGCATCAGGGTCGATATCCGTCTCGACAGCGGTCCACGGCTCCACACTCGTCGGGTCCCAGGTGTATACCGAGAGGTTACTTTCAGGGGAAACGTCGCCAGTAATCGGGACGTGGACAGTTGCGTTCTCGATTGGCCGTTCGCTTTCGATACGGACCATCGGACCTGCACGATACGACGAGTTCGACGCCGGTGTCTCGTCTTCGATCCGCAGCGATCCACGGCTGAGCCCCTCTCCGCTGGCTTCGACCGTAACGCCTGAACTGTCGTCAGTGATCGAGACGTTTCGGTGCTCGTCCGGCGCAGGCGATGTCCGGAGTACCTCGATATTACTGAGATTCAGCGTTCGCGTGACAGTGACGCTACGTTCATCGTCGTGTGCCGAAGGAGCCAAAGCGGTGACAGTGGCATTCTGTGTCAGGTTTTCGAACCGCAACAGTGTGGATCCGGTTGCGGCAGTTGCCGGTGATTCGGGTGACCGAAGCGACACGGACCCCGGATCGACAGATTCCTGCGACACGTTAACAGTCGCGTTGTCGTACTCGAAAGGCCGAACGTCACGGACGGTCACGCGGAGCGGAACGACGACCGTCCCGTTGTGCTCGAAAGCGCGCCTGTGAGAAAGGGTAAGCGTCGGCTGTGTATTGGCTTCGATTGCATCGAGCGTTCTATCGGCGTGTTTCCAGGCGTTCCGCAGCTGCGTGAGTGTCTGTACACGCCGTTTTATCGAGTCTCTCGACTCGTTGACGCTGACCCGGATTTCGGAACTCCGATTCGTAGACAGCAACGGCATGGGAAGCGTCGAGGACGGCGATGCGACTGCTCCGGTTGTACGCTTCGAAAAGCGGTTTGCTGACGTTCTCGATCGCGTCCTCGTCGCTGTGCTTGGCTAGCTTCGATAGCGCACGCTGAGCCCGAATCCCGGTCACGAAAGCGGCGCGTGAATCGATTCGATCGAACTGTCGATACTCCTCGATTGATTCGTTTGTCAGGTCTGCGACCCGTTCGAACTCGGATGCAGACTTGTCGTGCTCGTCTGCGAGCGCTAATGCACGATCCCGAGCAAGTATCAGCGACTGAATCGAGTTGTTAGTCGGGATATCTGGAACGGAAACGTTCGACGGGTCTCGAGCCCGGTTGTGGCCGGGCGGTCCGTGGCCTGCGTTCGACTGGCTGCTCGACACGTCATCCAGCACAGTGACACTAGCAGGATCCTGTTTGGAGAGATCGCGTGAGCTGTTACCAATACCGCTTGCCAGAACTGGCGTCGTTATCGCGGAGACGACAAGTATCGCTGCCAGTACGACAGCGATCGAATTGCTTCGATCCCCACCCATATGCGCGGATTTTCAGGACTAGTATTTAATACTTGTTATCCAATCTGGTCATAAATCAGTGGAATAACAGCCTACGAAACGCTGACGGACCGGGTTTCGACGACCGGCTCCAGCGGGAGTTCAGGATAAGCGACCTCTACCCGAAACGTGAGTTCGTCCGCGTCGCCACCGAAGACACCGACGGGGAGCGTCGTCTCGCCGAGATAGCAGTCGGTGGCAGTCATCTCGACGCCGTTGACCGTGACCCGGACGCCGGCGCGGGCACCGCCGGCGACGTTGCGGACGGTGACTTCCTGCATGCTGTTGTCGCCGCGGGCGATCGTCTCGGGGAACGATCCCCACTCGACGACGACCCGGGGGAGGTCCCCGGCGTGTTCCTGGATCCGTTCGGCGACGCCGTCGCTCAGGCCGGCGGCGACCAGTTCGTCGCGGTCGGCGTCAACCACGTCGGTCGGCGTCGCGAAGCCCGCGGTCGCAAGCGTTTTCGCCCGACCGGACCCGACGCCGTCGATCGCCGTCAGCCCGACCGCACCTTCGCTGAGGCCGTGCTCGACGCGGGCCTCGACCCGGCGGGCCAGGTTCGCCTCGCGAGCGCCCGCGAACCGATCGAGAAACGCCCGCAGCGCGGCCAGCAGGCGAAGCGCGTTCTGGCGGATCACCCAGGCGTCGCTTTTCAGCTCCGAGGGGACGGTGCCGTTCATCCCCGACCGAAGGATCGCATACACCTTTCGCGGGCCGGGATCGAGCGACTCGCCGCGACCGCCCAGTACCGCCTCGACGGCGTCTTCCTCGTCCTGTCGGGCCGAGACGCTGTCGAAGGCGCCGGCCTGGGCGACGGCTCTGAGGACGGCGTCGTCGGTCAGTTCGTCGGCCGCTTCGGCCAGGTCCGCGAACGACCGGGCGGTGTCGAGCCGCAGGTAGAACTTCGAGGCGAGCCGCCCCAGCGCCGTCGCGTCGACAGAGAGGTCCGCGTCCATCTCGATGAAGCCGCGATCGACCAGCCCGCGCAGCGTCCGCGAGGCGTGCTCGCGGAAGTCCCCGGCGCTGGCGTACTGCTCGGGGGCGCTCCCGGCCCGGACGTGATAGAAGGTCGTCTCCAGCCACGAGAGCACGTCCTCCAGGTCGTCGATCGTCCCCATCGCGATCTCGGCGTTGAGGTGGGACTCGAGGTCCTCGGCCAGCCGAGACTCGATGTCCTTGCCGTCCCGCAGCAGCCGCCGGTACTTGTCGGCCTCGCCCCGGTCGGCGATCACCCAGGCGTAGCCGGTGTCGTCGTAGCCGGGCCGGCCCGCTCGCCCGAGCATCTGGAGGACGTCGAGGGGACTCATGTCGACCTCGCCTTCGAGTGGATCGTGGTACTTCGTATCCCGGATCACGACACAGCGGGCGGGCAGGTTCACGCCCCAGGCGAGCGTCGACGTCGAGAACAGCAACTGGATCTTCCCCTCGCGGAACCACCGCTCGACGCGGTTCTTGTCGTCCCGTGAGAGGCCGGCGTGGTGGAAGGCGACGCCGTCCAGCACCGACTGGCGGAGCGTGTCGTTACTCAGCTCGGCGGCGTCGTTGTGGAAGTCGTAGTCGCCGCGCGCGCCCATCGGGACATCGCGTTCGACCAGTTCGTCGCGGGCCTTCTTGGCGGCCTGGACGGTGTCCTGCCGCGAGGAGACGAAGACCAGCGCCTGCCCGTCGTCCTCGAGATGGGGTTCGACGAGGTCCATCGCGCGATAGAGCCGGCGGTACTTGTCGGCGAAGGCGTTGTCGCCGTGCGTGTAGGTCTTGACGTCGGCGTTGAGCGGGACCGGCCGGTAGGACTCACCGAACTCGAAGGTCGTCTCCGGCGGGGCGTCGAGCCAGTCGGCCACGTCCTCGACGTTGGGCATCGTCGCCGACAGCGCGACGATCCGGGGGTCACAGAGCCGCCGGAACCGCGAGATCGTCACCTCGAGCACCGACCCACGGCGCTCGGAGTCGAGCAGGTGTACCTCGTCGATGACGCAAGTATCGATGTCGGTAATAAAGGAGTACCGCGGCGTGTCGTGCTTGCGCGTGGCGGAGTCGGCCTTCTCGGGAGTCATCACGAGCACGTCCGCGCGCTCGGCCCGGCGCGGATTGAGGTCGCGCTCGCCGGTGACGACGTACACCGAATAGCCCAGTTCCTCGAAGCGCTCCCACTCGCGCTCTTTCTCGTTGGTGAGCGCGCGAAGCGGAGCGATAAAGAGCGCGGTCCCGCCGGCCCGGATCGTCTCGCTGATCGCGACCTCGGCGATGGCGGTCTTGCCGCTGGCGGTCGGCGCGCTCACGACGACGTTGTCCGAACGCTCCAGCAGCGCCGGCAGCGTCTCGGTCTGCATCCGGTTGAACCGCTCGAAGGGAAAGGCGTCGGCGAACTCCGGGAGCACCTCGGAGACGGGGAGTTCGGTCTCGCTGTCTGCGTGAGAGGCCACACCGGAACCGAGGTGGCTGCGGGCATAGTGCTTACGGAGAACTCCGGGTCCGGACGTGACCCGTCGCTGTCACGGCCGGGAGGACGTGCGCCAGCGCTTGTGCGTTTCGGCGACAAGTACCACTGTCGGTGACAGAACGAGGATGCGGATCCACGTGTCGACCGCGATCGGCTCGACACCGAGCAGTAGTTGCGTCGGGGCGGCGTGGATCGCGAGCAGATGCACGGCCAGTGCCGTGAGCGTCCCGGCGAAGAGGAGCGGATTCGAGACCGGGCTCTTCTCGAGCACGGAGCGCGACTCGGAGCGACACGTCCCGAGAAACAGCGCCATCGACACGACCATCGTCGACAGGGCGGCCGTCTGGGCGTATCCGAGCGCCGCCCCGTTCGTGAACTCGTACCAGAAGACGGCGAGTGCGAGGGCCGCGAGCCAGACCCCGACGATGACGGTTCGCTCGAGGAGCTGCTGCGAGAGCAACCCCTCGTCGTGCCGATGGGGTGGCCGTTCGAACTGTTCGCGCTCGCCCGGCTCGAACGCGAGCGCGACGTCCTGAATGCCGTTGTTGACGACGTTCAGCCACAGCGCCTGTGCAGGCAAGAGCAGCAGCGGGAAGAGCCCGGTCTCGCCGCGCGGAAGCACGCCCGCGACGGCGAGGGAGAATGCAGCGAGAATCGCCAGCACGAGCGCGACGCCGGTCGCGAGGAGGAACATCGTCGCCTTGCGGATGTTCGAGAAGACGGTCCGGCCCTCTTCGACGGCGGCGTACACCGTGGCGAAATTATCGTCCGTGAGGACCATCTCGCTGGCCTCCTTCGCGACGTCAGTGCCGGATATCCCCATCGCAGCACCGATGTGAGCAGCCTTCAGCGCCGGTGCGTCGTTCACCCCGTCTCCGGTGACGGCCACGATCTCGCCGTCGGCCTGGAGTAACGAGACGATCCGGAGTTTCTGCGCCGGGGTGATGCGAGCGAAGACGGCCGTCTCCCGGAGGCGTGCAGTCAGTTCGTCGTCGGAGAGCGAAGCCACCACCTCGCCCGTGAGCACGCGGTCGGAGTCGATCCCGACCTGTTCGGAGATGGCTCTCGCAGTCGCGGCGTGATCCCCGGTGACCATCTTGACGTCGATGCCGGCACGAGAGCACGCCTCGATCGCCTCCGAGACGCCCGCTCGCGGCGGATCGATCAGGCCCGCGAACCCCAGGAACGTCAGTCCGCTCGGCTCCTCGGTATCCGTCAGGTTCCCGTCACTCCAGCGTCTTTTCGGCCCACTTCAGCGCGTAGTCGGCCCCGTGCTCGCGGTAGGCACTGGTGTTCAGCGCCCCGAACGGCGTCGGCAGCTCGAGGTCGTGTTTGATCGCGCTGCAGGCCAGTTCGGCGGCGTCACCGAAGTTAGTCCGGCCGCTTGCGACATCCGAAGTCAGCGAGGACAGCCGCGGCTGGAGACGCTCGCCGGCGTCGACCCAGGCGTCGTGGAGCCGTGCGTGTCCGTCGGCCCAGTCGGCGAAGACGGGTCGGGTGTGCAAGCCGAGATACCCCTCGTAGAGCGCGGCCGCGAGCTGGTAGGTGTCGGCGGGGTCGAGCCGTCCGGCGACGGCCGACGCGAACTCGCGGTAGCCGTCCTCGAAGAAGCCGAGGAACTGCTCGGGCACGTCGAGTCCGACCTGCACCAGCGCTTCGGCGAGCAGGAACTGAACGAACGCCTCCGGCGAGCCCGACAGCCGCGGCTTGACCAGCACCACGGGCGGGTCGGTCTGGCGCGTCCAGGCGACACCGCCGTCGCCCGGTGCGCCGACGGTGAACGTGTCGCTGGCGTATTCGACGAGCAGTTCCGGAGCGTCGGCCGGCAGCCACGAGCGGGGATAGCTCACCGGGTCCAGCGAATCGACGAACAGCCCGAGCTGTTCGGCGCTCGCCGGCGGGAGCGTCTCGAAGTCCCGCTCGACGTCCAGCACGAGCGCGTCGGGTGCGTGAGTGGCGCGGATACGATCGACGGCGTCGGGAAGCGATCGTTCGGCGAACATCAGGCTGCCAGGGCGGTGTTGACGATCAGGGCGACGGCCAGCAGTGCCGACAGCCCGACGGTTCCGAGAACGATTTTCGTCGCTGTGCTCATGCCCCGTCGTTCTAGGGCAGGCGAGTTAAACGCACCGCAGACGCCGAGCGTCCACTGTGACACACCCCCGCGGTGGCGGGCGCGAAAGTACGCCCCCGAAGGAGCGGGTGTCTCGTGGGCCGCGTCACCGCAACTGGTGGTAGGTGTCTCTGAGCGTCGCCGCCGCGACGTCGGCCACGTCGGCGGCCTCGCGCTGAGTGAGCGAGACGTCCGACTCGCGGGCGGCCGTGTACAGGCAAGCCGCGGCCACCCCGGCCGGGTTGCGTCCGCTCGTGATCCCCTCGTCGGCGGCCCGGGCGGCCAGTTCGCGCGCCCGCCGTTCGACATTGGTTTCGAGACCGAGTTCGCTCGCGAACCGCGGCAGGTACTCCGCGGGATCGATCGGCCCGGTCTCGAGGTCGAACGCGCGGTTGAGCACGCCGTAGCAGTTCTTGAGCCGGCCGCGATCGACCCGCGAGACCGCCGCGACCTCCGCGAGCGTTCGTGAGACGCCCGCGATCCGACAGATCGCGTACAGCGCCGCCGTTGCGATCCCCTCGATCGAGCGCCCGCGGAGGAGATCGTCCTCCTGGGCGCTGGCGAAGAGGACACACGCCCGGTCGCGGATCGGGTCGGGCAGCGATAACCGGCCGACCATCCGCCGGATCTCGATGAACGCCTCCCGGCGGTTTCGCGCGACTTTTGAGGGCGCGTTCGCCCGGTGGTGCTGGGTGCGAAGCCGCGCAAATCGGCGTCGCTTTTTCGCCGGTGCGTTGCGGTCGCGACCGATCTCGGTCGAGAGGCCCATGTCGTGACGGGCGGGCGTCAATGGCGCGCCCGTGCGGTCGCGCTCGTCCTCGTCGAACGACCGCCACTCCGGCCCGCGGTCGATCCGGTCGGTCTCGACGACGAGCCCGCAGTCGGTACAGACCGTCTCCTGTTCCCCCGTCCGGAGTGTCCCCCGACACTCCGGGCACAGCTGCTCACCGCTCGCGTGCATCAGTCTGATTCGGTCGAAGGATCTACTTAAGTCTCGGTAGCGGTGTGTCGACAGGGGACACACTCTCAAAGTGACCGCTATACGTCTGTCCCGGATCGGACGCACGCCGTCGTGCGGCTGTACCGGCAAATCGGTACAACGGTCACTCTCAGTCAGAGCCGGTCGGCGATCGCGTCGGCGACGTCGTCGAGTTCCGGGTCCGTGGGGTCGAGTCGGGACTCGAAGAGCACGTGGATCGGCCCGGCCCCGTCGCCCTCCGAGCGCGGGATCACGTGGGCGTGGACGTGCGGCACCTCCTGGCCGGCGGCCTCGCCGTTGTTGAACGCGACGGTGGCGGCAGGCGCGTCCACGGCGTCCTCAACCGCGGGGACGACCTCGTGCAACGCCGCGTAGAAGTCAGTCGCCTCCCCGGCGGGGATGTCCTCGAGGCGCTCGTAGTGAGTTTTCGGGACGACCAGCGTGTGTCCCATCGTCAGGGGGTTGGCGTCGAGAAACGCCAGCGCCGCGTCGTCCTCGTAAACGGTTCGGCCGGGGATCTCGCCGTCGACGATACCACAGAAGATGCAGTCCTCGCTCATGTGCATGTCTGTGAGGGCGAGCAAAATAATGGTTCGGCGTGGGTGACTGCCGCCCCGAGCGGACGAACGGCCGAGCGTCAGTCACTCGGTCAGCGGCAGCGCAATACCGAACGTCAGCGGCGCGAACAGTCCGACAACGATACCCAGGATTTCGAGGTCGAGAAACAGCGTGTGTCCCCATGCGGGCATCGATCCGACGACGGCGGGCCCGAGGGCTTCCCCGAGCAGGCCGACGACGAGCAGGCCGACGCCGAGGGCGAATCCGCGCCGGGTCAGTTTCGAGTAGTCGAGGTCTCCGTATCGTCCCATACTCGTTCGGCGACGAGAAACCCTCAAAAGTGTTTCTACTCCGCGGGCGACGAGATGGAAAGAGTGATAATGACCACTGGGGGAGGACTGAATATGATCGAAAGTATCACCGAGACGGTACCGGAGCTGTTGTACACGGTTCTCGCCGGCGGACTGACCGTCGTGGGCGTCCTCGCCGAGACGGCGAGCATGGAGACGATCTCGGGCGGCGAGACGGCGGTCGGGCTGTGGATGGCCGCGATCGGACTCGTGGCGCTGTACGCCGGATTCAAGCTGGCCCGAGAGAAGAGCGTACTGACAGTCTGACGAGACCAGTCTAGTTATTTTGTCACGACCGGCGATCAGGTCGTCGCCAGCGCCAGATCGCCAGTCCGAGTTCGTACAGCCCGATCACCGAGACGACGATCGCTGCGACCTCGACCGTGGGAAGCGCGATCGATTCGGCCTCGCTGACCAGCGGCGGGTCGGGATTGGCGAAGTAACCGAGCGCGATCGCGCCGAGCAGGACGGGAATCCGGACGCTGCGGAGTCGCAGGTACGCGCGGAAGCTGCGCCGAGTCGCCCGCCGCTTGAGCGCGAACAGCGTCCCCTCGAAGAGGCCGACGATCGCGAGTGCGACGAGCACCGGGAGGTAGCCGAGTACCCCGATGCTGTCGAGCGCATCGAAAACCGAAGCCGGGATCGCGCCGAAGTAGCTGCCAGGCATCGGGAACGAACTGAGCAGGTAGCCGACGAGCGCGGTCGTCCCCCAGACGTACGGCCGGGCGGCCGTAGCATTCTCAAGCGTCGGCGCGAGCGAGCCGTCGCCGGTCCAGTACAGCAGTGCGAGCGTGCCCTCGAACAGCACGATCATCGTGGCCGTGACGATGAACGGTGCCATCCCGGTCGGGTCGGGGTTGAAGATGAACGCCACCGTCGCGAAGCCGGCCCAGAAGTACAGCCGCTTGTCGGCCAGCCAGCGCCGGGAAGTGACGCCCATCATGATCGCGAGCATGATGAAAAGCGGGATCTGGAAGACGAAGGCGAAAAAGCCGAGCATCAACACCATCAGTTCGAACGTCTGACCGAGGCTGAACGCGATCTCGGCGGCCCCCTCCGAGTAGAACAGGAAGTACGTGAAGATCGCCGGGAGGACGATGATATGGGCGAACAGGAGCCCGACGAACGCCAGAAGCAGGCTCGTCGGCACCGAAGCCAGGTAGTACCGGCGCTCGTGAGGGTACAGACCCGGGCGCATGAACAGGTAGCTCTCGTAGACGAGCACCGGCAGTGCGGCGACAAAGCCCGCGAGCGTCGCGACCTTCAGCCGCGCAAGGATGAGCCCGAGCGGGTGGTACACCCGGGGACAGGCACTGCTCTGGGCCACGTCGGCGGCCTGCGTACACACGTCGGCCGACGCCGGACCGATATACGAGTACCACAGGAAGTTGATGAGCCACTCCGAGAACGGAAAGACGATACCGCTGACGACGGCCATCACGACGAGCACGCGAAGCAGCCGACTGAACATCTCCTCGATGTGCGCGGTCAGCGGGAGTTCCTCGTCGTCGGGTGCTCCCTCGAGACTGCCCGGCTGATCGGGTTCGGGCTCGTACGCTCGCGGGTCGGAGTCGTAGGGCTCGGACGGCGGCGTCGGCTCCTCACCGGGGACGTCCGCACCGCTCGTTTCGCCCTCGCCCATAGTGGGCGGCGGTTTGTCCCCGGCTATTGTAAGCCTTCTTTTCTGCACAGCGAACCGGGGACGAGTCCGGCGGTACTCGTCGTCGATGAATAAATTGATAACAACGAGTCGGCAAACGTTCCCGAAGAGCTATGGCCGGCGCAATCGACGAAGACACCCGTCGGACGATCGCTGGCGGTCGGGAAGCGCTCGGAGCGGCACTCAAGACAGTGCAGCGGCACTTGCAGGTCGTCTTCGTCGTCTTCGTCATCACGCTCGTCGGGACGATTCTGGCGTTGCAGAACTACATCTGGGACGCGCTCAAGCGGGATCTGATCACCGAACAGGCCGAGGTCGTCACGATCACTCCGTTCGAAGTCATTCTCCTGCAGTTCAAGATCGGACTGATCGTCGGTGCGATCGTCTCTGTGCCCGTGCTGCTGTATCTCTCGCGGGACGAACTCCGGCGGCGCGGCTGGCTCCCGAAGGTGCCGCTGGCCAGGTGGAAGTTCGCGCTGCTGGTCGGGGGCGTCCTGACGCTGTTCGCGCTCGGCATCGCGTACGCCTACCTGTTTTTCTTCCCGCTGATGTTCGATTTCCTCATCAGCACGGCGACCAACTCCGGGTTCGAACCGACCTATTCGATCACCAAGTGGATGGAGTTCATCGTGCTGTTGTCGCTGTCGTTCGGGATCGCCGCCCAGTTGCCGCTGGTGATGAGTACGCTGGCGTACGCCGAGATCGTCCCCTACGAGACGTTCCGTGATTACTGGAAGCACGCGATCGTCGGGCTGTACGCCGGCGGGGCGCTGTTCACCCCGCCCGACCCGTTGACCCAGTTAATGTGGGCGACGCCGCTGGTGGCGCTGTATGCGGGCAGTCTGAAGTTCACCCGGATCATCGTGACGGTCAAGCGCAGCAGCGAACAGTTCGAGTTCGCCGCGATAGCCAGACGGAACTGGAACCGGATCGCGGGCACGGCGCTGCTGGCGTTTCTGCTGGTGTACGTCTTCTTCTCGACCGGCGGACTGGCGACGCTGAACGACGTGTTCGGTGCGTCGTCGCTGTGGCCGACGCTGACGCCGCTGCCGGAATCGACCGGCCTCTCCCGGCAGGCGGTCGGGGTTCTTGCGGGGACGGCGATCGGGACCGTAGTCGCACTAGTCGTCTTCTATCGGACGATCGCCCGCGAGCTGACGACGCTCGATCCGGCAACGGCCGCGAGCGTCGGTGATCCCGCCGAACTGGACGTCAGCGAACTCGACGCTGCAGGCGTCCGGGCGGCCCCGCTGGAGCCGTTCGAGGAGATGAGCGAGGACGAACTGATGGGTATCGCCTCCGGGGCGCTGGAAGACGACGAGCCCGAACGTGCGGAGGCGCTGCTGGAGAAATTCGACGAGGCTCAGGAGCGATCGGGCCAGTCGGAGACCGAACCGGCCGGCGAAGACGCGCCGGCCGACGCCGGCGAAAGCGGGACGCCCGACGAGCAAGCGGACTCGGACGTCGTCACCGAGACGACGGCGGGCATGGTCGACGCGTTCACCGAGGAGGAGACGACCGAAGACGACATCGGTGGGTACTACTACGACATCGCGTTCATCCTGGACTCGCTGACCTCGAAGGCGTTCCGGATCGTCGGGCTGTTCATGGTCGTGCTCGGCGGGCTGTTCTTCTATCTCTACCAGCGCGGGATCAAGGACATCAACGCCGACTTCCTCGCGCGGCTGCCAGCCGGGATGAGCGCCGAACAGGTCCAGCCGGTCGCGTTACACCCCGTCGAGCACCTGATCTTCGAGATCAAGTTCAGTACGCTAGTCGCCGCGCTCGTGACGCTGCCGCTGATCCTGTATTACGCCTGGCCGGCACTCCGGGAGCGGGGGCTGGTCACGGGTGACAAGCGCGTGTTGCTCGTCTGGGGCGGGTCGCTGTTCGTCGGGATCGGGATCGGCAGCGCCATCGGATATACGCTGGTCGCGCCGGCGATCATCTCCTGGCTGGCCCAGGACGCGCTGGGTGCGAACATGATCATCGCCTACCGGATCAAGTACTACGCCTGGATGATCGTCTACACGACGATCGGGATCGGCCTGCTGGCGGAGGTCCCGGTGTCGATGTTCCTGTTTCACTTCGGCGGGCTCGTCTCCTTCGAGGCGATGTGGAGTCGCTGGCGAGAGGTGACGATCGGAATCTTCACCTTCGCCATGCTCGTCACCCCCAGCGGGATGTTCACGATGTTGCTCGTGGCGATTCCGATCGCGCTGGCGTTCTACTTCGGGCTGGCCGTGCTGTGGCTCACCACGCTGGGCGGCCGTCGCGGCGGTGGCAACACCAGCGTCGAGGAGCCGGCCTGATAGTGACCGTTGTAACGATTTACCGGTGCGACCGCGCGGCTTCGTGCGGTCGATCCGGAACAGACTTACAACGGTCACTATGAGAGGGATTGGCGTCGCCGATCGGAGAGCGGATCATCGTTCCCGGGCGACCGCTATGGATTGCTACGCTCATCCCGACAGGTGGCCGCGGGGATCGATCACTCGGAGCGAGCCCAGAGCACCACCAGAAGAGCGGTGATCAGACTCATCGAGAGCAGGCCGAGCTGTGGCAACGTCGCCCCGATCGGTTCGAGCCGGTACTGGACCGTCGAGCACCCGCCGCCGAGGGCGCACGTCCCCGTCGAAGAAGCGGTGAACTGAAGCCACGAGTGGTACGCCCCGATCAGGACGCCACCGATCGAGAGCGGGAGCGCCGTCCGATAGACCGTCACCCGGCGTTCGAGTGCGGCGACGCCGAAGACGGCGACGAGCGGGAACGTCACGATCCGCTGGTACCAGCAGAGCGGACACGGTTCGATCGCCAGCACCGTGCTGACGAAGAGACTCCCCGCCGTCGCGACAGCGGCGATCAGCGCACAGCACCAGACGATGAGCGTCTGGCCGTCCTCGACGGGCACTCCCTCGAGCGGTGCATCGAGCGCGTCGATTCGCCAGACCATCCGTACGTGTCACTCTCCGAGATAACAGGATAAAATTTCCTATACCGGCGTTCTTAAACGCTACTTCCGATCCATCGCCGTTCGGACGATCCAACAGGAATATAATATTCCTCGGAGAATACTCGGGCATGCCAAAGATAAGCGTCGAAGTGCCACAGGAGCTGCTGGAGGATCTGGACAGACACGTCGGCGAGGACGGGAAGTTCGTCAACCGGAGCGAGGCGATCCGCGCGTCGGTTCGGAAGACGCTCGACCTGCTCGACGAAATAGATGCCCGCCACGACCGTCTGGACGATGTTGAGGAATAGTTCCCAGCTCGCAGTTCCGCAGGTCGCACTGCTCGCGCTGTTCGTCACGGCGCTCGTGACGGCGCAGGTGACCGCCGCGAAGGTGCTGGCGTTCGAGTTGCCGGTGTCGATTCCGATCGCCGGTGAGACGCTACTGTTGCCGGGGGCGGCACTGGCCTACGCGCTGACCTTCTTCGCCTCTGACTGCTACGCCGAGCTGTACGGCCGCCGTGCAGCACAGGTGATGGTCAACGTCGCGTTCGCGATGAACTTCGTGTTGCTGGCGCTGGTCTGGAGCACCATCGGCGCGCCGATCGCGACTGAAGCGTCGAGCGTCTCGCAGGCCCAGTTCGCGGATGTCCTGGGGGCCTCGACGGGCATCGTCGTCGGGAGCCTCGCCGCCTACATTGTCAGTCAGAACTGGGACGTGATCGTCTTCCATCGGATTCGAGACGCCACCGACGGCGAACACCTCTGGCTGCGCAACCTCGGCTCGACCGCGACGAGCCAGCTCATCGACACGGTGCTCTTCGTCGGGATCGCCTTCTTCCTGTTTCTGGGCGTCCCGCTCGAAGCGGCCCTCTCGCTGATCGTCGGGCAGTACCTCCTCAAACTGGCCATCGCCGCGCTTGACACGCCCTTCGTCTATCTCGTCGTCGGGCTCGTCCGCTCGCGCGAGCAGAACTCGACGGCACTGGCGTTCTAACCACTTTTTCCTCCTTCGGGTTTCCTCAGCTCGCGAAGCGAGCCTGCGGGAACAGCGTTGCGACGAAGCCGCAACGTCATTCGGTCGCGGGCGTGCCCGCGACCCGCTCGTCAGAAAAACGACCTCGACCTCACTGCGCTCGGTCGAGTGAAACGGCGCTCGCTTCGCTCACGCCGTATGCTGGTCGCTACTTACGCTTCCGACTCGGCGACCGGCACGACCGCGATCTCCATCTCGATGCCTTCGACCTCCCAGGTCTTGCGGTGGCCGTCCTCGACGCGTCCGAGTTCGTCGGCACGGACCTCCTCTTTGATCAGGTCCTCGTGCTCGGCGACGAGGTCAGCGATACGGTCGTCACTCACGTCCAGGTCGACGCGGATGCGCTCCTCAAGGTCGAGTTCGAGGTCCTTGCGCATCTCCTGTACGCGGCGGATGACCTCGCGGGCGTAGCCCTCGCTCTCGATGTCCTCGGTGAGCGTCGTGTCGACGTAGACGACCCCCTCGCCGGACAGGGCCTCGAAGGCGGTGCCGGCGACCCCGTCGGGCAACTGGCGGACGAACTCGACCATCTCCGGTTCGAGGTCGATCTCCCGGTCGAGTTCGTCGGCGACTGCCGCCTCCAGTGCCTCGATGGTGGGTTCGGCGATCCGGGCGTCGTTGCAGGCCTGCATGACCTCCTGGGCGTCGCCGCCGAACGCGGGCCCGAGCTCGCTCATGTCTGCCTCGGCGCTGTATGAGAGTTCCCCCCAGTCCGATCCGGAGCCGACGACCTCGACGCGCCGGGCGTTGAGTCGATCGGCGATCAGCGCAGCGCGGCGCCGGACTGTCTCGACCAGTTCGCCGGAATCGTCCGCGTCGACGTCGACGACGACGCGCTTGATCGGCCAGCGCAGTTTCCGTTCCGCCTGCTGACGAGCGTTCGAGCCGGCCTCTTCGACCGCGCGGACGACCGCGATGTCGTCTTCGAGGCCGACGTTCTGCCAGTCGGGATCGGGTTCGGGGTAGTCACACATGTGGACCGTCGGATGGCCCGCGTCGCCGGTGAGATTCTGGTAGATCTCCTCGCTGATGAACGGCGCGTAGGGCGCGAGCAGAGCGACGACCTCCTCCAGCACGCGATACAGCGTCGCGTAGGCGGCCAGTTTGCTCGGGCTGTTCTCCTCCTCCCACATGCGCTCCCGGACTTCCTGAATGTAGAACCGGGAGACGTCCTCGACGACGAAATCCAGCAGCGCGTTCAGGCCCTTGTCGTGCTCGAAGTCCTCGAAGGCCTCGTCCATCTCGGCCTTCACAGTCTGGAGCTTGGAGAGGAGCCACTCGTCGATGAGCTCGAGATCGTCCGCGACGGACTCGACAGTGGTCGCTTCGGCGGCTTCGCCTCGTTGCGTCTCCGACGCAACGCCCGGATCGAATCCGTCCGCGCGCATGTACGGTAGCGGGAACCGAAAGACGTTCCAGAGAATGTTCAGCCGGCGCTGCATCTCCTGGGTCTCCTCCCAGGAGAAGTTCATGTCCTCGCCCTGCGCGGTGACAGACAGCAGGAACAGCCGCATCGGATCCCGGCCGTACTCGTCGATGACCTCGTGGGGATCGACGAAGATCCCCTTCGATTTGGACATGCCGCGGCCGTCGGGCATGTTGGCGTAACCGTGCATCAGCACCTCCTCGTAGGGGATCTCACCCATCGACGCGCCGCCCATGCCGAGCTGCGACCAGAACCACCCGCGGGTCTGGTCGTGGGCTTCGATAATGAGGTCGGCGGGCCACAGCTGTTCGAAGTCCCCGGTCTGCTCGGGGTAGTCCAGCGTCCCCCACGTCGCAACAGAGGAGTCCAGCCAGACGTCGAAGACGTCCTCGACGCGGGTGTAGGTGGTCCCGTTCTCGGTGATCGTCAGCTCGTCGACGGTGTCCTTGTGGAGGTCGACGTCCTCGGGATCGACGTCCTGGTCGACCCGCTCGGCGAGTTCCTCGCGGTCGCCGACGACGATGGCGTCGTCCATCGAGCCGTCCCAGTCTTCATGAGTCCAGATCGGGATCGGGATCCCCCAGTAGCGCTGGCGGGAGACGTTCCAGTCTGGGGCCTCCTCGACGAAGTCCCGAAAGCGGTTGTCACGGGCCCACTCGGGGTGCCACTCGCTGTCCTCGATAAGCTCCAGCAGTTCGTCTTTGATGTCGGTGATCGTGATGAACCACTGGTCGGTGACGATCCGGACGATGTCGGTGTCACACCGCCAGCAGTGGCCCTCGCGGACAGACGTCGAATCGTGAGCGAGCAGCAGACCCTTCGCGTCCAGATCCGCGATAATCTCGTCGTTTGCGTCCCGGACGAACGTGCCCGCGTATGTGCCGGCCTCGGCGGTATACTCTCCGTCGGGGTCGACCGGACAGAAGATCTCGAGATCGAGCTCCTGTCCGCGCTCGAAGTCCTCCTCACCGTGGCCGGGTGCGGAGTGGACGAGTCCGGTGCGGTCGGCCTCGACGTACTCGGCGGTGTAGACCTGTCCGGAGCCATCGGCCTGGGCGTGGTCGGGGACCTCTTTCGCGAGGGGGTGGTCGTACTCCCAGCCGACCAGTTCTTCGCCGTCGAGGCGCTCGACGACCTCGTAGTCGTCGTAGCGGCCCTCTCTGAGCACGTCCTCGACGACCGCCTCGGCGACGTACAGGCGTTCGGTCTCGCCGTCTTTCGTGGCGTCGACACCGACGTATTCCAGATCGCCGTCGACGGCGACGAAGGTGTTGGCGACGATGGTCCAGGGCGTCGTCGTCCAGATGACGAGGTATTCGTCGCTCGCGGCGTCGCCGTCTTCTCGCGGGCTTTGCCCGCTCGAACGGTCCGCGGAACTCCGTTCCGCGCTACTCGCGCGTTCCGAGGGGGCGCCCTCGCGCTCTGTGAGGGGGAACTTGACGTAGATCGAGGGCTTCTCGACCTGATCGTACTCGACCTCGTTGTTGGCGATGGCGGTCTCACACCGCGGGCACTGGTTGATCGAGCGTTTGCCCTGCTCGACGAGGCCACGCCGGTGGGCCTGCTCGAACCCCCACCATGCCGCCTCCATGTACTCGGGGTCGACCGTCTTGTAGGGGTCGTCCCAGTCCATCCAGACGCCGAAGTCCCGGAAGTCTTCCTGCAGGCCCTCGAGTTGCTCGTCGGCGAAAGCCTTGCACTCCTCGATGAAGGCGTCCTCGCCGAACGCCTCGATGTCTTTCTTGTTCTCGAAATCGAGTTGCTCCTCGACTTTCGTCTCGATGGGCAGCCCGTGCATATCGTAGCCCGGACGATCGGTCACGTCGTAGCCCTGCATTCGCAGGTGGCGGATATAAATGTCCTTCAGGGTCTTGTTCCAGGTCGTTCCCATGTGGGCTGCCCCCGACGTGTACGGCGGTCCATCGACGAAGAAGAAGTCCTCCCCGTCGGCACGATGCTCCACGGTCTTCTCGTAGGCGTCGACTGCCTCCCAGTACTCGAAGACACGCTCCTCGACGGCGTGTGGGTCGTACTGGTCGTCGACGTCGGCGAACCGGTCCATACTGGAAGGAATCGCCGCCGGGATTAAAGGACAATCGGTTGTGTGCCAACGCTTCGACAACGCCGTCGGCGAGCGCTACCGGAGCATCGTCAGAAACATCTTGAACTGCGAGGCGGCCTCGACGGCGTGGGGCTCGTTCGCCGGGAGGACGATCGACTCGCCGGCCGCGACCTCGTGTTCGGTCCCGGAGACGGTGACGAGAGCTGTCCCGTCGACGACCTGCAAGAGAGCGTCGTGCGGGGCCGTGTGCTCGCTGAGGCGCTCGCCCTCGTCGAAGGCGAAGACGGTGACCGTGACGGCCTCCTCGTCGACGAGCGTCTGGCTCACGACGGCACCGGACTGATAGTTGAGCAGGTCCTCGATCTCGAACGACGAGCCGGCGAGATCGAGGAGCTTCTCGCGATCGGCCATCAGGAGAGGTCGATGTCGGCGGAGTCGTCTCGCCGCTCGAAGGTCACTTCCAGGATCCCGTTGTTGTAGGTCGCGCTGGCCGAATGCTCGTCGACGCTGACCGGGAGCTGGACGCGCTCGAAGTACTCGCGCTCGGGGCCGGCTGCGTCGATCGTCAGCTCCTCGCCGTCGCACTTCAGGTCGATGGCGTCCTTCTCGACGCCGGGAACGTCGGCGACGACCCGGATCTCGTCGTCCGCCTCGTAGATGTCCAGATGGATGTCGCGGCCGTGACTCTGTCCGCCGTCGCCGTGGCGTTCGACGTGCATGTCGAAGTCACCGCCGGTCATCTCGTTCATCATCCGTTCGAGTTCTCGGAAGAAATCGTCGAAGGGGTCGTCGCGGTCGTCTCGTCGCATGCCCGTCAGTAGGGCCGTCCGGCCCAAAAGCCTTCGCCTCGGGGCCCGAAATGCCGAGTGAGCGCGACTGGGCCGAACCGATTGACGGAGGGTCACCTCTGGCGGAATCGATACAGTGATCCGTGATTGTCCGGGAACGAATTCGGCGACTCGTTCGACGCGTGTCGAATTGTACCTTATTGTTTATGTAATTTGGTTACACGTTCGTGGCAACAACCGAAAAACATTTACTCGCTACCGTAGCAATTTCACACGGAGTAGTAATCATGAGTGCAAGCGACACAGTCAGGATCGGGATCAACGGCTTCGGCCGGATCGGACGGTGCACGTTCCGTGCAGCGCTGAACAACGACGACGTCGAGATCGTCGGGATCAACGACGTGATGGACTTCGAGCAGATGGAATACCTGGCGAAGTACGACACCACGCTGGGTAACCTCCCCTACGACCTCGAGCGCGACGGGGACACGATGAGCGTCGACGGTGAAGACATCTCGCTGTATAACATCCAGAGCCCCGAGGAACTGCCGTGGGACGACCTGGACGTCGACGTCGCCGTCGAGTCGACGGGGATCTTCCGGACGAAAGACGAGGCCTCGGCGCACCTCGACGCCGGTGCCGACAAGGCGCTGATCTCCGCGCCGCCGAAAGGCGACAAGCCGGTCCCGCAGTTCGTCTACGGCGTCAACCACGACGAGTACGACGGCGAGGACATCGTCTCCGGCGCGTCCTGTACGACCAACAGCGTCTCGCCGCCGATGTACGTCCTGGTCGAGGAGTTCGGCGTCAACGCCGCCGAGATGACGACCATCCACGCCTACACGGGCTCGCAGAACATCGTGGACGGCCCCAAGAGCAAGACCCGCCGCGGTCGCGCGGCCGCCGAGAACATCGTCCCGACGACGACCGGCGCGTCGACGGCGACGACCGACATCCTGCCCGAGTTGAAAGGCAAGTTCGAGGCCATGGCGATCCGCGTCCCGACCCCCAGCGGGTCGATCACCGAGATCGTCGCCGACCTGGAGGGCAACCCCAGCGCCGAGGAGATCAACGCCGCGATGGAGGAGTACGCCAACGGCGAACTCGAAGGCTCGATGGGCGCCATCGACGACGAGATCGTCTCGCGTGACATCCTCGGCTGGGAGTACGGCTCCGCGGTCGACCTCGAGCAGACCAGCACGGTCGAGGGCGGCGACCTCGCGAAGGTCTTCGCCTGGTACGACAACGAGATGGGCTACACGGCCCAGATGATGCGTCTCGCCGAGTACATCGCGTAAGCACTCCCAACTGCACCGTTTTTTCAGACACACGCCACCGAACCAGCCACAACACCATGCCCGAATACAACACGCTCGACGATCTCGAGCCCGGCCAGCGCGTCCTCGTCAGGGTCGACCTCAACTCCCCCGTCGAGGACGGCGTCGTACAGGACAACAACCGATTCGATCGCTACTCCGAGACCGTCGCTGCACTCGCAGACGACGACCACAAAGTCGTGCTGATGGCCCATCAGGGCCGGCCCGGTCGCGACGACTTCGTCTCGCTTGACCAGCACGCCGAGATCCTCGAAGAGCACGTCGGCAAGCCCATCCAGTTCGTCGACGACATCTACGGCGACGACGCAGTCGAGGCCATCGAGGGCCTCGAAGCAGGTGAGATTCTCCTGCTTGAGAACACCCGGATGGCCGACGACGAACTGCCCGAGAAAGACGCCGAAGAGCACGCCGAGAGCGACTTCGTCCAGACGCTCGCACCGCTTTTCGACGCCTTTGTCAACGACGCCTACTCGGCGGCCCACCGCGCTCACGCTTCGACGGTCGGGTTCGCTGTCGAGTTGCCGACCTACGCCGGCCTCGTGATGGACAAGGAGTACCAGTACAACACGAGCGTCGCCGAGAAGGAGTTCGACGGCCAGGTAACGATGCTCTGCGGTGGCAACAAGTCCGAGGACGTCATCAGTGTCGTCAACAACCTCGAAGAGAAGGTCGACACCTTCCTCGTCGGCGGCCTGCCGGGCGAACTGTTCCTCCGTGCGGAAGGCTATCCCGTCGGCATGGACATCGGCGACATGGACCTGCTGGACGACCAGTGGGACGAAACCAAAGATACCCTCGAGGACCTCGTCGAGAACCGCCGCGACGACTTCGAACTGCCCGTCGATTTCGCCTACGAGGACGCTGAGGGCGAGCGCGCCGAGATCGCGCTGGAGGACATCGACGAGAAGGAGACCGGCTATCTCGACATCGGCCACGAGACGATCGAGGCCTACGAGCCGATCATCCGCGAGTCCGAGGCCGTCTTCGTGAAGGGCGCGGTCGGCGTCTTCGAGGACGAGCGCTTCGCCGACGGCACGGTCGAGCTCATCGAGGCCATCGGCGAGACCGACTGCTTCTCTGTCGTCGGCGGCGGTGACACCGCCCGGACCCTGTCGCTGTACGGCCTCGACGAGGAGAACTACGACCACGTCTCCATCGCCGGCGGCGCCTACCTCAACGCCCTGACCGGTCAGGAACTGGTCGTCGTCGACGTGCTGAAGAAGTACGCGTAAGATCTCTCACCGGCTTTCTCGATCGTTCCTGTCTCCTGAGAACGCTCCCGCGGTTATATATCAACTTTTGCTTCATTTTTATATGTGATATTCCTAACGCCGACAGCACCGGTGGGCACGACAGGACGGCTACGCAAGGGGTTGGTTGACGGTGCCGTATGACCGGCGGACCGTCCTCTCGGCGCTGGCCGGCGGTGGCGTCGCCGCGTCAGTTGGGACAGTCCCGGCGCTGGGGTCGACGCCAGGGGCTGGCAAGGACGCCACCGTAGACGCGCTGTCCCAACTCGACGGGGGCGAGACGCCGGCCACACTCGAAGGATCGGTAACGACGGCCCCTGTGTCTGCGGGCGATCGACTACTGGTCGGAACGGACCGCGGCTGTTATGTCTTCGAGAACCAGGAGGTGACAGCGTTCGTTTCGACTCGTCCGGTCCGACGGATCAGTCCCCTGGGAGACGATCGGGCCGTGCTGCTGGTCGAGGATCAGTTCTTCCCGAACGTGCTCGCGATCGACCTCGCAAGCGGCGAGGTCGAGTGGCGAGCGGCTCGGACCCGGACAATCTTCAGCCAGGAGTTCGGGGAGATCGACCGGCAGGTACCCGTTTTCGACGCGGTCGAAGCCGGCGGCAACGTCGCTGTCGCGACGGGATACGGCGTGGTGGGCTTCGACATCGAGAGCGGCGAAGAGGTCTGGACAGTCGATCGGGATTACTACACCTGGCGAGTACGAGCGCTGGACGGAACGGTCTATGCGACCACCCAAGACGGGAAGCTGCTGGCTATCGACGGCGAGAGCGGCGACAGGCAGTACGTCACGGGACTCGCCGAACCCTTCGAGAGTGGCGGGCGATCGATCCCGCGGTCGGCGTGGGACCTCCGTCCCATCGAAGGCGGACCCGCCGACCTCGTCGTCACGACCGAGGACGGGTACGTGAAAGGCGTGCGTGCCGACGACGGATCAGTCAAGTGGGACACACAGGTTCACGAGCCCGACAGCGATGAGTTAGAATCGTATTACCGGCGGATCGGCAATCGGCCGACGATGGCCGGCGGTTCGGATCGGGCGGCAGACGGGAACTTCTGCAATCTCGAAGTGACACCGATCGACGGCGACAGGATCGCGATCAGTATCCACGAACGAGGGCAGTATGCCCCCGACCAGAACCCCGGACAGGTAGCGCTTGTCACCGCGGAAGGGGAGACCGAATGGACGAACGAGTCAATCAACCTCGCCGGGGCGAGTAACGTCTGGTTCGTGAGCGAATTCGATTCGGAGCGTCTGCTCGTGCCGTCGGCACCCGACGGAGACACGCAAACAGTGACAAAACTCGGTCTCGCGAACGGACAGGTAGGGGCGGAACTCACGATCCCGGCCGCACCGCCGGGATCGGTTCGCGCTTCGGCGGACGGGCAGGGCTATCTCGCCGATTACGGCGGGAATCTCGTGGTCGCCTCGGAATCCGGGGACCTACAGGTCATTGAGGAGGGGACGGAAGTCGTCTGGAGTTTCACCGCGATACAGGACGGGACAGTGCTGGAGGCGGACTTCACCGGCGATGGGGTCGAGGACTATCTGATCTACTCGCGAAATCAACTCGACCGGCAGCGCGGCGTCGAGTCGCGATCGCTCGTCGTCCGGTCCGGGGCGAACAGCTCGATCGTCTGGTCGCGAACGCTCGGAGCCGAGCAGTTCCATCGGGAGGGCGGTCTACAGAACCTGCAGGTGATCGACGGCGACGACGGGGTCGACTTGCTGGGAATCGAACAGCGGCCAGGCCAGGGCAACGACGAACAGATCACCCAGATCGAGCGCGAGATAGAAAATCTCGAACGAGACATCAGAAACCTCGAACGCGAGCAGCGAAACAACGACGTCGACAACAGCGACAAGATTCAGAGCAAGCAAAGCGAGATCCAGAGTTTACTCGCGGAGCTAGACGAACTCGGCGGTCGACCGACGGCTGAACTCGTCGCCCTCACCGGAACCGACGGCAGCGAGCGAGCACGGATCCCACTCGAAGTCGAAAGTAGCAGGACGCTACCTGACCTGATCGAGCCAGTTTCGATCAATACGCTGGACGAAGAGGACAACGTCGTCTTCATCGGCGGGCACAGTGGCGTTGCATTCGTCAATCTCAGAGACGAAGCAGTGACCGACTTCTGGAGATATCGTCCCGACGAGAGTGACCTGTGGCCACCGATCGAGAACAGCCAGCGAGTCAGGTACGTGAGTGTCGGTGGGTCCGGCGAGTACGAGGATATGCTCGCGATTTCGGCCGACAACCGGGTGTCGTTTGCGGTCATCGAAACCGGAAGCGAGACCGAAAACGGCGACAAGTACATCACATTCGAGAAGACGACGATGTTCGAGTCCGACGGGGAGCGAATCGTTTCCGGATCGATCCGGACGATAGCAGACCTGGATGGGGACGGCTACAGAGAGGTGTTGTGTCTGGTCCAGAAGGAAGACACGCAGACGTGGGTCGTCGTCTCGCCGGGGGATGGAGCGGTGATTGGACGGTTCGAAAGCGAAGGGAGAGTGACACCGACAGTCAGAGAGATACCGTCACCGGATGGAGGGAACGGGTTGGTGACGTGCACGAGCGACGGCGATCGCTTCACTGTCTCTGTCACCGACGGCGTCGAAGAGACGTGGCGTCACCAGGAGGATCTGTCACGACGCGGCGGCTTCGGCGAGGCGTACCGGCCGGCCGACCTCGCCGGCGAAGTCGACGGGACCGAGGCAGTCGCACTCGCGACGACGGCCCCCGAAGGTGGGGCGAAAGTTGACCTGTACGGGCTTTCGGGCGGTGATCGTCTGAAGCGGATCGTCCTCGAACCGTTTGAGACGGTCGATCCCGACGACGAGCCGCTCGCACCGGCCACTCGCGTCCAGCGACTGCCCGCAGCCGACGGCGAGGAGCCGAATATCGGTGTGATCGCGGACCCCACTGGTGAGGGAGACGCTCGACTGTACGTCGTCGATCCGCGCGAAGGCGAGGTCCTGATCAGCGGGGACGCCGCCGACGGATCGTTCGTCGAATTGGACTCGGAGGTCGGGATACTTGCCAGTGACGCCGGACTCCGAACGGTCGACGCGACGGCGGGAGTCACGCTTGACGCGAGCGGCGGCCCGGACGTGACGCTGTCCTGGGAGTTCGACGACGGGAGCGACCGAGTCACGCGGGTCACTGTCGGGGAGCAACCGGTCGCGATCACGACCGACCGGTCGACGACAGTACGGTTGCCGCCCGGCGAGCACACCGTCAGCGTGGCGGCGACCAGTCCGGACGGGTTCACCGTCTACGACAGCACGACACCGTCGGTAACGGGCAGTTCCATGGCCGATACCCTGCTGTACGCGGCGGCGGGCGCCTCGGTGCTGGGGCTGTTCGGCATGCCGATCGTCAACGCCGTTCGACGGAGGGTGCAGCGATGATCGAAACGACAAATCTGACAAAGCGCTTCGGCGAGACGGTCGCAGTCGACGGCATCGATCTGACTGTCGAAGAGGGAAGCGTTCACGGGTTCGTCGGACCCAACGGCGCCGGCAAGACGACCGCGATGCAACTGCTCGTGGGACTGTTGAGCCCCTCAGAGGGTGCGGCGACCATCGGTGGGAAACCCGCCGGCTCGAAGGCCGCCAAGGAACTGCTGGGATACTCCCCGCAGGAACTGGCGCTGCGGGAGTCGATGACCGGCCGCGGCTATCTCGAGTATATGGGGCGGGCCGCAGGGATGAGTAAGTCGGACGTACGCGAACGGGCCGACGAACTCCTGGCGTGGCTCGATTTGGAGGAGGCGGCCGGCCGGCGGGTCGGCTCCTACAGTGGCGGGATGCAACGGCGACTCAGCCTGGCCCAGGCGATGATCCACGAACCCGAGTTGCTCATTCTGGACGAGCCGACGACGGGACTAGATCCCTCGGGCCGACAGAAGATTATGGACGCACTGCGAGAACTCCCAGAGCAGGGGATGACGGTGTTCGTCAGCAGCCACGTGCTCGCGGAACTCGAACAGTACGTCGGGAAAGTGACGATCCTTCGGGACGGCGAAATCGTGATTACCGATACGATCGACGCCGTCCAGCAGGCCTACGGCGGGCAGGCACTGGCGGTCGAAACCGACGACGACGAGCGCGTCGCCGAACTGCTGGCCGATGTCGAGGTGGCCCGCAACGTCGAGATTGAGGACGGTCGCCTGCTCGTGATGACCGACGACGCCGACGAACTCCGCAATCGGTTGCAGGGGCTGTTGGTCGAACACGATATCTCGCTGCGGTCGATGTCCGAGGCCGGGACCCTGCAAGAAGCCTTCGCGGACATCTTAGAGGAGGGGGAACAATGAGCCTCCGACTGTTCGTCTCCGGGGCCGTCAGAGACAGCACCCGGCCAAAGATCCTCGCGGCGTTTCTACTTCCGTATTTCGGGGTGACGGTCCTGCTCGCGACAGCCCTGGGGAACACGGGCCACGAGAATCTCGGGAGCGCGCCGCTTTTCACCCAGGAGCAGGTCCTGCTGGAGCTGTACGCACAGCTGTCGTTCGTCTGGCTGGTCACTTTCCCGCTGGTGCTGGTGGCGGTACTCGCGGCGACGAACGTCGCAAGTCACCTCGAATCGGGGACTTTCCGGGTGTTGTTGAGCAAGCCTGTGAGCCGCTGGGAGCCGCTTGTCGGGGCGTTCATCGGGATCGTCATCGTGGGCGTACTGGCGACGCTGTCGGGACTGCTGGTCGGTGGGGTCGCCCTCTACTCGACGACGGGGACGAGTACGCTGGCGCTTGGCGGGAGCGTCCTCACGTTATTGCCGGGGACGCTGGTGTATGCGCTGGTCGTTACGACAGTGGCCGCGGCGGTCGGGACACTGCTGGCGGTCGTCACCGGGACGCGCCTGCAGACTGCTCTCGGGACGGCGCTGATCCCGGTGTTGTTCTTCGCGTTTATGTTCGTCCGCTTTCTGCCGGTCGGAGATCTCTATACGGATCTGTTCCTGTACGTGCCGGACGTCAACTACCATCTCGGAAACGTCTACGCTACCGTCCACGGTACACTGGGGGTCGAGTTTACCCCCGCTACACGGGAGGCGATCTCGACTGTCTCGGGTGTTTACGATGTCGGTGGCGTCTGGACTGATCCGCTTCTCGGCGGGATAGGCGGGTCGACACCGCTTGCAGGCTATGTGCCCCCAATCGTCTCAGTGATCGTCGTCGGACTCGTCGCCATCGCCGCGCTCGCTGGGGCCGTCTATCGCTTCAAGCGGATGGACGTGCCCTGAGCACGACCGGCTGTCCGTTCACTCCTCCGTGACGTTCTCACGCAGGTGTTGCTCGTAGTAGGCTTTGACGAACAGACCGCCTGCGATGCCGATCGCGACCGCGATGTATCGTTCGTCGTCGCTTATCCGACTCGCTAGTCGGCCTCGGACTGGCGCAGTGTGCGGCCCGCGCGGAGTCCGCTGCGGAGCGCGGCCCGCGTCCGACCGATGCCCTCAACCCAGTCGCCGGCGAGCGCCAGGTCGTCCTCCAGCGTCGCCTCGCGAAGCGACTCGTCGGGGCCGTGGGTCGGGATGGCGTCGCCCCACCGCTGGTACTCCCACCAGGCCGGTTCCCCGAGGCGATCGTCATCGAGCAGTTCGACGACGCGGTTGGTCGCCGCCTCCGAGGCGGCCGCGGGCGACGTCTGGGGGTGTGTGACGGCCCAGCTGGGGCCGAACTGAACGATGAGGACGCCCCGTCCCTCGGGAACGTGGCCGGGCTTGTGGCCCTCGTTGGACACCCAGGCGACATCGTAGACGTCCTCCTCGCTGACGAGGCCGAAGAAGTCCGTCTCGATCTCGAATGGATAGCCCAGCGCGACGGTGTCCATCGTCCGGTAGGGGATGTCCTCGACGGCCCGGACGAGGTCGTCCCTGACCGGGTTGTCCCACACGGCAGTCTCGAACAGCACCGACGCCGACGCGCCGGGAACGGCCAGCACGACCGCGTCGAACGCGCGCTCGCCCTCGTCTGTGGTGACAAGCCAGTCGTCCGCGCGCCGTTCGAGGCGGGTCACGCCGACGCCGACCTGCAGATCGGCCCCGCTGTTCTCGAACAGCGCCCGCACGATGCCGTCGAGCCCGTCGGGGGTCGTCCAGCGCGTGTTCTGTGGCACTTCCCCCGACCGGATCTCGCCGCCGGCGGTGAACTGCTCGACCGGCGACTCGATCTCGACGGCTACGTCGCCGGCGGCGTCCTCGATCACGGCTTCCAGATCGCTGTCGCCCAGCTCGAGGTAGTTCGCACCGAAGTCGAAGATACAGCCCTCCCGACGGCGGCTTGCCATCCGGCCGCCGACAGTATCCATCTCGTAGACAGTCACGTCCGCGTCGTCCAGTGCATAGGCCGCTCCAGCCCCGGCGATGCCCCCGCCGACGATGCAGATCTCTTCGTCTGTCATGCTCTCACTTTGGCCAGCACGAACAAAAACCCCACGTAGGGACGGATACGAGAGCGCCGATTCACCAGAGCGGCCGCCGGAACGATCTCCGAACCACTATGAACGCCCCCGTCGTACGCTCGGGCGTGGAATTACACGTCCGTTACGAGGGCGACGACGACCCCGACAAGTGTAGCGCCCGCAAGCTCGCCCGCTTCGACCTCGCGGAGTTGCACCGCTCGACGCGGGCGACGCCGCCGGGGATCGTCCTCAACCCCTTCGCCGAGCAGGCGCTCTCGCCCGCCGACGCCGACCACGACCGACTGGTCGCGCTCGACTGCTCCTGGGAGACCGCCCAGCGGGAGGCGTTCGATCTCGACGGCGTTCACCGGGCGCTCCCGTTTCTCGTCGCCGCCAACCCCATCAACTACGGGACGCCGTTCCGGCTCAACACCGTCGAGGCCTTCGCCGGCGCGCTCGTCATCCTCGGCGAGCGCGAGCACGCCGAACGGACCCTCTCGAAGTTCTCCTGGGGCCATACCTTCCTCGAACTCAACGAGGAACCGCTTCGCCGATACAGCGAGTGTGAAGACTCAACGGACGTACTCGACGTGCAGGACGACTACCTCGTCGAGGAGTGACCGAAAAAAACGAGTCGAAACGGGCCGTGCGTTCGACGACAACAAACTGTTCGAACTGGCTCAGGAGTACCAGAGCCGGACCAACCACATAGACTACACCGAGATCATGAACCGGCTTGGAGCGGATTCCTTCGACCGCGAACTCGAGGCGTCGTAATTTATCCGGCAGGAATTACCGATTCTTGAAAGAGAATTTAACGGACACATAAAATTCCTTCGGTGGTTCTCAATATTTGGGAGAGGAACGCCGGTTTATCCTTTCGAGGGTCTGAGTCGCAGGAAAACGGATGTCTGTACTTGCCCAATCACTCGCCGGCGGAGGGATCGTCCTGCCGATTCTCGACGGGCCGTTACAGCTGTCGCCCGAGATCGCGAGCCGGGCGCAGTTCGGGTGGACGATCAGCGTCCACATCCTCTTTGCGGCTCTGTCGATCGGCCTCGCACCGTTTATTGTCTACTTCACCTGGAAGAGCGTCCGGACCGACGACGAACGGTTCGAACGGCTTCGGTCGTTCTGGATCAAGGTGTTCGCCGCCGGGTTCGTCATGGGGACGGTCACCGGGATCCCGATGAGCTTCCAGTTCGGGACGAACTTCCCGCAGTTCTCCTCGGTCGCCGGCGAGATGATCGGCGGCCCGCTGGCCTTCGAGGCGAAGATGGCCTTCTTCCTCGAGGCCGTCTTCCTCGGAGTGTTGCTGTTCGGCCGGGAGCGAGTCAGCGACCGGACGTACGTCCTCTCGTCGGTGCTGGTCGGGTTCGGGGCCTGGCTATCGGGCTTCTGGATTCTGGTCGTCAACTCCTGGATGCAGACGCCCCGGGGCTACGAGATGGTGCCGGAAATGGTGATGGGTCAACAGATGGAGGTCGCGAAACTGACCGATCCCATCGCGGCGTTCTTCAACCCGCGGATGACCTGGATGTACGTCCACATGATCAACGCATCGGTGATCGCGGTCGCGCTGCTGGTCGCCGGCGTCTCCGCGTACATCGTCTGGAAGAAACGCGACTCCGAGGCCTGGAACACCGCGCTGAAGTTCGCCGTGTTGATCCTGCTGGTCTCGGCACCGCTGCAGGCGATCCACGGTGACGCCTACGGCCGCCACGTCGAGGACACCCAGCCACAGAAGTTCGCGGCCATGGAGGCCCACTACGAGACCGGTACAGCTGATCTCCATTTGTTTGCAGTCCCGAAAAGTCCCGACGCGCTGACCGATCCGCGGGCGGAGAACCTCTTCACGATCAGCCTGCCGAGGGTCGGCTCGTTCCTCGCGAGCGGGGGTGATTTCGACGCCGAAGTGCTCGGGTTGAACGAGTACGAGGAGAACCCGCCGGTCGCGCTCGTGTTCTGGTCGTTCCGGATCATGGTCGGACTCGGCTTCCTGTTCATCGGGCTGGCGCTGTGGGGCGGCTATCTGATGTACCGGGATCGGCTGTCGGATAGTACCCGCTACCTGAAGGCGATGATCGTGGCGTCACCGCTCGGGTACGCCGCTCTGCTCACCGGGTGGTACGTCACCGAGATCGGCCGCCAGCCGTGGGTCATTCAGGACGAACTCACGACCAGCGAGGCCGTCTCCTCGACGCTGTCGGGCGGGGAGGCGACGCTCACGCTGGTCGGGTTCCTCGTCATCTACGGGGCGCTGGTTCTGGTCGCTCTGTACATCCTGCGGTGGCTCATCCAGGACGAACTCCGGGAACTGGGCGTGAAAGAATCCGCCGGGGATCGCTGGTACGGCCCGATCCCGGGAGTGAGCGACGATGACTGAACTGCTGTTGCCCGTCGACTCGTATCTCGTCGAGCCGCTGCCGGAGATCTGGTTCGGCCTGGTCATGTTCGCGCTGACGATGTACATCGTTCTCGACGGCTTCGACTTCGGGATCGGGATGCTGTACGCGACTCAGGACAACGACCACGATCGGGAGACGCTGTTGTCGGCGTTCGGTCCGGTCTGGGACGCCAACGAGGTGTGGGTGATCGCCTTCGGGACGATGACGCTCGCGGCGTTTCCCGACGTCTACTCCCGACTGCTGTCCGAGCACTACCTGCTCGCGCTCGGGTTCGTGCTGGCGCTGCTGTTCCGGGGTCTCGGACCCGAACTCCGCGAGCAACGCGACGACGAGCGCTGGCAGCGCTACTGTGACTACTCGTTCATCGGCGGCAGCCTCTTCGCGCCGCTGTTGTTCGGGATGATCGCCGGTCGGTGGGTGTTCGACGCGGCGACGCTGTCGCTACCGACGCTTCTGACCGGGATCGGTCTGGTCGCCGTCTCGGTCGTCACCGGCGCGGCGTTTCTGGCGGCCAAGACCGGACCTTCACTGGCCGGCGAGATGCGCGATTACGGCATCATCGCGACGCTGGCGTATCTGGGAGGCGTCGTCGCCCTGCTGGCGGTCGTCGTCGTCACTGACGCAGGCGGCCACGCCGGGACGGTCCTTTCGATCCCCGGCGCGGCGATCGTCGTCCTCTCGGCCGGGGCCGGGCTCGGCGGGATCGTGCTGGCCGGCCGCGGCGAGTATCGCGCCTGGCTGGCCACCGCGTTAGCGCTGCCGGTCCTGTTGAGCCTCCTCGTTGCCCTGCTGTTGTACCCGACGATCTACCCGCCGACTGGCCTGACTGTCCAGGAAGCGGTCGTCTCGCCGCTCGCGCTGAACCTCACGACTGTCCTCGGCGTCCCGGTCCTGTTCGTGGTCCTGTGGTACTTCAAGTTCCTCTACGGCGTGTTTAGCGGCCCCCTCGAAGGTGAGGGGTACGGAGCCTGATACGTACACGCGACTGGAAACGATCGCTGTCATCCGTCGGCTTGCGGGCGACGGAAACACCGCTCACGGACGAGAGAACACTCCGCCGGAGAATTCGAAAAAGGCAGCTCGTGTGACCGGATGAACGCTTCGCGTGCGCCGATCAGTCTTCGGCGGGCGGATCGACGTTTCGGCCGAGTCCTCTGACCAGCGCCAGTGCGACGCCGAGACCGGCCTTGACTTCGGGGTCACGCAGCGCTTTCGCGAAGCCGATCGCGCCGACCGGCTCGGGCTGTTCGCTCGTGGCGTCGCCGACGGCGTGCAACACCGACTCCAGCCCGCGAGCGACGTCCTCCTCGCTTGCGGTATCGGCTACGCCGCCGAGTTCCGACCCCAGATTCGAGAGGCTCATCACCATCTCGTCGTCCATCGCCCCCATCAGCAGCGAGGCGATCTGGGCGAGTTCTAGCAGGTCATCAAGCGTGCCGGTCCGCTGGATCTGCGCGAGCGATTCCAGCCCTGCGGCCAGTTCGTCGGCGTTGGCGTCGGCGGCCTCGACGAGCGACCCGAGTTCGGCGGCGTCTGCGGACGGCTCCAGCGACTCGTCCCCTCGAATCGAGAGGTCGTCACCTTCGAGCAACGATTCGATGTCCGGCGTCGTCGCGTCGGCGTCGAGCCGTTCGAGCAGGCTCGCGACGGCCTCGGGGTCCTCTTCGACCAGTGTCTCGAAGTCGTCCGCCTCCGCGGCTTGGCTTTCGCTCATCTAGATCAACCCCCTGGCGGTCAGCCAGTAGGACTCGTTGTAGCCGAGTTTCGCCCAGTGGATCGGCTTCGAGGGCTCACGCATGGTCGGCTCGGAGCCGTACTCGAAGGAGACGAACGTCGCCTCGTCCATCCCGGTCTCGATGAAGCAGACCGTCTTCCCGTCGAAGGTCGCGGTCGGCACGCCGCCACGGATCCGGGTTGCGATCCGGTCAGCGACCGTCCCGGCCTCGTAGTGGGCGACACTGCCCGCTTTCGAGGTCGGCACGTCCGCGGCGTCGCCGATCGCGTAGACGTCCTCGGCGTGTTCGGCCTCCATCGTGTGCTGGTCGACGTCGACCCAGCCGCTGTCGCCGAGACCGGCCTCCTTGATGAGGTCGCTTCCCTCGTGTGGCGGGATGCCGACCAGCAGGTCGTAGTCGAGTTCTTTGCCTTCCATCGTCTCCAGTCGCTGGGCGTCGGGGTCGACCGACTCGACGTTGAAGAACGTCTTCACGTTGACGTCCCGTTCCTCGAAGATGGGCGTCACCCAGTCGGCGATCGACTGCAGGCCGTGGGGGCGCTGGATCGGGTACGTGTAGGTGATCTCGACGTCCTCGCGCAGGCCGCGCTTGCGCAGCCAGTCGTCGGCCATCAGCGTGAACTCGACGGGCGCGGCCGGGCACATGTGCGGCACGCCGATCACGCTCAACACGAGATGCCCCTCGCGGAACTCCGCGAGTTCCTCTTTGAGGGCCTCGGCACCGTCCGGACCGTAGAAGTGGTGGCCGCCCTCGGCGAGGCCGGGGACGTTGTCGGGCGCGAGGTTCGCGCCGGTCGCCAGCACGAGCTGGTCGTAGGCGAGCCCGCCGCCGGAGGCGAGCGTCACCTGCTTGCGGTCGGTGTCGACGCTCTCGACGCGGTCGACCCGGAACTGCACGTCACGGGGTAGCAGGTCCGTAATCGGCTTCGTCGCGTCCGAGACGTCTTTCTTGTCGAAGGGCACGTACAGGTACGCCGGCTTGTAATACTGCTTCTCGCCGTCGTTGATGAGCACGACCTCGACCTCGCCGCTGTCCAGTTCCGGTTCGAGTCGCTCGGAGAGTCTGTTCGCCAGTACCGTTCCGCCGGTTCCGCCACCGACGATGACGATGCGTTCTGTCACGGGCGATCACCGTTGTCTTGTCCAATCATTACACTATCAGTCCGTCTTCTCGACGTAGATGCTCCAGTAGTCGTCGCGCTCGACGGTGTCGAGCAGTTCGTGGCCAGCCTCGTCGACCCACTCGGGCACGTCGCCCTTCGAACCGCTGTCGCTGGTCTGGAGTTCGATTACCGTCCCTGGCTCGGCGTCCTGAATCTTGCCGATCAGGTCCATCAGCGGGCCGGGACAGGCTGCACCGCGCGAGTCGACCGTTTCGTCGGGGGAAATGGATTCGCTCATGATAATCACCTTATACGAACAGCACCTGTTTGTCCGATGCCTCCCGCAGGAAGCCGGAGACGCCGAGCACGTCGTCGAAGACGTCGACGTAGTCGTCGAGGTCGTTGTCCATCAGGTCCATCACCATCTCGCAGGCGTAGACTTCGAGCGGGCCGAGGTTCTTCGCCCGTTCGAGCTGTTCGGTGAACAGCGGGACCTCGTCGCCGTCCGATTCGAGCATCGCGTAGCCCGCCGGTCCGGCGACCTCGAAGTCGCCGCTCTCGACGGTCTCCTTCTCGAAGGCCGTCAGGCCGTTCATCGTCGCGAACACCTGCACCGGCGTGTCCGATGCCGCGGCGATCGAACCGATCATACTTACCGCCTGCACTCGCTCGAGCTCTGCCGAGGCGAGCACGATCGCGTATCCGGTCATCCTTGGGTCACACTTGTCTGTAGTGGTCTGGATATAATAGTATTGCGCTGTATTTCCAACGACGTGGAAATCATAACGATCATTGTCTCTAGTCCTGGTTCTGCTCGATTTCGCGAACTCGCCGGCGGCCGTCCAGGACTATCCGGTCGTCAGGATCGACGAAAACGACGCCGGTGACGGCGAGTGGCGGACTGTCGACCTGACGGACGGGACTCTGAGCGACGTGGTCGCGACCACCAAGCAGTACACTGACCTCGTCACGTGCGGGACATACGAATGACACTGCTTCTCTATTGAACTCCCTAAATAATTATTAGATTTTTATACTAAATAGATAAATGCCTTTTATCACACAACCCGGGTCAGTTCGTGAATCCTGTCTGCGACCGCAGTCATGGTTGATACGGTCGGTTGTAATACTGCCGGCTGTAACAAACTGAAGGAATTCGCCACCCCGGGGTGGCGAATATCTTTACGAACTTACAGCCGGCAGTATCAGTTCTCCCTCGATGAGGGAATCCGCCGTCAGTTCGACTGCCGCTTCCCGTTCGGTCGACGTGATGACCGCAACCGTATACCGGTCTCAGAAAAACGGTCGAGTCCGATTGGAAACGACGAGATACGGCCGTACCCCGCTTTTGAACGTCGCTGGCGCGAGGATGAGACTGCCCTGTGCGTAGGCCATCCTACGCGTTCGCTCCCAGATTCGGCGCGTCGTCAGCCCACTCGTCATCGGTACCGTAGGCGTCCTCGCCGTACTCAGCTTCGATCTGCTGGAGGCTCACCACGTTCGCGATCTCCGAGGCCGCGACATCTTCAGCGACCGCCCAGTAGGAATCGACCTTCCGAACGAGACCTCTCTCGTGAAGTCGGGAGAGAGTCTTGTAGACGCTGGAGCTTTGGCGCGACAGTACTGACGGCTGTTTCGTGCGGACCTAGTCGCTCTGGACTCGCGGGGCGAGCATATAGGTGACCTGGCCCTGCCCTTCGGCGATCTCGAAGTGCAGCTTCACGGGGAACTCCTCGCCCAGATCGACCGTGACCTCGGCATCGGAGGGAATCGCCTTGTTCATGTCCTTGAGATAGTCCAGCGAGAACAGCGAACTGGCCGGCCCGGCCGTGAGATCGATCAGGTCCTCGGCGGTGAGTTCGAGATGCACGTCGTCGGTGTCGCCCTCCGCGTCGACGTAGAACAGTTCGTCAGTGTCGTCGACGCCGAGTTCGATGTGATCGGAGACCATATCGGAGGCCTTGACTGCGCGGTCGATGTCTCGTCCTTCGAGCACGATCTCAGCGGGAAGGTCGAGATCCGGCAAGTCGGGCTCCTGGCGGATCGAGTCGGGGTTGATCAGCGCGAGCGTGTATTCCAGTCCGTCGATGGCGATGTGGAGCTTGCGAGTCTCTTCGTCGAGTTCGAGGTGAATCAACTGGTCGGAGTCGGCCATCCCCGCGATGTCCTCGAGCCGCGAGAGGTTGACGCCGATGAGTCCGCCGTCGGTCTCGTAGGATTCGAACGCCGCGGCGCTCAGTGAGAGATCGACCATCCCGACGTTGGCGGGATCGACCGCCCGGATCTCGAGCCCGCCCTCTTCGAGGTGGATCTTGCACTCCTCGACCAGCACGCTGACGGAGTCCAGCGTATCCTGCAGCGTGTCGGCGCTGACGATCGCGTTGAACATCTTGGCCTCCGCTACGCCCCCATTCATTAAAAAGTCCCTCATTGTACGCGCGTCCGCGACCCGTCGGCCGTGGCCCCTATCCGATGTCACGCCGTAAACGCCACATGCGCGAACTCGCCTTCGCCCTCGCGTACGAGCCGGGGTGCAACAGGGTTGCCGACGCCCTCGCCGAGCACTCGGATGCCCGGATCCGGTCGCTGTCGCTACACGCCACTGACGACCGTCTCTGGCGAGTCGACCACGCGACGGGATCGAGCGAGGCGCTCGATGCGATCTCGGCGGCGTTCCTCGACACTGAGTACTACGCCGACTGCCTGGCGACCGAAGACTGCGAAGCGACCCAGACGACCGAAGTGCTCGAACACACCGACAGCGCGCTCGTGCTCTACTCCCGGTGGGAGCGGTCCCCGACCTGCATTTCCGTCCCACACATCGCTCGCACGCACCTCGGCGACGGGCTGCTGTTCGAGACCCGCCACGAGGCCCGCCACTACACGTGGCGGATCATCCACTCCGGATCGGGCGACGTGACCGCCTTCTTCGAGGACCTCGACGCGGCTGTCGGCGACTGTGCACAGCTGGAGATGCTGCGGACCGCGGAGGCTCCAGATGCGGCCGGTGAGCCGAGCGGCACGAGCGGGCTCGCACCCGAACAGGAAGCCGCACTCCGGGCGGCCGTCGAACATGGGTACTACGAGTCCCCACGGGCGGTCGACGTCGGTGAACTCGCCGACCACCTCGACGTGCCCCGATCGACGCTCACCTATCGTCTCCGGCGAGCCGAACAGTACCTCGCGAAACGGTACGTGGGCGGATCGCAGTTCCCCGGCTCACGACCCGACGGGAGATTGGAATATTCCAACTAACCCTTATCGATCCGAGACCCCTAGACCGGAGTGATGACCGACGACGAGGGATCGCCGGAACGCGCTTCGGACGGGCGGCGAGAGCTGACCGCCGAGCTCGCCGTGCCCGAGATGGACTGTCCGTCGTGTGCGAAGAAAGTCGACAAGAGCCTCACACGCGTCGACGGCGTCGTCGACGCCACGCTCCAGCCGACGACCGGCCGCGTCGAGGTCGTCTACGACCCCGGACGCACCGGCGAGGCCGACGTGGTCGCGGCGATCGAGAACGCCGGCTACGAGGTCGTCGACGGCGGTGACGCTGACGACAGCGAAGCGAGTGGCGGGGTCGACGTCGCGCCCCCTTCGGAGGTCTGGACGAGTTCGCGGGCGATCAAGACCTGGATCGGTGCGGTCTTGCTCACCCTCGGACTCGCCTTCGAGTTCGTCTTCGCCTGGAACCCCGTCGTGGCGACCGTCCTGGAACAGCCGCTGACGCTGGCCGACACGCTCTTTCTCGGAGCGATCGTCGCCGCCGGCGTGCCGGTCGTACGGAGCGGCTACTACTCGGCGAAGAACCTGAGCCTGGACATCGACCTGCTGATGGGCTTTGCGATCGTCGCTGCAGCCGCCATCGGCTACTTCGTCGAGGCCGCCACGCTGGCGGTCCTGTTCAGCATCGCCGAACTGCTTGAGGACTACGCCATGGATCGGGCGCGGGACTCCCTTCGGGAGCTGATGGAACTGTCCCCCGACGAGGCGACGGTCCGCAGAGACGGCGCGGAGGTGACCGTCCCCGCCGACGACGTCGCTGGCGGAGAGACCGTGATCGCCCGTCCCGGCGAGAAGATCCCGCTCGACGGCACCGTGATCGAGGGCGAGAGCGCGGTCGACGAGTCGCCGATCACCGGCGAGAGCGTCCCCGTTGACAAGACCGTCGGCGAGGAGGTCTACGCGGGGTCGATCAACGCCGAGGGCTATCTGGAAGTCGAGGTCACGTCGACGGCGGGCGACTCCACGCTCGCGCGCATCATCGAGATGGTCCAGGGCGCCCAGCAGAAACAGACCGAAAAGGAGCAGTTCGTCGACCGATTCGCGGGCTATTACACGCCGGTCGTTGTCGTGCTGGCTATCTTGACAGCTGTGCTTCCACCCCTGCTGATCGCCGATCCGTTCTCGGTCAGCGTCGGGGGATACGCGGTCACTTTCACCGGCGACTGGGGGACGTGGTTCGTCCGCGGGCTCACCCTGCTGGTGATCGCCTGCCCCTGCGCGTTCGTCATCTCGACGCCCGTCTCGGTCGTCTCGGGGATCACCAGCGCCGCGAAGAACGGCGTCCTCGTCAAGGGCGGCAACCACCTCGAGGCGATGGGCGATATCGACGCCGTCGCGCTGGACAAGACCGGGACGCTCACCCGGGGCGAGCTGGCCGTCACTGACGTCGTCTCGCTCGGAAGCATCACCGAGAACGAGGTGCTCGGGCACGCCGCCGCCCTGGAACGCCGGAGCGAGCACCCGATCGCGGCGGCGATCCGGGATCACGCCGACGACGTCGGTGTGGACAGCGACGCGCTCGATGACCTCGCCGACTTCGAGAGCCTGACCGGAAAGGGCGTCCGCGCCGACCTGAACGGGACGACCCACTACGCCGGCAAGCCGGCCCTGTTCGAGGATCTGGGCTTCGACCTCTCGCACGCCCACGTGAAGACTGACGGCGGCGCGACGGCGGCATCGACGTCCGAGACACGACCGCCCGAGCACTGTGAACGTGAGGACTGTACTGACCTCCGCGACGAAACCATCAGCCGCCTCCAGAACGAGGGCAAGACCGTAATCCTGGTGGGAACGGAGGACGAACTCCTCGGGATCGTCGCTATCGCCGACGAGGTGCGCCCGGACGCCCGGCGGGCCGTCGAACGGCTCCACGAACTCGGCGTCGAGAACGTCGTCATGCTGACCGGCGACAACGAGGGAACCGCGCGGGCGATCGCCGAACAGGTCGGCGTCGACGACTACCGCGCGGGCCTCCTGCCCGACGAGAAAGTCGACGCAGTCGAGAACTTGCAGGCCGAATACGGCGAGGTGGCGATGGTCGGTGACGGCATCAACGACGCGCCCGCGCTGGCGACCGCCGAGGTCGGGATCGCGATGGGCGCGGCTGGCACAGACACGGCGCTGGAAACGGCCGACATCGCGCTGATGGGCGACGACATCGGGAAGCTCCCGTACCTGTACTCGCTGTCGCACGCGGCCAACGGCGTCATCCGGCAGAACATCTGGACCAGTCTCGGCGTGAAGGCACTGCTGGCGCTGGGCGTGCCCCTGGGTCTGGTCAGCGTCGCCGTGGCCGTCGTCGTCGGTGACATGGGGATGAGTCTCGGGGTGACCGGCAACGCGATGCGGCTCTCTCGGATCGCGCCCGACCGGTAGCGAAACCGCTCAAACGGTCGCCCTTCACTTCGTTCAGATCGATCACTATCAATTCACCGCCCTCGCACGAAGGTATATACCCTGCTGCTCCGAATTCCCCGTCCAGCCCCGGACCGTATCACCGTCGAACTGGACATCGCTAACCGGCGTGAAACGTTCTCCAGGGCTCGTCTGTGACCGCGAACCGCTCCTCGAAAAAGCTGGACCAAAAAGCCAGCCCTCACTCCGTTCGGGCTGGTTGCTATCGGGCTGTCAACCGCGCCTACCGCAGCGCTTCGATATCGAACTCGAATGCCACGACCGGCAGTTCCAGATCGTATTCGACCAGCACTTTCGGATGGACCTCTCCGATCACGCCGACGGCGTCGCCGTCGACGACGATCTCGGCGGTTCGACCCGAAATGAAGGTCGGGTGGTCTGTGGGCGGCGTCTCGACGTCGGCTCCGAAGGACTCGACGAGCGCCTGCAGGCGGGCCTTGCCGTCCTCGAAGGACACCTCGTGGCGTGCGAGCACGGCCGCGACGTGGCGCGATTCCGCGACGCCGGTATTCTGCTCGTCGTCGCGGTGGGCGACCCAGCCGACCTCCGCCAGATCCTGGGGATAGCTCCGGTGGGTGTTGTTCTCGAGCACCTGCATGATCGAGGGCAACAGCCACGATCGGGTGATGGTGTAGTCCTCGCTGTAGGAGTTCCGGATCTGAACCGGCTCGGCCGCCCCCAGCACGTCTTCGCTGTCGCCGAGGTTCATCCGGCCGCTGACCTGCTCCTCGTCGGTCATGTGGAAGTTCAACAGGCCCTGGAACCCAAGCCCGACTAGCGTCTCGCGGACGGCCCGCTCCAGTCGCGACCGCTCGTGTCGACCGCCGATCGTCCCCACGTCCGGATACCGCGGCTCCAGTTCGTTGAACCCGTACGCTCGACCGACATCGTCGATCACGTCGACCGGATGGCGCACGTCCACGCGATAGGGCGGAATCGTGACCTCGTAGGCCGGCTCGCCGTCTTCGGTCTCGGTCGACTCCCCGTCGAGTCCCGAGCGTTCCAGCAGGTCGATCACGTCGGCTGCCGAGAGATCGATCCCCAGCGTCGTCTCGATGTCGTCGTGGGCGACGGTCTTCTCGGTCGTCGAGAGGTCCGGCCGGACCAGTTCGGCCGGATACTCCTCGGGTGCCGTCTCGTACTCGACGCGGACGTTCTCGATGGTCCCGCCGCGGGCCGCCAGCGCGTAGCAGACGATGTTCAACATGTGGTCGATCGTCCACTGATCGGTGCCGGTCATCTCGATGAACAGGTCCCGCGAGTCGGTCGTCACCTCGGTCCGGCGACCGTTGACGACCGGCGGGAACGAGAACAGACCGATCGAGTCGTAGATCGCCGGCACCCGGTCCATGTCCTCGACGAGGTGGCCGTACTCCGTGCCGATGTGGTGGTTCTCGATGACCTCGGCGGGGGTCATCTCCGCGTCGCTCTCCAGCGGGACGAACCGCACCTCGTCGGGATCGACGCCCGTATAGCGGACTGTCTTCCCGCCGCCCTCCACCGCCGCCTCTCCCTTGAGCATCGTCAGATCGTGGACGCCGATCGCGCCCTTCGCGCGCTTGCGCCCCATCGTCGCGTGGAGTTTCTCCTGCAGTTGAATCAGCGAGTCGAAGCCCGCCTGGCTGAGATCGAGCCCGCGAACGACCGCGCCCGTCACGTAGGGGCGCTCTTCGGGGACGTCCTCGACCTCGATCGTCCACTCGGCGCTGTTGGTGCTCGGGACGTGCACCCCGCGGCTGTCGCCGTAGTGATACTGCAGCGAGCGCGCCACGCCCTCGACCGAGAGGCGATCCAGCCGGTCGGGCTCGAACTCGAAGCGCAGCTCGCCCTCCTCGGTCTCGCCCTCGTACTCCAGCCCCAGCTCGAACAGGTCGTCTCTGAGCTGCTCGTCGCTTTTGTCCTCGTAGCCGGTCAACTCGCGCAGTTCGTCGGTGTCGATGTCGACAGTGGGCATCAGTAACGCACCTCCTCGGTCCGCAGATAGTCCAGATCCACGAGCGTCCCGTGGACGTCGCGGATGTCCTCCGCGCCGGTCACCAGCATCATCAGCCGCTCCAGGGCCAGCCCCCAGGCCATCACGTCGCAGTCGACGCCCAGCGGCTCGAGCATCTCCGGGCGGAAGATCCCGGAGTTGCCGATCTCGACGACCTCGCCCGTGACAGGGTGTTCGCCGAACAGCTCGAAGCTCGGCTCCGTGTAGGGGTTGTAGGTGGGCTTGAACTGCAGGTCGGTGATCCCGAACTGCTCGTAGAACTCGGTGAACGTCCCCATCAGGTCACGCACCGACAGGTCCTCGGCCATCACCCACCCCTCAATCTGGAAGAACTCAAGCAGGTGGGTGGCGTCGATCTCGTCGTTTCGGTAGGCTTTCTCGATAGAGAAGTACCGCTGTGGCGGCTCGAGGTCGCCCTCGGCGATCCCCGAGAGGTACCGGGCCGACAGCGAGGTCGTGTGCCCGCGCAGGTCGATCTGTCGGGCCATCTCCTCGCCCCACGGCGAGTGGTAGCCCTGTCCGTCCTCGCCGACGCCCTCGCGGTGGGCACCTTCGACGCGCTCGCGAACGCCGTCGGGGAGCGCTCCCATCGGCGGGACGTCCAGGGCGAACTGGTCCCAGTGGGTGCGGGCGGGGTGGTCCTGGGGCATGAACAGACAGTCGTTGATCCAGAACTCGGCGTCAGCGTGTGGCCCCTGCATCTCTTCGAACCCCATCCCGACCAGCACGTCCTTGACGCGCTCGGCCATCGACCGCAGCGGGTGGTGCTTGCCCCCGTCGATGTCCGGGGCGTCGGCCGCGACGTTGTACTCGCTGAACTCCACGTCGCGCCACTCGCCGCTGGTGAGCAGCTCGGAGGTGAGCCGATCGACTGCCTCGGCGACTTCGATCCCCTCCATCAGCGCCGTCACGCCCTCGTCGGTGAGTTGTACCGATCGAACCGTCCGCTCGGAGCGCTCGATCAGCCCGCGTCGCTCGAGCTGGTCGAGCGTGTCTTCGGCCACGAGGTCCGCGTCGCCGCTCTCGATCGCTTCCAGGGCTGTGACCTCCTCGTCGGCGTCCGGGTCGGCGTCGGGATCGGGCGAGATCTCGCCGCTGTCGATCTCGCCGTAGCCCTTCCGGGCGAGGTTCGACAGCGCGATGTCGACGGCTCCGCCCTCGAGGCCGGACGCGCCGATGACCTCCCCCATCTCGACGGGGTCGCCGTCCGCGGCCTCGAGTGCGGCCTCGTACAGCCGTATCTCGGGGAGCCCGTCCTCGAGGTACGTCCGCCCCTCGTCGGTCAACGAGACCGATTCGTCGGTCGATTCGATCACGTCCAGCAGCCCTTCGTCTTCGAGTTCGAAGGCCGCACGGGTGATCGATGCCGGCTTGTGATCGAGTTCGTCGGCGAGCGATTCGACTGTCCGCACTTCGGTCGCGCTCGCGGCCTCGACGACCGCGACCTGCGTTTCCGGGAGTTTCATTTCTTGGTAGGGAAACCGTGGGTCCGTCAGTTAACGGTTCTCATAGTGGTCGCACGCGGCCACACTACCGATCGGCAGGCCACGCGCTGGGACGGTCGACAACAGAGCGGTTTCGTGTGGGATGACGCGCTAGCGTCGGCCCCGCAGTCCGCCGCTCTCAACGTTCGAAAAAGAAGCCGAACCCGTCGAACACGGTCGGCTGGCGGACGCGACGCCTGCTTTCGGGTTCGGCCGTCATACTCGCTCGTTCCTTGTCAGACCGCCTCAATAAGCGTTGTGATCTCGATAGTAACTGTGATGGGCTTGGGAGACACCGAACTGATTTGAATCTGTGACCACAACGTACAGACAACAGGTGGTTCGAGAATGGGCAGTACCAGGGTCAACTTCCGACTGCCGGAGAGCCTGATCGAGAAGGCGGACGTGGCGGCGGAAGTCACGCACAAGAACCGGACCGAAATCGTCGTCGAAGCACTCCAGGACTATTTGGAGACTGTCGAGGATAACGAGAAATTCAAGGAAGCGGTCGTGGAACTCTATCTCGACGACGAAATTGGGTTTGACGTCCTCAAGGAGTTCATTGGACGGCAGGACGCCGCATCCGTCCGTGCATCGAAAACCCTTCTGGACGAAGGCGAAGACGTGGCCGACGACCTCGCAGAACTGTCGTGACCTTTTCATATGATCGTCGCGGATACAAGCGCCCTCATCTCGATCGCCACGATCGACCTCCTCGACACCTTCCTGACGGAATTCGATGTCCACACGACGGACACCGTCGTTGCAGAGCTAGAAGCGACTGCGGAGTACAACGACCGACACGGCAAAGCAGCCGACACCGTCCTCGACACCATCGAACGAATACACACCGCCCAGGCTCAGGGAGAATTCACCTCGTCTCGCATCGATCAAGGCGAAGGGAGCTGCGTACGCCTTGCCAACGAGCGAGACGCAACGTTCCTGATCACGGACGACCTCCGGGCACTCCCCGAGCTCCAGACACTCGCAGACGCACAGGTGGCGATCTCACCTATCGTGTTGAAAGCTCTCGTCAACAGAGACGTCCTGGAAAAACAGCAGGCCCTGCACAAACTCGAGGAACTTGCACAACAGCGGGACTGGCTCGGCGCACCAATATACAGACGAGCACAGACCCTGTTTGATGAGTGATGCTTGCGGCTATACGTTCGTAACGATATCTGTCACGACAGCGTGTCAGATCGTTTCGAAATGGTATGGCCACCAGTATGAGCACCGACGGCGACACTATCGTGACTGTTGGACCGATTTACCGGTGCGACCACACGCCCTCGTGTAGTCGACCCGGAAGGGACGTACGGCAATCACGGGACCGAACCGTTATACGATTCCTGACCATCAGGTACGGTATGGTCTCGCTGGCTGTCGCCGCCCTTCTCGTGACGCTGAGCGTCGCTGCGGGCGCGGTCCTCTACTACGGTGGGTGGGAGCGGTGGCGCGCGCTCACGGCGGATCGACTCGTCTACGGGCTCCCGTGGGGAACCCTGATCGCCGTCGCGCTGGTCACGGCGTTTTACCTGCTGGCACAGAACGGTCTCACCGACTGGGGCGATCCCCTGACGCTGCCCTTCGTCTCGTGGTCGTACTTCTACCCGCTCGGCGTGCTGACCTCGGGGTTCGCCCACGGTTCGCCGGCCCATCTCGTCAGCAACATGACCGGGACGCTGGCGTTCGGACTCGTCGCGGAGTACGCCTGGGGGCACTACCCGCCGGCCAGACGCGACCGCGACTCGCTTCTGGCCGGCGACGGCGGCTGGCGGTCTCGGCCCCGCGTGCGGATCGCGCTCGTCCCCGCCGCGATGTTCGGCGTCGCGCTGCTGACGGGCGTCTTCTCGATGGGGCCGGGGCTGGGCTTTTCGGGCGCGGTCTTCGCGGTCGCGGGCTTTGCGGTCGTAGCCAAGCCGCGAGCCGCGATCGGGGCCGTCGTGGGCTCGAGCGCGCTGGACGTCCTCTATCAGGCGGTCGTGAACCCGGTCGTCACCGGGTCGATTTCGGCCGGCGGGCCGTCACCGCCGTCGTGGGCGTCGATCGCGTTTCAGGCACACATGCTCGGGTTCGCCGTCGGCGCGGTGGCGGCGATCGCGCTCCTCCGGTCGCGCCGACAGTGGCTCCCGCCCGCCCGGCTGTTTCTCGGTACCGCGGGCTTCGGACTCGCGCTGTCGCTGTGGCTGCTCGTCTTCCCTGGCGAGGACGTCTTCTACCTCTATCGCGCCGTCGGCGTGATCGTCGTCGCCGTGCTGGCCGGGCTGGTGACGGTCGCGGTCTCGGGTAGCGATCGGTCGATCCCGCGGCTGCTCGCGGTCGGCTGGCTAGTCGTCCTGGCGCTCCCGTTCGCGCTTCTGGCCGGCGTGCTCGCGTTCTCGCTGGTGGTTTCGGTCTCCGGACTCGTGCCGGAAGTCGGCGGTATCGCGCCCTTCATGGCACTGCTCGTGCTCGCGGTCGTCGTGCTCGCCGTCCCCGCGGTCCCGACCGCGCTCCGGGGGCAGGACACCCGGTGGTCGAGCCACCGGAACGTCGCGCTGCTCGGCCTCGGGACGGTCGGACTCCTGTTGGTCGTTCCGGGCCTGCTCTACGGCCCGATCACCGTCGACGCCGACTCGGTGACCGACACGGGCGAGGTGAGGGTCGGCGACTACCTGGTGACCTACGAGGAAGACGCCACCCCCGGACAGACGCTGCTCCTGCTGGACGTCGAGAACGCCACGGAGACGACCCAGGACGGGCTGATCGTCGCCAGCGAGTCCCGAAGCATCTGGACGGTCACCGAGCGGGCGGAATCGCTGGCCTTCGACGGGGAAGCGAGCGTCAACGTCGGCGGGCTCGGCTGGCGCGAGACCGTCCGCGCCGACCGGACGGGCTGGGACGTCACCGGCAACGAGTCGGCCTACGCGGTCGATCTGACCGTCGACGGTGAGACGACACGCTCGTTCGCGACCGATCCGGTGCAGGCGGACGTGACGATCGACGGCCACCGGATCGGGGTCGTCCCCACTGACGACGGGTTCGAAGTGCGTGTCACCCGGGACGACGCGACAGTCGGCACGGCAGCAATCCCCGAAACCAACGAGACCGCGACGGTCGGCCCGCTGACGGTCCGGACCGAAGCCGACGACGGATCGACCGCCGTCGTAGTCGCCTCCGACGGGACGAGCGTGACCGTCGCCGAAAGAGAGACGTACGAATAGCGCCCGGTTGCCGCGCTCTGATCCCGGTCCTCCAGCACCTGTTTTCGAGCACCGCATACGACATCTTGTGTGAGACTTACACGCTCTGAGCGATCGTTTCCGAACGTTTTAGACCGTGATTCGACTCCGATTCGCCAATGAGCTATCGGATCGGTCTCGTGGGCAAGCCCTCGGTGGGCAAGTCCACGTTCTTCAATGCGGCGACGATGAACGACGTCCCCGAAGGGGCCTACCCCTTCACGACGATCGACCCCTCGGTGGGCGAGGCGTACGTCCGCGTCGAGTGTGCCGCCCCGGAGTTCGGCCACACCTGCACGCCCAACCACGGCTACTGCGCCGACGGCGTCCGGTTCGTCCCGACGAAACTGGTCGACGTGGCCGGACTCGTCCCCGGTGCCCACGAGGGGAAGGGGCTGGGCAACCAGTTCCTCTCGGACCTGAACGAGACTGACGTGCTCGTCCACGTGGTCGATTTCACCGGCGAGACCGACCTCGAGGGCGAACCGACTGACGATCACGATCCCCGCGAGGATATCGATTTCCTGGAGAACGAACTCGACATGTGGTATCTCGACGTCCTGGAGAAGGGGATCGATCGCTATCACACGGGCTATCACGGCGCGGAGCGGGACATCGAGACCGATCTGGCCGAGCAACTGTCGGCGTTCGGGATCACCGAAGACGAGATCAAGCAGGTCATCCTCGCGCTGGATCTGGCGCTCGATCCCGACACCTGGGACGCGGCCGACCGGGAGGCGCTGGCCCGCGAGATCAGGATCCGGACCAAACCGATGGTAGTTGCGGCCAACAAGATGGACACCGGGGCCGCACAGGACAACTGGGAGCGAGTCACGGCCGATCCCGACTACGACCACCTCACCTTCGTCCCCGTCTCGGCGCACGCCGAGAAGGCACTGAAGCAGGGCGACGAGCGGGGCGTGCTCGAGTATCGGCCCGGGGATAGGGACTTCGAGGTGACCGCGGACCTCCCCGAAAAGAAAGCCGCCGGGCTCGAACGGATCCGGGCGTTCGTCGACGCCTACGGCGGCACGGGCGTCCAGGAGGTGCTGGAAACGGCGCTGTTCGAGGAACTCGGCGCGATCGCCGTCTTCCCGGGCGCGAGCAGCCCGCAGGACGACGGCACGTTCCTGCAGGACTGTTTCGTCCTCCCGGACGGCTCGACCGCCGAGGACTTCGCGTACTTCCTCCACTCCGACATCGGCGACGGCTTTCTCCACGCCCACGACGTCCGCTCCGGGCGCCAGGTCGGTGCCGACGCGGAACTCGACCACCGAGACGTGATCGAGATCACGACGACGAACTAGAGGCGGCTTCTCGGCCGGGATTAGCACTGCTACCGCCAGACTGGGAGACGACCGACGCTGACGGCGCGCCGGAACGCCGAAACCCCCGTGCTACCCTCACTCAGTACGTATTTATGTACTAACAAGTAGTCTGTATGGTATGGGACCTGATATTGAACTCACAGGATTGACCAAGCACTTCGGTGACGTAATCGCGCTCGACGGCGTCGATCTCACCGTCGAGACGGGCGAGATTTTCGGGTTCCTCGGGCCCAACGGGGCCGGCAAGTCGACGACGATCGACACCTTGCTGGACTTCGTCCGCCCGACGGCCGGCTCGGCGCGCGTCCTCGGGATGGACGCTCAGGAAGACACCCTCGAGATCCGGCGACGGACCGGCGTCCTGCCGGACGCTTACCAGGTCTACGGCCGCCTGACCGGTCGCCAGCACGTCCAGTTCGCGATCGACTCCAAGGGGACAGACGACGAGCCGCTGGCCCTGCTGGACCGGGTCGGTATCGCCGACGCGGCCGACCGGCCCGCCGGCGGCTACTCCAAGGGGATGCGCCAGCGGCTCGTCCTCGCGATGGCGCTGGTCGGCGAACCCGAGATCCTGATTCTCGACGAGCCCTCGACCGGGCTGGACCCCAACGGGGCCCGCGAGATGCGCCAGCTCATCCGCGAGGAGAACGAACGCGGTGCGACGGTGTTCTTCTCCTCGCACATCCTCGAACAGGTCGAAGCGATCTGTGATCGCGTCGCGATCCTCAACGAGGGCCGGATCGTCACCGTCGACACCATCGCAGGACTGCGCGACACCGCCGGGACGGCCACACAACTGACGATCCGTGTCGACGCCGTGCCCGAGGATTCGATCGAAGCTATCGAGGTGCTCGAAGGCGTCCACAGCGTGACCGCCACCGGGACGACCGTCACCGTCCGGATCGAGGACGGGAGCAAGACCGCGATCCTCGACGTGCTCGAATCCGCAGGCGCGGAGGTGCTTGACTTCTCGACCGCCGAGACGTCCCTGGAGGAACTGTTCGCGCAGTTCACCACGGAACCCCGGCGTGAGGCGACCGACGCTATACAGGATGCTGCAGTCCAACCGGACACCGAGGACGGCTCCGCGGAGGTGGCCCGATGAGCTGGGCCGTCGTCGCGCACAAGGACTTCAACGACGCTCGCCGGTCGCGCTCGCTGTGGGCGCTCTCGGCGACGTTCCTCCTGCTGGCGTTGCTGTTCGCCGGCCTCTACGCGTTCGTCCCCGAGGTCACGGCAGACGAGGAAGTCTCGACGATGGGGCTGATGACGTTCCTGTCGGCTCCCGTGGCGCTGTTCGTCGCCGTCGCGGCGCTCGTCGTCGCGTACAAGTCGATCGCCGGTGAAGCCGAGTCCGGCTCGGGCAAGCTCCTGTTGAGCCTGCCCCACACCCGCGCTGATGTCATCCTCGGGAAGGTCGTCGGACGCTCGCTCGTGCTGACGATTCCGGTTCTGGTCGGGCTGGTCGCGATGCTCGCGGTCGTCTTCGTGGGCGACGTGACCTTCTCTGCCGTCGACTACGTCCTGTTCGGCCTGGTGACGATGCTGTTCGTGCTGGTCTACGTGGCCTTCTACGTCGGCATCTCGGCCAGTACCACCTCGACCGCCAGGGCGGCCACGCTCAGCGTGCTCGCGCTGGTGTTTCTGGAGTTCGCCTGGGACATCGTTCCGCTCGGCGCCTGGTTCGTCGCCAACGGCTTTCAGGTCCCCCCGGGACTGTTCAGCGGCGCGCCGATGCCCGACTGGGTCGCGTTCCTCGCGAGCATGCCGCCCAGCTCGGCCTACCTGAACGCCGTCGGTGGCGTCCTCACGGGCTCGATGAGCGGTGCCGGTCCGTGGTACCTCTCGCAGTGGGCCAGTCTTGTCGTCCTCGGGATCTGGGGGATCGTTCCCCTCGTCGTCGGCTACCTGCGCTACGACCGTGCCGACCTATAAGTCCGCAGGAGTTCTATTTGGGGTATGCTACTCACATTGACGCCGAACCCGGCGGTCGACCAGACGATCGAGATGGACGAGCCGCTAGAACCCGACACCGTCCAGAAGTCAGCCAACGCACAGTTCGACTCGGGTGGGGGCGGTATCAATCTCTCGCAGTTCGTGCACGCGCTTGGGGGCGAGACGGTCGCGTCCGGGATCACCGGCGGGTTCACCGGCTATTTCATCGAGCAGGATCTGAAAGAGTTCGGCATCCCGACGGACTTCTGTACGATTGAATCGGCACCGACGCGAATCAACTCGACGATCCTCGTTCCCGAACGGGACCGTCCGCGAACGAGCCGCGTGACCGGCAGCGAGTCGAGCGAGACGGTCGAGTACCAGATCCGACAGGCCGGCCCGGCGGTGACCGACGCCGTCATCGACCAGCTGGTGGAGACGGTCCGGGAACACGAACCGGAGATTCTCGTTATCGCTGGCAGCCTCCCACCAGGCATGGAGCCCGAGGCGGTCGATCGACTGGCGACTGCCGGCGACTGGGAGACAGCGGTCAACGTCCACGGCGATGTGCTGCTCGAGCTCGAAGAAACCTACGAGTACTGCCGGACCAACCAGGCGGCGACTGAGATGGCGACTGGCCGGACGATCGACAGCATCACCGACTGCGAGCAGGCGGCCCTGGAGATACAGGCGATGGGATTCGAGCGCGTCGTCGCGTCGATGGGCAGCGAGGGCGCAGTAATGATCACCCCTGAGCAAACCCTCTACTCCCCGGCCGTCGACGTCGACGTCGTCGACACGAAGGGAGCTGGGGACGCCCTGTTCGGTGCCATCCTGTGGGCATACGAACAGGGCTGGGACGACACGAAGGCCCTCCGTGCCGGCGTTGCGACCGCCTGGAAACTCGTCACAGTGAAAGGCTCAACCGTGACCGATCTCAGCCCGCAGGATCGGATGGACAAGGTCCACGTGTGGGAGATGAGCTAGTACCAGTCCGTATCACGAATCGGCACTCTCGGCAAATCGGTTCAGTGCGTACACCATCCGGAGGATCTCCCCGGCCCGTCCCTGATCGAACACGAGTTCGTCGGTCGCTTCGACGTACTCCAGTACGCTCTGGGAGGCGTGTTCCGGGGCTGCTGCGATCCCGGCGTCGTTCTCGCCGGCCCAGCGCATGACTCGCAGGTCACTCTTGGAGTCGCCCATCACGATGCTAAATGGGTCCTCGATATCGAGTACGTCCAGTGCCGCTTCGACCCCGACTACCTTGCTCAATTCGAGGCTCCCTATCTCGGCCGCATCTCCCTCGTAATAGCCGATATCGAGCCGTTCGAGGATGTCCTCCAGGTCAGATGAAACGTCCGTGGCGTCACGATCTGGGAGGGCCCCTTCGCTTTCGAGGACCGAACGGATCTCGGGATCTTGCTCGGCGTAGTAGGCGCGCGTCCACTCGGAGACGGTCTCGCTTTCGAGGTCCACCTGACCGAGCCCGGAGATCGCGTCACCCAGGAGGTCGAGTTCGTAGACGAGCGCCTCGTCGATGACGTCCTTCGCTGCCGTCGAGGCCGTGTCGAAGTTGGGCTTCATCGTGATGTTGAACTCGTTACCCTGGAGGTGACAGCCCCGTCGGAGGTTCTCGGGCGCCTCCGAGAGGATGCGGCCCCGGATATCCTCGAAGACGGCCTGGACGTCCTCGTCGAGGTCCTCGTAGAGCAGTTGCTTCGTCCGGGCGCCGTGACCAGGCGTGAAGACACCGATACCGGTCTCGTAGACGATACTGAGGTTTCCGGAGTGAATCAGCTCACTGCCGAGGCCCTGGATCGCGAACCCCTTGACGCTCTCGAGGGTCTGACCGGTGCAGATGATGATCGGAATCCCATCGTCGTGGAACTCCGTCAGCATGTTGAGTGTGTCGCGGGGGATCTCGTTGTCGGTGCTCCCCGTCGACCGCAGCGTCTCGTCGACATCGAGGATGAGCACGTTCACCGAACGGCCGTACTTGTTGTAGAGGTCGAGGCCGGTAAACGCCTGTTCCTGTGTCGCCCGGGTCGCGAGATCAGCGAACGTCTCACCGACCTCAGAGAAATCGTCGTCGATTCCTGCTTTGCCCGCTGCGAGCTCTTCGTTGATCTCTTGCCAGCGATCGAGCGCGACGGGCGATTCGACCAGCGGGAAGAGATCGACAAGGTTCTGTAGCGCACGGAGGGTGTCGGTATCGTGGTCGCTGTACAGCCGGTAAAGTCGATCGTATCGTTCCATACTGTGATTGTATCGGGTTTCGGTTGCGCGTGAACATCAATACCGGGCCGGGAGTTCGCGGTCCCGGTTGTCGGCTGGACGGCCAGCCCGGAAAGACGACCCCGGACGGACCAGCCAGCATGGACGACCGGCCCCCATCCAGATCGGTCCAGCCCGCCGGCGAACCGTTCGAAGCACGCTGGGCACGGTCGATCCAACGGACGGTGATCGTTATAACTCACTGAGTGCTGCCTCCGCCCGGGAGACGAGTGGGTTGTTCCCCAGGAGGATCGGGGTCCGGGCGTGGATGCTGTCCGGCTCAACGTCCAGGATCGACTTGTCGCCGTCCGTCGATGCGCCGCCGGCCGCCTCGACGAGATACGCGAGTGGTGCGGCCTCGAAGTGGACCCGGAGTTTCCCGTCGGGGTACTGTTCCGTCTTCGGATACCCGAACAGACCGCCGTATTCCAGTACCTGTGCGAGGTCGGCGACAGTGGCCCCGCCGTATCGGAGCTTCATCTCGCCTTCCAGTTCGTTCGCGAACTGGTTGAACGTGTCACTTCGGTTATTCGGTATCCCGGCCAGTCCCACGACGGTAGTCTCCTCAGGGACGCGGAACTGTCCCCAGCGTTCGCTGTGACCATCCCGTAGCAGGTATTGCTGGACGACATCGCTGTCCTCTCGGGCCACGGTCATCGTCGTATAGGGTCCGTACAGCACCATCATCGCCGCGACCAGATCCCGACCGGGAGCCGGGAGTTCCGCGTCGTAGACGCCGACGATGGTCCCGACGGAGTTGTTCGAAGCGAGGTTTGATGACCCGTCCAGTGGATCGATCGCGATAGTGTACCCCTCACCGCAGTCGGTCACGTCCTTGCGCTCCTCGCTCGCGTACCCGCCAACGCCCTGCAGTGGACAGAGCGCGTCGAAAAACAGCGAATCCGACCAGATGTCGGCACCGATCTGTTCCTCGCCGCTCGGATTCGTCCTGGTGGTATCGTCCGCGTAGTTGGCGACGTTATCACTCATGTAGTGGGCTGTATCCCGCACCTCACGGACGATCGTGTCTATCGTGTTCATGTGTTGGTCCCGACGAAACGGCTATCGTATTTGTCCATCGCTGCACGTCATCAAATGACATCAATAACAATGAATGTTCTCGTTGACGGTAACAGAAACTGCGCGACAAAGAGGGCGGCGGAAACGGACATGCCAATCCCCTGGTGGCCGAAACAACGAAGAACCAACAACATTCCATGGGTTAATAGATAGAAAAATATATGTGGGATCGACCACGGACAGTTATCTCGGCGGATCCCCAAAGCTACGATCGAATGAAGTCCATCGATACGCTCGTCGAGAGCGCGGCAGAACTGACAGACAACGGCCTCTCGAAAGGGGAGATCGCGGACGAACTGAACGTCTCCCGGGAGACAGCAAGCTGGCTCGTTGCACAGACCGGCAGGGAGTCGATCGAGGAAGAGATCGGGGCGAGCCCGGTCGACGTCCACGTCGACTGGAGCGCCATCGGTCGGGACAGCCACCGGCTGGGTCACCTCGGCGCTATAATGGCCGATCTACTCGCTCACGAGGGAGAAGACGTCGACCTCACGATCGGGATCGGCAAGTCCGGCGCGCCGCTGGCGACCGTCATCGGGAGGGAGTTGGACACCGACCTCAGCGTCTACATGCCTAGCAAGTACCAGTGGGACGACGACCAGACGGAGACATCGGGTTCGTTCTCCCGGAACTTCTCGGGGATCAACGACAAAGACTGTTACATCGTCGACGACAACATCGACACCGGGCAGACGATGACAGAAACCATCAAACAGGTGCGCGACAACGGCGGAAGCCCCCAGGCAGGTGTCGTGCTGACGGACAAGCTCGGTCAGGACGAGATCAACGGCGTTCCGATCTATTCGCTCATCGAGATCGTCCAGATGAGCGACGGCTGATACGTTCTCCGGTATGGGGCTGTCGGAGGGGGGAATTCACTCCGCTCTATCGCCCTCCGCAGCCGAAAGTAGTGTGAGATAGTCCAGGACCTGCCGCGGGGTGAGGAACTGCTCGCGAACCGTTTCACGGCCGTTCTCGCCGAGCCGGCGTCGCAACTGGTCGTCCTCGAGCAATCGGACGACGCGGTCGGCGGTCGACTCGATGTCTCGCGGTTCGATGAGGTAGCCGTTCTCCCCGTCCTCGATCTGCAGCGGGATGCCGCCGACGTTTGCCCCGACGACGGGCGTCTCCTTCCAGAGCGCCTCCGAGACAGTCAGCGCAAACCCCTCGCGCAACGACTTCTGGAGGACGAGGTCCGCGCCCCACTGGAGACCGTTGATCCCGGCGTCCGGGAGGTTCGTAAGCAGGTGGATATCGGGGTCGTCGCCCGCTTCAGCCTCCACTTCGCGATACACCTCGACTCCCTCGGGATCGTCATCGGGCATCGCGCCGACGAGCGCGAGTTGCGCGTCAGGGATCGACGCCGAGACGTCTCGGTAGGCCTCAATCACACCCAGCGGATCCTTCCAGGGATCGAACCGAGAGACCTGCACGATCAGCGGCCTGTCCGTGTCGAACGGGAACCGTTCGAGGTCGGCTGCCTCCGCCGCGTCGCCCGAGAGTTCCTCAATCGGTCGGTTCTTCTCGGTCAACGGATCGATCGAGGGGTAGATGGTATCTATCTCGACGCCCGTGATCGCCTCGCCGTACTCCGGGAGCGTAAAGACGGCCCGATCGATCGGATCGAGATACGACTGCACGAACTCAAGATACGCCGGAGTCGCATCCGTGAGGTCGATGTGACAGCGCCAGACGAGCGCTGTCTCGGGGAACCGCTCGGCAAGCGTCGGTGCCATTCCGAGTGTCTGGGGGTCGTGCAACACGAGGACGTCGTACCGCTCGTCGAGCGCCTCAGCGTTCTCAATCGTGACGGAACGATACGTCTCGCGCATATCCTCGGTGAGCTCGGTCTGGCCGCCCTGAAGGCCGTTGTGGATAGTCTTTGTCACCTCGAAGAACTCGTCGTCGGCGTCCATGACCTGCCAGTCCGTGTCGACGCCGACGTCGTTCAATAGCGGGACCACCGAGACGAGGATCTCGGCGACACCACCGCCGCTCGCTGTTGAATTGATGTGCCCCATCCGAGTGTCCGCGTGTTCCTCGGCGACCGCGTGGATCTCCCGGCGCTGCTGCTCGTCGATGTGCGATTCGTAGGCCGCCAACGTCTTACCATCCGTGTGTCTAGTTTGCATCTATCTTCCCTGTTAGTATCTCACAAACAATATAGGTGGTGATTGATAGTGATACTGCCGTTTCGAAAGCGTTCGGCACGACAGTCCGGCGAACGCTTTCATCGCTGGGTGTCGATGGCCCTCGTATGCTCACAGTCGACGGTGCAGACGGCGGGGGACAACTCCTGCGGACGAGCCTCTCGCTCGCGGTGATCACCGACACGTCGGTCCGGATCGAGTCGATCCGTGGCTCGCGGCCGGAACCCGGACTCAAGCCCCAGCACCTCGCGGCGGTCGAGTTGCTCGCCGAGTACTGTGACGCCGACCTCGAGGGAGCGGCTCTCGGCTCGGAAGCGCTCGTCTTCGAGCCCGGTGACATGCGCCGGCACACGCTCTCGGCCGACATCGAAACCGCCGGAAGCGTGACGCTGCTGCTCGATACCGTCCTGCCACTGGCGACCGTGCTCGACGACCCGCTCACGGTGACTGCGACCGGCGGGACTGACGTCAAGTGGTCGCCGCCCGTGGCGTATCTCCGGCACGTCAAACTCCCGTTGCTCGCCCGGTTCGGACTGGACGCCGAACTCGAGGTCGATCGGGTCGGGTTCTACCCGAAAGGCGGCGGGGAAGTGACACTTCGGCTGTCGCTGTCGTCGCTATCGCCGATCGACCTCGGTGCCCGGGGTTCGCTGCGGGCGGTCGATGTCTACTCCACCGCTTCGGCGGATCTCGAAGCCAGCGACGTGGCGGATCGGCAGGCCGATCGCGTCTTCGAACGACTCGGCGAGACTGGTGTCCCGCCTGGAGAGCGGACAGTCAGGTACGCTGAGACGCGCTCGACGGGCTCGTCGCTCGTCGTCCGGGCACGCTACGACCGGACGCTTGCCGGTTTCGACGCGCTCGGCGAGCCCGGCCGTCCCTCCGAGGCTGTCGCCGACCTGGCCGTCGAGGACTTCGAGCAGTTCCGCGAGACCGACGCGGCCGTCGATCGACACATGGCCGATCAGTTGCTGGTCTTTCTCGCGATAGCCGGCGGCCGCGTCGTCGTTCCGGAACGCACCGACCACGTCCGGACCCATCGATCGGTGCTGTCGGAGTTCGGCTACGACGTCTCGATCGACTCGGGCGACGAGACCGTGCTTCTCACGTCGCCGGGTTACCATCCGGCGTGAGACGGTCCCTGGCCACAGTCCAGCGTACGAAGGCTCTCGGTCACGCTCTGACGTGATACCGTCACTCCTCGGGTGCGGTCGCGCCGATCCGTCCCTCGACGAACGTGTCGGCATACGCCGCGGCCTCGGCTCGCCGTTCCTCGTCGTCGGTCGCCGAGGACAACGACACCTGGAAGAACCCGGTCGGTCACTCCGACAGCGCCGCTTCGTGGTCCGTGACGAACTCGGCGACGGCCGGCTGGTGTTTGCCGACGTGGATCGACGACCCGACCAGCACGGCGTCGAACGCCGCCACGTCGTGTCCGCCCGTCACGCCCAGTGTCGTCGCATGTCAACACGCTCGCCGGTCCTGCCGGCAATCAGATCGCGCCAGCGTCGCTGTCGTCGGGTTCGATCGGCGGCTCGGCCGCCGGCTCGGACTCGTCGCTGTCGCCGTCCCCGCGTCGGAGTTCGACCAGCACGAGCGCGATCGCGCCGAGCCCCAGCAGGAACGTCGCGAGGCTGAGCAACCCGCCCAGGATCGGGATCCGGCCGAGCACCCCGAACCCGACGATACCGGCCACGAGCGCGAGCCACCGGTTGTCGATATCGGCCTGCCGGAGCGCCCACGCGGCGACCGCGATCCGGCCGTACAGCAGCGCGACCCACGCGAGCAGCGCGAACGCGACGAAGCCAGCCAGCGTCAGCGGGATGCCGACGATCGTGACCGCGAGCACCACGAGTCCGATCGGGATTCCGAGCGCCGCGAGCACGCCGACGCCCGCTGATTTTGCTGCCTCGGTGCTCACCGTCTCGTCGACGCGCCGGGAGAAGCCGGGCATCGCAACGAGCAGCGCCGCACCGAGCACGAGGTTGACGAGAATCGCGTACCCGGTGAACAGCCACCCCGGCACGTCCGGGAGGTCGAACCCGCCCGATCCGATATCGGGATCGGCGCTGACCGAGCCGTCGACTGTCGCCCCCTCGTCAGTGAAGTCGGCGTTCTCGGCGTATCTGACGTCGCCACCGACGCTGGCCGTCTCCGCCAGCGTGATCGAATCCCCGCCGAGCATCGCGTCACCGCCGACCGTCCCCGCGAGCCGTATCGAGCCGACGCCGGCGTTCAGATCTCCGTCGACCACGCCGGTCGGCGCCAGCGTCAGCGAACCCCCCGCCACGTCGACGTTGCCGTTCACCTCGCCGGCGACGGTGATGCTCCCGGCGGTCACGGCGAGGTTGCCAGTGACGACGCCCGACTCCTCGATGACGACTGTTCCGGCGACCCCGTCGAGGTTCCCGTCGACCGTCCCGCGGACGATGACCGTCCCGCTGAACGTCGACAACCCGTCGATTGTCTCACCTTCTTCGACGACGACTGTCCCACCCGTTCTGGTTTCGGCTGCCGCGACGCCGGTGAACGCCCCCGCGACGACCGCGATCGCCACCAGCAGCACGAGTCCCCCGCTGACCGCTTGCTGACGCTTCATACTGTTACTCTTCTCTCGCAAGTGTAATAAAACGGATTGCTATTCCGTAATGATATGATCCTGGCGGACGAACTGCGGAGGATGGACATTCGAACGGTATCAGTCGCACTCGGTACGGGGTTTACGGTCGCGCTGCTGGTCGCAGTCGTCCTCATCGAGGCGCTCCCCTACGAGTTCTCGGCGATCGTCGGCCTGCCTGTCGGTCTCCTGATCGGCACCGTGACTGTCCTGCTGGTCGCGGGTCGCTACGCGCGTCTCGAACCGACCGCCCAGAGTCTCCTCGACGGGACCGGTGGATTCGGATACGCGGTCGTCCTTCTGCTGGGCGTCCTGTACGTCGATTTCGCCGGGCTGGGAGCACGGATCAACCTCGCAACACTCGTCGGTGTCGCTCTCCTCGTTGCTGCTTTCGTGGCCGTCGTCTCCTGGATTCGCTCTCGGGGATACGGATCACTGCACTGACCGGATCAACTCGAGGAGTTCGTCCCGGTACCCGCCCGGGTCTCCCTCGGGGCGATCGCCGTCGGCAGCGTCGAGCAGCGTCTCGAGCCCTCCGGTCGGGTAGCAACCACCGGCGATCCGGAAGGAGCCTCCGGTCGACCACACGCCGAGCCATCCCTCGATATCGAGCGCGTCGATCGGCCCGTCCTCGATCGGATAGCGCGTGGTCAGTTTGTTCAGGCTCATGCGCTTGCCCCCGCGTGTTCGGGCGCGCTGGCTTCGGCCGCGGTCGATGTCTTTGAATCCGCGTGCACGCATGTCGTCCTCGAACGAGCGTCTCGCCTCGCTGACTACCATCGGCCGCATCGACGCCGTGCCGATCCCGGGCGCAACTGGCGGCCGAAACGATAGCGCCGTCGCGAAGAAAAACCGCCAGGATCCGATCCCGTCGTCGATATCGATCATCAGATTTCCCTTTGCGTCCCCGTTCGGGAGATAGCTGTTTGCGTCCCCGAGCGCTTTCCGGAGCGCGGCGTCGTCATACAGGACTGTGTGGCCGACGACCGAGGCCGTCGGCGTCCGGAACACCGTTGACACGCAGCGAGCGGAAGCCCATCCCCTTCAGGGGTGGGTGCAAGCAATAGGCATAGAGAATCAGTCCACAGGCGACACTCTAGCCGTGATTCCCACGTTACGATTCTTCGGTCGGCCACCAGACGACAGCGCGACTGCCAACTTTCCATCGCTCAACCCGCCCCTCTCTTTCTAACTCCTGTAATCGTCGGAGTACAGACTGTTTCGATACATCCAGCATTTCAGCCAATAGTGTGCCAGTCGCCACTGGTTTGTCAACATCGTCAAACGCTGTCAACACGTCCTCACACGTCACATCTCTCGGTCGTCCGATCCCGTCCTTTGCCATATCGGACTGTATCCATCCCTCGAACAAAAACACCAGTGTCCCACAGGATTTATACTTCTGGAACACGAATAACTAAACACGACGATGGCGGCTACAAACGAGGAAAAGAGAACGCGAACGAACACCTTCGCACTCGCTCCGAAGGCGGAGTGGAAGAAGGTGTGCCTCATCGAGTTGCTGGACTCGGCAGCCGCCCTCGTCAACATCGTCACCTACCACCGCCGACAAGCCTACTTCGACGACGACCAGACGCGAAGCGATGTGTGGAATGCCAAAACGAAAACAGAGATACGAAACCGCTTCCAGCCAGTTCTCGGTCGAGCAATCACCGACAAGATGCTCGACAAGTGTGATGAGCAGTGGGATGCGTTTTTCGAGCAACTCGATGACTACTACGACGGTGAACGCGAGGACAAACCCGGTGTGCCCGGCTACTGGAAAGACGACGGCAAGCGAGTCCTGAAAGCGTGCATTCGCAACGACGCCTACACTGTCGAGTGGGGCGAACACAGCCGGATCGAACTCGCACTCGGCAGCGAGTTGAAAGAGAAGTACGGCATTCCACTCAACAAACGCATCCGCGTTCCGATCAAAGGCGATCCGCAATACGACGGCCACGGTGGCCGCCTAGAGCTGGTGTACGACCGATCCACCGAATCATTCACGGCACGGCAGCCAGTCACATTTTTGCACGACACAACACGGGCCACGGATTCCAGCGACGAGGGATGCGTGGCCGCCGTGGATGTCGGTGCTAACAATTTCGTCGCCGTCACCACTACACAAGGCCACCAGCGCGTGTTCCACGCCCGTCCATTGTTCGACTGCTTCCACCACTACACCGAACGAATCAGTGAGTTGCAGTCCCAGCTTCCCGAACAGACGGATCGCAGTCGATTGGTAGAGAAGCTGTATGCGAAGCGCACGAGACAGCGCAATCACGCTCAAGACGCTCTCGTTCGCCACCTTGCAGGTCTCTTCTCAGGGTGGGGTGTAGAAGCAGTGTATATCGGGAAGTTAGATGATGTTCGTGAGAGGCACTGGTCAGCGACGGTCAATGAGAAGACGGATCTGTTCTGGGCGCACGGTCGCTTCCGTCGCAGGATGCAGACCGTTCTAGAGGGGGAGTGTGGCGTCAGTGTTGAAGAAAAGTCAGAGGCAGGCACATCCAGTCAATGCCCACGCTGCGATGAAGGGACGCACGTCTCGCGCACCGGTGACGTGTTCCAGTGTGGTGGATGTGGCTTTGAAGGCCACAGCGATGTGGTGGGAAGCGAGAATTTCCTGCAAAGTGTGGTGGATGGCGATATTGATTTCACCGGAGAAAGGCCGATGGCACGGCCTGTGGACTCAGGTCAGAATGGGCCTGAGAGGGGACATCGCAAGGTGCCTCGCCTTGAGTGGGACGACCATTGCTGGCGACAGCGTGGTCACGCGACCAAAGAGGGGCCCACAAACCGGAGTACCCGCGAGGGGAATCTTGCCTCAGAGTCAGGCACGGCCTGAATCACCCACCGAGGAATCCCATGGCCTTCAGCCGTGGGAGGATGTCAATCCGTGCGCGCTCGCTGTTCCCAGTCTCCCTCTTCGAGCCTGTCGCCGGCGATTTCGGGGAAGGCGTCCGACATCGAACGCCATACGTGCTCGTCGTCTTTGCTCTTTGTGAATGCGTGCCACTGTAAACTACAGTGACCGTTCATCAGCCCACGCGCTCGTCGAGGATCAGCCTCACTCGGCGAATCCCCGGATCTTCGCGTTGGCTTCCGTTCATCAGCCCACGCGCTCGTCGAGGATCAACCTCACTCGGCGCATCCCCGAATCTTTGCGTGGGCTTTCGTCCATCAGCCCACGCGCTCGTCGAGGATCAACCTCGTCTTCGTATTCACGACTTCATCTAACTCCCGGGCCCGTCTGATGAGATCGTTCACGCCGGCGGTGTCGGCGCAGTCGACGACGAGCACGATGTCCTCCTCGCCGCCGACCTGCCAGACGAAGTCGATCTCGTGCCACTCCGCGAGGCGCTCGCTGACCCTCGTAGTGTCGACGTTGACGTCCACGCGCAACTCGATCATCGCCTTGATGTTGCCCGTCCGGGTCGCGACAGTAAAGCGCTCGATCACGCCGTCCTCGACCAGCTGTTCGACCCGATTGCGGACGGTCCCCTCCGAGGTTCCCACGTCGTCCGCGATCTCCGTGTAGGGTGTCCGGGCGTCCTCGCGGAGTATCCCGAGGATCTCCCGGTCCAGTTCGTCCATCGAGGTGTGTATCTTCCCGGGGTCGTCACTTGAGGATTACGAATTTCGTAACCGTGCTTCGAAAGCAACGCTTATCTGCCGGTCATTCGTACGTATCTCGTAATGACTGACGCCTACGTGGCGCTCGAAGGAGAACGCATCGTCGAGGCTCGTGCACGCGCTCCCGGGACAGCCAACGGGGAGCTGGTGTTCACGACCGCCTACACCGGATACGAGGAGAGCCTGACCGATCCCTCCTACGAGGAGCAGATCCTGACGTTCTCGTACCCGCTGATCGGCAACTACGGGGTCCGGGAGGAGCGGTTCGAGTCCGACCGCGTCCAGCCCAACGCCGTCGTCGCCCGCGAGTTGACCGACGACGTCGCCGAGTGGCTCGAGGGCGAGGGCGTCCCGGCGGTCGATCACCTCGACACGCGGGACATCGTGACCGAGATCCGCGACGAGGGGGCGATGAAGTGCGGGATCGCCGCCGGCCCGGACGCGACCGAGGACGACGCGATCGAACAGCTTCAGCAGTGCAAGCACATGTCCGAGCACCGCGACATCGGCGCGCAGGTCAGCGTCGCCGAGGAGGTCGTCTACAACGAGGGCGGCGACGGCGCGCGGGTCGCGCTGGTCGACTGCGGCGCGAAGGGGTCGATCATCGACTCGCTGGTCGAGCGCGACGCCGAGGTGCACGTCCTGCCGTACGACGCCACCGAGGACGACATCGAGGCGGTCGATCCCGACCTGCTTTTCATCTCGAACGGGCCGGGCGATCCGGAGAACTTCGAGCGGGCCGGCGAGGTCGTCGACACCTACGTCGGCGAGGTGCCGATCGCGGGGATCTGTCTGGGACAGCAGGTCGTCGCCAACGCGCTGGGCGGCGAGACCGAGAAGATGGAGTTCGGCCACCGCGGCGTCAACCAGCCCGTGCGTGACCTTCGCACGGATCAGGTCGTGATGACGACCCAGAACCACGGCTATACGGTCGCCGAGCCCGGCGACAACCTCGACGTCACGCAGATCAACGTCAACGACGACACGCCCGAGGGTCTGGAGAACGAGGAGTTGGGGATCATCACCCGGCAGTATCACCCCGAGGCCAATCCCGGGCCGCACGATTCGCTCGGCTTTTTCGACGACGTGCTTGAACTAGCGGAGGAGTAGTCTCCAGATACGATAATCGGGCGTCTAAGGGGGTAATACTTTTATATTCTGAATATCATGATGCGGATATGCCACGGACGCGCCGTCGCTTTCTCACTGTCCTCGGAGCAGCTGGCACGTTCGGCGCTGCCGGGTGCCTGAACCCATCGGAAGACACGTCGCCTTCGACGCAGACGGGGACAGATACGCCTCGGAGTACAACTGGAGACCCAGGGACCGCTACCGTATCGGGGCTGTCCTATCCCAACGGGTTTTCCGAGAGCGGCATGGCGGACACCGACGCGGTCGTCACTGCCCAACGAGAGTACCTGCTTGCTCGCTCTAGTTATACCGAGCAGTGGGTGCTGGAAACGATCGACGCCACCGGCGAGACAACGGGCGGACAGCCGACAGAATTCACGGTTCGAGCCGTCCCCGCTGACAGACGGTTGCGACTGCGGTACCACGACCATGCGAACCATATCGAGGCGTTTTACGACGGAACTTACTACGAATACGACGTTACTGGTCAAACTGTCTACGAGGGTAGGTCCCCACGCCTGTTCACGGATGTCGAAAAAGCGTACCGGCCACTCTCGCTCTGGGCAGTCAACACTCTCCTCCCGGCGCTGCTCTCAATTGTTCGGGTTGAGCCGACCAGCACCCGGACAGTCGAGGGAGAAACCACCATCGAGTTCGCAGTTACCGGCGTCAGCGACGATCGGAAAGAGGAAATGAGCGAAGTTGCGTACACCGGTGCCGACGGAAGCCTCCTCGTCACTGAATCCGGCGGGATTCTCGAATTCGAGTATACACCACAGTTCGAAAGTGACACGACATCGCTACAGGCAGGCACCAACGAGATAACCAATATCGGGCAAACGACTGTTTCGCGACCGGATTGGCTGTCCGAAACAGGATAAATATACCGTATCACACGTCCAGCTTCGAGCAGTGCTGTCGGTCGGGATCGTAGCAGTCCGGACAGTCGGCTTCGAGTTCGACGTAGCGGTCGAGCCGGTCGGCCACGTCGTCGCTCATGACGTGTTCGAGCCGGCACGCTTCCTCGTGAAACCCCTCTTCCACCCCGAGATGCTCGACGAGAAACCGCTCGATCCGGCAGTGCTTGCGCAGGAGTCGCCGCGCACGCGACTCGCCCTCGTCGGTCAGGACCGCGCCACGCCGTTTCTCGTATTCCAGGAGACCGTTCTCCTCCAGGCGACCGAACATCTCGGTAACGCTGGGCGGCGAGACGTCGAGCCGGTCGGCCAGCTCACCCGTCTTGGCGTACTCGCCGTCACGGGAGAGCAGGTAGATCTCCTTGAGGTACATCTGGACGCTCTCGCTGACCGGTTCGTTTCGACTGTGGCTCATTATCGACTCTCGCCGCCCGGCAAGCAAAAGCCTAGCGCCGACGCCGCCAGGACCTCGGTCGCCGCGCGTCCGTCGGGCCGCAGAGAGTATCGCTTAGCTTAAAAGCCGCGATGCGAAAGAACGTGTACGGATGAGCGAGAGCCAGCAAAAGCGCCGGCAAAAGTGCATCTCGTGTGGGATCAACGTCTCCGGCACGAACGCCGCCGCGTTCAAGTGTCCCGAGTGCGGACACCAGATCTACCGCTGCGCGAAGTGCCGCAAGCAGAGCAACCTCTATGAGTGCCCCGAATGCGGGTTCACGGGTCCATAACCATGGGAAAAGTCGCTGCCAAGATCAAGGTCATGCCGCAGAGTCCGGACGTCGACCTGGACGCGCTCCAGGAGCGTCTCGAGCAGTCCCTTCCCGAGGGGGCGAAAATCAACGGCTTCGAGCGCGACGAGGTCGCGTTCGGGCTGGTCGCGCTGCTGCCGACCGTCATCGTTCCCGACGAAGCCGGCGGCACCGAGGCCGTCGAAGAGGCCTTCGGCGAGGTCGAAGGCGTCGAAAGCGTCTCGGTCGAGAACGTCGGTCGCGTCTAGCCCGGCCCGCGTGTCACGCCGAGCCACGACGGTGGCGGAACGCACGTTTTATATGCCCGACCGGACTACCGAACGGCAAGAATGCCCAGTTCGAACGGTCCGCTCGAGGGAACGCGGAACAAACTCAAAAACGACCCACGCGATCGAGGAACGTCGCCGCCACAGCGCGCCGTCCAGCAGTTCGAAGCGGGCGATTCCGTCCATCTGGCGATCGATCCTAGCGTCGCCGAGGGCCGGTTTCATCCGCGGTTCAACGGCCACACTGGAACGGTCGTCGGCACGCAGGGGAAAGCCTACAAGGTCCAGATCAAAGACGACGGCGTCGAGAAGACGCTGATCGTCAAGGCCGCGCACCTCCGTCGACAGGAGTAAGCGATGACCATATTCAAGGAGAAACTCGAGGAGGAGTACCTGACCCTCGCCGAGGCCAAGGACGTCCTCGAGGACATCGAACGCGAGCGCGCGCTCGACGAGGACCGGGAGATGCGCTACGAACTCACGCGGGCCATCGAACACGTCAATCGCTTTGCGACGCTCGACGTCGAGGAGTCCCGGGAGTTCGTCGACGAACTGCAGGATCTGGAGAAAGTCGACGAGGCCACCGCGTACAAGATCGCCAACCTACAGCCCCAGGACCGGGACGAACTGCGGGCCGTGTTCGCTCAGGAACGCTATTCGCTGTCGGGCGACGAACTCGACGACATCCTCAACGTCGTCGCGAAATACGCCTGATACGGTCGGTTGTAACGATTTACCGGTACGATCGCATAACGGATGCGATCGATCTGGAACAGACTTACAACCGACCGTATGAACCGGACTCTTCACCTTCTGGTGGTCGGTAGGGGACTGGCGTCCAACATCCGTATCGTCACTCTTCGGCGCTCGCCTCTTCCTCTTCGTTGTCCTCGTCTTCGCCGTCCGTGTCGGCTCGTCGAGAGACGTCGACGCGGTAGTGCTGGAGGATGTCGCGGCCGAGCAACACGGGGTACTGCATGTGGCTGCGGTCTTCGACGCTGGCGGTGACGGTGTGGCGACTCCCGCCGACGGCGACGACGAGGTCGACGACCGGCCGGCTCTTCGATACCTTCTGGCTACCGGACTTGACCTTCGTGATGGACTTGATCGGGCCGGCTCCAATATCTGCGGCGAGACCGGTGTCGATGCTGGTCCGGGTGGCACCGGTGTCGGACTTGGCGAGGGCGGTCGTCGAGCCGCTGGTCCCGCTGACGATGACCTCCTCGATGTAGCCGACAGTCTGCCGTTCGAGGGTACTGGCCGGGGCAGTGCTGGGCCGACACGTCGGCACCGAGTCGTCGAGGACCGCCGCCAGATCGGCGACGCGGTCGGCGTCGACGGTGCCGCCGGCCTCCTCGATGGCGTGGGCGGCGATGTACGGCGCGGGACTGCGCCCGGTCGCCTCGTAGAGGCCCTTGAATCCCGCAGTGGGGTTGACTTCCAGCACCAGCCAGCCGTCGTCGCTCTCGACGAGGTCGACGCCGGCGTAATCCAGCCCGACGGCGTCAGTCGCCCGGCGCGCGATGTCGAGGGCTGGCTCCGGGACCTCGTCGCTGGCATCGGCGACGTCGCCGCCGAGCGCGACGTTGGTCCGCCAGTCGTTGTCGGGCGCGTACCGGAACATCGAACCGACGACCCGGTCGTCGACGACGTACACCCGCAGATCACGGGTCGGCTCGCCCTCGCGCTCGATCAGCGACTGGAGGAACGCGTAGCGGTTGCCGACGCGGGCGTTGACACGTTCATCGGGCCCGACTTTCCAGGTGCCGCCGCCGTTCGTCCCGATGGCGGTCTTGTAGACGGCCTCGGTGTCGCCGGCGGTCAGCCAGTCGTTGAGCCGCTCCGATTCCAGCGCCATCAGTGCGTCCGGGACGGGCACGTCCGCCTCCGCCAGCGTCACGGCCGTCGCGACCTTGTGCACCGCGGTCAGCGTCGCGGCGGGGCCGTTCAGCGTCGGGCGCAGGTGTGCGAGCGTGCGAGCCAGGCCGAGTTCCTCGCAGGGTTCGGTCGACTTCGAGAGCAGCAGCCGATTGACGACGATATCGACGTCCGGCTGGATCGTCACCTCGCTGTCCGTGATGTCGATTTCCGTGTTCTCTCGGCGGAGCCACGCCGGGTCGTGGCCCAGCGCCTCGACGGCGTTGCAGATTGCCTTGGTCTCCTTGCTGTTGTGAAGGCTGAGAACACCGACGGTGACGGGAGTCGACGTGGTCATGGACGGAGATGCGAGTCCGACAGTCAAGAACGCTTGGGCGACCCAATTGCCACTGCCCGCCACACGTTTTACCATTCCACACGTCTGAGGGGGTATGGAGCAGCCAGCGCCGTTCACCTACGACGGTGGGCGGGTCGATCCAGGAGAGACCCAGAACATCCGGTACACCGTCAGCGAGACGTATCTGGGCGATCCAGTCAAAATGCCCGTGACGATCGTGGTCGGCGAGCGGGCCGGTCCGACGGTCGTCATCACCGCGGCGACGCACGGCGACGAACTCAACGGCATCGAGGTCGTTCGTGAGGTCGCCCACGAGTGGGATCTCTCGGAACTTCGCGGTCGGCTCGTTTGCCTGCCGATCCTCAACGTCCCGGGGTTCATCGCCCAGCAGCGATACCTGCCGATATACGACCGCGACCTCAACCGGGCGTTTCCCGGCGACAGAACCGGGACCGGCGCACAGCGGATGGCCGCCCGGATCTTCGAGAACTTCGTCGCGCCCGCCGACCTGGGGATCGACCTGCACACCTCGACTCGCGGGCGGTCGAACATGCTGCACGTCCGGGCGGACATGGGCGACGACACCGTCGAGCGGGTCGCCAGGGCCTTCGCCTCGAACGTCATCATCGACAGCGAGGGGGCCGAGGGGACGCTCCGGCGCGAGGCGACGGCCGCCGGAACGTCGACGATCACCGTCGAGATGGGCGAGGCTCACCGCTTCCAGCGGTCGCTCATCGACCGGGCGCTCGACGGCGTCCGCTCGGTCTTCGCGGAGTTCGGCCTCCTGGAGAGCGCCCACGTCCACTGGCCGGGCTGGCGGACAGTGGTCGAGGACGCCGGCGAGAAGACCTGGTTGCGGGCCGACGCGGGCGGGCTGGTGGACGTCCGCGTCGAGCGAGGGGCGTTCGTCGAGGCGGGCGAGCGGATCGCGACGATCGCAAACCCCTTCAAGACGTCTACTACCGCTGTCGAGGCACCGTTCGACGGGGTGCTGGTCGGCGTGCTGGAGAACCCGGTCGTCTACCCCGGCAACCCGCTGTGTCACATCGTGCGAGTCGACGAACGAACCAGGACAGCCATCGAGTCCCACGAGCGGTGACCTGCTGGATTTTAAGTACACTGTCGTCGTACAGACCGGACATGACCACCGGCAACCGCGACGACGAGTCGAGCGCCCCTATCGCAGTCGTTCTCGATTTCCTTCCTCACGGGCGCTCGGACGACGAGCGGCCCCAGTACGAGAAAGAGCCGCTGGCGTACGCCGTCTCATTCGGGGAGTTCCGGCTGTTCGAACTCGCACTCTCCGAGGACGCCGACATCTCGATCGGCGATCGCCTGCCCGTCGAGCGCGGCGACGGCGTCGAGCGCGCCCGCGAAATCGAGTACGAGGACCTCCCGAGCGGCGCGCGGTCCGAGCTGGAGTACGCGATCGAGGACATCGTCGACGAGGACCAGGATCGGTTCGTCGAGTTCTACAACGACGCCCAGCCGATCACGACGCGGCTGCACGCGCTGAACCTCCTGCCGGGGATCGGCAAGAAACTGCGCAACAACGTCCTCGAGGCGCGCAAGCGTCGCCCCTTCGAGAACTTCGAGGACATCGATGCGCGAGTCAACGGCCTCCACGACCCGAAAGACGTCCTCGTCGAGCGCATCCTCGAGGAGATCGAAGAGACCGACCTCAAATACCGGATCTTCGCCCGACGCGAGTAAGATGACTGATACGGACTATCGCGACCCCGACGCATTGTTAGCCCGTGCCGGCGTCGGGGGCAACCCTGACCGCGACCAGCACTTCCTGATCGACGACCGCGTGCTCGACCGCGTGCCGACCTACGCGACCGAGATCGACGCCGATCTGCGCCACGTCCTCGAGGTCGGTGCCGGGACCGGCGCGCTCACCGATCGGCTGCTCGCGGTCGCCGATCGTGTCACGGCCATCGAGCGCGACCCCGAACTGGCGGCCTTCCTCCGCGAGGAGTTCGCCGCCGAGATCGACGCCGGGCGGCTGACCGTGCTGGAAGGCGACGCCCTTGAGGTCGAGTTGCCCGAGTTCACCGCGTCGATCTCGAATCTCCCCTACGGGATCTCCAGCGAGATCGTCTTCCGGCTCCTCCCCCGCGGTGTCCCCCTCGTGTTGATGTTCCAGCGGGAGTTCGCCGACCGGATGGCAGCCGACCCCGGATCCGACGACTACGGTCGGCTGTCGGTGACGGCGGGTCACTACGCCGACGTCGAGGTGGTCGAGCCCGTTCCCAAGGAGGCGTTCAGGCCGCCGCCGGCCGTCGAGAGCGCGATCGTCCGGACGACGCCGCGCGAGCCGGACTACGCGGTGCCGGACGACGAGGCGTTCATGGACCTCGTGCGGGCGATCTTCACCCAGCGCCGCAAGACGATTCGCAACGCGATCCGGAACACGGCACACATCTCCGGGCTGAGCGATCCGGAGGCGGTCGTCGACGCCGCCGGCGAGGACCTCATGCGCAAGCGAGCCGGGGACGTGACTCCCGAGGAATTCGCAAAGCTGGCGCGGCTCGCGGCCGAGGTGGGCGATCCGTGATCGGCGCGAGCGCGGCGGCCCCGGCCGCGACTTTCGCGAGCCGAACTGCACTGGCGATCGAGGTCCCGATCGTCGGCCAGCTGTTCGCGACGCCGTTCGAGCGGTGGCTGGGGACGCTGGCCCTGCTCGTGGGCGTGCTAGCGGGGAGCTGGGCGATCCGGCAGGTCGGTCGCTGGCTCCGGTCCCAGTACGACCCTCGGGGGAGCCTGCTCGAAGCCGTTCAGGCGGCGCTGATCGTCGCGCTCTCGGCCGGGGCAATCGTCGCCGTGCTCGTGATCTGGGGGGCGAGCGCGGAGGCGACGGCCATCACCGAGGTGCTCGACCCGGACTCGACGACGGTCGTCCGGGGACTGGTGTCGCTGTTCCTGTTCGTGGGGGCCTGGGGCGCGACGGTGTTCGCCAAGCGCGTGATCGGCCTGGTCTTCGAGGAACACGACGCCTTCTCGCGCCACCAGCAGGAGGTGACCTACCACGTCTTCCAGGTGGTGCTGTACCTGCTGGCGATCCTCGTCGGGCTGGCCGTCTGGGGGATCGACGCCTCGGACATCCTGCTCGGGGCGGGCTTTCTGAGCGTCGTGCTCGGGCTGGCCGCCCGCCAGACCCTGTCGTCTGTCCTGGCGGGGTTCGTCCTGCTTTTCGGCCGGCCGTTCGACATCGGCGACTGGGTGTCGATCGACGACCGGGAGGGCGTCGTGACCGACGTGTCGGTGTTCAACACGGAGATCCGTACGTTCAGCGACGAGTACGTCACGATCCCCAACGACGTGGTGACTTCGACGGGGCTGATCAACCGCTCGCGGCGCGGCCGACTGCGCGTCGACGTCGAGATCGGCGTCGACTACGACGACGACGTCGAGCGCGCCCGCGAACTGGCGACCGGGACGGTTCGTGAGCTCGATCGGGAGGAGATCCGCACGCGTCCACAGCCACGGACGGTCCTGACCGGGTTCGGCGACTCGGCGGTCGTGCTGGAGGTGCGGTTCTGGATCGACGACCCGACGGCCCGGCGGCGCTGGGCGGCCCAGACGGCCGTCGTCGCCGCGGTCAAGGACGCCTTCGAACGCGAGGGGATCACGATCCCCTTCCCACAGCGGACGCTCGGCGGCCGCGAGGGATTGCAGATCCAAAGCGAAACGCCGAGGCCGACTCCCGACGAAGACCCGGACCGATGAACGACGACCGGCCCGAACTCGCCAGGCAGCGCGATCTCGATCAGGTGTACGAACCGGCCGAGGACTCGCATCTACTGGCCGAGACGGCGCGCGAGTACGTCACTGCCGACGACCGCGTCCTCGAAGTGGGAACCGGCTCGGGGTACGTCGCGACCGCGCTGGCGGACACGGGGGCCGCTGTCGTCGCGACGGATATCAACCCGATGGCCTGTCGCGAGGCCCGCGACGCCGGCCTCGCGGTCGTCCGGGCGAACCTCGTCGAGCCGTTCCGGGACGGCGTCTTCGACGTCGTGGCGTTCAACCCGCCGTACCTGCCGACCCCGCCCGAACAGGAGTTCGACGACTGGATGGAACGCGCGCTCTCCGGCGGCGAGGACGGTCGCGCCGTGGTCGATCCGTTTCTCGATACCGTCCGTCGCGTCCTCGCCGAGGACGGCGTCGTCCTCCTGCTCGTGAGTTCGCTTACGGACGTCGAGGCCGTGCGCGAGCGCGCGGCGGCCGGCGGGCTCGACGCCCGGGAAGTCGCCGACGAATCGCACCCCTTCGAACGACTCGTCGTGCTCGAACTCCGGCCGGACAGGCGGTGAACGCTGGATATATTTCCCTTCCGTTTCGGTGAGATATTTTACAATCATTAGATGACCCGTCGCACAGATACTACAGACAGGACCGGCGATGGCCGAGATCATCGAGTTACCGCGGGAGGAGCGCTCGCGCTCGAACGAGCGGGTCGACGAGCGCCTCGGCGGGGGGTATCTCGCGGATGGGCCGCTGTCGTCGTATCTGGGAAACGCGGAAACAGTCGCGTTCGTCCTGCACGCGAAACGTGGGGGTGTGACCGTCGAACGCGACGGAGGAACGGAGACCTACAAGCCGAGTCGGGGGTACAGGACCGTCGTCGCGATCACCGATCTGCGCGTCGTGATCGCGATCGGTGGCGCGGACGGGGGCGGCGATCGAGTGGTCCCGATTCCGCTCTCGACCGTCACGCGGGTCGAGACCGACAGCGGACTGTTGCGGGAGCGGCTGGTCGTCCGGACCGAGGTCGGCGAGCGGTGGTCGATACCGGCCGGGAGCGACCTCGATCCGGTCGTGGCGTACCTGGAGACGGCACGGGAGACGTGGTCGCGGGCGAACCGGTTCGCGGTCCGCGTCGAAGACCACCTCACGACCGCCCGGGACCGTCTCGACGCCGGCGACCCGGACGGTGCGCGCGACGCGGCCGACGCGGCGCTCTCGGCGATCGCCAGCGGACGCGAGGAGGTCCGGGCGCTCGATCTCGGCGATCGCGTGCTCGATCACGCCGAGTTCGACGCGTACCGCGCGGACGTCAGGGCGATCCAGCGACGCGCGCTCGCGGACACAGCCGACGAACACGTCGAACGCGGCGAGCGCGCCGAGAGAGACGGGCGGCTCCGGGCGGCTCACGACGCGCTCGAAGCCGCACGGGACGCCGCCGAACGGGCCCTCTCGATCGACGCCGACGAGCCTCCCGACGAGCGACTTCGAGAGCGGATCGAGACCGTCGAGCGCGACCGCGACCGGCTCGAAACACGGCCCCGCGAGCGTGCGAAGACAGCGCTCGAGGACGCCCGGTCGATCGACGGCCCCGAACGGCGTGCCCGGCGGCTGACCGACGCGCTCGCGGCGCATCGGGACTGGCTCGGCCACTGCTGGGGGCCGAGTTCGCCGTTCGCCGGCGATCCCGACGAGATCCGGGCGGCGATTCTGGAGATCGTCGACGAGACCGTCGACGTGCGGACGGCCGTTATCGACCGACTGCTCGCGGCAGCCGAGCGACTCCGGGAGGGCGGCCGGACCGGACAGGCGCTGTCGGCGTGTGATCGAGCCGACGAACAACTCGAAGCGACCCAGGATGTCGTCTCCGAACTGGCTCCCGATCGTGACGACGCGCTCCGGGCAGTGCGCGTCGAGATCGATCACGAGCGCGCCCTGATCGAACGCGAGGCCGGCCGGGCCGAGGACGTGTCCGGGCCGGACGATCGGGCCGAGTCGGATGAACCGCCGTCTGCGGGTCCCGACTCCAGTGCCTCGGCGACCGAGACCGTCGCGGGCGTAACGACGAAGGCAGCCGACCCGGCGCGGTCAGAGCGAGACCACGGCCACGACGGTGACGCCGTCCGCGAACAGTCGTCCGACGAGTTCGAGTTCCCCGGCGCCGAGCGCGATCGCGTCACGATCGAGGCGGAGATCCGGGCGATGGACGAGGCGGCCTTCACGAGGTTCGTCGCGGCGTGCTGGAACGAACTCGGCTGGGAGACGACGATTTTCGCCCAGTCGCGGGGCCAGTACGACGTGATGGCGATCCGCAGGCAGCTGGTCGATCTCCGGGTGGTCATCTGGACGGTCCACGACCCCGGCGGCGACCTCGATCCGTCGGTGGTCGACCGGTGTGTGACCGACCGCGACAACGTCCAGCGGGCCGACGCCGCCGCCATCGTCACGACGGCGACCGTCCCCGATCCGGTGCGAGAGCGTGCGGACAGACACGACATCAAACTGCTGGACTTCGCGGACCTGCTCGACCTCGTCGATACGGAAGGACTGGCCGATCTCGCGCTCGATAAAAATAACTGATAAGCATTCTTCGAAGTAGTAAATATTAAAGACCGTCATTCCATAGGCAGGGACAATGGCAGAGATCGTATCGACGACACCGGGACTGTATCCGTTACCGGACTGGGCGAAAGACGAACTGTCGAAGTTGAAAGGACACCAGCGGAGCGATCTGATCGGCGGTGACGAGAGCGATGCGGTCGTCGCCGTCTACGAGGAGGCGCGATCCGAGGTCATCGAGAGCCAGCAGTCGGCCGGCCTCGATCGGATCGTCGAGGGACAGCTGCGCTGGGACGACATGCTCGCACATCCGCTGGCAGTCCACGACAGCGTCGAAACCCGCGGCATCGTCCGGTATTACGACAACAACAACTTCTATCGAGAGCCCGTCGTCACCGGCGAGTTGACGGCCGACGGCGACGTCGCGGCGGAACTGACGGCGGCGGACGACCAGGTCGGGGCCGGTCTGCAGGCAGTGCTCCCGGGCCCGTATTCGCTGGCCGAACTGGCAACCGACGAGTACTACGGCGACGACGCCGCGTTTCTGGACGCCGTCGCGGACTTCCTGGCCGGCGAGGCCGAGCAGTTCCCCGACGTGGAGACGCTTCTGTTGCTCGAACCCTCGCTCGTCACCGACGCGCCCGACGACGGCGAGGACGAACGCGCCAGCGACGCGATCGACACCGTCGCGTCGGCGCTCGATACCGACGTGGTCGTCCAGACTTACTGGGGCGCGCTCGAGGAGAAGGTCCACGCCCACCTGCTCGATGCCGACGTCGACGCCGTCGGCTACGACTTCGTGACCGACCACGAGCAGAACCTCTACAACATCAACGAGTACGGCACGAAAGACTCGATCGGGCTGGGCGTCGTCGACGGGCAGAACACGCTGGTCGAGACGCCCGGCGAGATCCGCGAGCGCATCGAGTGGGTCGACGACCGGACGACCGCCGACTTCGAGACGATCTACGCGACCGCCAATACCGAGCTGTTCTACCTGCCGGTCAACAAGTTCGAGGAGAAGCTCCGGGCGCTCGCCGGCGCGGCCGACGCCGAGGAGGTGACAGCATGACGGACACGCGCGAGCAGTTCCGACCCGAGGACCACCCCAACGATCACTTCCTGCTGACGACCGTCGTCGGCTCCTACCCAAAGCCCGAGTGGCACGACACGGCCCGGGAACTCTTCGAGGATCCCGACTCTGACTTCGACGTCGAGGACTGGGAGGAGTCCAAGGACGACGCCGCCCGGCTGATCACCGACGAGCACGAGCGAGCGGGCATCGACGCCGTCACGGACGGTGAGATGCGGCGCAACGAGATGGTCGAGTACTTCGCCCACCGGATCGACGGCTACGAGTTCAACGGCCGGGTGAAGGTCTGGGGACACAACTACTTCGACAAGCCCTCCGTGGTCGATCAGGTCGCATACGACGAGCAGTGGCTCGTCGAGGAGTTCGAGTTCACCGACGAGGTCGCCGACGCTCCCGTGAAGGTGCCGATCACCGGGCCGTACACGCTTGCGTCCTGGAGTTTCAACGAGGTTTACGACGACGAGGAGCAGTTGACCTACGCGCTGGCGGATCTGGTCAACCAGGAGATCGAGGCGCTGGTCGAGGCCGGCGCACGCTACATCCAGATCGACGAGCCCGCGCTGGCGACGACGCCCGACGACCACGCCATCGTCGGGGAGGCCCTCGAACGGATCGTCGAAGACGTGCCTGCGGATGTCCGTCTGGGACTGCACGTCTGTTACGGCGACTACTCGCGGATCTACCCCGAGATCCTCGAGTTCCCGGTCGAGGAACTCGACCTCGAGCTGGCCAACGGCGACTTCGAGCAGGTCGAGGTCTTCAAAGAACACGAGTTCACCAAGGACTTCGCGATGGGCGTCGTCGACGTCCACGACGCCGAGGTCGAGTCCGTCGACCAGATCAAGGACAACATCAAGCGCGGACTGGAGGTCGTTCCGCCCGAACAGCTGACCGTCTCGCCGGACTGTGGCCTGAAGCTGCTCCCCCGCGAGGTCGCCTACCAGAAGATGGCCAACATGGTCGAGGCGGCCCGCGAGGTCGAAGCCGAGCTAGACGCCGGCGAGATCGATCTGTAGCGCGACGGCTGATCGGAGACCGGCGAACGCAGTGAGCCAGCAGGTCTGTTTCCCTGCGTTTTTGCCGCGAGTGGTGCCACAGCGAAGCGAGGAAGTGATCGAGCGCAAGGGCGGTGCCACCGACGTCGACGGCCTGATCCTCGAATCGGCGGGGCTGGATGTCCACGAGTCGGTCCGGTGGTAGGCAGGCCTGGGACGGGTGGCGTCGCTGGTCCGATCCACGGACGACGGTAGTTAACCTCCGAGAAAACGCCCGGCAGTCTTAACTCGATACGTCAACCTTTCGTGGATATGGTCGAACTGGGGGAACGGGCACCATCGTTCGAGTTGCCGGCAGTCGTGGGCGGGGACATCGACAGCCGAAGCCTCGGTGAGTTGCTGGGCGAAGACGTGATCGTTCTCATGTTCTATCCGGCGGATTTCAACCCGGCCTGTGACGGGCAGAGTTCGGACGTCGGCGAGCTCGACGTGTTCACGATGCAGAAGGACGTGACGGTCCTGGCGGTGTCGCCGGACAGCGTCTACAGCCACCGGGCTTTCGCCGAGCGCTACGACCTGAAGGTGCCGCTGTTGAGCGACACGCGCCGGGCGGTCGCCGGGCGATACGGCGTCGTCGACGATCGCGAGGAGGGACGGCTGGTCCAGCGAGCCGTGTTCGTTATCGATCTCAACGGCCGGATCCAGTATCGCTGGGCGACCAGCGACCCCTACGAACGCCCGGAGGTCGAACCGATCCGCGTGACGATCGAGGCCATCGGGGGCGACTCGACGGCGCTCTCGCGGTATCGCGTCGGCCACGCCCGCTATATCGAGGGGCGGCGCGCGTTCACCAGCGCGATGAACGCCTTTGGCGACCACGAGTGGATGCTCGCCAGAAGCGACTTCGAGCGGGCCCGAAAGGAGTTCGAGGAGGCCGCCGAGGAGTTCGACACGGCCTATCGGTTCAGCGAGACCGGGGTGCTCGACGAGCCGTTCGACCGCGCCCGGAGCAAGTCGAACGCGCTGTGGCAGGCGGCCGACTGGCTCGCGACCGCCGCCGACGAGTTCTCGAGCGGCAACGGACAGGAAGGCGAAGCCTATCGGGAGGACGCGCAAGCGCCACTGGAAACCGCACGTGATCTCGACGAGCCGATCGATCCCGACGACATCACCGACGACGGCGAGATTGTCCTCGAACCGGACGAGGAGACGTCGATAATGGACGAGATCCGCGAGGGCGACGACGAGTCCGCCGGCGGGATCGACCTGCTCGAGGAAGTCGAAATCGACGACGGGGACGAGGCGGTCGAAACGCGGGGACTGGAGACCGACGCCCAGCGCCGGGCCCGCGAGTACGGCGGGAAGGGCGTCGAAATGGGGGAGGCCGACGGGGCCGCGGCGGACCAGATCGCCGAGGCGGTCGGCGATGTCGGTCCGGTGGAGGAACGAGCCGACCCGGACGCCGGGCAGTCGGACGATGTCGACGATTCGGACGACGACGGTTCGAACGTCGCCGACAGTTCGGACGTTACCGACGAGGAAGTCGCCGAGATCGCCGCCGAACTCGAAGACGACGAATGATACGGTCGGTTGTAACGATTTACCGGTGCGATCGCATAACGGATGCGATCGATCCGGAACAGACTTATACTGCCGGCTGTAAGTTCGTAAAGATATTCGCCACCCCGGGGTGGCGAATTCCTTCAGTTTGTTACAGCCGGCAGTATTACAACCGACCGTATGAGGGCTTCGCGGACGGATCGCCCCGGGAGCGAACGGCGACGGCTTCTAGTGGCTCGGGTTCCCACCACCAGTATGGACGACCGCGTCGTGACGGCCCGGACGTACTATCAGTCGCTGGATGACCACGACTACGAGACGTTACGATCGGTGTTGACGTCGACGTTCGTCCATCGACGGCCCGACATGACGCTCGACGGGCGCGACCGGTTCATCACGTTCATGCGAGACGAGCGGCCCCGGACCGACACGGCCCACCCGATCGACGCGATCTACGAGAGGGACGCGGGGCTGGCCGTGGATGGGCGACTGCTCGCCGCCGATGGGGAGCAGATCACGGCGTTCGTCGACGTGTTGCGGTTCGACGACGGACGTATCGATCGTATCCGCACTTACAGCGGGTGAATCGATATCAGGCGTCGTAGGCGTCGGCCAGATACTCTTCCATCATCCGGCGAGCGTGGTAGCGCGAGCCGTTGAACGCGATTGCGTTTCGCATGATGTCGACCCACTTCTCGCGGTCGTCGTAGTAGGTCGGCAACACGTCGTTTTCGAGTGTGTCGTACAGCGCGGTCGAGTCGACGAGCGTCTCCTTGGCGTCGGTCATGCGCTCCTCGCGCGGACTGTGAGGTTCGGGGCCGATCGACCAGCCGGTCTCGCCCTCGATGTGGCCTTCGACCCACCAGCCGTCGATGGTCGAGAACTGCGGGACGCCGTTGAACGCGGCCTTCATGCCCGAGGTGCCCGAGGCCTCTCGCGGTCGCCGGGGGTTGTTCAGCCAGACGTCGACCCCGGAGGTAAGCGCCAGCCCCATCTCCATGTCGTAGTTCTCGAGGTACGTGATCGTGATTTCGTCCTCGAGTTCGTCGGCGTAGCCGTAGATCTGCTCGATGATCTCCCGGCCGCGCGGGTCTCCGGGGAAGGCCTTGCCGGCGTAGACGACCTGCACGTCGCCCGAGCGGGCGATGACCTCGCGAAGGCGATCGACGTCCTCGAACAGCAGCGGTGCGCGCTTGTAGGGCACTGCGCGGCGGGCGAACCCGAGCGTCAGCACGTCCTCGTCGAGTTCGACGCCCTGTCGGTCCTCGACGTAGTCGATGAGGTCGCGCTTCTGGGCCTGATGGGCCTCCCAGAGGGGCTGATCGTCGATGAGCGTGGCGTGCTGGAGTTTCGTCGGGAAACGCCGCCAGTTGCGCATGTGCTCGTCGAAGACCTCGGCCATCTCGTCGCCGACCCACGTCGGGACGTGTGCGCCGTTGGTGATGGCGTCGATCTTCTCGGCGTGCTCGGGGAACATCTCCCGGGAGACTTCCTGATGACGCTTGGCAACCCCGTTGACGTACCGCGAGAGATTGAGAGCGAGCCGCGTCGTGTGGATCTTGCCGCGTGGACTGTACTGGCGGACAGTGTACATCGAGATCAGCTCGTCATCGAGCAACTCGTTGAGCAGCTCGATGGGGTACTCGTCGTGGGCGGCCGCGACGGGCGTGTGGGTCGTGAACACACACTGCTCGCGGACCGCGTCGGCGTCGAGGTCGTTGCGGGAGAGCAGCTCCAGCGTGAGGAAGCTCGCGTGGCCCTCGTTCATGTGGTACGTCGAGACATCGTAGCCCAGTTCGTCGAGCATGCGGACGCCGCCGATGCCCAGGACGAGATAGACGGCGAGTTTGAAGCGATCGTCTTTCCCGGGGGCGTAGACGCGGCGTGTCAGTTCCCGGATCCAGTGGGGATTCTCCTCGCGGTCGGTATCCAGCATGATGACCGGAACGGTCCCGCCGTGTTCGGACTCGACGTCGTAACGCCACGCACCGATCGTGACCGTTTCGTCGCCGATCGTCATCTCGACAGTCGCATCGAGCGGCTCGCAGAACTCCTCGACCGGCCACGGTGCCGGTTCGATGTGCTGGGTGCCGTACTCGTCGATGTACTGGTGTCCCAGCCCGCGGTCGTTGAGCAGCGTGAGCCCGACCGCATCGACGTCCAGATCGGCGAAACCGCGGACCACGTCGCCCGCGAGGATGCCGAGCCCGCCGTTGTAGGTGTTCATGCCGTTCTCCAGCCCGTACTCCATGCTGAAGTACGCGATCGTCCCATCGGGTTGCAGCGTCGTCATACGCTGACGTTCACGGAGCGGTCGTTTAGCCCCTCCGATGCCCGATCCAGCACTGCATACACCGTTATAGTTCACAGAGCCGATCCTCAGTCGGTTTCATCGCAAAACCCGTGTGAGAACATACCGTTCCAATTTTCAGCAGCAAACAGCAGTATCTCGCACGAAGCGAGAGTAACTGTGTGTCGCTGGGCTTGACACAGAACTTTTGCTGCCATTGTTTTTCGTCCCTATCGGAGTGACAGCGGGCGCGATAAACGCCGACCCGCCACCAGCAGTCACTCTCGACTGTCCAGTATACGCTACGGGGGCGTTGCCGAACGCGGGACGCGAGCCAGCGGAACGGCCAGCTAGCTCGATTTCAGAATCTCCCGTATAGGAAGACGTGAAATTCGAGTCTAGCGAGTCCGACTCCGCGTAAAACACGCGGGCCACGTTGACAGCGCCAACGTAGTCACGGTCAGCCTGAAAGCCACACCGCGAGTTGTCGCAACGGAAGTGACCGCCGTGCCAGACCTCGTAGTCGTGGTCAGGCGATTTCGTTGTATGTCCTGTCGAGCCACAGCGAGGACACGACCGACTCGTGTTTCCTGCAGACACTCTCTCAACGTGAATACCCGCAATATCGGCGCGGTATTTGATGCTCTCGATAATCTCTCGACGTGCCCATGATGACAGTTCCCATGAGAGCTGTCCTTCACCCCGTGGTGGTGAGAGTGAACGCAGGTCTTCGTGGACGATAGCGTCCACGTCGTACACTACGGCGAGTGCGAGAATTTGGTTGGATACGTCGTGGACAAGTTGCTCGCGCTTGTGCCGAAGCTTGTTGTTCACTCGCTCGTACTCCGATTGCACGTGTTTGAACGTGTCTGTATGGTCGCGTCCCTGTCGGCGTAGATGAGCGAGTTTCGAGTTGAGTTGATTGCGCTCCCGATTCAGATTCCGCATCCTCTCTCGTTCCGTATTCTGGATGAAATACGGGGTGGAGAGTTGTTCTCCTTCGTTGTCTACGACGACAGCGGTTGCATCTTTCCGAAGACCGCCATCAATCGCCAATACGGTTTCAACATCGTCAGGAGTGTCTCTATGTTCGACTTCGACAGGAAAGGATAACTCGTAGTAGTCATCTCCTCTCTTCGACGTGTTAGGTTGGAATGATGGAGCGGAGAGACTGCCGTTGTCGACGAGTTCGTGAAAGGCGTCGTAGCCATCTAAGGTGTATTCTGTCCATGTCCAGTCGCCCCATGTGTCGGCTTCAAGTGTATCAGGGGTTTTGAGTTCGACAGTGAGTTGTTGCGTGGATTCGTCGTACTGGTATTTGACTGCTTGTCCGCTGGTCGGGCCGTCATCTGCTGAATACGGTAACACGCCAGAGGAGTATTCTGGGCAGTCTTGGAAGGCAAAGTACGTGTCTGGATATTCGCCATGAACGTCGTAGTAAGCGTTCAACTGGTTGATTAGTGCATCCACGTAGCCCGAAGACAGGTATTCGTCCGACTCCCAGAGCCGCTCTTTGATTCGTCGCGTGTGGATGCGTCGAATCTTGTGGTCGGGAAGCAGCGGTTTGACTGTTTGAAAGGCTTCTCGTTTGTCAGCGTGACTGCGGAGTGTTTCTCCGACTTTCTGTAACAGACAGCGTTTGTATCGACTGGGGAGATAGATGTCAAACGCTGCGAACGCTTCTTGCTCGTCAAAGTATTTCCACGCTTGATACGAGGATTCAGTAATCTCGGTGAGATGGTCTGGCGTCCAGTACTGCTCGATCAGCGTGTTTGCTGTTTGCGTGGTGAGCGTGGCGAGTCGGTTGTATCGCTCTCGCTCCTCGTCTGGCAGGCGGACTGGGAGGGAGAGGTGTGTAGAGGACATGTATGTAGTATCAGTCGTCTTGGGATAGTCGGATGACGGCGACTTCTTCACCAAGCCATTCTTTCGGAACAAAGACGTGTGCGCCCGTTCCTGTTTTGGTTACATCCTTCGTGATTGCTTCCTCGCCTTGGAATGTGAACTCGGCCATACCCCAATGTAGATTAAATATACATTTAAAGGTTTGGGGTAGCTTCTCGATTTGCTGCTGAGTGCTGCTGTTTGCTGCCGGATTTTGTAACTGTTACATAACCCCCTGAGAACGAAACGCGTCTTTTTCCTGCTGGGGATCAAACCGCCCCGGCATGGAGATCGGAATCGTCTCGGATACCCACGACAACGGGAGCATCGTCGAGCAGGCGGTCGATACGTTCAACCGGGAGGGCGTCGACGCGGTGATCCACTGCGGCGACATCGTCGCCCCGTTCTCGGCGTCGGCCTTCGAGTCGGACTTCGAGTTCTACGCCGTGCGAGGGAACAACGACGGCGAGTGGGGGCTCGAGAACGCTGTCGAAGGGTTCGGCACCTACTTTCGAGAGTTCGGAGAACTGACACTTGATGGGGCGGAGTTCGCCGTCTATCACGGCACGAGCGAGCCGATCGTCGACGCCTTGCTCGAGAGCGACAACTACGACTACGTCTGCCGGGGTCACACCCACGAACGGGTCCACGAACGACGCGGAGAGACGGTCCATCTCAATCCCGGCGGGATCCCGATCCCCGACGCGCCCGGAGCGCCGGCGGCGGTCGTCCTCGACACCGAGACCGGTGACGTCGAGTTCCACGACCTCGAGTGACCGTTGTACCGAGTTGCCAGTATGACCACGCTGTCGCACGGTCGAGTCGGAACGGACGTACAGTAAGAGAAACGCCTAACCCCGTCCCGCCCGCAGGCCGGTGCATGACTGACGACTTGCGCGTCGCGGCCGAGACGGCGCTGAACCAGTGCATGGGACTGCAATCGGGCGAGTCCTGTGCGATCATTACCGACGACAAGCGCTGGAAGATCGGCAAAGTGCTGTACGACGTCGCGAGCGAGATTACCGGTGACACGACGATCGTCCGGTATCCGCCGGGCGACCAGCACGGCGAGGAGCCCCCGGCGACGGTCGCAGCGGCCATGCGCGAACCGGACGTACTGCTCGCACCGACGACAAAGAGCCTCAGCCACACCCGGGCGCGCTCGGCTGCCACCGACGGCGGTGCGCGTGCGGCGACGCTCCCGGGAATCACCGAGGACGTGTTCACGCGCGGGCTCGACGCCGATTACGAATCGATCCGAGAACACTGCAATCGCGTCCTCGCGGCGGTCGGAAACGCGACGGAGATCCGGGTGACCGCGCCGTCGGGGACGGACATCACGCTCGAGCCCGGTGACCGAGAGTGGCAGGAGGACACCGGGATCGTCCACGAGCCGGGTTCGTTCTCGAACCTACCCGCCGGCGAAGTGTTCGTCAGTCCCGCGACCGCGAACGGTCGAGTCGTCGTCGACGGGACGATGCGACCCCACGGGCTACTCGAAGGCGGACAGACGGTCGCCTTCGAGGTCGAAGACGGGCAGGTCACCGCCATCGAGGACGACGCGATCCGCGAGCAGGTCGAGGAAGGGGCCGAGGAGGTCGGCGACGCGGCCTACAACCTCGCCGAGCTGGGGATCGGGACGAACGTCGCCGTCGAGCAGCTGGTCGGGTCGGTCCTGCTCGACGAGAAGGCGGGCGGGACGGTCCACTTCGCGATCGGCGACGACGCCTCGATCGGCGGCGACACCGAAGCGCCGCTGCATCTCGACGGGATCGTCCGCGAACCGACGGTCTACGCCGACGGCGAGGACGTGTCGCTGCCGACCCCCTAGGGTTCGATCTCCTCGACGACAATCTGGTCGGTCTCGACGTCCTCCAGATGCGTGCCGATGCCACCGACGGAGAACGTGCCACCGTCGGTCTCGACGACGAGGCTGGCCCGGCCGACGAGGTCCCTGAGTGTGGTCGGTCCCTCGTCGAGGTGCTCCCCCTCGTAGGAGACCTCGGTGACAGTGCCGACGAGCTGGCAGGGACGGCGGCTGTCGACCCACTGGCCAGTAATCCGGACGTGGACGGTCGCGCCCTCCTCGAGCAACGCTTCGATCTCGGGGATCGCTCGCCTGATCTCGAAGTAGCGTATCGGAGGGTCGCTCGAGCGGCCGTCGTAGTGGGTGTCCCACAGCTCCCACAGCATCGTCGAGAAGAACCACGAGAAGACGTAGGCGAGCCCCCGATCGTCGATGAGCATGCCGTACTCGCTGGGGGAATCGACGTGGAGCGCATACCCGACCTGTTGCTGGTCGATCAGTGCCAGAAACGCCGCCGGTCGCTCACGGACGCGTGCCTCGGTACAGATCCCGGCGAGGTATTCCTCGTCGGGCAACTCGTCCTCGCCGAACGAGTGGATCGCGAGCTGGACGTAGATGCCGTCCTCGTGAGCCGCTCGCAGCGTCGGCTCGAGCTGTTCGATCTGCCCCGGTGTAACCGACAGCTGGACGTAGTTGTTGGCGTCCTCGATGAACTCGATCGTTCGCGTGAGCACCGTCTCGAACTGCGCGACGATCGCCGCCTCCTGGCCGGTCGGTTCCGGCTCCGTCCAGCGGTGTTCGATCTCGTCGGTGGCCGACTGGAACTGGGCGATCCGGGTGCTCAGATCCGAGACGAGCGCCGCCGGATCGTGGATCCGAGCCTGAAGGGTCTCGCCCTCGTACGTCTCGACGTACCCGTCGGCCTCGAGATCCCGCAAGACGTCGTAGATCCGGGGCTGGGGAACGCCGCTGGCGTCCGCCAGGTCGCCGGCCGAGGCGGTCCCGAGTTCGAGCAACGCGACGTACGCCTGGGCCTGATAGCGCGAGAGCCCGCCGCTCTTGAGGACCGAAACCAGTCGCTCGCTGTCCATACAGGGCCGAAAACGTCCGTCAGCAAAACAGTTTGGTCGTCACACGCCGGTGGTGACCGCCATCAGCCACACTTCGATAGAAGGGGCGTCGTTCCGGGTGGACTGTTCCTCGTCAGCAACGGTTGTCTTTTGGGCTATCATACACTTCTACGTTGGCTGCGACCACGTATAAGACTTATCAATTTTCTTAACTACCGTCGTTGTTGTAGTTCAGATCCAGTCCAAAGATCCGCAACAACTGCCGTAGTTGTAGATTTTCAGCGCTTCATAGTCCGATATTCGTCCTGAGATGGACTCGCGTATTCGTAACGACTTTTATTAAATATTCTTTCATATTCTGTTTCCCGTGTTTCGACAGCCGTGCGTGAGTGGACGGCCGATACAAGTCACGCGGGGGAGTCACAAGCGCTTTCAGGGAGGGCCGAGGAACGCTACCCGATGACCAGAAGCGAGACGCACGGGACACAGCGGGTCGCGGTCCTCGCGGATTCACAGAACCTCTATCACACCGCCAGGAGCCTCCACGAACGCAACATCGACTACGCGGAGTTGCTCGACGCGGCAGTCGACGGGCGGTCGCTCACGCGGGCGATCGCCTACGTGATCAAGGCCAACGCGCCCGAGGAAGAGTCGTTTTTCGACGCCTTGGTCGACATCGGCTTCGAGACCCGGATCAAGGAGATCCGGACCTTCGGCGACGGCTCGAAGAAGGCCGACTGGGACGTCGGAATGAGTCTCGACGCCGTCTCGCTGGCCGAACACATCGACGCCGTCGCGCTGTGTACCGGCGACGGCGACTTCACGCGACTCTGCAGACACCTCCAGCACGAGGGCGTCAGAGTCGACGTGATCGCGTTCGAGGAATCGACGGCCGAAGATCTCATCGCGGCGGCTGACGGCTTCATCGACCTCGGGTCCGATCCCGACCGGTTTCTGCTCTAGTGTTGGTCGTTCTCAGACTGGACGACCGCCCTCGGACGTGCCGACCAGCAGGGCACCTGCCGCCAGGCCGAGCGCGGCGACGGCCCCGACGACGACCGGGAGGTCGGCCACGCCCAGCGCGATGATCACGACGCTGGAGACGGAAAGCAGGCCACCGCCGACAGCGAGTTTTCGGGTGTCCGTTGCCATACGACCCGCTTCGGGCAGTCGACAGATAAACGCAACCGTAGCGGCGATTCCCGCAGGGACGACCCCGTGTCGAAAGGCGTTTGCCCGCCCGTGTCCGACCACGAGGCATGACAGAGGCCGCCTCCGAAATGGATCTCGACACGCTAGCGCGGGTCGTGACCTACCAGTTCGGGCCGGACGGTGCGGCGCTGTTCGACGACCCCGATCTGGAGATTACGCGCTCGACGTCCGGTCGGCCTCGACAGATCATCGCGCCGGACGGTCGGCTCGTGACCTACAGCACGACGGGCCGGTTCACGCTCGGACTGGCCGGCGGGCGTCGACTGCACGAATCGCTCCCGCATCCCGACTACCGGATCGTCGTCGGCGACGAGAGCGAACCGTTCGTTCGCGACGGCAAGAACGTCTTCGCGAAGTTCGTCCGCGAGGTCGATCCGAACGTGCGGCCCGGCGACGAGGTCCTCGTGACCCATCACAGGGGCGATCTGCTGGCCGTCGGTCGCGCAGAACTGCCGGCCGGGGACATGCTGGATTTCGAGACCGGGATGGCGGTTGCCGTTCGGGACGGCGCTGAGGACTGATCGCGACTGTTGGAGGGCGACAGCCAAGACGAAACAACGAAGCCTCACTGCGTCGCTTGCGCGATCGCCTGATCCAGATCGCCAATGATGTCTGTCGGGTCTTCGACGCCGACGGAGAGCCGGACCATATCGTCTCTGACGCCGGCAGCTGCCTTCTCCTCGGCGGTGAGTTGCTGGTGGGTCGTCGAAGCCGGGTGGATGACAAGCGTCTTGGCGTCGCCGACGTTCGCCAGGAGACTGGCCAGTTCGGCCGACTCGACGGTCTCGCGGGCGGCCTCGTAGCCGGCCTCGAGGCCGAAGGTGATCATGCCGCCGTAGCCACCCTCGAGATACTCCGAAGCGTTGTCGTGCGTTTCGTGGCTCTCCAGCCCGGGGTAGTTGACCCAGGCGACCTCGTCGTGGTCGTCGAGATACTCGGCCACCAGCTGGGCGTTCTCGGAGTGGCGTTCCATCCGCATCGGCAGCGACTCCAGCCCCTGGATCGTCTGCCAGGCGTCGAACGGCGACTGCTGGTTGCCCAGATCGCGCAGTCCGCGAGCGATCGCGGCATAGGTGAACGCCGCCTCGCCGAACCGATCGGCGAAGTTGACGCCGTGATAGGCGGGGTTGTCGCCGGCGATCTCGGGGTAGTCTTCGGCGTACTCTTCCCAGGGGAACGTGCCGCCGTCGACGACGACGCCGCCGACGGTCGTGCCCGAGCCGTGGATCCACTTGGTCGTCGACTCCCAGACCAGGTCTGCACCGTGTTCGATCGGGTTCGACAGATACGGCGTCGCAAAGGTGTTGTCGACGAACAGCGGGACGCCGTGGTCGTGGGCGATGTCGGCGACGCGCTCGATGTCGGGCGTCACCAGCGCGGGGTTACCGATCGTTTCGAGGTGGACGTAGGCGGTGTCCTCGTCGATCGCCTCGTCGTAGGCGTCGTAATCCAGCGTGTCGACGAAGCGCGCCTCGACGCCGTTGCGCGGCGCGGTATGGCTGAAGTAGGTATAGGTCCCGCCGTACAGCGCCGAGGCGGTGACGACGTTATCGCCGACGTCCGCCAGCAGGAAGGTCGTGAGATTCAGCGCGCTCATCCCCGAGGCGGTCGCGACGGCACCGACGCCGCCTTCGAGCGCGGCGAGTCGTTCCTGGAGCAGTCCCGTGGTCGGGTTCATGAGCCGAGAGTAGATGTGGCCCGGCTTCTCGAGGGCGAACTGCTGGGCGGCGTCTTCGGCGTCCTCGAAGACGTAGCTGGTCGTCTGATAGATCGGCGGTGCGCGTGCGCCCGTGGCAGGGTCGGGTTCTTCCTGCCCGACGTGGAGGGCGTTCGTCTCGAATCCGCGGTCGTCGTCAGTCATCGTTCGTCCGGTCGTTGGCGCGTCGTGCCCGTATAACCATCCCCTCGCGTCCGGTATCGCCGTGAGGAGTGACAGACGGCAAGTGTTGACGCCATCGGCACAGGAAGATACAAAACGACTATGCGTAAGACGCTCGTATGTGCAAAATATGTCTGGAGCAATTACGAGCGGTGACGGCGACGACGAGATATTGACAGTGAATTTTAAAGTCACGGAATCATTTCTCGAAGAGATCGACGACACGTGGCAAGGACGGGGGTTCAACAGCCGGAGCGAGTTTATCCGCTATACGCTTCGAGACGCGGTCGAGTTTCCGACGTTCGATCGGGACGAACTCGTCGCGCTTCTCGCCGCTGAAGAAGACATACGTGAGGGTCGGACACTGACTGCAGACGAAGCCCGCGAGCGGTTCGGAACGGACGATGAGTGACGACGGCTGGGAGTGGGAACTGGCGACGGACGCAGAGGAGGATCTCGCTACGTTCACCCCCGAAGAACAGGACCGGATACTCGACAAACTCGACGAAATCGTCGATTCTCCGTGGCGAGATCCACCGGACTACGGGGAGCCGCTCCAAAACAGCCCCTACAAGAAGGTCCGCGTCGGTGGGTTCAGACTTTCAGTGGCGTTCAAGTCGGACGAACAGCGGATGGTCGTAGCGCGAGTCAAACGCCGCGGCGGTGCGTGAACCCACCCCGGGGTCAAGTGGTTCGAGAGACTCCGTCTCTCGTCATCACGGAAGACGATGTCTTCCGTACGACCCCGGGGCTTCCTGCTTCAACGACGCGCTTTGCATCCACAACCTCTCGCTGAGGTGTGAACGTAGGGAGCGCAGTCTGCACAGGCGTTGATTCGGAGCGTCCCGCCCCTATCTGCTTCAAACCACGAGAGAGAATATTCTTCGCCGCGTTCAGGTCGCGGTCTTGCGAGTGGCCGCACGCCGGACAGGAATGTTCGCGTACCCAGAGTGGCTTGGCTGTTTCGACACCACACACAGCGCACTCTTTCGTCGTGCCTGCTGGCTCCACTTCCACAACGTGTGTGCCGTGCAGGTCAGCTTTGTATTCCAACAATTCAAGAAACTGCGACCACGCGGCGTCTTGCTTGTTTTTGGCGTTCTGACTGGTTTCCAGCATCGGCTTCACATTCAAGTCTTCAACGGCCACAACGTCGTATTCTGTGACGAGCCACGTCGTCAACTTATGCTGGTAGTCTCGCACCTTCCGCTTGATTGTCCGTTTTGCTTGTGCGACCTTCCGACGTTGGTTCTCCCAGTTGGCAGAGCCATGTTCTTTCCGGGCGAGTCTCCGCTGTTCGCGTGCATAGCGGTCGTACTCATCGGACAGGTCAAGCGTGTCCACAGACAGATTCTCCGAGGTGTGGATGTAGCTGGTAATGCCAAGGTCAACACCTACGCAGTCCTCGGGGTCAATGTCTCTGAGCGGCGGTTTCTCGGGCGTGTCTTCCACAGTGGTCACGAGTGAGACATACCATTCACCAGTTGTCTCTTTCTTGAGGATAACCTCATCAATGTCGTCTGCTGGTGGTACGTCACGTTCTGCTCGAATCTTGAACCAGCCAATCTTTTCGAGTCGAAGTCGCACGAATCGATCGTTGCCCGTGTTGTTATCCACGTTGAAGCGACTGGACTGATTGTACGACACTGACCGAAATTCACCTTTGCCTTGCCACCGCAACCGCCCAACATCGTAGCCTTCGTCTCGCCGCTCTTGGAGTGTCTTAATATCGTCGTGGATTTGGCTTATGGCCTGTTGAGCGGCGTGTTGCGAGGGTTCGGCAAACGTCAGCCAACGGTCTGTCCACTCGGTGAGTTTGTCGTGTTGGTCGTAGTCGGATGGCCGGTTGTTGTAGTCACTACTATAGTAGTCTCGGACAGCGTGATTGCGAATCTGTCGAAGAATGTCGATTTGCCGCCACGCTTCGCTCGCCACGCCGTCGGAAAGGTACGCACGGAAGCGAAGCGTGTGTTTCATCGTGGTTAGTCAGATTCTTCTTTTTCTCGCTGTTCTTGGATTGCTTTTTGTAGCAGTCCACTCGGTGAGAGATGAGGCTGGTCATCAAGCCACTCCCCATCTTCATCTGGGACTGTCACTGTATATCGTTTTGACACACGTTTTGATACGTTCTGAAACTCAAAAAGTGTTTTGGAGCGTATTTTGTGCATTAATGCTGTCGGCTTCAACCCCGGGGTCAAGTCGTCCGAGAATCTTTGATTCTCATGATCACGGAAATCTCCGATTTCCGGACGACCCCGGGGCAGTCGCCTTGTACCGCCTGTACACCGCTGACGACGATTGAGACCGGTGTTATAAGATTTACCCGAAACTCCGAACGGTAAGCTCCAGCGTCTCCAGATCGACGATCGGCGCGAACCCGGCGTCCGGGTCGATGTTGACGCTCTTCTGGAAGTCCGTCTGGGCCTGCCAGCAGCCCGAGTTGATCGTCAACACGTTGTGGTACTTGCCATAGCCCAGTTTGTGGACGTGGCCGGCGTGGAAGACGTCCGGGACCTCGTCGATGATGAGGTAGTCCCTCGTTTCGGGTGCAAGTCGCGTGTGCCCGCCGTACTGGGGGGCGACGTGGCGCTTCTTGAGGAGCTGATACATCGCCTTGTGCGGCTCGTCGTAGGAGGCCTTCTCGTCGGGCAGTTCGGCGATCACTTCGTCGAGGCTGACCCCGTGATACATCAGCACCGAAACGCCCTCGATCGTGACCAGCGAAGGATTGGAGGTGAAACGGGCGTCGTGGGCGGACATCGTCTGTCGGAGTTCCGAATCGAAGGCGGGCTGGGGTTCGGCCAGGCGGACGGCGTCGTGGTTGCCCGGAATCATGACGATTTCCATGTCGCCTGGCACTTCCTTGAGGTACTCCGAGAAGCGCTCGTACTGGTCGTAGACGTCGATGACGTCCAGTTCCTCGTCCTGATCGGGATAGACGCCGACGCCCTCGACCATGTCGCCCGCGATCAGCAGATACTCGACGCCCTCGGCGTCGTCGGTGTGGAGCCAGTCGGCGAAGCGATGCCAGGCGTCGGCTTTGAACTCCTGGCTCCCGACGTGGACGTCACTGATGAGGGCGGCCTTTACCGGTCGATCCGCGGTCGAAGGTTCGTGGGTGCGGGGAATGTCCGGGAAGTGCAGCGAGTCGACGAAGAGGATGCCACCGTCGTCGGCAAGCGTCCCCTCGACGGCGATCACCTCGTCGAGCAACAGCTCGGACACGAGGTCGGCGATCGGCCGGTCTTTCATCACCAGCGTCGGAAAGGTTCCGTTGGTGTCCTCGAGTTCGATCAGCCAGTGGCCGCTGGCGGTCGATCGGATGTCCGAGACCATCCCGACGACTGCGGCGTCCTCGTTGCCGGGCAGCGATTCCAGCGCGTCGGTCGGGCGGTGGTTGACCCGGCCGCGAAGCTGCTTCGAGAGGCGTTCGTATCGATCTCGAAAGACGGCGACGAAATCGCTGTACTCGCCCGTCCCGGTCGACTGGCCGGTCATGTCGCCGTCGATCTCGACCGAAAGCCGGTCGGGATCGATTTCACGGCCCCTCGTCTGTCGGTCAGAATCGGAACTTCTGACCCCTCTTGTTTCAACTGGAGAAGTTGTAGCTGTATTTTGATTTTGGGGCTGTTCCTCTCCAGTCGAAACAGATGTGTTGTCCGTCGTTGGCCCAGCCGAGCGCTCGGGAGTAGACGGCGAATCACGATCGACAGTCGCGTCGGAGTCCGGGGACGCGGTCGCTTCGGATCGGGACGGGTCGGAGAGCGACCGATCGCCGAGCGAGCGTTTCGAGTCGTCCGTTTCGAGTGCGTCCCGGACGTGCTCGGATCGCAGTTTGAGTGCGTCGTCGGGGAGCGTTTCGAGGGCCCGATCGAGAGCGGCGTCAGTGTCCGGCGCGTCGGCCAGCAGCGTCACGGCATCGCGTTCGGCGTTGTAGCCGCGGGACGCGAGTTCACTGACGATCCGGGCGGGCGTCTCGAGAGGCACACCGCGAGGATTCGCGCCGCCGAGCAAAAGGGTGACGGTAAGCGAGGCGACGACCAAGCGAAAGATTGGTGGCTGTCCGTCGGGTTGGAACGGACGATGGAAGACGACGGCCCGGAGTCGGGACCGGAGACCGTGGACGTCCCCCGGTCCGAGGGAGACGACGCCACGCGGTCGGTGAGAGAGAAACCGACCGACACGAAGCCGACAGATCGGGGTCCAAAGACACACCGGGGAACGGAGTCGGACGGAGACGAGTCGAACTGGGTACTATACCTCTACGATTTGCTCAGCAGTGTCGGAATCGTCGTCCTGATCGGCGCGTTGCTCTTTACCGCCAGCGGAGTCTGGCCGCCGATGGTCGCCATCGAGAGCGGGAGCATGGAGCCGGTGATGGAGCGCGGTGATCTGGTGTTCGTCATGGAAGCCGATCGGTTCCCCGGGGACGGGGCACACGAAAGCGGCGTCGTCAGCGCGAGAGCGGGACGGGCAACCGGCTACGAGAAGTTCGGCGCGTACGGGGACGTGATCGTCTACGAGCCGGACGGGAGCGACCGCCGAACCCCAGTCATCCACCGGGCGATGTTCTGGGTCGAAGAGGGTGAAAACTGGATCGACAAGGCCAACCCAGAGTACCTGCCCGAGGACGCAGTCTGTGAGGAGTCGACATCCGGTGGAACGGACGTCCGTGGCTGTCCTGCACCCCACTCGGGATTCATCACCAAAGGAGACGCAAACAGCGCATACGACCAGGTGAACGGGATCGCCAGCGGACCGGTCAGACCAGAGTGGATCGTCGGGACCGCCGAGTACTCGGTGCCGTATCTCGGCAACATCCGACTGGGGGCAGAGGCGGGCGCGGTGAAGACGGCGTTGAACGTGACGAACCCGACATCGGACACGACGGACGCGACGGGGAATCGGACGATAGAGGTGGCACCGAGCAGCTGATCGAACCGCTGGGCTACTGGTCGAACCGGGCCTGAACGAACGGCTGGACGTCCTCGATGTCGCCCAGTCGGGAGTCGCTCAGGAGAACGGCTTCCGTCTCGTCGATCGGGACCGACAGCGAGATCTCCTTCGTGCGGCCGTATCGGCCCTTCGAGACGACGACGGCGTTGACGATGCCGAGCATGTCGAGTTCGGAGATGAGGTCAGTGACCCGGCGCTGGGTGAGCACGTCGGCGTCGATCTCCTCGCAGAGGCTCTTGTAGATATTGTAGACTTCTCCGGTGTTGATGTTGTGGACGCCGTTCTTTTCGAGCAAGATGATCGCAAAGAGGACGAGTTTCGACTGGGTGGGGAGGGTGCGGACGACCTCAACGACGCGATCGAGTTCGATCTTTTCCTGTGCCTGCCGGACGTGGTCTTCCTCGACGCGGTCGGTTTTGTCCCGTTCGGCGAGTTCACCGGCCGTCCGGAGTAAATCGAGTGCACGCCGAGCGTCGCCGTGTTCCTGCGCCGCAAAGGCCGCACACAGCGGGATGACGTCGTCGGAAAGCGAACCGTCTTCGAACGCGACCTCGGCGCGCGCCTGCAGGATGTCCCGGAGCTGGTTAGCGTCGTATGGGGGGAAGACGATCTCTTCCTCGCCGAGGCTTGACTTGACGCGGGGATCGAGAAAGTCGGTGAATTTCAGGTCGTTGGAGATGCCGATGATCGAAACCTTCGAGTTCTCCAGTTCGGAGTTCATCCGCGAGAGGTTGTACAGGGTATCGTCACCGCTTTTCTCGACGAGTTTGTCGATTTCGTCGAGCATGATGACGACGACGCGCTCGGTGTAATCGACCGCCTCGAAGAACGTGCTGTAGACGCGGTCGGTCGGCCAGCCGGTCATGGGGACCTCTTCGAAGCCTTCGCGCTCCTCGCGGAGCGATTCGAGCGTAGATTCGATGTCCCCGATCGACTCGAAATCGGTTTCAGTGAGCGACGACTCGTCCTCACGCACGCGTTCGCGGAGCGATTCCAGTTCGTCGATTCGGTCGGTGATATGATCGCGGTTCTTCTCGATGAACTTGTTCGCGAGTTGCGCGAGGACGCGATACTGAGTGTCGGTGACCTCACAGTTGATGTACTCGACTTCGCAGGCGACGGAGTACTTCTCGGAGGTCGACTCGAGTTCCTCGCTGACGAACTTGGCACTGGCAGTCTTGCCGGTCCCCGTCTTGCCGTAGATGAGGATATTCGAGGGGGTGTCACCGCGGAGCGCACTGACGAGAATCGTCGCCATGTTGTTGATCTGGTCCTCGCGGTGCGGGAGTTTGCGAGGCGTGTACGACGGACGGAGTACTTCTTTCTTCTCGAAGATCGGTTCGCCGCTCAGCAGGTCGTCGAACAGGCCGCGCGACGCTTCGCCGGCGTCGTCAGTGTCTTCCACGTCGTCGAGTACGATGTCGTCTAGCGACGACGCGCCGATAGATCCGTGCTGACTGTCGGTATCAGTCCGATCTCGACTCTCGTCGTCAGCCTGCTCGGAAGCGAACGCCGAATCAATGAGGTCGCTCCCGGAATCAGTTCCCGTACTGGAATCGATCGCTGAATCGGTATCGTCGTCCTGTTCTGTCATGAGATGACCCCTTCCTTTCAGGTGGAAATGACACGGCGCGCAGAGAGATATGGCGCGAAAGAGGGTAGAGAGGCGTATTTACGCCATTTCCCGAGCCAGGCCGCGTCCAGTTGAACCAAAAGGAACCCGTGGTTGATAGCATATTAAATATTACGGTGCGATGTCGTCCGCAGACGGGTTGTCGGTGGAAACGGGCGTATCCGTCCGAGATCCCCACCGAACGACTGCTGTGAATACAATAAGATTCAGTATAACATATGGTATTTGATGGATGTG